>CAZENH010000077.1:0-4499 GCA_964513625.1 uncultured Myxococcales bacterium | reverse complement strand
TCCTGCAAAGCGGCCGGCAGACCGCCGAAAGGATCGTCCAGAAACAGCGGAACCTTCTGCCGCTTGCAAGCGTTCTCGATGATGGCCAGCTTCAAGGCCAGGTAGACAAGATCCTGCTCGGCGCCCGTTAGCGCCGTCGCCGCGGTCCGGGAACCAGTCCCGTCCGCAACTTCGACCAGGCTGCCCGCACCGAACAACAGTTGGGGATACGCCTGGGCCGTGAAAGCCGAAAGATACTGCCCGGCCCGGGGCGCGAGCATCAGCTCGATCCGCTCGCGATCGATCAAAAACAGATCGTCGGCACTCTTCATCAGGCTATCGAAAGGACCGGGACCGGCCGCCGCCAGTGCGGGCGATGGCGGCAACCCATGGCCGGAAGAAGCATGCAGGCTGGCGCCCGGCGGCCTGCCGCCGGAAGGCGGCAGGCCTACGCCTAAATCGTAGGGATCGTTGCCGGTGACCTGCATCGGATCTTCAGCACCCAGCCAGCCGTTCTCTTGCTGTGTTGCAGGCGCTGCTCCCGATTCAATGCGCTCGAGTTTGTTTTCGATGAGATCGATCCGGCGCTCCATCTCCTTCGGCCCCATCATAAGGCCGCTTGATCCGGCCAACTTTTCATCAATTACAGAAATCTCGGCTCTCAGTTTCGCCTGTTGCGATTCCGATTCGGCATAAGCCGGATCGTTTTTCAGCGCCTCCAACTCCTTTCGCGCGTTTTCGAGCGCCACGGCGACCTTGTTGCGCATGGAGTACTGCTCGATGATCTGATTCGGATCGCTCACCTCGAGTTTGGCCATCGTGCTGCGGACGATTGACGACTCCAGATCGAACTGGCGCTGCAATTTCTCGCGCCGCTCGTCAATCATCCCCAGGCGGGCTTGCCCCCTCTGGGCTGACTGGCTCCTGTCGATGTGCCGGACGGCCGCGACCAGCGCCAGGCCGAAACCCGCGATATCGAGTAAAGCCACGTAACGAAGGTATTCTTCGAGAAAAAAACCCAGCACACCAACCGCTATTGCGACCAGGCCCAGCACCAGACCCAACAAGAAGTTACGATCCTGCATCAACGGACCAGGCAGAGCCTGATTGGCTCTTTTTTCCCACTTCTCCTGCTCATCATCCAGGCGTGCCTTGTCACGCTCGAGTTTTTCCTTCGACTTCTCGAATTCGCGAATGCGGCGCTCGAAGTCACCCGGCAGATCTCCCAGCTTGTCGAAACGCCCGATCTCGGTCTCGAGGTTTTCGACTCTGGTGGAAGCTTCGCTGACGCCCTTGGTCTTCTGTTCCATTTCGAACAGCTTGCTCTGCAAGCCGTCGAGATTGAACTGCAGGTCGTCGACTTCCTTGGCCATCGCCAGGTCGTGCTTCAGAATATCCAGTTGTGAGCGCAACTCGTTCGGATCGTCGGGCAATACCTCCTCACCCGAATCGTCCCCCTGGTAGCCTGGAAAATGACTCGAGCCGGCCCCGCCCCCTGCCTGAGGCTGCAGCTGACGCCCCGCGGGAACCGCGTCTCGCTTGCCCGCCAACCCGGCCATGGGCGGCTCGCCTCCTGCGGCCGCCGGGTCGACAGACGGTAACCCCGCCGTCGATTGACTCCGGGCCGTAGGGAAAGATGACCGGCGGGTAATGAAGATCTCTTCGAAAACATCGATATGCGGCAAGTGTATTTGGCTGGTCAAGTATTGCCGCACTTCCGAGGGCGAGTTGCTGACCGGAACGAATTGCGAGGTGCCCGGGTCGAAGCGCGCAAGCGCCATTGTGCCTCGCAGGAGATCTTGAACCAGCCGGTAACGCTGCCCCGCGTCATCGTCGATCAGCAGCGCCGCGCGACACAGGTTGGGATCGGGTCCTTTGAACCTGTCGGTGGCGGGTTCGGTGGGATTGGGATTGAGCAGGTGGGTTATCACGTCGATAGTCGTGGATTTGCCGCTGCCCTGACCGCCGACGAACACAGAAAATCCACGCCCAACAGGAATGCGGTGCATCTGCTGGAAATTACGCACTCCCTGGAGAACCAACTCTGAAAAAAGCATGGTACCCGTATACCGTCGTGGTCTTGATCGCGAAGCTCTTACACCATTGAGGCGCCGCTGCTGTCGACGGCGGACTCCGCTCAGATTTCCTTCAAGCGGGCCGCTTTTCCTCTGAGCTTGCGCAGATAGTACAGTTTGGCTCGCCTGACGCGCCCGGAGCGAACCACCTCTATCTTCTCGACCCGCGGGGAATGCAGGGGGAACATACGTTCAACTCCGATACCATAGGAATATTTCCTGACGGTGAAGCTCTCATCCACACCGCCGCCCCGGCGCCTGATAACGACACCCTGGAAAATCTGAACGCGTTCCTTGGCTCCCTCGCGAATCCTGAAGTGTACCTTGACGGTGTCGCCGATCCTGAACGAATCGACAGACTCCTTGAGATAATCTTTCTCAACAAAGTCCAACTTGCGCATCACCTGCCTCCTTGTTCAAACTCGTCCGGCAGCGCTCTTATTGCATTTCACGGCCGGCCTGTCAATCCCAAATCTTTCCTGTGAGTCCTTCACTGGTCATCGCCGGAAATTTTGTGAACCAAGGCCAGTTCCTCATCTGTCAACTCGACACGATCGAGAAGATCGGGCCTGAGACGGGCGGTCTTCAAGATGGCCTGGCGCCTTTGCCAGGCGGCTATGGCCCCGTGATCTCCGGAGAAAAGCACCTCGGGCACGCTCATCCCGTCGAACTCCCTGGGACGGGTGTACTGAGGATGTTCCAGGATTCCCGGCTCGCCGTAAGACTCACAAACGACCGACTCCGGTTGTCCCACGACGCCATGAATCAGCCTGGTCACGGCATCCATTACAACCCAAGCGGCCGCCTCGCCGCCTGAAAGCACGTAGTCGCCGATGCTCAGTTCCTCCGCCACCAGCGAACGGATACGCTCATCGACTCCCTCGTAACGCCCGCACACGAGAACAACGTGCGAATAGCTGCTCAAACGCCTGGCCGAGTGCTGGTCGAACGGCCGGCCCTGGGGCGTCAGCAGAACAACATGAGCGGCAGGGCTTGTCTTACGCAGAACGGCCAACGCTTTGGCCACAGGCTCGACCTTGATCACCATCCCGGCCCCGCCGCCGTACGGCGTGTCGTCCACAACTTTATGCCGTCCCTCCGCATAGTTCCGGTAGTCGATCAGATCGACCTCGATCAGGCCCTTCTCGCGAGCCTTGCCGAACAAGCTTGCCGAAAGCAACGAAGTGAACATCTCGGGAAACAGCGTAAGCACGCTCCAACGCAACCCGATAGACGACTTTTCGGCTTCCGATATCAATCTGTTTCCGTGAAACCAAGCCCCGCCGGAGGCCTGACCACCATCTTCCCGGAAGGCACATCCAGCGACTGAACCACGCCGTCGATGATCGGCAGCATGATCTCGCCGGCTTCGCCCCTGACGACGTATATATCGTGCGCACCGTTGTCGAAGATCTCCGTTATGACTCCCAGGCTGCTTCCGGTCTCGTCTTCGACCCGCATTCCGATCAGATCGTCGACATAGTAGCTGCCATCCTCGGGCGGCGGCAGGTCATCACGCCGCACGAAGATCCGCATGCCCGCCAGCTCGCGCGCTCGTTCAATGACATCCACACTATCAAGCGACATGATCAGCGACTTTCCTCCACCGCGCACCAGTACGAGTTCGAAGCGGCGGACAACCTTGGAGCTGTTGCCTATAAAAACCTGATCGACGGTTCTCCAGGCACCCGAAGCGCCCGGTTCCTCGACAATTTTCAGCTCACCCCGTAACCCGTGGGAGCGGGTGATCCTGGCAACTTGCAGTAATTCGTTTTCAGTCGGATTCAACGATATCCAGCTTCGCCTTCTGTCCGTCTCTTGCCGTGGCAACTCCGATGATCGTCCGGATCGCCTTTGCGGTGCGCCCCTCTTTGCCAATCACCCGACCGATGTCGGACTGATCGACTCGTAGCTTGAACACCCGGCTGTGATCGTCGACAACTTCCTCGATGGAGACGGCCTCGGCCTTGTCCACTAAAGCGCCGACAATGAAGCTCAGAAGCTCACGCGGCCGGACCGTGTTTTCCATCTTTGTCGTCCTTGACCGCGCCGTCGACGGCACCCGTCGTGGACCTGGCGACCAGTTGGGACACCGTCGGACTTGCCTTGGCCCCGACGCTCAACCAGTAGTCGAAGCGCTCCTGGTCGATCTCGAAGACCGTCGGCTTGGCCGCCGGGTTGTAATGCCCCAGCTTCTCGATGAACTTGCCGTCGCGCGCATTGCGCGAATCAGTCGCCACTACGTGAAAAAACGGTTTTTTCTTGCCGCCTGCCCTTCTCAATCTTATTGCTACCGACATGACAGATTTCCTCTGCTGCTGGACGTTATAATCCGCCTCCCATGAGGCCGCGCATCAATGACTTCATTCCAAAACGATTTACTTTCTTCATCATCTTCTTCATCTGCAGGTATTGCTTGACGAACTGGTTGACTTCCTGAACGCT
>CAZENH010000076.1:0-4681 GCA_964513625.1 uncultured Myxococcales bacterium | reverse complement strand
CGCAGATTCGAATATACGGTCATCGGAGACACGGTCAACGTGGCCTCCAGGATCGAATCACTGACCCGCAAGTACTCGACCGGCATCTTGTTGTCCGCACAAACGGCAAAGCTGATTGAGAACGACCTGCCGCTCGAGGAAGTAGTGACCACGGCACAGCTCAAGGGCCGCAAACAACCTGTGAGCTTGTATACACCGGTCTTGCCGGCATCGGGCGCATGATCTTCGCCGGGCTTGACTCGGAAAAGTCAAACGTGGTCTGCTTCCACATGGAAACTCGATTCCAATACGCCAATTGAGGGAACTTACCATCCATTAATGGGAGGAAACATGAAACGCTTTTTGATTTTGATCGTTCTGCTGCCGATTCTGTCTGTTGTCGGCTGCAACAAGGAAAAAGGTGAACAGACCGAGGAGAAGGCGGTCGCATCGTCGTCGGCAACACCGGCAGCGGCTGCAACGCCAACACCGGCTGCCAAGCTGGTCATGGACAAGCTCAAGCTGAAGGCCGCCAAGGGCTGGGAAGGCGAGTTCAACAAGGCCATGGCCAGCTGGACATTCGAAAAGTACGTCCCGGCCGGCGACGGCACCAACGACCTGGGGGGCCGGTTCTACGTGGACAAGTGGGACGACGACATGCCCTCAAGCGCTCAGGCTTACGCCGAGAAGCTCAAGACCAAGCAGGGATTCCAGGACATGGGATACATCTGGACCAAGGCGGAGCCCAAGGACATCCCGGGCGGCTGGCTGGTAACCGGCGAGTGCATCGACAAGACCGACAAGGAAGCCAAGCCGGAGCGGGCCTTCGTCGCCAACGTCGGCGGCTGCTCCTGCCGCGGCTCGGGATTCAAGAACGACGATCTGTTGAACGAGGCAGTTGCCGCCTGCCAGAGCATCAAACCATAGCTCATAGCCGGGTTACAACCTCTGCGGCCTGTTTTCGTTCGCGCGGCTTGTTTGCCAAACCCTTGGCATATTCGGGAAGGTGGTCCTCGTCCGTCGACGGTCTGCCTATGGCCAGCATCACCAGGGGCTCCTGGTCGAACTCCAGGCCGAAAAGCTCGCGGACTTTTACGGGGTCGAAGCCGGCCATCGGGCGAGCCACGAGATTCTGCTCGGTGGCCGCCAAGATCAGGCTCATGACCGACATCCCCAGATCGAACTGGTAGTAGATTCGTCCGTCGGGCAGCACGCAGTCATCTTCCTTGCGGCTGTAGCCGATCACCAGCAATGGAGCGCGTGAGGCCCAGGCACGATTGCCGTCCGATAGCACCTTGGCGGCCTTGGATCTAGCCTCCTCGCCCTCCAGGAACAGAAAGCGCCAGGGTTGGTTGTTGAAACAGGACGGCGGCAGGCGCAGCGCTTCTATGAGTCCGTCTATCGTGGCTTCATCCAGCGGCTCGGAAGATATCGAGCGGGTTGCATGACGTGCCCCTAGAAGTTCGATAATCGCCTTGTTCATGACTCTCCTCCTTTTTTCCATGGATCATGAATTTTGCAATATGCGGGCCAAGCCGTCGGAAAGGCGATTCGTGTAGGCATGTACCTGATTATGCTGGATTTACTGAATGAGAGAAGGAATACTGGTGTATCATATTGTTGTCTCAATCGATAAAATCAGGAAAGTTCAGATACATTCAGGCAACCTTTTTGGAGCGCTGTCGGTCTATGGGGTAAGATCGGGGTTCTGATGCCGGACACGCAACGGGTAAAACTCGATGAACGGGCCTTGATCGAAAGTTCAGTCAAAGGCGACGAGGGAGCTATGCAAGTGCTATACAGGCGACATTCCGGCAAAATCTACGGCCTGGCGCTCAGATTGAGCGGCTCGCCGGCCGATGCCGAGGACGTCGTCCAGGACACTTTCATGCGAGCCTTCCGGAACCTTGGCAAGTTTCGCCGTGACTCTTCTTTCGGCACCTGGCTCTACCGAATAGCCGTCAACCGGACACACGACATCATAAATAAGCGCAAGCCCAGCTTGCCCGAAATAGAAGTGGCCACAGAGCCCAGCCAGACAAAAGCCATCATGGGGAAGAGACTGGAAAAAGCTCTTGGAAAGCTGCCGCTTGGTTACCGCGAGGTTCTGGTGCTGCACGACGTGCTGGGGATGAAACATTCCGAGATTGGGCAGGTGTTGGGCATCGAGGCCGGCACTTCCAAAAGCCAGCTGCACAAGGCCAGGGCAAACATGAGACAGATGTTGACAAGCGCACGGGAGAAGTCATGAGTGAGTCAGGGCATTTTTCAGACGAAGTTCTGAGCGCCTACATCGATCGGGATCTGGATTCGCCAAGCTTAGAGGAAATAGAGGGCCACCTGGGTTCGTGTGCGGCCTGCCGCGCCGCGATCGCCGAGATCGAGGCAATCAAGAGCGATCTTTCGGATCTCGGAAAAACTCAGTTGCAACGAGATCTGTGGCCGGCCATCCGGCGGGAGGTTGCCAAGGATCTCGATGCGCTATCGTGGTGGCGGCGCTTCTGGATGGTGCCGGTCGCTGCGGCCGTCGGTGCCGCCGCGGCACTGGTTCTCGTAATTGTATTCATGGGCCCGCCGCAGCAAGGCTCATCCAGGCCCGCAGGCAAATTGAGTGCGCTTGCCAGCGTGCAGAAGGCCGAGTTGGAATACCGCGGGGCGATCGCCTCTTTGCAGCAGGCGCTTCGCACAGACAAGCCCGCTTGGGGCCCGCGAACTCAGCAAGTCATTGCAGACAGCCTGGCCGAGATCGACAAATCGATCAAACGCTGTCACGAGGCCCTGAAGGCCGAGCCCGAAAATATACAAGCGCACGAGATGGTGCTGGCCGCTTACCAGCAAAAAGTGGATCTGCTGACCGACCTGGTCGCCGAGTCAATGTAACAGGAGGAGTATATTATGAAAAATACGAGCCGAGTTGTTCTCGTGATAATTGCCGGTTTTGCAGTAGTGGGCCTGGCTCTGCCAACCCGGGCGGGGGAGTTTGTAAAAAAAATTCCGGCAGGCGACAAACTCGAGTTGACGGTGCTGATGCGCGCTGCCGGCGTCAAGATCGAAAGCTGGGATCGCGCCGAAGTGGAAGTGCGCAGCGATGCGGACATGAGTCAGGGCATCGAGATCAAGCAGTCCGAGATTCGTATTTCATACAAGTCTCGCTCTGGAGATCAAGTGGCACCCGATAAGGATCTGCATCTGTTGGTGCCGAAGACCGCCCAACTCGAGGCTACCACCGTGAGCGGCGAACTGACGCTTGTGGGGCCGGTCGAGCGAGTGAAGCTGACTTCTGTCAGCGGCGACGTAGTTGTAAAAGCCTGCGGCGGGCGGATTACCATCAAGACGGTCAGCGGCGATGTAGAGGTCAAGACTGTATCGGGCGATCTTACCGCCGGAACGGTGAGCGGCGAGATAAAGGGCGGCTCGGTGAGCGGCAAGCTTGCCGAGTTGCATACGGTCAGCGGCGAGATAGTGCTCGACGGGCTTGGTTCCGAGCAGGTGCGTGTCAAGACGGTCAGCGGGGACGTTGCACTCAGCGGTTCGCTCTCGCCGGTCGGAACGGTCAAGATCGCCACTGTCAGCGGCGACGCCGGATTGCGCCTGCCGGCCGGGGCCGGTTTCACGGCGACGCTGAAGAGCCGCAGCGGAGATTTCTCGACGGATTTCACCACGACCGAGCGGGAAAGCCAGGGCGCCCAGACGAAGGTCAAGGTGGGCTCGGGCGGCACAGAGATTGAGATGGCCAGCCTCAGCGGCGACTTGAAAATCGTCAAAGCAAATTAGAAGATGAGTGCTGATGAATAGAGTGATTTTTCAGACGGCAACGGCACTTTTGTTGTTCATTGTGCTTGCGTCGTCCGGAGAAGCGCAGGAAAACTCTGCTCCCGCTCCGCCGCGTGCTATCTCAGCGACACGAACGAAGCAGCCCCCGCGAATAGACGGCAAACTCGACGATCCTGTCTGGCAAGCGGCGACGCCATGCACAGGATTTGTTCAAAGCTTTCCCAACCCGGGCAAGCCGGCCAGCTTCGAAACCGAAGTTCGCCTGCTTTATGACGGCCAGGCGCTCTACGTGGGTGCTCGCTGCCTCGATCCTGACCCGGACAAGATCATCGCCCGGGTGACGCGCCGCGACCGCTGGATCGAGTCTGACTGGTTCGAGGTTCACATCGACAGCCGCAATGGCAAGCGCAACGGATATTTCTTTTCTGTCAACGCGGCAGGCGTCGAGATGGACGGGGTCTGGTTCGACGAGAGCGAACAGAACACCGACTGGGACGGTGTCTGGGATGCGCGCACGCGCATCACAAGCGTTGGTTGGAACGTCGAGATGCGCATACCTTTACACCTGCTGCGCTTTGCAGCAGGGCACGACGTCTCGTTCGGCATCGAGTTCCAACGGCGTGTAGCCAGGCTGAATGAGTGGGACCAGTGGCAGTATATTCCTCCCGCCTCGAGTCGCTGGGTTTCGCGCTTCGGCACGCTTACAAATCTCGACCTGGATGCCCGGCCGTTCTACTTCGAGATCGCGCCGTACGCCGCCGTGAAGACCACAATCGAGGACGGGGCTTTCGCCAGCGCGGGCGAGGCTCCCTTCGATGCCGGAGTCGACGGCAAGGTCGGCCTGGGCAGCGATTTCATGCTGACGATGACCGCCAACCCGGATTTCGGCCAGGTCGAGGTTGACCAGGTAGTGCTCAACCTGTCCACC
>CAZENH010000075.1:0-4983 GCA_964513625.1 uncultured Myxococcales bacterium | reverse complement strand
GAGCCCCTCCGGGCGTGTTTCTAGATGGTTCGCAGCGACGACCGCAGGGAGGAGCAGTACTCGAGCTTACAGCGACGTGGGACGTCGCAGACGGACCCGTCGCTGTTGCTCGGGTGAGCCCCTCCGGGCGTGTTTCTAGATGGTTCGCAGCGACGACCGCAGGGTGAGTTTTACGCTCAAGCAGTCTTGATCATTTCGCGCAAACTCGACTTGCATCCGCAGGGCGGGTCGATCTCGAAGTCGAGCGTGTTTTTCAGGTACTCGGCCTGCATCCACAGGGGCACCTCGGACAACGTTCTCATCTGCACGCCCGCCTTTGCGAAAATGCTTTCGATCTTTCCAATCATCTTGCGCAGATCGTCGTCGGACAGGCCTCGATAGCGGCCGTCGAACGGCTTGACGAACACTTCCCCGGTCTCCCCGCAGCAGGACTTCTGCACGGCGGCTTCGAGAGGTATTCTGCCGTTCAGGCTGAAGCTCTCAAGCGTCATCCAGCCCGATTCCGAGCGCTGCTCACCTACAAAAGTCCCGGCCACGGTAGTCACAAAAACGCGCTCATGTTCCGATTCTGTTTTTGCGGACTCATTCTTCTTTTTCTTGACCTTTATTTTCTTCAACTTGTTCGACATGCCTGCCTCCTTTTCACGGGTTTCGTGCCCGTCGAAAAAGCAAAGGGCGTGCCAAAAATAAACTTCTGAACGATCAATTGGTTAGACAGACACGAGCGCCGGTGAGTGCCCGAAAACCGGACAGCGTGGCCGGATTTCAGACACGCTCGATTCGCCGTTCCCTGACCCGGGGAACAAGCAGGAAAACCAGAGCAACCGCAACCCCGATCGCCCCGACCGGCCAGTAGGCGCCACCCGCCCCGTGAGCGCGCACAAGGTCTACCAGGGCGCCCATGACTGGCGCTAAAATCATGGTTGAGAGCGTCTTGGCCTGGCTCTCAATAGACAGAACGGTCGCCGCCTGGCTCTCGGGGCAACGCTCGTAGAAGCGGCTTATCAAAATGGGCCGCCACAAGTTCTGCAACACGAACAAGAGCGTGAAGAATATGATCATGCCCGTCTCGAAGCCCAGCAACGCACAGGGCAAAAGACCTGCGAAGCAGACAAAGAAAAACCCCCACAGTGTTCGCGCGGCCCTGTCCTCGGAGCCGGCCCAACCCGCAAAACGGTGCGCCTTGCGGCTGGCAAAGGCGCTGGCCAGGTAGAGCGCGAAGTAGACCGGCCCCACCAGCAGGGCCACGCGTTGCTTGTGAGCAAGCCCAGATCCCAGGGCAAGCCAGGCGCCGGCCGCCAGTGCCGCCGCCTCGAGCACCGGTTGCAGGTAGTCCTTGGCCGCCTTGAAGACTCCCTCGAAGCCCATCGACTCGAAAACCAATCGCCGCAGCCCTGCGCGGCCGAGCGTGTTGGCTATCGCGTCTCTAAGGTGCGCGCGCACTCGCGGCGCCGGGTAATCGCCTCCGCGCTCGCGGTCCAATTCACCAGGATAACCGAGGAAATTGATGATGTTTGCAAGGTAAGGAATGATCGCCAACCAGAAAACGATCACATAGCTGTCGCTGGCAATGACGAAGACCGCCGCCAGCACGACGGAGACGGCCGAGCCGATCTTCGACCATGAACGCGTCAGGCCATAGACACGGGTGCGCTCGTCGAGACGGTTTTGAGCGCGCAGCCAGGAAAAGATAATTGCCTTGTGGGTACCGGTGCGAAAAGCGTCACCGATGCCGAACATGAACATCGCCAGGAAAAGCAATGCCAGGTTCTTCGCCAGCGCGAAGATCACGAAGCTTGAGATGTATGCGCAAAACGACAGAATCATCGCCCGTCGCCTGCCCCAGACGTCGGCCAGCGCGCCGGAGAGAATTTCGAACAGGTTGATGGTCAACTCCCGGCAGGCCACCAGCAGCCCTATCTGGAAAAAGGCGAGACCTTTCTCCAGAAACACGAGCACCAGAAACGGCTCGAAGTACTGCTGGTTTTTCAGAAAACCATAAAGGCAGAAACGAGTCAGCATTTTCTCAGCGGCCCACTCCGGAAACTTTCCCTCAGTACCGGTAGTGCTCGGGCTTGTAGGGGCCCTCTTGCTTGACTCCGATGTAGTCCGCCTGCTCGCGCGTGAGCCTCGTCAGATGAACGCCGAGGTGCCCGAGGTGCAAGCGGGCCACTTCCTCGTCGAGATCCTTGGGCAACATGTAGACACCGAGTTCGTGTTTCTTCTTGGCCAGGGCCATCTGTGCCAGGCACTGGTTGGTGAACGAGTTGGACATGACGAAGCTGGGATGACCCGTGGCGCAGCCCAGGTTGACCAGTCGGCCCTGGGCCAACAAGTAGATTGAGTGGCCATCCGTGAAGGAGAACTTGTCGAACTGGGGTTTGATGTTTGTCTCGACTACACCAGCCATATTCTTCAGACCGGCAACGTCGATCTCGGAGTCGAAGTGGCCGATGTTGCAGACAATGGCCTGGTCTTTCATGCGGGACATGTGCTCGGCTGTTATCACCTGGTAGTTGCCTGTAGCGGTAACGTAGATGTCGGTATCGGGCAGGGCGTCTTCCACGGTAATCACCGGGTAGCCTTCCATTGCGGCCTGCATTGCACAGATGGGATCGATTTCCGTCACACGCACGGTGGCGCCGAAGCCCCGCAACGACTGGACGCAACCCTTACCTACATCACCGTAGCCGCATACCAACACCTTTTTGCCCGCTACCATTATGTCAGTTGCCCGTTTGATGCCGTCGGCCAGCGACTCCCGGCAACCGTAGAGATTATCGAATTTAGACTTGGTGACGCTGTCATTGACGTTGTAGATCGGAAACAGCAAGCTGCCGTCCTGCATGCGCTGGTAGAGCCGGTGCACGCCGGTAGTGGTCTCCTCGCTGGCCCCCATTATCTCGGGCGCCTGACGGTGAAATCTTTGGGGATCTTCCTCAACCAGCTCGTGCAGTAACTTGAGCAGGCTGCGCTCGTCCTCGCTGGAGGCGGTTATCTCGGGCAGGCGGCCTTCCCGCTCGAGTTGCTCTTCCAGCTCATATCCCAGGTGTACCATGAGAGTCGCGTCGCCGCCGTCATCGACAATAAGCGTCGGTCCCAGGTCACCATCGAAGGACAGTGCCTGATAGGCGCACCACCAGTATTCATCCAGCGTCTCGCCCTTCCAGGCGAAGACCGGAATACCTGTCTCAGCGATCGCCGCCGCCGCGTGATCCTGTGTGGAGTAGATGTTGCAAGAAGACCAGCGCACTTCGGCTCCCAACTCTCGCAGCGTCTCGATCAACACCGCCGTCTGAATCGTCATATGCAACGAGCCCGTCACCCGCTGACCGGCCAGCGGCTTTTGCGGACCGTACTTTTCACGCACGGCCATCAGGCCGGGCATCTCCTTTTCGGCGATCTCTATTTCCTTGCGGCCCCAGTCGGCCAGACCGATGTCCGAGACTTTGTAGGCGGGCTTATCACCTGCCCTGGTCTTGATTGCCGTGACACTCATTTTTTCTTCCTCCTGTCGGTTTATGCCTGCGCGACGGCAACTACTAATCCCGCCCGCGGCGCCTGGTAATGTTCCATCGAAAGGGTAGCCATTCCCGCCTGCTCAAGAAAGCGCTTCAATTCTTGATCCGTAAAACCGAGCCACTGGTCTCCGTATTTCTCACGCATCCATTCCTGGTCGTGCCTGGCGAAATCGCAGATCACCAGGCGTCCAGACTTTTTGAGGATGCGTCGCACTTCACGCAACACGGCGGGCGGATCGGCCAGATGATGCAAGACCATGTTGATTAACGCCGCATCCACCTCTCCGTCCGCCAGCGGCAGGTGCTCGAGCGAACCCAGGCGCAGTTCGATCTCACAATCGGCGTCTACACGTAAGACAGCCAACCTTGCCTGCTCGAGCATTCCGGTGGACGAATCCACGCCTATCACCTTGTCGGCCCTGGTTGCCAGCAATCCCAGGAGTTCGCCGGCGCCGCAACCGAGATCGGCTACGACAGCGGCATTCTCGATCTGTTCAATCGTACGTTCGATGACCAATCCGTCACCAAAAAGATCTTCCCTGAGGCGCGACCATTTCGAAGCCACCCGTTCATGAAAGGCCTGTGATATTTGCCGGCGTTTTTCAAGACAGACAAGACGCCGAGCCTCGTCTTCAGAGGCGTTGGGCAATCCGCCTGCGACCTCACGAATCAGCTCTATTTGCTGCGATACGGCACGCTCACTTTTTTCGCCGACAGCCTCATAGTATGCCCAAGTGCCTTCGCGCCTGACTCGCGCCAGTCCGGCCTCGCTAAGCAATTTGAGGTGACGTGAGACGCGCGATTGCCCCATATCGAGAATCTGCTGCAACTCGGCCACGCTGTATGGCCCATGCAACAAGACGCTGACAAGCCTGAGCCTGCTGACATCGGCCAGCGCCTTGAAGATTCTTACCAAGGAAATTTCTGCAGGCTCATTCATCAGTATATCAATATATATTGATGATAGTTTGTTTGTCAACCAAAATATTTGCCTAAAATCTCGCATGATAACTCTCCGATGATGTACAATTACCGACTCATATACATTCTAACGGGGAGACGATGGCAGGAGAACGAGACTGGGACGATGACACGATTCCAGCCAAGGTCAAAATTAAACCGCATACCGACACGCATGGACGTCGGCCCTGTATCCTCAAGCAGACTCACGGGCCGGGATCCCCTCAGGTCTTCCTTCTGGGAGACAAGAGCCAGATCCTGGGACGCTCTGCCGAGGCGGATGTGCGTATCGAGTCCAGCGAGATCTCCCGCCGTCACCTGCTATTCAAACGAACGGGCTCCGAATATTCTTGCACCGATCTCAACAGTCGCAACGGGGTGTACCTGAACGGGGTCAAGATCCACTCGGCCGTTTTAGCCGACGGTGACAGCCTGCAAATTGGCAATATTATCCTCCTTTATAGCAAGGGTAACTAATGGATTTCTTCGTCAAGTTCTGGGG
>CAZENH010000074.1:0-7760 GCA_964513625.1 uncultured Myxococcales bacterium | reverse complement strand
CCCGACGAATTCGAGGAGAAGCCGCGGGTGATCGCCTTCGCCTGCGAAAACGACGCCGTGGCCGCCCTGGACATGGCGGCCCATAACGGCCTGCGACTCAATCCATTCGTCAGGATCATCCCGGTTCGCTGTCTGGGCTCGTTCAACATCGTCTGGGTGGCAGACGCCCTGTCGAACGGCATCGACGGAGTATTGTTGCTGGGCTGCAAGTTCGGCGACGACTACCAGTGCCACTTCATCAAGGGCAGCGAATTGGCCAATACCCGCATGGGCAACGTTCAGGACACACTCGATCGACTGATGCTCGAGTCCGAGCGACTGCGGCTGGTCGAACTGGCCATCACCGACTACGACAAGCTCCCGAAGATCTTCGACGATTTTCTGGAAAAGCTCGAAGAGCTGGGTCCCAACCCCTACAAGGAATGATCAGGCCCCGGAGGAACACCAGATGAGCGAACCAAAGATACCCATTCCCGAGCTGGGAGAAGCGGTCGTCGAGACCGGGGGCGAAACGCTGTACCTCTGCAAACAGTGCGGCCTGTGCTACGCATCCTGCCCCTGGAGACTGGTAGAGGGAGACATCCCGACCGAGTTCAACATCCGCAGGGTCGAACACATGGCCCAGCTGGGCGTCGAGGGCTACGAGACGGAAAACGTGCTCTTCGCCTGCACCACCTGCGGCCTGTGTGCCGCGCGTTGCCCGCGCGAGGTCGACCCGGTCACAAACGTGCGCGTGCTCAGGGCGATGATCGCCGAGTCGGGCTCGGTTCCCGGGGCCTACAAGCCGGTGATAGGCAGCCTCAAGAGCAACGGAAATCCCTGGCAGGGAGAGCGCAAAGACAGGCTCGACTGGGCCAAGGATATCGAAGTGCCCCGTTTCGATGACGGTTGCGAGTACTTCCTGTTCGTCTGCTGCACTTCTTGCTACGACTCGCGCAGCAAGAAGATCGCCAAAGCGCTAGTGTCGTTGCTAAAGAAGGCAGGCGTGAGCTTCGGCATCATCGGCGAGGAAGAGAGTTGCTGCGGCGAGTCGGCCCGAAAGGTCGGTGCCGAGGACACTTTCACGGCCCTGGCGCAGTCGAATATCAAGCTGTTTGCCGAAAAAGGCGTCAAGAAGATAATTACCACCTCTCCCCACTGCCTGTTCACTTTCAAAAAAGAGTACCCGGAGCTGGGCGGCGAGTTCGAGGTGATCCACTTCACCCAGCTCCTCAAAGAGTTGATCGGTGAGGGCAAGCTGAAGCCCAAGAGCGATCTCGGCAAGAAGCTAATCTTCCACGATCCCTGTTATCTCGGCAGGCACAACGACATCTACGACGCCCCGCGCGAAGTGCTGGACGTCGTGACCAAGGACAGGGTCGAGATGGAGCGCTTCGGGCCCGACAGCATCTGCTGCGGCGGCGGCGGAGGCCGGATCTGGATGGAGACTCCTCCCGGGGCGCGCTTCGGCGACCTGCGCGTAGCCGACGCGTTGGCCAAGAAGGCAAATGTCCTAGCGACCGCCTGCCCCTACTGCACCATCATGCTGGACGCCTCCAACATGGCCATGGGCAGCGAAGACCTCGAGATCCGCGACATAGCCGAACTGCTCGACGAGGTTTGTTGACCGACGGCAAGCCGAGAGTTTTACGCTCGGACAATTGGCTCAGTCATACGTGCGGCCGCAGGGGATGTCGTACTTGCGGCACATGTCCCTCAGGTGGTGCCTGACCAGGCCCGCTTGTTTCGCGGCCCGGGTCAGGTTGCCCTGGTTGACCTTCAGTAGCGTAATCAGGTAGCGGCGCTCGAATTTCGCAACCAGTCGGGCCTTGGCCATCTTGTAGGGCTCAAGCTGGTCCAATGCAATGAACTGCTGGCCGTCGGGGTTGAGCATATCCATCATCAGGTTATGACGCCCGACTACCTCCCCCTCGGCCAGGTAGGCCGTCCGCTCTATGACGTTGCGCAGTTCGCGCACGTTTCCCGGCCAGGGGTGCGAAACAAGCAGATCGAGGGCTTCCTCGTCCAGGCGTACCGGATCCTGACCGAATTGCCCGCGAACCTGGTTCCCTTCCGCCAGGAATTGCTCGGCAAGAAAGGGAACATCACCCAGGCGCTCGCGCAGCGGAGGCAGCTGAACCTCGAACACCGAAAGGCGGTAAAGCAGGTCCTCGCGGAATTTGCCCTCGTCCACCAACCGGTGCAGATCACGGTTGGTCGCGGCCACCACGCGCACGTCCACCTTGCGCATCCCGACTGAGCCGATCCGCTTGATCTCCTGTTCCTGCAATGCCCGAAGTAATTTGGGTTGCAGATCCGGGCGCAAGTCCCCCACCTCGTCGATGAACAACGTGCCGCCGTCAGCCTGCTCGAAAACTCCCTGGTGAGCATCCTCGGCGCCGGTGAAGGCTCCACGCTCGTGACCGAAAAGAGCGCTTTCCGCAGTGCCCGCTGCGAGCGCTCCACAATCGAGCACAATAAAGGGCCTTTTCTTACGTAAAGAATAGTTGTGTATGGCCGAGGCCAGAAGCTCCTTGCCCGTGCCGGTCTCGCCGCACAACAGTACCGGCAGCTCTGAGGTGGCCGCCTTTTCGAGGACGGCGAAGATCTCGCGCATCTTCACCGAACGCCCCAGCGCTTGACCGAAATGATCGCGGCGGCTGAACGGAATCTTGTGTTCCTTATCAAGCGGGTCGAATCGCAGCTGATCGGCGCCGACCTGGAAGCGCGTCCCCGGTTGCAGGTAGAGCTGGTTGACCCGGTGACCCATGAAATAGATGCCGTTCTTGCTTCCTAAGTCCCTTACAAGCCGCCCATGCTCCTCGGTGACCAATTCGGCATGCAGGCTGGAGACAGCAGGATCAGAAAGCACCAGATCGCAATTTTCCAAACGCCCGATGGTCACACGCTCTTTCTCGACCATCAGCTCACGACCATGATCGTCACCTTTGACCACCATCAGGCGACTGGTCATCAGTACCTTGTAGCTCTCGCCGTCTGGAATATAGACGGTACGTCCAGCTTGCCCCGTATTTCCTGTTGAAGCGTCTATTTTCCGCATGCTTAGCCCATATTGAGAGGATCTAGAAAAAAAGATATCCGAATCTGTGTAGTTAGGCAACAGAAAACGGACAGTCGACCGTCCACTAACCCACGGCGACCCGCTCGCTTGTAAGCAACTGTTGTCACACCTTTTTTTTCATCGGTCGCTAAACCCGCTGTTCTACGTGTGACAAGCTGTCACCAGACCAGCCACGGTCATCTCCACATGATAGTAAATTGCATGCCTTATCAATAAGATACAAATCGCAGCAGCGGGTGGAACGCCGCTTGCAACTCTAGCTATCAGGAGGTGCTCAAAATGCCAACCTACACGCTAAGACTTGGAAAATACAGGCGAAAGAGTAGATCTCCCCACCTCGCATATTTGTCGTTCTTGCTTGTCGCCTTTTACGCGCTCGGCTGCACCGACAGCGATATCTTCAGACTCAACCAGCCTCCCCCGCTGCCGCAAAACAAGATTGTCATCGAGGGCACCTACTGCGCATCAGAACCCGAGAACCTGGTCTTCCCCGTCAAGATCCTGTTCATCATGGACGACTCGGGATCGATGGCCGAATCCGATCCCGCTTTTCGGCGTCTGGTGGCCGCTCGCGATCTGATCGCGGCTCTAATTCCCCAACAAGAAATCTACTTCGGCGTTGAACATTTCCAGAATGGCCAGCCCTCGCTGCTGACATCAGAGCCTGTCTTCACCCGTGACCAACAGAGACTTGCTTCGGCGCTGGCCGACGGACAACACTCGCCCCAGGGGGCCACTCCCTACGTCGGAGCGCTTTCGACCGCCATCACCGCCATCAAGTCGGACATCAATGCCGACCCGATCATGGCCGGGCGCACGCGCTACGTCGTCATCTTCCTGTCGGACGGCGAGCCCACCGACGAGCAGGGCCCTCCATATCCGCAGATTAAAGACCGGGTCAACCAGCTCAAGCAGCTCGAACAGGGACGTCCAGCCGCCGGGGATGTCACGCTGCACACGGCCTACCTGGAGACGAACGGTGACGACTCCGGCGGGGCCCACGTCGTGCTGCTGCAAGAGATGGCCGAGATGACCGGGGGACAGTTCCGCAACTTCGAAAACGGCGACGCGATCGACTTCAGCCAGTTCGACGTAAGCGCAATCTCGCGCGACTACCGCGCCTATTTTCCGATATTAGCGACCAACCTCAACACCCGCCCCTCGCCCGAAGGTTACCTGGTGGACAGCGACGGCGACGGGCTGCCGGATTCCGAAGAACAGGCCCTCGGCACCGATCCCGCAAACGCCGACAGCGACGGCGACGGCTGCTCGGACATGATGGAAGTCGCCTATGCACGCTGGGATCCGCTGGTTCCCGGCTGGGAGACCGATCCGGTTCATTGCGATTGCAAGGATGAAGAACGAACCGCCGACAGCGACGGGGACGGCCTGACCGATTGCGAAGAGAAGTGGCTTTCGCTGGACGCCAGAGCCCCTGACAGTGATGTCGACTACGACGGCAAGCCCTCTCCGGATCACATGCTTGATCGCCTGGAGGTGCTCTGGCACCTGGGCCGCACTTCGTGGGATGCAAACAGCGACTACGACGTCGACGGGACAAGCAACCTGGTCGAACTTTCCACCCATATGGATCCTAACAGCAACGACAACGACTTTCGCGAAGAACTGGCATACAGATACGATTACGTGAACCAGCAGGCCGGCAACCAGAACTGTTATGACTTCAGGATCAGCAACGTGCGGGTCATGGAAACGCTGGCGGGTGCGGGGCACGCCAAGGGCGAAAACGAAATTCTGCTCTACTTCGTCGAGGCACCCCAGGACAATCCTTACCTCGAAAGTATCGTACGAGTGATGCACGCCAGGGTGCGCTTCGACGGATGGGAAGTCACCCCTTCCCTTCTGCAGGTTCAGCCTGAAGACTTTCAAATACTTGGCGAACAGGAGCAGCCCGGCGGTCAGGGCGGCTGCCAAGGCGAAAACTGCCCGCCTACCGCCGAGGCCGGGGAAGACATCAGTATTGTCGATGACGATGGAGACGGCCAGGTTCACGTCATCCTGGACGGCTCGACTTCGAACGACCCCGACGGCTCAATCGTCGGCTACCTCTGGCAAGAAAATAGTCAAACCATCGCCAGTGCCAGGGTGTCCGATGTGACGCTGGAGGTCGGGACGCACGAGATCCAGCTTACGGTTCTCGACGATGGTGGTTTGACCGGCAGCGATCACCTGACGGTAACCGTCCTGCCGTTGTCCGGGAAAAATTCAGGCAGCCTCGAGCCTGGCGGATCGGAGGCGGGCTGCAACACCAGCGGCCGGCGTGGCATCGGTCTTGCCCCGCTACTTTCGATCTTTGTGCTCTTGTTTCTGCGCCGCAGGATCTGGCCGCTGCTTTGCGCCCTGGTTATTATACTGCCCGCCTGCGGCCCCGGAAATGATGTCGAGCTCGGCGTCTACAATCTTCCGATCATCAACGGTGCTCCCGACAGCACCCACGAGGCCGTGGTCGCGATCACCTTCGGCAACTACATGTGTTCTGGAACGCTGATCTCCTCGGACGTCATCCTGACGGCCGGACACTGCGCTTCGGGTTACGGCGCCTCGGCCTTCAGGGTCTATTTCGGCAGCAACATCCAATCGGCCACGAGCCGGACCGTATCCGAGGTCAAGGTCCATCCCGGCTATGACTCGGTCAATATCGTAAACGACGTGGCCATGCTGCGATTGGCCAGCCCGCCGCCTGCCGGCATCAGGCCTATTCCTTACCTGCCGCATTCGATGGGCATCGTCCAGGCCGATATTGACAATCCAATCGAGTTCGTCGGCTTCGGACAAACCGAAACCTACAGCACCGGCGTGCGCATGAGCATAACCAGCGACCTCGACTGGATTTGCACTTCCTCCGGCGGATGCACCATCGGTCCGGGCTATCATGCCTCGCAGAACACGATCTGCGAGGACCAGGCGCCTGGCGGAACATGTCATGGTGACAGCGGTGGACCCGCCTTCGTGACTCGCGCCGGGCAGGAATATGTGGCGGGCATAACATCCTATGGCGATCAGAACTGCCTGTACTTCGGCTGTAGCACCAAGGTGGACGAGTTCGAGACCTTTATCGCCGATTTCGTAGGTGGCGTGTTGGGCTCGACATGTATCGATTCCAGCACGTGCCTTTCCGGCAACTGTATAGACGGCGTTTGCTGCGAATCGACCTGTGTCGGAACATGCATGTCTTGCAATGTTGCGGGCAACCTGGGTCGCTGTGTACCGGCACCCAACGGCACACCTTGCCCGGACGGAAACGCCTGCAATGGAGAAGAAGTCTGCCTGATGCAGGAGTGCGTATCCGGAGAGCCGTTAAACTGCGATGACGACAATCCGTGCACAATAGACAACTGCACACCGGCCAGCGGCTGCAGCAACGATGCGGTCGCAGACGGTGCGGCCTGCCCGGACGCCGACCTGTGCAACGGAGACGAAAGTTGTCAATCAGGCATCTGCCGTGCCGGGTCGGCACTCGATTGCGATGATCACAACCCCTGCACGCAGGACGCTTGCTCCGCGACGATTGGCTGTGAAAACTTGCCGCTGGAAGACGGGATATCGTGCGGCGGAGGCGTCTGCGGCCCTTCTACGTGCCGGGCGGGTGCTTGCGAACCGGACGACGCGAGCGTCTGCGACGACGGCGATCCGTGCACCAGCAACTCCTGCGATCCGGATTTCGGTTGCGTCTACGAACAATATCCCGACGGCCACGAGTGCGGCGGATGTCGCATGTGCCTGGCGGGTACGTGCGTCGAGGATGAAGCTTGCATCGTTAGCGGCGGCTGTTCGAGCAGCGGCGGTTTTCCCGGGGGCATGATTTTGCTATGGCTGGCCTTGCTCATGCCGGGCGTCAAAAGACGACACACAGCGCGACGAGCATGATATAGTCATGCTGCAATGAAAAACCTCAAGCTGGCATGCGCTTTTCTCGCTCTGGCGCTCTCGTCTTGCGCCGGAGATGATCCTTGTTACCCTTCCGGCCTGGTGGGTTCTTGCTGTAGGCTCGACTCTGATTGTGGCGATCTGAGCTGCATTACAGATTTCCCGGGCGGCTACTGCAGTCGCGACTGCGCTGCGGATCACGTCTGCCCCGATGGATCGGTGTGCGTCGAATACCAGGCAAGCTCGGAACAAGGCAGCCGGATAATCTGCCTGGCCGGCTGCGCCTCGGGACAGGCCCCCTGCCGCGGCGGTTACGGTTGCCTGCCCGGACCGGACCCTAAAATCCCGGTCTGCGTCCCGGGTGGATAGCGATAGATCCACCTCGAAGCGCCAGCAATAGTCCCAACAACAGCACGAGAGCGGCGGGCACTGAATGCCGCGCGCCGCCTGCGGACCGGCAGGAACAGCCCGAACTCGTCTCAACCAGATCGTAGGAAACAAGCAACTCGATGTTTTTTCCCGAGAGTGTCAGGTGCAGCTTCTCCTCTTGATGGCCGGGTAGCAGGCCGGGATCCGTGGGCAGGAAAACGCTGCCCCACGAGCCGGGCGGAATGATGGCCGGGCACTGCTCGTCGTACACCTGTCCGTCGATCATGCACTCGCCAAAAACGAAATCTTCAGCACGGAAATTTACGCTGCAGTTGTTTTCCAGAGACACCCAGCTTGTGCAATAGCACTCGTCTTTAGAAGTACGCAAGATGATACAAGGCTCGGGCGGATCGAGTGTGGCCGTAACATGGCCGGCAATCAG
>CAZENH010000073.1:0-8784 GCA_964513625.1 uncultured Myxococcales bacterium | reverse complement strand
CGCCCTTTTCGATCAAGAAGACGTTGTCCGGCTTGAGATCACGGTGCACGATGCCTGCCCGGTGGACGGCCGCAAGCGCCTGGGCCATCTGGATTGCGATCCCCAGCGCCCGCCCCACTGGAATGATCTTGTCCTGTTTCAGGACGTCGGCCAGGCTGCGGCCGTCGAGCAGTTCCATGATGTAGTAGTTGTCGGCGCCTTCCTGCTCGATGAAGTCGGTGATCTCGACGATGTTTTCGTTATTGATCTGATTGACCGCGCGCGCCTCCCCGAAGAAGCGCTTGACCGCTACCGGATTCGCGGCATACTCGGAGCGCAGCACCTTCAAGGCCACCCGGCGCCCCAGTTTCACATGTTCCGCCAGGTAGACCCGGCCCATGCCCCCCTCGGCTATCATCTGCACCAGGCGATAGGAGCCGATCACCGTCCCCGGCGGACGGATTATACTGCCGGATCCCTTTTGAGTCTCCGCGTCGCTCATGACACACCGGGGCAAGTATAAGACAGCCGTTCGAGGCTGGCAAATTCACTGGACAAACGGCTCACATCTCTTTCATGTCGTCTCGACCTCCGAATTTCGATGGCCGATTCTTTCCAGCACCAGCGTGTGCTTGCCCGCTTGCTTGGCCCGGTACATGGCCTTGTCAGCATACTGGATGAGAACATCCGAGCGTTCCGGAGGACGGTCGAAGAAGACGACTCCCACGCTGGCGCCGAGATCCGTGCCCGGATACTGCTCGCCGATGGCGCTTATTAGCTCGACGAGCCTGCGGCCGACCTTCTCGGCGGCGGCCGGATCAGAGCTGCTGAACAACACGGCGAACTCGTCCCCGCCTACTCGCGCCACCACGTCCTCGGGACGGAGCGCCTCTTTGAACACCCTCCCGAGGCGCTCCAGGCACTCATCACCGGCGCCGTGCCCTTTCATGTCGTTTACACGCTTGAAGTTGTCGAGGTCCACATACCCGACACACAGTGGCTGTGAATTCCTGCGGCTTCGTGAGATTTCCTTTTTCAACTGCTCTTCGAACCCGCGCCAGTTCAGAAGATGTGTAAGAGAGTCTGTTCTGGCCAGTTCCTTTTCACGTGACAGCAGCTTTACGAGCCTGGTCCGATCCGTACGAAGACTCGCAATCACGTATACTATCAGCGCGAACATGACCAATCTCGAAAAACTGTTCCAGATTACCACCGGGTACATGTCTTGACCGCGTCCGATAAGCGCGGCCACTAACCTTGCAACGCTTGCTAATAAAGCTATCCCCATGGCCGGCGCCAAGCTCCACAACCAGGCCGTCATGATTATCGGAAGCAGGTAAAACAAGGCAAAACCGATATCCGGACCGGTCACCAGGTCGAAATATCCGATAATCAGCACCATGGCCACGGTGCCGACCAGCCAGATGACTCGCTTTACGGGAGCGCGCCCGGCAAAAAAACTTTGAGCCTCATTTTCCGAGGACATAGGAGCGGTGGTCTTTGCAGACATGGATGTGCTGGTCATCGCGCTCCCGGGCAGGCCGGCTCGAGATTCGGGCCGTCCTTTGTCGTTATTCCGCGCATGCACAGCTTGTAGATCCTGCCGCGCAGCCTGCGGCGCAGGAAGCGGACAGCCTCCAGAGCCTGTTTCTTCTCTTTGCACAGGCCCAGCGCCAGGACGAAGCGGCCTGCTTTCAGGCCGGTAATATTGTCAGCCTTGAGGATCTGCGGGAATCCCCGACCAATTTTCAGCCTCTTTTTTTGGCGGCTTTTTCCAAGCATCTTGGCCGGCCCTTCTAGTTCTTGCCTGTCTTCACTGCCGGCGGCGACTATCAGGTAGGAATCAGCCTCGAAACCTTCGAAAAGATGCCAGCGCGAGTTCTCTTCCGACCAGTTGTAGCTTTTCACGCCAGGCTTTTCGCCTTTCGCCTTGCGCGAATCCTCGTCCTGCTCGCACTGCTTGCTCGATCGGATTGCCACCAGCTCGGCCGGATCGCTGCGCTGGCGGATGAAATAGCGGCCCGTCAGGCCGGTGTCCAGCGGGCTCGAGCAGCGGCCTCCACTGTCAACGCCTCCGTCCAGGCGAAAGGTGACGGTCGCCTTTCCGGGAAAGAACTCGATCAGGTAATGGTAGTTGTGTGTGCGCGGATCTCCGCTCTCGGGCTCTTTTTCGAACAGCTCGACAAAAGCATCCAGGGCCAGCTCGCTCTCTCCGTTGCTGTTGAAGTCGCCGCTCTTGGTCTCGAACTCGATTCCCTCCGGCCGCGCGCCCAGGGCGGCGGCATCCAGGTTGCCAAGCTCCAGCGACTGGCTGATGGTCCAGGCACTCTTCGTACTTTGCATCACTACCAATCCCAGCCTCAACGACTGGTAGTTCGGTTGATGGATGGCCAGCCCCTTTTTGGCGGCCTGCATCAACTTGCTGTCGAGTTCGTACTTGGCCTCCTCGAGCTTTCGGCCCACGGCGAAAACAACCGAGTCATCGGCCCGCTTCATCCGCGCTTCGAGCCCGGCGATCTTTTCCCTGAGCTTGTCGATCTCGATCTCGTAGGGCTTCTTTATGCGTTTGTCCCGCTGCAGCGAATAGACGATCGCCGGCACCCGCCCGTTCGCGAGCGCCTCGAGTATTATCACATGCGCCTCGGCGCCGTCGGCGTTCAGCTCGAACAGGAACTTGTCCCGAGCAAGCCTGAGCACGCTGTCGGCGTCCAGTCCGCCCGCGGCCACTGAAGCGCCGGCCCACACACAGCATGCTGTCATGGCACATACAAATCGGGATTTAAGCCTGTTCATCTGCCCCAAGACTAACACCCGACCATCGGCATTTCAAAGACAACCTGTCTCGGGGCCTCAATTGAAAAAAAGATCGGCCTCGGCCAGGCGCTTTTCAGATACGGGCTGGAAACTCGCGTAGGGGTACGAGCGTGCGAAAAGATCCTGCTTGGAGACGGCCAGGCGATGGAAAGCCTGGAGCCGGACGGGAGGCCTGCGGGGAAGTTCGGCGAGGAACCCGGCCATGGCCGCGAGATCGGCGCTCGAGTCGTTGAAGCCGGGGATCAGCGTGATCCTGATTTCCATGGCTATGCTCGAAGCCAGCAGGCGCTTCAGGTTGACTAAGGCGTTTTTGCTGCGTGTGCCCAGGAATTTCCTGCACTTGTCCGGATCGACGTGTTTGAGATCGAAAAGAACCAGGTCGAATAGTCCGCATATTCTGTCTGCGAACTTCACGGGCCAGTAGCCGGAGGTCTCGACGGCCAGGTGAACGCCGATCTCATGCAGCTTGCCTGCACAGGCAAATAAAAACTCCGGCTGGGCCAGCGGCTCGCCGCCCGAAAAGGTGACGCCGCCGCCGGTGCCGTTTGTAAAATCCAGGTCGCTTGCGAGTTCAGTTACGAGCTCGCCGACGCTCATTTCCCGGCCGACCAGCCGCCGGGCGCCCGAGGGACAGATCTCGGCGCACTTTCCGCAGGCTGTGCAACCTGCTCTAAAGCCGTCCGGGGACCAGTCACGCGGGCAGGCTTTTTCGCACTCGCCGCAGCCGATGCAAGCGTTCTGGTCGAAGGCGATTTCCGGTTTGTGGGATTTTCCCTCCGGGTTGTGGCACCAGGGGCAGTCCAGCTTGCAGCCCTTGAAAAAAACGGTGGTTCTCAAACCGGGCCCGTCGTCGGTGCAGCCTCTGGATATGTCGAAGACGCGGCCGTTCATGGGATATGCTCTTATCCTGACTCCGGTCCGAATTCGCAACGGGCGATGATGTCCTCCTGGATGGACTTGCCCAGGTCGCAGAAATAGGCCGAGTAACCTGAGACCTTCACCACCAGGTCTTTGTAACGATCGGGATTCTTTTGCGCGGATCTCAGCGTCTCGGCGGAGACCACGTTGGGCTGGATGTGCATGCCTCCCAGCCCGAAGTAGGTCCGGATCATCCGGGCGAAGGTCTCGACCCCTTGTTCGCTTTTTAACATTCCGGGATGGAAGCGCATGTTCAAAGAGACGCCCGAGGAAGCCTGTTCGGCCGGTATGCGGGCCGCGCTCTTGAGCGGGCCCTGGGGGCCGCAGTTTCTCACAAACAGGTTGCTGGGCGAGACGCCGTTTGAAATCGGTTCTCCGGCCTTGCGCCCGTCGGGCGTGGCGCCGAGCAGCAGGCCGTCGATGACGTGGTTGCCGTAGGAGTAGTAGCACACGCGGTAGCGCCCGCCGCGAACATTGCGGCGATTTTTTATTGTCTTGTGAATCCAGCCGATGACCTCCTGCGCCATCCGGTCTGCCTCTTCATCGCCGATGCCGTACTTCGGCGCCCGGTTGATGATGCGCAAACGCAGCGCCTCGTGTCCTTGGTAATCGTCGTCCAAAATGCGAATGAGCTCCTCGATGGTCAGCTCTTGCTTGTCGTAGACCAGCTGTTTCACGGCCAGCAGCGAGTCTACCAGCGTCGCCAAACCGCGCACGTCCAGCGATGTGAAGTCGTAGCGCGCGCCTCCGTCGGTTATGTCCCGGCAGCTTAAAATGCAGTCGTCCATCAGCGCTGATACGAAAGGCGCCGGCAAGAACTCGCGGTAGGCCCGATCCTTTCCCTCGACGGCTTTTAGCAGCACGTCTACCTGATGTTTCAGCTGCCTTCTGAAAGCAGAAGTGAATTTCGAAAACGTGTCGAACCCGGCCGGGTCTCCGCAGTCGACGCCTCCCTTCTGGCCCGGGGCCGGAATCGGGCGCTTTCCCCGGGAAAGGGTCATTGCCAAGACCGCGGGCAGTACCAGCTCGTGGCCTCCCGGGCAGCCGTGGGTGTCCGACTGACCCGAGGTCTCGATGCAGCCGACGATGCAATAGTCGCGCGCGTCCTCCTGGCTGAACCCGTCGGACACCAGCGCCGGGATGATCACTTCGTCGTTGTAGACGGCAATCCCGGAGGCCGTCCTGAACACCTCAGCCGTGCGGCGCAGCAGTTCGGGCGGGGATTGTTCTGCGATTCGCACCGAGAGCTGGTTGAGCGAGCCGTTCATGCGCTCGAATGCCTCTAAAATGACGTAGCTCAGTTCGTTGCAGGCGTCGCGGCCGTCAGTGGTCACTCCGCCGATAACGGCCACGTGCTGGCTGTTTCCAAGCACAGCGTTGGTCTCCATGCCCAACTCGGGAATCGGATCGACGTTGGAGGTCTGCTTGATGAAAAACTCCTGCAGCAGGGCAACGGCCAGCTCTCTGGTAAGCCGCCCGCTTTGCATGTCGTCCCGGTAGAAAGGATACAGGTACTGATCGATCCTTCCCACCGCGAAGACCTCGTGGGTTCCGTACTGGATCTCGCCGATCATCAGCGTCAACCAGGCGGCCTGAAGCGCCTGCTGAAACGTTTCTGGTTTGTGCCTGGGCACCCGCCGGCAGTTTTCGGCGATCTGCAATAACCTGCGCTTTTCCCCGGCACTCTCGGCCGCCCCGGCCTTCTTCCCGGCCAGATCGGAAAAACGTTCGGCGTAGCGGCAGGCCGCCTCCAGGCTGATGATCACCGCATCGAGGAAGGCGCGCTTCTTTTCGTCGCGCTGGTCGAGATCCTGCCTGCGCTTCCCGGCCTCTTCGATGATCGCTCCCATTCCGCGCTCGACCACCTTGTCAACCCCCAGGCTCAGGTGGCCCTGAACGTCGAAGCAGAAGATCGCGGGTGTGGGGTTGTTGCGGGCGTACTCGAAGCGCAGGTCGTACAGATTGCGAATTCTTTTCAGCGTCAATGGCCCGGACAGGTTGGCTCCGAAGATCTTCCTGCTTCGTTCCTTGTCCACTCCCCGAAGCAGCCGAACAAGGTTGATGATCCTCCTTACGCTCTTGATCGGTCCGCTGCCGGTGTCGATGATCCCGCTCTGCTCCCACAGGGCCGCCTTGCGGTCTCTCAGGCTCCTGCCGTCCCAGTAGGGAAAGATCTCGTTCCAGAAGAGCTGCCTGTTTTTTTCGTTGATGTAAAAAGGACGCTTCTTTTGCGCTAATATCTCAATCTCCATCTGCAGCGCCCGCAGCAGGTCGCCCCGTTCCACCGACAAGGGCCCAGCCAGAAAGCGCTCGGTTTTGGATCCGGCGATAAACTCGTCCGGGTAGATGAAGATCTTCTGGTTTTCGAGCGTGCGTTCGAGAGCAAAAGCGTTTCGCAGGTTGGGATCCATCCCCTCGCTTTCGCGGTAGGCCCGGGTGAAGTGCAGCGCGCGCGCCATGCAGATTTCGTAGGCAGCGTTCAGCAGGCGTTGCTTCAGACGGGCGACGCGCGGATCGATCTCGCTCATGGGGCCTCCTTACTTTTTGCGCGCCATGGCCTTTTCTTGTTCGCTGAAGATCTCGCTGATGATTCGGCGGGCGCCGGTTCGGTTTCCGGATTTCAGTTCTGCCAGCATCCCGCGGTAGCGCTCGACCAGCAGTCCGGGGTTTTCCACCAGGGGCTCGAACAAGTCGGCCATGCGCGAGTAAATGTGGCGAATGGAATTGTGCAGCAGGATGAAAGTGCGATTTTTTCCCCCGCGAAGCAAGCGGTGTTGCACCTCGAAGTCCAGCTCCTGGAGCTTGCGCACATCGGGGCGCGATTTGGCCGCCTCGGCCGCCAGATCGTCGATGGCGGCGCTAACGTCTTTATCTGCCCGCATGTCGAAGTTATCGATGGCATGATGGTAGATCGCCTGCCCCACCACAGATCGGGCCTGGCTGAGATCGGCTATCAACTCCTTCTGAGCGCTTCCCCTCGACCCGAACATGGTCGAGATGAACTCGAACCCGGCATTGGCCAGGTAGTCGAGCACCCGTGCCCCGCTGCCCTGACGGATGGAAACCAGCCGCGAAAGCTCGAGTTTTTTTAAAGCCTCGCGGACGGTATTGCGGGTGACCTGGAACTTCTTGGCCAACTCTCTCTCGGGCGGCAAAATCTCGCCCGGCGAAAACCTGCCGTCGACGATTGTTTCGCGGATGGCCTCGGCCACCCGATCGGATGTCCGGGCCGACTCGACCGGTGAGAACCAGTCCCCGGCCGCTTTTTTGTCTGATTGGTTCATTGGTACTACCAATATACCAATCGCTAAAAGATGTCAACAGAAACTTCCCTCCTTGTTCCAGCGGTTGTACGTTTGCGAGAGGAGGGAGGCCCGCATGTCCATATTCTCCATAACGATTCCCAAGTTTCGAAGAAGGAAGATGGCTATGCCCGCGCCGGGGTCGGTACCCGGTACGCTTCCGGCGCCGTCAGGACAGGCGGCGCCTGTGATAACTCGCTTCGTCTACAATCTCGTTGACTGCCGCTCGCAAGACGTCGATCCGGCGGATCTTGAAAAGGCATTTGCGCCCGAGCCGGGTAAAGTCGTCTGGGTCGACGTCCAGGGCATGGACGACGGCGAAATCGTCCGGCGCATCGGAAACAAACTGGGGCTGCACCCGCTCACCCAGGAAGACATCGTCTACATCCACCAGCGACCCAAGCTGGAGGAGTTCGACGACAACCTGTTCGTGATCTTGCGGGCCGTCCGCTTGCTCGACAACCAGTCAATCGACAACGAGCAGCTCAGCATTATCCTCAAGGCCAACCTGCTGGTTACTTTTCAGGAGCATCCCGGCGACGGTTTCGATCCGGTGCGCAGGCGCCTTACGGAAGGCAAGGGCCCGATGCGCAAGAGCGGCGCCGACTACCTGTGCTACGCCTTGATCGACACGATCATCGACAACTACTACCCGGTGCTGGATCTCTACGAAGACACCATGGACCTGCTCGACGACCAGGTCCGTGAAAATCCGCGTCCGGCGACCTCGGCCTCGGTCCACAACATGCGCAGGGAATTGCGCCAGTTACGCAGGGCCGTCTGGCCGCTGCGCGAGGTTGCCGCCAGCCTGAGCCGCAGCGAACTCGACCTGATAACCGACCCGATCAGGGTCGCCTTCCGCGACTGCCACGACCACGCCCTGCAACTGGCCGACTTCGTGGAGGCGAACCGCGAACGCGCCTCGGACCTGGCCGATCTTTACCTGGCCATGGTGGGCGAGAAGACCAACCAGGTGATGAAGGTTCTGACAATCATCGCCACCATCTTCATCCCGCTGACCTTCTTGTGCGGCCTGTACGGCATGAACTTCGATACGGAAGCCTCGCCATACAACATGCCCGAGCTCAAATGGCGTTTCGGTTACCTTTTTTTCTGGATCACATCATTACTCGTCTTCGCCGGCATGCTCTGGTTTTTCCGTCACAAGGGCTGGATCGGATCATCTTCCGGCCGCCGGAAGAAATCAGACACCAATACCGGCTGAGGCCCTCGCATGGATTACTTGGCGGCCTCCCCATTTCCCATCAGGCGCACCGGCATGGGGTCGGTCTGGCTACCCGCATACAACGACAGGTGCGGGAAGGGGATCTCGATCCCCGCCTGATCGAAAGCTTCCTTGACTTCCATGTACAGGCTGGTCTGGACTTCAAAGAAGTTCTCTTGGGCCGTCCAGACACCGAAAAGAAATTGAAGTGCCGAGTCTCCATATCCCAGGTAGAAGAAAAACGGCCGGGGCTCGTCCAGGCACAAGGGGTTTCTGTCGGCCACCTCTATCAGAATCCGGCGAACTTCTCCGACGTTCTCCTTGTAGGCTACTCCGATATGGTATTGGGACCGAACCAGGTATCCGAGGGCCGAAACGTCGGCAGTTCGCAAAGCAGCTTGGCCGGCTTGCCGGTCTCGATCCGCACCCACAGCGGGCTGCTGACGTAGACGCTGGCCTGCTCGCCGGGAGGCACGCCCAGGGGCTGCTCGTACGCCAGCGTCCCGATGACCCGACAGGCACGCGACGTCGTCCCCACCATTCGAC
>CAZENH010000072.1:0-9651 GCA_964513625.1 uncultured Myxococcales bacterium | reverse complement strand
CGCAATGGAACCATAGACATGCCGGGCGATCAAGGCTCAAAACGGCCGTGCCTTGTTCAACATAAAATAACTCAAGTAATTTTTTTCAATCCAGGGAGCCGAAGCCGGTTGCTTCCGGCCGTCACTGGCGCGCCATGATGAAGTAGTACTTGACCCCATCCTTGTAGCCGGAGACGAACTTGCGGTAGTCCTCTTCCCAACCGGTATCCAGCTTGGGCATGCCGTCCTCGCCCACGGTCATCTTCATGTCCTCAAACGACCAACGCGGATCGGTCCCGATGTCGCTAAAGCGCTCGGCAAGGGCCCCGACGAATGCCTGCGCCTTCTGGAGGATGACCTTGTAGTCGGCTTCCTTGAGCGAGAAAGCCGAGACGCCCCAGACCGAGGCGTCCACTCCCACGAAGAAGCCAATGACATAAGAGGCGCTGTCGTGGATGTAGTCGAGCAAGGTGCGCTCGGTGGCTGCAGCGTTGCCTCCGGTATCGAGGACCGCCAGGACTTCGTAGGTCTCCGGGTCGAACTCCAGCCAGGCCAGGCGCTTGCGCCCCTGCACTTGTGCCCGTCCAAAAGGGAACAGCAGGGTTTTACCCGAGGAGGCCCGGATACGATTCACCACGGTGGGTGATGCCTTGTGTTCTTGCAGCAGCTTGACCAGCTTTTGCCGGTTGCGGTTGTTGACCATCAGCAGGCCCTTTTTCCCTGCCTTCTCGAAGATTCCGATGGCGCTGGCCTCGGCTGGAGCGGCGTCGGTGTCCGCAAGCACCCGGGCTTCGAGATGGGCATCGTAGAACCCGGTCTGGATGGCGTAGGCCCGGGCCGCCTTAGTTTCTGCGGCGTAAACCTGGTCGCCTGCCCTGCGTAAATCCAGATGCCCGCGGATAATGCCTTTCTCGCCGTCACGTTCGACGGTGGCTATCAGCACCCGCCCGCGGGCGGTGCGTCCCCGCGAGACTCTGAGTTTCTTGGCTTGTTCACGTTCGTTACGGCTCTGCAGGGCGATGAACCGGTTGAACATGGTGCGGGTGTACCATTTCAGGATGGAGAGGTCGTCCGGTTCGGTGCGTATGCCTGCCCGCAGCTTCTTCCATTCCTTTTCAAGCAACTTGGCCGCCTGGTCGGTCAGATCGGGCAGGTTCAGTCCCAGGCTGTGGAACCGATCGGTCGGCTGTAGCGATCCTTCGAACATCAACTTGAGCGGTGGGAAGCGTTCGCCGTCCGGAGCGCTGATCGCGATCTCCTCGGACACGGCACTGAAAGATTTGGGATCGAACCCCGCCTTGCGTCCCATCACTCGGCCCTCGGGACCGTCCAGCATGGCTACCAACTGGGTACCGTCTTTTGTGGCCATTTTGACGTAGCCGATATCCACGGCTCCGAGGCTCAGTTGTTCGGCTGTATAGCGCACATCCAGCATGATGAATGTCTTGGTTTTCCCGCCGGAACCGCCCGCCAGGGCGGTGGCCGCATCCGCCTTGGTCGCCCTGGCGCTACCCTTGCGGGGCTCGGCCTGGATCTTTACATTGATGTTGTAGAGAAGATCGGTTCTGGGATCGACAACCTTGGCCTTGTTGTTCTCCAGCAGGCCGGCGAGTTCCTCGGCCGGTTTCAGGAAGGGCAAGACCAGTGTCCTCGACGTCCCTCCGTCGTCATAGCGTACGCCGGGCACGCCCTTGATTGGTTCGGCCGTTGGCCGGCCGGCCATTTTTTCGATCTCCTGGCGGCCCGCTTCGGTCAGCGGCCACTCGATGGTCTCGAACTCTAGCCCCTGACGCTTGAGAATTCCAGCCACCATCCAGGCGAAGTCGTTCTCATTGCCCCATCCCTGGGTAAAAACTGCTTCCGGAGCGTAGACCGCGTCCCAGGGTTGACCGGAATAGAATTTCCGGACAGAAGGCCCCGGCTCGGCCGGCTTGTACTCCAGTTTCCTAAGCTCCTGCAGGAGCCCGTCCAGATCCTTTATGGCGCGCCACTTTGCCGTGCCCTGGAAGGTGATAGCGGGAACCGGAAGCTCCGCCTTGGCTGCTTCCATGCCTCCGGTCGGATCAACGCTGATGCGCTTGACATGACCAGGTTTGATCCATCCACGTGCATGTCGTTCGTGCTGCAGCCGTTTCAATACCTTGGCCAGCTTTTCTTCGAAGGGGTCAATGTCGTACTTCGGGCTCTTGTCCAGCCGTTTCACGAGCAAGTAGTTTTCCTCTTCCGGAAAAACATTATCTTTGAGTGCAAGATCGAGACCGGAAAAGATTGTTGAGCGCAGGAACCAGGTATGATCCTTGCCTTGCTTGAATGGATTCTTGAACAGCACTACAGCCCTTAGGCGGTGACCGTCGGGGATGATTGTTCTGGAGCTCATCGCGAAAAGGCGGGATGCTGTCTTGGGATCGGGCCACAAGCGCTTTTTGTCTTCGGCCGGAGGTTCGACATCCTCCTTGAGTGTTTTTCCAAAACTCCGCAATCCCTTGTGCCCCTTGTCCACCGTTTCGGCCGAAAAGACCGGTTTCTCCGGCGGCACGTCCGGGCAGTCGTCCCGGCGTAGATCCAGCCAGTTTCCCAGTGCCGTCGACTGTCCGTCCTTTTTGTCGGCCAGAGTGAGATCGACTGCGAGTAGGTCCGCCGTTCGGCCATCCAGTTTCTTGATGAGGCCTACACGGTTGACGATCAGATCAATGCCATCGCCCCGGACTGTCTTGCGGCCGTGCGACCGGGTGGGTCTTGTGACCTTGTCCAGTGAAACTACGACGTCTTTGTCCTTCAACTCGACAACAATGTCGCCCATGGAACCTTTGCCGGAAAATACGGCGGGTACCGTGAAAGTTAGACGTACACGGTTGTGAGAACCCGGGGCCAGTAACATGGGCCCGTGGAATCCCATGGGAATATGGGCGCCGATAGCATGAGGAAACATCAACAGCGGACCGTCAGCAGTGGGGATGCTCAGGAAGACTCGCTCAGAAGCGTTGAAGTTCAGGTTGGCCTGAACCCTGGATATCAGGCTGAGATCCACGACGCGGAAACGCAGGTCAGCAGGTGTTTCGAACTTGAGCAACTTCTGGGAGTCGGTGACCGCAACCGGTCGGAGTGAAAATGCGTCCGAGAGTCGCCGGGGTGAGCCGCTAGGCAGCTTCGTCAGCTCGGCCGGCCGCTCCTGCATGGCGCCGACCAGGGGCAGATCGATGTGCCCATAGGCCGTGTCGTAAAAGTGCATCGAGGCCTGTTGCAGTTCGCCGCCCTCGGCCACGAACATGACCGTGCCCGTTACCTTTTCGCCAGGAGGGACCATCACCGCGCTGTCCCGCGGCGTCATCAGCGGTTCCTCGGCGATCCAGGTCAGCCTCGAGATACGGGTCTCGTTGCCGTTGTTCCACCGGAAAGTGAGGTGGCTGGCCAGGTCGCGGATCAGGTAAGGCGGCACTTGCTTGGCATATCGGACACCCGCCGGAGGACTACCCACCCAGGAAGCGGGGTGTACGCTTCCTGCCGGGAAGATGGCTACTTTCTGGGCCGGCAGGATGTTTGTAAGAGTCATTCGGGCGGCCACGAAGCGCTGGTTCTGACGCGCATCGATACCGCGGAACCGTGAAAACAGGTATAGCTCGTCCAGCTGGATGCGCACGGCATCGTTTTGTCCCTCGACATCGAGTGGAATCCGCTTGACAAGGCGTACATCCCTGAGAGGCTGATCGTCACCGTAGATGCTGTCGGCCGCATCGAACCCGTAACGACCAGGCATATCCTCGAAGTTCATGGTAATGACGTTGGGCACCTCGACCCCGGTGGTTGCCTTCGGTACTGTCAACTGGAACATACCGCTATCGGAATACTGTACGAGTTGGCCGTTCCGTCGGTGCGCCTGGATGAGGGCCTTGACCGCAATCTCCCCGGAGGGTTTTTCGTCCACCGAGGTCACCCGCGAACTGACGCGCTCGAAAGCCGCCTTGAGATCATCGGGATTGGCCGCTACCACAGCTTCTCCACCGGACATCCTGGCCGCGTATTCGAATGGTTTTTTTTCCTTGGGATCCGAGAGAATACCGATCCACAGAGAGGTGATGCCGCGATCCTTGAGCTTACCAAGCAGGATCTCGAATTTCTCCTTCTGTTTTTTGTTCACCTCCAGAGCCGCGTCGGTGATGAACACCAGGAAGCGGCGAGCGGAGGGGATCCGGGTGAGGGTTTCCCATGCGTGCTCCGTAGCACGCAGTATGTTGGTTCCGCCATCTGCCTGGAGACGTGATATACCTCGGGCCAGTTCGGCCTTGTCCTGGGTCGCTACCTGGTAGACGCTGTTGTTCTCGTTGAATCCGGTGATCTGGGCGACGGTATTCTCGGGAAGCCCGTCCACGAAGGCGTGCAGCAGGCGCTTGACCTTCTGAAGCCGGAAGTCGCAGCCCTTCTGGCTGGGGTCTTTGTTCATCGATCCCGAGTTGTCCACCACGATGGCCACAACGGGAACATCGGAGTTGCCGCCCTTGGCGGGACGGCGGTAGGTGACGTCGAAGGTGTTGCCCAGGTTCACGTTGATGCGCTTGAACACTTCATCCAGAGAAGCCTGATCGGCTCCATAGTATAGACCGCCGGAGAGATCCGCGATGCGCGCCAGCGTCTTGGTGTCCGGTTTGGCCCCGTAGCCAATGGAGAATATGGGCACGGCGGTCTTGCCGACTGCGGCGAACATCTCTTCCGAAGTAGCTTTGCTGCCCGGGCCGGTATCGTTGTGGTTGGCATCGTACCCATCGGTGAAGGCAATCAGTGCTGTTCGCTCCTTGCTCTTTAGCATCTGAAGGCCCCGCAGAACGGAGTCGTTCAGGCACGTTGCGCCGTTGGCCTTGATAGCCGCCATCATTTTAAGCAAAGCGGCCCGGCTCCCGGCCTTCAACAGCTTGGGCTTGGTATCAAAGTCGATCACCTGGACTTTTGCGTCGGCCGGAAGTGCTCGGACGAATTCTGTGGCGGCCTTGACCACGGCCTTCATCTGTCCCTTCATAGAGCCTGAAGAATCCAGCAAGATGACCAGATTGAGAGGAGATTTCGGACGCACTACCTTGATTACCTTACCCTTGCGGCGCCCTTCGAAAATCTGCAGGTTGTCAGTGGTCGGCAGGACTTTGTCGTCATCCTTACCCAGCAACGACAAACGCATGACAGCCTGCCCTCCGCGCTCGTCGACCGACTGGATCCTGACCTGTGTGCCTTCACCCGCGGCGGGCTCGGCTACTTGCAGGCGGGGCATGTCCAGGACGGTGATGGTATCCGATTTGACCGGCACCAATTGGGCGGAGATGCTCTTTGCCAACCTGGCCTGGCTCTTGTCCGGCGTCACGGTGACCGTCCACAGGCCCGGCGGCAGCCAGAATAGCGCGTCACCTTCCAGGGTCTTATCCGACTCGACGGAATTGCTACTCGACATCTCACTGTGACGCACGCCACCCCAACTAATGTTGTCCGGCACAGCGGTGGCCTTTCCGAGGTCGACACCCTTGACCCGGATGGCGCCCAGCCGGTCGGAGGCCGTGGTTTCCGGCAGGGCGTGGCTCTCAAGAAGCTCTACGGTCACTTTTTGCACCGGGGATTTCTTGTAAAGTTCCAGACGCCAGTTGTATTCACCTGGCAATTGAGGAATGTCGTCGACCAGGGTGTAGTCGCCGTCACGGGCGCGGATTTCCCGGGACTTGTTGTCATAGACCTTGAGTTTGCCGATTTTCCGGCTGAAATCGCAATGCAACAGGGCATTGCCCTTTGCGACGGATACCTTGAGAATATGGTACTTGGTGCCGTCGTGACGGGTGCGGAACTTGAAGTCTTTCGGGGCGGCACTCCCGCTGCCGTCCAGATTGATAGTGACGGTCTTGGAAGGCTCCAGCAATATGGCCTGTGCCTGGGCGGTTTTGTCTTGGGCCTTCGGAGATGACTTGGCCGCTTGTCCGATTTTCTCAACTGCAGCGGACTCTTTCTCGGACTTGCCACAACCTGCTACGAGCGCTATCAACAGGATGATATACAAAATGCCTGGAATTCGATGGAGTTGTACTGTCACGACTCACCTCTTGTAGGGGGTTCGAAGAAACGATACTGAGCGTCGGCTGGGGAATCCAGAAAAAAATAGGCGAGTGGAGCCGGTCATTCGTCCTGCAGGTCGTGACGCGCGATCTTGCTGATCAGGGCCTGGCGGCTGATGCCCAGTGCGCGGGCGCAGTGGGTGCGGTTGCCGGCGTGCCTCTTCAGGGCCGCCTGCAGGACGACCTTTTCGAGTCGCTCCATGATTTCCTTGAGGTCTCCCTGCATGGCATCAACCAGGTCTCGCCCCCCGCCTAGCCGCTCGGAGAGATGGGATTGCCCGATCGGCTTGCCGGAGGGGGCCAGCAGCGAGGCACGCTCCATCTCGTTCTTCAACTCCCTGATGTTGCCCGGCCAGTCGTAGCTTTGCAGCGCGGCAACGGCCTCGTGAGCAAATCCCGGGTGCCGGCGGTTGTGCTGCAGAGAGAATATCTCCAGAAAATGCTCACCGATTGGAATGATGTCCTCTCGGCGTTCTCGTAGCGGCGGGACGCGCAGAGTAAAGACGTTGAGCCTGAACAACAGGTCTTGCCTGAAGCGTCCGGCGATAACCTCCTGCTCCAGATCGCGATTGGTCGCGCAGACAACGCGCACGTCGACCAGCCTGGGGCTGGTCGAGCCGACCGGCGTTATCGAGCCCTCCTCGAGACAGCGCAGCAGTTTGGGCTGCAGTCCGAGCGGCATCTCGCCGATCTCGTCCAGGAACAACGTCCCCAGGTGAGCCACTTCGAGAAGCCCTTTGCGGTCGCGGTGGGCTCCGGTAAAGGCCCCTCTCATGTGTCCGAACAGTTCGCTTTCCAGAAGTCCCGCTGACAGCGCCGAGCAGTTTACGGCCGCAAAGGTGGCCTGCCCGCGAGGACTCTGCTCATGGATGGCGCGGGCGACCAGTTCCTTGCCGACGCCCGTCTCTCCCTGGATCAGCACGGTGGTCCGCGAGGCCGCCACAGCCAGGATTTGCCCGCGCACATCGCGGATGGCTTTGGATGAGCCGACCATCTCGTCAAGGGCCGGCCGGTGTCCCAGGCGCTCCTTGAGGTAGTCGCACTCGCCTCGCAGGCGGGCCTCGGCCTCGCTCAGTCGCTCGATCAGGCGGGCTCCGGCCAGAACGGTCGAGAGTTGCTGGGCCAAGACACTTGCCAGATCTAGTTCGCGCTCGGCGAAAACCCCGCCCTGACGCGAGCCAACCTGGATGGCCCCGATGACTTCATCCTCGACCACTAAAGGAGCCAGCACCAGCGAACGGGAAGGCTGGGTGCGTATGCTGGCGCTGGTTTTCTCGACCGACTGGGTATCGTGCACCAGGATCGATTCGCGTTGCGCGGTCAGCCTGCGAACCAGGCTGGTCGCCGGCGGGCTGCCCACCAGCCGGCTGCTGTCTTGCCGGCTGTCGCCGGGCCCAAGCCCAATCGCCGGTGCAAAGTTGCCGTTTGTGTCCTTCATGAAACACTCGGCGCGCGAGGCCTCGGGTAAAGCGCTCAGAAGAAAGTCCAATACGCGCCTGGTCATGGCCAGTGTGTCGGCGTCGGTTCTGAGCGTCGCCAGCAGTTCCAGCAGGCGTCGCAGTGTTTCCCCGTCAGGCAGTCTTGACACTTCGCCCAGCGAGCGTTGGGCCACCACGGTAGCGGTCTCGACCCTGGGTGAAGCGCCAAGAACGATTTTTGTGATGCGAATGGAAGTCGGGCGGTCGGCGTCTCCCAGCAGGATCTCGTCTTGCTCGCGTAATATGAAAGCGTCACCGCCGCGCTCGACGGAGATCCGCCGGCCTTCCCGGATGATCGCCGAGCCGTTGGTGCTGCCCAGATCGTGATAGCCGATGCAATCGTTGTCGATTTGCATTCGCCCGTGTACGGCCGAAACACGCGGGTCTGCAAACGACAAATCGTTTCCCTCGCCGCGACCGACCTGAATTAGCGGTCCGCCCAGCGTAACAATCCGCACCGGGCCTCCTGCGCCGTCTGTGACCTCGAGGCGTACTTCCTGTATGAAGTCGTTCACCAGCGAATTTCTCCCGAAAGCCCGACCGGCAGGAAAAACGAGGAGCCACCCGCGGTGATCACCAGCGAGGGATAGAGGCTCAGCACCAGTGCCCAGGATCCTCGTCGGGGCCAGGCCAGCGAGGTTGTAATGCCTGCAGTGAAACCCCAGTGATCGTAACGATCGGCGGTGCCCATGGAAAGCAGTCCCATCGATCCGCCGAGCCTGAGTTCAACAGGGTCCAAAGCGAATGCGCTATAAGCGCCAAGGTAGAGCGACACGGCCTGAAGATTTTTACCGCTGCTGGTTCTGGTGTGGTGCGCGTATGAAAAACCCGCCAGCAGGGCAATTCGCTCGAAGGGCCGAAAAGCCGCGCTCAGTGCGGCGCCTGGTCCCGCGGCCAGAGTGCCGGCGTCGTCGCCGAACAGGATCACCAGACGCGCCTCGGTCGATATCGACCAGGGACGAAGTACATGGACGTCAATCACCGGTTCCGGAATCTTGCGAACGATAACTGGCTTGGGTTCTGTCGGGGGTTTGGGCTTCGGCTGTGGTTTTGGTTTTTCCAGCGGCGGACGGGTAACCGGCGTCACCTTTTTTCTGGCAGTCTCGAACGCCGCTTGGGCCCGCTTGAAAATGTAGATCACCTTGGGAGGATGCTCGCCCGGGGGAAGCTTGAATTCTGGATCGAGCAGCAAGATCGTCTTGAATTCGCTCTCGGCTTTTTCCAGTTCATCCGCCGCCACGTTGATCATGGCTAGTATGAGCCGCGCCTGGCTGACGTGGTCGATATAGTGGCGGTCTTTTTCGGGTGAGAAGTGCGCTAGCGCCGATTCGAGCCTTGCCCGGGCGCAGCGCATATCCATCTCGCGATAGCAATTCAAGCCGGCGGCCAGGTCGTTCTGCCCGGCAAAGTCCTCCGCGGCCATGGCTCGACACGGCAGGATCATGCAAACCAGCAATAAGACAGATTGCCTCATTGCACTCCCCCGTCCTGCGAGTCGGCCTGCCCCGTTGGGGAGTAGACATAGAAATTACCCCAGGCGGAAAACTTCTGCTGCTTGTGCCCGAATTTCTCGAATCCGCATGTCAGGTAGATTCGGCGATCACCAGGCGCCGCCGAGTTCGAGGCAACCAGCACGGCTTGGACCTTGTCAACGCCGTTGTAGCTGTACGACTGAGCCTGTATGTCAGAGCCCAGGTCGAGCGAGATGACATAGGCATGGCCTTCAATTTCGTCAGCCCAGGGGGGAGGCTTAGTGTAACTGATTGTGAACTCGCCAATGCCGCCTTGCTGGATGTAGAAAGGTTCGATGGTAAGTCCGGGGCCCGTGTTCGGAGAGGATGCCGCATCCTCGAAGGCCCCGCAACCGGACGCAGTCGCGGAAAGGAATAGAATGCCCAATTGCATAACGAGTCTATTCATGGTTCTGGCAAAAGAGACTAACCCCGTACAATGCCCGGCACAAGACCTATAGTGACAGGAGGGACCCGCGCGGTATGCAGAAACGAACCGGGCCGCGACGTTGAGTCGCGGCCCGGCAGGGATAGGGAAAGGAAGCCTTTCCGGCTTCAGGTTAGCGCCTCTTGATTACCAACGCCAGTCCGAGCAGCAAGCCC
>CAZENH010000071.1:0-10089 GCA_964513625.1 uncultured Myxococcales bacterium | reverse complement strand
CGCGGCGGCGGCGCTGCCGGTCGAGTGGCAGTCTATCAGCGAGGCTATCAGCCCGCCGTAGACGAAGCCCGGGGCGGCGGTGTGGTAGGGACGCGGGCGGAAACGGCAGACGGTTTCCCGGCCGTCGTCGGTCCAGTAACTCTTGATCTGCAATCCCTGCTCGTTGAGCCTGCCGCAGCCGTAACACCGGCTCGACCAATCGGAATAGGCATCCTGGAACGCTATCTGTGCCATGGGGCGATCTCCTCGCTTTCTGGTTCGGGCCTGCCTGAATAGTTACTCATACGCCGCCGCAGGGCAAGTCGCAAAACAAACGGGCGGGGAAATGACCTGGCACGGCTACCGGGAAAAATGTATTGACAACGAGCACTTTTCCGGTAAAAATGCTCGGTATGTATACAAGAATCCTTACCAGGCCCGATCATTCTTTCTTCCTGTTCGGCCCGCGAACCACTGGAAAATCGACCTGGTTGCGGCAAAACTTCAGAGATTGCACGTGGTTCGATCTGCTGAAGAGCGATGTCTACCTGCCGCTGGTCAGAGATCCGTCCTCGCTCAGACGGCGTGTCGAGGCCCTCGATCCCGGCAGTTGGGTCGTGCTCGACGAGGTGCAGCGGATCCCGGCCCTGTTGCGTGAGATTCACGCATTAATCGCCGAGCGCGAAGACGCTTGGCGCTTCGTCTTGTGCGGTTCCAGCGCCCGCAAGCTCAGGCGTATGGACGTCGATCTGTTGGCCGGACGCGTGTTCGAACGCCGTTTCTTTCCCTTGACGGCTATGGAACTCGGCGACGAGTTGGAGATCGAAAGGCTGCTGGCCTTCGGCACGCTTCCCAAGGTGTGCGCCGAGCCGCAGCATGCGCTGGACATTCTCGAAGCCTACGTTCATACCTACTTGCAGCAGGAGATTCAGCAGGAGGCCCTGGTGAAAGACCTGGGCTCGTTCGATCGCTTCCTCGAGATCGCGGCCATCATGAACGGCCAGGTGGTCAACGCGTCCGGCATCGCCCGGGACGCGGGCGTGAGCCGCCAGACCGTGCAGCGTTATCTGTCGGTCATGGTCGACACGCTGGTCGGCAGCTTGCTGCCGGCCTGGAATCCGCGTCTGAAGGTCAAGGAAGTCTCCAAGCCAAAGTTCTACTTGTTCGACCCCGGCGTGGTACGCGCCCTGCGCGGCGAGCTGCGCGATCCGCTCGAGCGGGCCGAGCGCGGCGGCCTTTTCGAAACGTTGGTGCTCAACGAGTTGCGCGCGCACATCGCATACTCTTCGGCCGGCGGCAAGCTGTGTTTCTGGCGCACGCCGGCCGGCAAGGAAGTGGATTTCATCTGGTCGCGCGGCAAGCGGCAGGTCGGCTTCGAGGTCAAGGCGGCCGGAACCTGGCGGGCACCCTGGGGCAGGACACTGGCCGAACTTCTGGACAGCGGTGCGATCGAAAAGGCCTGGGGCGTGTATCTCGGCCCCCACGAACTGGTCGACGGCCCCGTGCGAGTACTGCCCTTCGCCACATTCGCCCGGCTGCTCAACCAGGGCGAACTGATTCCCTGAGACAAAAGGGGCAGACCCCGACTTTTACTGGACGGCGGGGTGGTTGATGGTTCATCACCCGTGTGGGATGATTCTTGCGTCATGCCTTACAGAATCCGACGAACGTTTTGGCCTTTGCTCTTGGTGTTGCTGGCATCGTTTGGCTGTAGCAAGAAACGTGGCCCAGACGGGGACGCCGGTGTCGCCGACGGCGCACAGTCGACCCCCGGCGGCGCTGCCTACATCGAAAAGGGCGACCTGCCGGACATGCGAAGACACGGCAAGCTGCGCATCTTGACGCCGCTTCGTAACGAAGACCAACTGCTCGTCAGGCGCGGCTTTCCGCCCGAGCTGGAGAAGAAGCTGGCCAAACACCTGGCCGGCCGGCTGGGCCTCGAGCCTGTGTTTGTGTATGTCGAGCGCTACCAGGATCTGATCCCGTATTTGCTGGCCGGCAAGGGAGATCTGGTGGCGGCCTCGCTTACGGCCACCGCCGCGCGCCGCAAACAGGTTACCTTCAGCATTCCGCTTTCGCTGGTCACGGAACAACTGGTCACCTCCTCAGACGACGATAAGCTTGCCAAACCTGCGGATCTGGCCGGCAGAAAGGTTACGCTGCGGAAGTCTTCTTCCTACTACGACACTGTCATGCAGCTAAAGAAGAAGGTTCCCGATCTCGTAGTCGAGCTGGCCGACGAGCGTTTGGACACCGAGCAGCTCCTTTACGGGGTGGCCAGCAAACGCTACGACGTGACCGTCGCCGACGACAGCCTGGTGCGCTCGGTCAGGCTGTATACCTCCGGGCTCAAGGTCGCTTTCGACCTGACCGGGGAGCGGCCGACGGGCTGGGCCGTGCGCCCGGGCGCCACCGGCCTGCGCCGGGCCGTCGACCAGTTCTTGTCGGATGCGCGGCTGTCTGACAGCTCGGGGGCCGGCTACGTCGAGGATCTGCCCGGCATCGAGAAACGCAAGGTTCTGAGGTTGCTGACTACCAACACGGCCGCCACCTATTTTCTGTGGCGCGGCAAGTTGATGGGCTTCGAGTACGAGCTGGCCAGCGAGTTCGCCAAACAGCACGGCCTTTACCTCGAGGTGATCGTCCCGCCGTCGAACGCCGACCTGTTGCCCTGGCTCAAGGCCGGCCGCGGCGACCTGGTCGCGGCGGCCTTGACCGTCACCGACGCGCGCCGCAAGCAGGGGGTAGCCTTCTCGCGCCCGTATCTGTACGCCACCGAGACCGTCGTCTGCCGGGCCGGCGAGCAGGGCCTGGCCGGGCCCGCCGATCTGAAGGGGCGCAAGGTCTACGTTCGCAAGGGCAGCTCCTACTGGCAGACCCTCGAGAAACTGAAAAAGAGCGGGATCGATTTCGAGCTTACACCTGTGGACGAGCAATTGAACACCGAGGAGATAATCGCCCGGGTTGCAAGCGGCGACTACGATCTGACGGTGGCCGACAGCCACATGCTCGAGATCGAGTTGTGCCACCGGGACGATATCCGGGCGGCCTTCACTCTCGGCCAGCCGCTCGCCCACGGCTGGGCGGTCAACCGGCAAAACACCAAGCTGCTCACGGCCGTCAATGCGTTTTTCGACAAGGAGTACCGGGGCGTCTTTTACAACCTGACCTACAAGAAATACTTCTCGAACAAGCGCGGCATCCGCCGGCGGCTGAAAGTGCGCCCGGGACACAGCGGGCGCATTTCCAAATACGATGAGCTGTTTCGAAAATTCGCTGTACGATACGGTTTCGACTGGCGCCTGATCGCCGCCCAGGCTTTTGCCGAGAGCCGCTTCGATCCGCGGGCCCGTTCGTGGGTCGGGGCCAAGGGCTTGATGCAGATCATGCCCGGCACGGCCCGGGAACTCGGAATAAGAAACATTGTCAAACCGGCTAACGGCATCCGGGCCGGGGTGAAATACTTAGCCCGCCTGCGCGAGAAGTTCGAACCCCGACTCGACGTCGTCGATCGCAACAGCTTCGCCCTGGCTTCCTACAACGCGGGGTTCGGACACGTGCTCGACGCCCGGCGCCTGGCCGGGACGCTGGGGTTCGATTCAGATCGCTGGTCTGACAACGTAGAACGGGCCATGCTCTTGCTCAGCCACCCGAAGTACTCCCGCAAGGCGCGATTCGGCTACTGCCGGGGCTCCGAGCCGGTCGATTACGTCCGCAAGATATTCGAGCACTACGACGCGTTCGTGAGAGCGGTCAAGTGAGGCCGGGCTGAATGCCGGCGGGGGCGCTCAGGCCGAGGGGTCGAGGATGCGGCCGATGAACAGCACGCTGTCGGTCTGGATGTCGCGAATCAAGAAGATGAAGGGCTTGTCGGCATCCAGGTGCTTGGGCATGCCGCTGCCTTCCATTACCACCGCCGTGGCCGCGGCGGCCTCGGTGCCGTACTCGTCGACCGACACGAAGGCCTGGTGCAGCACGTCGCCGATGAACAGCTGATGCGTGCCGTCCATGCCCGAGAAGTCGGCCGACGCCGAGTCGAAGGCCACCGGCATGCCCAGGTCGGTCAGAATCTGCTTGAGCGAGAAGCTGGCGCCGTCGATGCTGAAGCGCGGCATGCTGAAGGTGGCGTAGTCGCTGCCCAGCGCGGCGAAGACGTCGTCGATCAGGCCGGCATCCAGCTGCGATTCGAAGCTGGCGATGTCGTCGGGCACGATCACCACCATCGAAAGCTCGTCGCCGTCGTACGGAAGCTCGATCGCCTGCCAGCCTTCACCCGCGCCGTAGGCCATGCTCTTGGGCTGCACCATCATCGGCACGGTCACGCTGCCGCCGTCGGGCTTGGTGAAGGTTCCGTCGGCGGTCAGCTCGTCGTCGAAGACTTCTTTCCACTTGGCGTTGAAGTAGATGGCGTTGACCAGCACCAGCCGGGTCAGGCTGTCGAGGCACCCGGGCGGAATCAGATCCTCGATGCGGTCTTCGGTTTGCTCGGCCACCCAGTCGTTGATCACCACCCGGCCGGCCTCGGGATCGGAAGCGAAGTCGAGCAGGTACAGCCCCGCCCCGTAGTACATGGCCAGGCTGTCGAGGAACGGCTGCAGGAACTGGTAGCCGGTCTGACCGAACAGGCGGTTGATCACGTGCAGCCTGAACGGCTCGCCGTCCTGGCCCGCGGCCCCCTGGCCGCGCGAGTTCAAGGCCAAGTCGAGCCAGTCGAAGGCCGGGTGCAGTTTTTCCTGGTCGAGCGTGAAATCGAGCGCCGACGCCATCTGGCTCTCGGTATCGCCCTGGGCGCCGGCCCAGGTCATCGCCAGCGCCACCGAGATCGAGTAGGGCGAGAAGAAGATGTTGTCTCCCTCTGATTTGGCGGCCAGTTCACGGTAGACGTCGACCGCGAACTGGGTGTTGCCGGCGACCAGTTCGGGCACGTCGGTGTCGGGCGGCGCGGCCAGGCGCTGCTTGTCCGATTTCACCTCCTGGCCTGGCGTGAGCGTGGTTGTGCCGCCGCCGCAGGCGCAAAACAGGAAGGCCGGCAGCAGCAGCCGAACCGACAACCTGGAGATCTTCGTGCATTTCATGATATTCCTCCGTGGTAGAGCTGTTATCCGCCCCGAGTGACAAGCAATCCTCGTGCCAGCCTGAGCGGATCTTTTCCTATTGTAATTCCGGGTAGATGAACACGGCAAGATCGCTGTGATCCTCAAAAAACCGTGACCTTCCCACCGAAAATACGAGTTCTTCTCTCAAATGCTGAATACCGAATGATATTCGCACCACTTATCCTTTGTGATACACTCCTGTTTTTTCAAGCAAGGTACGGGCCGGGAGCCAAGCCTGTAGACCGCCGGAGGAAAGCTACAGATGATGCTGGACAATAGCAGCGACGTTGAAAACAACCTGGCCGACGTGACAAACGAGCTGGCTCTGGCCACGGCTCACGATGCCGTGGCGGTGGCCGACCTGGAAGGACGCCTCGTCCACGTCAGCGACTCGTTTCTCGCACTCTGGCGCGAAAAGGAGCGAAAAGCCGTCATCGGCAGGTCCACCATAGATTTCTGGCAAGACACCCTCAAGGCGCAGGCGGCCGTGGATGCCTTAAACTCTGTCGGTGTCTGGCGTGGCGAGATGACCGCCCGCAGGCGAGACGGCAGTCATTTCGAACTCGGGATTTCCGCCACTGTCGTGCCTGGATCCGATGGAAGGCCCGCATACATGATGGCGCTGTTTACCGATATCACCAGACGCAGACGAGCCGCTGAAAAACTGATCGAGAGCGAAGAACGCTTTCGTCGAATATTCGAGCAAGGCCCGTTTGCCATGGCGATGTCGGACAAGGACTTCCACTTCTTCAAGGTCAACCCCGCCTTCTGCTCCATGTTCGGCTACACGGTAGAAGAGTTGAATCAAATAACTTTCAAGGAGATCACCCACCCGGATCACCTCGGCAGCGACATTGAAAACATCGAGCGACTCATGCGCGGTGAGATCTCGATCTACCAGACGGAGAAACGCTACATCACCAAGCCGGGAACCGTCATGTGGGGGGCCTTGACCCTCTCGCTTCTGCGCGATTCGGGCGGTGCCTTTCAGTACTTCCTGGTCATGATCGAGAATATCGATGAACGCAAAAGGGCCGAACAAGCCATGCGGGACGTCCAGCGTTTCGAGTCACTCGCGGTCCTGGCGGGCGGGATCGCCCACGACTTCAACAATTTGTTGCTGGGTATTTTCGGCCATATCGAACTGGCAAAAATTGAGTTGCCGGCAGGTTCCGAGACCACGATGCACCTCGATAGCGCACTGTCGGTTTCCAGGCGCGCAACAGCTCTCACCCAGCAACTTCTCACGTTCACAAAAGGAGGGGCCCCCAAGAAGGAAACCTTCCCGGTGCCCGAGCTGCTCTCCGAGGTTGCGCAATTTTCGCTCAGCGGATCGAACATCTCCTTTTCCGTCGAGGCGCCCGACTCGCTGTGGTTCTGCCAGGGAGACGAGGCGCAGGTATCCCGCGCTCTGGAAAACATCATCATCAATGCTCGCCAGGCGATGCCGGCGGGCGGCACCATAAAGATCGATGCCCGCAACCTGGGTGTCGAACGGGGCGCGATCCCGACGCTGGAACCGGGCCCCTACGTGCGCATAGAGATTTCCGATCAGGGCATTGGAATTCGCGAGCAGCAACTGCGACGCATTTTCGACCCCTTCTTCACGACCAAGTCCGCGGGGAGCGGTTTGGGTCTATCAATCGCATTTTCGATCATAAAGCGGCACGGAGGACACATTGACGTTCAATCCGAACTCGAGCGGGGATCGGTTTTCACGATATACCTGCCGGCCTCTTCCTCCGACTCCCGCCCGGCCACGCAACCTGTCGACATCGATGCCCCGGCCGAAAATCTGTCGATCCTGCTAATGGACGACGAGCCGACCGTTCGCCACGTAACCGCCGAAATGCTACTTGCCGCCGGCCACAGGGTAACGGCAGTCGAAGACGGGGAGCTAGCTATTCACGAGTACCGGAAGGCCATGAAGGACGGAGGCCGCTTCGACATGGTCATCCTGGACCTCACAGTTCCAGGAGGCATGGGGGGCGGGCAGGTAGTTCAGAAACTGCTGGACATGGACCCGACGGCCAGGGTCATCGCTGCGAGCGGTTACTCGGAGGATCCAATCGTTGCGAATCCGGAGAAGTTTGGATTCAGAGGCAGCCTCAGAAAGCCCTACATGCTAGACAGCCTGCTGCGCCTCATTTCCAAAATCTGCCCACATACGGCATGACATATCCACAAACAATCGGGTGGCACTCGGAGAGTGCAGGTTTCGAGGTAGGGCCGGCCCGAGGGGTCAGTCGGCGCGGAAAACCAGCCGGCTGCTTTCGCCTTCCTTGATCTCCACCGTCTTTGTCAGCGTTCCTCCGGTCGAGAAGTAGACCGTCACCCGGTGCTGGCCTGCATCGAGTTTCATGTCCATCAGAGGCGTCGCCTTGCCGCTGTCTCTACCGTCTATCCAGACTCTTCCCCAGGGAAGCGAGTTGACCATCAGCATCCCCTTGCCCTTGCCGAGTTCCCCGGCCCCGGAAGCGTTGATCACTACCCTCATTGTCTTGCCCGGTTCGATGTTTACTATCACCGTCTTGGATTCGCCGTGTCCGAAAGACACTTTGACCTCGTGTTTGCCGGGGGCGATTTTGCGGCGCAGCGGGGTCATGCCGATGTGCTCTCCGTCCACTGCAACCTCGCTCCAGGGGCGCGTGTTGACCGTCAGCCATCCGTTGACCGTCTTGTCGGCAGGCAGCTTGTCCGGGAGAAGAACCAGGCTGGTGGTCTCACCGGGGCGGATCTCGACACCGGCCTGCATTTTTTTGGATGTCGGCGGGTAGACGATGACGGCATGCTTGCCGGCCGGCAGCAGGTAGTCGACCAGCGGCGTGTTGCTGCCGATGTCGCGGCCGTCGATCCATACCCGGCCCCAGGGACGCGAGTTGAGAGACAGGCGGCCGATTTCGGTCTTGTTCGCAGTTAACCGGTCGCCTGGCGGGGGAACGCTCCGCCGGACGGCTTCTTTCCCGCCGTGAACATAAGCGAGCTTGAAGACGACTTCCCGCAGGGCGTCGAGAAGGTCCTTCTCGTCGCAGCCCTGACCCGCCGAAGCGCTTCTCAAGGGGATATCTTGATCGAGCGCATATAGTTTGGCCGTTACCTCGCAAGTCTTCATGATTTTCAAAATGCGAACCAACAGGTAGCGGTCTGCGCCCAATTCGGCAGCCATCTTTGCCCGACACGGGTGATCTTTGCAGGAGCTTTTCTTGGCCTTGGCCCGGACACGATCAATGTCGAGAACACGCAGGCCGCTCTCGCCCAGCAAGACATTGAGGTAGTCGCCCAGGTTTTCCAGGTCGCGGCGACTCATCCGTGGACCGCGGTTGTCGATGGCGAACACGGCCAGTGTATTGTCTTGACTTTCTTGTGCCGAGACCGCGGAAGTTATCAATGTGGCAAGCAGGATCGAAAAAGTGAACGTCCGGAACATTTGATCTCCTTTCCAGCCGGCTGTCTCAAGCCGGCACCTGCAGCGACGATCATATGACAAGTACAATAAACTGTATAGCGGCTTGGCAAATGCGTGCGCTTGGCCTAACATGACGCCCGGAATGTGTGCCAAGATCGAAAAGACCGGATCCACGAGGGCCGAGAAGGGTTTTCCCCGCCTGGAAGTGACAATCTCCCGCTATTCCATTCGGCTGGCCGTCTGGAACTTCTGCATCTGGCTTTTACTTCTGTGGTTTTTCTCGGGAGTAATCTTCTACTGGCTCAGCCGGGACGGCCTGATGCGCTATGACTATACGTTCTTTTTGACGGTCTGGGCAGGCGTCTTCGTCGGCCTGGTCGGCTTCTACTCGACAACACTGCAGACCAGGCGCGTACTGTTACTGGGTTTTATCGTCCCCAGCGACCAAGAGTGGGCCGATCTGGAAAAACTCCCCGAACGAACGCTGGCCGGAGGTTTCTGGAGGCCGGCCGTGTTGTCGAGCCTGGCCCTTGCCGCCGGAGTGGGCGGATTCATGCTGGCGCTCAGCCAGCTCGGCGATCGCGCGGGTTACGAGCGTCAGCAGTTTCTCTTCTACACGACTTTGGTACCGGCCGTGTGCGTCGGCCTGGCTTCGGCCATGGTGGCACGTTACTCGGTCGAACGGTTCATAAGCGCCAGGAGGATGGCCGAACCGCTGGTGATTCCCAGGCGGCGCTATGTCTGGTTGCATAACGTATTGCCTTACTCGCTGGTAAGCTCGGCGGTCGGCCTGGTGGCCGCCTTCGCCCGATTCTGGTTCTATTACAAGCAGGGCAAACCCGTGCCTGAAGACGAGCTTGCGTTACACCTGGCGGTCACCGCACTCTTCACTGCACTCATTCTGGTGGCGGCCGCGCGCTTCAAGACCCGGGTTGACTCGCTGAGCCCGATCGAACTGAGCGGTCCCGGCGGGAGCCGTCGCTTCGTGCGCTGGCATTACTGGTACGCTCTGCTGATCGCCGCGGGAAGCTACGGCGTACTCAGGCTTGGATTCTTGGCGGCAGGCTGCCGTGAACTGGACGCGACTTATGCCGTCATCATCAAGGTTGTCTTCTGCTTGATGGTCTCCAGTTTGGTGGCAGCCTGGGGAGTGACTTCCGCCCTCGCTGAATTGTCCGAGGCCGGCTTCGAGGGGCATCCTTACGTGCGCCTGGCGAAGCGCATCAGGGAGAAGAGCCGCCTGGCGATCGAGGAATGGCTCGATCAGGGGTTCGACTAGATTATCGACATGCATCTGTTATGACTTGATCGTTTTCGAGTTGTGGTGGCACGATGAGAGTGAGATGAAAATCCCGGCGAGAGAAAAATTGTGGATGGTTTTCAGCCTGTTCATCCTGGCCTCCTGTTACGGCGCAGGCGAGCATATGGACTCAGGGTATGAAGAGCAGGACGGCGCCGCCGATGCCGGCCTGGACGCCGGAGCCGACCCGTCCGGCGATCAGGGCGACCAGGCGCTTGCCGATCAGCAAGGCGACGCGGGCGCCGATCCCGGCGGAGATTTCAATCAGGCCTGTGAGCCTGGCGTTCAGCCGAGCGTCAACATTATCG
>CAZENH010000070.1:0-10925 GCA_964513625.1 uncultured Myxococcales bacterium | reverse complement strand
CCACGAGCGTGGCCTACGAGTACTACACCCCCTCCTCGCGTGGGGTGCAGCAACCCGAGACAATCACCGTCACCGAGTGATCAATCGTCAGGGAAAAGGACAAAAAATGTCCATGGTCGAAATCGCCACGCCGGCGCCTGACTTCGAACTTGAAGATTTCAACGGACGTAAGGTCAAGCTGTCCGATTACCGCGGAAGCAAACATGTCTTTTTGGTATTCAACCGTGGTTTCATGTGACCCTTCTGCCGCCGGCACATGGCGCAGTTGCGCCGAGATTATCAGAAGTTCGTCGAACGTGAAGCAGAGGTCGTGGTGGTCGGGCCGGAAGACAAGGAGAATTTTGTTAAATATTGGGAAAAAGAAGAGCTGCCCTTTGTGGGCCTGCACGACCCGAAGCACAAGGTGCTGAAGCTCTTCGGCCAGCAGGTAAAAATTTTCAAGCTTGGGCGCATGCCGGCCCAGGTGCTGGTAGACAAGCAAGGAGTCGCGCGCTATGTCCACTACGGCCACTCCATGATGGACATTCCAAAAAACGAAGAAATGCTGGCATTGCTCGACCACTTGAATCGTGATTCATAAAGAAAGGGGGTTAGAAATCCAAAGGAATCTCCGTCTGGATACCTAAAGGCAATAAAATGAAAAATACTCATAGACTGCTATGTCTTACTCTGTGCCTCGTATGTGTTTCACCAATGCTTATGGGCATGACCCAGGTGCCGTTGAGTATCCACATCGCCACCAAGAATGATAAGCCGGTAAGCAAACAGGCCTGGATAGACGAATTTGTTGCAACGGCTAATAGACTTTTCAAACCGGCGGATATCTTTTTCAAAATAAATAAAACCAGCACGTTTTCAAAACCAGGTTCGATCATTAAAGAAGTCGCCCAGCGCCATGCTCTGGCCCGCTATGCCGAAAAAGATGGGAGCATTCATCTGTTTGTTGTCGAACGATTGGCGGACAAAGCCATCAAAGACAAGTGGATATCGGGCGTTCATTGGCGCTATCAGGGAAAAGACAAACAATACCGCGGGCGCCGCTACATTATTCTCAGCCGATGGGCTGCCCGCATTGATACTCCGGCACATGAACTGGGCCATTTCTTCGGCCAGGCCCATGCCAAACTGCCGGATAACTTAATGAAATCACTGCCCCGAGATGATGATGCCAAGTTTTCGAAATGGCAGATCGGCAAGATTAAAAAGCAACTTCGGAAAATGATGCAAAGTAAGTTATTGAAAACCACCCAGGTCGAATACGACCGCCGTCAGCTCACGGTCACCGAGTGATCAATCGTCAGGGGTAGAATTCGTCGTGCCCGATGTCTACCGAGCCGCCCGGGTTGGGACGCGACTCACCGTCGATGTCGTCGGGCGGGACCGAGCCGCCCGTCGTGCCGGCGTTGATCGCCGCCGAGCCCGAGGCCAGCCTGGCCATCGACTTCTGCCAGTCCTGGCTGTACTCGAGCATACCCGGCAAGGCAGCGAAGTTGCCGCCGATGGTACCGATGCCTACGATGGCGTTCAACTCGTCGGGAGCATAGCCTGCCAGTGACATGAAGTCGGTCACCCGCACATAGGCTGGGATGGTTGGATCGGATAAATCGTCGCCCTCAATGTAGAACAAGTTGTGATCCAGGCTGGCGATGCTGGAACTCGTGCCGCTGGCTACCGTCTCCATCATGCACAGACGCTGATTGACCATGTCGTAGGGATCGTCCTCGTGGGAATAGAAAATGTTGTTTACCAGGTCGAGGCCGTCCGGGTCGATATTGTCGGCATAGACCGCCCACTTGCGAATACTGCCGGCCGGCGGCAGGGGATCCCAGGGCTTGAGAACCAGATCCGAATCGAATGTGTTGTTAGCGGCCACGACCCCATTGCCACCGCGCTGCCACAGGGCAATCAGGAAGTTGCCCTTGGTGGCGGCCAGGTGGTTGTTTATCAAGAGCGGAGCCGTCGGGTATTGAGGCACGTTCAGCTCGACGACGGTGCACCAGGTGACGATCCCGGCGCCCATGGCCCCGTTTTCGGGCGGCTCGGCGCATGAGGCGCCGTTCTTGTCAAGGATGGTATCACGCGAGGGCAACTCGCCGGGGAATCCCGCCCCCATGTCGTCGTTGGGCGGCAACCCATCGCGGTAGGCGGTGGCCACCGGAATCTCCGGCGAGGGGTCGGAAGGAATGTCTGGAATGGGGCATTGCGGCGCGAAATTTGCGTACGAGCCGGAACGAATCTCGTTCGAAATCACAACTACATTCTGTGTGTCGACAAGCCACAATCCAATCGAGCTGGGCGGCAGGCGTCGTGTCATCGGATCCCAGTGAATGGTCGAGCTACCCCCGAAGATGCCTGCCATCTGGTCATTCGGCCGGCCGTTGCCCGTAATTGTGACATCCTGGCTGCCTACCAGCAGGATGCCGGCGGTTACGTCGGCGCCCTCGCCGGTGTCGCCCGGATTGGCACATTGCTGGGCCCACCAGCTTGCGCCCCCGGAAATCATCCGGTTGCCGCTGATTGTCAGTTGATCGGAATTGCCCGCAACCACACTACCGTCACGAAGCAAGAATCCGTCGGCAATGCCCAGGCCCAATTCTATTCCGGCCGAAGTCCAGGGTGCCCCGACACTCATGTTGTTGGTGATCTCGACCCCGGTCGTTCGCCACAGATTTACGGCTATCGCCCGCGCGCCTTGCGTGTCAGAACCGATGTTTTGGTTGCCGTCGATCACGGCCGAAACCTTGTCGCCGTTGCTGCCTTCCAGATCGATGCCGATGCCGACGTCTTGGGAGCTGGCTTGGATACCCTGGTTGCCGCTGATCTCGGCCCAGGTGCCCGGCAGCAGATGGATACCGCGGCAGGTGCCGCTACACGACCAGACCGAGATTTGTTGGTTGGCCACGATGTGCGGCCGCGCGTCGGCGCCGGCTTCCTCTTCGACCTTTATGGCCGTTGCATCCTGCACTGTGCCGGATGAGCCCACCTGCACCTGGCTGCCCAGAATGGTGGGAGCGGTGGCCGTCAGGCCCGCTACCTGCGCATGAATGTAGACTCCAATGGGCGAGTTACCGCCGCCGCTTCTGATCCAGCAATCGGAGATCTCGGGTGATGCGTCTTCGATCGTGACCACGGTCGCGTCGTTGCTCGACTGTTGCAGGACAAAATGATGTATCCGCCCGCTGTGACCGGCGGCGAATGTGAGCCCTTGGGCCACCGATGAAACGATTGCCGGCCGATCCGTCGACAGCTGGCCGGCGGCATCGAAGCCGCCCATCAGATCCGGCATGTTGGGCGCAACCGGCAGAACCAGGTTCTCTCCGAAGGTTCCGGCGCCGATGACGCAGACATTGGTAGCCGGGCTGAGGCTGGCCTGCATCAGGCCGGTGGCGATCGATCCCAATGGGTTCGCCAATGTGCCGGGTCCCGAGCCGCCCTGAATCACCCATACGCAGTTCTCGACCTCCACCACCACGTCGGCTGCGTCGAAGGCCGTTGGTTCGAAGTCGTCCCAGGTCTTGACTGTCAAGTCGTATGCGCCGGGTATCGTGGGTGCGGCCCAGTTGACGGTGGTTTGGAACGGACTGCTGGCATCGGACGACTGGCAGGTCGTGGCCGCGCAGGAGAGCTGGCCGATATCGACACCTTCCCAGTCGAAATTGAGCGGGTTGTCGTTGTCCTGGTCCCAGGCTTGTGCGGTAATGGAGAGCGCGGTGCCGGCGGCCACGTGCAGGCGCCAGGCCGATCCATCGAAGACCGCGTTGCTGACGCTTTGGATCTGCGGCACGTGGTTGATCATCTTCAGACCGACCATGTCGGTTGCATACTGGTTGACCGCGATCTGCAAGGTGTAAACGCAGTCTTTCTTGGCGAGCACGTCCGGCATGGTGGCCTGGATCTGTGTGGATGCTTGCGCGCCGCTTTGGTTCGAAAGGACGAGGTCGGCGACGTCGCAGTCGGCCGCCGGTCGGGCATCAATCACCGACCAGACACGGGGCCAGGCGAACGGGGCCACGGAATTGGGATCGTTCGGAGTAATAGAAGCCCAGATCCAGTCGTTGTGCCCGTGGCTCACCTCGCGAGGATCGGCCCAGGTGGAAATCATGACATCTATTGGCGGGCAGCTCAGCGTGTCCTCGAGATCTGTAAGGTCGTCGCAGTTGTTGTCCACCGAGTCGACACAATCTTCGACTACACCGGGATGCACGTTGCCGTCTGAATCGTCGCAGTCGGCCCCGGTACACGATGGTCCCGTACCATAGCCGTCACCATCGACATCCACACACGGATCGTCGCAGTCACGCAGGCTGTCAGAATCAATATCTGCCGTGCAATCGACATTGCAGCTAGCCACTGCATCGTCGCAATCAGCCCCGGTGCACGATGGTCCCGTACCGTAGCCGTCACCATCGATATCCACACACGGATCGTCGCAGTCACGCAAGCTGTCAGAATCAATATCTGCCGTGCAATCGACATTGCAGCTAGCCACTGCATCGTCGCAATCGGCTCCCGTGCAGCCCGATCCATTGCCGAAGTTGTCACCGTCTGCATCAAAACATGGATCGTCGCAGTCGCGCACAGAGTCGCCGTCGCTGTCGGTCGTACAATCCGCATTACATGTCGCCACCGTATCGTCGCAGTCGACTCCGGTGCATAAAGGTCCCGTCCCGTAGCCGTCTCCGTCTACGTCCAGGCACGTATCATCGCAGTCGCGCTGGCTGTCGTTGTCGACATCGGTCACACAGTCGGTGCTGCAGCTTGCCACAGCGTCGTCGCAGTCTGCGCCGGTGCAGTCCGGACCGCTGCCGTAGTTGTCACCATCGGTGTCGAGACACAGATCTTCACAGTCGCGCAAGCCGTCACTGTCGTTGTCCGTCGTGCAGTCTGTATTGCAGCTCGCCACTGTGTCGTCGCAGTCAGCGCCTGTACAGTCATCGCCAACGCCGTAACCGTCGCCGTCGAGATCTGTGCAGGCAAGGCAGCAGGCTCCCTCGTGACAGGTGGTATCGCTCTCGTTGCAGTCGGCCCCCAGGCAATCATCCCCCTGGCCGTGACCGTCTCCGTCGTTGTCGATACAATTCTGGCAGCAGTCGCCTTCGTGGCAGGTGAAGTCGCTGTCGTTGCAGTCGGCGCCGGAGCAATCCGTTCCTGTTCCGTAGCCGTCCCGATCGTAGTCCAGGCAGTCTGTGCAACAGTTGCCCGCATGGCAAGCCGGATCGCTGTCGTTACAATCCGGTCCGCTACACTGATCGCCGTCTCCGTAGCCATCGCCGTCGAAATCTATGCAGTCGAGGCAACAGGAGCCTTCGAAACATGCAGCGTCCGAATCGTTGCAATCGATCCCCTCGCAGCCGAGACCGAAACCGTAATGATCGCCGTCGTTGTCCGTGCAGATGTAGTTCGCATGGTCGCTCGAGCAGGCAAAAGACAACAGCCCGATCAGGACTATCCCGATTCCAAGTTCCTTCTTCATGGAAACTCCTCCCTTTGTCTTGAAGATCTTGTCGATACTACACCGAAAACAACCCGGGCGGGACCCCCCGAAGTGATCGCGCCTGCCGGTGCTTCATGGGATGAGGAGCGCGTCTATAAGTCGGCTGCATCCTTGGCAAAGACCGCCTGGTAGTCGGCAATGACATCCAGCTTGACGTCATCCGTGCCGATGCCGTCAAAGGGGTCCTCGAGATCTTCCTGGAGGTTGTCCAGGGTAACCAGCACCAGGCTGTATAACACTGCCACCATGTAGCCTACCTGGGGGAAGGATTCAGACTTGACGCACAGCATGGCGAAGTATGGCCCGAAGGCCACCGGAAACAGGTTCAGAAATACACGGCTGTAAGCGCGCAAGGATACCGGTGTGCGGTAGCTGGCTATGTTACGCATACGCTCATAGTCGGTCATCATCTTGCTTACATACTGGTTGGCGCGGGAAATTTCGTTGGCCGGCACCTTTGCCTCACGCAGCGTCTCATTTGAGATCGAGAAGCGTGAGAATACAGAAAAGACTTCGGCCATCGATTTCTTCGTCCGTCTCTTGTCTCTCAGGTCCTCGCCGATGGAGCCCAGCAGATCGGAGATCAGTTGCCGCACTCGCCCGGCATGTTCGGACTCTGCTCCTTCTTCTCCGGGAACCCAATCGCGGTGCGCGAAGTAGAGCGCTACGGAGTGCGCTTTCAGCTCGCCGAAATATTTCAGCACCTCCTCGCGACGCTTGTAAGCCGCGTTGATCGAAAAGACGATCGGAAATACAACGGCCAGGCCGATCAGCCCGGTGGGAATCTCGGCCAACAGACCGAAATGCAAACAGGCAAAGGTCGATCCCACCGCCAGAATCGAGACGACAAGCGTTTGCAAGTCGACTACCGACATGAAATCCTTAATCGTTTTCATTCCATTCCCCTGATGCTGAAGATGTTGGTGACATTATACAGAAAACTCGCCCCGTGAAAAGCTCTCCGCTCGAACTCTTGCCTGTCAGGGGTTGGCCGGAGTATGTTTCGAGATCCGAAAGGAGATCTCTGTTGAGAGCGGCTTTTCTCCCATTCTTGCTGGCTGCCGCCTTTTTCTCTTTGTGCTGTAGCCCTCCTGTCGATCCCTTCGAAGGACTGCCAAAAATCGAGGGACTCACCGAAGATCCCGCTCGCCTGCCCAAGCGACCGGACAAAGAACCCGAGAGCGTAGCTATTAGCCACATCATAGTCTCGTACCACGGCGCGGTCGACGCATGGGAAAAGCTCAAGCTCACCCATGAGCAGGCCCGCCTGCGCGCCGGGCGGCTGCTTTCGCTTGCACGATCGCAAGGCCAGGACTTTGCCGATCTGGCCCGGAGTTTTTCCAACGATGCCAAGGATTCAGACAAGGGAGGCTCCCTGGGAGTCGTGGGCCGTGGCGAGTTGCATCCGGATCTCGAGCGAGCTGCATTCGGGCTCGGGTTGGGCCAGGTCTCGGATGTGATCGAAACGCCGCAGGGCTTTCAGATCGTCATGCGCCACGAGCCGGACGAGGCCCAGACTGCAGAGATTGTAATAAGCTACACCGGCGCCAGGCGCTACACGCCCCGCGCGGTACGAACGCGCGACGAGGCCGCGGTGCTCAGCAGGAAGATCCGCGCTCGCATCGAGGCCGGGGAGGCGTTTGCCGATCTGGCCCGCGAGTACTCCGACCTACCGAATCACTCGCGTGGAGGGTTCTACCCTATATTCGGCAAGGGTACTCACAACCCGCAATTCGAAGATATCGTTTGGAACCTTCCGGTCGGGGGGCTGTCTGATGTGATTGAGACGGGCACCGGGTTTCACATCGTTAAGAGACTGCCAGTCAGGCGAATTCAAATCCGGGTGATTTCCATCGGCTACCGAGAGAAAAAGCCTGTCGATGATGAGGCTGGCAGATCTCGCAGTGAGGCACAACTATTGGCCGATAGTCTTCACAAGCGCATTGTGGACGACAAGAAAGACTTTGCCGCATTGGCTTCAGAGTTCTCGGAGGGTATCGGCAATGAAAAGGGCGGACTTGTTCCGCCGTTCGGGAGGGCCGAGGTTCCGTATCAAGTCGAGTCGGTCGCTTTTTCTCTCGCGCCGGGCGAAATCTCCGATGTATTCGAGGCCGCGGGACAGTTTCAAATCGTCAAGCGGATACGATGAGCACAGAGCAACTTTTTAGTTGCTCGAACGTTTCTAACCAGTTGGCTGTCGCAGGTTCTTATCAAGGAGGGTGATATGAGGCGTCTCTTTTCATTGCTCGCGCTAGCTATTCCGCTGGCCTTGGCGACTGGTGTTGCGACTCCGGCATCAAGCCCGAAACACGCTTCCAAGGTGTTCAGCGTCGATATCTACGCGATCGGAGACTCGCAGTTCATTCCCGGCTCGCGGGCATCTCTCAGGGTAATGACCATGGGAGTGACCGGACTTACATCTTCGCAGCCAATTCCCCTGGCCATGGTGAGCCTGGCCATCAAGGGAAACAAGTATCCGGAAAAGATCATTTTTCGCGGCCGCAGCGATCTGCTCGGCATCAGCGACGCCAATTTCGATGTTCCCGGCTGGCCAGACGGCTCTTACGAGATGATTGTCCGGGCGGAGACGCCTTTCGGCAAGGGCAAGGTCGAGCGCTCGGTTACCATGAAGCACACCGGCAAGATCCTGCTGGTTACCGACAAGCCCATCTACCAACCGGGCCAACTCGTCCACATGCGTGCCCTGTTGCTTGATTCCAACAGCCTAAAACCTCTTTCGAGTATGCCCGCGCGTTTCGAAGTGCAGGACCCCAAAGGCAACAAGGTCTTCAAGAAGACGGTCAAGACTGGTTCATACGGTGTGGTCAACGCCGACTTCCAGTTGGCCTCGGAGATCAACCTTGGCAACTACCAGGTCAGCGTGGCCTGCGAAAAAAGTGGTTTGGCCGAGGCGGCCCAGAAAACCCTGGTAGTCAAGAAATACGTGCTACCCAAGTTCAAGTCATCGATTTCCACCGACAAGGACTACTACCTGCCGCGGCAAACGGTCAAGGGCAAGATCCAGTCTGATTACTTTTTCGGCAAACCGCTCTCCGGCGCCAAAGTGGAGGTGCGTGCCTCAACCTTCGACGTCCAGTTCAAGGAGTTCGCCACACTCAACGGACGCACGGGCAAAGACGGTTCCTGGAAGTTCGAACTCAAGCTTCCCGACTACTTCGTCGGCCAGCCGTTGCAAAAGGGCGACGCCGTGGTCAAGCTCGATGTCAAGGTTACAGACACCGCCAAGCATACTGAAAAGAGCATAAAAACCGTTCCGGTTGCCGCAGCGCCGATGCGTCTCGCGGCCGTGCCCGAGGGCGGTCGCATCGTCACCGGTGTGCCGAACCGCATCTACGTGATTGCCAGCTATCCCGACGGCAGCCCGGCCAATGCAGAAGTGATCATGAAGCGCCACGGGAAGGAGATCGGCAAGACCCACACCGATGATACCGGCCTGGGGATGTTCGTTGTCAACCCCCGTGAGAAGGAATTGCGCGACGGGGGTTCAGTGCCCCGCGGCAGTTTCGGGCGCGAGCATACTATCTTCAACCAGCCGCGACCGTACGTGCGTGCCAAAATCCTCGATCTGGCCTTCGAGGCCAGTGATCGGCAGGGCGCTCGTTGTCAGGCCAAGGAGTCTTTTTCAACCGATCCCGAGGGAGACCGGGTTCTACTTCGTACCGACAAGGCTATTTACAAGGGCGGCGACATCATTCACGGCAATGTTCTGACCACGGCCGGGAAGGGATCCGTTTTTCTGGATCTGATCAAGAACCGCCAGACGCTCTTGACCCGGACTGTGACTTTAGAATCCGGCCGCGGATCTTTTGCGATTCCGCTCGGCCCGGACGCGTTCGGTACCCTCGAGTTGCATGCCTATCAGATCCTTTCCAAGGGAGAGATCATGCGAGACGCGAGGGTGATCTATGCTCAGCCGCCCCGAGATCTTTCTATTACCATTTCACAAGACAAGTCGATCTATCGGCCAGGCGACGGCGCGCTGATAAAATTCAAAGTAATGGACGATAAGGGCAAACCCGCAGCCGCAGCATTGGGAATCATCGTCGTGGACGAAGCGGTCTATGCCCTGCAGGAGATCAAGCCAGGTCTGGAGAAGGTTTACTTCACCCTGGAACACGAGCTTACGAAACCGAAGTACCAGATCGAATTCGGTCCGGCCGAGAACCTGGCATCGCTGGTCAAGGCCCGCGATATACAAGCCAAGAAGCAACAAGTGGCCAAGGTGCTCCTGGCCAAGGCCGAGCCCGTGGCAAACGTTGCTCTGTGGCAAAATCCGGTGACCACCAGGCTACAGAAAGCCCAGAATGACCGATATGTCATCAGGAACGCGATCAACAGTTGGAGTCAGAATCATCCCGTGGCGATCCGCACCAAGAAGGGCAAGCTTCGCTATCGGCCCGGGATCATCGAGGAGATGGTGGACGGTAAAGTCCTCTCCAAGAAGCAGGCGTCCGATCCTTTGGGTGCACCGTACACAATAAAGCGTGCGGTCGACCTGTGGCCCGAGCTTTCGCCCAAGAGTTTTTTGGCGGGTCAAGAACTGAATCGTCTGTGGAATCTGCGCTCTCGAGCTTACAGCAAACTCTTCCAGAAGGTCACTGGAGCCGCAAAACCGGGCAAGAAAACATTTGCCGAGATTTATACCGAAGCCCTGCAGGAGGCCTTGAAACAGGCTTATTACAAGACCGACATCACCGGCAAACCGTACAAGTTGGCCGATTTGCGCACGCTGCCTGGATTCAAGGCCGAGGATCTGCTTGCGCAAATACACAACTATCGCGCCCAGCGCATCTACGCCGCCCTGAGTCGCTACGGCAGTGAAGGGGGCCGCTGGTATCGCGTCGGAGTGTTGGACAAAAAGACCAACACCTATGTGCTTCCTAAAAATGTTCTACTGACCGTCGTCCGGCGCGGCTATCTTGGCAAGAACGATACTCTCGATATCTGGGGAAAGCCGTTCAAGCTCAAGAAACTCGACAAGGCGCGCAAGCGCGTTTACTACGACAATCGCCTGCGATTCTACCTGGTGTATTCAACTGGTCCCGACGGCCGGACAGGCACAAAGGACGATCTCGAGTACTCCTACCCGGTCGGCGACAATGGATACCAGACCATCGCCAAGGCTCTCGGCTACGAACAAGCAGCCCGGGGCCATGGACTGCTGGCCGTGCTGGGTGCGGGAGGCGAAAGAGGCGATATGATCATGGACGGAGCCGTCCTGGAAGAGGCAGCGGCGGCCGACCTCGGGGGCATCGGCGGACTGGGAACGCGCGGCGGCGGCATGCGCCGTATGGCCATGGCAAAGTCGGCCCCCCCTCCCCGGACGACATCCGTTCTTCACGCCGACTTCAAGAAAGGCGCCGGGGCCGGTCCGGCGGCGCCCAAAAAACGCAACGTGCGCGTGCGCAAC
>CAZENH010000069.1:10938-12087 GCA_964513625.1 uncultured Myxococcales bacterium | reverse complement strand
GGCATGAAAAGCAATGCGCCGTAGTCGACCCCGCCGGTGCCGGAGATGTGCACCTGGCTGAACCCATGAATCTGGTCGTCGTCGTAGTGATAGCCGCCAAAGTGGTGGAACTCGAAACAGGGATCGAAGCTGGGGCAGGTGTCCGGACCGGGCTTGGCCATGCCGAAGGGCCGGCTGGCTCCGGGGAAGACGCTGCCGAAGTTCCAGTATGTCCCTCCGGATCCAATGAAGGTATTGACCAGCTCAACCGGCGGAGTCTGATCGACGGGCTTCGACTCTCCCGCACAAGCCGCAAGCAGCAGCGAAAAGACAAGAAGCAGAAATGCAAAGTTCGTTCTCATGCCGGGATCGAGTCTAACGCCGTAGACGGCACGGCACAAGACCGAAAAATGTTGTCCGGCGGCCAAATGAATATGAGCGCAGGTTGAATCGTTCAACATTTTCGTGTAGATTTCTACCAACTTTAGGCACTTGAGGAGGAGTCATGCGGGGAATGACGACAGCTCTGATTTTGTGGCTTACGATCCTGGGACCGGGCTGCGGCGGTCAGGCGACCACACCCGACTCCGGCAGCGATGCGGGGGTGGATGCGGGCTCCGACGGGGGCCAGACGGTCGACGTCAGCGTGACCGGTACGGTTGTGGACAGCGACGGTGTGCCGGTGCCGGGCGCCCGGGTGGAGATAAACAGTGATCCGATAGTTGCCAGAACCGATGCCACAGGAGGCTTTTCGGTTCAGGTGCCGGCCGGGACGCATCATCTTGCGGTGTCCAAATACGAGAACACTTTTCATCAAAGCACTATCGACATCCCGCAGCAGGATTCCTACGACCTGGGCACCATCGAACCCACCGATGAATACCACTACAACCGCCTGGTCATTCGCAAGAACGGCTACGTGGATTGGCGCTTCGACCTGCAGAATTTCTGGGCACTGGTTACGGTCGAGGATCTTGCCGGTATGCCGATTGCCGGCCTGAAACTCGACAAGTTCGCCGTCACCGAAGCCATGCAGGAGAAGGCAAGCGGCCAGTCTCTGGCCGAGCAGACTATTGACCTGCCGGCCCAGATAGCGGACGACTGGACCGAAGCCGGCCTATTCGAAAGGTCGCTGGGGCCCGAAAAACTCGACATCATGGTAATCATGGA
>CAZENH010000069.1:7858-10838 GCA_964513625.1 uncultured Myxococcales bacterium | reverse complement strand
GCGTCGAGATCTATTACAGCCAGAACCCGGCCCCCCACCCGAATGCCGGGGGTTACTGCGATCCCGACACGAACCCGCGCGCCTGTGAGGGCGGAAACCCAAAATGGGGGATACCCGGAAGCGGCCTTGGCGATCTGAGCTGGCCCGGCGGCGGAGCTGCCGTGAAACTCGACTGGCCCTTCGGCGGCGCCGACTTCTACCAGAAACTGGTCGGTGAAGATCAGCCGCTTGACGACTCGCACTATCTCCTCAGCTGGGAATCGACCTTCGACATGGGCAACCCGGTCAGCCTGTCCGGCCACGAGGACGAGTACCAGGTGGCGGTCACTTTGGCTGTACAAGACCCCAAGATACCGGGCCAATTGCTCAGCAACACTTTCCAGGCGCCAATCAACGTGCCCACTTACAATCTCACCTTCGGCATGCGCAACGAGGAAGGCAGTATTCCGACCCCGGCCGACTTGCGTGCAAACCTGTACTACGACATCGAAGGCAGGTTGTTCGAGCGCAACAGTTCCTTGATGGGCGATGAAAACGGCCAGGTGCTGGTCGAGAAGGTTCCCGCGGGTCATTACCGGCTGCAATTCCAGGACACGGGCAGGCACGGCTACGCCGTCCAGCAACTTCGAGCTCTTAGCCAACTGGAGTTCGACATGCCGCAGTCGGATTTCACTCTTGATCCGGTGCGGGTGACCACCGGCGAGCATCTTTCCGACAAGTACAAACTGCTGGGGTTGCTCGATGATCTCGACGATTGGCGCCTTTCCGGCGATCCCTTTGCCCGCTTCGCGGACGATACCCGTCTTTGGCTCGAACAACTGGAGAGATCGGGCGGGGGCCTTTCCTGGCAGGAGATGATCGCCATCAAGCGCCTGATTGTCGCCATCTCCGGTTATGCCAACCTGTCCGAGTACGCCGAGTTTGAGTCAATGCTGGCGGTGGACGACTTCAAAAACATGATCGACCAGATCGCCGCCGTGATCGACCAGATCAAGAGGCTTAAATCGGGAATCGATCTCGACTGGAAGCAACAGATTGCCGCCGGCATGCTCAAGGTCATATACGCCGTGCTGTCGGAGGGGCGTATCAACGCTTTAATCGATTTGGTTCAGGAGGGCATCAATAACCTGATCACCTACGCCGGCGGCCTGGCCTTCGACGAAACCATCGATCTGGTGCTCGACAAGTTCGACGAGCTTGGAGCGCCCGAGCAGGCAGGCGCCTACGTCAAGATCCTGGTCAAGCTCTTGAAGAACATCCAGTCGGGCGACGCCGCCTCCAAGCGGGCCGCCCTGTGGGAGGCCGCCGAGCAACTAGGTCTCAGGGTGGCGCTCGATACCACCGGCGCCCTGCTCAAGGACCAGGTCGACAGGGCCTTCGACAAGCTGGATCTGGACAGCCCGCTGTACCGCGCGCTGAAGGCGCTAATAAAGGAAGTTATCGACGCCGCTTTAGCCCCCAACGGCTTCGCCGACTTCGACAAGCGCCTGGAGAGCTGGGCAGAGAAGGTCGGCGCCATGTTTTTAGACTACGGCCGCGACGACATCGTCGCTGCCGTGGAAGACGTGTTCGACGACCTCAACCAGGCTCTGGAGGGGAGAATACCCAAGATCGGACGCGACTTCTTCCTGGGATTCTTGCGCGACATGGCCCTGGCCAACATTCCCATCGTCAAACACAACCAGGTGGTGCACAAGTTCAACCGGGACATGGTCATCGAGAGCCTGGTACGCCACGCTCTTTACAACATCGTGCTCAAGAAACTCTACGTCGACGAGATGCAAAACGGCCTGAATGCCGCCCTGGTCGAAGCCCGCAGATATGCCGCTCTTGGTCCCGCGCCCGGCACCGACCGCGACGACTGGGAACACGACATGGACACCGCCTTTTACGACTACCGCGGCCTGGTCGGACCGATGCAGCAAGAAGCCTGGGATGCCTTGGCCTTGCAGGATGATCTCCATGAATGGGCCCTGGGGCTCGACGGTCTTACGCAGATCCTCGAGCCGCTGTCCTACGCCCTGGACACAGTGGCCTACATATACCCGTCGCTGACGCAGACCGCGCAAAACGTGCACACCTTGATCACCGTGCTGGACACGATACAGGTAGTGGCCACCGCTATCCAGTTCGGTATCAAGATAAAGTGCCTGAAAACCTTCGGCTCCCAGGCCAAGCACATGTACCAGGCGGCCTTCTGAGACAAACCCGGGAGAGGAAACATGAAATACATCATACCAACTGCGATCCTGGCCCTGGCCGTTAGCGGCTGTTCCGGCTCTTCCAATCCTGCCCCCACCTGCGGAGACGACGCCATAAACCAGGAATCGGAGCAGTGCGACAAGAGCCGCCTGGGCAACGTGAGATGCTCCGACCTGGGCTATACGGGAGGCGAGCTGGGTTGTACGGATGATTGCAAGTTCGACACCTCCCTTTGCGTGAACGTCCCGCCCGATTGCAACGACGGCGACATCGATCAGGGCGAGGATTGCGACGGCGTCGACCTGAATGACACAACCTGCGCCGACCTCGGTTTTCTGGGAGGCCAGCTCGCCTGCGGCGACGACTGCCTCTTTGACACCAGCGCCTGCCAGCCCGACCCCTGCGGAAACGAAACCCTGGATACGGGCGAGCAATGCGACGGGCCGGAACTCGACGACTGGCTTTGCCAGGATTTCGGCTTCGGCGGCGGCCAGCTTTCTTGTGACGAAGACTGCCGGCTCGATGCCACAGCCTGCAGCGGTTGCAACGACGATGGCCAGGAACCCAACGACGACATGGCCGGGGCGGCGCCGCTGGCTGTGGGCAATCACGATCTGATGATGTGTTCCACTGCGGGCCAGGAGGACTGGTTCACAATCGACCTGACCGCCGGGCAGAGGATATTTGCTGAACTTTCCCAGGCTGGAGCCGAGGCCGATCTTGACATCGAGTTGCTCGACTCAAACGGCCTGATAGTGGCCAATTCGGGACAGCTTGG
>CAZENH010000069.1:0-7758 GCA_964513625.1 uncultured Myxococcales bacterium | reverse complement strand
TGCGTCGAGTGCGCAACGGCCGCCGATTGTCCCGAGCCCGATGCCTACCTGTGCCAGCAAAATGCCTGCGTCTATAGCTGCCAAGACGACTCCTTCGAACCGAATTCCACCCTGGACGACGCGGCGGACCTGTCTGTCGGCGTCACGCAGACCGGGCTTACTCTGTGCGGTGACGGCGACGAGGACTGGTTCGCGGTCGACCTGGCCGAACTGCACCGATACGAACTGGGGCTTGCCTTCAGTAATTCCCAGGGCGACATCGATGTCGAGGTCTACCAGGCCAGCGATGACGATGTTCCGGTGGCGGTGGGTTACTCGAACGACGACGACGAGCATGTGACCATTGCAGTCGAGGGCGGCGCCGCCGGCAGCTATCTGATACGGGTGCGCCAGCCGGCCGGAGACCTGGCCCAGAGCTACTCGCTTTCTTTAACGGATGAGGGGGCGGTGTCCTGCGCCTGGGACAGCGATTGTAATGAAGGAGACATCTGCCTGGATTTTGCCTGCGTCACCCCGGAATGCACGGAGGACACAGACTGCAGCGCACCCGAGCGCTGCGTGGTCAATAGCTGCGTCGGGAAACCGCCCGGAGATATTTGCTCGGAGGCCATCGTCGCGGACTCTTTTCCCTTCAACGACGAGCAGGTCGACATGGCTCCCCACCGCGATGCAGTTAACTTCGAACCGGGAAGCTGCACCGAGTGGGGCACGGCCGGCAACGACGTCATCTACCGGGTGGATCTACTTGCCGGGCAGCAAATATGGGCCACGCTGACCGCCGATTTCGACGCCGCACTGCTGCTGACTTCGGAATGCTCGGCCACACCGGCCGCGGACGCCTGCCTCGACGGGGCCGACGAGAATTTCGCCGCGGGCGAGGAGCAGGCCTACTGGCAGGCGGATGCCGACACCACGGTCTACGTGGTGGTGGACACCCCGGCGCCGCTCTATCCTCCACAGGGTATCTACAGTTTGCTGATCGAAGTGGAGTAGAACAGGGAAACAGGGTCGGACCACTTTTCTCCTGTCCAGCGCGCTTCCAATCGCAGCCCAATAATTTTCAGGTATGTGGTTGAATCCTGCAGGCGAACCAGGTCTTTTTCAGTGCAGACCACCGTCTCGACGCCGAGGCGCCGGCAAGCGGATTCGATTCTCGTAATGTCACGGGGTTCAAAAGAATGATGATCGGCAAAGGCCAGGTAACCGGCCACGTTCAGGCCGGCCTGGTTGCATGTATTCAGAAAACCTTCCGGGGCGGCAACCGCGCAAACCGCAAAAACCGGCTCGTCTTTCGGGTGTTCGGCTTCGGACAACTCGGGTCCTTTTGAAAACCCGGCTGGGCTGAAGTCCAAGGAACATGCAGGAATATTATCCGGCAGATTGTGCATCGAGCGCAGTTCGGAGATCTGCTTGCCGCCGCTGTAGGTGAAGATCAGCATGTCGGCGCGCTGAAGCGCACTTAGCGGCTCGCGCAGTGGACCACGGGGCAACAGGCGTCCGTTGCCGAAACCCCTGCCTGCGTGTATGGCGCACAGATTCAGATCGCGATGCAGGCGCCGGTGCTGGAAGGCATCGTCCAAGACAATTACATCCGGGTCGCAGCGCTCGATGGCCAGACGGGCCGCGGCCAGGCGATCCTCGCCCACCACCACTCCGGCCTGCGGGCAGCGCCGGGAAATCAACAGCGGCTCGTCACCCGCCGTTGCCGCCGTTCGCGACTGCTCAGCCAACTCGCTGACCACCAGCAATCCGCGGGAGGCTCGTCCATAACCTCGCGAGACCACGGCCACGCGTTTGCCGCGGCCTTGAAGCATGCTAACCAGTTCGATCACCAAAGGCGTCTTGCCGTTGCCGCCCACCGTCAGGTTGCCGACCGAGATCACCGGTCGATCGACCTTGACCGGCTTTAGTGCACCGTGCATCGCCAGACCCAGGCGGTAAGCCCAGGAAAGTGGTGTGAGCGCGAGCGCCGAGAGCCGCTGGCCGGGCGAATGCCTCTCAGAGTACCAGATGCGCTCGATCAAGCTGTTCGTCCGGGGCTCATCCATGCGCCGGTTCCATGATTTCAGAAAGCGCCTGCCACACTCTTTCGGGTTCCAAAGCAGCCAGGCACTCGTGTGTGCCTTCGGGGCAAGTCGACGATCCGTGGTTGCTGCACGGCATACAAGCCAAGTCCATGCCGATGACTTTGACCCGCGGCCCTACAGGCGCCCAACGCTCGGGTGAAGTCGGCCCAAACAAGGTCACTAGCGGAACTCCCAGGGCCGCGGCCATGTGGGCCGGCCCCGAGTCGGGGCTGACAACCGCGGAACACAGGCTGAGCAAGCCCGCCAGTTGTCCAAGACTTCCGCCTGCCCTTACCAGGATCGGCCGGCCGGACATCGAATCGGACACTGCCCGTGAGAACGGCTCGTCCCGCTCGCCTCCCAACAGTGCCACCAGCATGCCTTTTTCAATACAGCGATCGGCAAGCCTGGCCAGGTTGATTGCCGGCCAGCGTTTGGTCTCGTGGCGCGCACCCGGAATTAGCCCGATGATCGGCATAGAGCCGTCAGGCTTGCCAAGAAGATCAGCTGCCAGCTCGAGATCGGCGGCCGCCAATTGCAGCAGTGGCGCAGGCTGACTCCCTCCTTTTTCGCTGTCCCCGTTATCCAGAACCGACAGGTAACGCTCCACCTGGTGCGGGGAGCGCAGGATGGCGTCGTGGCCCACCAGCGCCCGAAACACCCCGAAGCCGCGGCGCTTCACCAGTACGCGCCTGTCTGCCGGGCGCAGAGCGGCGGCCAGCATCAAGGTCCTGACTTTGTGTTGCAGGTCGATCATCAGATCGACAGGCCCTATCTCACGCGCCAATCGTCGCACGCCGGTAGCCCCGTTGTGCCGTCCGATGTAGTCGTACTCGATCACTCGGTCGATGTGGGGATTATACGCCACCAGGTCGCCGTAGCCGGAATCCACCAGCCAACTAATACGTGCCCGCGGATTGTCTGCCCGCAGGCGTGCGGCCACGGGCGTGGCCAACACGATGTCGCCCACCGAGGAAAGGCGCACGAGCAAAATCTGGCGCGCTGGGCTCATTGGTCTCCCTGCCTGCCGGCCGTCTCGACGATCAAGCGGGCACACTCCGCGGACGCGCCTTGCACCGCGATTACCGCCTCGCGGGCCATGTGACCAAGCTTGTCTATCTCGTCCGGTTTGGAGAGCAGATCCAGAAGCACACGGCTAATCCTTTCAGGATCCGGCACCTGGATTCCGCCACGGCCCAGCAACACCCGTACGCTGCCCCTGAAGTTTTCCATGTGCGGCCCGAACAGTACCGGCTTACCGCAGGCGGCCGGTTCGAGGATGTTGTGTCCCCCGTGCCGGACCAAGCTGCCGCCGACGAAGACGACCGTAGCCAGCTCGTAGGCCTGGCGCAACTCTCCGACCGTGTCCAGGATTACCAGAGGCTCCACCCCAGCTCCCCGCGAGCGCAGTGCGTAAGATATCCCGCGCTCGCCTGCCAGAAACATCAGCCGCTCTGTTCTCTCGATGTAACGCGGCGCCACGATCATCTTGAGATCGGCAAACTTCTTCTTTAGCTTTACGAAGACGTCAAGCAGCGGCCCTTCCTCTCCTTCGTGGGTGCTGCCGGCCAGAAAAACTTGCGTCGTTCCGTTGACGCCAAGATCACGGGCCAGTTCGGCGAGATCCCCGGACGGTTTCGCCTGCCTGCAGGAATCGAACTTGGTGTTGCCTGTCACTCTGACTTTCTTCGGATCGGCTCCAATGGCCACCGCATGCTCGGCCTCTGCCTGATCGCGCATGCAAAGCAGGTCGAGGTGGCGCAAGGGGTTTCCGATTAGCCGATAGAACCAGCGGTAGCGTCCCAGCGAGCGCTCGTCGAAACGTCCGTTGATCAGAATGATCCTGGAACCGCTGCGTTTCACTCCTCTCAACAAGGCCGGCCACACCTCGGCGTATTCCAGCACCAGCACGGTGGGCCGGATAGCTTTCACGGCCCGGCCGACGCTGAAAGGCAGGTCGTAAGGCAGGTAGCCGCAAGCGTCCACACCCTCCAGCATTTTTCTGGCCATGGTCATTCCCGAGTTGGTGATCGTGGTGACGACGATCCGCGCAGCGGGCAATAGCGCGCGCACCTCCAGGATCACCGGTTTCAGCGCCAGCAGGTCCCCGGCGGAGGCCCCGTGAAACCAGATCGTCGGCCGGCCGTTAGGCCGGCCCGAGGGCCAGCCGGAGGGGTAGAACCCGAAACGGGAGCGGATCCCCTCCCTGAGCTTGCGGTTGAGAACCAGCAGCGGCAGCAACAGCACGAAGGCCACGTGCACCAGCACGGCATAGACGACAAACATGTCGGCGGGAAGTCTACCCCGCTCCCTCCCCGGCGTCCACCCGTGCCCGCACCGCCCTGTCCGCATCCTCGGTCAGTTCTCGCAAGGCCTCGGTCAGCATCGCGGCCGTCTTTTCCATCTCGGCAGGCTTGGCTTGGCTTTGAACTCGTATCGGCTTTCCAAAGACTACCAGCGAGCGCGTGAAAGGCATCGGAATGTTGAAGCGATCCCAGGCACGCTTCAACTGAAGGCGTCTTCTGAAACCCGCCGTCAGAGGCACAATTGCCGCGCCGCTTCGGCGAGCCAGCGCCACTATGCCGGGCTTGGCCACGAACGCCGGCCCGCGCGGGCCGTCGACCGCCATGCCCACCGACGAGCCGTCCGAAAGGCAGCGGCTTAGAGCCAGCATGCCGGCCAGTCCTCCGCGCGAACTCGAGCCGCGCACGACCTCCAGGCCGAAGCGCCTCATGACGCCGGTCTGCATCTCGCCATCGCGACTGAGGCTGGTCATTACGGTCAGCCGCGGGGCGGGATTAGCCCGAAGCAGCGCAAGCTGTCTTCCATGCCAGAAAGCATACAACACCGGACGCCCCCCGCTGCCTGCCGCCTCGACATTGTCCAATCCACTCACTCGCAGGCGCAAGGTTGCAAGCACGATCTTGGCCAGCAGCCAGACCACGAAGGCCTTTATCCTGATCCACAAACCGGCTCTCCCGTTCTCTATTTAATCAAGAGCTCATAGACTTGCTTGCGACTGACTCCCGCAAGCCCGGCTATCAGTGTCGCGATACGCCCGGGCGGAAGCCCGCCTGCTGCGTGCAGAGCATCGATGATCTCGCGCCACTCAGCCGAGAGCCCGGTCTTCTCCTGCCCGGCTCCCTCGACTACCAAAGTCACCTCACCCCGGGTCCCTTCCGCATAGCGGGCGGCAAGCTCGGGCAGGCTTCCGCGATCGAACGTCTCGTGCAGCTTGCTGATCTCCCGAGCCACCACCGCGCTTCGTTCTCCAAAGATCTTCGCCATGGCGGCAAGCGTCTTGGCTATGCGCCTGGGCGACTCGTAGACAACCAGCGTGCCGGGCTCTGAAAACAGATCTTCGAGTTGTCTCTCCAGTTGTCCAGCTTTGCGCGGTAGAAACCCGAGAAACGTAAAGCGTTCGGTCGAAAGGCCCGAGGCCACCAGCGCGGCCACGGCGGCGGCCGGGCCGGGAACGGGCGTAACCCGGAATCCCGCATCGAGGGCGTTTCTCACCAAAGCAGTGCCTGGATCACTCAAAGCGGGCGTTCCCGCATCCGATACCAGGGCCACATCGCCGCCGCCTTTCAAGACACCCGTTATCTGAACGGCCGCCCGGGCATGGTTATGCTCTCGATAGCTTATCACCCGGTTGGCAATCCCATGTGCCGAAAGAAGCTTGCGAGTTTGCCTGGTGTCTTCCGCCGCTACCAACTTCACTTCTGAAAGGATCCTGAGCGCGCGGATTGTGATGTCTTCGAGGTTGCCTAGCGGAGTGGCCACCAGGTACAGACAACCGGAAATAGTCGTAGATTCTCTCAAGTCGTCTCCCAGGTAAACGATAGCCCCGCAAAAAACGCGGGGCAATACGTGCCAGTAGAAATGAAAATGGCTTCGAGATTTGTTGGCTCAACTGCAAAGATGCTGCCATCTCAAGCGGTATTGTAGGCCAGGCGGCGCGGACGATCAACCCGGGCACGAGTTGACACCTCGACGGCGGGTGTCATAATGGCGGCATGAATGCGCATCTGTCGCGCCTCTTGTTTCTGTGCACTGCGACTGTAACCTGCATGCTCGTGGCTGTCCCGCGGGCCCGGGCACGCGACGATATGTCAGGAACTTTCGCCGAGCAATACACAGAGACGGTCTACTCGATCGAGCAATGGGGCAACCATTGCGGGGAGGCGCCGCGCTCGGTCGGGCGACACAAACGCAAGCTCATTTTCGAGGTGGAAGACCGTGGTGTCGATCTGCTCTTCAAGCCGACCTCGGGAAAGTCTTTCTCTTCCGTCGCTTGCCAGTCGGAAAATAAGGCAGTCAAACCCAAGGAGCGCACGCTCAAGGACAAGCTGTTCCTGATAAGCTGCGCCACTCAAGAGACATCCAAGTCATACGAGAGCGGCCTGTACTCGTTCAGGATCCAGTCCAACGATCGTATTGAGTATCGCGAGACGACCCGCTTCTCGCGCAACGTGGCAGGCGCGCTATGCGTCTACAGCCGGCGCATAAGGAGAATGTACCAGCGCACAAAGGACGCGCCCAAGGCCGCAGTCGGCGAAAAACCCGTTGCCACGGAGCAGCCGGTATCCACCGAGAAAGTCGCGGCTCCAAAGAACGATCCCTGCGAAAAACCGGGCCCGGCCGTGCGCCTTGTATTGACGCCCGATAAAGCGGTTCTGAAAACAGGCGAGAAGTTCTGTCCCAAGATACAGGCAACGGACGAGCACGCTTGCCCGGTTACCGGCGGATTGACCTGGGGGAAGGGAAAGCAGCCCGCGGGTGTCAGATTGACCACCAGCGGTTGTCTGAAGATCGATCATCACGCCCGCGGCGGTTCCTACAAGATCGCGCTCTCGGCCGGCCGGGCGCAGGCTTTTGTCACCGTCGAGATTCAGGGCCGATCAAGGATTCACTCGCTTGACGCCGGCGTTGACCACACAAAGGCGGCCGATGCAGTCGCAGGCGAAATCGAGACTACCGACGCCGGCAGTGATGCTTCGGAGGGAACCAGCGCCCCGGACGCGGGTCCCGTTGCGGATGATTTCGGGCCGCCGGACTGCGGGCCTGCCGACAATGCAGCCGCAGCCGCGAACGAGGATCACCAGCCGATCGAGGCCGAACAGCCCGCCTGGGTTCTTCCGGCGGCGATCGGCGGCGGAGCGCTGGTTATCTTTTTAGCGCTGATATTGATTCTGGTTCGCCGCACCCGGGGGAACGCCAAATCGGAAGAACAGATCGAAGCGCCCCAGAAAGAACCTTACCGCTCGGAACCGACCGTGCCCGAACCGCTCGCCCCGCTGCCGGTTAGAAAAGAAGCTCCCAAAGAGAAAACCACGCAGACGTCAGCGGACAAACCCGAAAAAGCCTTCTGCACGACTTGCGGCAAGGCCATCCCGGCCGAGGCAAAGTTCTGCCCCTACGATCGCACGCCGATCTACAGGCCTTCGTCTCCTACTCTGAGCTCGGCCCCGATCTGTCCGACCTGCAAACGCCTCTTGCCCATGGGCGCCAAGTTCTGTCCTTACGACAAGACCAGGCTGAAATAACCATGTCCTCCGATCCTCGCCACGTTCTGGGAGCGGCCGCTGAGGAACAGGCCCGGGACTATCTGGTCGCCCGGGGATACGAGATCCTGGATCGTAATGTACGCTACAAGGTCGGCGAGATTGACATCGTGGCCAGCGAAGGCGAC
>CAZENH010000068.1:0-12272 GCA_964513625.1 uncultured Myxococcales bacterium | reverse complement strand
CGGCATGTATCTCAGTGGTCTTCCCATCTCGAGGAAAGACAGCAAGAACCTTGCCCTTTTTCTGGCGGCACCTTTTTCTCGGCGCACGTTAGTGGGGCACGTTTACCCGCACGGCTTGACATCTCACTACATTGTAGGTACAAGATAAGTATGGTAGAGATTTTCTTTGAGTGGGACGAGCGAAAGAGCGCCGCGAACAAGCGAAAGCACGGCGTCTCATTTGAAGAAGCCGCGACGGTGTTTGCCGATGAGAACGCTCTGCTCATTTCTGATCATGGGCACTCGGACGCGGAAGATCGTTTTGTTTTACTGGGGTTGAGCGCCTCCCTGCGAACGCTGGTTGTCTGCCACTGCTATCGCAAGGGAGAGAAGAACATCCGCATCATCTCGGCCAGGAAAGCGACACGAATTGAGCGCAAAGAGTATGCGCGGAGGTACAAGCGATGAAAAAAGAATACGATTTCTCGAAGGCCGAGCGTAATCCCTATGCTAAATTCATGAAGCGTCAGGTAACCATACGCCTTGACAAGGTGACAATTGAGTATTTCAAGGTGCTGGCTGATGAAATGGGGATTCCATACCAGACACTGATAAATCTGTACCTGCGTGACTGTGCCGCCAAGGGGCGCAAGCTTATAATGAATTGGAAACCTGCGGTATAGACGCCGGCGCGCCCTGTCATGCTTCAGGCCCTTGACCTCATGCTTGTCTTCGATCTAATAATGCCCCGAGTAGAAGCGTCGCCGGCGTGGTGAAACTGGTAGACGCACGGGACTCAAAATCCCGCGGGAGCAATCCCATGTCGGTTCGATTCCGACCGCCGGCATTCTGATGGCCCGCAAGGCTCCGGTTGACGGGGCCGTGCGGGCATTTTGTTGGAGAGCACGGGCGATTCTTCGGGCTGGATGAAGCCATGATCAGGTGCCTGGTGATCCTGTTGCCGGTGTTGCTCGGCGCGGGCTGCGGCTCGACCGGCGCGCACAGCGCGCTTCCCGCGCCGGCCGGAGTGGAGGTCGATCGGGCGCTTTGCCTCGCCTCCAGTTTGCCGGGCGGCACCGATCAAAGTTCTCTGGCACGGCGCTCGCACAGGCTCGAGCTCGCGCGCAACGCAAGGGTCGGGCTCCTGCGCTGGGAGTTCCTCTGGAGCGCCATCGAGCCCGAGCGCGGCGATTACAATTTCGAGGCCTACGATCGCCTGGTCGATGCGGCCGCTGCGGTCGGGATAGGCTGGATCGGATTGCTGGCCTACGGCAATCCCTGGGCTAGTTCGGCCACCGACAGCGATGACAACTACCCGCCCGATGACCCGGCCGATTTCGCCGCATACGCAGGCGCCACGGCTGCGCACTTCAAAGACAGGATCACTCGTTGGGAGATCTGGAACGAGCAGAACGCCGGCTACCGTTTCTGGCGGCCGCAGGCCGATCCTGCCGGCTACGCCGACCTGCTAGTCGCCGCCACGGGCGCGATCCGCAAGGCCGACCCCGACGCTCGGGTGGCCTTCGGCGGGGCCTTCTTCGCGCCCCAGGGAATCCCGGGCGCGCTGGAGTTCATCGAGGACTGCTACGCTCACAGGCCCGATCTCGGCGACTACTTCGATGTCATGGCCGCACACCCCTACATGCTCTACCCGCCGGCCGTCGCCCCGGAGAGCAAGCAAGCATTGCCGCCCTTTGAGAACCTCGATCAAGCGAGCCTGTCAGAGATGATCGCGGATCTACGCGCCCTGCTCGAGGCCCACGGCGACGGAGACACGCCGATCTGGATTACCGAGGTGGGCTGGCCCGAGTTCGAGTCGGTCCCGGCCGGCCTGCAGGCCGATTACCTGGCCCGCGCCTACCTGCTTTCTTTCGCAGCCGGGGTGGAGTATGTCTGCTGGTACACGCTGGAAGACTCCATCGGGCACACCGCTGTCTGGGAGGACACCTTCGGCCTGGTGCCCTACGATCCCGATCCGACCGATGGCCAGGATCCCGAGCCCAAGCCGGCCTACCGCGCTTTAGAGACACTTTCGACGGTGCTTGCCGGCATGCGTTTCGACGCGGACCTGGGCGCCGAGCGCGGCTTGTCGCCGGAGTTGCATCTGCTGCGCTTCGCGACGCCCGATCGCAGCCGCCAGGTGCTGGCCGTCTGGAGCCATGGCCGGACACAGACGCTGGAGCTGAAGCCCAGCCTGCCGGGATACCTCTTCAGCGGCGCCGTTTCGATGACCGGCGAAGCGCTCGAGCTGGATGCTGAAGACGGCACGTCGATCGATGCCGGCGGAGATGTCATATACTTGATCGAGGTCGCCTCGAAGACCGGTTGAGACCGCAGGAGGTGTGAGTTGAAGCGGATTGCGCTGATTGTGATTTCGATGTTGCCGTTCATCGGCCCGCTCGCCTGCGACTCGGGCGATTCCAGTGGGAGGATCAATGTTGGTGTCATGACCTTCAACGTTCTGTGCTCGTTCTGCAACGCCGACTACGATCCCTGGGAAGAAAGGCTCGACTATTTCGCGGACATCATGGAGCGCCACGATCCCGATCTGGTCGGCCTCCAGGAACTCACCTGGGCTTCCGAGGTCGACGATTTTTTGGCCTTCATGGATGGCTTCGAGGCCGCTTATTTCGTGGGCCAGACTCCCGGCCCGCTGGGCCAGAACGAGTATCCCGACGCCGCCATTCTCTACCGGTCTGCGCGCTTCGAGCTCGAAGAGAACGGTTTCTACTGGTTGAGCCCAACGCCGGACGAACCCTGGTCTTCCGGCTTCGCCGAAAACCTGCAGCTTCCGCGCCTGGTGAACTGGGCGCGCCTGCTCGAAAAAGACACCGGCCGCGAGATCGTGTTCATCACCACCCATTTCGACAACAATTCGCCCAGCCAGGAACTCTCGGCCCCGCTCCTGCTCGAGCGCAGCGCTCCCTGGGCCGATCAGATGCCGGTGATTATCACCGGAGACTTCAACTCGCAGCCTTCCGACGAGGCTTATCATATTTTGACGGAGGGAGTCGGCGGGGAAGGCTTTCAGCTGACCAACGCCTTCGATATCGCGGCCGAGTGGTCGCTGGACAGCAACCAGGATCCGCTTCCGGACTATGACACCCAAAACCGTATAGACCACATCTTCACGGCCGGAAAAAACACGGCTTTCGATTGCCCTGCCTGGACAGCCGATCTGTACGTCTATGGCCAGGGCAAGAAATATCCCTCCGATCACTGGCCCATTTCGGCAAGCCTTTCATTTTGAGGGTGTCATTAAGCACTGGCAACTCCGAATACCAGTATCGTGCCATCATGTCACATAAAGCAGATCCGGTTAAGGCCTAAGCCTTGTCTGTATTTATTAAATTTCAATTTTAACTATGTGTTATAATCCAGGCCTTGGTGTTACGATGTGGCACGATTATTGCTATTATCCGGCGAAACTTCTTTGGAGGTATGTTCCATGATCCGTCGTAGCTTTCTTTTAGTGGTAGTAGCGCTTGCGGCCGCAAGCTGTTCGAACAATGAATTCGATCCCACTCTGGTGGCCCAGGGCCGCCCGATCATGTACGGATCGCCCGACACCAACCCGGCCCACGACGCCGTCGTGGCCATCACCTACCGCTCCTCGCACCAGTACTTCTGTTCGGGCACGTTGATTGCGCCCGATGTAGTAATGACCGCGGGCCACTGCCTCGACGGGGAATCGGCTTCCAGGGTCGACATCTTCTTCGGCTCCGACGCCTACTCGGGCAACGGTACCTACGTGCACGTCAGCGAGGTTTCCGTGCACCCCCAGTACGACGGCTACAACATCCTGAATGACATCTCGCTGGCCCGCCTGGCCAGCGCCGCTCCTTCCGGGGTTGTGCCGATTCCGCACCTGCCTTCAAGCGTGGGCCTGACGTCCTCGGACGAGGGTGCAACGGTAGAGTTCTCCGGCTTCGGCCTCGACGAGAACCACAACGACGGAATCAAGCTGCACGTGAACGGAACCATCAACACCGTCTGCGAGAGCAGCAGCGGGTGCGGCAACGCCGTCCCGCACTCCTTCAGCTACGGACAGTCGAACGGCGGCCCCTGCAACGGCGACAGCGGCGGACCGGCCTTCATCACCCGCTCGGGCACAGAGTATGTCGCCGGCATTACCTCCTACGGCGATCAGAATTGCACCCAGTTCGGAGTGAGCACGACCGTCAGCTACTTCTCCAGCTGGATCGACAACTTTATCGGCGGCAGCGGCACCGAGGATTGCACAAACGGCCAGGACGACGACAACGACGGCATGACCGACTGCGACGATTTCGACTGCACCTATCACCCGAACTGTGTCGGCCCGGGCGCCTGCGAGGACGCCGCCACGATTTCTTGCGGCGACACGATCACCGCCGACACCTCCGACGGGGTGAGCGTCTACTCGACCTACAGCTGTCTGACCGACGGCACCGAGGATGGTCCAGAGATCGCCTACAAGCTCGATCTGCGCTCCGGTACACAGTTCACCATCACCTTGCACCCCACCGGGCAGGGCGATCTCGATCTGTTCCTGCTGCCGGTCGACGGGGAAAGCTGCAACCTGTCGAGTTGCCTGGACGCCTCGTACAACCCCGAGCCCAACGACGAGACGATCAGCTACCAGATGCCGGCCGGCGGGGCATACGTGGTGGTCGAAACCTGGGATAGTACGAACACCTTCCAGCTGCAGGTCGAGTGCGACACCCAGACCGAGCAGTGCGGCAACGGCGTCGACGACGACGGCGACCGGCTAGTCGACTGCGATGATCCCGACTGCGCCAACGACTCGCATTGCCAGCTTCCGCCCGAGAACTGCACCAACGGCGTCGACGACGACCAGGACGGGGCAACCGACTGTGACGACGGCGACTGCGCCAACGACTCGCATTGCCAGCTTCCGCCTGAGAACTGCTCGAACGGCGTCGACGACGACCAGGACGGCGACACCGACTGCGACGACAGCGACTGCGACTCCAGCATAGCCTGCATGACTCCGGCCGAGAACTGCACCAACGGCGTCGACGACGATCAGGACGGGGACACCGACTGCGACGACAGCGACTGCGACAACAACTCCGCCTGCATGGTGCCGGACGAGAACTGCACCAACGGCGTCGACGACGACCAGGACGGGGCCACCGACTGCGACGACACGGACTGTGCCAGCAACGCGGCCTGCCAGGTGCCGCCGGAAGACTGTACGAACTCCGTAGACGACGACCAGGATGGGGCCACCGACTGCGACGACACGGATTGCGCAAACCATCCGTCCTGCCAGGTCTACCAGGAGAACTGCTCGAACGGCATCGACGACGATCACGACGGGGCGCTGGACTGCGAGGACACCGATTGCGCAGGCGACGCCGCCTGCTTGCCGCCGACCGAGGACTGTACCAACGGCAAGGACGATGACCAGGATGGAATTATCGACTGCAACGATCCGGACTGTTCGGGATACTACATATGCGCGAATGACAGTAGCTCGAGCGGTTGCGCGCATGTGCCCGGGGGTGGTCTGGGGCTGCTGCCAGTGTTGCTGGGGTTGTGCTTCTTGGGGCTGAAACGGCGCGCGATCTGAGCCGAAGCTGAACTTCCCGCCCTGTTGCCAATCAGAAGTATTTCTGTCTTGACCTGTGCCGCAAGCTGGGTCAAGATCCGCCCGGATTGTTTGGGGGCTTGTGTAAGACGACAAAACCGGGAGGGTGGAGGATGACTGGATGGTGGAAAAGAAGATTGTCGAAGCCGGCGGGGTGTGCGTGGATGGCGACAGCGGGGGACAGCTTGCGGGGCCGGCCCACAATCACCGTGAAATCATTCACAGGAACAGCCGCATGTCGAAGATCAAGGGAACCATAGGTATTCTTACCGGCGGCGGCGACGTCCCGGGGCTCAACCCGGCCATCAGGTCGATTACCATCCGGGCAATCCGCGAGGGATTCAGGGTGATCGGCATTCGCGGCGGCTGGGGCGGTCTGATCGATATGCAGCGCGATCCGGAAGCCGACACCTCCAACTATTGCGTCTTGTCCGAAGAACTGGTCAATCAGGTCGGCCGCAGCGGCGGGACTTTCCTGCACACCTCGCGCACGAACCCGGGCAGGGTCAAGCAGTCCGAGGTGCCCGAGCACTTGCGCGATGTCTACAACGACGAGTTCAACGACTTGACGCCCGAGGTACTCAAGAACCTGGAGTACCTGCAGATCGACTACATGGTTCCGATCGGCGGCGACGATACACTGAGTTACGGCTCGCGCTTGCAAAAAGAGGGGTTCAAGGTCATCGCTATTCCCAAGACGATGGACAACGACGTCCCCGGCACCGATTACTGCATAGGTTTTTCCACCTGCGTGACCCGCACCATAGAGCTGACCCATCGCCTGCGAACGTCCGCCGGGTCGCACGAGCGACTGCTGATCATCGAAGTCTTCGGACGCTACGCCGGTTTCACTTCGCTCTTGCCGACCATGGCCGGTGCGGCCAACCGCTGCATCATCCCCGAGTACCGTTTCGACGTCGAGCGCCTGACCGAGTTGCTTTGGGCCGACCGTTACACAAATCCCAGCAAGTACGCCGTCTGCCTGGTGTCGGAGGGCGCCACGTTCAAGGGCGAGAACGATATGGTCTTCGAGGACACCCAGACCGATGCCTACGGGCACCGCAAACTGGGCGGCATCGGCGACCTGGTATCATCCAAGGTCAAGGAGTTGGCGCCGAAATATTCTGCCAAGGCCAAGGCCATCGGCGTCATCAACCAGCGCCTGGGCTACCTTGTGCGCTGCGGAGACCCGGACGCCATCGACTCGATCGTTCCCATGGCCTTCGGCAACCTGGCGCTCAACCTGATTTTGGACGGCAAGCACGGCCGATTGGTGAGCCTGCGCAACGGGCGCTACGACAACGTGCCGATAGAAGTTGTGGACGGGGCCAGCAAGGTGGTTGACATCGACAAGTATTACCACACCGACCGCCTGCGCCCGAAATACAAAACCTTCGACTCGAAGCCGCTGTTCATAATGACCAGCGACTACTGAGATGAACGCGAAATTCGACCTGGTGGTTATCGGCGCCGGGCCGGGCGGCTACGTGGCCGCCATCCGCGCTGCGCAACTTGGGCAGCGGGTTGCGCTCGTAGAACGCGAGGAGAAGCTCGGGGGGACCTGTCTCAGGGTGGGCTGCATTCCATCCAAGGCCTTGATCGAGTCGAGTCGTATCTTCGAGATGATATCCTCCGGTCTCGCTGATCATGGATTGTCCGTTGCGGGCGCCGGGCTGGATATGCGGGCGCTGATGCAGCGCAAGGAGCGCGTGGTCGAGCAGTTGACCTCTGGCGTTGCCAAGCTGATTTCAAAAAACGGCGTTACGGTTTTCAACGGCCAGGGTCGCCTAAAAGATCCCAAGACGGTGTTGGTCGCGGGCGAAGACGGCGAAAGCGAGTTGGTAGCCGAAAACATTTTGCTGGCCACGGGTTCCGCGACGGTCGAACTCAATCAACTGCCCTTCGATGGTGAGCGAATCGTGACATCGACCGAGGCGCTCGCCTTTGAGGAAGTTCCGAAAAGACTTTTGGTGGTCGGGGCCGGGGCTATCGGGCTCGAGCTTGCGCAAGTGTGGCAGCGGCTGGGCGCGCGGGTGACGGTCGTCGAGATGCTGCCGCAGATTGCCCCCTTCGCCGACAAGCTCATGGCTCGACTGTTGCTCAGGATCCTGAAAGACAAGGGGATAGAATTTCATCTCGGAGCACGGGTAGAAGCTGCGATGATCGAGGGAGGTTCAGTTAGGGTAAGTCTTGCGGACGACGGCGGCAAGACATCCGAAATCGATTGCGACCGCGTGCTGGTGGCGGTGGGTCGCCGTGCATACACAGAGGACCTGGGGTTGAGCAAGGTCGGCGTGGCGCTCGACGAGAGGGGCAGGGTGATAATCGACGACGAATTCAAAACCTCGCTAGGATCGCTAAGGGCGATAGGCGACCTGGTGGCCGGCCCCATGCTTGCCCATCGAGCAATGGAAGAGGGCCTGGCCGTTGCCGAGTCACTGGCGGGCCTTACGGTAAAGCGCGAGATCGATATTGTTCCGGCGGTGGTCTACACCCATCCCGAGCTGGCCATGGTCGGCAAGACCGAGGAGCACTGCAAGAGCGAGGGGCTCGACTACACCAGCGGTCGTTTCTACTTCAAGGCCAACGGCCGCGCGCTGACGACGGGCGACGCCGAGGGAGCGGTCAAGCTGTTGGCCGAAAAGAACGGCGGCAAGATCCTGGGCGTACACATCCTGGGCCCGTCAGCCTCCGAGTTGATAGCCGAGGCGACCCTGGCCATGAAGCTCGGCGCCACCGCCGACGACCTGGCTCGCACCGTCCACGCCCACCCGACGCTCTCCGAAGCAATAAAGGAAGCCGCCCAGGCCGCCTGCGGCCGGGCCATCCACGCTTGATCAGCTTTGCTTTTCCGCCGCGATCTGGCGCTTGAGCCAGAAGTTGAACGACCACATCATGGCGGCCGAGGCCAGACCGATGCCGCCCAGAATCAGCCAGCCGATCGTGCTTTGAACCGGATCCAGTTCGAGCAGTCCATTGGGCAGCTTGGTGGAGCCCGCGCACATGACCTCGTTGAAGATCAAGGCGCCCACCGGGCCGCCTGCCAGCGCGCCCAGCGCTACCGGAAGGTTGGCGTAGCCAAGGAAAAGGCCTTCTTGTCCCTTGGGGGACAGCGCTCCGATGTACTCTAAGGCTCGCGGGGCTGCGAAAAGCTCTCCGAAAGCCACCAGTCCGACGGTCATGATGCCGAACATAGAGGCGATCGGGATCCAGCTCCAGACGTCGGCCCTGATCGAGTCAGACAGCCAGATTGGCAACAGGTTGACTAAAAAAGCCGAGCCGACGACGAGGTTTCCGATGATGATCGAGCGCACCGGCTTCATCTTGCCGAAAAGACGCGTTACCGCAAGCTGGAAGAAGACGATAACGAAGGGGTTGGCCATTGTGTACAGATCTACGGACGGATCGGTTTCGAGAACCCTTTTCCAGTACAACGGCACCACGTTGTAGACCTGGTTGTAAAGGAACCAGAAGCCGGAAGAGGCCAGCAAGAAGAATGTAAAGCGCGGATTGCGCAGTACAAGTAGCATGTCGGCTAAAATACGCCCGACCGATTTTTGATTTTTGGCCGCCTTCGGCTGTGCTCCTCCGGAAGGGTCGTGATCGCGGTAGAAGAACAGCACCACAAAGAAGGTCAGCACGCAGAAGCCGGCGCCCACTGCGAAGATGTAGCTGAGATCGAAATGGGTGCGAAAGATCCAGCTTATGAAACGCCCCAGTAACGAGCCGATGTTGATCACCATGTAGAAAATGGCGAAGGCCAGTGTGGCCCGCGATCCGGCCGTCTTCTGCACCGTGCCCGAGACGCAGGGCTTGATCACCGAGCCGCCGAAGCCGATCAACAAAATGCCAAGCACAACGGCCAGAATGGTTTGCCCGTTGGCGCTGACCTCGTCGCCGATTGTTTCAGACAGGCTGCCGAAGCCGAACCAGATCGGACTGCCCACCAGGAAGTAGCCGATTGCCAGCAGCACGAAAGCCACCAGCAGCGAGCGCTTGAAGCCCACCTGGTCGGCGATGGTGCCCGACAAGATCGGCAAGAAGTAGATCAAGCCCCACAAGACGCTGCTCGAAAGCGTGCTCGGCCAGTAGTCTCCGAGACCGAGCTGGCCAAGGTAGATGACCACGAACGAGGCCACCGCATAGTAGGCCGAGCGCTCGAACAGCTCGGTCAGGTTGGCGGTCCAGTATTCTCTCGGGAAAGCGGTCTTTGTTTCAGAGTCGGTGTTGTCGCCTGTTGGTTGCGGCATTACGGCTCCTTATCGTTAAAAGCGTATCCGGGCCTCATAGCCCGGGAGAGGGGGGCGCGTCAAGTTGCGATTGGTGTCGACCCGGGATATTCTTGGGCTCGAAGTTCAGAAGGAGGTTAATAAAGATGCGAAAACCCCTGATTCTGCTTGTCGGCCTGCTTTTCATGTCTTGTTCTTCGGGAAATAACGGCGGTGACGATGCCGGTTGCCGGGACGACAATAGCTATACGTTTTCGATCGGCGCCCGGGACGATACCTTCTACGTCGGTCCCTACCTGATGCACACGACCATGAACGAAGTGTCCATCTCCTGGGAGACCGAGCAGGCGAGCGGCACTAGCCTGGAGTACGGCCCGGACTCGAACTACGGGCAGCAGATCGAAGGCGACTCGGGAACCATGCACCAGTTGACTGTGACCGGCCTCGATCCGCAAACGCTCTATCACTACCGGGCCTGCAGCGACGGGACTTGCAGCGGCGACCTGACTTTCTCGACGGCCCCTCTGCCGGGCAGCCGCTTTCGCTTCGCGGTCTACGGCGACAGCCGCTCGGATCCGCCGGAGCACGAGCAGGTAATCGATGGGATAATCGGTGAAGCTCCCATCTTGGCCTTCAACGTCGGCGACGTCGTCGAGGACGGCAACAACCGCGACGAGTACAAGAGCATGCACTTCGATCCGACCCGCCGCCTGGGTGAGTACGTGCCGATCTACGTCGCCATCGGCAACCACGAGATGAAGCAGTACGGGGTGCCCGACTTTCTGGATTACATGATGTTCCCCGAAGACCCCGATGTGCCCCTGCCGGAGTTGAGTTACACCTTCAGCTACGGCGACGCCTATTTTCTGGTGCTCGATTCAACCCTCGATCATTTCGACCTGTTCTTCCCGCTAGAGGGCTCGGACGATCCACCGCTGTGGAAGTGGTTGCAGGAGAAGGCCGCCTCCAGGGAGGCGCAGGCGGCCCGCTGGCGCTTCGCCTTGATGCACTATCCGCCAGACTCGGAGTGCTATGCCGAGGCCGACTACGGCATTCCCTCGACGGCCATACGCAACTACGTCGTGCCGCTGCTTGCCGAAAACGGCTTCACGGCGCTTTTTGCCGGCCACCAGCACGACTACGAGTACATGGAGATTTCCGGGCTGCCCTGCTTCATCACCGGCGGCGGCGGGGCCGGGCTGGAGACCTGCGCCAACTGCACCCGCGACGTGCCCGAGATAACCACGGTGGCCTGCCTGTATCATTACCTGACGATTGATCTGGGTTGCGACAAGGCCGTCGTCCGGGCAGTGGACACCGAGGGGAACGTCTTCGAGCGGCACGAGTTCGAAAGATAGGGCATCAACCCCCGCTCATCATGTGCAGCACATCGACCACGTCGCCGGCATGCAATACATGGGTCGGCCACTCGTCCTTGGGAATACGCGCACCGTTTACGAACACTGTTTTAAGCGGAAAGGAATACTTCTTTTGATCGAGAAGATCCGCGACGGTCAGGCCGTCGCGAAATGGGTGCGGATCTCCGTTCACAAGCAAGTCGCTCAAGATTTTGTCCTTTTGCGAGACGGCTTTTTCTTGGCGGTCTTGCGCTTGGCCGGTTTTTTCTTTGTAGCTTTCTTTTTGGCGGCGGTCTTGCGCTTGGCCGGTTTCTTCTTGGCAGCTTTCTTTCTGACGGCGGGTTTGCGCTTGGCCGGTTTCTTCTTGGCAGCTTTCTTTTTGACGGCGGGCTTGCGCTTGGCTGGTTTCTTCTTGGCGGCTTTCTTTTTGGCGCTCTTCTTTGTCGTTTCCGGTTTTGCGGTTGCCTGTTCCAACAGTTCGACCAGGCCCTCGACCTGGTCGAAACCCAGCTCCTGGATTTTCTTCAGAGTCGGTACGCCGTTCTTGGTCCAGCCGCGCCGCTTGTAGACGGCGTCCAGCAGCTTCTGGTAGCGCTCTTCGCGATAGCGCCTGGTCGCGGTCATTTTTTCGGTCAGGCTCATGCCGGCCGGATCGAGGCCGAGTTCTTCTTTTAGCTGCTTGTCGTAGCGCTCCTCGCGCGAGAGGTACTCTTCTTCGGTGACCGGGCCTGCCGAACGGTAGGGAATGGCGTCGTGCTCGCGGGTGCCGAACCCCTGGCGCAGGTTGAACACGCGCTGGAAATTGTAGACCCGCTCGCTCATGTTGATCAGATCGTCCGGCCCCACCTCCCGCCCGGTCATTCCGGAAAAGAAGTCGCAGTAGCCCTTGACGTGCAGCGGCACTTTCTGGGGCTCGTCGCTTTCGGCGTTGTCGGCCGGCTCGATGTCGTTCCAGGGCAGCTTGCACAGCCCGTTGAGCCCGAACCAGGTGCGCCACATTGGAAAGTAATGCAGCGCTTCGGCCTTGTCCTCGAAGGTCGGCAACTGCTTGTTGACCATGTCCATGAAGATCAGCCAGGCCTCGTCGTGCTGGGCGCCCTTGAGCGCGAT
>CAZENH010000067.1:0-12410 GCA_964513625.1 uncultured Myxococcales bacterium | reverse complement strand
GCCTGCGCTTTTCGGCCGGGGTGAAACCTGGAGGCTACTTTCCGGGACTGAAAGGTGGAAAAAAATTCAGATTTTTCGCTTGCATCAAAAACCACTCTTGTAGTTTTCCTCGGGATAAACAATGTCTTGACTGCCGTTGAGCATCCGGCATGTCTCTTGCGTAAAATGCTCTGGGGGACGTTTGCTTGCGCTTTTTGGTGCGCTTGCGACATAATGAGGCGAGAGTGAGGACAATGAGAGTCGGTTTTTTGCCAGGATTTACAGTAGTAATACTGGTCGCCTCGGCATTCTTGCATTCTTCGACGCTGGGTGCGCAGGGCGAGCCGGACGAGATCGGACAGGCTGAGTCGGCTTTTGCCGGGTTGGATTTTGAAGGCGCGCTGACCCACCTAGAGGCTGCCGAGCAGCGGCCGGGCAACTCGCGGGCTCGGCTCGTGCGTATATTTTCGCTGCGCGGCCTGTGCCTGATCTCGCTCGGCCGCGAACAGCAAGCCGGGCGGGCCTTTGGGGCCGCTTTATCGATCGATCCCGGCTTCAGGCTCGATCCAGATCTTTCGCCGGTTTACCAGGAGCCGTTTGACAAGCTACTCACTTCGGGCGTCAAACCGCTTTCCGTGGATGTCTCGCTGCCGGACAGAGTGGTTTTCGGTGATCCTGTACCTGTAAAAGTCAAGCTGCTTTCCGACCCGTTTGGCCTGTCAGGCAAACTAGTCTTTCGCCACAGGCGCGCGGGTGCGAAGAAATTCTCGACCGTTCGTCTTAGGCTTGCTCTTGGTAAGCCTGTAAGTTTTTATCTGCCTCCCGGCACCTGGGTCGTCAAAGGCACGGCTCCTTTGGAGTGGTATGCAAAGCTCATAGATCGGCACGGAGGGATGTTGCTCGAGGAAGGTACGGCCGATCACCCGTTGCGCGTGCCGGTCGAGGCCAAAAAGAAAATCGAGCTCTCAAACGCCGGTCCGATTGGGACAGCGGCCCCGCCGATCGAGCCGTCGCCGGCTTGGTACAAGCGCTGGTGGGTGTGGGCAATTATCGGTGGAGCAGCCGTGGCAGCCGGGGGTACGGCTGCGGCGATCTACTTGACCAGAGATTCTCCTAATCAGCGTGATTTCACGCTGCAGATTGAATAGGGGCGAGGGCGACTTGAAGCGACTTCTTGCAGTTTGCCTGCTTGTGCTGGTTGCAGCCGGCTGTGCTCCGACTGGCAGCTGCCGCTTGACGATTGCTTTTCCGGATGACGACGCGCGTGCCTTGGTGAGTGTGCTCGAGATCTGGGTGGTCCCCGGTTCGGGCGAAGATTGCAACGCCATGATCCAGGGGACGGCGGCGCCCGGAGACCCCGGGCTGGAGGTCCTGGCCCACCTGCGCCTGGCTTATCCTCCATCCGAGCCGCTCGGAGCGCTGGATAATGTTCCGTTAGGATCGGCCGCTTTCTTCATCGAGGGCCGCGGACAGGGCGAGGAAATCTATGTCCGCGGTTGCAGCACTGCAAAGGTGTCCTCAACGGGCACTGTCGGTGTGCGCGTGGAACTCGGCTGGGTTTGCAAACCGGTGGCCGAGATTTGCGCGGACAATATCGACAACGACTGCGACGGCGATACCGACGAAGGTTGCCTCGAATGCCAGCAAGACTCGGACTGCGACGATCATAATCCTTGTACGATCGATTTTTGCACCGATAACGAGTGCCACCAGGTTGATTTTCCCAAGGACACTCCCTGCAATGACGACGATCCTTGCACGATCGGAGACGCCTGCGACACGGGTCTATGCCTCGGGCGGCAGAAAGACTGTTCTGCCTTCGACGGTCCTTGCAATCTGGGAGCTTGCGACACGGACAGCGGTGAATGCGGTCCGCAGCCGCGTGAAAACGGAACTTTGTGCAACGACGGGCAATGGTGTACCGATACGGATTCATGCCAGGATGGCGCCTGCGTCGGACAGCTTCGTGACTGCGACGACGGCGACGACTGCACGCTCGATAGCTGCAACGAGGGTAACCTGTTGTGCGATCACGTTCTCACGCCGCGCCCCGGCGCCGAGGGCCCTCCGGAGGATGCGACCTGCGGCAACGGGGCGGACGACGATTGCGATGGTCTTACCGACGGCGCGGATCCCAACTGCTCGGGCTGCACTTCAGACGCCGATTGCGACGATGGCAACGCCTGCACAGCGGATAGCTGTGAAGGGCTCGAATGCCTCAACACACCCGTCGCCGACGGCACGGCCTGCTCGGACGGACTTTTCTGTACCGTCGCCGATGCCTGTAACCAGGGCAAGTGCGAGGCGATTTCCCGTGACTGCAGCCAGGGAGCGGCTCCCTGCCAGGCGGGTGTTTGCCTCGAGGACGAGGATCGTTGCGAGCTGCGAGACATGGCCGATGGGACGCCTTGCACAGACGGTCTCTATTGCACCGAGGGCGACCAGTGTTCGGGCGGTAACTGTGTCGGCGGACAGCGAAACTGTGATGACGGCAATAACTGTACCGCAGACAGTTGTAACGAGGACAACAACCGCTGTCAGAACGATCTCGAGGCGATCCCGGGCGCCGAGGGACTGACCGTTGGCGACAGCTGTACGAATTCTCTGGATGACGATTGCGACGGCCAGACCGACGCGGCCGACCCCGACTGTATAGAGTGCAGCGCTGACGGTCAGTGCGATGACGGAAATCCCTGCACGGCCGATAGCTGTGACGCGGGCAAGTGCAACAGCGCAGCGCTTTCGGACGGCAGTGGTTGTGATGACGGACAGTATTGCACAACTTCAGATGCCTGCCTCGCGGGCGTATGCGTGGGGACGTCGCGTGACTGTAGCCAGATGGCGGACGAATGTCATGATGGAGTATGCGATGAGGATGCTTCAGCCTGTATTGCCCAGCAATTCGTCGATGGCGCGGTGTGCGATGATGGCCTCTACTGTACTCTGTCCGACCGCTGTCAGGCAGGGAGCTGTACAGGTTCGGCCCGCGATTGCGACGACGATGATGCCTGCACCCTGGACGACTGCGACGAGGGCGGAAGCGCTTGCACGCACGTCAATCAAGCCAATCCCGGGGCCGAGGGCCCGCCCGGCTCGGGCAACTGTCAAAACTCGGCCGACGACGACTGCGACGGGCTTACCGATCTGGAGGATCCCGAGTGCTATGACTGCCAGGTTGCCGCCGAGTGCGATGACAACAACCAGTGCACGACTGATGACTGCGACTGGGGCGTCTGCGCGCACACAATTTTATCGGATGGAACCGGTTGCGATGACGGAGCATGGTGCACGACGGGCGACATCTGTCAGGCTGCGACTTGCGGCGGTGCGCCGCGAGACTGCAGTTCACTAGACGACGCCTGTCATACAGGAACCTGCGACGAACAGGGCGACGCCTGTGTCAGCAGCGAGAAGCCCGACGACACTCCTTGTGACGACGGACTGTATTGCACACTGGATGACGTCTGCGCCGCAGGCCTTTGCACGGGTAGTCCGCGCGATTGCTCGGGGCTCTCGGACGCCTGCCACGACGGCGCTTGTGACGACGGTAGCAATATATGCGTTGCGATCGAGAAGACTAACGGTACGGGCTGCTCCGACGGCCTGTACTGCACGACCGGCGACCAGTGTTCAGGCGGCGTTTGCTCTGGAGGACAGAGGGACTGCGACGATCTGGATGATTGCACAATTGACGCCTGCGACGAGGGCAACACTGTTTGCTCACACACTCTAAACCCTCAAGGCAACGAAGGGCCGCCGGCCGGCGCGGACTGCGTAAACGGCCAGGACGATGACTGCGACGGCTTGACGGACATCAACGATCCCGACTGCTTCAGTTGCACGGTAGATCCCGACTGCGACGACGGCAATAGTTGCACCGCAGATAACTGCACAGGACACGTTTGTCATAACAACGCTCTGGCCAACGGCACAAACTGCGACGACGGCGTCTGGTGTACTGAGGGCGACCAGTGCAGCGGAGGCGTCTGCGGCGGCAGCCTACGACAGTGTCTCGCCCAGGAAGATGCCTGCCATGACGGTGTGTGCGATCTCGGCCTGGATACGTGCATCGCGGTCGAGAAGCCGGACGGCACGGCCTGCGATGATGGGCACTGGTGCACCATGGCGGATTCATGCCTGGCCGGAACATGTCAGGGTTCCGGACGTGACTGTGCAGACAGCGATCCTTGCACAGCCGACGGTTGCGATGACGCCGGCCAGATCTGCACGCACACATGGACAGCGAGGCCCGAGTTGCTCGACGGCTGCGGAGACGGCATCGACCAGGACTGCGACGGTATCGCCGATGGTTGTTGCCTGGCGGATGGGACATTTACGGCGGTATCGCCAAGCGCGATAGGGCCCAATCCATGGTTCATGATCACGGCCGATCTCAACGCGGACGGCATCCCCGATCTGGCCACTGTCAACCGCGGCGACAACACAATCTCTGTGCTGCTCGGAAACGGTTCGGGAGGACACGGCAACGCTAGTTTCAGCGTCTCGACATTCGCAACCGGTAGTAACCCATATGGACTGGCGGCGGCCGACCTCGACGGTGATCACATTCTCGACATCGTCAGCGCCAACAACAGCGGCAACTCGCTGAGCATTCACTGGGGACAGGGCGGCGGCACTTTCGGCCAGAGGCAGGACATCTCATTCGCTCCGGTCGGAGCCAACCCTGTCCAGGTCATAGTCGGGGATTTCAACGCCGATGCAATTCCCGACTTGGCCACCGCCAACTGGGGCGATGACAGCGTGGCAGTGTTGCTGGGACAAGGCTCGGACGGTGTGGGCAACCGAAATTTCTCGGGGCCGGTGTTTTACCCGGTCGGGGCAACGGGTGTAAGTCCGCGAGCGCTGGTTGCGGGGGATTTCAATGCAGACGGGATCCTCGACCTGGCGGTGGCAATGTGGAACTCGGGCAAGCTGTCGGTGCTTATCGGGGGCGGCGGAGGAGGTCGGGGAGACGGCAGTTTCATATCGCCGGTTCGTTACGACGCGGGAAGCAGCCAGGTAAACATTTCGACGGCCGATTTCAACGCCGATGGGATCCTCGACCTGGCGGTGGTTGCCATGAGCGATAACGCGATCAACATCTTGCGGGGCGGAGGCTCAGACGGACGCGGCGACGGGACTTTTCTTTCGCGCACCGCCTATGCTACCGGCAGCACGCCGGTATCCGTCTTTCCTGTCGATTTCGATGCCGATGGCATCCTGGATTTGTTGGTGGCCGAGTACGGCACGGATAACGTTAGCCTGCTGCCCGGTAACGGAACGAACGGCAGGGGTGACGGAACTTTTGCAGCGCGCACGTCATACCCGGTCGGCGGCCAGCCGACAGCGGCGGTCGCGCTCGATTCTAGCGGAGACGGTATACCCGATCTCGCGGACTGCAACAATGGTCCGGACACCGTCTCGCTACTCGTTGCCGGCGGATCGAGCGGCCTGGCCGACGGGACGTTCGTGATATCGAGTGTTATCGACTCCACGGGCTCACCCGGCTCGCAGGTACTTTGCGATATGAACGCGGACGGGATCTCCGACCTGGCGGTTGCGCGTAGCGGAAGCGCGGAGATTGCATTTTTTACAGGAAATGGAAGCTCGGGGCGCGGAACGGCCGGCTTCACACCCGGCTGGTCGGACACCACCGGCAACTCCCCGGCCTGGGTCGCGGCCGCGGACACTGACGGCGATCGAATCCGCGATCTGCTGGTGGCCAACCGGGGCGGCGGAAGCGCTGGTATCTTCGTGGCGAACGGCACAAATGCCCGGGGTGACGGGACCTTTGCCGCACAACTGACCTATCCGGCCGGCGGAGCCCCAGGCATGATTGCGTTGGCCGACCTAGACGCAAACGGGATAGGGGATCTGCTGACGGTCGACGAGACTAGCGGCCTGGGAGTGCGACCGGGGGGCGGGGGCGATGGCGTTCCCGACGGAACATTTGGCGCGCTATCCAGTTACGCAGGTGTGGGCACGCCGGTTTCATTTGCTTTGGGCGATATCGACGGCGATGCGATTATCGACGCCGTCTTGGGCAGCAGCTCGGGCTCGGCGGTCGCGGTATTAATTGGTATCGGCAGCAACGGCGTAGGTACGGGAACCTTTGCCGCGGCGGTCAGCGTCAGTGTCGGGCAAGAACCGGTATTGCCGTTGCTCGTCGATCTCGACCGCGACGGCAAGCTCGACCTGGTCGTCGCCAATCGCGGGTCGAATTCGGTAAGCGTTCGCCCTGGAACTGGCGGCGGCTTCGGGGCCGGGACGGACTACCCGGTAGGAACGCAGCCGGTGGCGCTGGCAGCCGGCGATTTCAACTCGGACGGGGCGCTGGACGTCGTCAGCGCCAACTCCGGCGGCGGGAGCCTGAGCCTTCTGTTCGGGATGGGAGACACGACCTTCATGCCTGCCCAGCAGATAGTGGTCGGAGGCTCTCCGTCGGCGGTGGTGGCCGATCAGTTGGATTGGGACGGCAGGCTCGATCTGATCGTCAGCGACTCGTCGGGCGACAGAATAATAGTGCTCAGAGGCGGCGGTGTCTGTACAGCGCCTTGATCAACCAACCGGACTTAGCGACGGATCAATCCCAGCCTGCTCATCCAGCCTTCCTTGACCGAGATTGCCTCGTCCGGACAGACCTCCTGGCAGCAAAAGCAGCGTATACAGCCGTCCAAGTCGATGCTGATCATCTCGTCGCTATTGTCCGGGCCGGCCGGTATTCTTGCGCCTCGCGGCACCAGCGACATCACCTCCGGAGGGCAGTGCATCTTACATTGCCCGCAGCGAGTGCAACGGGAGTGATCGATTAGCGGCCTTGGCGAGATCGCGCCTCGCCCGAGGCGTCCAACGAGCGTCGCCATGTCGGCCTTTGCAGGACGTGCGGATTTGAAGTCAGCGACTGCGAAAGAGTCGGGCCGGTCCCCATGGATTTCTATTGCATCCTGCGGGCCGGTTGCGCCCGCAACCCTGAGCGTGGGTACATCGGAAGGATCGAAACCCAGAATACCGGTAATCACCCTGTCCAGGGCCAGGCCGTCTGCGGAGGCGGCCAGAAAATTCAGTTTTCTGGCCTTGCCTGCGCTGGGCCCGTTGCCCTCCATGGCCAGAACTCCATCGACGATGTTGACGGTCGGGGAGACCAGCCGGTAAAGATCCACGAGCATTCTGCCGAAGTAGTCGTAATCTTTTCCGGCCATCAAATGCCACTGACTCTTGCGCAGACCGACCACGGCCCCGAAGCAATTCTTGACCGCCAAAGTCAGCGTCATTTGGGCGTGGGTCTTTACCTTGGCCAGGTTGACGATTACGTCGGCTTCCTTGATCTGCCTGGCCAGCATGTAGGTTTTGAAGACGGCTTCCGGATGCTCGGCCTTGACCTCCACGGGTTCGACAAAGTCGACAATTTCCACCGGCAGTTCCCCGAGCAGAGCGGTCAACCCCAGTTTCTTGGAAATACCACGCGCCCTGCCGATCGCCGGGCTGTCTCCCACCATTACCCGGCCCGCCCCGGCCTCGAGACACAAACGCGCGGCGGCCCAGATCACGGACGGATGGGTGCAAACGGCCCTTTCATTGGATTTGTAAGAGAGGTAGTTGGGCTTGAGTAGTACGCTCGCGCCGGGCGGCACGAATGCGGACATTCCGCCAAGCGGCTCGAGCAGGCCTGCCATTGCCGCAAGAACGATCTCAGGATCGTAGTCGGCGCAGCGAGCCAGCGATACGGCGGCGCTGGGTTTCCAGACCTCGATTTCGGGAGCAAGCTTACTCGGCGAGGCCGAGGCAGGCGATGTCTGGCGCATGACAAAACGGTAGACACCGACGGCAAGCAACAACATGGCAAGCCAGTAGGGAACAATCGCAAGCGGCCCGATGCTTCCCCAGTTGAGAATCCCGAGCCGGCGCAGGAGAAAATGGTCGATCGCGGCGCCGCCAAGGGCGGTTCCGGCCAACAGTATCAGCCGGGCCCAGGAAGATGCGAGCCTGTCGAAGATGATAATAAAAACCAGCCCTCCGAAAATCCAGGCAATGCTGAGCGATATGGGAACACCCTGTAGTTCGAATGCTCCATGCAGATGCCACAGCCCGCCGTGTCCGGCGAAGGCGGCACAGACGAAGTCGGCAAGCGAGGCCAACAGGCCCGCTAGAATGCCTGCGGCTAAAGCGCTGGCGTCCGGGCGCGCAATGAACAGGGCGGCCAGGCCCGCAAAGATGGCCGCTCCCATGAAGATCAGGCTGTAAGAATAGCTGTCCAACCAGATACCCGACCCGAACTACCACACTTCGCAACGCTTGGCGCGCACCATCTGGTCGTCTGCCTTGCAGTTGAAGGCCTTGGCGAAGCCGGGCAGGTTCGACAGCGGACCATCGACCCGCCACTTCGGCGGAGAATGCGGATCGAGCACGACCCGGCGGCGGGCCTCCTCGGGGCGCATCTTGGCACACCACACCTGGGCGGCGGCCAGGAAGAATTGCTGGTCGGCGCTGAAGCCCTCAACCGGGGCTTCGGGCGGCTGACCCTTGCGCGAATCCTGGTAGGCCGAGAAGGAGAGTTTCAAACCTCCGAGGTCGGCGATATTTTCACCCAGGGTCAGCTTGCCGTTCAGCTTGACGTCGTCTACCGCAACGTATCCTGAAAACTGATCTTCTACGCAGGTGGTGCGCTTTTCGAATTCCTTGCCCACCGATGGGCTCCACCAGTCGCGCATGTTGCCGGCGTCGTCGAACTTGCGTCCCTGGTCGTCGAAGCCGTGGGTCAACTCGTGGCCCATCACGAATCCGATGGCGCCGTAGTTCACGGCATCGTTGGCTCCGCTGGTGTAAAATGTCGGCTGCAGGATACCGGCGGGAAATACCATCTCGTTGAGCAGCGGATTGTAATAGGCGTTCACGGTCGGCGGCGTCATTTCCCACTCACCGCGGTCTACCGGCTTGCCGATCTTGGCTAAATCGCGCCGGGTCTCGAAGGCAATTGCCGCCAGCAGGCTTTTCAGAAACGACGTCCGCGTGACCTCGAGAGAGGCATAGTCGCGCCACTTCGAGGGATAGCCGATCTTGTTGTTGATCTTGGCAAGCTTTTGCAGCGCCTTCTGCCTGGTAGGCTCGTCCATCCAGGCCAGGGTAGTCAGGTTTCTTTCCTGGGCCCGCTGGATGTTGCGAATCAGTTGCAAGGCCTTGTCCTTGGCGTCACCCGCGAACCAACGCCGGACGAAGGCCTGTCCTAGAGCCTCGCCAAGCAGGCGATCGGTCATCCGTGTACAATGTTTCCAGCGCGGCTCGATAACCTTCTGTCCGGTGAAGTTCTTTGACTGGAAAGAAAAACGCTCGTCTACGAAGGCCTTGGGCAACGCCCGGGCCCGGGCCATGGCGTCCAGTGCCCTCCAGCGCAAGTAAGCTCGCCACGTTTCGTATGGAGTCTTTTTGATCAGTTCTCCGAGCTGTGTCATGGCCTTGGGTGTACTGATTGAGAACTTGACAACCTTCGGCGCGCCTATTTCCGCAAGGTATGCCTGCCAGTCGAAGGGGGCGCTGATCTTCTGCAGTCCGGCCGGATCGTAGGGATTGTAGATTCTCTCAGGCGAGCGCATCTCGGTTCGCGTCCACTGGGAGGCGGCCATTGTTTTCTCGATCTCGAAATCGGCTTCGGCCTCATGCTTGGCTCGTTCCTTTGGCACACCCGACAAAGTCAACATGCGCTCGAGGTGGGTCTTGAAGTTCTTACGGATCTCGGCGCTCTTGGGGTCATCCTTCAGGTAATAGTCGCGATCGGGCAGCGACAGGCCACCTTGGAAAACTCCGGCTATTACCTGGGTCGAGTCCTTGAAGTCCTGCACGGAGAAGAAATTGAACAGAGTGCCGATGCCCGTGCCGTGCAGCCGGCCGACTGCACGCGACAACGAGACAGGATCCTTGACCGCCTCGATCTTGGTCCACTCTGCCTTCAGATCGGCGAGTCCGGTCTTTTCAGTACCTTCCTGATCCATGCAGGCGGCGAAAAAGTCGCCCACCTTGTCACCGAAGCGATCCTGCGGTTCAGACTTGCCGGCAGCGGCGGCGGTCAAGATATCGTGCAGTTTGTTCAGATCGCTTTCGGCGAGTTGGTCGAAACGCCCCCAGCGCGATTTATCGGCAGGGATCTCGTTTGAAGCGATCCAGCCTCCGCAGGCGAAGGCATAGAAGTCATCGCATGGGTTAACCTTGCGATCGATGGCCGTGACATCGAAACCGGGTTCGGCAGGCTTCGGGGCGAACTCAGTCTGGCTTGCGGCCGCCCCAGGAGTCGCCGCATTCGGCTGCGAAATGGCACAGGAGAAAAGAAAGAAAGCAGAAAAGACGAACATCAGGAAAAATCTGGGCATAACAGGCTCCTTGTAAAAAATCGACGATCGTTGTTTGCATATCTCAGGCTGGCGCCATTGTCACGCTTGCAGCCTGGTCATTATCCCGTCACCAATCAGAACCGGGCCGTGGCCGGGGAAGACAGCCTGGACTTCGAACGCCGAAAGCCTGGCCTGGGTATTGAGATAGGCGGCCGGGCCCGACATGAGAGTATTCCATTCGCCGCCCAAGAAGTTGCGTACCGTGTCTCCGGCCACCAGCAGGCCTCCAGCAAGGTGGTACAGGCATATTGCGTCGTCGGAGTGGCCGGGAGTCTCGAGCGCTATCCATCCGGGCAACCCGGGGATCTCCCGGCCGTCGCGCAGTGTTGCGACGATCGGCGCCGTAAATGGATTGCGACTCCAGGGAAAGCCGAATTTGAAGCCACCGGGAACGTCCTCACGGGCGAACACTGGAAGCCCTTGCCAGAGCCATACCAGAAATCCCATCTTTGCAGGCACCCTGCGTATGAACCTCAGGCGCCGGCCGGACTCGACATGCGTGCGGGCCACCTGGCCGAGGCCGATGCCCGCCCCGAAGCTTTTCGCGGCCGCCTCGATGCCCATGATGTGATCAAAATGCAAATGAGTGGGCAGTACAAGACTGACAGGCTTTCCCAACCATTCGATCGCTGCCGCGATACGCGGAAGGTCTGAAATCGACCCCACGTCTGCCAGCACCAGGCTGGTGGGGCCTTCTATTATGTGGGTGACACAGTAACGACCGGGCACCGAGAGAACTCTTCCGCCGCCGGCTTCGACAAGCGTGACGCCTGCAGGTCCGGCCGGGGTGAACCAGCGGGCCAGCACAGGCGGCCTTGGATGTTCGAGTGGCGGCGATTCAATATTGAGCTGGGCCAACACTTTCCTACCTCCCGGGATCGGAGCGGCTTCTGTCAGCTGCACCAGTCATCTTGATCCGTACACGAATGGCAAATAGGATGCAAACAAGGGAGATTTCCGGTGGAAGCGCGGTACAAACGCATGGTTTCCGGCATGCAGCGCAAGACGGCCAAAGGCAAGGCCTACGGCGGCGGCAAACCCTACACTCTCTACATCATCGAGTGCAGCGACGGAACGTTCTACACCGGCGTGACCAACGATATCGAGCGCCGGTTGGGCGAGCACAATGCCGGCAAGGCCTCCAAGTACACTCGAACCCGCCGTCCGGTCGAACTTCGTTACACGGAAGACTGCGCCGACCGGGCCGCGGCCTTGGCGCGCGAATGCCAGGTGAAGAAACTGTCACGCAAGGGCAAAGAGCGCCTGGTCTCAGGCAAGTAAGATCGCTAACTGTCTGATCGAGATGCGCTCTTTTTGGTAAACGGGTGCGGGCGCCACATACGCCAGACTATCACAATAGGAAACACCAGCCAGGCCAGATTAGCCAGAAAGACAAGGCCGGGCGCGGGTGTTGCATGCGGGCCGAAGTATTCTTCTGAAAGAATGATGACCACGTTGGTGAACAACATCGCAGCATAGAGCACGCTGGGCATGCGGATCCATTCGCGACCGCGAGTATAGGCATAGATGGCAAAGACGTAGAAAGGTCCGAAGAAGACGGCGTCGATCCAGATGGTGGCTTTCCACCAGGGTGGACGGGCCAGCAAGACCGGATCAAAGTTGGCGCCCCACCAGTGGACGGCGTCAACCATGAAAGACGGGGGCCAGAAGGGATAAGAAAAGTTGGCCGGATCGGCGATTACCAGTTGTTCGAGATCGATCATGTAAGTTACTACCAAAAGGTTCACCCAGAAAAAAATCAAGATAACAAGATCGACTGGTCGCCTCGATAGGGGAACGGGCTCATATACGCTCATCTTCTCTCCTTGTGAAAAAAGCGCCTGGGAGTGGATCCGCCTCATCCGCTAGGCGGGTTCGCTCGTTTTTCTGGTGGCGACGGATGCCCATGCACTGTCCGTGAGGAGTTCGGCAATGTAAAAGATTATGATGGGAAAGATGGCCTTCGGATAACTATGGGCAAAAGCCATGGACCAGACAGCCACCGACAAGGTGAGCGGTTTTTCCGAACAGATGATGGTGGTTGCCCGGTTG
>CAZENH010000066.1:4102-14266 GCA_964513625.1 uncultured Myxococcales bacterium | reverse complement strand
CATTTGCTTCCCAACTGGAGCATCTTGGTGGCCAGGGATTTTTGGGCCGAGACGGCCCTGCCCAACTCGATCTGACAGCTCTCGTCGAAGCATTTCTTGTAGCCCGCCGCCTTCTCGCTCCGCAGCCGCTTCCTGAGTTGATCGCGGGGGACCACCCGGTAGCCCGCGATATCCGTCATCTTGACCGCCAGATAGTCCGTCATTTGTTCGAGTGTCCTGGCGCTGAGACGGCCTCCCGCATCCTGAACGTCAAAGACGGCCAATATTTCCCGGCGCCCGGAATGCTGCGGGCTCTTGTGCTCCACTGGTCGATCGGTCCTGAGTTGGGCGACCTTGCCTACCAGATCCGGCCCATCGGACATGATCTTTGCCAAGACTTGTCCGGCGGCCCCTGCCAGTGCCTCGTTGAGCGGCCAATCACTGTAGTAGAGCCCGGCACACCCGCTCTCACTGGCAGAGCCTCGCCACTGCCCGACAATCCTCGCGCTGGAGACCTCCCGGGCCCTGACAACCAAGATCGCTTCGGCCTTGGCGCAATCGGTCGGGATCGCATAGAGGCTCATCATATAGTAGACTGGGAGCAAAGGCCCCACGTAGAAACCCGCCCAGGTGCGATCTTGTGAGAGTTTCGAAATCTCGCCTTCAATGACTAGATCATCGCTCGCCCCGGCCATCTCGACCCTGGCGAACAACCCGGTGTTTTTCAGGTCGCGCAGAAATGCTCCCGTCAGGCGGTCCGTCTCCGGAGTGGTCTTTCCCGCCGCGTAGACTTCGGTTATTTCCTTGCCCGAAAGTTCGCCGCCCGGACCGACAATAAAAGGCTTGACCCCGACTTTGAGTTCCAGAGCCGGAAAACCGGCGCCGGCTATCTTGGGTGGACTGTAAAAGCCCGGCTTGTCGAACGTGGCACATGACATGAGCGACCAGGCAGCCATCACCCCGGCGAGAAGAGGTGGGACGGACTTTTTCATCAACATTGCCTCCATAGTCGAACAGCCTGGCTCATTATTTATACTCCGTACCGGGAGGGGTCAAGTAGAGCAAGTTGCGCTCAAAGCGCCTAGCGACTTACCGATTGAATGTGTATAAATCTGACAGATAGAATTCGGAAACCTGAAAGACCAGGGACGACAAAAATAAGGCGTACTGGTGTTATCCTACGCCTTGGTCAATTATTGCGCCGGCAACCTTCTGAAAACCGCAAATGTTAGCGCCGGCGAGATAGTTGCCGGGCTCAGCGTACTGCTTGGCCGAAGTTGCCACATTGTGGTGTATGTTGGTCATGATGCGGTGCAGGTGACGGTCCACTTCGTCACTCGGCCAGTACTCCCGGGCGCCGTTCTGGGACATCTCAAGCCCTGATACTGCGACTCCACCGGCGTTGGCCGCCTTTCCTGGCACAAAGATGACGCCCTGGTCCTGCAGGAATGCGATGGCATCAGTCGAGGTGGGCATGTTAGCGCCCTCGACAAGGTACTTGCAACCGCCGGTTACAAGGTGTTTTGCGTCATCGAGATCGAGTTCGTTCTGTATCGCACAGGGGAATGCGATATCGCAAGGAACCTCCCAGGGCCGACGATTAGCATTGAATGTAACGCTAAAACGTTCGGCATACTCCTGGACTCGGTCATTACCGCTGTATCGCATGGACAACATGAAGTCGATCTTGTCACCCTGGACACCATCCGGATCGTACACATATCCATCCGGTCCGGAAAGTGTCAGGACCTTCCCGCCGAGCTCGGTGACCTTCTTGACGACACCCCAGGCTACGTTGCCAAAACCCGAGACAGCGATTTGCTTACCTTCAAGGGACGTGCCACGTTCAGCGAGCATCTCCTGAGCGAAATAGGCTATACCGAAACCGGTGGCTTCCGGCCGCAGCAACGAGCCACCCCACTCATGCGCTTTTCCGGTAAACACGCCGTTGAATCGGTGCGTGAGACGCTTGTAGTGGCCGAACAAATAGCCGATCTCACGAGTTCCGACGCCGATGTCGCCGGCCGGCACATCCACGTCTGGACCGATGTACCGGTATAGTTCGTTCATGTAGGCCTGGCAGAAACGCATAACCTCATGACGGGAGCGGCCTCTCGGGCTGAAGTCGGAGCCGCCCTTTCCGCTACCCAGAGGCAAGCCGGTAAGACTGTTCTTGAAGGTCTGCTCAAATGCAAGGAACTTCATGCCGTCGAGTGTAACCGAGGCGTGTAATCGGGTACCGCCCTTGTATGGTCCGAGTGCGCTGCTCCACTGCACACGCCAGGCACGGTTAACCTGGATCTGATTCTGGTCGTCCAACCAGGCTACGCGGAAAGTGATTACGCGTTCCGGCTCGACGATGCGTTCGAGAATTCTCTCTGCTTCGTAGACTGGATTCAACTCCAATACCGGCGTCAGCGAAACGAGCACTTCCTCCACGGCGATGAGAAACTCTCTCTCCCACCAATAACGGGCGCTGAGGTCGGCTAAAACACGAGCGGCGTACGGGTGCAACTCGTCCGCTCGGGCGGAGCTCACATCTGTCACCCTCGGAACACTTACCGGTCCTCCAGCCCGGGTTCGGTCGAGCGCAGGCACCGCCTCGTGGCCAATAGTCTTCAGGTTGGGTTTCATTTGTATTCCTCGCAGTGCCACACACCGCCGGATGGACGAGGCAGGGTGCACGTATCCCGGTGATCGCAGTTCATGCAGAGACCGACCAACGCTTCCCGGGCTGGTGCGGAGTTCTGCTTGGGCGCCTTAGGGACAGAGTGCAGCAGCCCCTTGGCCATGCCATTGCTGATCGCTGGTGTTCCGTCATCGAACTCGTTGCACTCATGGACGGGTTGTATTGTCGTTGCGCGCAAGTGGCAGCTGTCGCAGTGGATGCAAGTTGTGCAGAGATCGGCGACGGGCTGCACGGGCCGGGTGACCAGTTTTCGTTTTGGATTGGGCTGCATGAGGCACCTCCTTGAGTGGTTGTGTTCCCGCAACGATAGAACAGCAATCAGCGTGCCAGTCACAGATCGAGCATCCCAAACGGCTATAACTGCCCGCAATCAGTACAGAAAACGAATATGGTCACGCCGGCACACGGCGCCAACTTACGGGTAGAAACTATCCAGATGGTCCCAGATTACCCGGTTTGCAGATGGAAGCCTAGTCGGAGGAGATCTTCAGCTTCTGGCGAAGAGTCTTGCGGGTGATACCCAGGATGCGCGCCGCCTCTGATTTGTTCCCGCTGACGCTATCGAGGACACGCCGGATGTGTTCACGTTCGACCTCTTCAAGGCTCAGGTGTAAGGAGGCAGGTGAACTATTCAGAGAGTAACGCATATGCGAAGGAAGATCTGATAGCTCGATTCGCCCGCTATCATTCATGACAACCACTCTTTGTATCAGGTTCTCGAGTTCGCGGACGTTTCCGGGCCATGAGTACGATTGCAGCGTATGCATGACGCCGTCGGAAAAGCGGGGCTGCTCGCGGTTCAACTGATGCGCGATCTTCCTGGCAAAGAATTGTGCCAAGTAGAGAACGTCATCGCCGCGATCTCTCAGTGGGGGTATGTCGATCAGCAACACCGCAAGGCGATAGTAAAGATCTTCGCGGAAGCTGCCCTTCTGTACAAGCTCCTGCAAGGCCGTGTTGGTGGCAGCCACGATGCGGACATCCATTTTGTAGGGTTTGGTGTCACCCACCATGCATACTTCCTTTTCCTGAAGGGCCCGCAGCAGCTTCACCTGCATTTGCACACTGGTTTCACCTACCTCGTCCAGAAACAAGGTACCGCCGTCCGCGGTCTGAAAGAAACCCGCCCGAGTCTCTACGGCACCGGTGAAACTACCTTTCTTGTGACCAAAAAGCTCGCTCTCGAGCAGGTCCTCGGGGATTCCACCGCAATTCACTGGTACAAAATGCCTGGTGGCCCGGGAGCTGTTGTAGTGAATGGCTCGTGCAACAAGTTCCTTGCCCGTGCCGGTCTCCCCGGTAAGGAGTGTGGTTACCGGAGTATCGGCAGCGCGGGAAATGGATCTGTATAATCGCTGCATCGCGTCTGACTGTCCAACGAGCCCAATGTCCCGCATCGACTCCGTCACAGCCGGGGCTGTGGCATTCCTGCGGAGGTCGAGCTTGGCAAGGGCTCTCTGGACCGCCTCGATGAGCTCATTGTCGGTAAATGGCTTGGACAAGTACTCCTCTGCCCCCGACTTTACGGCCAGGACCGCTCCGTCCACGCTGGCAAATCCCGTAATCATCATGATCTCCGTTTCGGGATGATTGCCGCGTACGTGGCGGACTAGATCCAGACCCGTTTTCCCGGGCATCTTGTAGTCGGTAATGACCAGATCCACGAGCTGCCGTTCGAGGATCTCAACCGCCTGCGTTACGCTGGTGGCTGTTTGGACAACGAAGCCTTCCGCTTGCAAGTTTCGCCGAACGACTTCAAGTGTGTCGAGGCTGTCGTCGACGACAAGCACTGTTGACTGCGACGACCCATGAGTCTGGTCATGGTCAGATCTGCGATTCTCCATTTGCAAACTCCAGCGCTGGAAAATCAACGAATATGTTGGTCCCCATTCCGAGCTTACTCTCGGTATGAATCTTGCCGCCATGGGCTGCAACTATCCCATGTACAACGGAGAGCCCGAGACCTGTACCCTCCCCCACGTCCTTCGTCGTGAAGAATGGCTCGAAGATTCGCGGCATCTCCTCCGGCGGTATTCCGCAGCCAGTATCAGACACCGACAGGCTTACCCAGCCTGTGCGGTGCGAGGTCGTGATGCATAACTCGCCACCATCGGGCATCGACTGGATGGCATTGACCATGAGGTTCATTAAAACCTGCGTTAACTGCCCCGAATCGCCGTCTATACCGGGAAGAGATTCGGCCAAGTCCAGCTCTAACTTGATGCCTTCCTTTCGGCAGCGCTCCTCGAGGAGGAACAATCCATCTTCGACCAGTACCGAAAGATTTATTTTTTCCCGGCGGGCTGGCGACTGTCGTGCAAACAGGCTCAACTTGCGAACGATCTCACGGGAGTGTAGCGCTGCGGAGGCGATGCGCGATAGGTCGCGAGATACCTGCTCTGACAATTCTGGCGCTTTTCCCGCCAGCTGTGCAAACCCGAGGATCGAGCCCAAAGGCTCGTTCAGCTCATGGGCAACGCCCGCAGCGAGCTGACCGATTGTGGCCAATCGATCTGCGTGGCGCAGTTGTTCCTGCAGTCGCTGACGATCATTTGCAGCCTGGCGCTGTTCCCACATCTGGCCGATCTCGCGCGCCACGACTTCGATCAGGTTTTGTTCCTCTTCAAGAAACGGACCGTCGTCAATCGTAGGTCGATCTTCGGTGTAACCAACTGTTACCCGCCCGCGCTCCTGATCTGCAACAACGACTGGGAAGGACAGTTTCTGCACGACTCGCTGGAAACCTTCGGTAGTATACCGGTGCTCATCAAGAGAGATGCAGGCGGCAGCAACATCAGGGTGCAGCAGGGCCGGCGGTAGTGTCGAAACCAGACCCGAGAAAAGCTGCTCGGTTGAAATAGATCGGTCTGCCGAAATACGTGCAATCTGGTACAGGCATGAGAGTTCCTTGACCCGCTCGCGTTGGGCACGCTGCGCGCTCTGATAAGCCACTGCCACGCCAAGAGTAAGGGCAATGTCCTCGTATAGCCTGCGCTTTGCCGAACCGAAGAAATCGCCAAGATTGCTGCGCAACTCGATCCACCCCCAGATTTCGGCCCCGAATCGAAGCGTAAGCTTCATCATAGAGGCATACTGATCGTTTCGCATGGACTTTGCATCCGCGGAGTCTCTTGTCTCTTTATCAATTTCCCGGTTCCCGAGATTGCGAAGGCCGTCCACACTTTGTTCATATGTCCAGCCCACCATCCTCCGCTTACCTCGTCGGATCCATATCTCAAGTTCGTCACAGGCAGTGAAGTAACAAAGTAACTTCATCACGTCGTAAATGAAGGTTCTAGTTGACTCGGTACCGCTGGCCAGTAACAGAATCTGCTGCGAAAGCTCCCGATAGTTCCGGGCCGGCCTCTCCATGTCCACACGGACTCGCATTTCCTCGAAGTCATTCATTCAATACCTTGCTCACCTCTCGAACACCCAGGATCAATGTTTAGTACTCCGGACAGGTCAGGGTCAAGTAGAGTCCATTTGATGAAAAATCCGTTAAGATCTAGACTACAAATAGCCGAAACCTTGTGCGAGGAGTATCCGGCGGTGAGCAAGCTTTGTGCTGCACCCATCCTGGCTGCCGTATTCCTGTTTTCGGTCTCTCATCCGGCCGGGGCTGAAAACAGTTGCGAGCGCCGCTGCGCTCAGGATTTCGGCTGCGAGCGGGAAGTCTGCGACTGCCTGCTCAATAAGAAAATGGCGCGTCGAGCCATCACTCGCCTCAAGCTTCTTTTGAAAAAATTTCCGGACCAGGCCGCGCTCGCCCAACTGCTTTCGCGGGCCTACCTGGCCGACAATAATCCCTTCTGGGCACAGCGAGTGCTTGTTGATTTTCTCGGACGCCATCCCGGTGATTGTCTTACTCGATCCTGGCTGGCCTGGTTGCACATCGGCCAGGGGGATCTGGACCTTGCCGGTGATGTGCTCGACGAGAGCGGCTGCCCGCGCGGCGAGGCCGAGCGTGGTCGCTGGCTCTTGCTGCGCGCCTTCATGGCAAGTGCCGAGAACGACGACGAGAAAATGTCCAAGCTGGTCGATCAGGCCTCCGGGGTAGCCGAACTTCTTCCTGAGGATGAAAGCTTGAGGCTTTTCCTGCGCAGTAAGACCCGTCCCGGCTGGATGGAACCTTTGAGCCTGCGTTTCGAACTGAGCGGCGGTTACACCTCCAACGCCAAGGCCGGCTCACCTACCGATCCGGGGACGTCCGGGCCGGCCAGCGGCCTGGGACGGCTCGACCTGTTCGCCAAGTTCACCTGGCCGGCCCATCCGTTCGTGCGTCCGGTCTTCGAGGGCGGCCTCAAGGGCCACGGCATATCGTCAGGCCAGGCCAGAGAGCTGAGCTATCTGGAGATGTCGGCCCGCCCGGGAGTGATGCTGGGGGCAGCTTTCCCGCGGGTCTTTGTCGGCTACAAGGCCGACTTGCTGCTTCTCGGGAAAGAGACAGAGAGATACTTCTACGAGGGCCACCGCGGGGAGATCGAAATCGAGTTCGGCAGCCTGATGCTCTTTGCCGGCGCGGGCCGGCGCATCTTTCAAGAAAGCGGCCGGACACGCTGGGAATTCGACGGGGGGCTGGGAGGATCAGCAACACCCCTGAGCAGACTGCACATGCTGCTGGCGCTTTCACTGAGATTCTACGACGCCGAAGGAGATCCCTACGATCAACTCGGGGGCACGGGCCTGGTTGTAGCCCGGGTCAACCTGGGCTCCGGCCTCTATGCACGCATGGGTGCCACAATCGGCATCGATTACTTCCCGTTTTCCGGCGGCGAGCGCGGTCTTGTCGCTTACGGAACCGAGGCAAAGCGCCTCGATGTACTGAGCAAGTTGAGTGCGGAGATCTGGAGCCCCGCCTGGCGAGGTGTGCGAGCGGGCCTGAGCTATGAGTACTCGTGGAGGGAGACAACCGCAGACGAGGTTGTAGAAGACTATGGTTTCCATGAGCAACGCCTGCTTCTGAAAATGAGGTTCACTTTCGGAACCGATCCCTGGGCGCCGCGGGTGCTTGCGGACAGTGATCAAACAGCACCGGACTACGGTCTAGCCGGATCTTCCGGCTCCGGTTTTTCAGACGAGAGGATCCAGGATCTGCTGCGCCAGGACGAGTCGGCTCGACGCGGCTCGTCTTGCGTCGAATGAGGCACAAAAAGTGCAAACCGTAGCAAAAAACGACATCGGAAGTTCAGGCGGCTTTTCATCGGGGCTGGGTAAGGCACTGCGAGACGCCACGCTGATCACGCTTGCAGCATGCGTAATTGGGCTACTTTCAAACTTTGTCCACCCCGAAGGCATCCCTTTCGTGGCCGAGAAAAACTACCAGACGCTGGTGCCCTGCCCCGTGGCGGGCGGCAAGGTAACGGCTCTTGCGCCCGGAGACGCCGTCCTGCGCTCGTCGGAAACCTTTTTGATCGACGCTCGAGAGGAAAATGAATTCAGAAGCTGGAGCTTGCCAGGGGCGATGAACGTGCCCTACGACTATCTCGACCCGACACCCGCTAAAGTCCTAAAAGAGATTGCCGGGCGCATTGCTTCCAGCGGCGCCAGGCGCGTGGTCGTCATCGGCGACGGTCAGCAACCGGATTCGGGCAAGTGGCTGGGCAAGGAGATATCCGGCAAGGGAATCAAGAACGTCTTCTTCGTCGAAGGCGGAGCCAAAGCGCTGCAAGCCGCTTCGGGATCGGCGGGTGGCTCATGAGACATTTCATGAACTGGCCCGGCCACTCCTGGTTTGCGTTGCCGGCCCGCTGGTATCTGGGCGTCGTCTTCGTCATCGCCTGTTTGCACAAGATCGCCTACCCCGGCTCTTTCGCCCTGGACATTGCGACTTATGACATCGTTCCGCTGCAACTCGTGAACCTGATGGCAATAACGCTGCCGTGGGTAGAGCTCTTCGCTGGCTTGATGCTGATTATAGGTTTCAGAACCAGAGCAGCGGCGCTGGCAATTGCCTGCATGATGCTCATGTTCATCGCGGCCATTATCATCGCGCTGGCCAAGGGACTGGACATGTCCTGCGGCTGCTTCGCGTCGCAGTCGGCCGCCGAGGACGATCCCATCTCGTACCTGACAGTGCTGCGTGACGGTGGATGGCTGTTTCTGTCCGTCTACGTTTTTCTCTTCGACGGCCGGCCGATCGGGCTGGATACCTATCTGGCAAGGAGGAAGAAAGCCCATGCTTAGATCGTGTATACTCGCGACCATCTTGTCATCCACGTTCTGTTTTTTTCCGGCACAAGCACAGACGCCGACATGCAACAAGCTGGCCGGTGCGCAAAAAGCATTGGCCAGCGAACTGCTGTCGAGCCTGCATCCCTACGCCTGCTGCGACGGCACGATCAGCGAGTGCCTGGCCGGGCGACCAGTCTGCGCGCTTGCCTTCCGACTGGCCGAGGACATCTGCCGCCGAGTCGCGGACAAGCAGGACAAAGCCGCCATCACCCGCGGCATCTCGCGCCGGGCCCGCAGCATGCTGCCGTCCGGCAAGCAGGCCGCGATCGATCTTTCCGGCCTGCCGTTAGTCGGAGCGCAAGACGCGCCCGTGACCCTGGTAGAGTACGCTTGCGCCCGCTGTCCGTTCTGCGCCAAGATCACGCCAAAATTGTACCAGGCCGTCAAGGATGGTCCTCTGGCCGGTAAGCTCAAGGTATACTTCAAGGTGTTCCCCATCCGTGACCACAAGTACTCCAAGGAGACCGGCCTGGGCTTTATGGCGGCAATTGAAATGGGCAAGTTCTGGGAGTTCATGCTGCTATCATATAATCGTTTCGATCAGTTCTGCATTCGCAAGCAGGCCGCCTGGGCCGAAGAGGCCGGGATGGATCCGGAGGAATTCAAACGGCTGGCGGCCGACCCGGGCATACGCGAGAAGCTTGTGGCCAGCAAGAAAGAGGGTCTGGTCAACAAGGTGCAGGCCACGCCTACTTTCTTCATCGACGGGCGTAAATACACCGGCGATTTGTCGATCGAGGAGCTGATCGACGTCCTTGAAGAAGAGTACGACCGTGTAACCAATGTCGAATACAGAAAATAAGGAGCCTGACATGTTTTTTTCCAGGCGCCGCGAATGGTCGACCGTCATCATGGCGTTGATGCTTGTTTCTCAGAATAGCGCTTGTGTAGTCGAGCAAAAGTGCTATGACGATTCCGACTGCCGGCCGCCAAGTGTGTGCAACAACGGCAAGTGCGTTTTCGAGTGCAGACGGGATGCCGACTGTGACGCCGCTTTCGGTGTCGAGTTCGTCTGCGATCAAAACCACTGCCGTTTTCCAGAGTCTTGCATAAGCTGTTCATTCGATCATGCCGGGCATTCCTGCGTTCACGGCTCATGCGAAATGGGCGCTTGCCTCGATGGCTTCACTGATCTCAACAACGAAGCCGACGACGGCTGCGAGTACGAGTGTACGCCGTCGAACGGGTCGCAGGAAATCTGCGACCAGCTCGACAACGACTGCGACGGAGAAACCGATGAGGATTATGACCTGAATGCAGAC
>CAZENH010000066.1:0-4002 GCA_964513625.1 uncultured Myxococcales bacterium | reverse complement strand
GTCGACGAGGGCTTCGACAAGACTCTTCCCGAAAGCTGTGGACCATACTGCGCCGTCTGCGTCTATGCCAATGCCCTGCCCGAGTGTGTCGCGGGCAACTGCCGCATGGGCGTTTGCGAAAGCGACTGGTATGACGCCGACGGCAAGCCGGACAACGGTTGCGAGTGTTCACTTACCAACGGCGGCGTCGAGATCTGCGATCAACTCGACAACAACTGCAACGGCAAGGTCGACGAAGGCGACGTGTGCGGGATAGACTGCCCCCAGGACATGGTCGCGGTAGGCTATGATTTCTGCATCGACATCTACGAAGCATCGCGGCGCGACGCCAGCGCCGCTTCGGCCGGGGTAGACAACTCGCTGGCCACCAGTCGCCCTGGGGTGCTGCCCTGGATGGTGAATCCAGTCGGCTACAATGATTTTCTGAATTTCCAGACCGCCTGCCAGGCGGCCGGCAAACACTTGTGCACGAAGGAAGAATGGTTCGCAGCCTGCAGCGGTCCCGAACCCGGAACGAGGTATGTCTTCGGAGACACTTTCGACCGTGAAACCTGCAACTGCGTGGACAGTTTCTGCGATGACTACTGCGCGGATCACGGCATTGCTCCCGACGACTGCGACACGACCACCAACTGCGGCTATGACTACAATTGCTTTCGTGCCGTTCCCACCGGCAGCTTTCCGGACTGCGGCAACGAATACGGTACCTTCGATATAAACGGAAATGCCTGGGAGATAGTGCCCTCGCAAGAAGATCCCCGAGGATTCGAGGTTCGCGGCGGCGCCTTCAACTGCGCCTCTCCCGCCACCAGGCTGCAATGCAGCTTCAACGCCGGTTGGACGGCCCTGTACGCCGGCTTCCGCTGTTGCCTGGCTCCCTGAAGCTGTATAATACAGGCCAAAGTTTGCCGTTTTTTGCCCTTTTCGTCTTGACTTTCCAGATCCATGCGTATACGTTCGCCGAGGTGAGGTTGAATGGCCTAATTTGCCGTTATTTATCAACTTGTTAGGAGGCGGTAAAATGTACGCGTCGGTTTTGGAATTTATGGATTACGTAAAGTCGAAAAATCCAGGCGAGAAGGAATTCCACCAGGCCGTGCAGGAAGTCGTCGAATCGATCTGGCCGGTGGTCGAGCAGAACCCGCAATACCAGGCAGCAAATATCTTAGGACGCATCGTCGAACCCGAGCGGGTGATCATGTTCCGCGTGCCGTGGGTGGACGACCAGGGAAAGGTGCAGGTCAACAAGGGCTATCGGATCGAAATGAACTCGGCCATCGGCCCCTACAAGGGCGGCCTGCGCCTGCACCCCAGCGTGACGCTCGGAATTCTCAAGTTCTTGGCCTTCGAGCAGGTCTTCAAGAACTCCTTGACCACCTTGCCGATGGGCGGCGGCAAGGGAGGTTCGGACTTCGATCCCAAGGGCAAGAGCGACGGTGAAGTGATGCGCTTCTGCCACGCCTTCATGCTCGAGCTTTTCCGGCACATCGGCCCCAACACCGACGTACCGGCCGGCGACATCGGAGTCGGCGGCCGCGAGATCGGGTTCTTGTTCGGGATGTACAAGAAATTGCGCAACGAGTTCACGGGAGTGCTTACCGGCAAGGGGTTGGCCTGGGGCGGCAGCCTGATCAGGCCGGAGGCCACCGGCTACGGCGCGGTTTACTTCGCCAACGAGATGCTCGGCACACGGGGCGAATCCTTCAAGGGTAAGAAAGTGGCCGTGTCCGGTTCGGGCAACGTAGCCCAGTACGCAACCGAGAAGGCGACTCAACTCGGCGCCAAGGTTATAACCCTCTCCGATTCCAGCGGATCCATTCATGACCCTGACGGCATTGACGCAGACAAGCTGGCCTGGGTAATGGAGCTCAAAAACGTCCGCCGCGGCCGCATTCGCGAGTATGCCGAGAAATATCCCAAGGCCGAGTACATGGACGGGGCAAGGCCCTGGAGCGTCAAGTGCGACATCGCCATCCCCGGCGCCACGCAAAACGAGATTAGCAAGCAAGACGCCGAGACACTTGTGAAAAACGGCTGTTTCTGTGTCAGCGAGGGATCGAACATGCCCTCCGAGCCGGGCGCCATAGACGTCTGGATGGATAAGAAGGTTCTTTACGCCCCCGGCAAGGCGGCCAACGCAGGCGGCGTAGCAACATCGGGCCTGGAAATGAGCCAGAACAGCATGCGCCTGAGTTGGTCGCGCGAAGAAGTCGACGGCAGACTGCACGGCATCATGAAGAGTATCCATGAAGTCTGCGTGCGTTACGGCAAACAGGGTGACTTCATCAACTACGTGGACGGAGCCAATATCGGCGGATTCATCAAGGTGGCCGATGCCATGCTCGACCAGGGCATCGTGTAATATCCTGATTGCTGTTTGTCAAAAAGGGGCGCCCGCGGGTGCCTCTTTTTTTTATCTTTAAACTTCCCGGGCGGCATCGGTTGCCTATACAATCACGGCCATGGACACCCAGAGCGGATTCAGAAAAGAACACCTGCTAATGCCCATAAGGGTACGGGACGTGCTGCTGCTTTCGTCGAGATACGATGCGTTCGTTCTCGAAGAGGACGGGCACCTGACCGAACAAGTTTTCCTCGAGTACCGATCCTTGAGTTTGTCTTCCGCGCCCCGCTTCACCCATGTCACCACCGAAGAGGCGGCCTTGAAGCTGTTGCAGAAACGGCGCTTCGACCTGGTGTTGATCGTGTCCCGCGATGCCACGGCTTCGCTTCTGGATTTCGGCCGCAGGGTGAAAGACATCCGACCGGACCAGGCGGTGGTCGTTCTGGGTTTCGAATCAGCCGATCTTTCCAAGCTCAAGGGAAGAATCGGGCCCGAGACGGTGGATGCGCTTTTCGTCTGGAACGGTGACGCCAAGATCCTGCTGGCAATAATCAAGCACATCGAAGATCGCTACAACGTCGACAATGACATCGAGGTTGCGGGCGTGCGGGTAATCCTGGTTGTGGAAGACTCGATCCGCTACTATTCCGCATTTTTGGCGGCGCTGTACACCGAGTTGATGAAGCAATCCCACTCGCTCTTTTTCGAGGGACTCAACCGCCTGCAGAGACTCTTGCGCATGCGCACACGCCCCAAGGTGCTTCATGCCAAGGATTTCGAGGAAGCCCTGGACATCTTCGATTCCTACCAAGATAACATGCTGGCGCTGATCTCGGACATCGGATTTCCCCGGCAGGGGGAGATGGATCGCGAGGCCGGCATCAGGTTGGCCAGGATTGTCCGTTTCAAGCTTCCCGACCTGCCCGTGCTGTTGCAGTCCGCGCAAAAAGAGCACCAGGCCATGGCCGAGAACCTCAATGTTCAGTTTATCACCAAGGATTCGCCTGCCCTGTTGCATACCATCCGCAAGTTCTTGATCGACTACCTGGGTTTCGGTCCCTTCGTTTTTCGCCTGCCCGGCGGGCGTGAGGTCGCCCGGGCGACGGACGTTCGCGAACTCGCCGACTGCATCAAGACCGTGCCGATCGAGTCCCTTGAATATCATGCCCGACGCAACCACTTCTCCAACTGGCTAATGGCGCGCAGCGAGTTCGAACTTGCCGACATACTACGGCCCCAGGAGGTCGGGGATTTCACCAGCCTGGAGGAGATGCGCAAATTCACCCTGGCAGCACTGGAGGCACGCTTCCGGCAGGTAAGGCGCGGGGTTATTGCCGACTTCTCTGTGAAGGAATTCGACCCGGAGAACCTGTTTCAGCGCATCGGCGACGGAAGCCTGGGCGGTAAAGCCAGGGGTATCGCTTTTCTCAATCACTTAATAACCAGCGACTGCGGGTCGGGCCGTTTGGCCGGGCTCAAAATACAGATTCCGCAAACATTCGTCATTGCCACAGACGTTTACGAACAATTCATGGAAAGCAACAACCTGTGGCGTTTAGCCTCACAGACTCTCTCCGATGCCGAAATCCAGCAGACCTTTTCGAAATGCAAGTTGCCCGAGCAACTGTTTTCTGATCTCAGGGTAATTCTCGGGCAGA
>CAZENH010000065.1:0-14988 GCA_964513625.1 uncultured Myxococcales bacterium | reverse complement strand
GACGACTGGGTCAGGATCCGCACTCGCCTTGGTGGAATCTGCGGGAGCGACCTGGGAACCATCTATCTGCACTCCAGCCCCTATCTCGAACCGTTGACCTCTTTCCCCTATACCTTCGGACACGAAAGCCTGGGTACAATTGGTGAAACAGGTCCGGCGGCAACCGACTTCGAGCCCGGTGAGCGAGTGGTGGTGGAACCGCTGCTGGGCTGCACGGCGCGGGGAATCCAGCCTGTCTGCCGCTTCTGCGAACGCGGTTTAGTGGGTCTTTGCGAACGGACGAACGAAGGCAGCCTTGCCCCAGGCCTGTCGATTGGCTTCTGCAAGGACAGCGGCGGGAGCTGGAGCGATACGTTCGTCGCACATCGGTCGCAAATCTACCGTGTGCCCCGGGAGGTCAGCGACGAGAATGCCCTGATGGTGGAGCCTTTCTCGACAGCCTTGCACGCTGCGCTGCAGAACCTTCCGCGTGACGACGAAACCGTCCTCGTCCTGGGCGCCGGTACGATTGGCCTGTGCGTCCTGGCCGCCTTGCGCTCGCTGGGTTCGAAGGCCGAGATCATTGTCGTTTGCCGCTACGACTTCCAGGCCGAGGCTGCCAAGAAACTCGGCGCGTCCACCGTGCTGTCTTCCGCCAAGCAACATGACTTGTACACAAGCGTTGCAGCGGCCACCAATGCCAAGCTGTTCAAGCCCATGGTCGGCAAGCGCATCCTGGTCGGCGGCGCCGATCGGATCTTCGAATGTATCGGCACACACGACGCCATCGACGATGCACTTCGATTCGTTCGCGGCGGCGGCCGGGTGGTGCTGGTCGGGATGCCGGGAATGGTGAAACTCGATCTGACCTCTGTTTTCCTCAAGGAGGCCGAGGTCCGGGCCTCCTTTTGCTATAGCCGCCAAGAGGTATGGGCCGGCCGGAACTGGTCCACCTTCGAGCTGACCCTCGACCTGATGAAGCGCGGCCTTGTGGATCTGGGCTGGATGGTCACGCACAAGTTCGCCCTGCGGGACTACAAGAAAGCTTTCGAGTTACTGCGCCATAAAGGCAAACACTCTGTAATCAAAGCGGCCTTCGCCTTCGATCATTGACCTCGATAGTGCAGCGTAAGCCGGAACCAGCCGGCCTCGGGCATATCGACGGCCAGCTCGATCTCCAGCAGGCGGGCGTATAGCTGAACCAGGTAAAGTCCAAGGCCTGAGTGGCGGCCGTCGGTGCGGGCGGCGTCCTTGCGCCAGAACGGCTCGAACAGTCTTTCCAGATCCTCGGGCAAGAGATCCCGGCTGCTGTTTCCAACCGTCAGGCGGATTTCGTCCCCCTCGCGGGCGGCCTCTATCCGGATCCGGCCGGCCCTCGGCGTGTGGGTCAGCGCGTTCGAGAATACGTTGTCCAGAATTGCACAAAGCAGCGTGCGATCGCTCTCGATAACCAGTCCGGGGGCGATCTCCTGCTCGACAGACTGCTCTTCCTGCCGGGCCTGGCCGTCGAAACGGAGCCACGTGTCGGCCAGCAGCCTGGACAGGTCGACGGCGCTGCGCTCGACCGGTTGCCGACCGGACTCGCCGCGGGCCAGCGCCAGAAGAGCATCTGTGAGCTGGCCCATCTGAACGGCAATATCGAGCGCATCCTGGAAAGTCTCGCGTAGTTCCGGGTCGTTTGCCTGTCTTAGTGCCACCTCGGCCAGCGAGCGCAGCTCGGCGATCGGCGTGCGCAGCTCGTGGGCCGCGTTGTCCACGAAACGGCGCTCACGGGCGAATGAGGCCTCGAGCCTTTCGAACATTTCGTTGAGTCTTACGCAGATCGGCAGCAACTCCCGCGGCATCCCGGCGACGGGGAAACGCCGCCAGAGGCCGTCGGCGTCGATCGAGGCCGCTTGTTCGGCGACCTGATCGAGCGGGCGCAGCCCGCGCAGGATCAGGCGCTGGACCAAGAGACCGGCGATAGCCGGAAGGCCGATGCCCGCCAGGATAATGACCAGCAGCAGCACGTGCAGTATGCGGTCCAGCTCGGCCCTGGAGCGAGCCATGACCAGGCACAAGCGCTGCCTAGTGGCGCTCATCACAGGTGAGTTCCCGTGCTCGTCTTCTTCCATGCCCGGGACAAACGCAAGCACAACCGCCCGTCCGGCGCGGCCGTCCGGCAGGCTAATGTCCCGTAAGAGGATCTTCGAGGCATCGGCGGTCAAACGCGGCAGATCGCGCCCCTCGAGTGAGGGCGACCTCAGCAGCACCGCGCCGTTATCGCCCCAGACCTGGTAATACTCCGCCGTAGAAGACGGCTCGAACTTGGGCAGGGCCACCTTGGAAAGCTCGAATTCGTACTCTCCTTTTTCGCTCATCTCGCTGGTGGCGGTGAAGTCGAGCGCCTTGTCCATGAGTTGGGCGTCGAACTGACTCAGCAACACACGCTGGGCATACAGGTAAAGCAATGAACCGAAGGCGCCTACAAGCAGAAAAAGCACTGAAAACATGCTGAGGCTGAGGCTGCGTTTGATCGACTTCATTCGTCCGGCCCCCGCAGCAGGTAGCCCATTCCTCGTCGCGTCTGGATCAGCGATGGACGGCCCTTGATATCGATCTTCTTCCTGAGTTGACAAATGGCCGAGTCAACCACGTTGCTCATCGGCTCGACAAGCTCGTCGTAGATGTGCCGCTCGATCTCCGTGCGCGAGACGACCTCGCCCCGCCGCATGGCTAAAAAATGCAGCAAGGAATACTCGCGCGGCTTGAGGGGAAGCTCGTGCCCGGCGCGCATAACCACCCGGCGCGCGGTGTCGAGCGACAGATCGCCAATCGCGATCGCGGGCGACTTGGCCCCGTAGCTGCGCCTGACCAGAGCCTGTATTCTAGCCAGCAACTCATCGAAGGCGAACGGCTTGACCAGGTAGTCGTCGGCGCCTTGTTCCAGCCCCGCCACGCGATCCTCGACGGCGTCCTTGGCCGTCAGGATCAGCACGTGTGTCTTGCGACCCTGGGCGCGCAAACTGCGGAGCAGCCCGAGGCCGTCCAGCTTGGGCAGCATCAGATCGAGGATGATCACGTCGTAGTCGTTGATCTCGGCCAGCCACAGGCCCTGCTCGCCGTCGCCGGCGACGTCCACGGCGTAACCCTCGCCGCGCAGACCCTTGCGCAGGTGGGTCCGCAGGCGCTTGGAGTCCTCTACCAGCAGCAGGCGCAATGGCATGCCTCCTCAAAAACTGCGTATAGACTACCAGAAGCAACCATTACCGGACGATTATTTCTCGGAAAGGACGTGAATATTTCCCGCATGTCAGCATAACCCGAAAGGCCGGGGAAAATTTGGTTGACAGCTCTAGGCTGCATGGGTTTTTCTTTTCGAACGATCGTCATCAACTCTCACGCTTCGCGGAGGAAATTGGCCATGCAGTTTGAAAACATTTACATTCCGTACGGTTGTTACTGGAGTTCGCCCTTCTGCAAGTGGCAGGGCAATTTCCAGAACCTCGATCCGATCCCCTTCGCCGCAGAGGTTGCCCGGCGCGCCATGCAAGAGCGCGATCTCTCGCCCGAGGTCTTCGACGGCTGCTGCCTGGGCTGGACCATCCCGTCACGGCATTCGTTTTACGGCGGCCCGTGGGTGGCGGGACTGATGGGCCTGGAACGGGTCCCGGCCGCGATTCTTTCCCAGGCCTGCGCCACCGGCGTGCGCTGTATAACCTATTCATCGCAGGAGATACAGACCAAGAGCGCCTCAACTTACCTCGCGATCACCACCGACCATTGCAGCAACGGCCCGCACATTTACTATCCCAGGTCCGATGCCCAGGGCGGCACCGGGCCTCACGAAGACTGGGTGCTCGACAACTTCGGCTACGATCCCTTCGCCAAGAAACCGATGTTCGTAACCGCAGAGAACGTGGCCAAGAAGGCGGGCATCGGTCGCGAGATCCAGGAAGAGATCACCGTAATGCGCTACCAGGCTTACGAGCGCGCCTTGGCCGACGGGCGGGCCTTTCAGAAACGCTACATGGTAGCCCCGCTCGAGGTAAAAGATCGCAAGGGCCGCAAGGTGCTTTCGACGGTCGAGAGCGACGAGGGCATCTTCCCGACCACGGCCGAGGGGCTCAGGCGCCTCAAGCCGGTCATGGAGGGCGGCAGCGTGACCTTCGGCACCCAGACATTCCCGGCCGACGGCAACGCCGGAATGGTGATCACCACCCGCGAGCGCGCCAAAGAACTCTCGCGCGACAAGGCCGTCGAGGTGCAGGTTGTGGCTCACGCCCAGGCGCGGGTCGAGAAGGCGCACATGCCGGCGGCCAATGCGCCCACGGTGCGCCTGGCGCTCGAGCGCGCCGGCATCGGCGTGGCCGACATCAAGGCCATGACCAGCCACACTCCCTTCGCGGTCAACGACGCCTACCTCTCGAAAGAGCTGGGAATCGATCTCAAGGACATGAACCGCTACGGCTGCTCGTTGATCTGGGGACACCCCCAGGGTCCGACCGGCATGCGCGGCGTGATCGAGCTGATCGAAGAACTGGCCATCCTTGGCGGCGGCTACGGGCTGTTCACCGGCTGCGCCGCCGGCGACAGCGGCGCGGCGCTGATCGTCAAGGTGGACGTGAGTTGACGGAGAGCCGTGATGGATCTCAAGCTGAAAGGTAAAGTCGCCCTGGTAACCGGCGGAAGCCGGGGCATCGGCGCGGCTATCGCGCTCGAGTTGGGCCGCCAGGGCGCTAAAGTTGCGATAACCTGCTCGAGCCGCGTTGAGACCGCCCAGAAGATCGCAGCCCAGATCGAGCAAGCGGGCAGCCGGGCCATGGTGGTCCAGGCGGATGTGGCCGATTTCAAAAAGACCCAGGAAGTCGTCGCCGCGGTCGCAAAAGAGCTTGGCGGTCTGCACGCGCTGATCTGCAATGCGGGTGTCACCTGGGACGGCGTGATCTGGAAGATGTCCGAGGAACAGTGGGATAAAGTCATCAACACCAACCTCAAGGGCTATTTCAACTACAACCGTGCCGCGGCCGGGATCTTCAAGGACGCGAAATACGGCAAGATCGTCAACATCGCCTCGATCAACGGCCTGCGTGGCAAGTTCGCTCAAGTTAACTATTCGGCCTCGAAGGGCGGCATCATCGCCATGTCGAAGGCCCTGGCCAAGGAACTCGGCAAGTTCAACGTCAACGTCAACGTGGTAGCCCCGGGAATGGTCATGACCGAGATGGCCGCGAAGATCCCCGAGGAGTTTTTGAACAAGGCCATCAACGAAACCGTGCTGGGCCGGGTGGCAGAGCCCGGGGACGTCGCAGACGTGGTGGCTTTCTTGTGCTCCGACCGTTCGCGACACGTCACCGGCGAGGTGATCAAGGTGGACGGCGGGCAGTATATATAAGATGCCATATCAGAGGAAGTAATATGACACGAGTAGGAATCGTAGGTATCGGACACGGCCGCTTCGGGCGCCGCAGCGACGCCACGGTGCAGGAACTGGCCTTCGAGGCCTTCCGCGACGCCCTGGCTGACGCCGCTATCGACCGTCAAGAGATCGATGCCGCGGTCATCGCCGCGGTACCGGAATATCACAAACAGCGCTCGCTGACCGGCGTGATCATGGAGTACCTGGGTCTGAATCCGAGATCGGCCTGGCTGACCGAAGACGCCTGCGCCTCGGGTTCGGCCGCGGTGCGCACCGCCTGGATGGCCATCCGTTCGGGGCTGCACGATGTGGTGGCGGTGATCGGCGCCCAGAAGATGACCGAGCTGAGTACGCCCGAGATTTTAGCCTTGATGGGCCGGGTAGGGGAGGTGCAGTGGGAGTCGATCTTCGGCACCACTTTCCCCGGCTACTACGCCATGCTGGCCCGGCGCCACATGCATGACTACGGTACCACCAAGGAGCAGCTGGCCGCGGTTGCGGTCAAGAACCACTACTACGGAGCCAGAAACAAAAACGCCATGTTCCAGAAGGAGATCACCATTCAGAAGGCGCTCTCCTCGCCCCCGGTGGCCTCTCCCTTTCAGGTCTTCGATTGTTGCGCCAACGCCGACGGGGCCGCGGTGGTGATCATGGCTTCCGAGGAGCGGGCCAGGAAAATATCGGACAAGACCATCTGGCTGGACGGCCTGGGCTCTGCCACCACCAGCATGTCGCTGCTGCGCAGACCGACTCTGGTAAGCTTGCCCTCGGCGGTAGAGGCCGCGCGCCAGGCGTATAAAATGGCGGGAGTAGGGCCCGACGACATCAAGGTGGCCGACGTGCACGACTGTTTCACCATCGCCGAGATCCTGGCCTACGAAGACCTGGGTTTCTGCGAACATGGACAGGGCGGCAAGTTCATCGAAGAGCGCCAGAGCTACATCGGCGGCAAGCACCCGGTCAACGTCGACGGCGGGCTGAAGGCCAAGGGCCACCCGATCGGCACCACCGGGGTTTCGATGACCACCGAGATAGTCAAGCAACTTCGCGGCCAGGCCGGCGAGCGCCAGGTCGAGGGCGCGGACGTAGGGTTAACCCACAACGTGGGCGGCAACGGGCAGTATTGTTTCGTGCACGTTTTCAAAAAGGAGTAGGGCCGTGTTCAGCTGGTTCGGAAAAGTAAATTTTACGCCGCACACCAAGGTCGGCCGGTTTGCCGACTATCTCAAAGACGGCCACCTGATGGGCTCGAAGTGCAACAGCTGCGGCCATACCGATTTTCCACCCAGGGCGGACTGCCCCGAGTGCCTGAGTGGTGAGTTCGAGTACAGCGAGTGGAGCGGGCGCGGCAAGCTGATGACCTACACCCGTATCGACGCGGCCCCGACCGGCTTTCAGGACATGGGGCCCTATCTGATCGGCCTGGTCGAGCTCGAAGAAGGCGGGCGGCTGGTGGCCTGGTTCGGCCAGAGCATTCCCGAATCCGAGATCGAACTCGACATGGATCTGCAGGTAGTCCCGCGGGTCTTCGACGAGATCGAGGAGATCAAGGTTTACTACACGCTCGAAAAACCGGGAACAACCTGGAAAAAGGCCCCGGCCTGAGCATTTCGGTCATGCCAATGGAGGTCGCCCGAAAATGACTGCTGAAAAAGATCCGGTAAAGTTGAGCATTGCAGACGATGTGGCCTTCATCACCCTCGACGCGCCGCCGCTCAACATCTTCACCGCGGAGATGATGCGCGGGATAAACAACGCGCTCGAGAAGCTGGCCGCGGACGACTCGCTGAAGGCGCTCGTTTTCAAGGCCAACGGCAAGGCGTTTTCGGCCGGGGCCGACGTCGGCGAGCACCATCCCGACAAAGCCACCGCGATGATCGGCGCCTTCGGGCGCATGTTCACGCTACTGGGCGAGCTTGAAATTCCGGTGGTCATGGCGGTGGACGGGGCGGCGCTGGGAGCCGGCTTCGAACTGGTGATGATGGCCGACGTCCTGTTGGCCTCGGAGCGGGCCACCTTCGGACAACCCGAGATCAGGTTGGGATTTTTCGCCCCCTTCGGAGTGGCCTACCTGCCGAAGCTGGTAGGCCCGGCCAGGGCAATGGAGATTACCTGTTCGGGGAGAACCTACAGCGCCGAGCAGATGCACGAGTTCGGCCTGGTCTCGCGGGTGGTCAAAAGCGACGAACTGGAAGGCGTGCTGGATGCGATGCTAAGGGACTTTCGCAAGGCCAGCCCCTTGGTGATGCGCCTGAACGTCCGCACGCTCAAGCGGCTTGGAACTCTGCCCTTCGAGCAGGCCCACCAGGAGGCCGAGCAGGTGTTTCTGGAAGAGTTGATGGCCACCGATGACGTGCTCGAGGGGATCGCCTCGTTCTACGAGAAGAGAAAGCCCGAGTGGAAAAACAGGTAATTGCCTGAATGTCAGGTGTTGGACTTGAGCTCGAGGATAAGATGCGAATTGTAGTCGTCGGGGCCGGTGCTTTGGGGGGATTGATCGGGGCGCTACTGACTGATTCAGGCAAGGACGTTACCTTCCTGGAGATCAACCGCGAGCGGGCCGAGTTGCTCAACCGCGAGGGGTTGCTGATTACCGAAGACGGACGGGCCGAGCGTCGGGTGGAAGTCAAAGTCGCACTCTCGATCGACGGGCTCGATCAGGTCGATCTGATCTTTGTATCGGTCAAGAGCTACCAGACCGAGGCCGCGGTGCGCGGCGTGTTGCCGCTGGTCGGCGCCGGATGCCGGATGCTTTCGATGCAGAACGGGATCGGCAATACCCAGACAATGGCTTCCTTGATCGGGCCCGAAAAAGTGCTTTCCGGCATCACCTACCATTCCATTCAGCACATGGGCCGAAACAGCCTGCGCTTCAGGCGCGGGATAAAGCCGATTCAGATTGCTCCTTACCAGGGAGAGATCACATCCGAGATCGAGCGAATTGGGGAAGTCTTCAACAAGGCCGGGCTCGATACCGAGGTTGTGCGGAACATCGAGCACGTGGTCTGGCAGAAATTGCTGCACAACGCCGTGGTCAATCCCGTCTCGGCTTTGACCGGGCTCAACTGCGACCAACTGCTCGAGGACGACGATCTTCAGAGTCTTATGCGGGATGTGTGCGCCGAGATAGTCGCCGTCATGCGGGCCAGGGGAGTGCCGATCATCGATGAGGAAGATCCATATCGTCCGATTGTCGGTTCGCAGAAGGCCCTGGGTCCCAACCGGCCGACGATGTGGCAAGATCTCGACCGCGGCCTGCGTACCGAGATTGACGCGCTGAACGGGGCAATTGTCGGCGAGGCCGAGCGCCGTGGGCTGGGCGCGCCCTGCAACTTGACAATCGTTCATTTGATACACGCGGCCGAGCGCCGCGTGCTCGGAAAGCGAGGATGAGCCATGAGCACGACGGTCAAGGGCATGATGCTGATCGAGCCGAACAAGCCGATCGAGGAACGCAGCTATGAAATAGAAGCTCCCGGCGCCGGTGAGGTATTGGTCGAGGTGGCCGGCTGCGGCGTGTGCCACACCGATATCTCGTTCGCTTACCTGGGCGTGAAAACGCGCATGGAACTGCCTCTGGTGCTGGGGCACGAGATCAGCGGCACGGTGATCGAGTGCGGAAGCGGAGCCGATGCATCCCTGAACGGTCGACAAGTGCTGGTGCCGGCCGTGTTACCCTGCGGCGAGTGTGATCTTTGCCGGTCCGACAGGCGGCGTATTTGCCGTTCGCAGGTCATGCCCGGCAACGACCGTCACGGCGGTTTTGCAAGCCATGTTCTGGTGCCGGCCAAATATGTTTGCCCGATTCCCGATCCGCTGCTGGCGGCCCACGAGTTGTGGGAGCTTTCGATCGTTTCCGACGCGCTGACCACGCCCTTCCAGGCGATGAAGTTATCCGGACTGGAGCAGGGAGACCTGGCAATATGCATCGGAGTCGGGGGCATCGGCATCCACGAGGTGCAGGTGGCCGGGGCGGCGGGAGCCAAAGTCGTCGCATTAGACGTGGATGACGGGAAGCTCGAGATTGCCCGGGAGGCCGGCGCTCATGCGGTGGTCAACGTGGCCGGCCTCACAAGCAAGGATGTCAAGGGCAAGGTCAAACAGGCCTGCAAGGATATCGGCGCTCCCAGGTTCTGCTGGAAAATCTTCGAGACCTCCGGCACCCGGGCCGGGCAGGAGACCGGCTTTTCGCTTCTGACCTTCGGCTCGACCATGATGGCGGTCGGCTTCACCATGGACAAGGTCGAGGTCCGCCTGAGCAACCTGATGGCTTTCGACGCCCGGGTGATCGGCAACTGGGGCTGCGATCCTGTCCTGTATCCCGAGGTGCTCGATTGGCTTGCGGCCGGACGCATCAAGGTCAAACCCTACGTCGAGAAACACCCGCTTTCCAAGATCAACGAAGTCTTCGAAGCCGCCCATCACGGAAAACTCGCCCGGCGCGCCGTGCTGGTACCCTGATAACAGTCTCAGTCCCCCTGGTGGGTCTCTTTCCATTCCTCCGGAACTCGCAGGTTTACACACCGGCGGACACCGCCGGTGCGTAATTCCTGCTCAGACAGGTCCTCGGAATTCCAAGAGACCCACCAGGGGGACTGAGCGGCTGGGTTCCTTGAAATCGGCCGGCCGCGGCGCTCGTCATATCTGGTTCTGGATGTAAGCGATTACCAGCAGGTGCGCTGCCAGATCGTTCTCTGTGGCATTTGAACGGGTGGCCACCATTCGAGTGACGCCGCCGGATACGCCGGCCAGGCCGCCCTTGCGAGGGTTCTTGACCAGCCGGTTGTCGATAAACGCTCCTGTCGCCCGGGCTTTCAGAATCGTAGCCAAGGCCGTGAAATTCTCGCCGCGAGTCGCGCACATCAGGTCGCCCAGGCCCGTATAACGCAGGCGCGTCTCGCGCAGGATGATCCTCCGCGAAGCTGATCGCCCGAAGACATACAGCACTTGCTCGCGTTCTTCCGTGTGACTGCGGATTTCTTTCGAGACCTTGCGTGAACTGACCAGTCCACCCGACAAGGCCGCCCGTGAGATGCTGAATTTTTTCTTGGTTTTGGTAGTGCTTTGCGACTCCGAGACTGTATGAGTTGCCGGCAGCAAGGCGACTATTTCGTCGTAAGGCAGCTCGCAGGCCTGCGGGCCCAGCACCACGAAGGCGGACTTATCGAGCCGGAAGTCGCGCGGCTCGATCATCGATTCGGAAGACATCACGCTGGACAGCTCGCAGGCCACGGCCCCGTGGCCGCGCCCGCGCAAGGACGCAAGCAGCTCGCGGGCGGCATCCCCGGCAAGTCCGCGCGCGAGCACGACCGGCAACGGGCCCATCACCCGCAGCCTGAGATCATATGCCGCAACGCCGAGCATTTGTGCCAGAGCCTGAAGCTCTTCGGCCGGTGGATTGGCCCATTTGGTCAGCGCGACGACGAATATCTCATTTTCGTGATCGGGGCACATTTCAGATTCAACGACTCGACTCGACAGCCGCATTCCTGTCGTTTTCGACCACCAGCAACCAGTCGGGATGGGAAAGCCTGGCGTGAGCGATCATCTTCTTCCGACCGGCCAGGTCGATCTCCCTGGCCGTCGCGGGATCCAGCTTGTCGGCCAGTGCTTCTTTGCAGTAGCAAGAAAGTTCCGGGCCGAGCTGATCGATCGATGTCAGCTCGAACCCCTTTTTCCACTTCTTGTTGTCCGCCCGATATTCGGTGTCCACGATTATTTTCCCGTCGGGACGTATCAACAGGCCCCGGGCCCCGCCGCCAGACCCCTCGGTGAAACGCGAGATCATCTCCTGAATGGTGCGCATCGAGACCTCCAGGCCCACCACTCCCAGCGTCTGCCGGCCGACCCTGATGCGGCTGGTGCACGATATGATCAGGCCCTGGCCGCCCGCGTCGACATGCGGATGCATCCAGCGCGGCCGATCGTCGGGGGCCTCAATCGAGCCCAGGTACCAGGGCCTGCGGGTCGGATCGTATTCCGGCTTGGAGCGAAACCTTCCCGAGCCGGGGAAGCTCGCGAGAATTCCGCTTGCGGATCCCACCAGCGACCACAGGATGTCGTTCCGGGAGTGATGCACTTCGGAAAAAAGCGTATCCAGACGCGCAAGGCGAACGGCGTCGGCTAAAGCCAGCTTCCTTTTCCGGCCCGATTGCGCCCAGGCCGACAGCACCACGGTCACCTGGCTGCGCGAGACCTCGAAGCCGTAGCCTTCGCCCGCAGTCATATCCGCTGGCGCGGTCTTGGAGTCGTAGTAGTCGGCGTCCAGGTAATAACCGTCTCTGCCCGCTGCCGTGCGGGCTCGCCTGGGCAAGTAGTCGGCGGGCATGGACATCAGGCGCTGCGCTTCCTGGTGGTATTGCGACACCAGGTGCTCAATGTCGCGCATATAGCGGGACAATAACTCGGCCCGGGAGATCACTCCCTGGGCGAAAGCCTTCTTGACCGCCTGCTCGCTGAGCTGGAGATTTTTTTTCACCAACTCGCGCTGCTTCTGGGTCGCTTCGAGATTCTGATAAGCCAGTTTCTTCTGCTTGTTCAGCATATAGAAGCCGGTGATGATCGCCACCGCCAGCACTCCGACGAAACCCCACAACACAAGCTTGGTGAATCTCTCGCGCTGTTCGGCCGTGGCTTGCTTCTTCTCCAGGTTTGCAAGGCGCCGGGCCAATTTCTCGCTGCCGCCGCTAGCGCTTGTGACATTGTCGTCGGCCGGGCCCGACTCGCAGCCCTGTCTCAGCAGATCCAGGTTGGATCTGGCCAGGCTGAGGTCACCCTGTTCCATGGCCAGGCGCACCTGCAGGCCGAGCGCTTGAAGGCGCCCCTTGCAGGCCAATTTATTTTCCGGCCACAGGCTTATGGCCTGGCCGAAGGCGCCGATGCACTCGGACAGGCGCGTGTAGACCAGCGTGACCCGGTTCTTTGCCAGCCTGCCGACATGGGGATCGTCTCTCTGGCTGACTCCCAATTCGGCGCACAGCTCGTCGAGCATTGTCTCGGCTGCGGCGGCCATGGCCAGCGACTCTGAGTTGGCGCGATAGCGTTTTATGTCGGCCTTGAACTCGGAGACGGTCTGGTAGCGGTCGGCCGGCCGCGGCGCCAGGGCCTTGAGCACTATGCGCTCGAGTTCGGCGTCGATCTTCTGGTCGCTTTCCAGGCTGGGAGGCGTCACCTCTCCCCGGGCGGCCTTGTGCACGGCGGCCATGACCTCCTTGTCCCAGTGGGGCGAGTGCCCGGTCAGTATGCGGTAAAGAATCCCTCCGAGCTGGTAAATATCGGTGGGCGGGCCGAACTCCTGCATGCGACCGGTGGCCTGCTCTGGGGCCAGGTAACCCGGAGTGCCCACCAGCTGGGGTTTCTTTTCCGGGTCGAGCAAGTAGGGGTTCTTGTCCCCGAACTCCATGGCCAGTCCCCAGTCCATCAGCAGCACCTCGCCGAAGGAGCCGATCATGATGTTCTCGGGTTTCAGGTCGCGGTGGAGAATCCTCTTCGAGTGGGCGTAAGCCACGGCGTCGGCGACTTTCATCAGGATCTCGATCTGATCGTCCAGCTTCATTCCCGCCGAGAGTTCCAGTACGTGCTTGCGCTCCGAGGGTTTGCTGACCGAGGAGGGGTTGAGCAGTTGCTCCCAATCGACACCGCTGACTTTCTTCATGCTGAAGAACAGGTGCCCGTCCGGATCGCGGGCCAGGGTGTGTACCGGGATGACGTTCGGATGATCCAGGCGGGCCGTCACGCAGGCTTCGTTGGCGAACTGCTCGATCAGTCCTCCGGTTGTCGAGTTCTTGTTGGCGGCCACCTTTCGGGCGATTTTGATAGCCACTTCGCGTCCGAGCGATTCCTGGCGCGCGCTGACCACCACGCCCATTCCTCCGCGACCGAGCATATCCAGAAGCTCGTACTCTGAATTCTCACAGGAAGCGCCGTAGGCGGGCTCGCCGGAATCGCTGATGATCACCTGCTTGCCCGATTTTGAAAGTCGCTCGATTGGAATATTGCCGGTCTTCTCCGGCTCGTCCGGAAGATCGAGATCCTGCGGCATGATCGAAGCCCCAACCGGTGAGGCCCCGTCCACGCCCATGCTTTGCTGGGCGCGCAGGATAGTGGCCGAAAACGCTTCGGGAACGACCGCCGCAGGATCCTGAGCGGGTTTCGGCCTCATGACTTTTTCCTTATTCGTGCACGAACTCGGCCTTGGCACGCGGGCCGTTTTTCAGGAAGTTCTCCAGGCCGATTTTCATGTCGCGGGTCTTTACGCATTCTCCGAACATTTCCGACTCGAATTTCAGCCCCTCGGCCAGCGGCAGGCGGCAGCCCTCAGTGATTGCCCGGCAAACGATGGCGTCTATGGCCCGGCTAAGGTGGCCGATGTCGATCCGGGGCAGTTGTTCGGGAGTCTCGATTGGCTCCTTTGTCATCGGCTTGCTTTCGGCCTTGCCCGCGGCCAGGTCGCGGGCAAGTTCGATGGCGCGCTCGATCAACCCGGTGCGCTCGACCTCTTCGGAGAACAGGCCCAGCTCGACGCCCTGGGCGCCCGAGATCGGCCTGCCGGTTCTCAGCATCTCGGCCGCTTTCTCGACGCCGATCCAGCGCGGCAGGCGCTGGGTGCCGCCGGCCCCGGGGATGATCCCCAGGTTGACCTCCGGTTGCCCGGCGGCCATCTTCAGGCCGCGGGCGACGATCATTGCCGTCGAGCACATGGCCAGCTCCAGCCCGCCTCCTAAAGCATAGCCGTTCAGGGCGCAGACGATCGGCTTGCCCAGGTTTTCCATCGCAATACCTGCGCGTTTCGATTGCTGGGTGCTTTCGAAGGCCTGCTCGGGAGTTTCGATCCCGGCCAGAAAATTAATATCGGCCCCGGAGACGAAGGCCTTGACTCCGAAACCGGACAGCACCGCGGCCTTGATCTTGCCGTCTTTCTTGATCGCCTCGAACTGTCGTTCGAGCTGGCCGAAGACTTCCTGGTTCAGGGCGTTCAGCACCTTGGGGCGCCGGATGCGCAGCCAGGCCACCTCGCCGAGGTCGTGGCGCTGGATGTAGTCGATCTCGAACGGCTTGCTTGCGGCGGCTTGCTTCTTGATGCACTCGGGCACCGGGAACTTCGGATGCGCGCGGCTGTACTCCTCGACCAGCCCGAGCGACTCGGACAAGCCGAACTTGTTCATCAGCGAAAAGGCCGGCTTCATGTCGAGAGCGATTTCGAGCCCCAGCTCCAGATCGGCGACGCTCACGATGCCGGAGTCGACCGCCTGACCGGCAAGGCCGAAGTAGGCACCGCGCAAGGCGCGGATGATCTTTTCGGCCCTGGTCTTGTCCATTTCGACCTTTTCGCCGCGGGCCGGGGTCTCCCAGGGTTTTCCGGAAGCGATTGCCTCTTTCATCAGCTTGGGCGAGTGGAACCAGGGGTTGAGCCGCTTGCCTTCCATGTCCAGGCCGTGATCGGTCAAGGGGTTGCCGCCGGTCAGGTTCATGGCGGTGAACGATCCGACCGTCAGGCCGAGCGCCTCACGCCCCAGCCAGTCGACCTCCTTGACGCTGCCCATGCCCTCCTCGACGCACAGGGCCGCGGCCAAGAAGAGGCCCTCGAAGATCGGGTCGATGGCGTAGCCGTA
>CAZENH010000064.1:0-15061 GCA_964513625.1 uncultured Myxococcales bacterium | reverse complement strand
CCATGTCCATGAAGATCAGCCAGGCCTCGTCGTGCTGGGCGCCCTTGAGCGCGATTCCATAACCGCCCTGCTGGGCCAGCGACTCCTTGGTGACGTACTCGGAGTACTCGAGCCCCTTGCTCTCCATGCCGATGTCCCTCAAGAACTCGGGATCGGCATCGTACTCCATAGCGAACTTCTTCTTCATGCGCCGGATGCCCTGGCCGACTACCAGTCCGAAACCATTGCCCTCGGCCATCTGGTGCAGAACCGTCAAAGAAGCCTCGGCCGCCCCGAAGGGCAACTCGAGACCGCCCGTGCGCTTCTTGTCGAGAATGCCTGCCTCGTAACACTCCATGACGAAGGCCATGCAAGTTCCGAAAGAGATGCTGTCAATGCCGTAGTGATCGCAATAGAAGTTGATTTCCAGGATCCAGTGCGGGTCGAAAATGCCCATGTTGCTTCCGCAACCGCCGGCCGTCTCGTACTCCGGACCGTCCACCACGACGAACCGGCCGCGCTTGGGGCCGGTGCGGGGCACGAAGCCCTCGGCCACCTTGCAGCAGTTCATGTCGCAACCCAGGTAGCAGCCGTCGAACTTGCCCTGGCCGAAGTAGCGTGTCTTGAGCACGCGGTCGTCTATCTTGTTGGCCTCCGCGTGCGAGCCGAACTTGTAGTTGTTGACCGGCAGCAAATCGTAGTCGTTCATCACCTTGACCAGCGTGGCGGTGCCCACCTCGCGCATGCGGTTCTGGTGTTTGTCGAGCGTCAGCATTTCGCGGGTGATGACCATTCCGGCCCGACGGATGCGCTGACCGTCGGCCGGGTGGTTGGGATCGTCCTCCATTACTATGGCGCCGGTCGGGCAGACGGCCGCGCAGGCTCCGCAACCCACGCAGTCCGGGGCGATCTCGTCGAAGGCCATTGTTACGCGTCTGGAAGGCCCGCGGCCCTCGAAAGTGAGCACCTTGTGCAAGACGCCGTCCTGGCACATGCGCACGCAACGGCCGCACAGAATGCAGGCGTTGGGATTCGGATCGCTCTGCGGATGGGTCAGGCGCGAACTCTCGACGCCTGCCGCGCGGGCCAGGTCGCTCACCAGCTTCACTTTCGGCCAGCGGGCCAGCATCATCTCCAGCACGACTCGCCGTGTCGCCAGCGCTCTGGGGCTTGCGCTGAACACTTCGACCGGCCGCTGGATGGGGTAGTTGCAGGAGGTGACCACCTTGTGCCGCCCGCCCTCGTCGATTTCGACGCTGCAAACCCGGCAAGCTCCATACGGTTCGAGCATCTCGTTGTGACACAAAGTTGGAATGCCGATACCAAGCTTGCGGGCCGCGGCCATGATGGTCGTGCCGGGTTCTACTTCGGTCTTCTTGCCGTCTATGGTGACCTGGATCATGAGATCGTCCTTACTCCACGCAGACCGCGTCGAAGTTGCAGGCATCCATGCAGGTACCGCACTGGATGCACTTTTCCTGGTCGATCAAGTGGGGCTCTTTCTTCTTGCCGCTTATGGCCGCGGTGGGGCAGGGCTTGATGCAGGCCAGACAGCCGGTGCACTTGGCGGGATCGATGGTGTACTTGATTAGCGCCGTGCAGATGCCGGCCGGGCAGCGCTGTTCGCTTATGTGTGCCTGGTACTCGGAACGGAAGTAACGCAGAGTGGAAAGCACCGGGTTGGCGGCGGTCTGTCCAAGCCCGCACAGCGAGCCGTCTTTCATGGCTGCGCCGATCTCGGATAGTAAATCGATGTCTTCAGGCCGGCCGCGGCCTTCGGTGATACGGGTCAAGATCTCGTGCATACAGGAAAGCCCCTCGCGGCAGGGAGTGCACTTTCCGCAGGATTCGTCCATCAAGAAACCGATGAAATAGCGCGCCACGTCTACCATGCAGGTGTGCTCGTCCATGACGATCAGGCCGCCCGAACCCATCATCGAACCGGCCCGCTGGAGAGTGTCGAAATCGATTTGCAGGTCGAGCTTGGATTCCGGCAGGCAGCCTCCCGAAGGCCCTCCGGTCTGGACGGCCTTGAACTTGCGACCGCCCGGAATGCCGCCGCCGATTTCGAAGACGATCTCGCGCAGGCTGATGCCCATCGGTACTTCGACCAGGCCGGTATTGTTGACGTTGCCCACCAGCGAGAAGACCTTGGTGCCCGAGCTGCCCTTCCAGGGCGAGTCGGAGACGTCTCCCGTGCCGATTGCGGCGAACCACTTGGAACCTTTGAGCGCGATCTGAGGGATAGTAGCCCAGGTCTCGACGTTGTTGAGAACCGTGGGCATGTCCCGGAAACCGTACTCGACGGTGTGGACGTACTTGGCCCGCGGCTCGCCCGGGCGGCCTTCCATCGAGGCCATCAGCGCGGTCGACTCGCCGCAGACGAAGGCGCCTGCGCCCTGGTGCACCTTTATGTCGAATGCCAGGCCGGCTCCCATTACATCGTCGCCGAGCAAGCCCCATTCGCGCGCCTGGCCGATGGCCTTGTTCAGGCGATCGAGCGCCAGCGGATACTCGCGGCGGATATAGACGAGGCCTTCCCTGGCGCCGAGAGCCAGAGCACCTATCAGCATGCCCTCGATCACTGCGTGCGGGTCGGCCTCGACGATCGAGCGATCCATGTAGGCCCCGGGGTCACCCTCGTCGCCGTTGCAAACGATATAAGGCCGCACGTTACGCTCGCGGCTTGCCGCCAGGCAGCTTTGCCACTTGAAGCCGGTGGGGTATCCACCCCCGCCGCGGCCGCGCAGGCCGGAATCGATCAGCATCTCGATGATACGCATGCCGTCCGCCTTGGAGGCCAGCAGTTTCCCGAGGGCCCGGTAGGCACCCCGGCGTATAGCGTCGCTGATGTCCTCGGGATCGAGGAGCCCGCGGTTGCGCAGGGCAATGGCTTGCTGCTTGGCGAAAAACTGGATGTCCTTCTCGAGTGGAATGGGACGCTCGCCCTTTGCGGCCCGATACAACAGGCGCTCCAGCGGTTGGCGCTGGACGAGGTGTTTCTCTACCAGCTCGGGCACGTCCTTCAGCTTGAGCCGTTCGTAAAAAACGCCCTCTGGCTGCACCACGCAGATCGGCCCGTGGGCGCAAAATCCGTTGCAGCCGGTGGCCACGACCTTTACCTCGTCCGACAGGTTTTTCTTCTTGATTTCCCACACTAAAGCGTCACGGATGCCGAGCGAGTCTGAAGATACGCAGCCGGTGCCGGCACACACCATCAGCACCGAACGGAACCGGTCGAACTGTTCGCCCGCCCGGGTCGCAAGCTGTTCGAGATTGTCAAGAGTCACCCTGGGCATCTCAGGCCTCCTTGCCGGGGCTCGCTTTGGTATAGCGCCTAAGCAGACGGGCCACTTTCGACGAATCGAGATCGCCAAGGACTTTTTCACCCATCTTGACAACCGGCGCCAGCGAGCAGCATCCCAGGCAGCGCACGCCTTCGAGGCTGAAGCGCAAATCGGGAGTGGTCCGTCCGACCTCGATGTCGAGCTCGCGCGAGAAGGCGTCCAGCACACGCTGAGATCCGCGCACGTGGCAGGCCGTGCCGGTGCATACCTGAACCGGGACCTCGCCGCGCGGCTCGAGCGAGAAAGCCTTGTAGAAAGTGGCGATGTGATAAAGGCGAGCCGGGGTCACCCGCAACACCGCCGAGATTCGTCGCAGGGCTGAGCGGGGCAGGTGGCGAAACTCTTGCTGGACATCCTGCAGCATCTCGATTACGAACTCGGGGTTTTTCTTCCAGCGTCCGATGATCTTGTCGACCTTGTCCAAGGAAACGGCGATATTGGCCTGCATCGGTTTCTCCAAAAGTCAGGGCGCGGTCGTGCGCATGACCCAACTCGGTCGGTTGACCAGCGACTTGGCCACCAAAGCCTTGAGGTGCTTGTCGCGAAAAACGGTTCCCAATCCACCTCGGCCGGCCTGCTTCATACGGGCCATGTCGCGCTTGTAGTCCCAGAAAGAAAAATTCAAACAGCCTATCAGAGTGTGTTCGGCTCCCTGCCCGGCCGAGACCACGCCAACGGCTTGCAGTTCCTGGGTGCTGTCGGCGTACATGCGGTGAAGTTGCTCGGCTAAATCGGCGCTGTTCGGGGCCTCATGCGGGCAGCTCTCGACGGTCACGCGGCTTTTTATACCGTCGATGATCACCAGCACGTCATGCTTGGCCTTGCCCTGGATTTCGAGCGCGTCGAAACCCGCGAATTTCAGAAGCGGTCCGAAGTGGCCGCCGACGTTAGAGTCCATCAGCGAGCCGGTAGTGGGCGAGATACCGGTGACCAGGCTCTTGCCCGAGCCGGAGAAGGACGGCGTGCCGCCCAAGGGTCCTGCCGAGATGCAGATCTCGTTGAGCGGACTGTCCCAGGCGACGGGTTTCTTGGGCAGCGTGTGCCACATCAGGTAGAGGTCGAAACCCTTGCCGCCGGTGAAGATTTCCTTCATATAGGCGCTGACCGGTTTGACGGCGATTTTCATCCTGGAAAGGTCTATATAAAGGGTTCGGTTGTTGTAGCCCCGCTCGACCCTTCCCGGCGGGTAGTCGAGCCGGGCCAGAACCTGGTGGGCCGCCTTCATTTTCTCGAGTTTCATCGTTCCTCCATGGCGCCTGCCAGAATAACGGCTTCAAGGCAGACTCAATATATCCGCCGGGCCGCCAAGATCAACCGAAAAAAGGAGAGAGGAACGTTAGATGGTAATAATACTCAACCCGCATAGGGGTACATGCCGCCTTTTACTTTTTCCAGTGTCTCGAGCAGCAGGTCGTGCTTTTTCTCGTCGGCTCTCAAGTAGTTCAACAGGTACTCCTGCACCAGCATTTTCTTGCCCTTGATGGCACCCAGGGTCTCTTCTACGAAGCCGACCATCCGTTTCTCGATGTCGACGTGCTTCTGGATGCCGTCCCAGACCTGGCCCATCTCCTCCGGTGTTATCGAGATGGACTTTTCCGAAAGTGAGCGGGCGATGAAATCCTGAACGCGATGATGTACCTGCGAATCGATCTGGATGATCTCCATCACCAGGTGGATCAAGGGGTTGTCGGTTTTCTCCATGATCCGGCCGCAAGAAGCCATCGAAGCGTCCTCGATCTTCTGCCAGGCCCGCATGGTTTTCACCAGGTTTTCTTGAATTTCTTTGGTGCTCATAATTGTCTCCTTTATGGTTCAGTTGTAGGTTGGCATATGGTTTAGCAAGCTTCGTGCCATACTCTTGCCGTTGTAACATTCTGTTTACGCAATACTTTTTATACAGCCGGAACCTTGGAGACATGCAGACTGCCTCGGATGTATCGCAAGTTGCCGGAACTGAGACATAAATATTCGCCGCACTCCAACTTGCTTGATCTGACTGAATCAACTAGTCTTGCTTGGCGTCTTGTCAGATTAAGAAAATTTATTAGGGAGAATGCAAGATGAAAACGGGTTTGGGGAATGTCGCTGTGTTTGCTCTCCTGGCAATGGGAAGTTACGCCTGCAGTTCGGGAGGCACGCCGGGGCCCTCCGGCGATACGATTACACTGACGGGTCGGATCTTTTTGGTCTCTTCCGACGGCACGGGAATCGAGCCGGCCGACGAGGCCGCTGTGAAAGCCGTGCTGGATGTCAACGGCAACGGACGGATCGACGACGGAGAGAGCGCTACGGTTTCTGCATCGGCGGAAGGCGCATACAGCATCAAGGCGCCTGCGAAACTGGGCCTGACCGCGGTCGTCACATTTTCTCAAGAAGGCTACGCCAGCGTAATAAAGACGATCTCGATCGGATCGCTGACCGACGTGTCACTCGACGTCACTTTAATGGAGATGACTTCGCTGACCTGTGAGAACCGGCGTTGCCGCGACGACGGCGGGGCCGTGTCGATCGGCGGCCTGGATGCCGCCTCGGGCTATGCCCAGGTCTTCAACCCTCTCACGGATGCCGACAAGTTTCCCGGACCGTTCGCGGACAGCCAGGGAAAGATGCTCATCTCGGCCGTATTCGCGACATTCGATCTGCGCGATGAGAATGACCAACCCATTACCTCGCTTCCCGCGGGCCAGAAGGCGACTCTCAGTATGAGAGTTCCGCGCGACAGCTGGGGCGTGGTAGTCGACATCACTCCCGGGGACGATCGCATCGACGTGCCCATGTATGCCTTCGACGAAACCGCAGGCCAGTGGGTACGGGAAGGCAGCGGCTGGCTGCAGGATTCTGGCGGCCAACTCGTTCCCGAGACGATGATCGGCGATATCCACAGCGGCACTTTCTCAGGCGACCTCCTGGCGGTGGCCGAGGTAACCCACTTCTCGTACTGGAACGTCGACTGGCCGCAGGAAGACAACGCCTGCCTGGGCGGAATCGTGGTCGACGCCGACGGCAAGCCGGTGTCCGGTGCTAGCGGCACCATCCGCGGGATCAACTTCGCGGGTTATTCACCTCCGATTGTTACCGCAGACGACGGCAGTTTCTGCGTCGATATGCGGCGATCGGAAAAGCCGGCCGAAGATCTCGACGGAAACGGAACCAGGGGCGAGACTTTGAGCGTGCTCACAACATTCAAGAACGGTTCAAAGTCTTATCGTTTCGATCCACTGGATGTGACGACCGAGGCGGGCAGTTGCCCGACCGGTTGCATGCAACTCGGCAACTTCGAACTGGTGCCCGCTCATGAGGTTCAGCCCGAACTGTGCACTCTGTCTGGAAAAGTCTATCGCGACGGGTCTCCTGTAGAGACCGTGCAGGTGTTAGCGGAAGACGAACTGCTCGACCCCGACGTCGCCGAAACACTTTGCGCGGGCAGCTGCCAGTACGGTGTGATTACGGGTGCGGACGGCAGCTACCAGATCACGGGGGCCTTCGAAAACATGTTGTCTGTAACTTCTTACAGCACTTTGTCGGATGGTTTAGCGACGATATTCTTCGAAGCCGGGAGGACATTCTTGAACTGTCCCGCGGCGCCTGTAGATCTCAATCTCGAAGTGAGTTTCTGTCAGGTCGCTCTGCCGACAATCGATTATCAGGCAGGCTTACAACAGATAAGCTGGGATCCTGGCGTTGCGGCGGAGACACTGGGAGTATCCAATGGAGGCGGCCCTGTTTGGCAGATCTACTCAGAAAGCGGGTTCACACCGCCGGTGACATACGGCGAGTTGCCGGCCGGGGCGCAGCAGATAATGCCGATGAGCGGTTCACCCGCTCCAATCTCTTCGGGAGACATTGTTTTCATCGTACCCGTGGGCGGTTTCATCGATTACCTGGGGTATGCCTGCTATTCATCCGCCGGTTACGAAGTGCCCTGAAATAAATGAAGGAAATGGGCAGTTTTCGGTCATGCCCGGGACCGTGGCACAGCCTTCGGAGCAATGCACCACGCGGGGAATCATGAACCTCTTCATGGTCGCTCCTCCTTTCGGTTGCGATTCACCAGCACGTCTAGAATATTAGTTCTGTATGCCTTCTGTCAATGCCCCCCTGATATGGGGCTTGCCCTCTGCTCGCGGGCATGTTAATCAGCGCTTGGTGTATGCTCTCAATTGCGTGGAGACAACGATGCAAGACAAGTACCACCCCAAGCTTAGCGAGCCAAAGTGGCAGAAGGTATGGGAAGAAGAAGGCTTATACAAGGCCGAGGGAGATCGGGCCAAGAAGAAGTTCTACGTTTTAGAGATGTTTCCATATCCTTCCGGTAACCTGCACATGGGACATGTACGCGTCTATGTGATCGGGGATGTACTGGCCCGCTATTACCGTATGAAGGGTTTCGATGTCTTCCATCCCATGGGTTTCGACGCCCTGGGCTTGCCGGCCGAGAATGCCGCAATTCGCGACGGCATTCCGCCTGCGAAAAGAACCCGTGACAATATTGATGCGGTGCGCGGGCAAATGAAGAGCCTGGGCCTGTCGCTCGACTGGGAACGCGAGATAGTAACCTGCGATCCTGCGTATTATCGCTGGAACCAGTGGTTCTTCCTCAAGATGTACGAGCGCGGTCTCGCCTATCGCCGCGAATCGCTGGCCAACTGGTGCACAGGCTGCAACACCGTACTGGCCAACGAACAGGTGCTCGACGGCAAGTGCGAGCGCTGCTCGTCGCCTGTCGTGCAGCGCCGCATCCCCGACTGGGCGTTTCGAACCACCGCTTACGCCGAGGAACTGCTAGAGGGCCTCGAAAAGCTCAAAAATTGGCCCGAACGCATTACCAGCATGCAGCGCAACTGGATCGGACGTTCCGAAGGCTGCAACCTGATCTTTCCGGTGGCGGGCGGCGCGATCGAACCGATAAAGGTTTTTACGACCCGGGCCGACACGGTCTACGGGGCTACCTACATGGTGTTGGCGCCCGAGCACCCGGCCGTTGAAACCCTGACTAGCGACGGGCAACGTGACCAGGTAGAGGCTTTTAAAGAGCGCATGCGACGCGTCGACAAGGCCGTGCGCACCGACGCCGCCACCGAAAAGGAAGGCGTCTGGACGGGCGCTTACGCCGTCAATCCCTTCACGGACGAACAAATACCGATCTGGATCGCCAACTTCGTGTTGGCCGAGTACGGATCCGGGGCGGTCATGAGCGTGCCGGCGCACGACCAGCGGGATTTCGAGTTCGCCAAGCGTTATGATATTGCCATTCGGGTGGTGATCCAGCCCGAACAGGGAGAGCGGCTGGATGTTGGCGGCATGAGCGAGGCATACACGGCCGACGGCGTGCTTTGCGACTCCGGGCCGCACGACGGAAAGACTTCGGCCGAGGCACGCCGGGACATTGCTGCGATAGTGGAGAGCGAGGGGCAGGGCGGGGGCGCCACTGTCGGCTACCACCTTCGCGACTGGGGCATCTCCCGCCAACGTTACTGGGGCACGCCGATTCCGATGATTCACTGCAAAGAGTGCGGCATAGTGCCCGTGCCTTACGAGCAACTGCCGGTCGTGTTGCCGGAAGAAGCGCCGCTGACCGGAACCGGTGAGGCGCCGCTGGCCAAGCTGCCCGAGTTCGTCGAGACTACTTGCCCGAGCTGCGGCGGACCGGCCCGGCGCGAGACGGATACCATGGACACCTTCGTTGATTCATCCTGGTACTTCGCACGCTACATGGATCCGCACGATGACCAGGCGCCCTTCGAGCGCTCCTCGGCCGATCGCTGGCTGCCGGTGGACATTTATGTCGGCGGTCCCGAGCATGCCGTGATGCATCTTCTGTACTTCAGGTTCTGGACACTCATCATGCGCGAGATGAATCTGGTGGCCGTCGACGAGCCGGTCGACCGGTTGTTGACCCAGGGGATGGTGGTCCGGGAGAGCTTCTGGTGTGATGAGCACGGTTATCGTGCCCGCGACGGCGTGGACGACAGCGCCTCCCCGGAGCCCCGTTGCAGCGAGTGCGCTCGGCCGGTCAAAGTGCGTCTCGAAAAGATGTCAAAGACCAAGCTCAACGGCGTGGCTCCAGAGGCCATGTGCAAAGAATACGGCGCCGATACGGCCCGGCTTTTCTCTCTCTTCGCCGCCCCGCCCGAAAGGGACATCGAATGGAGCGACGCTGGTGTTGCGGGCTGTTACAATTTTCTGAAAAGAGTGTGGACATTCTATAGCAAGCATCGTGAACGCTTCGACCAGCTGCGTGATCTGGGAGACAAAATAGACGAAAGCGGCCTCAGCGCTGACGAAGTAGTTTTTCATCGCTTGCTGCATCGAACCATCGCCAAGGTGTCCCGGGACATCGAGAACGAATTTCAGTTCAACACCGCCATCGCGGCCATGATGGAGATGCTCAACGCGACGCGTGTGCTGGACGACGCCTGCCGGGGCGAGAGCTTGCGACTGTTGGGGTTTTGCCTGCGTACTCTGGCCAAACTGCTTGCGCCATTTGCGCCGCATTTTTCCGAGGAGGTCTGGGAGGCCATGGGTTTGCCCGGCCGCGCCTGCGCGCAGCCTTGGCCCGTGTTCGATCCCAAGGCCACCCAGTTGGACACTATCACCATCGCCGTGCAGGTCAACGGCAAGGTTCGAGACACTTTGCAAATCGCCAGGGAAGCCTCACGCGAGGAGATGGAGCAAGCGGCCAAGAGCGCCGGGAAGGTGCAAAAGTGGATCGAGGGGAAATCAATACGCCGCGTCATAGTCGTGCCCGGCAGATTGGTCAACATCGTAGTTGGTTGACGATTGTCACTTTCTGGGCCTGGCTGCTGGCTTCTTGCGGCTACCATTTTACGGCGGGAGCAGGGCGCCTGCCGGACGGCTCCCGCGATCTCTCCATCCCGCAGGCTGCAAACCTGACCAGCGAAGCCGCTCTGGGTGCGCACATTACGAAAAGTCTCAGGGACGAGGCCGTGCGGGCCGGGCTGCGGCTTACGGGATCTTCGACGGCGCCCCGCCTGCTTGCGCGACTGTTGAGTGTCAAGTCCGTCCCCAGGAGCGTAGTTGCATACGGCGGCGCTTTTCACACCAGGGAGCAGGAGGTGCAGGTTCGGCTCGAACTCGAACTGAACGACGGAAGCACAAGCGCTTTCAAGCAGGTGTTCAGCGGCCGGGAAAGCTATCTCTCGGCGCCCGATCTGCGCGGCACGATCGCCAATCGCGATCTTGCCTTGCGGCGTCTTTTGTCGCGCCTGGTCCACGATGGAATCGATAGCTTGACCCGGACGTTCTGAAATTTTCGGATAGAGATATGAACGTCACTCAACTTCAGAAGAGCCTGGAAAAATCGGATCCGCTGCCGGTCTACCTGGTCTCGGGAGAGGAAGGCGCGCTGATTGACCGGGCGCTGGAATTGATTACCTCGCGCGTGCTTTCCGGGGTCGGTTCGGGGGCCGGCTCTGCGGAATTCGCTCTGAGCCGCCTGGACGGCGGCTCGGCCTCGGCCGAGGAAGTCGAGGCCGCGGCCCGGACGGCGTCTTTGTTCGGCGGCAGACGACTGGTCGTATTGAAGAACGCGCAGCTGCTCAGTCCCGACGAACAAAAGAAACTGTGCGCCTATCTGGAAAATCCGGTGGCGACCGCGACACTGGTACTGGTCGTGCGCGGTGCCGGAGCCGGCAGCCGCGACCCCAAGCTGTCGCGGATTGCCGGAGCCGCCAAGAAATTCGCCAAGGCGGTAGAGAAGGGCGGGGGAATTGCACTGGACTGCCCGCGTCCGCGCGCCAAGGATCTGCCGCGCCTGGCCGAGAGCCTACTCAAAGAGCAGGGGCTTTCCGCGACCCGCGAAGGGCTGTATGCGCTGTGCGAAGCGGTCGGCGAGGATATGGGTTCATTGATCCAGGCGGCCGAGAAGCTGGCCCTCTATCTGGGCGAGGGCGGACGCATAGAAGAAAGCCACGTGGCCGAAGTCGTGGCCGACACCCGCAGCCAGTCGGTTTTTGCCCTGACCGATGCCGCGGGCGAGGGTTCTCTGGATCGGGCGCTGCGCGTGCTAAGCGGCATGATTCGCGATGGGGAAAGCCCTTTGGCGGTGGTCTCGCACCTTGCGCGTCACTTTCGTTCCTTGGCTCGTGTGGCGGCGCTGAACAGCCGTGGAGAAGGCGTCGATGCCATCCGCAAGCGATTGGGGCTGCATCCATTCGTGGTAAAGAAGTGTCTGATGCAAAGCAGGCGTCTTACGTCCCGGGCGCTGGCATCCCACATGCAAGCGCTGGCTGCGGCCGACAAAGCTCTGAAGAGCGGCGGCCCCAGAGGCGAACTGGTGCTCGAGAAACTTGTGATGACCTTGTGCGGCCGTTGAAGGTGACGGGCCTGCCCTCCGAAGGCTTGCCGAAGGAGGGTCAGGCCGACTTGGCCCTGTTGGCGGCTTTGCTCAGGCGGGAGACCTTGCGGGAGGCGGTCTTTGCATGCAGCACTCCCTTGGTTCGGGCCTTCATGATCTGTGAGATCGTACTTGCAAGCTGCTGGTCGATGGCGCCGGCGTCTTTTTCGTCGATTACCTTGCTGAATTTTTTCTGTGCCGTGTGCACGTTCGAGCGCCGTGCCGAATTGCGAGCACGCTTTGTGATATCCTGGCGATAGCGCTTCTTAGCCGATCGATGGTTGGCCACTAGTCTTCCTCCTAAAACATGAATCGAAAACCACGCTCCGGCCAGACAACTGACCGGTTCGTGAGAACCGACTTACTACATAACTCGCGGCCCGTTGTCAACCTAATCTTGCTCCAGGCCTGCCAAACCGTTGCTTGTACGACAGCTACACGGAGCGCAACGTTGAGCGGCAAGGAGATCGCGACAGGCACCTCGTCGGGCCCTTGAAACATGCTGATTTGCGGGCCCGGCTAGCGAGTTTCCCACACCATGCATGGTCGTGATGCTCGTTGAGTGACGTATGTGGATAAAATTACCGTAACACACCGAAATATATATGTAAGGACAGTGAACAATCATTGTGCAAAGTGAGCCGGCACGGCGTGTTAGTAAGGTCCGAGCGCCTTTTCCACAAGGCTGCCAACAGGTTTTTCACACAGCATGTGGGAAAAAAAATCCGCCCGTATTAGAACATGTATTGCAGGCGGCGGAGGGCACAACATCTTGTTGTTCGTCCGCTCGACTGAACTTTTCCAAACTCAGTTTCAGGTCTTCGCCAGAGTTTCTTTAGCCTCGCCCCAGAGGGACTCGAGCGTTTCGATGTCGGCCGCTGCAAGATCGATGCCGCGTTCGCGCCCGATTTTTTCAACTAGTCTGAAGCGCGCGTCGAAGCGCATGTTGCAAGCGCGCACAAGATCCTCGGCTCCAAGATCGAGGTGGCGAGCCAGATTGGTAAGCGCGAAAAAGAGATCGCCGAGTTCCCACTCGATCTCGGCTCGTTTGCCGTCGTCGAGCGCCTGGCGCAGTTCTTCGAGTTCCTCCGTCACCTTGGACATGACCTCGGATGCGTCCCGCCAGTCGAAGCCTACCCGCGCGGCGCGTTCAGAGAGCCGCTGGGCGAAAAGCAGCGCGGGCAGTGAACGCGGCAGGCCGTCCAAGGCACTGGGCTGTGACTTACCTGCCTGCTTCTTCTCTTCCTTTTTGACTCGCTCCCAGGTTGCGACTACCTCGGCCGGTGTTTCGGCTTTGGCCTTGCCGAAAACGTGCGGGTGGCGCCTGGTTATTTTGCGCGCGATACCGTCGATGACATTGTCTATATCGAACCAGCCCTGCTCCGAAGCCAACTGGCACTGGAAGACGATCTGAAAAAGCACGTCGCCGAGTTCTTCGCGCAGGGCGTTTTCGTCACCTTGCTCGATGGCCTCCAGAACCTCGTAGGCTTCCTCGATCAGAAAAGAGCGCAGACTGTGAAGATCCTGATCGCGATCCCATGGGCAGCCGTCGGGTGAGCGCAGGCGGGCCATTATGTCGACCAACTCACGCAGCGAATATTTCTTACACTCGTCGATTTCGGGGCGTCCTTACGGTCGCGGGCCGCCCCCGGATATTACCCGGGGGCGGCCCGTCCGATGACCCCAAGGGGACTTGAACCCCTGTTCCCGGCTTGAGAGGCCGGTGTCCTAACCGCTAGACGATGGGGCCGGTTTCAAATATCTAAAAAGCCGACGATCGGAATTGAACCGATGACCTGCTGATTACGAATCAGCTGCTCTACCGCTGAGCTACATCGGCGTGCCACAAACCTGCGCCGAGCCGGCAGTATCCCTAGCAGCGCCCGAAGAGAATGTCAAGAGCAAGCTGGCGTAAAGACGCCCCGGTTAATCAGGATCTGCATTCATTCGAAGATGTAGGTGAGCTTGAGCGGCTTTCCCCGGCGCAGTATGGCCACCTCGATCTTGTCGGCCGTCTTCAGCGCCTGGTATGCCTCCAGGGCCTTGTCGGGCGAGCTGATGTCTTTCCCGTTCACGCTCTGGATGACGTCTCCGTTGTTGAACCCGAGCTTGGCCCACAGCGATTTCTTGCGCACGGCGAAGATCTTGAACCCGGCCGGCGTTCCGTTCTCGAAGTAGGGAACCACCCGCACGTGCACCATGGCGCAGCGCGGAAAGTCGAACACGCGGCCGACATCCTTGGGAATGCTCCAGGTCGACTCGCCGGTCTTCTCGATCCCCGCAATCTGCCGGCAGTGAGATGGCAAAGACTCCTCGGCCCGCTGCGGCGGCTGCGAGCGCTTGTCCCGGATGTGAAAGAAGCCGCCCTTTTCGACGACTTCCAGTTCGGCGCCCTGCAGGGCGTCGAGAAACGCCCGGTAGGCATCGTCGGGGCTGACCGGGGTCGACGAGATGATGGTCAACCTGCGGTGGGTGGCGCCGCGGTCGACGATGAAGTTGCGTCCGGTGATCTTGCTGATGCGCTTGACCACCACGACCAGATCCTGCTCCTCGAAGTTGAGCAGCACCTTGTCGCCCTTGCGAGCGACCAGGTTTGTACAGGCCTGCGCGGCCGGTTGAGAAACTGGGGCGGAGGCCGCCAGGCAGGCAACCAGCGTCAGAGTCGATACGATCATGATTCCCTCCTTTGAGATTTCGATCGTCTGCCATGTGTCCTATCAAGAAGCGTGCCAGCCGGGCTGCCTGCGGGAAACGCACGTTTTTCCGGTGCCGTCTTCGTTCGCGGGCTCGTCGACGCTGACAAGTTGACAATCCGCGCGCGAACAGTCTGCCAGCGCCGGACAAACTGTCAACGTCATGTGCGCGATGCCGCCTGGCACGGCTGAAACTACTTGACGAAAGCAGACCGCCCGGGCAATATCGGTGCCTCGACGGGGCTGTAGCTCAGTTGGGAGAGCGCTAGAATCGCACTCTAGAGGCCGTCGGTTCGATCCCGATCAGCTCCATTCAGTATCAGGCACTTACGGGCAACCGTGAGTGCCTTTTTTTCGCGGGACCAAAGAATTCGGAATTCTTTGGTAACATTTCGACCACTAGAACGCATATTCTAGCTTTCTCCCGTCACGATCCTGAGCACGGTCTTGCGTTCCTGTTTCTCGATCGTACCGGGCGCGATGTAGTGCTCCCGGGTGGTCCGCCCGTCGGCATGCCCGAGCTGTCTGCTGACGATGTGGGCCGCGGTTCCAGCCTCGGTCGCCAGGGTGGAGTGGCAGCCGCGCAGCGAGTAGCCGACTGTCGTACTCCGCGAAAACCCGTTTGCCGCCGGAAGAGCCTGGCGAGTTCCTTCCGTGAGATGCCCTCGATCTCATGGATCGTAGCA
>CAZENH010000063.1:0-15175 GCA_964513625.1 uncultured Myxococcales bacterium | reverse complement strand
GGTCTTCTTGATTACCGCGCCCTCGACCGGGGCCCCGGCGGACGAGACCACCATGCCCATCACGAAGCCGTCGGCGGCCGAGTCGATGTCGGGAAGCATGTCGAGACCGTCGACGACCGTATTGGGAACGGCCAGCGCTGCAGCGCCGCTCACACAAACCTTTTCCGCGTTGGTGTTCCAGCCGGCGACTCCGGTGCCGGTCGGGAAGTAGGTGCCCAGGGCACCGTCCATCGGGTTGTCATCGGCCAGGATCACGGCGCCCAGTGCCACGTTGGTGACGTCGAAACAATCGAGGGCGAACATGCCGTCGGCGCCGGACACGGCCTTCGCCAGCAGTGTCGGCGTGTTTGTGGTCAAGGCCTCTGTCGGCGATATGGCAGCAACGGCCAGCGCGACGCCCTGCTGTGTGGAGGCGTCCATCACCTTGCCGGCGATGTCGATTTCGATTTTACCCTGTGCTGCGTTGGGGCAGCAGTCGGAAACCTCGCAAACCCCATCAGTGTTACAGGTGCCCGTGGCGCAGGGACAGGCGGCACAGCATTCCAGGTCCGCACCGCACTTGTCGGGACATTTGGTGTCGTCGCTGCTTCCGCACTGGATGAAGACGATTCCGATTGCTAATGCGGCCAACATTACCACTGCCAACATGATTACTTTTTTCATTTTCCCGCTCCTTTTCTGCCGATTAGATTTATCAACTTACAAATCAATGGCCCACTCTAGGGCAGATCTCTTAGGACTGTCAAGCTTCGGGGACTTGAAAGTAAAGACATAGTCTGTCAGGCTGGAAACACGAGCGTCATCAAACCCTTTGGGGGTGTCTCATGAAGAAAAAATTTTACCTGCTGGTCGTGTCGTTCACGGGTTCGCTTGTGTTTTTTGGCGGATGCCACCCACAGGAGAAACCGCCGGCCAGCGCCTACGATCCCGCGCTGATCGAGGCCGCTCAAGAGGCGGCCGCCGAGAGGAAGGCGGCCGACGAAGAATCCGCAGATCAGGAATCCGGGAAAACGACGGTGGCCGAGTGCACCCGCCAGGAGGGCGGCTGCAAGCGCGGTTACATCTGTTGGGATTCGTATTACTGCAAGCTTGGCTTCGCCGACCAGTGCAGCGCCTCGGGTGACAAACGCTGTCACAAGCTGTGCATGGACGACGGCGACTGCCCGCAGGCCATGCCTCACTGCCGGTTGATGCCGATCTTTTCCGGCACCGAGCGTGGTGTAGAGGAAAAGTTCTGTGTCCGAAAAAGAGACTGATCAGTCGCGTAATATCGGGGTGCGCTTGGCGGAGATTCCCGCCAGGCTTGATCAACTGCTGGGCTATTCGAGCCCTTGTAGCTGCGGTGTAAACCACAGCGTCGAACTGCGGCGCGTGACTATACGCCCGGGGGCCATAGACGACCTGGTTGAATTCACTAAAGATGTCGGACAAAGGCTGTCCATTTGCGTGGCGGCCGATCGTGTTACCTGGCAGGTAGCCGGAGAGCGGGTGTCTAAGCTGCTCGGAAGCGACGGGCACGCCACCGGCACTTGCATCTTGCCCGACGGGGCGGGCGGCAGGCCTCATGCCGACGAAAAAACCCTGGCCATGGTCGAAAGCGCGCTTGTAGGCGCGGATCTCGGCCTGGCGGTCGGCTCGGGCACGGTCAACGATTTGGTCAAGTTGGCGTCTTTCCGTCTGGGCATTCCGTACCAGGTGGTCGCTACCGCGCCCTCCATGAACGGCTACACCTCGGCCATCGCCGCCGTCATGCTGCGTGGAGTCAAGCGCACTGTTGATTGCCACCAGCCCATGGCGGTGATCGCCGATCTGGACATTCTGAGAGCGGCACCGTCAGAGCTTGCGGCCGCGGGTCTCGGAGATCTCGAGTCGAAGCCAACTGCAACGGCCGATTTTCGCCTGGCCGGAAAGCTGCGCGGCGCATACTACTGCCCGGCGCCCGAACGGGTGGTGCTTGGAGCCGAGGCACGAGTTGCCGAGGCAGCCGCGGACATCGGACGCGGAGATCCCCAGTCGCTGGCGCTGCTTACCGAAGCACTGCTGTTGAGCGGGATCTCGATGAAGCTGGCCGGGACCTCGAGCCCGGCCTCGGGCGGCGAACACTTGATAAGCCACTTCTGGGACATGTGTGCAGGGGACGAAAGTCGCGTGGAGGGCCTTCACGGAGCCCAGGTGGGTGTGGCCACGATCGTCTGCGCCACGCTCTACGAGGCGTTGCAAAAGATTGATCCCGACAGGATCGACGTCGAGCGCATTATGGCAAGCTGGCCCACTGGCGCCGAGATTTCGGATAAGCTCGGCCGGCGCCACGGGAAGCGCACTGACGAAGTGCGAGCGGAATATTTGAAAAAGCACCTCGAACCGGATGAGTTGCAAAACGAGCTTTTGCAAATACGCTCGGGCTGGAGCGATCTTTGGTCTTTCGTCGGGGAGCCGCTGCGCAGAGCCGAAAGCGTGCGCGAGATACTGGCCGCCGGCCGGGCGCCGACCACGGTAGCCCAGATCGGCCTGAGCGTCGATCACCTGCGGCGTGCATATCTCGCGGCGCGCGAGATTCGCGGCCGCTTCACCGTACTTGATCTGGCGGCCGAGTTGGGTGTGCTCGAACACCTTCGGGAAGAGATTCTCGAATCTTCGGGGTGCCTGTCTGGAGCATGAGAATTCTGTTGCATTGCCTTTGGCAAGGTGTTAGCTTGCTTTTCTCGAAGAAGCTGGAACTGAAACACACGACCTGTTAAGGTCTAATGAAAGGGGACTGAAATGGCTAAGAAGCAAGAGATTCTGGTAGTGGTAAGCAAGGTGAAGGACTACATCAAAACCAAGAAGATGATGACCGCAGGCGATCTTCCCGCCGCCCTGAGCGTCGAGTTGCAGGCTATGTTGGACAAGGCCATCAAGCGCTGCAAGTCCAACAAGCGCTCCACCGTTCGTGCCGACGACCTGTAGAGCAGAGCGGTAGACTTTTCCAATACCGGCACTCCAGCCGGCCGGCCGAATGCAAGAACCGGGACTGGTTCAGTTCGTTCTGGATTACGTGGTCCAGCATGCGCATGGACTGGGCGCTCTGGTTCTGTTCGGTTCGTCTCTGGTAGAGTACGTTTTCCCTCCCTTTCCAGGTGACGTGATTACTCTGCTGGGAGCCTGGCTGGTGGTCATCGGCACCTGGAGCTTTGCCTACGCCATGCTGGTCGTGACCGGAGGATCGCTTGCCGGGGCGGCTATCGACTATGGCATCGGCGTCTGGCTGGGCCGCCGACTGGACAGGCTTCCCTCTGAGAAAAGCAAGCGCGGGTTTACGTTCCTGACGCGCGAGAAATACGATGTGTTGCTTGCGCGCTTCTCACGCCATGGGGCGGCCTGTATTCTGATAAACCGTTTCCTGCCCGGGATCCGAGCTTTTTTCTTTGTCGCCGCGGGCGCAGCGCGCATGTCATTCTCAAAAGTCCTCCTGTATGCGACCATTTCGGCCGTAGTCTGGAACGCGCTGCTGCTGGGCGCGGGCTACGCCGTGGGAGCCAACTTCGAAAGGCTGAAGGCACTGTTCGCATCCTATACGCTGGTGGTCTGGTATCTGCTGGGGGCGCTTGCCGTGTCTGTTCTCGTGATATATCTTTTCAGGCGGCGCAAGGCTCGGACGAATCAAGATGATAACAATTGAAAAAGGGGGAGCAGTCATGGAAAGCGAAGACGAGGCAAAAGAATTCGAAATCAGGCGCGAAAAATCACGCGCCGAATTCATTGCCAGTGTCGGTCATGATCTGAAGACCTACCTGAACCCGATAGTAGGTTTCACGAGTGTGCTGCTTCAGGATGACGAGATTCTGGATAGTGAGCAGCGCAACCAACTCGAGCTGATTGCCGAAAGCGCAAGGCGTCTGCTTCACAGGCTTGACGCTTTTGTGGAATTTCAGCGAATTCAGGCCGGAACGATCAAGGCAGTCCGCGACTGGTTCTCGCCCCATGCCCTGCTTTCTGAGCTGGCCGTTTCTCACGCCGATCGGGCGAGGGCCAGAAAAACCGAGTTACGGCATGCCAAGGACGCCCCTCCTTTGAGAATCATGTCCGACTACCGCCTGGTCATGCTGGTACTGGACGAGCTTCTGGCCAATGCGATAAAGGCGGCGGGTCAGGGCGTGGTCTCGCTGGATGCGAACCACGAGGCGGCGGACGGGGAAGGGGTTGTAAAGGTGGAGTTCAGGGTTCAGGACAGCGGCGCGGGCCTTGACCCTGATGACTTGGCGAGACTGAGAAAATCGCTGGCCGAGCCGGGCGGCACGAAAGCGGCAAGCTGGCAGGGTCTTGGGCTGGGCCTGGCGCTGTCGCGCGAAGTAGCCCGTGAACTGGGCGCAACGATCGAAGTTAAAAGCATTCCGGGAGTCGGAAGCACTTTCAAGCTAATACTGAAATTTGACCCGAAAGACGTGGAAGCCTGATGATTCACATGCGGGACTAGATCGATTCTTCCTCGTTGACTTCTTCTTCTTGTACGGAGCGCCCGGAAGGCAGTCTGCGGCGAACGAAGTGGAAGAGTTCCTCGGCCGGGCCGAAGGCCGACATGGCGGCCACCAGCGCCAAGAACATGAACGAGAAACCGGTCTTGACCAAAGCCACCAGAACCAGGACGGCCAAGCCCGCGACAACCAGAGCGGTCTGCTTGGCCTTGATGGCCTTGAATGTCCGGTAGCGCACATTGCTGACCATCAGGGTCGAAAGCAGCAACATGACCACGATTATCAGCGGCTGATAGCCGAGTTGGACGCCCCCGGCGCGGAAGTGAACCAGCACCAAAGCGGCCAGGTTGGCGGCCGCCAGTGGAATCGGCATGCCCAGAAAATGCTTAACGGGGCCTGCGCCCGTTGCCGCCAAGACATTGAAGCGCGCGAGCCTGATGGCGCCGCAAGTGGCGTAGGTCACGGCCACCAACAAGCCCAGCAGGCCGAACTGGAAAAGGGCCCACTTGTAAATCAGGATGGCCGGGGCCACTCCGAACGAAATTGCATCGGCCAGCGAGTCGAGCTGTACGCCCATGTCGCTCTGGGTCTTGGTCATACGGGCCACGCGGCCGTCCGCCGAGTCGAACAGTATGGCAAAGATGATCGCCACGGCCGCCTTGTAGAAACGATCGGTTGCCGCCCCGTCTGTGGCCTGGATGATTGCATATACGCCACAGAAAATGCTGGAGATGGTGAAAAGGTTGGGTAAGGCGTAAAGCAGTGTTGGTCGCTTTTTCAAAAAATTTCCTCCAGCGGGAGTAACAAGCAACCTTCGTGCCAAGGGGGCAAAAAAAACGGCCCACAAAAAACGACGCAACTACAACGCGTTGCGTCACGAAAAAATTTTCTACAGGGCTCCTCCTGCGAATGAAATTACGCACTTAGCCTGGAAAGTGCGTAATCGACTCCACTTCAAGCAAAGGCATTATGCGCCGATTGTCGCCCGATGTCAAAGTGTTGAAGTTTTTCCGTCTGCATATCAAGACTGTTTGACTTGGCATATCAGGTTGGTCCAGGGTATGTTGAATGAGATAATTTACCGGAGCGTTGCGATGAAGACAGAGAAAGTATTCGTGTTTCTTCTTGGCGCCATGCTCGTGTCGCTCGGCGCCTGCTCTCCCAAGGAGCGTGCCTCGTCCTGCGGTTCTGATTCGGAGTGCGAGTCGAACGAGGCCTGTGTCGATGGCGCCTGCGAGCAGGTCGAGTGTAAGACCGACAGCCAGTGCACAGGCGGCCAGAAGTGCAAAGACTACAAGTGCGTGGCAACCGGCAGCTGTACCACCGACGGCCAGTGTGAATTGGGCCAGGTCTGCGAAAGCGGTGCCTGCCTGCCCGGCTGCCGGGCCGATCGCGATTGTCCCGCCGGTTTGCTCTGCCTGCCCGATGCCGGCGAGCACGGCCTGTGCGCCCAGTGTGCAAAGGACGCAGACTGTGCGGCGGGCGAGAAGTGCATCGACAACTCGTGCGCGGCACATTGCGATGCGGATCTCGACTGCCCCCAGGGCTACTGCGATACGGAACTGCACGCCTGCTTCGAGTGCGTCACCGATTTCCATTGTGCCAAGGGTTTCATCTGCGAGAGTCATGCCTGCAACGCCGGTTGCCGCGACGACGGCGACTGTCCCGCGGGCGAGATCTGCGAGCAGCAAGACTGTCGCCCCGGTTGTCGCAATAACGAAGATTGCAGCTCCGGCCAGTGTGACCCGTCAACCCACGAGTGTATCGATTGCACCGGCAAGGATGATTGCCCGGTGGGCGAGCTATGTATCGCGGGCCATTGCCTTTCGGGCTGCGAGTCGAACCGCGACTGCCCCGATGAGAAATACTGCCTGCCCGATGCCGGCGAAAACGGTCTGTGCGTCACCTGCAGCAGCGACGCCGAGTGCATGGACCCTCTCAACTCGAAATGCAAGGATGGCGAGTGCGTTCCCGAGTGCATCAACGACATCGATTGTCCCGTGGCACAGCAAAAGTGCATAGACAACCGTTGCGTCATGCCGGGCTGCACTCCCGCAGACTGCCAGCAAGGATACTGGTGTGACGACTCCGACGGCACTTGCAAGCCCGGTTGCGATTCGGACGACGACTGCGTCCCGCCGGAAAGCTGCAATAATGCAGAGCATCAATGCTCTGATACCGATTGCTGCGGCGGTTGCCCGGACGGCCAGTTCTGTGACGGCGTCTCTTGCAGCTGCGTCAGCGGCTGCCAGAGCGCCGACGACTGCCCGGCCGGATTCGAATGTCAAGAAAGCGGCAAGTGCTGGTGCACGGCAGGAGCCTGTCCGGAATACACCAGTTGTTCGGCCCAGACAGGCGACTGCGAGCGCGACACTTGCGCCTCGAACGACGACTGTCCGGCAGGCTGGACCTGTAACCCGAACACAGACTCGTGCGAGTCGGGCGGAGGCATCGGAGAGGGTGGCAGCTGTTTCAGCGACGAGGACTGCGACCTGGATGCGGGCCTGTTATGCGACAGTTCCCTGTTCTGTCTGTACTGCCAGATGCTCGATCCCAATTTCAGCCCCACCTTCACCTGTCGCCTGGAGTGCTCTCTGCTGGCCCCGGCTTGCCCCGAAAACTACACCTGCGGCTATCGCCACCTGGGATTGAAGGGCCTGTGCATGCCCTGATGACTTGCCCTATCGGCAGTCCTGGCAACTATCGAAAAATGAACGTTCGATCTTGATCTGATCGGCGAAGTGATTGAGCTGAAAGGTAGGAGCAAAGGGACGGCCGCAGACCTTGCACTTCTTCATCGGCAGGTCGCGGTGCCAGCGAACTATCGAGCGAATACCATTTTCTTCCTTCATGCCGATGCAATCTGTCGGGCAAACCACCACGCAGGCGCCGCAGCCGATACAGGCCTCGTTGGCCTCGTCGTAAGGCGAGACCATCTGCTTGGAAAGCCCGCGGCCCGAAAAGCCGATCGCGTCTGCTTCAACGATCTCCTTGCATACCCGAGCGCACAGCCCGCAGTCGATACACTTGTTACCCTTGTTTATCTCGAAGGGCGTGTCGATGACTCCGTGGTCGGCGGCCAACTCGCGGACGCTTTGGGCCTCGGGGGCCATGGCCAGAAGCAGCTTGAACACCATCTTGCGGTTGTGGACGACCTTTTCGGTATCGAGGAAGACCTCGATACCGTCCTGGAGCGGGTAGTTGCAAGAGGTCGTCAGCTTGCGGCGCCGGCCTTCCTGAACTTCCACCAGACACAGGCGGCAGGCACCGTAGGAGCTTACAGCTTCATGGTAGCACAGAGACGGAACCTCGTAGCCATATCGCCTGATCGCCGCCAACAGGCTCTCGCCTTTGACTCCCTCATAGCTGCGGCCGTCTATCTTGAAGCTGACCTTGTTTTCGTTCTTTTCAGCCACGTTCCGCTCCTTTTCAGTCCACGCGGACGGCATCGTAGGTACAAACATCCATGCAGATGCCGCAGCGGATGCACTTGGCGTCGTCCAGTACGTGAACTTCTTTCTTCTTGCCGGTAATAGCCTGTTCAGGGCATTTCTTGGCGCATATCATGCACCCGGTGCAGTTTTCCGAAACTATTGAATAGGAGATCAGCGCCTTGCAAACCTTGGCCCGGCATTTCTTGTCGTGGATGTGCTCCTGGTACTCTTCCTTGAAGTAACGCAAAGTGGACAGTAGCGGGTTGGGCGCCGTCTGGCCCAGCGCACACAGTGATGCTTCCGAGACCGTCTGGCTGAGATCGGCCAGCAGCTCGAGATCGCCGTCCTTCCCCTTGCCGTCGCAAATGCGGTCTATGATCGATCCGAGTTGCTTCAGACCCTCGCGGCAAGTGGTGCACTTGCCGCAAGACTCATCAGCCAGGAAATGGATGAAGTATCGGGCGACGTCGACCATGCAGGTCGTCTCGTCCATGACGATCATCCCGCCCGAGCCCATCATCGAACCAGCCTCGGACAGCGCGTCGAAATCGACTTCCAGGTCTAGCTTGGACTCCGGCAGGCAGCCCCCGGAGGGCCCGCCGGTCTGAACCGCCTTGAATTTCTTGCCGCCGATGATCCCGTTGCCGATCTCGAAGACTATCTTCCTGAGCGTAGTACCCATCGGCACTTCGACCAGGCCGGTATGATTCACCTTGCCCACTAAAGCGAAAATCTTGGTTCCCTTGCTGCCGCCCCAAGGATTCTGGCTGACGTCGCCGGTGCCGATCGAGGTGTACCATTCCACACCCTGGTTGATAATCAGCGGCACGTTGGCCCAGGTCTCGACGTTGTTGAGATTGGTGGGCTTGTCGTAAAGGCCCGACTCGACCGTATGAATGTGCTTGGCCCGCGGTTCTCCCACATGGCCCTCGATCGAGGCCATCAGCGCGGTCGACTCTCCACAGACGAACGCCCCGCCGCCCTTGTTGATGCGGATGTCGAAATCCATCCCGGAACCCAGAATGTTCTTGCCAAGCAGGCCCGACTCGCGAGCCTGGTTGAGAGCGATGCCCAGTCTCTCGACCGCCAGCGGGTACTCGTTGCGCACGTAGACATAGCCGGCCGGCCGGCCAGGATGCCCGATCGCCCAGGCGCCGATGATCATACCCTCGATCACCGAGTGCGGATTACCCTCGAGCAACGCCCGATCCATGAACGCCCCCGGATCACCCTCGTCGGCGTTGCAGACGATGTAGCGAACACCGTCTTCGCTCGGCGCCGCCCGGCATGTCTCCCACTTGATGCCGGTCGGGAAGCCGCCGCCGCCCCTGCCGCGCAGGCCCGAGGACTTGATGGTGCGGCAGACCTCCTCGGGTTTCATTTTACCGAGCACGTTTGCCAGCGCCGCATAGCCTCCGATCCCGATGTAGTCATCGATACTGGTCGGATCGATGTTGCTGTTGTGCTTGAGCAGCAGGCGCATTTGATTCTTGTAGAACGGAACATCTTCTTCCTGCTCGAAGGACTGCAGCTCGCCTTCCTTGTAGATCAGGCGTTCGACGATTTCGCCCTTGGCCAAGGTCTGCTCGACCACCTCGTCGACGTCTTCAACGCGCATCTGCTGGTAGAACAACCCGCGCGGCTGTATCACAACCAGCGGGCCGCGTTGGCAGAATCCGTGGCAGCCGGTCGCCTTGACCCGCACTTTTTCCGCGAGCCCCCGCTTGGCGATCGATTCGAGAAACGCCGGGATCAACTTGTTTGCACCGTAGGCGCTGCAGCCCGAGGTGCAGACGGTAACCCACTGCTCATCCGCCCCGCGCGAGGACAACAGGCGCTGGCGATACTTTATCAGATCTTCAGCCTTGCGAATCGAGGTGCCCATTATCCTATTCCTTGGTCTTGGTGAACGGTTTCAACAGCCGGTCGAGTCCGGAGACGGTCATGTTGCCGTGATACTCGCCGTCCATAATGAGCAGCGGGCCCATGGCGCAGGCGCCTACGCAGTTTACCGTCTCGAGCGTCACTTGCATGTCCGCGGTGGTGTCGCCGGCTTGCACATCGAGTTCGCGGCCTATGTGATCCACCAGAGACGAGGCGCCGCGCACGTGGCAGGCCGTGCCCATGCAAACGGTGCAGATGTGCTTGCCGCGAGGCTCTAAAGAGAACGAAGAGAAGAAAGTGGCCAGCGAGTAGATCCTCGACAGCGGCAGATTAAGTTTCTTGGCCACGGCCTTGATGTCTTCCTTGGGCAGGTAGTTTTCCTCGGCCTGGATGTCCTGCAAGATGGCCAGCAGCGCCGCCGGATCCCGGTCGTGCCGGTCGAGAATCGATTCGAGCTTGTTCGTGTCCATTGCTTCTCCCTACAGAGTCAGTCCTTCGCGGCGCTCGAGCTTGCGGTACTCTTCGTGAATCCGGATCTCGATCTTCGCGATAGTGTCATCGTCGAGGTGGCGAAAGCGCCCCTGGGGCTTGAGATAGTCTGCAAGCGGGCGAAACTCCGGGGTCGGAACAGTGATGCTCAGCTTGCCGTTCACGATTTCATAAAGCGGAAAAACGCCCGTCTGAACCGCCAGCCTGCCCGCCGCAACGGCCAACTCGGGAGCCAGACGCCAGCCGGTTGGGCAGCAGGCATATACGTGCAGATAAGCCGGGCCCTTGACCCGGGCCGCCCGTTCGACCTTCTTGGCCAGATCGAAGGGAAAACTCGGATTGGCGGTGGCCAGGTATGGAATGTTGTGGGCCGCGGCGATCATCGGCAGGTTCTTTTTCCAGGTGTGCTGCCCGATGCTCTGCTTGCCGGCCGGAGAGGTCGTGGTGGCCGCCCCGTAAGGCGTAGAACTCGAGCGCTGAATACCGGTGTTCATGTAGGCTTCGTTGTCGTAGCAGACATAGATCATGTCGTGCCCGCGCTCAAGCGCCCCGCTGAGCGCCTGCAGGCCGATGTCGGCCGTTCCGCCGTCGCCGCCCATGCCGACCACAGTGATTTTCCTCTTGGGAATTCGGCCCTTTTTCATCAACACCTTCAGACCGGTCTCGATGCCCGAGGCCACCGCGGCGGCGTTTTCGAAGGCCACGTGCAGCCAGGGGATCGACCAGGCCGTGTCCGGGTAGGACGACGAGATGATCTCCATGCAACCCGTGGCTGAGCCGACCACCGTGTTGCGACCGAGGATCTGATGTATCAAGCGCACCGCCAGCGCCTCGCCGCAACCCTGGCAAGCGCGGTGGCCAGAGACGAAACGGTTTTCGGTCGGAAAAAGTCTGGCTGCGAATACGTTTGGTCCTTCCATGATCACTCCCTCAATCCGACGATGACGGGCTCACGCACGGCTGCGCCCTTGTTGATGGCAAGCAACTCGTCGAAAATGGCGTCGTAGTCGTCGATCGGAACATCGCGTCCGCCAAGGCCTATGACGAAAGAGGCGATTTGCGGCTGCGCCGGCCGGTTGTAAAAAGCGCTTTTGACCTCGGAACAGACAGGCCCCGGTGGGCCGCCGACGCTTACCGCCCGGTCGATCACGCCCAGCACCTTGACGTTGCCGATGGCGCGGACGAGATCCGCGAAAGGAAACGGTCGCCACAGACGCAGGCGCACCAGCCCGACCTTGTCGCCTTTCTTGCGACGCATGTCGACTGCGGTCATGGCTGTCTCTCCCAGAGAGCCCATGGTGAGAAGCAATACCTCCGCATCGTCAGCCTGGTAAGTTTCAACCGGCTTGTAGCTGCGCTTGAAGTGTTTGGAAAATTCCTCCAGGGTCTCGACGATAGGCCCCAAGGAGTTTGTCAGCACTTCCTGGTGGGCCTTTTTGGTTTCCGTGAATATCGACGGGATGCCCACCGGGCCCATGGTAATTGGATGATCGACATCCAGGCGTTGAAGCGGCTCGAAGGGCGGCAAGAACTTCTGTACCATTTCGCGGTCGGGCATCATCATCGGCTCAATCATGTGGGTCAGGATGAAGCCGTCGAAATTGACGATTACCGGCAGAGAGACGCGCTTGTCCTCTGCCAGGCGGAAGGCCCAGATGGTAAGATCCAGCGCCTCTTGGCCGTTCTCGGCGAAGATCTGCACCCAGCCGATGTCGCGCTCGGCCATTATGTCCGAGTGGTCGTTCCAGATGCTGATCGGTCCCGAGAGCGTTCGGTTGGCAACCGTCATGACGATCGGCAGGCGCAGGGCGGGAACGATGAACAGAATCTCGTGCATTAGAGCCAGGCCCTGCGAACTTGTGGCGGTAAATGTCCTGGCTCCGGCCGCCGATGTGCCGCAGCAAACCGAGATGGCCGAGTGCTCGCTTTCGACCGGGACGAACTCGGCATCGACCACGCCGTCGGCCACCAGTTCGCTGAGGTGTTCGACAATGTGTGTCTGGGGCGTGATCGGATAGGCCGCGATGGCGTCCGGATCGCACAGACCCGCGGCCTCGGCAACCGCGATCGAAGCTTCCATGCCGACTCGTTTTTCCATCACTCCTCCTCGTCCGCCATGGCGATGCAGGCGCTGGGGCACTCGTGGGCGCAGATGCCGCAGCCCTTGCAGTATTCTAGGTCCGCACTGGGGTAGCCGTCTTTCTCCTGCCCGAAATGAATGCAGCCCTCGGGGCAGAAAATCACGCACACGCCGCAGCGCAGGCACTTGTCGTGATCCCATACCGGCCTTTGTGAGCGCCAGTCGCCGGTGCGGTTTTGCCGGGCGCTGCCGGGCTCGATGATTGCCGTTCCCGGGGCCAGTTCCGTCCACTTGGGTGTCGCGCTCTGTGCCATGGATGACCTCCCTCAGACGGCCTCGCTGACCACGCATTCGGTGGCCGCGCGTCTGAACGCGTTGATGTTCTTCTCGGCGATGCGCCCGAAACGAGCCTCGAGCGCCTTCTCGAGTCTATCTGTCGGCACCATCGGGACGGCGGTCATGGCCGCGCCCAACATTGTGGTGTTGGTGATAACTCGACCAATCTCTTCGCGCGCGATGTGGTTGGCGTCGACGACCGCCAGGCGGGCCGTTAGTCCGAATTCACGGCGCAGCGACGCGGGATCGTGACGTGAGTTGATCACCAAGGTGCCGCCCGCTTCGAGGCCGCTGTCGATCTTGACCAGTCGCAAGAGCGATGGATCGAGAACCAGAACCAGCGTCGGTTTCTGAATGGCCGTGCGCAGCCTGATCGGATCGTCGGACACGCGGGCGAAGGCGATAACAGGAGCCCCGCGCCGCTCCGGTCCGAAGCTGGGAAATGCCTGGGCGTACTTGCCCTCTGCTATAGCGGCCTGGGCCAATAGCTCGGCCGAGGTGACCGCCCCCTGCCCGCCGCGCCCATGAAATCGAACCTCGTGCATCAAAAACCTCCCGCGGGATGACTTGCCTTAGAACAACCAATGCCGTCCCGGCCGGACGGCGGACCACAATATCGGTCTAGTGCGATTGCTATGTCAAGGAGAAATCCGGATCGGCCGCTGTGCATGGTTTGCTCATGAAAATGGCCGATTAACTGCTTGACACCCAAACTTTTACGACGCTATAGTCGGCCGGCGTTGATATTGGGATGGCGAGCTTAGCGCCTGGAAGCTGGAAGTTTGTCTCCGGGCGGGGGTGTGATATAGTCTGTAATTCGCCGGGTGGCTCGCGGCCTGCTCTCAAGGAGTTTGTAGAAAGGCACGACCGAGCGCCAGGAGGGTTGAATGGTCAGTCCGCAGATCGTGATGTACGAGGAAGAGTACCGTCAGATCAGCGCCGTCTGTGATCGCCTTTGCCGTGAATCGAACGCCAAGGTCGTTTTCGTGGTTGACAAGAACGGGCAGCTGATTGCCGCCGCGGGTCAGACCGAAAACCTTGACACTACTTCGCTGGCCTCGCTTACCGCGGGTAACATCGCCGCTACCGGGGGCCTGGCGAAGCTGATTGGCGAGAAGGAGTTTTCGATTCTGTTTCACGAGGGAGAGCGCGACAATTTGCATATATCGATCGTGGGCGGCAGGGTGATCCTGGTCGTGATCTTCGACAACAGATCATCGCTCGGGCTGGTGCGCCTGCGAGTCAAGCGGGCCACGCAGGAGTTGGCCGTCATCTTCGACCAACTCATGCGCAAGCTCGAGGATCCGGCCATGGGTTCGCCTTTCGCCGAGATCACGGACGAGGACATAGACAGCCTCTTTAACGATTAAACCTGGCTTCCGAGGGTTACCACATGTCCTTCATCAACTATTCTTCGCGCGAGATTAACTGCAAGATAGTTTACTATGGCCCCGGATTGTGCGGGAAGACTACCAACCTGCAGTACATCTACGCCAAGACCAACCCGGAAGCCAAGGGCAAGATGATCTCCCTGGCCACCGAAACAGAGCGCACCTTGTTCTTCGATTTCCTGCCGCTCAGCCTGGGTGAGATCCGCGGCTTCAAAACCCGCTTTCACTTGTACACCGTACCCGGCCAGGTGTTCTACGACGCCAGCCGAAAGCTGATTCTCAAGGGAGTGGACGGCGTCGTCTACGTGGCCGACTCGCAGATAGAGCGCATGGAGGCCAATCTAGAGAGCATGGAGAACCTGAGAGTGAATCTGGCCGAGCAGGGTTACGACCTGAAGGCGATTCCATATGTGGTTCAGTACAACAAAAGAGATCTTCCAAATGCGGCCAGCATCGATGAGTTGCACCGCTTGCTCAATCCTGAGAACGTACCGGAGTTCCAGTCCATAGCCGCCACGGGGTGGGGCGTATTCGACACGCTCAAGGCCATCGCCAAGCTGGTGCTGCAGGAGCTGAAAAAGGGGCGCTGATACCTTGCGATCTCGCGGGGATCCTTGTGGGAACTCAAGCTGTACGGCACTAGATCCGAAACAGGGGGTGGCTGATACAATCCACGTGTTTTTTTCAGTCATTGTTGATCCTTATCACGGCGGAGTTACGTTCGATCGGGTAGAAAAAGCGTTGACATGGTGAAGATATGTGGGTTAACAAATACTTCCGGATTTGGTCTTGCGTTTCGACCTCGGATGACAACCCAAACTGGGCACCTGCGGTTTTAACGCGTGTCATTCAATCTTAGTGCGGGGAGGATCCCGATGAGATCTTGTGTTGGTCATGTTTTTTTCTTGTTTGTTGTGCTTGCAGGCTTGTGCATGGCGGCCTCGGCCCAGGATAATCCGGGCGCTGCAGCAGCAGACGACGAAAAGGCAACTACCACAACGGCGCAGGACGAGAAGGCGCCGCCAACCGCGACCACAGCACCTTCTGAAGCCACGACACCTCCTGAGGCAGCAACACCTCCTGAGGCAGCAACACCTCCTGAGGCAGCAA
>CAZENH010000062.1:0-16002 GCA_964513625.1 uncultured Myxococcales bacterium | reverse complement strand
TCGACTTGCATGTGTTAGGCACGCCGCCAGCGTTCGTTCTGAGCCAGGATCAAACTCTCCACTTGAAATCGTTGCCAGAGCGGCGCATGCGCCGCCTGACTGGCTCACAAATAGAATCCTAGACGATCCTTTTTTCCCTTACTCCATAAAAGGAGAAACAGGGAGGATCGTCGCAGGATAAACTCATTTGACAAGTTCCCGCTGTCGCTTCATTGCTTTCCGATTTTCAAAGACCGAACCGGTTCTTTCCCGCCCGACCGCGCGGGATGCGCTTCCCGACAAGCGTCCAACGTACAACTACGTTGGCTTTCCGTCAAGAACCAATTTCAAAAGAACCGAAAATCCACTCTGCCTAATGCTCATTGCAGCGTGGAGGCGCATAGATAGGTCATTTGAGGTAACTTGTCAAGAGAAAATGCAACTTATTTCAGACAAATAAAAAGGTTCATCTTTCCGGCCGGTTCAATCAAATAACGAGTGCGCCTGGTGGATCAGATCGGCAACCAGAGCGCTATTTTTTTCAGTATCATCGGGAGTTTCTTGCCTGATCGAGTTTACCTGTGCCAGCGCCTTTTCGAGATCGTCGTTGACCACCAGGTAGTCATAATGCACGCTTTGTCCGAGTTCGAAAACGGCTTTTTTCAGTCGCTTGGTCATTTGATCGGCCGATTCGGTACCACGCAAATCGAGCCGTCTTGTCAACTCCTCCATCGAGGGCGGCAACAGGAATATCAGCACGGCCTCAGGGACTGCTTTTTTGATCTGAGCTCCACCTTGCACATCGATATCGAACAGAACGTCCTTGCCTTCGGCGAGCAATTTTTCGACATCGGCTAGTCCCGAACCGTAACGCTTGCCGAAGACCTCCGCCCATTCTAGAAACTCGCCGGCTTCGATCATGCGATCGAAACAAGCCTCATCGATAAAATGATATTCATAACCATCGCGTTCAGAGCCGCGCGGGGCGCGGGTTGTATACGACACCGAGACGGCGATATCGTCGTGCTCGGCGCGCAGTCGCCTGCAAACCGTGCTCTTACCGGTGCCCGAGGGCGCGGAGATCACAACCAGGCGTCCCCTTTTGCCGTGACTCATGACCTTACTCCACGTTCTGAATTTGCTCGCGTATCTTTTCTATCTCTGCCTTGAGCGTAACCGCGAGTGCAACCACCTTGGTCGAGCGTGTCTTGGAAGAGAGCGTGTTCACTTCCCTGTTCAACTCCTGCAGCAAAAAATCCAGCTCCCTTCCCACAGGATCAGACCTGGACATCAGTTTCTCAAACTGAGCCAGGTGGCTGCTCATGCGATCCAGTTCTTCGGTCACGTCCATGCGCTCGGCTAAAATGGCCACCTCCTGTGCCAGGCGCTCTTTAGTAACCTCCACCTGGTCGGCCAACGTTTTTACCCTCTCGCTCATGCGCTCAAACAGAGCCTGGTTTTCCGCCGGCAAGAGCGCTCGAATTTCGGCCGCAAGATCGGCCACTCCCTTGAGGCGTTTATCAATCTCCGCGGCCAGCCGCTCACCCTCGGCCCGACGCATCTGCTGCGCTTGATCAAGTGCTTCTTTGATAAGACTCTCCAAATCGTTCCAACTCGATTCGGGATCGCCAAGCTCTTCGTCCATGACGATCACCCCCTCGGAGTGCGCCATTATTTCCAGCGAGAGTTTCTGCGACACGCCGGTCTCTGTTTCAATCTCCCGGGCCAGCTTGCCGTACAACTTTAAATATCTTTCGGTTGCCTCCATGTTCAGCTCGGGTACGGCCAGGCCGGCCGAGCCTCTGGCCGAGCGCACCTGGCATTCAACTCTGCCGCGACCGAGCCATGCACTTATCAGCTTCTCGGCCGGTACCTCCAGCGCCGTCCAGCCACGTGACAGCCGCAGCTTGATATCCTTGAAACGATGGTTGTAACAGCGCAGTTCGACCGTGACATCTCTGCCGGCCACTTTGCCCTGCGCCCGGCCGTACCCAGTCATGCTATTCATCTGCAGTCCTCCTTGGGAACATATGATCTCCTATCGCGCCCGCCTCGCGGCTGTCAAACCATAGCGGCCTTGAAAAACAACCGGGCAAGGTGCTTATAATGAGCCGATGCCCGAGCAACCGATTCAAATCGAAGAAGAAGAGAAGCAGCGGGTCGAGGCCGTCAGAGATTTTTTCACTCAGCTCAGAAAGTGCATCAAGACCATCGGTCTCTATCGTCACAACCTGACCCAGTACTCGGCCTATCTCGAACCGGCCTACAAGGCGCTGATGCAGGCCTTGGAAAAGAGTGAAAATATCGGCCTGGCTGTCGAGCAGACTTCTCTTTGCTACCACGGAGTGCCGGTCTACGAAGAAGATGCCAGTGAACAGAATCTGGCCTTCAAGTTCTACCGCGACGGCGTGCGCATGCTGGTATTTCGCCGGGATCTTACCAGCCAGGAGCTTCTCGACTTCGTGCTCGTCTGTCTGGCCCACGCGCAGCCCGACCAGGTCGTACAGGAAGACATGGTCAGCCTTTTGTGGAAGCAAGATTTCAAGAACATTGAGTACGTGGTGGTCGAGTCCTTCGCGCTGGGCAGCGAGGGCACCGACCAGACCAAGCTCGAGGTCGACAAGATCGTCAGCTACCTTTATGGTCGCCTGACATCACAGGGCTCGGACAGCCACCAGTTCGCAAGATTGTCGCTCGACGATCTCGAACTCGAGATCGAGGACGTCAAGCAGGTGGCGGGCGTGAACATCACGAGTCAACCAGCAAGCCAATCAGAGAAAGACGCCGTTCAGCAAGAGATCATCTCTTACGATCGCACGCGGCTACTGCCGCGTTTCGGCCAAATCCTTAGCGACATCTTCTCCGAGGAGATCGATGAGCAACTCGGACAAAAGCTGGTTGAGGCCTTCGATCAACTCTTCGACGGCTACCTGCTAAACGAAGATCTGCCGTCCATCGATCTCCTTTTAGCCGGGGTCGAAAGGCTCACAAAGAGCGCTTTGTCCCCCGAGAGCCTGGTCTGGGCCAATCAGGCCGCTCTCGACCTGCACCAAAGAATGTCGCAGGAGAGCACCATCGCCCGGCTCGGAGATATACTCGATGCGCGAGTCGATCAAGAGAGCTACAAACGAATCTATCAATACCTGGTTGGCCTGGATTCCTCGGCGACCAGCGCCATGCTGCACACGCTCGAACGTTTGAACAAGGCCGAGGCCCGTCGCCTTTTCTGCGAGGCGCTGGCCAAACTGGGGCGCAGTGTGCCCGAAGTCTTCGCCGAGCGGCTCTCCAGCCCGAAGGCCAACCTTGTAAGAGACATGCTCTACATACTCGACAAGCTCAATCCGCCTGACAAGACCAGAATGGTTGCCGGCCTGCTTGCTCACCCGAACCTGGCCCTGCGCATGGAGGCGCTCAAGTCGATAGCCAATAGCAATGAGCCCGGGGTCGGTGCATACCTTACCCGCGCTTTACGCGATAAAGATCCCCAGGTACGTGCAACCGCTGCGGGCCTCCTGCCGGGAGTCGATCTGAACATCGCCCGGCAGTCGCTGATGGCCATTGCCGAACGGCCGGACTTCGCAGAAAAGCCCGAGCGAGAACAGGTTGCCGTCTGGGCGGCGCTTTCGAGCATCGGCACGCCCGATATTCTGGAGTACCTGCAGAAGCAACTCAGAACCAGCAGCCTGCTGGGCAAGAAGAAGCTGGCCGGGCACAAGAAAAGCCTGGTGGCCGGCATGGCCAATTCCGGATCCATAGCCGTCTACCGCTTGCTGAAGGCCGAACTGGACTCGGGCATAAAGGATCAAGAGGTGGCCGGCGCGATTGAAAGAGCTTGTCGACGCCTCAAGGAGAGGCTGCTGGGCGGCTGATAAGGAGTCTACTGGTGACGGACGATAAGCTCAAGATCGCCGGCACACCCGACACGGGGCGCGCCTACCAGGACAAGCTGCAGCAGTTGGGCCGCGAGCTAGTGGGATCTCTGCATATGCTGATAAAGAACGTCAAACTGTATGCGCCTGACAACGCCATTTTTGTAAAGCCGCTGGAGAAGGCCGAAAGCTGCATCAATACCATAATCGCCATGGAGGGCCGGTTCACGCTGCAGGGTGCAGGCGAGTCTTTTTATCTCAACAGCATGCAGGTCAAGCTCGATCTCAAATCGCTGGACACCACTCGCTACCTGGCACAGGAATTCGAGCGCTGCAATGTTGGGGGCTTCTCGCTCGATCGAGCCATCAACACAGGCGAAATTCAGAATTTCATGTACATCTTCAGCAACGACAACACCGAACCAGCCGGCGAAAGCGGAGTGTCCGCCCGCAAACTGATGGCCTTGAAGCTGCGCAAGTTCGAGAAGATCAAGGAGATCCTGCAAAACAAACAGGAGGGAGAGGCGACCCTCGACCAGTCGAAGCTGGATCGCAAGCGCTACGCTCTGGTCGTCTACGCCAGGGCTGTGCAGTTCATGCGCAGCTACCTGGCCGGTATTCGCGGAGAAGGCCCCGAGTTGCCGGCCTCGAAGGCCATCCACCTGATACAGGATCTGGTCGACATCAGCTTCGAGCAGAGCGCGCACTTTCTGGGCCTGGTGACGGCGACTAACAACGAAGATTACCTGGCCTTCCATTCGGTCGGCGTGACGCTTCTTTCAATCGTCTTCGGGGTCGAGGTAGGTCTTTCGAAAGAACAGCTTCGCGAACTTGGGCAGGCCGCTCTTTTCCACGACATCGGCAAGGCCGGTCTCGACGGAGCTCTGCTGCGCAAGACCGGAAAGCTCACCCCGTATGAAGAGCGTTTGCTTCAAAGATGTCCAGTGGAGACCGTCAAGAGAAAGCTGCGCACCGGAAACCTTGCCCGCACGGGCATCCACGATATCATCGTGGCCTACGACAACCAGAGAGCCTACGGAAGGGCAATCAAAGATCTCTCGGGAAATATCAGCATGGTGGAAAAGACCGCCGACTTGAGCGTCTATACCAAGATCGTCGCTTTAGCCGATTGCTACGAGACGCTCACCTCTCTTCAGGACTATGGCCCGGATATCGCTTTGAGCCTGATGAACACCGATCTGAAGCAGCATTTCGATCCTGGATACCTAAAGATCTTCGGCAGGATCTTGAAGGGACTGGCAAGAAGGGTTGTCTCGGCGGAAGGCGAAAAGGTTTCCATCTTCTAAAGGCCCAAAATCGCCGGCGGCTGTCCGCGCTCAGCCGAGAACCGGTGTGAGGTCGGGTCGGGCGTGGGTTGAGCGTCCTCCTGATTGCGGCACGGGAGTCTTGAGATCGGTAATTCGGCGCAGTGCGTCCAGCACGTCCTCCGGGCTGACCATGCGCATGCAGTCATGGTGCTGCTTTGGACAGCGTCTGGGTCCATGGTGGCTGCAGGGCCGGCATTTGACCTTGGCGGTCAGCACCTGGGTTTTGTCATCGAAACGATGAGCGCGTTGATCGGTCGGGCCGTAAATCAAAACCGTGGGCACTCCCAGTGCCCGGGCCATGTGTGTCATGCCGGAGTCGCCCCCTACGGCGGTATCACAGCGGGCAAGCAGCGCCGCCGATTCGGCCAGCGAGTTTCCAACGCAGCTCACCAGCGGTTCACCGCGTGCTTCGGCAATCCGGGCGACTATTTCCTTCTCATAGGGCCCTCCGAAAAGCAAAGGGCGATAGCCGCGTTCTTTCAGCGACTCTCCAAGGCTTGCGAAATATACCGCCGGCCAGCGCTTGGTGGCCCAATAGGCGCCGACACACAAGGCCACCAGGCGATCATCCGCTCCTATGGCGTGCTGTTCGAGAAAACCGTCGGCGTATTTCGACTTGTCCTCAGGGGCGACAAGCCTGAGGCGGGTTCCGGCCGCCGGTATACCGACGGCCTCAATCAGTTTCAAGTCCTGAGCCAGGTTGCACGGTTCATTACGCATGGGCGAAAGCGCCAGGTTATAGGCCAGGCGCCCCAGCCCCTGGCGGTAGCCCACCCTGCAGGGCACGCCGGACAGGCGAGCCACTAAAGCCGTACGGGCCGATCGATGAGGAGAGACAAGCAGGTCGAAATTCTCACGGCGGATCCTGGCAGCCGCCTGCAACACCCCACCCGGCCCCGTCTCGCCGCCGTACTTGTCGAATGTCAGCACACCGTCGATCTCGGGGATGCAAGCCGCCACCTCTTGGCTCTTGGGTCGAACCATCAGCCATACCTGCGTCTTGGGATGAGCCTTTTTTATGGCATGCACCAGCGGCGATGCGAATACCACGTCCCCAATGAAAGCTGTCTGTACTATGACAACTTTCTTAGGCGGATGCACGAGACCTTTGAATTTCACAGCCAAGTACTCTCCCAGGCTTAAGCGGTCAGAAGGATATCGCCTGCGGACACCGACCGCAACAGGATCATTCACCTAGCGCCAGGCGATAAAGTTTTTCGATCTTATCCGCCTGCTTTTCCACGCAAAATCTGTTTTGGGCCTCGGTTCGCGCGTTGGCTCCCATATTTTTCAAGGCCGCTCGATCGGCAAGCATTTCGACCAGTGCCGTTGCCAGAAGTTGGCTATCGTCCCCAGATACGATCCTGCCGGTGCGGCCCTGGCTTATGATCTGGGGAAGCGCCCCTGTGTCTGCACCCAGCACTGGTACGCCCGAAGCCATGGCCTCGAGGGCGGCCCGGCAGGTTCCATCGTTGCCCGGCGCCAAAATCAGCTTGAGATCGAGGGCCCGGTAGACCTCGGGCAGGTCATTTCGATATCCGAGAAAGACGACCGATCCGGCCAGCTTCGATCCGGCAACCCGGTCTCTCAAGCTCTGTTCCAGCTCTCCACGGCCTGCGATCAGCAAGCGGGCCGCAGGCAATCTGTCTATCACCTGCTCCCAGGCGTCAAGCAGCAGCGCGTGTCCTCGACCGGGTTTCATGCGGGCGACGATACCGGCCAGCGGCGCATCTTCGGATATGCCCGCCTCCCTGCGAAGCGTATCGCCGCCCGGGCCCGGGCAGAAACGCGAGCTGTCGACCGCACCGTCTATCGCAATAATCCGATCCTTGGGCAGGATCCGTCTTTCGATCAATTCTTGCCGCTGCTTGTTGGATACTGCTACAAGTCCGTCGGCCCTTCTTAGCTGCCATCCACGTCCGGGCGACGAGGCCTTGTCAGTGTGCAGGGTGCGCACAAGTTTGACCTTTGTTTCCCCGGGACGCGCCAGGGCCGCCAGGGTATGCTCGTGTGAACGGTGGGCATGCAAAATGTCTAACTCAGACCCCTTCCAGAAGCGTTTTAGAGCCAGGATGTCGCGCATCAGCAGGATCGGGCCTGATTTTACCGAGAGCGCCAGGCGCTTCTCGACAGGCACCCCGAACTCAAGCGCCCTTTCTTCGATATCTCCATCTCTTAGAGTATCGATGGCCAGCCTGGCGTCATGTCCAGCGCGACGTTGCTCGCGCGCCAGGCCCAGCACCGGCTCCACGGGTCCCGTGTACAGGTGGTAAGAAAGCAAATGTAGGATATTCAACGGCCCCAAGATCAACTCAATCGTCTCCGGCTAAAGACTCGAGTATCTTCGAGGTGGAGTGATCCTTGGGATCGCCGGCGATAGCCACCCTCCCGCCATAAGCACACACCTCGTCCCGCTCTGGAACGCTTTCCGGCGTGTAGTCGCTTCCCTTGACCTGCAAATCGGGACGCAGGCGCCGGATCACGCCTCGAACATCGTCCTCGCCGAACAGCAGCACATAATCTACTGCCCTCAGCGCGGCGACGATCTCGGCTCGCTCAAGCTCCGGGAAAACAGGTCGGCCGGGGCCCTTTAGCCTGCGCACCGATGCATCGGAGTTGACCGCCACCACCAGCAGGTCGGCAAGTTTCTTGGCTCCTTGTAAATAGCGCACGTGACCAACGTGCAGCAGGTCGAAGGCACCGTTGGCCAAGGCAATAGTTTGTCCCAGCTTGCGGGCCGGGGCCAGGATGCTCACGAGCGTTTCGAGATCGGTGATCTTCGACATATCAGTCTAAAAGGCTGCGCTTAATCTTTTCGTTGCAGCGCGGCAATGAGTTCCCTGGCCTCGACTGCGGCGGTGCCTGATTTTTTAACCTTGATACCGCCTGCCATGTTGGCAAGCAGCATGGCGTCTGCGGGTTCCGCCCCGGCCATACGAGCCAGGGCAAAGGCGGCGATGACAGTATCGCCGGCACCGGTGACATCGGCCACTTCGGCTGTTCCGTAGACGGGAAGTTTCAGCGTTTCACAGTCGGGTAAAAAAAGCGCCATGCCGTTGTTGCCCCGTTTGACTAGCAGCATTTCTGCCTGGGTATCGGCCAAAAGCTTGCGGCCCGCCTTTTCGAGTCCGGACGATTTGTGGACGTCTATACCAGTCGCCCTGGCCAGTTCAGGCTCGTTGGGAGTCAGCGCCAAAGCGCCCTTGAAGCGTTCGATACCCTGGCGCGCATCGGCAAAAACCGGGGTAGCGCCTGTCTGGATGACATTCAGCACTTCGTCCAGGACACATCCCCCTATGACACCCTCGTCGTAGTCCGAAACCACCAGTGCGTCGGCCTCCCCTATCGCACGCTTCAAACGCTCGACAAGCATGTCCCTGATCGCCGTGGTTATCGGCTCGTCGTTCACCCGGTCGATTCGCAGCATCTGTTGGCGAACCGTATTTTTGCCTCCGGCCAGCACGCGCGTTTTCTCGGTCGTGAAACGGTTGGGATCAACCATGACACTTTCTCCGGAAATCCCCCGGGCGGCCAGCATCTCCAAGAGTTGGTTGCCGGCGTCGTCACTGCCGACCAGCCCTACCGGCAGCGGGCGACCGCCCATGGCGCTGATATTTGCCACAACGTTTCCGGCTCCGCCCAGCCTCGCGTCCTCGCTCTCCTCGCGGACGATCAACACCGGCGCCTCGCGCGAGATCCTGCGAGTCGTTCCATGAATGTAACGATCTATCACCAGGTCGCCTAGTACGACGATTCTTAGATCTGGGAATCCAGCGATTTTTTGTTTCAAGTCGTTCATGGGCGGGAAACTACTCGCCTTGCCCGCTTCTGTCAATTCTCTCCCGCGCAGACCCACTGCACTCCGAGGCCCTTGAAGATCGGGGTCAGGCCCTCGATATCGGTCGACAGGGAAACCTCGACCAGCAGGTAGTGCCCGGTTATCTCTCCTGCGGCAATAAGGTCTGCCGGCGACTCCTCGAAGGGACCGTAACGAGTGGCCGTCTGCAGGGCATCTATGCTGCCTGCCGCCCTGACGTAGATCTTCACATAAGTGCCGGCCGGCACGCTGGCCTCCCAACTGACCTGTTTCCAGCGAGTGTCGGTGGGCAGTGCGCAACCCTCGAAGACCTGCTTGTAGGTTCCGCGCGGGGCGGTGAAATTGCGCAGGGCAAAGCCGGTGAAATCCGAGTAGGTATATGTTCCCTTGCCCGTCGGGTAGCACTCGACGTCACCCGATTCGGGTTCGACCTTGCAGGCGTTGTCCGTCTGGCGGTTGACGCCCCAGGCGTAGCCGTCGAAATCGAGGCCGACGCCGATGGTTTCCTTGGCGCTGAGCAAGTCATAGGTGCGCATCTCAGATCCGTCGTCGGCCTTGAAACGGGTGATGCGGCCTACCCTGGTTCCGTCGGTCAGCCATGAATGAGCCAGCCAGATGTAACCGTCGGCGTCCGCGGCGATGCCGCGGCCGACGCCTACTCCAGGCGTGGGCACGGTCATCGACGAGCCGTCCGAGGGATCGTAACGCGCCGCGCCCTCGCGCTGATAGCCGCCGACCCAGACGCGATCTTTCATGTCGATCGCGATGCCGTAGGACCCGTCCCAGCCCTGGATCTGGATCACCTGACCGGCGCTGTTCGAGTTTGTGTCGATGCTGACGATCTTTCCGCTGTTCTCCTGGGTGGACCACAGGATGCCCTTCGAATCGATGGCCGCGCCGTAAGGGTGCAATCCGATAGGAACCTCGGCCAGCACGTGCCCGTCGTAGGGATCCAATTTATAGAACTTGCTCTCGCTATAGGCGCCCACCCAGGCGTTGCCCGGTCCACCCTCGACGCCCCCGGCGTCCAAGGCCATCGCCCGAGGCACCCCGTTGTTGCCTCCCACGTTGACGGTGAACAGGATGCACTCATCAGCCTCGCCCAGGTACTCTTGGGGGTCGTTCAAACTGATGACGCCGTCGCCGTTGACGTCGCTGGATGTCTCGACGGTGCCGTCCCCGTCTACGTCGGGACAGTTATCGTTGGCGATCTTGGTTACAGTGCCCTGCTGGTTGAAGGCGCGGTTGGCGACCCAGACGTCGCCGTTGAAGTCGACGGCCGTGCGCGAGGGGGCGTTACCGGTCGCCTGGGCACTGCCGCGGTTGCGCGAATCCGGGCTGTAGAGAGCCGAAATGTAGCGTCCCTCCTCACGACCCGTGACCGTATTGATCTTGGAGACCGTCCCCTCGTCCGAGTTGGCCACGTACAGGAAGGTCAAGCGGATGTTCTCGCCCTCCTCGAGCACCAGGTTGCCCGAGGGATCTTTCTGGAGCCCGTAGTGGTTGTCATCGTTCCATTCGAATTCCTGGTCGTTGCCCGGACCCACTTCAACTCCCTGGCAACGCGGGCCGCAGTCGCTGCACGAAATGTGGTCGTCGGTGGCTCCGTCGCAATCGTTGTCGATGTTGTCACAGCGCTCGGTCTCGGGCATTACCTGCCCGATACAGGCGCTGTAGCTGCCGGCCTCGCAATTGCGCTTGCCGGCCTTGCAGATTCCGACGTCCAGGAATTTCGCGTCGGCTTCGAAACACTCGGGTTGCTCGCTGCCGTCGCAGGGGCATCCCTCGTACGGCAGAACATCGCAATCACACGAGAAGTTCAGCTTGGGATCGCCGTCATCGCAGTCGGGACCAAGCATGCAGTTTTCCCCGTAACCGTCGCCGTCCTCGTCGACGCAGTCCGTGTAAGAATCTCCGCCTGTATCGGAGCAATCGCAACCTTTTGCGGCCAGCGCCACGGCTCCCAAGCCGAAAACGAGACACCATTTCCAAAGAGCCATTTGCGACCTCCCTTCGGAACGATCAATTTTGTGGTAACACGCACTATCATTGTATGCCATGTGCCGTCTCGGCACAAGGTATGCGCGATAATCTCCCGGGATCACGTATTTTTATTGTCGCCACTCCCGAGCTTGAAGCGCCTGTGTATCCATAGCCACTGCTCCGGGCACTTACGGATCTTGCCTTCCAGCCAGCGGTTGAGTTCCAGTGTCAACCTGGCGACTTCGTTTTCTCTCCCGGCCCGGCGGTCGATCTCGAGCGGCTGGTCAATCGTCACCCTGTGGCGTCCGCCGGGTAGGCGCTCGATTGTTACCGGTATTATCGGCGCCCCGCAGGTCAGGGCAAACAGCGCCGGCGCGGTCGTCGTCGAGGCCGGGTGACCGAAGAAATCCATCGGCATGCCACGACCGGGCGGCATGTGCTGATCAATGACCAGAGCCACTACCCGGCCCTGCTTTAGTAGTTTGTGGATGGCGAAGGCCGAGCCCTTGGCCGGCAGCAGCCCCACTCCGCACCTGGCCCTGGTGCTCATCCAGTAGCTGTCGATGTTTGCGGCATGCTGCCTGCGGGTTACCACGTGCAGTGGTACCTTTCTCAGGGCCTCGGCGCAGGCCATCAGATCGAAGTTGCCGAGGTGGGCGGTGGCCACTATGACACCCTTGCCTGCAGCCTGTGCCTTTTCGAGATTATCCCAACCGCTGTGCTCGACCAGCCCGGCAACTTTCTTTTTCGAAAGTCCCGAAAGACGCAGGAACTCGACGGCCGAACGCCCCAGGTGCATGAAGCATTTCCGGGCGATTCTCCTGCGCTCAGCCTGCCGTTTGTCGGGAAAGGCAATCTGCAGGTTGGAAAGCGCCACGCCCTTACGGATTGGCACCAGGTAGTACCAGACCAGCCCCAGGCCGGCACCCAGCCCGTTCGCGACCCGCCGCGGTAGGCAGCGGAAGAAAAAGCTCAATAGATGAAGGAGGCCGCGCAGCAGCAAGGCGTCTCAGCCGCCCAGGGCCTTGTTGAGCGAGTTTTCCAGGTTTTCTTCGAGGCCCACGAACCTGGCGCGCACCATACCGTTGCGGTCTATGAAAAAGATCGACGGCAGGGTTACGGTCTCCCCGTCAACGATGTACTTCTTGGCCACCGTCTCGTAAGCGTCTACCAGAACCGGGAACTCAAAATTGTGCGCCTTGAGAAACTTGTCGAGCTTGTCGCGCCCGTTTTCCGACTCGAGCAAGGCGATCATGATCACCTGCACCTTGTCCTTGTGCTTCTCGTAGTAGGCCAGCACCTGGGGCAGTTCCTTCATGCAGGGCTTACAATCGGTTCTGAAAAAATCTATCAGAACCTGTTTCTTTTTCTTCCACGACTTCTCATCCCCCGGGTAGGCCAGGTCGCTCAGGCGAATCAGGTTGCTGTTCAGGTCGCGCAGGCTGAAGTCCGGGGCCCGGGTGCCCACCTTCGCCTGCGGCTTAAGCGCTGCAGGCGGAGCGGCCAGCACGGGTAGCGCCAGGCACAACAACGCCGTTATCAGAAACAGTCTCATCTTTTTCAAAGTCATCGGATCTTCCTTGTTGTCAAAGCCTGGAAAGGCAACTGCCAATCGCTTTTTCGATCATCTTGTCCCTGAGTTTCTCTACGCTGCGCTTCAAGGCCGCGGCGCGTGAGACGGGGTGTCCCTGCTTTTCTGGGCCCAGGTCGACAGCGGCCACTTCCCGGCCGTCCGAGGTACGCAGAAGGCGCAGCGAGCCGCTAGCCGAGGCGAAGTAGATCCCGTCTTCACGGCTGATGAAGCTCGAATCGACGTCGATGACCAGAAGCAGCCCGGCGCCCTTCTCGGCCGCTGTCTTCGTGGCTTCCTGCTTGTCCCCGGCCAGTACGGCCTCGAGCTGGTTTGCCGGAATTCCGCCCGGGCGGCAGCTTATGCCACGGGCCGCAAGCCACTGCTTAGTCCTGGTAAGAAGCGATCGTATCAGAGATCCCGAAGATACGCTCTTGCCGTCGACCACTAGCTGCAAGGCTACCAGAGCCGTCTTGGCCATCTTTGCCGCCTCTTGTCGAGCGCGATCGAGATCGGCCTTTGCCTGCTCCGCCAATAAAGTGCTGTTGAGGCTGCCGTCCTGGCTGACGACCGGCTCTTTGAGACCGGCCAGCAATTTCATCGCCCGGTTGAGTCCATCGGGCGCCTCGGCGAAACGCCCCGAACTCATCAGCCGCCTGCCTTCGGCCAGCAACTCGGCCGCCTTCTTGACGATATCACGGGCCGCCTTGCGGGCCATGCCCAGCAGGTTCTCATACTCGAGACGCGGGTAGGTGAGCATCACGTAGCAATCGAAGGAATGTCCGCCGGGTCCGCTGTACTCCTCGAACCAGCGCTGATCTTCCCAGACCCCGCGCAGAGTCAACGGCTCGCCCCCTCCCTCGATCTCGAAACGGTAGCCGCCTTTTCCGTCAGCCACCAACTTGGCCGTGACCTTCTGTCCGATGAGTCTGCGAAGTTGTCCCAGGGCGTCTGCGTAGGCCTGACTGCAAGCGGTTTCGCTGCTGTCCCCGCGGTGAGCCTGTCCGCAAAAAGGCAGGAGGTGATCCGTGCGCGCAGGGCACTCCTGGATCCACAAAGGTTCAACGCCCTCAGAGTGAGACACCAAGGTGCGGTCACCGTGAGTTTTTGGCTTCTCTTCCCGAATAGCATGCCCGCCTCCCCCGCAACCAATCCCAATCACCATGCCCAGCAAGCCGAACGCCAAACACACGCTCCTTCGCATATCCAATCCCTCTCAGTCAGCTACAACAGGCGGGATACTAACACCTCGAATTTCGTGATTCAAGGACTGCTTAGGCTCCTGTGATTCGGACTAGCCCGTCGCGTTGGTGGAGCCTGCACATCTCAGGCGTTACTTCGTTTGTGCAAAACCGCTGCACCGGCAAAACCACTAGCGCACAAACCGCTGCGAAGCAGCGAGGGATCATAGCCTGGGGCTTCAGCCCCAGGTTACGCCGGGCAAATCTTCCATGCGCCCTGAAGGGGCGCCGCACCTACGGGCACTCGAGTTCAGAACCAGCCGCGCCCCTTCAGGGCGCTCGTAGATGTTTTGCCTTCCAACCTGGGGGTGAACCCCCAGGCTATTTTCCCTCACCCCTTCGGGGTGAGAGTATGCCACTTTCTTGCCTCACCAATTGCTAGCTACTCCGAATCACAGTAGGCTCGTTCCCGTCTCAAAAGCCGCTATTCTCACGCCAAGCGAAACTCGAGCCGCTGTCAAACCGCATTTTTACCGCTCGGTCTCCATATCAAAACGAAGTTTTGAGACGGAGACTCGGCTCACTTGCCCCAGTCTGACGGCTCGGGGCCCATGACCAGTTCCAGCACTCCTCCGTTTTCGATATCGGACTGCTGGAACCAGGGGACGTCGAGGGGCTCGTCGTTCAGCCGGGCCGACTGGACGTACATGTTCTCGGCACTCGCGCCCGAGGCCTTGACCACTAAAGTCGCGCCATCGCTGAGCCGGTAAGTTGTCTTTGTAAAAAGCGGGCTGCCTATGTAGTAGCGGGTCTGACCGGCTATGGGGTAGAAACCCGAGGACGAGAAAACATACCAGCCGGACATGGTGCCCAGATCATCATTTCCGGGTATGCCGGCAGGCTTTGCGTGGTAGCGGGTCTCGAGGATCCGGCGCACCCAGTACTGAGCCCGGTCGGGTCGGCCGACCTCATTGAACAGGTAAGCGGCGTGGATGTCGGGCTCGTTGCCTTGCCAGTAGAAGCGCGGAGGAATGTATTCGGGCGGAAGGCCCCCGGGGTCCGGCTCGGGAGTCGAAAAGAACTCCTCCAGCTTGTCGCCCATGGCGTCGGCTGAGCCAAAAAGCTCGACCAGCCCCTGGGGATCTTGGGGCGCCAGCCACAGGTACTGCCAGGCGTCGCCTTCGGTGTAATAAGCGGCGCCCCAGTCCAAAGGTTCGAAATCCTCTTCGGCCTCGACCCATGATCCGTCTTCGTTCTTGCCGCGCATGAACTGTGTCTTTGGATCCCAGAGGTTTTTGTAGTTTTTCGAGCGGGCCCTGAAGTCGGCTGCGTCCTGGGTTTTTCCCAACAGCTCTGCCAACTCTGCTATGGCAGCGTCTGCGATACAGAACTCCTGGGTCTTAGATACCGAGCCGCCCTGCTGGTCGGCCGGCACGTAGCCCAGAGTCAGGTAGTATTCGATCCCGCCGCGGCCGGCCTGCTGAACCGGGCCGCTTCCGTGCTCGTACATCTTGGTATAGGCCGTCTGCACATCGAAATCGGTGATGCCCTTTTGATAGCTCTCCGAGATGATCACGTCGGCCGGTGTTCCGATCATGCACCCGGTGTAGCTGGTGCCGGCCGGCCATTTGGGCAGCGAGCCGCCCTGCTCCGCCATATTAACCAGCGAGACGAGCATGTCCCGCTGGCGATCCGGGATTATGAGATCGAACAACGAATGCAGGTTGCGATAGGTGTCCCACATGGAAAAGTCGGTGTAGTACAGAAAGTCGGAGGCGCTATGAACCTGCTTGTCGAGGCCTGTGTAGCGGCCGTCTGTATCGCTGAAAAGAGTAGGATGCAGCATGGCGTGGTAGAGCGCAGAATAGAACTTGACCCGCTCGTCTTTCGTGCCGCCCTCGATCGAAACTAATGCGAGCTTTTCTTCCCAGGCATTACGTGCATCGGCGCGCACGCTGTCGAAGTCTTTGCCTGCAAGCTCGGCCTGCCGATTTTGCCTGGCGCCTTCTACGTCGACGTAGGAAATCCCGATCTGCGCCTCGACCGTCCCGGACGTGTCCAGCGCCAAGGCCGCGCCAAGATCGTCTCCCGAAGCGCTGAGCGCATCATCCAGCAACTCGCCGTCGCGCCAGACGCTCCAGTGATCGATGGATTTGTTGAAAACCGCCGAGAAAAAGAGCCTCAGGCCTCCCGAGCGGCCGGTCAGGCTTCCGTGGTAGAGCAGGCTGCCGGATATTTCCCGGGAGGCGGCGTCGACATCCAGGTGGGCCTCGGA
>CAZENH010000061.1:12692-16461 GCA_964513625.1 uncultured Myxococcales bacterium | reverse complement strand
GGCTGCGGTATGTGAGTTGCATGGCCGAGCGGCAGAGTGAAATCATCAGCGGGGTGCTGGGGGTGCTGAAGGAAGTTCTCTCGGCCGAGCGGGTGATTCTTTTCGGCTCGCGGGCGGCAGAAAACAACGACCCGCACGCTGATTTCGACTTCGCCATTGATGGACCCGAGATGGACGTCTCCGCCCTGCGCGCAGCCCGGGAGCGAATCGACGCCATCCGGGGATTGTACAAGGTGGACATCGTGCATCTGGCATCGGTCGACGAGGCCTTTCGCCGGATAATCGAGGAGACCGGGAAGGTGATCTATGAGCGCTGAGCTTGGTTATGCGATCGAAAGGTTCGAGCGGGCCGTCGAACGTCTCCGAGAGGGGGTCGATCGCGCCCGCGAGCAGCTCGAAAGGGATGGAACAATTCAGCGCTTCGAGTTCTCGGTCGAATTGCTTTGGAAAACCCTGCGGCGCTTCCTGCTCGCCCGGGGCATCAATGTCAGCACTCCGCGCGAGAGCCTGGAAGAGGCCTTCCGCGTCGGCTGGCTCGACGAAGAGACCGTCTTCCTGGACATGCTCACCGATCGCAACCGCACCTCCCACCTGTACTCGGACAAAGTGGCGGACGAGATCTTCGCCCGCATCCGCTCAGACTATGTCGGAGCGCTGGAGAAGATTCTCGAACGCCTGCGCAGCGTCGCCGGCGGGGCCTGACGGCTTGCCTCAGTCGGGAATGAAGCAGGTCATGAATGGGGGCAGGCCGTTTACAACTGTTTCCACAACTGTTTCTATGGCACCTGGGCTGGGCTGGATTTCACTGTCGTGGTCGCAGGGGTTGGGCATCTTTCATGCGTACCTGTAGACCGGGGTTTTGATAACTTTATCCGGTTTCTTCTTGCTCTTGACGATGGCCTGGATGCGTTCCACGGTCTCCGGAGAGAAGTACTGTTCACCATTTTCTCTGCACACCCGTGCCGGCACGTGTTCAATAATGAAGAACTTGCCATTGTGCTCTAGTGTGTAGGTCACTTCGGTTTCGACCATTATCTCTTTCATTCTTTCACCTCGTCAATCCGTCTTCCTGATCCGGTAGTCAATCCAGAGATCGGTGTCAGGTTCATACAACGTGATAATCTTGATCAGCGGCCGGGCCGGGTAGCTGCACTGCACATGAATCGGCCGCCCGACAAACGTGAACCCTAATATCAGGCAACTCGGTCCATACTTGTCCTCCGGATAGTCCTCAATCACCTCGCTCCTGTTTGACACCGCCTGTTCCAACTCGGCAACGCTGATGTCACGGACGATGCTCTGATCGACGGCGTGCCTGGAGAACTCATACTGCTGCCCCGCAATCTTCTCCCGGACGTCGTCAAGCATTGCCATGGAAGTATGCTATCCGATCCATTCCAAGTGATCAATCTTCCCAACAATTCGATGACCGGCATGGAGCTATGTGTAGCTGACCGCCACATCGATCCGAAAATTACCCACTCACCGTGGAATTTCCAAACCCGACATTCAGCACGATCTTGAATCTGGCAAACGCGCTCGATCTGGACCTGCGCCTAAGTGTCATGTGTCGGGGTCTGACCCCCTTTTTCGCCATGTTCATTAAGTACCGAGACGAATGCAAACGGTTCGGTATTCCCGAAAAAAACTCGAGCGTTTGTCTAGCTTGTGGCGGATCGCCTCAGTCGGGAATGAAGCAGGTCATGAAGGGGGGCAGGCCGGTGTCGATCGGCTCGGTCGTTATTTCATGATCGTCAGTCGTGTCGAAAATCCTGATGCCCGGGGCGGCCAAGTTGCGGTCGGTTACCCAGAGTTGCGAGCCGTCCGGGGTCAACTCGATGAAGGCATGATCGTAGCCCTGCCCGATTGACAGGTCGGCGATCTTCTCCCCGCTCGAGGGATCGAAGCTCACCACGCGGGTGATCGAGCTGAAATCCGGTTGGGTCACTCCCACCACGGCGTAGCCCTTGGTATCCGACAAAATCACGGCATCGCTCAGATCACCGCCCAGGGTCTCCTCGCTGACTACCAGGCCCGAGACTGCGTTGTCCGCCGGATTGAAATACTCGACACCCCCGTCGAGCACGCCGAACGAGCCGACCTCGGCCAAAACGATGCGGTCGATGAAAGTGTTGTACCTGAGCTTGCCGTAAGGGCTGGTGGCCGTCAGTTCGACCTCTTCCTCGATCGCACCGCTCGCACCGTCGATCACCAGGATCGAGCTGTAGTCGGTGGGCGCGAAATTGGCAAGCCGCTGCAAGGTCAGGTAGACCTTGCCGTCAAGTGTGACTGCCCAGCCGGCTTCTGGCAGCCCGTCGGCGTCGGCGTAGGAGGACAGGTCGATTTTTTCGACCTCCGCGCCCGTAATCGGGTTTACAACCAGCATATCCTTGTCACTGTATCGGGGAATATACGCCCGGGAGTCGGAAACGGACGCTATGTCCTGAGGATTGCTGCCTGCTCCGACCGAGTACTCGCCCGTGATTGCGAGGCTCTCCTCATCGACCAGTTCGATCGCGTCGGCTCCCTGGCGCGAGATGATAAAAGGGCGCGCGCTCAGCGGATCGTAGCGACAGACGGCATCCGAATGTATGACCGCGATGTTCTTTACAACGCTGTGATCCTCTAGATCGACGGCCGCGTAGGAACCGGTCTGGTAATCGGTGGTGACAACCAGTGCAGAACTGGCCCCGTGGTTGACATGGTTCCCGTCGCTTGACCCGCATCCGGCGGCCCAAACGAGCCCAAGACCGATCGCCGCACGTTTGTATGAAAACAATCTTCCGCTCTTCATCTTTTTCTCCTCCAGGTTAGATGCGCCAGCGTACGGTTGCCATGACCGTGCGTCCCGGCAGTGGAAATGCCTCGAAATCCCTCAGCGGACGGCGTCTGCCGTCGGCGTCGGTCAACACGTAGTTGTTTGTCAGGTTCTTTATCTCGACCGTCAATGCCAGCCCCCGACGCAAATCTGAAAGCTTCAAGCCGGCTCCGAACAGCAGGCGGGACAGAACGTCCTGCTTGAGGTTGGCCTGGTCGAGGTAGTTGTTCCCGGCATAGTCCATATCGGCAAAGACCCTGATCCCCAGTCCGGCCTGCTCGTGCCCGTACTCGATCTTGCCGTAAAATTCATGCGCCGGCCGGCCTGGTAGACGTCTGCCGCTGTAGTAAGTTACCTGCGAGCGGTTCACGGCGTGCATGTAGGTGTAGTTCGCGGAAAGCGTGACGCTCTCCCAGAACGAGGCGCGCAGGCTGCATTCCAGCCCGAGGATCTCGGCCGCCGATATGTTCTCGGGACGCACACTAGACTGCGAATTCTGCACGTAGCTGATCAGATCGTCAGACCAGTTGCCGAACCAGGCGGCGCCGGCCCGCAGCATCGTAAGCGGCCCCTTCCCGGTCAACAGGTAGTCCAGGCCGGCATCGGCATTGATGCCCCGTTCGGGCAACAGGTCGGGATTGCCGATTACCGCGCCGCGGTCCCCGAACATCTCGGTCAGATCGGGATAACGCACGTAACGCCCGGCATTGGCTCTGAACGAAATTCCGCGACCGATCTCCCAGCGCGTTCCGAGTGAGATCTGCCAGATGAAATCATCCGCCTCGACCGGCGCAATCTCTCCCAGGTCGCCCGGAAGCGTTCCGCCTCCAAACGACGAGTGCTGGTATGAAAGGCGTAGGCCGGGCTGGATAAAAATATCATCGGCCGGGTTCCACACATGACCGAGAGACAACCCGGCCCGAAACCGGCTCTTTGGGCTGCCTTGCAAGT
>CAZENH010000061.1:0-12592 GCA_964513625.1 uncultured Myxococcales bacterium | reverse complement strand
ATCGAACAGGGTGCCGTTGCGGTTCAGGTAGAAGAAGTCGCCCCGCGTCGACGACAGGCTCAGCAATGCCAGAAGCTTCACGGATGCGAACCGCCTGGCCAAGAGTGAATAAAGCCTGTAGCTGTTCCACGAGCCGCAGCTTGCGGCGATTTCCAGAAGCGGCCGCTCGAACTTTCTGGTTTTCAGCACTAAAGCCCCCCCGATGCCCGCGGTATCGAGATCGGCCGGTGTCTGCCCCCGGTAGATGTCGATCTCGGCCAGCGAATCAAGCGCCAGCTCGCCCAGATTTACCGAGTCGAAACCGCCCGCGTTCAGCAGCACTCCGTCGAGGTAGACCGGTACCTGATTCGGCGTAGAGCCCCTGATTGTTGCCGCGCCGTAGGAGCCAAGACCGCCCAGTCGGCGCACCTGAACACCGACCGCGTCGGACAGCACCTCGCTGACAGAACGCATGCGATCGATTTCGTCCTTGACCGATAGGCTTTCTGCAAAAGCGCTTGAATCCCGGGTAGAACCGAGGCGCCCGGCCTTGATGATCACCGTCTCGAGTTCTTTACCCTCGAGCTCGCGAACCAACTCATCGTCCGACTTGGCTCCGGCGTCTGCTCCACCGGCCGCTGCCGACCGGCACAAGAACAGTCCCGACAAGACTAGTAAGATGGTACGGGTGACAACCGCTAAGAATCGATCCAGCATTCTCGCTCCGCGGAGAGAACTGACTGGTTGCAGGGCGAGGCAGGTTTTCCGGCTTGCGAGTCATCCTACTTCCGGCGCCTTCCCGGGTTGCCCCAGTGGCTATATTGCCGGTTTCGTCGTCGCTCACGGCGGCGGGACCACGTCGGACTTTCACCGAGCTTCCCTAGACAACGCCCCTGTAAACAATCGCAGTCTCGCGCATCAAGCGAATATTTGCAATAGTTTTTTCAATAGCCGAAACCATTTGAAAAACTGATCATGTTGGAGGATGATTCAGGCTCCCGAACCGGAAAAACAGCTATACGAGGTGCAAGATCATGTCGATGCCTGCAAGAATAAAGAAACTCATCGAAATGCACGGAAAGGTCCATGACAACCTGCAGCGTAAGCAACTTATTCAGCACAGCCTGGATAACCGCGAGGCACTGACGGCTTCGCAAGGCGCTTTGGTCACCTGGACTCCGATCGAATCTACGGGCAGGAGCCCCAAGGACACCATCACCGTAAGGCGGCCGGAGAGTGAGGCCGATATCGACTGGGACTCGCCAAACAACCTGCCGATAGAGCCCGAAACTTTCGACATGCTGCTCGACGACGCTTTTGCCACTCTGGCCGCTAAGGACAGGCTTTATGTGACCGACCGGGTCCTGGGCGCCGACTCCCGCTGGGCCCTGCCCGTAAAGACCATCAGCGACAGGGCACTGACGGCCTTGTTTACAGACAACATGTTTCGCCCCGTGCCGGACGAGCTGGCTGACTCTGTTTTCGCCGAGCAGCCATTCAGTCTGCTGGTCTGTCCTTACGACAAGCTCGATTCCAAGCGGTACCAGGGAAGGCTGCGCGAGTTACCGGGAACCGGTCGGGCATCCGACATGGCCGTTGCCATGGATCTGGATCGACGCATGGGAGTGATCTACGGCTCGGCCTACGGCGGCAGCGTCAAGAAACTTATCTTCACGGTGATGAATTACTACCTGCCCGGCGCCGGTATCCTGCCGTTGCACTGCTCGGCCAACGAAGGTCCCGAAGGCGACATTGCCTTGCTCTTGGGTCTGTCCGGCACCGGTAAAACGACTCTTTCGGCAGATCCCCGGCGAGCGCTGCTGGGAGATGATGAACACGGCTGGTCGGATCACGGGGTTGGAAACTTCGAAAACGGCTGCTACGCCAAGCTGATCGATCTCGATCCGCAGAAGGAACCCGAGATATACAAGGCGGTGTTTCACGATGACGACGTCCTTTCCCATGGAGTAATAATTGAAAACACGATGATGTACCCCGACGGCAAGTTCGATCTCTTTGACGATCGATTGACTCCCAACTCGCGCGCCTCGTACCCGCTGGCATACCTTTCCAACATCAAGGATCCTCCCGTGGGCGGTCATCCGAAGACAATCCTCTTTTTAACCGCCGATGCCAACGGAGTCTTGCCGCCGGTCTCGAAGCTGGATCGCCACCAGGCAATGCTCTGGTTCCTGATGGGCTACACCAGCAAGCTGGCAGGTACCGAGACAGGCATCATCGACCCAAAAACCGTCTTCTCGCGCTTCTTCGGCGAGCCCTTCATGCCGCGCAATCCCGATGTCTATGCCGGCATGTTGGGCGACAAGATGGCCGAACACGGCGCCGATGTGTACTTGATCAACACCGGCTGGAGCGGCGGGCCCTACGGCGTCGGAAAGCGAATGGACATTCGACTGACCCGCGAGTTGGTCCAGGCGGCCCTTTCCGGCCAGCTTTCGAAAGCCGACTACGACGAGGATCGCGTCTTCCACCTGCGCGTGCCGCGCGCCTGCCCCGGTGTCGATGACAACTCGCTCCTGCAACCTGAGAACACCTGGGCCGATAAGACAGCTTTCAAGCAACGCGCTCTGAAACTGGCGGCTGAGTTTTCGGCCCACTTCGACAAGGCCTATGGAAATAAAAATATCAATCCCGAGGTGCGCGCCCAGTGCCCCGGAAAATAGACCGTGAAGCGGAAGCCATTGCCAAGGGGGCTAATCAACAGCGGGAACCGGCTTGGAACTGCTACAGACCTTCATCAACGATTTCCTGACTCCCATCGGCGGCGATCCGCACGTCGGCCTGTTTCTGTTTGTCTGGTTCTCGGCGATCTTCCCGCTGGCCCCTCCTGAGGAGGCCTTTACACTTCTCGGAGGAGCCTGCATCGCCACGGGTGTCCTCGAACCGCTCTGGGGCGGGCTGGCCATCATCGGCGGCATCATCGCCACCGACCTGACACAGTACTGGATGGGTCGCGGAGGCTTGAGACTGCTATCCGGAACCAAGATAGGAAAACGTTTGATCCGTTCGCGCTCTTTCGAGCGCGCCCGGCTTGGCTTCGAAAAGAAGGGCCTTTGGGCTATAATCGGTTGCCGTTTTTTCTTCGGGACCCGCGCGCCAACCTATATGGCCACCGGTTTCTTGCACTACTCGTTTCTAAAATTCGCTATCGTCGACAGTTCGGTTGTGCTCGTACACGGTCTTGCATTCCTTTCAGTCGGGTACATTTTCCACAAGCAGATCGACAGTATCATGGAGTTCTTCGAAAGACTGGGCATCTGGAGCCTGGTGGTGCTGGTTGGACTGATCGCCCTTTTCTTCATCTACAAGTACATCAAGAACAGACGCGGCGCAGCGCACAACGATTTACCGTTGGGCGAGAATTGAGAGCCACTCCCATGGACACAATAGTCGAACGTATCGCAGATTGGTCAAGTTCTTTACGATTCGAAGACATCCCCCAGCGGGTTGTTTCAAAAGCCAAGCTGCAGATTCTTTCGGTCATGGCCGCTGTTTACGCTGGATATTCCACCCGGGCAGCCAGGGCTATCAGGGAAATCATCATGAGCACGCGGGCCAACGGCCGCAGCGTCGTCTTTCCATCGGGAGAGAGTACTTCGCCCACGGTTGCCGTTGTGGCCAACGCGGCGGCTTCGATGGCCCTCGACTATGACGACTACCTTTTTCTGGGTCACAGCGGTCACTCGGCTGTACTGGCCGGGCTGGGTTTCGCGCAAGAATCGGGCCTCGGCGGCAAGGACCTGCTGCTTTCGCAGATTATCGCCAACGAGGTGGGTGGCCGCCTTGGTGCCAGCGTAGTTCTGGGCCCGCAGAACGGCCAACTCTGGACGCACCTGCACGCTCCGGCCGCAGCCAGTGCAGCCGCCAGACTGATGAACCTCGATGCCGTACAAACGGCTCATGCAATCGCCATTTCTCTCTACCAGCCGCCCTTCGCCATGTGGCCAGGGTTCATGGGACCGGATTCAAAACTTCTTTCGGCCGCTTTCCCCGCCCGTGACGGCATTCTTTGCGCCCGGGCTGCGTCCTGGAACCTGACCGGCCCGCTCGACATCCTCGACAGTGATCTCGGCTTCGGCGAGCATTTCTCGCATCATTTTCTCAAGGGAATGTTCACCGGCTTCGGCCGTTCATGGGTATCCGACACGTTGTCGTTCAAGATCTATCCGGGTTGCGCCTACCTCGGCAGCGCGCTCGAGGCTCTCTTCGATGCAGTGCAAAAATTCGAACAACAACATCATCGCCCACTCGAACCTGCGGATGTTGTCGCTATGACGGTTCGCACAAATCTGTTCGGCAGTGAGATGAACAGGCTCGGCTCAACGCCAGGAGGCGACCGGACGAGCCGGCTGGCTCCCGTGCGCATCAATTTCTCGCTACCGCATAGCCTCGCCGTGGGCCTGATCTCCAAACGCCTGACACCATATGAACTCAAGGAAGACGAGATTGCGGCCAGGCGAGATGAGATCCTGGCACTGGCAGGAAAGATTGAGGTGGTACACGATTGGAAGCAGACTCTGGCCGTACTGGAAAACATTTCTAAGCACTTGCCGCTACGAGAATTGCTGGGTGAGATAGATCTTAAAAAGCTCTTGGCAGTGCGCAACGAGGCTGGACGCCAGCTCGGCGGCAGCCTGGTTCCCGGCCCCAAGGATCTTCTGAGGATCGGCGCATTCCTCTTGGCTCATGTTCCGGACGTTGCCAGGGAGATATCCCGGGCCGCGGCGGGCAGTATCGAACACCTGATAGGCGATCATGACAGCGCACAGACTTTCGATCTGGCGGATGCCGATCTCGAGAACATGCCCATGCCATTCGGAACCGAGATCATCATTCGCCTGAGCGGAAACCACGAGATTGTATCCTCGATCGATATTCCATCCGGTGCGGCCGGCCGCGACGCCGCCGAAACCAAAGGCCTGGTACGCAAGAAGTTCAGGGATTTGGCGACTCCCCTGCTAGGCGAGCAGAAGGTCGGTAGGGCAATCGAGCTGGTAGACGAACTGGAAAAGGAAGATAACCTGGCGGCGCTGACTCAAAACCTGTGCGCAGGCTGAATCGCCCGGAAATACAAAATCTCAGCTTTCTTGCCCGTCGATTGAATCCATACGCTTCAAATAACTCTCACAGACGGCTTGTGGATCAATGCCTAGAAGTGCAGCAATCTGCTTCAGGTAACCGCGAATGTACACCTTGGCAGGGAGTTCCTTATAGTCTTCGCTCTCGATCTTCCTCAGGTAATAGATGCTTATCTTTGATGTATCGGCAATCTCGTTCAGCGTAATACCCCTCGCCTCACGCACTCTTCTGAGGAAGTCTCCCGCGTACTCCGTCTCCTGATCGATAGGCGGTAGCCCGGGCAACTCTTTCTGCTCGGTCTGCGGCTCCTTTTCGCTAGTTGGTTGGCCGATCTGTTGTTCGGCGGGTTTTGTCTCGCTATCCGCCTCCCTGGCTTCCTGTGACAGTTTTCTGAAAACGTCACGGCCGGAGTCTTCCGGCGCCTCAGTCTTGCGGACGTCGGGTATGGACTGTTCCTCTTCACTCTGATCCTTGATCACAGCCTGTTTCTCTGAAGGCGCCGGCGCAGTCATATCCGGCGCCGAAGCAGGCTCTTCTTTGACGCCCTTCAGCGAGAGTTGCACATCATCCACAGCCGGCGCATGCGGCTTCGCATGCTTGTCCTCTTCAGCGTCGGCACCCGCCTCGTCTTCAGACCATTCCCCGCCTTCGAGTCTCAACATCTCACGATCGTAAAGCCGGCGCCGCTCCGGGTCGATTAACACCCGGTAGGCCTCGCCAATGCGACGCCTGAGCAGAACCAACTCGTCCGGCTGAAACAGAGCATAGGTGGCAACCGAATCAGAACTGAAGAAACGCCTTGCTCGCTGGTACGAATTCTCAAGTTCTTGCTGCGACGCGTGGGGTTTCACATCCAGCAATTCGTAGAAGTCTTGTTCTCTGAAATCACGCATCATAGTAAGTCAACGCTCTGTTCTGGTTCCTCTTCAAGCCGCTTGCTCACTTGCCGGGCGATTTCCCAGATACTCTGGGCGATCGGGGAGTCCGGCTCCTGCTGCAAGAGAGCCATACGGCTACGCACCGCTTTCCACACGGCATCATCATACGAGATATTGCCCAGGAAATCCAAATCGATACCCAGGTATTTCCTGCAGGCCAGGCGGACGGCAAGACCCAACTCGACGTCATCATCCGAGCGCACCTGGTTGACAACCAGCAAGGGCCTGAAACCCAACATCCAGGCCCTGTAGTTGTCACCCTTCTGAGGGTCCATCTTGCTGACCGCCCTGATCAGATCATACGGGGTCCTGATGCCGCTCGCGTTGTTTGTTTGCATCGCCTCGTCGATCAGGCTCCTGAAAGGATGGCTCTTCTCGCGATGGCGCAGCAGGCGATAGAAAGCGCTTCTGATAAAGCGGTAGCTATTTTCCAGCGAAGTCGGTTCGGGCACGATCATGACGATGCCCAGGTGAGAAGTAATGAAGAAATCCAGCACATTGAACGACGTTCCAGAGCCTAAATCCAGAAGTATGATATCAGCCTTCAACTGCTTAATCTGGCGCAGTACCCGCAACTTCTGAGTATATTTGATGTTGGCCGATCCCAGAAAGTCTTGCGCCCCGCTTATCAGGCCGAGGCCGTCGATACTCGTATCGACGATTGTTTCTTCTATTGTCTCCACTCGCCGGCTGACGAAATCAGAGAGAGAAATATCCGGCAAGTCGATGCCCAGGCAGGTGTGCAGATTGGCGCCACCGAGATCCGCGTCGATCAACACGACCTTCTTGCGGCTTTTGGCAAAGCAAATACCCAGGTTTGCCGTAAGCAGCGACTTCCCGATGCCGCCCTTGCCGCCGCCGATTGCCACGACATGACTCTCGGCGGCCTTTGTTTCAGGCTCCACGGGCACAGGCTCCGCCGAAGGTCGTTCGTTCTTGCCGGATTCGTCGCTCATCGAGGCCCCCGCGCTGTTTCGGTTCCGACCGCAGAGCTGACCGCACCGGCAATCAGGCTGAGTTGTTCAGCTTCGAACACCGTCCTTACGTCCAGGATCACGCGTTCATTCTGCAGGCGAGCCAGAACCGAGGGATTACCGGTGCGCAGTGCCGCCACGAAGGCCTGCAGATCGCCGCCAGGCGGATCCAGCGCAACCGCAAACCCTTCGAGTTCGACCAGCGGCATCGCGCCGCCTCCGACCTGACCGGCAACCTTGATCACCTGTGCGTTGATGTCCGGACATGCTTCGTTGATTTGCGACAGCAGATGCCCGGCCCGAGCCTCGAGCTCTTCAGGTTTGGCGAGCAACATAGACAATACCGGAACAGAACCGGCGGCCTGGTCGGCATCGCGGTAAGAGGCGAGCGTTTGCCAAAGCGCCGCCAGTGTGAGTTTGCCGACCCTCAATGCACGGGCCATCGGATCGCTCGAAAGTAGCTGCACCAAGTTTCGCCTGCCAAGCATGATACCGGACTGAGGCCCCCCAAGCAGCTTGTCCCCGCTGAAGCAAACGAGATCGGCTCCCAGCTTCAGCAATTCTCCAGGCGTGTGATAGTCTCCGAAGCCTTGCGGCAAATTGTCGAGAAAGGTGCCCCAGCCCATGTCGACAACCATCGGAATACGGTTTTCGTGCGCAAGTTGCGCCAGGTCGGCCGTTGGAGTCTCCTCGGTAAACCCGATCATCTCGAAGTTAGAACGATGAACTTTGAGCAGAAGCGCCGTCTGCGGGCCGATAGCCCTGCGATAGTCTTCTAAACGTGTCCTGTTGGTCGTGCCCACCTCGCGTAGAACGGCGCCCGAAGCGGCCATGACGTCGGGAATCCTGAAGCTTCCGCCAATCTCGACCAGTTCTCCACGCGAAACGACAACCTCACGTCCAGACGCCAACACACGCAATGCGAGGTAAACAGCCGCGGCATTGTTGTTGACGACCAGTGCATCTTCCGCGCCGCTCTGCTCTAGTAGAATGTCACGGATGACGTCCATGCGACTTCCCCGCCTGCCGCTTTCGAGGTTCATCTCCAGGTTGGAATAACCGGCGGCGACAAGCGCGACGGCTGCGGCTGCATCCCGGGAAATCGGAGACCTCCCGAGGTTCGTGTGCACGACCACCCCGGTGGCGTTGATCACCGGGCGAAGTTCTGGTGTGTTCCATTCGGTGATGGCCGAGGTTACTTCGTCTGCGCTGACTTGTCTCTCATTCACGGATTGACCCCGCAAGAGAATGGCACGCCTGTCGCTAAGAACCCGGCGCACTCCCTCGACAACCAGCGTGCGGGGATATTGATCGAACAGGGCGGCGACGTCCGCTTGCGCCAAAACAGTATCCACCGCCGGCAATCGGCGTAAAATCTCGTTGACCTCATCAGCCAAGCGAAGCTCCTCCTGCCGCCATAACCATGCGAGAGTATTATCAGATCATACCGGGGTCAAGATAATATGAAATCCAAGGCCTTGCGCCCCAACCCTCAAGATGCGCGGGGGCACAAGGCCGATAGTTGCTGTCGTTGAGGCCATAGTCATTACTTGATTCAACTGTAAAGATGTTGCCATCTCAAGTGCCTTGCCCGGGCACTCCGGCGAGTGATACAACCTAAACGTGAACCTGGAAGCTCAGAGCGGTCTGCTTGCGGCCATCGTCTCGGCCGCCGTGGCCTCATCGGTTTTGCTGCGCGGCAGGCGCGTTCTGGTCAACCGCTTGTTCATTGTTTTCTGCGCAAACCTGTTCACACACTTCTTGGCCTCTTTCTTTGCACGTTTCTCGGGGGTGCACGTCTGGTTGCTGGTTGACCTTGCCTCGGCGGCGCTGCTTCCGGTAACCTCGCTGCTTTTCTTTGGACACTTCCTGTGGAAAGAACCGAACGTGGTGCGCCCCTACCTGCGCGCCTCCTACGTTCTCTCCACTATAGCGATCATCTCCTTGTTCACCCCGATCGGATTGCACCAGGTGACGCTCGCATCCATTTTAGTGTACCTCTTCTGCGTGCTCTATCTCTGTGCCTACCTGGCTCACGTGCGCTACCGAGAGCTTTCCTCGCACCGCGAGCGTATCAGACTGCGCATCTTCCAGATCGTCATGCTGGCCGCCGTCACTTTCGTGATGTTGGGCATGCTACCCGGCCCGCTCAAGTTCTTGCGAACCTGGGGCGATTTGGTGTCATTGTTCTTCCTCTACTTTCTCAGCCAGAGCCTGCTCAAGTACCGCCTGCTGGACATCCAGGAACTGCTCGGGCGCGGCCTGGTGCTCATGTCGGTCGCTTTGATTCTGGCCGTCGTGTTCGGGGTACTGGTTCTGTGGGCCGGAGGCTCTCCCGAAGTGTCCCTTTTCCAGACTTTCGTGGCTTCGTTCGTGATCCTGATCCTGTTCGAGCCGCTGCGCGACAAGGTCGAGGGCAGCACCAACCTGCTCTTCTTCCGCGAACGTTATGAACTGAGGCGCAAGCTGGAAAATCTCAGACGAGAGATCGCCAACATCATAGATCTCAAGCAGATGACGACGGTCATGCTCGACACTCTATACGAGAGCATGCGTTTCAGCCGCGCCAGCGTCTATTTTCAGGAAGACGGAGGAGCCGGTTACTACCTGGTAGGCTCCAGGGGCCCGGGGGCGCCGGCCAGGATCGACGTCGCGACCCACCGCGCCTTCTTCGAGCAGCTCAAGAAAACTCCGACGGTTGTCCTGGCCGAGAGATTCGAAAGGCTTCTGGCAGAACAGGAAACCCTCTCCGACAGCGAGCCTTCCAAAGCCGTAAAAAACGCCGCACAGGTACTCGAGACGCTCAACCACATGAAGGCCGGTATCTGCGTGCCGCTGGTCGGGCAAAACGAGGTCATCGGACTGTGGAATCTGCTGGATGAGAGCGGGGCCGAGAGTTATTCGACCGAAGAGATTGCCAGGATGATGGCAGTCGGAGAACAGGCCGCCATCAACATCGAGAACTCGAAAATGTTCGAAAGGGTTCGCGAAAGAGATCGCCTGGCTGTTCTGGGTGAGATGTCGGCCGGACTGGCGCACGAGATACGTAACCCGCTGGGCGCCATCAAGGGAGCGGCACAGTACCTCGACCCCGCTGCCGTGGGAGAGGACGCATCGGAGTTCTTGCGTATTATCATCGAAGAAACCGACCGCCTCAATCTGGTAGTGAACCAGTTTCTCGATTATGCCCGGCCGTTCATGGCCCCGATAAAATCGACTGCCGTCAACGAGGTCGTCGAGCAGACTCTGCGGCTGGTGTCATCCAATCTTTCCGAAAAGGGAATCGAGTTACGCCTCGAACTGCAGGAAGATCTGCCGTCCCTGCTTACAAACGCCCAGCAGTTGACCCAAGTACTCCTGAATCTTTTCAACAACGCCACGGAGGCCATGCCCGAGGGTGGAGTCCTCAACGTAAAAACGCGCTTGCGCAGGTACGGACAGGGCTCGTGGTCGAACTCCGACAGCTCATCGGCCTCTGTCGAGATAATCATCAGCGACACGGGGCGCGGTATTCCGGCAGAGACCATAGAGCGTATTTTCGTGCCTTTCTTCACCACAAAGGAGAGCGGAACGGGGCTCGGGCTGGCCATCTCGCAGCGCATAGTGGAGCACCACGGCGGCAGCATCAAGATTCGCTCCGAAGAAAATAATGGGTCGACGTTCACAATCGTGTTTCCCTGCAGCCAGAAAACGCTCGGCCCCGAACAGGGTTCCATCCTTCAGGACAAGACGCCGCCGGATGACGAGCAGACCGCCCGGGCCGACTTGCCATTTCCAGACGGGGATAGTAAGGAGGGAACATGAGTGCGACGATTCTCGTCGCTGACGACGAGCAAAACATACGCCGGGTGCTTGCAGCCACGCTGCAAAAAGAAGGATACGAGGTCATCAGTGCGCGTGACGGCGAGGAAGCTATCGCGCGCCTGTCCGCGGGCTCGATTCATGTTGTCGTTACCGACTTGAAGATGCCCAAGGTGGATGGACTGCAGATTCTGGAATACGTCCAGCGCAACCAGCCGCAAGTGCCGGTGATCATCATTACCGCCCACGGAACCGTCGATAACGCGGTCCAGGCGCTCAAATCGGGAGCCTTCGACTACATCACCAAGCCCTTCGAGAAAAGCGACCTGATCGTCACGATCGCCAAGGCGGTCAAGACCGAAAACCTGTCGCGGCGCGATTTCCACACCCAGGCGAACGAGCCGGGACGTTACCGCATCATCGGCCAGACGCAGATTATGAACGATGTATACGAAGTAATCGAGAAGGTGGCGGACACGCCTTCGACCGTATTGATAACCGGCGAGAGCGGCACGGGCAAAGAACTGATCGCAGCCGCGCTTCATTACAACTCGTCCCGCAAAAAGAGGGCGTTCATCAAGATCAACTGCGCCGCAATCCCGCGCGAACTGATGGAAAGTGAGCTGTTCGGTCACGAGAAAGGGGCCTTTACCGGGGCAATCGGCATGAAACCCGGCCGATTTGAGTTGGCCGACAACGGCACGCTTTTTCTCGACGAGATCGCCGAGATTCCCGTCGACATGCAGGTCAAGATGCTGAGGGCTATCCAGGAAGCCGAGTTTGAGCGGGTCGGAGGCATACAGACGGTCTCGGTCGATGTGCGCCTGGTAGTGGCCACTAACCGCGACCTGCAAAAAGATGTCGAGGAGGGCAAGTTCCGCGAGGATCTTTACTACCGTCTCAACGTTGTACCCCTTCACTTGCCTCCCCTTCGCGAACGCCGGGAGGATATTCCCCTGCTGGTCAAGCATTTCATCGACAAGTTCAACGCCAAGTTGGACCGCTCGATAGAGGGAATCTCGAAAGACGCCCTGAACCGTGTGGCAAACTACCGCTGGCCGGGCAACATCCGCGAACTCGAAAACGTGATCGAAAGATGCATCCTGTTCACCGAGGGCTCCGAGATCCGCGAAGCCGACCTTCCGGAAGAACTCATGGATCACTCGCATGCCGCACCGAGCCTGGCAACCATTGACGAAGACCGCTCCTTGAAAGACATCGTCAAGCACGCCACGGCGGAATTGGAAAAAGATCTGATAGTCAAGGCGCTGGCGGAGACGAAAGGCAACGTCACCCAGGCCGCCAGGCTGCTCAAGATAAGTCGCAAGAGTCTGCAAAACAAGATGAAAGAGTTCGGTTTGCGCGAAAGCGAGTAAGGGCGCATCGCGATGCGCCCTTACTACAAATCCTTGACAAGCCGGGGCTTGATCCGTTATTTTTGTCACGAATTCAAGTCGTTGTATGAACATCGCGGAGGTTTTCAATGAAGCGGTGGTATCCTGCGGCTTTTGCCGCATTGTTTTTCCTGGCATTTCCCTGTCTGCTGCATGCGGCCGAGATAACAGATGTGATCGATGCCGCCGATGACAAAGATCCGATCGATGTCAACATCGACGTCAGCTTCCACTCCACGCTCAGCCGTTCAAAGATCACCCACGAATGGGCCAGTGCCTGGACGGCGGGATCACGTCCCGACTACAACGAATTGCGATTCGAGCAGCAGACCTATGCCATGGATTACACTGTTGAAATCGGTCTGTACCATGACCTGGAGTTGTACGTGAACCTGCCCTGGATCAT
>CAZENH010000060.1:0-16858 GCA_964513625.1 uncultured Myxococcales bacterium | reverse complement strand
GCTGGGCGGCTACGACAAGGCCTTCAAGACCCGCGATCCCTGGCGGCACCCGACCCTGCTCAAGTGGCCCAAGGGCGCCAAGACCGACAAGCCCGCCCACACCCTGTCCGGCGACGACGCCGCGGGCTTCGACGGCCATACCGGCTTCATCCTGGACGGCTTCGTCTTCGACCGGCGTGACGTAAACAAGTACAAGCCCAACGGCGACCTGGCAGCCGACATCTCGGTCACCGACGAGGCCGTCCGGTTCTGGTCGCCCGGGGTGGTGGTCAGAAACTGCGTCTTTGTCAACGGCGCGGGCGCGGCCGTGCGCCTGAGCGGCGGCGACACGCTGGAGAACAATATCTTTATCAACCACGCCTACCACACTATCGACTTCAAGCAGGTCCAGCTCTCCCAGGGGCCGATCGTAGTCAAGAACAACACGATCCTGTTCACCTGGAACAAGACCGCGCGCGCGGGCAAGTCCGAAAGCTCCCAGGGCTACGGCCTGATGATCCAGGGTGCAGCCAAGGCCGTGGTCGAGGGCAACGTCTTCCAGTTCATCGACAACGCCGGGATCAAGCTCGAGGCCGACGCCAAGGACGTAGTCCTCAAGGACAACGTCTTCTCCCAGAACCTGTTCGCCGATCTGAAGTACAAGAGCGGGGCGGTGGTCGACAACAAGACAATGAACCTGCTCGCGCAGCTCGGCTTCAAGAGTCAGAGCGGCAACAAGGTCGTCAACCCCAACTTCGCCATCGACGGCAAGTGGTTCGACGCCTACCTGAAACGCACGGCTGGCGTGCCCGGCAAGGTCAAGATGGACGAGTGGAACCAGGTCCGCGAGCTGCTCGGCCGGCCGGTCATCGCCACGGGCGGCAAGGCGGGTGTGGGCTTCGCCCCGGCCTATGACTGGAAGAAAGCGCTCACGCTTTTCCCGCGCGCCAAGAACTGCCGGGCGGGCGCGAAGCACAAGAAGTTCCAGGTCAGCTTCGGCAACTAGCGTCGCATATTTCCCGGCACAGGCTTCGCCCCTGGCCTGGAAGTAGAGTGTCCTAGATCTTCATGGTCTTCCACTTGCCGCCGCGGAAGCGGCCGTAGAGCAGCAAGCCCAGGATACAGATGTATACGGTCGCGCCGGTCCAGGCGCCGTAGATGCCGTAGCCTAGCAGCTTGCCCAGGATGAAAATGCTGGGCACGAAGACGAACCAGGACATCAGCAGCGAGACCACCATCGGCCAGCGTGTATCACCCGCCCCACGAACCGCTCCTGACGATACCGTGCCCAGGGCGTCCATGGTCTGAAACACGGCGGCAAAAAGAAACAGGTTGGCCGCAAGCTTGACCACGGCCGGATCGCGATTGAACAGGCGCGCCAGTTGGAAGCGCAAGACGACGAAGACAAGTCCCATCGAACACATGATGATAAGCGCTATCTTGATGGCCGTCCGCGCGCTGCGCTCCGCCGACTCGGGATCCCCGGCGCCGAGATACTGCCCGACCAGTGTGGTGGCGGCTACTCCCAGGGCCACCCCGGGCAGAAACGACAGGTGCACCATCTGGCGCACTATCTGGTGGCCGGCCAGTTGTACGTCTCCCAGGGTCGAGACGAACATGGTAAAAACCGTAAAGCCGCCCATCTCGAGCACCCACCAGACGCCCATCGGTAACCCGACTTTGAGAAAACGGCGCAGCAGGACGGCGCGCGGCAGCCTGAAACGCCGGGTGGCATAACGCTCGTGCATGCGCCGACTGAAGAAGATTCCAAGGTAGATGCCGGCGGCCACTAATTGACTAATGACGGTACCCAGCGCGGCGCCGCGAACGCCCATGGCCGGCAAACCCATGCGACCGAAAACCAGCAGGTAGGTCAGGCCGACGTTTATGACATTGACCAGCAGCGTCACCTTCATCGGGGTTCGCGTGTCGCCGATACCCCGCAGGAAGCTGACTACGCAGAAGTTTGTAAAAACGAAGACGGCTCCCAGCAGGCGCACGTCCATGTACTGCGTGGCGAAGCCGCATACGGCCGGCGACGAGCCTATAGCCCCGACGATGGCTCCTATATTGGGAACCAAGGCGCCCAGAACGACGGCCGTAGACAGCAAGGCGATGAAGAACGACTGCCAGACGATGTCGGCACATTTTTTATAGGTCGCCGCCCCGAAGAACTGGGCAACGAATGTGTTCGAGGCTGTGATTGTGCCGTTGAAAAACGACATCAAGGTCCAGGAGAGCACGGCCCCCAGCCCGGCGGCGCCCTGCTGCGGCGTACCGATAAAACCCATGAAGAATGTGTCAACCAGGCCCATCAGCGACATCGAGGCCATGGTGATGATCACGGGATAAGAAAGGCTCCAGACCTCGCCGAAGGTGCCGCCGTTCCCGGGAGCTATGGGTTTCCCGGGCATCAGGATCTCGTGGTTGCCTTCGTCTGACTGTTTCATTTGTGCCGGTCACCCGCCCGGCGAGCGCTTTCGAGAATTTTTTTCGAGATCATTTTCCAGAAGGCGCGCTCGAAGGATTGGGCCTTCAGGTCGCCTGCGAACCAGGCGGCAATGCGGTCGGATGATCTATTTTCTTCTCCGATCGTTTTCTTTTTGCCGTCACCGAACAACATCTTTTTTTCCGGGTGGAACTGCACTCCGATCACACCCGGAAAGCTCGTATGTCTGATTGCCTCAATTACCTTGCCGTCTTCAGATGTAGCCCAGGCTTCGAGGCCTTTAGCGAGCCTGTCGATCGCCTGGTGGTGCAAGCTGAGTACCGATACACTGGCGACATCCGGCAACAGTGTTTTAATAAAATCCACACTACCTGCAAGCCTTATGGGATGCACGACAGCCCGAACCTCGCCTGCTGCCGGGTACAACGGGACCGAAAAACTGCGGTGCACTTTATTCGTCGGCAAACTCAGGCCGTCTTCGAAGGTCTTCACGCCGTAGATCTGCGACGGGATGTCCTGAACCAGGGTACCGCCTGATGCCACGTTGATCGACTGCATGCCGAGACACAAACCCAGAATCAGGTAGGCGGGCCTCTTTGTAAGCAGGGGCGCTCTCTTTTCTCCGCGATCCCCTGCGAGCAGGTGAAAAAGGAAAGAAATCTCGAACCAGTGCCGCGGGGGATCCTCGATGTCCGTGGTCAAGAGCGTCTTTTGGCCGTAGAGCGCGGGAGGTATATCCGGCCCTCCGGTGAAGACAACGCCGTCGGAACCGGCAAACAATTTCTCGAAGATCGGGCTGCAGGCATTTTTACCGAAAACCTCTGCAGCCGAAAGCTCACATGAAATTTCCCGCAATCGTATCCAGCCCGGTGCCCGCCCAAGCACGTATTTACGGGCGTCTCTATAGTCATCCCAATCCTGACTCGAGTAAACGCCGACAAGCCGTATACCCGGTACGCGCAACAGGCCGCGCTCTACCAAATTCGCAAAGTTCTCGAGTTCTGCAGCCCTGGGATGGGTAATCAAAATATTTACAGGCCGAACCGGCCCCCGCGCAGTAGCCGGGAGTGCGAAAAACAGAAGACAGACAAGGATCCATAATCGAAAAGTCGTCTTGTTCACAGGGTGCCTGCTTTAGCGCTCAGCGGCGATCGCCCGCTGCACCAGATCGTCCGAGGCCAAGTTGGGCAGCGTGACCCGCAGGGCCGGTTCGGTCTGCATGGCCTTTTGCGCAGTCCAAATCGCTTCGGCGTTACGGGCCCAGGCCCGCCGGGCGATGCCGTTGTTGACGTCCCAGAAAAGCATGCGCCGGAGACGAACGTCGGCCGACTGGCTGCCGTCTAACACCAGCCCGAAGCCGCCGTTCATGACCTCGCCCCAACCTACCCCTCCTCCGTTGTGAAGGCTGACCCAGCTGGCTCCGCGAAAGGAGTCGCCGATAACGTTGTGCACAGCCATGTCGGCACACAACGCACTGCCATCGTGGATATTGGCTGTCTCTCGGTAGGGCGAATCCGTCCCGCCGGTGTCGTGATGATCGCGCCCCATCACCACCGGCCCCTTCAGCCGGCCCTCGCGCACCGCCTGGTTGAAGGCCTGCGCGATGGCCACCCGGCCGGGCTGGTTGGTGTAGAGGATACGCGCTTGCGAGCCGACTACCAACCGGTGTTCGCCTGCTGCGCGAATCCAGTGCAGGTTGTCGAGCATCTGTGTGCGGATTTCATCCGGCGCGTCTTTGGCCATGCTCTCGATTACCCCGGCCGCGATCTTGTCGCTGGCCTCAAGATCGGCCGGATCTCCGCTGGTGCACACCCAGCGGAATGGACCGAAGCCATAGTCGAAACAGATCGGCCCCATGATGTCCTCGACGTATGATGGATAACTGAAACTGCCATCCGGCCGCGTCACGGCCGCTCCTGCCCGCAAAGACTCAAGTAAAAACGCATTGCCGTAATCCCAGAAGGTCATCCCGTGCTTGTGCACGGTGTTGATGGCCTCGACCTGGCGCCTGAGAGAGGCATAGACCTGCTCTTTGAATCCGGCGGTGTCCGAGCGCATCATCTCGCGTGACTGCTCAAGGTTTAGCCCGACCGGGTAATAGCCACCGATGAAGGGAATGTGCAACGAGGTCTGATCGGATCCCAACTCGATTGAGATTCCCTCGACCGCGAGTTTTTCCCAGAGGTCGACAATATTACCCTGGTAGGCAAGCGACAATGGCTCTCTGTTCTTTCTGGCCGATTCGATGCGCAGCAGAAGACGATCTAGATCACTCTCCACTTCCATCACCCAGCCCTGCCGATGACGCTTTTCAACCGCCCGCGGATCGATCTCGGCGATCACTCCGACGGCCCCGGCGATGACCGCCGCCTTGGCCTGGGCCCCGCTCATCCCGCCCAGACCCGAAGAGACGAAGACCTTGCCCCTGAGATCCTGATCGCTGGTCAGTCCCAGGTAGAGACGCCCGGCGTTGAGCAGCGTGATCGTCGTTCCGTGAACTATCCCTTGAGGTCCGATGTACATGAAGCTGCCGGCAGTCATCTGCCCGTACGAAGTCACCCCCAGTGCGCTCAAACGATCGTAGTCTTCCGGCGTAGAGTGATTTGGGATGACCATCCCGCAAGTGAGCACCAGGCGCGGTGCGTCTGCGTGTGATGGAAACAAACCCAGCGGGTGTCCCGAGTATAGCACCAGGGTCTGCTCGTCGTTCATTTCGGAAAGGTACTTCATGGTTAATAGGTATTGGGCCCAGTTCTGGAAAACGGTCCCGTTGCCGCCATAGGTAACAAGCTCGTAAGGATGCTGGGCCACCGCCGGGTTGAGGTTGTTCTGGATCATGTGCATGATGGCCGCAGCCGTCCGGCAGCGGGCCGGGTACTCGTCTATCGGCCGCGCGTACATACGATAGGTGGGCCTAAAACGGCGCATGTATATTCGCCCGTCACGTGCAAGTTCACCAGCGAACTCGGGAGCCAACCTCTCATGGTGCCGGGGATCGAAGTAGCGCAAAGCGTTTGCAAGCGCTAGCTCGCGTCCTGTCTGATCTAGCACCTGTCGCCTGGGAGGAGCATGGGAAATGCCCGCCTCTTCGTCTGGAATGGGGGGAATTTCCGCTGGAATGCCTTGCCTGATCTGATCGGCAAACAGTTCATTCATGTTTCGTCCTTTCACGAGCCACAATCGATTCGGCCACCGATCTGCGCAGTCGATTCAGTTCTTATCGAGTTTCTTGAGCAGGCTGGTAGTTTTTCCGGGCCGGATGCGAACCGAGATGATCTTGTCAATACCCATGCCCTTGTTAATTAACCTCAGCTTGTGACGGCCCTTGGGCAGCTTGACGCCCAACAAGGGCGTAATACCAAGTTTACGTTTCCCCAGATAAGCCTCGCACCAGGGGTCGGTGTTCAGGCGCAGGAGCCCATATTTCAAAATGCGTGGGGCCGGCGGCTTCTTCGCCTTGAGCACCTTTTTGACGTTTTCTGCCGGCTTGGTTTTCGTGGGCGCTTTCACGGGTGTTTTTACAGGCGTCTCGAGCGCGTCATCTTCGGGCTCGACAATATCCTTAGCCGGTCTTGCGGGCTTTTGGCGTTCGGATGGTTCGAGCAGCTGGCCTGCGTCCGGTCTTTCGGCACTGTCGGGCACAGAAAAGTCGCCGGTCTTGACGGGCTCTTTTTTGCCCAACGACAAAAGAATGACGGCTACAATGGCGATAAATGCTACGGCTGCAATTGTTATCAACTTGGTATTGAAGACGGGCCTTTCGGCTTTAGGTGTCGAGATCTTGCTTGCGGAAGTCTCCGCTGGCGAGGTCCGGGTAGCGGCACTGCCGTCTTTGAACATCGGACGTTTTTCGACTACCGTTTCCTTGCTGGCGGCAGGCGATTCTTCAATCTCGGCATCTTGGGCTTCTTTAGCTTTTCCAGGTTCTTGGTAATCCGGTTTGGATGGAAGATCGGGAGGTGCGACAACCGTGGGTCTTGGAGATCCTTCCGTGTCAACTACGACTTCCTGTGTTTCGGTTGCCTCGGATTCGTCTATGTCATCGTCTTGCTCGACGGCGGGAGGCGATACTTCGGGCGAAGAACCGGCCTCGTTCTCCGGAAACGACGGCATGGAAGCGTCGGTGTCGGGTTTCAGCACCGCCAACTCCTTGGAGCCTGCCTCTTTGGAGATGAGTTCCTCAAGTAGTCGCTGCTTCGTGCTGACCCTGTCCGGCAAGACCTTGAGGTAGAACTGCGAGATCTGATATTCCCCGGCCTTGGTTCCACAGTTGCTGATGAACAGCTTCAAGGCCGCGCTCATTCTCTCGGCGCTGGCATAACGATTCTTGGGCTCGGCCTGCAAGGCGCGCATCGCGATCGTCTCTAACTCGCGGGAAACGTCGGGCCGAAATTCGCTGATCGAAGGAATCTCTCCGGACACAATCGCCCTCAGGGTGTGCAGGTCGACGCTGTGCTTGAATAAACGACGCCCGGACAGCAATTCCCATAGCACTATGCCCAACGAGAAAATATCCGTTCGCGCATCGATGACCTTGCCCTGGCATTGTTCCGGAGACATATAAGAAAGTTTGCCCTTGGTCACGCCGGTGCGGGTTTCATGCACCCGTTTCGAGGCGGCAGCTATGCCGAAGTCGATGACCTTCACCCGTCCGGAGAAGAGGACAATGATGTTCTGGGGGCTCACGTCCCGGTGAATGACGTTCATCTGTTTGCCGCTTTTGTCACGCAGAGCATGGGCGTGTCCCAGGCCGTCGCATGCCTGGGCGATGATAGCCGCGGCCAACTCCCGCGGAATACGATGACCGTTGTTCATCGCCTGGCTTGCCAGGTAGGCGAGACTCTCTCCGTCGAGGTACTCCATGATCAGAAAGTAGTTGCCCTTGAGTTTGCCCTTCTCGACAATATGCACCACATTGGGGTGCTGGAAATATGAAGTTATGCGGATCTCGTCGAGAAACATTTCGTTGTACTTCTGCTGGTCGGTGAGATCAGAGCGAATCGTCTTGACCACTACGATGTGCTCCTTTCCCCCTAGATCCGTCTGTCTGGCAAGCCAAATTTCGGCCATGCCACCACGAGACAACAGATTCAGCAGGTAGTACTTTCCTTGGGTACCCTTTATTTCCTTGCCGGGGATGCTCATCCTGGAAACATCATAGACACCCGATGGGTCGCAGGGCAAGAATTTCAGTAACTAGATTAGCATGATAGACTCTGAGCCGCCATCTGGATAATGCTTGAAACAAGAGATGTCAGCATGCTAGATCCAGTCAATCGGAGAAGACCAGACAAGGTAACGGAGCGAGCATGGGCAAGAAGATCGCTATTCTTTTGGTGCTGTTGGTACCGGTGAACTCATGGGCAGCCGATCATCTCAAAAATGCTAAGACACTAACGGCCGAGATGAAATACAAGCAGGCGCTGTGGGACATAAACCAGGTGTTGAAGTCCCCAAAGAGCGGGCCTGAGGAAATCAAGAAAGCGTACGAATTGCAGGGAATGTGCCTGGCCGCCCTGGGTGAGAAGAAGGCGGCACTGCTCGCCTACGGACACTTGTTGGCAATAGATATCGGCTACGAGTTGTCTCCTAGGGTGTCGCCGAAACTCAGACAGCCGTTCGATCGAGCCCGCAAGCTGAGTCACGGAAAGAAGCCGATCACATTGATTCACGATAAACCAAAATCTCTAAAAAAAATCAACGGTGCAAAACTGCAAATCAAAATTCTTGGCAACCCTTTCGGCATGGTCAAACGCATCCGCCTGTGCTTCGCGGCCGGCAAGGATGCTGAAAAACATATTTCCAGGAAAGTCAGGCGGATAGGCCCGATGATCTTTACGCTTCCAGCCAAGCTAAAGGCCACATCCGCAACCTATTACTTCGAGGCACTCACTCGTAATGGAGGCGTGCTCAGCCGCATCGGCAGCAAGGAAAAACCATATCGGCTCGATCTCAACCAGCCGGTCGAAGGTAAAGTCGTCGCGGCATCCCCGCCGGAAAAGAAGGCAGCCGAACAACCTGTCAGCAACTCTGTCGCCGTGCAGAAAGAGAAGAACAACAAGACTATTGGCGAGATGGCAACCGAAGTTGCCAGCAAAGAGCCTGCAAAAACAAACGCGGCGCTCCCGGAAAGCGGAAACGAGCAGCCGCAAGACGACGACAAGAAGGACGAGATCACAACGGCCTGGTACAAAACCTGGTGGTTCTGGACGGCGGTGGGAGTAGTTGCGGCCGGAACGGCAACCGGCGTCGTCCTGGGTGTAGCCGGTAGCGGTTCAAGCGGAGAAATGCGCTATGACGTATACATCAAGTAATCGACTCTGGCTGTTTCTTGGCATATTGGCCTTGACGGCATGTGCCGGGGGAGGAAGCTTCTCCATCAACATCGAGTTTCCAGACGGCTACAAGCAACTGAGCGCCTCTGTGCGGGTGGGTGTGATCATCCCGGGCGACGGTGCATCATGCGCTGCATTCCAGGACGGCAGTGCCGTTCCTGGCGACGAGAACTACCCGATCGAGGACGAACTTTCCATCAGCCTGCCATCTGAGAAAGGTTCTCATGCCTTGAAACTGGGTGACCCGGGTCCGCGGCTTTTCTTCGGCGAGTGTTACGACTCTGGCGGAAACATCATCCTGCGCGGCTGCCAGGCGATCAGCGCATCTAGCAGCGGCCCAAAGGAGGTTACAATCGTACTCGAACCGGTCGGCCCACCCTGCCAACAAGATGACGATTGCATCGACGACGACTGGTGCAACGGATGCGTCAACGAAATCTGTGTTGCAGGGGCCCGTGACTGTTCAGACGGGGACGTCTGCACCGACGACGTTTGCAACGAGACGCTGGATCAGTGCCGGCATCCCGTGGTGCAGAATCCGCCTACCGAAGGCCCAGTCGGTGATGCCAGCTGTTCGGACGGCGCAGACAACGACTGTGACACATTGACCGATACGGACGACCCTGACTGCAAGTCCTGCCAAAGCAACGCCGAGTGCGATGATAGCGAAACGTGCACCGACGACGCATGCACCGCCGGGGCGTGCGTGAATACGCCCGTCACAGACGGGACGGCCTGTGACGACGGCCTGTACTGCAGCGATCCCGATGTCTGCACCGCCGGAAAATGCGGCGGCGCGGATCGCGATTGCAGCTTGTTGGCCGACGAATGCACCGACGCCGACTGTGACGAAATTAGTGGAGCCTGCCTGACTGTTCCCAAGCAGGCCGGAACTACGTGCAGTGTTGACGGCATAGATTGCACCGACGAACAGTGTGACGGAGCCGGCAACTGCAACGGCACGCCCAATGACGGTTACTGCGATAACCTGTCGCCGGGCTCGGTATGTGCACCTGTGTGCACCGCAGACTCCAGCGGCTGCGTGGCACCGCCGGTCAGCCTAGACCTGACCTGCGAAAGCCCGGTCGACCTGGGCCTGAAGAGCGTTTCCGACTGCAGCGCCGCCCTTAGCGGCGGGGAGAACAGCGGACAGGCGGCCTGCCTTAGCTGTTCGGCCAAAGCCGGTGTAGTCACGGTTGAGCGGTCTGGGTTCGACGACGGCCTGGGTGCCTGCGATATAAATGGCTGGGCGCTCGAGAGCGGCAACAACTGCCAGACCAACATAGCAGACTGCACGCCTGGAAATCCTACCAGGGCCTGCTGTGACGTGTTCGCCGACATTTGCGACGCATCTGGCGGCGACCCGGTTTTGCTTAGCGACCTGAACAGCAACTGTTCCAATGACAAGCAGTGGAAATTGTCGAAGAGTTTCGATCTGAGCGGACTGAACGATGCATGGGTGTGCTTCGATCGAGCCGAGAGCACGGCAACTACCGATTCGGGCCTGATCCTGTTCGCGGAGGACGGCAGCAATGGCCCGGATGTAATCAAATGCCTGCTCGGCAGTGTCTACGGCGGTCAAGACGGTTTCTTCTATCGACAGTGTGCGAGTTTACCCGCCTGGGCAAACGACAACCCGGCCGTGACACTCACCTTTCTGATGCAATCAAACTCCGCCGGTGAAACCGTTTACCTGGACAACATAGAACTGAAGGCATGGTCCGGCGGCTGCGCCGCCGACCTGATCAGCCTGCTGTCAGACAATCTAGGTGACGCCGGCGGATGCGACACATCCAACTGGACTTTTTCGGGAGGCAGCCATGCCTGCCTGCAGACAGGCTGCGCCAACTACAGCGCTTGGCAACCGGGTGTAGTCGGCGAGGGTTCCTCTTTCACAATGGAAACCGTGGTCGATGCCGGCCAAGTAGACGGCGAACTCGTGGCATGTTTCAAAATCGGCAGTGCGGCAACCGATGCAGGCGATCAGATCACGCTTGAGTTCGACTCTGGTCAGGGTTACAAGCCCGCCTGGACCCAGGCTGGATCCATTGGCACGGAGAACGAGTGTCGCGAGATTTGTGTCAACTTGTCGGATATCGACCCGGCAGCCCTCCGCAATCCCGCACTCGGCATCCGCTTCGATATCACGTCGACTCAAACCATCGGTTTGTACGGCGTGACGCTCTCCGGCGCCCATTACTGTTCCGCCGATCCTGCGTTTCTGAGTTTGTCTTCTCCTACGGAAAGCGGGGGAGGCGTCTACGATTTCACGGCCAACGACGTTCTGTCCCATCCGCTGGGAGCCACCATCCAGTGCCGCTGGAATTCACTATCCGGCCTGGAAGACATGCAATCAGTCTCTTTCGTCCCCTGAGCCGACCGATTCAGAGGCCCTTTCGGATCTCGTCCAGGTTTTTCTTTGCGTCCGGAACCATCTGGAAGAACCCGGAGATCTTTTCGCAACCGTAGTCGTCGCAGTGTGCGCAGTTGTCCAGCTTCTTCTCGAACACGCAGGCGCGTATCTCGCATTCACCGCAATGGGCACACTTCTTGCCCCCGACCAGGCAGCCGTCGCACCAGACATTTTCGACCTTTACATTTATTCTGTACATCTTGGCCCACATCGCGGCCGTCTCTTTGGCCTTCTGTTCGTCATTTGCCTTGGTTGCCAGATAGGCCGGGCATTCGGTGCATACCAGGCCGCAGCAGGAAATCATCTTGCTCATTTCATCTCCTCTTCAGATTAAAGAATCGCAAGCGCGATTACTTGAAGAACATTATAGACTAAGTTTCAAAGGATTTTTCAACACAACTCTCTCTTTCAGGTTCGAGGCCGACACTCACTCAAACCCGAGCAACCTTGACAAGCCGGTCGGGGTGGGGTTGGATGAGCGGGTTCGTTTGACTTTTTAAAGGAGGACGCAATGTCGTCACCGTTCGATGGATTGAAGCCCGAGTTTCTTTTCAAACATTTCGAGGCGTTGACCAGAATACCGCGTTGTTCGAAAAACGAGACGCAGGTTGCCGCCCACGTCCTGGAGCTGGCCAAGAGGAAGGGGCTCGAAGCCGAGCAGGACGCTCATGGGAGTGTGGTGATCAGGGTGCCGGCATCGACCGGAAAGGAAGGCGCTGCTACGGTCGTGCTGCAGGGCCACCTGGATATGGTCGGCGAGAAGGACTCTTCTTCCCCGCATGACTTTGCCAAGGATCCTATTCCGGTAGTTCGCGACGGCGACTACCTGACCGCCGATGGGACAACCCTGGGCGCCGACAACGGCGTCGGAGTGGCTGCCGGCTTGGCGCTTATGGACGACACCAGCGCCGTGCACGGCCCGTTAGAACTGCTCTTTACCATAGACGAGGAGACCGGTTTGACGGGCGCCTCTGGGCTTGAGCCGGGTTTCGTAAAGGGCAAAATTCTGCTCAACCTCGACTCCGAAGAAGAAGGCGCACTATATGTTGGCTGCGCCGGAGGCGCCGACACCGCTATCAGCCTGCCAATGAAACGACAAGCGGGAGCCGGACAAGCCTTCGAAATTAAAGTCTCGGGTCTAAAGGGCGGCCACTCGGGGCTCGACATCAATCTCGGACGCGGCAATGCCATCAAAGTGTTGGCCGTCTACCTCGATCGCCTGCGTGCGAAGAGCAGCTTCGCACTTTCGGCCTTCGACGCCGGCGACAAGCACAACGCCATTCCGCGCGAGGCCAGAGCCGTCATCCTCGTCTCCGACGCAGGAAAAGCCGCCGGGGATCTGGCGAGCGAGCTGACAAAAGAGCTGCAGGCCTGCTACGGCAAGACCGACCCCGGACTGACCATCGAGCTTGCGTCCGATTCCTCAACCGCTGAGGCCCTGAACGCGCAGTCACGCGATACACTGATCGACCTGGTGCTGGCCCTGCCGCATGGCGTTGTGGCCATGAGCCAGGACGTGCCCGGGCTGGTCGAAACCTCTACCAGTCTGGCTGTAGTCAAGCTGGGGGATGGATCTCTGGAAATCACCGAAAGCAGCCGCAGTTCGGTGATGCCCGCGCTGTCCGTTGTCCAGGCCGGACTGTTCGCCCTGGCGCGGCTTGCGGGAGCCGAGCCGCGCAGCGTCGGCGGCTACCCCGGTTGGCAGCCCAACATGGATTCGGCGATCTTGGCCAGGGCCCGGGCGGTGCACGAAAAAGTCACCGGGCGCGCACCCGAAGTCAAGGCGATTCATGCCGGTCTCGAGTGCGGTATCATCGGCGAGAAGTTCGGCGGCATGGACATGCTCTCGTTCGGCCCGCAGATCGAGTGGCCGCATTCGCCTTCAGAGCGCGTCAAAATAGACTCGGTCGAGCGATTTTACGAATTCCTCAAGGCGTTGCTCCAGGACATCGCCGCCTGAGTCGGGAGCCATGCGCACAAGAACAAAACTGGCCATCCTGGCCACGATCTTTATCGCCCTGCCGGCCCTGGCCTACATTCCGCCGGCCTCTTTCTTGATGCAGAAGATGGCGAGTAAGCGAGCCAAGATCGGCCTGCGCAGACTCAAGGTGTCAATGCAATGCACGACGGGTAAAGACGCCAAACACTCAGAAACCCTGTACTTGAAAGTGCCCGGCCTGGTGCGTCGCGAACGCGGCGAGGGAATCGTCGACCTGTGCCGTTCGGGGCGCTGCTACCGACTGCAGGGCGACGCCAAGCCGGAAGAATTGCCGCGCTGGGCTTACCTGCCATATCTGTTCTTCGTAGAAAGCGCAGATTCCAGTCGTTACGAACGCCTGCTGAAATCACTGGGCGTCGACACAAAGGTCGACACCATCACCCGTTGTTTCAGCCGCCTGGCTATTGTGCTTGGCGCCAAGAACTGGGAACGCGACCGCCCGCAGTTCTGGCTCGACAAGGATCTTTTTCTGCCCTTGCGCCTGATGGTCAAGAATGGATCATCCCTGGTTGACATCGTCTGGATCGACTGGGGTTCGAAAACCACGGGCGACTGGTTTCCTGCCCGGCTCTCGATTCGCTCGGACGGGCGCAGCATCGAGGAATGTACGGTGACCGAGGTCAAGAGCGGAGTATCCCTGCCGGACACGTTGTTCAAGATCAAAAAGTGAGACTCAGTAGACAATCGCTGCGTAACCCACCCACATGCCCGGGCTGCCCCGGCCCTCAATTTCGTGGCTGGTAGTGTGTTCGAGCAGCTTGCCGGTCTCGATTCCCATCTCGCGGGCGAAGCTCACGGCCGCCGCAGCCGCTCCGGGACAGCAGGCACTGTGGTTGGCAAGCGCGTGCTCGACGGCTCCACGCCAGTCGGCGACCAGTAGCTTGTCGATAAAGGGACGATCGTTTTTTTCTTTAGACCAGGCGTGAGCCTTCTCGCCGCTGCCCTGGGGCTGGAACCCGTAATTGGGTCCGTAGTGGGTCAAGTCGGTCGAGCCGATGGCGACGGCGTCGATCGAACGCGCCCGGCTCTCGCCGGCGGCCCAGGCGCCCATTTCGGCGGCCGTATCATCGGGTGGCACCTGCACGGCAACCACTCTGGCCGTCGGCCAGACGGCCTTGATGAATGGCAGCTGCAGCTCGATCGTGTTATCGGGTTGAAAATCGTCGCTGCTCTCGGTGTAACAGTTGAAGCGCGATACGAGATCCGCGGCGAGTTGTTCATCCACTGGCAATTCTCCCAGCGGTGTTTCGAAGGCGTCGCGAGGCATACAGACACAGCGTTCGCCCGGGTGCATGTGTCCGCCGAAGACAAAGACTACCTGCGGTTTGCAATCAGAAAGGGCGGCGAAAGTCATGGCCGCCGTGCGGCCCGAGTAGATCCAGCCGGCATGGGGAACCACGCCTGCCCGGGTGCCGCTCGGTGAACCCGGGAAAGCCGCCAGATACTCGTCTATGACTCGCCTGCAGGTCGACTCGTCGGCGGGGTACCAGCCCTGGCGGGCGAAGAATGCCTGTCTGATTTTCATTTCCCTTCTCCTTCGTCTGCTCCGCGTGTGCGACCGATCTTTTCCATGAAAAGAGAAGGATCGTTTGGACTGATTAGCAGGTCGAAGCCCTTGCGTCTTTTCAGAATCAGCGCTCGGGCCGGGTTGGTGCAGAAAATCGAACCGGGTTTGATCAACGCGTCCGCAAACGAACTGGGCCCGAGTGAAAGGATTTCATCCACAGGAATCCGCACGCGATAGAAAAAACCAACAATGCAAAACTCCCGATCAGAAAGACGGTAGCAGCGTGGAAACGTGAGAAGCATCACGAAGACCGGCAGGCCCAGAAGGATCTCCCACAGCAAAGGATGCGGAATCTGAAAACCCTGACCTTCCAGATAGGCAACAACGGCGGGCGGGATCAAAAACGCCGCCAGCATGATCCAGGTCACAAAACCTATACGCGGGTTGTCTTCGATAACGGTTGCGACATCCGCATCGGGCTTCGAATCTGGAAGTTGTTGTGTTCCCATTTGGAACACTCCGTGAATTTAGAGCACGAAACCAGCTCCGTGTCCCTGGTCGGATTCTATGTGCAACCTTATGTGAAGACAATCAAAAAGCCGCACCTTAATAAGCTGGCACGACTCGTGCAGCACCAGGCGAATGAATCAAGCGAAGACTTGTGAACTTACCAAGCAAGGAGGAAAGAGATGAAAACTCTAGCGCGCATCATCCCACTGGCCGGACTTGTGATACTGGTCACCACCTTGACAGGTTGTCCTTTATGCATGGATGACGACTGCTACGACGACGGCTGCAACACTGATAGTTGCTACGACGAGTTTTGCGATGACTCCGGATGTTTCTGGTGCGATTGCTACGGTTGTTACCCCACCTATCCAAGTTGCAGCGAGGATTGGGATTGTTACTACGGGGAGATCTGTGACCAGGGCATTTGCACAAGCGGATGCCGCAGCGACGAAGACTGCTATCCGGGCGAGAGTTGCCTAAACGGCTTTTGCGGCTTCGAGTCGCCGGTGGAATGTTACCTGGACACCGACTGCGGTGCCGGTGAGGTATGCAGGAACAGTCGCTGCATAACCGAACAGCAGCCCGAATGTATAAGCGACACTGATTGCGAGGGACTGGCCATCTGCGTCGACGAAATCTGTGTCTCAGTCGAGTGCCTGGCAGACGGCGACTGTCTGCCCGCCCAGACCTGCCACGGCGGCGCCTGCGTTCCTGACGAGTGCTCGAGCCAACTCGACTGCGCCGAGGGCGAGGTGTGCGACAACGGCAGTTGCCGACCGGGCGGTATACACCCGGTAGATTGCTCAAGTTCGTCCGATTGCCCGGGATCCCAGGTGTGTCTCGATGGACGCTGCCAGCAGTTGTGCTCGATCAACTCCGACTGTCCAGACGACATGCTTTGTCAGGATCACATTTGCATCGCCGGTCCGGACGATTCGTGCGAGTCGACTGAAGACTGCAATCAGCCCGAATTGTGCGTCGACGGACATTGCACCATCTTGTGTGGCCAAGACACCGATTGTCCCCTCGACCAGATCTGTTCCGACTTCATCTGCGTTGATCGGCCGCAGCCCGATCCGGAATGCCTGCACGATGCCGACTGTCCACAGGATCAGATCTGCGTCGACGCCCAGTGCCGTGCGCTGTGCACAAGTGATACAGACTGCCAGCCGGACCAGTTCTGCGAGTGTGGGATCTGTCGCGACGTCTCGGAGATTCCGCCCGAGTGTCGTTTCAACAGCGATTGTCTTGCGGGCCAGGAATGTACGGACGGCTTCTGCCGTACACCCTGTTGCGAGGATGCCGAGTGTGCCCAGGGCGAGATCTGCCAGGACGGTTTCTGCCTTGATCCTCTGAGTTGCGAGTGTGACGTCGACTGTCCAGATGGAATGACCTGCTCAGAAGGCCACTGTCTATAATCTGTAAAAAAAAACCGAGATCAGAACGGCACGTCATCGTCACCTATCGGGGGCGGGCCTCCGGGCCCGCCCTCGAAGTTGTCATCTCCGCCGTATGGAGGAGCATCACCTTCCGCCGCGCGTCCATGGTCCCCGCTTCCGCGCTGCCCCAGAAAACGCACCGTCTGAGCCACTATCTCGGTTGTGAAGCGCTTCTGACCTTGCTTGTCTTCCCACTGGCGGGTTTGGATGCGGCCCTCGACGTACAC
>CAZENH010000059.1:0-17796 GCA_964513625.1 uncultured Myxococcales bacterium | reverse complement strand
GGCGGCTACCACGGAACCCACACGGTCGGCGACATGGCGGGGGACAACTACGAGCACCTGGCCACAATCGGAGCCGCCGGCCACGATCCTCAAGACGGCATGGCGCCCGGCGCGCAGGTAGTTTTTCAGGACATCGGAGCCAATGACGGCACCCTGCGCGGCCTGATGGGCGTATCGATGTACGATCTGTTGCTGCAGTCCTACCGCACGGGCGCCAGGATTCACAACGACAGCTATGGCAGCGCCAGCATCTCGGTTGCCTACGACTCGGATTCGGCGTCCATAGACGAGGCCGCTTGGCGTCTCAACGACCTGGTCGTCGTCTTCGCCGCCGGCAATTCCGGCGCCGACAACAGCGGAAACATCATTCCCAGCAGCCTGGGCGGCACCGGCAGCACCGCCAAGAACACACTGGTGGCCGGGGCCTCGGGCCCGGTGGAGATGAACCTGTTTGGAACCATGTACTATTTGCAGGACGATCTTGTCTTCTTCTCGTCCCAGGGACCGACCGCCGACGGGCGCATCAAGCCGGACGTGTGCGCCCCCGGACTGGTCTTCTCGGCCAACACGGACACCAACAGCGTGATCGACCTTGGCTGCTGCGATTACGGCGGTCAGAACCACAAACTGACCAGCAACAACGAGGACAACAACTGCAATGTCGACCAGGACTGGCCTACCATGGGAACCAGTTTCTCGTCTCCCCTGACCGCGGGTGCCGCTGCGCTGGCGCGCCAGTATTTCACCGACGGCTTCTGGCTGGCGGGCAAATCCAGTCCGGCGGACGGTTTCAATCCCAGCAACGCGCTGGTCAAGGCTGTGATCACCAACGGTGCCAGGCCCTTGACGGGAGAAATTGTCGGCATGGGCGGGAACAGTCCACTCGGCGCCCCGCCTTCCTTTGCCCAGGGCTGGGGGCGGGTGATGCTGGAAGACAGCCTCTACTTCGAGGGGGACGAAAGAGTGACCCTCGTGCTCGACGATGTTCCCAACCCGCTTGCCGACAACCCCATGCTGGCTGAAGACGCCGAAATGCATCCCTTCCCTTTCGCGGGGCCTGCCGTGCAGACCGCAAGCGAGGCAAGCTGGCAATTACCGCCGGTCGAGCCTGACGGGCTCATGAAGGTGACCCTGGCCTGGTCGGATCCTCCTGCCGAACCGGGCGCTTCGGCGACGCTGATCAATAATCTCGATCTGGAAGTCGTCTCCGCCAATAATGCGAGGTTCATCGGCAACAAGAACTATGACGGCTCCGGTCACTCGCAAGCGTCAACCGCTGACGAGACGGATATGCTGAACAATCTCGAGCAGGTGATCTTGCTCGATCCCGCCGAGGGCCCCTATCTGGTCAAGCTGCACGCCCCGAGCGTCCCCGGGAACGGTGAGGCCGGCAGCAACGCCCAGGGCTATGCGCTTGTAGCCAGCGGCCGCTTCCTGGCTCCGCAGCCTGATTCGCTGGAACCGGCCACGGGCGTGCCCGATACGGGTCTGAGCGACGTCAAGTTGACAGGCTCTAACTTCGTGCCCGGCATGCAGGTGGATCTGGGACCCGGAATCGATGTCGGCCAGGTTGAAGTGCTGGATGGGCAGACCGCGACTATAAAGAACCTGATAATCTCCGCGGACGCCCAACTGGGACTGCGGGACGTTAACGCTGCGGTCTATCACACGCTGCGCGGCACTGGCCAGGGTCTGTTCGAGGTGATAGACAGCTCTAAAGATTCCAGTTCTGGATGCGGCTGCGGATCGGCGTCTTCGCCCGGCGGCTGCCTGACCGTTATTTTCCTGATGTTCTTCGCGCTGCGAAGGCGTCGGAAGTTCACGGGCTGTGATCTTCCAAAATGACCCCTCTCACCTTCCTCTTACCTGGAGCATATCGGGAAAGACCGTCTGAATGATCTCTCGCTGGAAGCCCGTGCGGCGCTTGACCATGCTTTTGAGCTCGGAGTCCTTACGCTCGAGGATGCGAACCTCGCCGGGTCGCGTGGTCTGACCGAAGACGTTCGACCCCGTCATGAACTCGATTCGCGTGCGCCCGCCTGGACCAACGCCGATTACATCTTTTTCTTCCGGATCGGGAACCGGTCTGGGAGAAACCTTCGGCCCTTTCTTCCAGCGACGCTTCTTTGTCTTCCGTCGCCCGACAAGCTGCTGCGCCCCGGTCGTCTGAATAGATCTTGCCGAAACCGGCGCACGCTCCGGCAAAGCCTGGGCCACGTCCGGCAACAGGAACCCACAAGCCGCCAGGAAAACAATGATTCGCCTCACGATGAAATCCTCCTTTCCCTATCGTCAGGCAAATATTGCAATCTCCGAGCCAGACCTCTGAGATCCGTAGTCACTTGAAATAGAAGTCATATTCTTACAGAGGGCCAGTTGCTCATCCGCCCGATGTGGACTGTTTCTGCTTCACCTCGCAAGGATTTCAGCGTCTTTCCTGGGCACCTTTCCCGGATTCAACCTCACGGCCGCACCGCAATGATCATGTCGCCTTCAACGAGCCGCCGGCTGAACAGCAGGGCACTCCCTCCGGTTTTCTCTGATCACAGACAAACACGTGATAGCGAAACGGCTCCATGTGTCTTCCTCTCTTTCGTTGGACCGCTAATATCGAGTGTTCGGTTGCTGACGTTGTCCAACTCGACGAACTCGTCTTCGACCCCATCGCGCGAACCGTCGCCGTTGGGGTAGTTTCCAAACCGGGGATTCATCGCAACTCCTCTGGTTCCCAAGATACCCATTGTCACAAAATGCCAATTTCGATATTGTTATTTGACTAATATCTATATTGTATTTATCGAGGAATTGTCATGTCTCGAGCCCGAATAGAAATCCAGGTTCCCGGCGACAGGTCGCGCTTCTCTCCGGGCACCCGGATAGACGGCTCGGCTTTCTGAATCTTCGACCTCTTGGCCTGAAGGATTGGAATGGCGCCCAGGAGTGCAGCGACGAGATTTTGGATGATCTGGACCGTCATGTGCCTGTTCTTTTTGGCGGCCGGCTGCAGTTCGCCTGGGGTCGGGAGCGACGGCGGGAACGATGGAGATGGACAGCCGCTAGGCGATGGAGACTACGGCGAAGTTGACGGAATCCGGGATGCGGCCGACGCAGCGGACGGACACTGGGACGCGGCGGACTTGGGGGATGACGGCGCCGGTGACTCTGGTGACCAGGCCGTCGAGTGCTGGGCTGACCATGAACTGCCGGGCTGGGTTGCGATCTTGCCTTCGGGCGCGTTTCTGGCCCGTTGCGGATCAATCAGCCTGGAGCTTTCGCTGCTCGCGGAGGGCATCCTGCGGCTGCGCTACGGAGACGGGCAAGCCATACCGGCCGGCCGTCCCTCCTGGGCGGTGGTCTTTTCAGCTGATCCGATCGCGCCCGAAGCCTTCGGCACTTGCGATGGGCGGCTTATGCTGCGCTCGTCTGCACTGCGGATCCGGGTTGACCCGGACCGCTGCCGGTTGCTGGTCGAGGATCCGGACGGCACCGTCTTGCTAGAGGATCCTGACGACGGCGGGTTTTCACCCGGTCCGACACCCGGTGCCTTTCGGGTGAGCCGGGTGGCCGAGGTCGGCGAGCACTTCTACGGCCTGGGCGAGAAAACCGGCGGGCTCGATCGGCGCGGCCGGATCTGGCAGCTTCGAACCAGTGACCCGTTCGACGGAGGCCTTGGCGGCTACCCGCCCGAAGCCGATCCGCTCTATCAGGCAATCGGCTTTTTAGTCGGCCTGCGCGGCGCAACCGCCTACGGGCTGCTGACCGACAACGCCTACCGCTCGATCTACGACCTGGCCGCTTCCGATCCAGGGCGGGTCTCGATCACTGTTGACTCGGGCCGGCTTGACCAGTACCTGCTGGCCGGACCCTCTCTGGCCCAGGTGCTCGAGCGCTACACCCGGCTGACGGGCCGGCCGAGCCTTCCACCGCGCTGGGTCCTGGGATACCACCAGTCGCGCTGGGGATACTCCCCGGCCGATCGGGTACGCCAGGTAGCGGCCGAACTGCGCGCCCGGGCCATCCCGGCCGACGCGATCTGGCTCGACATCCAGCACATGGACGGCTTCCGATCGTTCACTTTCGACCCGGTCGCCTTCGCCGATCCGGCAGGGCTCCTTTCTGACCTGAGAGACGAGGGCTTCGTGGCGGTGGCCATTGTCGACCCCGGCCTCAAGGCCGATCAGAACTGGGACATCTACCAGGCCGCCCTGGCCGGAGGCTATTTGATTGGCTACTCTGCCGACCAGCCCTGGCTGGGGGAGGTCTGGCCTGGTCAGGCGGCTTTTCCAGATTTCTCCTCGGCCGCTGCCCGGGCCTGGTGGGCCTCTCTGGTGCCCAGACTGACTGTTTCGGGAGTGGCCGGCATCTGGCTGGACATGAATGAACCTACAACCTTCCAGCCCGAACACTCGAACAGTCTGCCCGACGACCTGCCGGTGGCCGGCGACGGCTGGCCGAATTACTTCGCCGAGTTGCACAATGCCTATGCCCTGCTCGAGGCCCGGGCCACCTACCAGGGGCTCGAACAGGCCGCGCCGGACAGGCGTCCGTTCATTCTGACCCGGGCCGGCTTCGCCGGCATCCAGCGCTACGCCGCCGTCTGGACGGGTGACGCCCACTCGAGTTGGGACAGCCTTCGCGGCACCCTGCCCATGCTGCTGGGCCTGGGCCTGTCGGGAGTGGACCTGTGCGGCAGCGACGTTGGCGGCTATTCAGGCGGGCCCACACCGGAGCTGTTCGCCCGCTGGATGCAGCTCGGGGCAATCTCGCCCTTCTTCCGCGATCACGTGAACACCGACGCCCCCGACCAGGAGCCATGGGCCTTTGGGCCCGAAGTTGAAGCCATCAGCCGGGCGGTCATCCAGGAGCGCTACAGGCTGCTGCCTTACCTTTACTCGCTGCTCCACCAGGCTCACGAATGCGGGGCGCCGCTGCTCAGGCCGCTGGTCTGGGAGTTCCAGTCCGACCCGGCCACCTACACTCTGGACGACCAGGCCATGCTGGGACCCTTCTTGCTACTAGCACCGGTAATGAGCGAGGGCGCCGCCGAGCGGAGTATCTACCTGCCGGCCGGGCGCTGGTTCGAGCTGCACTCGGGTGCGGTGTTTGAGGGGCCGACGACTGTCGACAGGCCGGTCAGCCTGGCCGCATGGCCAGCTTTCGTGCGCGCCGGCGCCATCCTGCCGCGCGCCGATGTAATGCAGCACTCCGGCCAGCAGCCGGTCGACCCGCTATACCTTGAAGTCTACCCGGACCCGGCCGAGTCGAGCTTCGAACTAGTCGAGGACGAGGGCGACGGCCCGGGCTACTCGCAGGGCCGGATCTCGCGGACCAGCTACCGGCTGCGCGGACTGCCGAACGGAGCACTTTTGCAGGCCGCCCGCGAAGGCGATTGGTCGCCGCCCGCGCGCGCCGTGGTGGTGCGCGTGCGCCGGGTTGATTACGAGGTTTCAGCCGTGCGGCTGTCCGGGACTGCGCTGTCCGCGCGGGCGAGCTACCAGGAGCTGCTGGCCGCGGGCCAGGGCTACTTTGCGGATCCCTGGGACAGGTCTGTGGTGGTGGCCTTTGCCGACCGGCCGGAATTCAGACTGGAGCTCGACTACGATCCCGCCCTTTTACAACCCGAGCCCTGGGTAGAGGTGCCCTTCCGGGTGCGGGTGCCCGACGGCACACCGGCCGGCGACACGATCTACGTGGCCAGTTCGGCCAATGGCTGGAGCCAGCTGCCGCTTTCCTGGACGGCCGAGCCCAACCTGGCCGCCGGCCGCATCCCGATGCCGCGGGGCGCCTGGTTCGAGTACAAGATCACCCGCGGCGACTGGGCCACGGTCGAGAAGTGGGCAGGTTGCGCCGAGGCCGACAACCGCTACGGCTTGGCGGCGGCCTGGCCGGTCCGCGAGGACACGGTAGCCACCTGGGCCGACTGGTGCCGCTGATTACTGCTTGACCATGAGAAGACGCGCACTTCGCCGAACCGCGTGGTGTGGTGCTGCTCAGCCCCTGATTGACACGATTTTCATGAAGTGGTAGTCGTGACCTTCCGATGACTGGAACCAAATCATCCTCCCGGAAAAAGTCCCGTAGAATATGGTTTGCGCTAGCGGTCTTGGCACTGCTTGGAGCATCTGCCTTTGGATACTGGTACCTTCTCGTTCGTGGCACAGTAACCTCAGACGATGCGCGTCTGGACGCCGACCTGGTGAATCTGGCTCCGGATCTTCCGGGGCGTCTGGCGAAACTCCTTGTCGCGGAGGGGGATTGGGTTCAAAAGGGGCAGCCGGTTTTCGAGTTGGATCAGTCTCTTCTTCAGGTCGCTTTGGAACGGGCGGAGGTGGATGTCGAAACCGCTCGGGCGTCACTGGCAGCGGCGCAGGCTCAGTTTGCAAAGCAACTGCACGGTTCACGCATCGAAGAAATCCAAATGGCCCTGGACGCCGAAAAGCAGGCCGTGGCACGCGCCGATCTCACCAAGACAGATTTTGAACGGCGGAAAAAACTGCATAGCCAGGCGGCGATCACCGGCGAGATGCTGGACCAGTCCAGAGTGGCCTGGATCGTGGCCGAAAATGCGCGGCGCGAGGCATCCCATCGCCTGGCTCTTCTGCGCCATGGAGCTCGCAGGGAGGACATTGATGCTGCTTCCGCAACCATGGACGCTGCAAAGGCGCGCCTGAGCGCCGCCAAGGTGGCGGTTAGTAAAGCACGTACGGACATTGACCACTCGTTGGTCCGGGCGCCCTTCTCCGGCCCCGTCGTACGTGTCTGGCGATTGCCGGGAACATTCCTGGCGCCCGGCACACCAGTGTTGACCGTGGTCAACCAGTCTACTTTGCACGTGGCTGCAAACATCGACGAAAAAGATCTGGGAAATATCTCAGTGGGCGATCCGGTTGATATTTCGATCGATGCTTACCCTGGTCATCCGCTCCAGGGTAAAGTGGATAAAATCCTACAAGTCACAAACTCCACTTTCAGCCTCATTCCCGCCGAAGGCGTGAGCGGCACATTCATCAAGGTGGCTCAGCGCGTGCCCATTCGAATCTCCCTGGACACCACCCCGCCGCGGCTCCCCCTCGGACCGGGCCTCTCGGTTGTAGTTCACATCCGCATCAGCGGACGAGGAGACAGCGCGGCTCATGACGACCGCTGAGAGTCGAGACGAGTCACAGCCTCTGAAGCGAGGTTCGTCGAACTCCGGGCCTGGCGGTTTGCACCCCGCACCCGAAGCCGGTCCTTACCGTTGGGTCGTACTTGGGATCGTCATGATGGGTACATTCATGGCTATCCTGGACTCGAGCATCGTCAACGTAGCTCTGCCCCACATGATGAGCGCCTTTGGAGTCAACCGGGATCAGATCGAATGGGTTTCTACTGCATTCATGCTGGCCTCTGCTGTGGCCATGCCTCTGGTGGGCTGGCTGGTTGGACGTATGGGCCATAAGCGCCTCTACTTGCTTTCGCTAGGTCTGTTCACCGCTGGGTCAGCGGCATGCGCATTGGCCTGGAGCCTGGATGCAATGATCGTCGCCCGCGTAATCCAGGCCCTGGGTGGCGGAGCCATTCAACCCGTGGGCATGGCAATTGTGAGCGATCTATTTGCGCCGCACGAACGAGGCCGAGCCCTTGGCATCTGGGGAACCGGTATCATGGTGGGACCGGCCATTGGTCCGACACTGGGCGGCTACCTGACCGACATGTTCAACTGGCGAGTCATCTTCAGCGTCAACCTGCCTTTTGGCGTGCTCACCTTGCTCTTTGGCTTGGCGTACATGAAGCGTGATACGCTGGATGCCCGACGGAGAACCCCGCTGGACTTCTGGGGCTTTTTTTTCCTGTCATTGGCCCTGGTCGCAGGATTGCTGGGCCTTTCAAACGGGCAGGACAAAGGTTGGACTTCGAGCTACGTGGCCATATGCGCGGCGCTGACAGCTATCGGCGCCATTCTCTTCATAGCCGTTGAGGCTACCGTCGAACATCCATTGCTTGATCTGAGTCTCTTTTGCATCCCAAACTTTTCGGCCAGTATGGCTCTGGCAATCTTTCGCGCTGTAGGGCTCTTTGGAGGCGTGTTTCTGCTGCCTATTTTTCTTGAGAACCTCGTGGGCTACACAACGATCCAGACCGGCCTGTGGATGATGCCGGGCGCACTGGCGGTGGGCCTGATGATGCCCATTGCCGGTCGGTTGGCCGATCGCTATCCCCCTCGCTGGCTGGTGACTACCGGGGTTGTCGCCACCGGACTATCTCTGGTTTTTTACGGGCAGCTCGACCCGCTTTCCGGTCCCTTCCTGATTATTGCTCCGCAAATATTACGCGGGCTCGGCCTGGGACTGATGATGGCGCCGCTGATGACGGCTGCGCTCAACGCCGTGCCGCCCACGCAGGTCGCAACGGTTTCCAGCTTTCTCAACGTGGCCCAGCGGGTGGGAGGAGCCTTTGGCATCGCGCTGCTGAATACGCTGGTCACTCAGGCAACCCATGTCCATGCGGTTCGCATGGGCGCGGCCTTGCCGGCCATGTCCACCCGTTTCGCCCACTTCGCCCATCAGGTGCAGGCTGGAGTTTCATCAGGCTCAGATGCCGCCACCCTGGCTGCTGAATCGATCTACCATCGAGCCAGTGTGCTTGGGTTCGAGAACGGTTTCGTCTTTGCCGGGTTGATTCTGCTTGCGGGACTTCCACTGTGCTTCCTGCTCTTGCCGACCGTCACCAGATCGAAGTCACGCTAGCGCGAAAGCCCAGGCAAACCTCAAGGCCGCTTTGCAACAATGATGTCGGTCGGGCCGACCAGCATGTTCAGCGCAGACAGGGCCGCGGCCTTCGGGCTCGTCTTTCACTTGGCGTGATCGGCCTTGATGATCTTTCGCACCTGTTTTCTGTCTGGAGCGTGTGGAGACAACCTGAGATAGGTCTGGTAGGCATCCAAAGACAATCTGCGCTTGCCCAAGGCCGCATAGATCGCGCCCAAAGCACGATAGGGATGCGGATAGCCGTGATCTAGATGTGTGGCCTGCTTGTACTCGATGATGGCATCCTCCAGCTTTCCGTGGTAGGCGAGCCGGTTGCCCAGGCCGTAGTGCTCGACGGCGGTGGGCTTTGCCTTGTATGCCGACGGTCCTGGTGCCTTTACGACCTCGACTTTCAGTCCCTTGACCGGAAAAGCAATCTTTTCGATGTTCTGCTCGCCTGTCATCAGGATCCACACCAGGCCACCGGCTATCAGAACCAGCAAGCCGATTACTCCGGCCACAACTGGAGGCGACTTGACACGGCTGAACCATGATTGCGGCGCAGGCGCTCGGGTCGGAGCGGTCTTGGAGGACAGTTCGCGGCTGGCACGCTGGGCCCATGACTCCCTGCCTTCTGAAGAGGGTTTGGCGGCCTGCTCGTCCTCGACTTCATCAACCTCTCCTTCATCGAGCAACATGATGTCGGCGTCGGACACCTCGACGGCTTGCTCGACTTGTTGAGCCAACAACAGTTGACCGCTGCCCTCCTGCTCTTCTTGCAGAGCGGCCCCGCTGTCTTCTTTCTCGGCGGCATCTTCGGTGTCCTGGATAAAGGACGGGATGGCATCTGCCTTGAATCCGCTTTCAGCCCAGCGTGCAGCCGCAGTCGCCCAGTCTTCCGAACTGGCCAAACCTGCAAAAACTCCCTTGTCCTCACCCTGTTTTTGATCTCCTGTTTGGCCTTTGACGGGCGAAACGGATTCCGGCTCTTTATCCTCCGCCTGTGACGCCATTTCATCCGCTTGCAATGCCGAATCTTCTGGAAGCTCGTCATCACCATCAACGGGCCAGGAGTCTTCCGGACCCTCTACGGGCAAGGTTCGATCTTGCGCTTCTTCTTCCTCATCTTTCAACTTCACTTCAGGCTGGGCCAAGAACTCTTCAATTTCCTCGCCTTCTTTGGCTAGCTCCTGTCGTTCATCTTCCCCGGCCTCCTGTTCCTGCTCTCCGTCCCTGCCTTCTTCTCCTTCCTCTTCTTTCTCTTCTTCTTCCTCTTGTTCTTCCTCTTGTTCTTCCGAAATTTCCTCCCCGGCAAACTGCGGCTCTTGTGTGCCAAAGCCTTCGAGTTTACCGACAATCACGTTTTCATCCGGAGCTTCCCATTCGTCCTCCGGCTCTGAAAACTGCTCTCTTGCGTCCGCTGCAATCTCGCTGCCTAAACCCATGTGTTGATCAAAATCTTCCCCAGCCTCGTTCTCTGAAATTTCACCGGTATCGAGCGCCTGCTCTTCCTCGAAACCTTGCTTATTATCGAGTTCGAGATCGGCAGCGTCTTCTTCATCAACCTGGTCGTCAAACCGCAATAAATCTTCTTCATCGTCGTCCTCGGGTAACTCTTGTTCATTCGCGGACAACGACTCATCATGGCTTAAAGCCGGAGCTTCCCCCGATGCTTCGGCCCTCAGTAAATCAAGCTCCGGAAGGTTGAGTTCGGTTGTAGCCGCCCAGGGATCTTCCGATTCGCTCCCCGACGATGCCGCTTGTGACTCGGGAATATCTTTTTCCCTCTCGTCGTCAGAATCGATGCCATACTCCTGATCGTCGTTGTCATCAATCTCGGCGTCAAAGTCATCAACCTCCCCCTGCGTCGAAAAATCCACGCCGGGCTCCCCGGGATCTGTCCGCGGTTCGGACAGGTCTTGATCGAAGACCAGGTCGAGACCACAGTGTGGACACTGGGCGCTGCCAGCCATCTTCAAGTACTCGCTGTCAACTTTGAAGTGCCGCCCACAAGAAGCGCAGTGCGAGTCCAGTTCGACTTCTTCAGTCGGCTTTTCCGCAGTCTGGCTTCGCGGGTCGGGTTTCGTCGATTCGCGAAAACGGGCTTCGTCACTCGCAGATTGCCTGGGTTTCTGTGCGAACTCCAGTTCAAGAAGGCAGTGCGGACACTTGGCCTTCCCGCCCATGGCCAGGAATTCTTCGCTTATGTCATAGGCCCGATTACAGTCGGGGCAGCGACCTTCCATCCCTAACTCCCCTGCTCACTTCGCTGAAAACGTCAGAAATCCTCCTCGTCGTCTCCGCTTTTACCCTTTTCCGTCTCTTCGTCTTTATCACCTTTCCCGCCTTCACCCCACTCGTCATCGCCGCTGTCATCGGACGATCCCCAGTCATCGTCGGCTTTCTGCTCTCCGGGCTTGCCCTCGAGTTCCTCCTTGGCTTCCATCTCCTTGCGTTTCTTGCGAAGATCCTTCGTCGATTCCCAGGGCAACAGGTCTTTATTACTCTTCTCCTTACCCTCCTCGGGAAAAAGGGCATCCTTTGATTTCTTCTCCTTGGCCTTCTTGAGAACATTCCAGGAATACAAGTCCTTGATGAACTTGTCGACGGCGCTGTCGACATCGCTGCGCGTGCCTTCGGGCACAATCAGAAAGTATTCACGGAATTCTTTCTGGCGATTCCGGAGCGCCTCGATCTCTCCGGCCGACAGACCGTCTCCAGCGGCATGCCCGTCATCTTCGAAATCCATTCCCTCGTGGGAACGATACTCGTACCCGACCCTCAAGTCACGATCATAACCGTCGGCCACGAACATGACATTGTCCCGCTTGAGTTTCATGTTGGAGACGAAGTTGATGCCGTATAAGGCCAGTTTCTTCTGGATCAGTTGTTCGGCTTCCACTTCGCTCATGTAGGATGGATCGGCTTTAGAACGCATTGTCTTGGGAGTGAAATAACACCCCGCACTTATGGCTCCCGCCAAGAAACAGTAAAAAACAGAAATCGATGTGTGTCTCATGACGGCCCTCCTTGGCCCTAACCCGTAATTTTACCTTTATATTCTCCGTTCTGTTAAATTGTCAACGTAACTTCTCTCTTGGTGGATTGGGGTTTCTCAACCGATGCGAGCGGGTGTAAGGTTGGCGCTGGAGGTGAACCATGGAGGACAGACTTGCCTTCGTGATCGGCCCGCCGCGCAGCGGCTCCACCATGTTACAGCGTATGCTCGGCTCCCACTCGCAAATCCATACATGCCCCGAGCCGCACATAGTCACTCCCCTGGCCCATCTGGGCTACTTCGCCAACGTCGACCGGGCGCCCTACGATCACATCAATTCCGCCGAGGCCATTCGCGAGTATGTCTCCGAGTTGCCCGGCGGTGAAAATGACTATTTTGACGCATGCCGGGCATACACCGATGTACTTTACGGCAGGATGCTCACAAAGAGCGGCCGGCGATTGTTTATTGATAAGACCCCCGCTTATGCGCTGGTGCTGCCTTTTCTTGTCAGGCTCTACCCACAGGCAGGATACATAGTTCTAACGAGGCATCCACTTGCAGTTCTCAGCTCGTATGCCAACTCTTTCTTCAATGGAGATTATCAGGCTGCTTTTAACTACAACAACATTCTGGGCCGTTACGTCCCTGCCATGGCTGCCTTTATGCGTCGTAGCGAACCCTCTTACCATCATGTGCGTTACGAAGACCTGATCTTAGACCCGCAATCACGCCTGGCCGAGATATTCGCATATCTCACGCTGCCCAACGAGCCGGAAGCCGTAGACTACGGCGCCAAGCAGCACATCCAGGGAAGCTACGGCGATCCCAAGGTCAAGCAACGCAAGCGCCCAGACGCTAAGTCACTGAACAATTGGGCGACAGAGTTGGCCTCTGATCCTGGTAAACTGGAAATTGCCCGGCGGGTCGTCGAAGCGCTGGATCCAGAAGACATCGCCGCCTGGGGATACGACAAGGCGACCTTGTTCGATCCGCTCTCTATCTCCGGCAGGCGCCGGCGGCGCCTGGATCCTGCATGGGCTTTGAATTCCTACAACATCAAGCGCAAGGTCTTTCTCGCCCTGCGTCGTAGAATGAAAGATGACCGTCTGCGAGGAGCGCTGCGCCGCTTCAGGTACTACTGCGACGTTCTGCTACGGGACTAGAGGCTCTTGCGCTAGTCCGGCCGCGGGGAAAGCACAGCCGCAGCTGTCTTCCTGGCTGTCAGTCGCAGGCGAGCCAATCCCAGCAGTTTACGGGCAACTGTCGAGGGAATCCGCACTCGCGTATCCGGATCTTCAACCCAGCGCACCGGTATCTCGACAATCCTGAGACCGCTGTATTCGGCCAACACCAGCACTTCCGTGTCGAAAAACCATTTGCGATCCCTGACCATCGACAACAACGGACGCAGGCGCGAGAGGCGAAAGGCCTTGAAACCACACTGGGCGTCGCTGAAAGATTTGATCCCAAGAAAGCTGCCCAACAACAGGTTGTATCCCCGCGACAGCAGTTCCCTGTGCAGGCTACGGATTACACGTGACCCGGGATGGTGCCGGGAACCTATGGCCACGTCGGCGCCATCGTCCAGGGCCGCAAGCAGTTTCGGCAGCGCCGACAGGTCGGTCGAAAGATCAACGTCCATGTAGAGCAGGTAGTCGGCGCTGTTCATTTCTGCCGCCCGCCGTAAAGTTCCGCCGCGCCCCGCAAGCGGCAGTGAATGCGAGCGAACCCGTTCATGTCTCCCGGCCAATTCGGCGGCTATTGCCGCCGTCCTATCTCCGGATCCGTTACTGGCAATCAGGATCTCCCAGGAGTAGTGATCGAGGAAGTCCTCGCAAAAGGCGTATAGCCTGCGAAACGATTTTTCCAGCGCGCCTTCCTCGTTGTAGGCCGGAAGTACTATTCGCACTGTTTTCGAGGGACTCACAGCAACGGCCTCCCGCTGCCGGACAATTGTGCGCCGAAGATCTGTAAAACACTGTTCGACAGATCGATAAGCTTTGGATCGTCGTGGGTAAGAGCCCTGGATGAGGCAATGAATCCGGGAGTATGGTTGAAGTCCGACGCGGCATGGTCACCGCACCAGGCCTTGGGATTGTTGACCATTGCATCACCATTAGGAGCGCCGCCCAGCGAGGTCTGCCAGGAACTCCTGTATCCGGGCGCGAAGGCCAGTTGCAAGTCCGGCGCACGGTCGCGCACGTCGACCTCTACACCGTCATAGACATTGTAAACCGCCCGCACAGGTCGTTTTCCGGCCACAGGATCGCGTAACTGAAGTATTCGCTTTCGGATCTCGTCGAGCAGCTTGTGCCGTCCCGCACCGGGGGCGACGATACCGCGCGCCTCGCGTCCCTGGAGGTTTACGAAGACCTGTCCGTTGCCCATCGAATAAGCAACGCTCTCTTTCCAGGATACGCCCCGCAGAAAACGAACCTCGGTCTGTGGCCGATTACGAGTGAACCAGCCCTGTGATTCGAGCCAGCTGTTGACATGCAGCATGCGGTCAAAGGGATGGAATCCGTGATCTGAAAGCACAACCAATCGGGCTTCCGGGGGCAACAATCGGGCGACCCGCCCAACGATACGATCCATCAGGCTATAGACCTTGCGTATCGGTCCTCCATCCTCACGATCGAGGTCGCGGTAGAACATATGCGCCACCCGATCAGTGCCGGTGAACACCGAAATGATTAGACCGGCCGAGCGACTTGCAATCTCTCGGTAAAGAAGTTCGGCCCGACCCTGCATGGTATCTAGCAGGTCTGCCAAAAACACTTCTTTAGGCAAAACCCCGGCATTGACCGCCGAGGTGTCATGCACCCAGCCCACCGTCGGCAAACCGCCGTGCACTTTCATCGCCTTTTCCAGCCAACCCGGGGGTGATCCCAGCGGCATGACAGGGTCGTTTGGATCGATCTGGATCGGAGATGCATAAAGCCCGAATTGCCCGGCGACGGACAGCAGATGAAAGCGCACCCTGCCCCGTAACACGAGCCCGGCCGAGGAGAAGGCAACCCGAAACCACCCGCTCCGCCCACCGACCCGTAAAGTCTCCCGCTTACCCGGCAGATTGACCGTTACGGTTTTAGCCCTGCGATCGATTCGCAGCCTGAGCGGTACCGAAAGTGGTTTTCCGCCTGGTCCTCTTGGGCCCTCCAGCAGCGTGTCTATTGAACTGCCCCCGACGGCCAGCTGAACTACACGTCCCCCGGCTAGCGCTTTTTCTGCCGGCTCCGATGTGTAGAGAGTGAACGAGCTGTTGGTGAATCGCAGATCGGGCACACCCAGGCCGGCCGCAACTCTTCCGTGTGACAATTCGGGAGGTGGGTAGGCATACGGTACAAATAGCAGCGTGACCGGAACGCCTTGTTTATCAAGAGTTTGCCAGAAGGCCCGGCCCCTGCGGTGCGACACCGCCCGCGGAGAGCTTGTCCCTGCGGAGCTAAAACGAGGGGGAACAATACTATACGGTGCCAGGGCCGGCAGGTAACTCTGTGGATCCCGTCGCAAGAAGCCGAAGATACCATGGCTCTCTGGCCCAGAGCCCGTGGCGAAGCTGGACCAGGCCACCGGCGAGTTGGGCGGGCTGGTCGTTCCCAGCGGGCACAGCGTGCCCCGTTTTCTCATGCGTTCCAGATTGGGCAAGTGGCCCGAGGCAATCCATCTATCTACCAGGCGCGGATCGACGCCATCGAAGCCGAGCACCACCAGCTTGAGCGAGGTCTTGGTCTGAGAGCGCGATTTCAGCGGCCAGGATGCCGCGAGACCCGCTCCCAAAGATGCCGTCAGGAAGTCTCTGCGAGTAAATTTAGCACGCGTCATCAAAGAAAGCCTTTCTCCAACCGATCGCCGATTTGCGACCGCCGACCTCGAATGTTATAGGATGTCTGGTCATTGTGGTCAAATCGCACATTATTTTGAGATGTTGTTCAGATGAACAAGACAATAAATAACGCCGTTAAATGGCTCCTGCGCGCCGCAGTCAGCATTGGTTTGATCTTCCTGCTGCTCAGACACACCAACCTGCAAAGGGTCATCGATAGTTTCGCAGAGATTAGCATCGGCTGGTTCTTGCTGGCTGTCACGATCAAGGGCGTCGGTATTTTAGCGGGCATCATCCGCTGGCGGCTCCTGCTTCATGCTCAGAATATCAAGCTACATTTTGCGAACCTTGGCGGGGCCTATTTGGTGGGGCGCTTCTTCGGTTCGTTCCTGCCCAGCACCATCGGCCTGGACGCCTACCGCACCTACTATGCAGCCGTTCGCTCGCGCCGGGTGGCTGAATGTGTCGCCGTTACGATGATCGAGAAAATCATCGGCCTGGTAGCGCTCAGCGCTTTAGCCATTATAGCCATGCCCTTCGGGGCGCGCCTGCTGGACACCCATGCCCTATGGGCACTTGGTTTGGCCATGGGCGCACCCTTTGCCATCGCCTTCGGCCTGCTCTTCGGGCCCGGCCTCTTCAGGCGCTTGTCCACCTGGTTGGGCAAGCGAAACAACAAGCTTACAACCGGACTGTCACACCTGATGGGAGCCGTGGCCGGACTGGGTGTTCAGCGGGGGCGTCTGCTATCGGCTATCGGCCTCGGCTTGATAATCCACGGCGCTACCTCGGCGATGTACCTGGCCACAGCGCAGGCGGTCGGCGCCGATGTGGTTTCCAGCGAGATCCTCTTCATAGGTCCGCTGATGATCCTGGCGACGCTGGTACCGGTTTCGATAGCCGGCATAGGAGTGCGAGAAGGAACATTCGTCTTCTTTCTTACCCGTGTGGGTCTGCCCACCGAGCAAGCAGTCCTGCTCGGCTTCCTGGGTTTCCTGGCAGGAGAAGTATACAGCCTGGCGGGTGGTGCAATCTGGGCGCTGAACCCCGCGGTCAGGCCCGATGACGAGCACGGCTTGCTCGAGGTTGCCGGCCGAGCAGCCGCCTGGATCAAGAGCAAGAACAAGCCGGACGACAAAGTTGTTGCGGAGTGACATGGCCGGCAGGGCCTCCATACGTAAGTTGCTGATCGTCGGTTGGGATGGTGCCGAGCCGACGATCGTCGCTGGTATGCTGAAGGACGGTCGGCTGCCGAAGCTGGCCTCTCTGTCCGAAGCAGGATTCATGACGAGCGTCTCGTCGACCATTCCTCCCAGTTCGCTTCCCGCCTGGACGAGCGCCATGACCGGCGTCAATCCGGGCCGCCACGGGCTGGTAGATTTCGTCAGGCTCGATCCCGGCCGGCATAGTCTCAGGCTGGTAAACGCCTCCGAACGCGAGGTGCCGACGCTGTTCGAACTTGCCGGCCGGCTTGGCCTTTCGGTCGCCTGTCTGGGAATGCCCGGTTCCTGGCCGCCCTCTCCGGATGCCGGTGTGTGTATCGCGGGTTTCGACTCTCCGGTAGCCACAACCGCGGCAAGAAGCGCTTTCCAGCCGCCGGAACTTTTCGACGAATTGAAAGCCAGGGAACTTGTCTGGCCATATGGCCGCACGGACGAACTTGCCGTGGGAACAGGCTGGCACTCGAGAACCCGCCGCATTCTCACAACCACCATCGAGTGCAAAACACGCATTGCCGAGACCATTCTGAGGGAGAAGACATTCGATCTTTTCGCAATCGTCTTTTCTGAAAGCGACACCGCGGGTCATCATTTCTGGGCCCATCACGATGTGCACTCACCGCGCAGGCGCGCTCTTGGGCTCGATGCAAAAAGACACGGAGACACGATCGAGAAAACCTATGCGGCCCTGGACCGTGCGCTCGGCAGGCTGCTTGCAGCATGCGGTCCCCAGACAGCAGTGCTGGTCATTTCCGATCACGGTTTCGGCGGAAGTTCGGATCAGGTTGTCTTCATCAATCGCTGGTTGGCCTCTGAAGGTTTACTGCGTTTCAGCTCGCTTGACGGGATCGCAAGCAATATTGCTTCGGCATTGACGGCAAGCGCCGCGCGCATTCTGCCGGCTGCAGTCAAAGAGGCCTTACTGCGTGGACCGTTGCAAAGGGCAGTTCTGCAGTTCGAAGGCTTGGGACGATTCGGCGCCATAGACTGGAAGGCCACCCGGGCCTTTTCGGACGAGTTGCC
>CAZENH010000058.1:17119-20668 GCA_964513625.1 uncultured Myxococcales bacterium | reverse complement strand
GGTTTGAGCATGACTACGTCCTCGAGCAGCAACTCCTCCTGACCGTCCTTGTTTTTCAGGTATGCGCTTGATTCACACATCGTGCACCTCGATTCAAAGATTGCGCGAACGTTCCAGGTAGGCGTAGGCGTTGTGGGCATGGATCGATTCATAATTTTCGACGCCCACCGAAAACCAGGTGATGCCCCTGTGGGCCATCAGGCGCGTTGCCACGGCGCGGGCCACGTCCTCGACGAACATGGGGTTGGCATAGGCGCGCTCGGTTACGTACTTCTCGTCCTCGCGCTTGAGAACAGAAAAAACATCGCACGAGGCCGATGACTCGACCATTTCGATGATCTCCTCGATCCACACGAAGCGACTCTGGTGAAAGCGGACGCTGACGTTGCCGCGCTGATTGTGGGCGCCCTGGTCGCTGATCGCCTTGGAGCACGGGCACAGGGCCGTGATCGGCACCTTGACCTCGATCTCCAACGTTACTTCGTCATTGCCGAACCCGCGGATGGTGCACTCGTAGGCCATCAACCCCTCGGCTCCGGATACCGGGGCTTGTTTGAGGATGAAGAAGGGAAAGGTCACTTCGATATGCGCCTCGCTGGCCTGCAGTCGCTTACGCATCTGGTGCAGGATCCCGGGGATACTGGTGGTGCTCATATCCTCACAGTACTCGTTGAGCAGCTCAACAAAGCGGCTCATGTGAGTGCCCTTGAACTGGCGCGGCAGGTTTACGTACATACTAACTCTAGCCACTGTACGCTGCGAACCGCCCGAGCGCTCGAGCACACCGATTGGGTAAGAGATATCCTTGACGCCGACCTTGTCGATCTCGATATTGCGGTAGTCCGGCTGGCTCTGGACATCGAGATCGGGCTTTGTATATCTGCGTGTCATGGCCCGCGCAGCCTAGCACTGTAGAAGGCGTGGCACAAGGGTCGACAGCGTTCATTCGTTGAAGCTATAACCAGTACTTGATTCGATTGGAAAGATATTGCATCCTCAGCTACTTAGATAACTGCATTTGAGAGGTTTGCTCATGGCATACAAGGACGAAATCCCTGCCGAGTTCAGGGATTGGAACTACCGCAAGCGGCGAGCCCAGAACTGGATTCTGGTCGGCCTGATGTATTCGTTTTTCTATATGACGCGCTACAATTTTTCGGCCCTGGCCCCAACCCTGCAGGATGTATTCGGCTGGACCAAAGGCGACCTGGGGCTGTTCGAGACGCTGATGCCGCTGGTTTACGGGCTGGCGGTAGTGATCAACGCGCCGCTGGCAGATCGTTTCGGTGGCCGGCGAGCCTTTTTATTCGGTTCGGCCGGGGTCGTCGTCATGAACGCGGTCTTCGGAGGCTTCTACCTGCTGGTGCGCCAGCCGGCCGTATTTGCCGATTTTGGCGCAATCGATCCGCTGGTTCGGCCTTTATTAGGGGGAGGGCACGCACGCGTCATGCTCGAGGAAGGTGTGTTTGCAGCAGGCTTCAGTGCACACGGTTTGGCCTGGATCATGGCCGGAATCTGGGCTGTAAACGGCTATTTCCAGTCGTTCGGCGCGCTGTCGATCGTAAAGATCAACGCCCAGTGGTTTCACCTTAAAGAGCGCGGCACCTTCGGGGCCATCTTCGGCGTCTTGATTCGCTTTGGCCTGATCCTGGCCTTCTCGGGCGCTCCCTTGATCGCGGCCGTTTTGCCCTGGCAGTGGGCCTTCTGGATCCCGGCCGCTTTCGTATTGCTTCTTTTCTTCTTGAACCTGTTCTTCGTGGTCGAGACTCCTGAAGATGCCGGTTTCAAAGCCCGCGAAACCGGCGATGCAGTGGTGGAAGGTGAAGGCGGAAGAGTCAGCATCATCATGGTGTTGAAGAAAGTGTTCACCAGTCCCACCATGTGGATGATTGCCGTCGCCTCGATGATGATCGGTTTGATCCGCCGCAGCGTGGTGGACGCCTGGTGGCCGGTATATTTTTCGGACGTCTACGGCATTGAAAGGACGGATATCTGGTTGCAACTAGCTGCCTGGGGAATAGCATTGCTAGGCATCGCCGGGGGATTCGCCTTTGGTATCATGTCCGATCGTGTCTACAATGGCCGGCGCGCGCCGGTGGTCGTTTTCGGCTTCCTCGGCATGGGCGCCTGCCTGGGGTTGTTTTACGCGTCCGATGCGCTGGCATTGGGCGCCGCCGGCGCGGTGGTCAGCCTGGTGCTGCTTTCGTTCTTCGTCAACGGTTCCCACGGAATTATCGGCGGCGCGGCCTCGATGGACTTCGGAGGCAAGAAGGCTGCCGCTACGGCCGCCGGCCTGTTCGACGGCATGCAGTACCTGGCCGCCTCGTTCACCGGCACGGCGGTAGGCTGGATAACTACCGAGTACGGCTGGCAGGCCTGGAAGCTGTGGCCGATACCCTTCGCCGTCATTGGCGCGCTGGTCATGTTGAAGCTCTGGAACGTGACTCCGGGAAAGGGTAGGCACTGAGACAAATTCCGCTTGTCCAGCTACTATTTCGCGATCCGGCGGGAAATGGGGGCTGGTCGAATCTTGTGGACAAATTCAGAATCCCGGATTAGCGTATTCATCTGTCTTCTTACAAATAGTGGAGGTAATTGATGAAGGCGCTAATAAAAGTCCCTTTGACAGGGATGCTGGCCTTGCTGATTGTGACCGCATGGGGCGGCAACAGCATGGCCCAGAGTATCTATGTCGACTATTATACTCCCCAATTCTACATGGACAACCTGGTGTTCTACGACGATACCGGGGCCCCAATCTACTACGAAAACAACGTGGCCTACGCGGTTCCCGGCGACTATCCCGGCTACAACGAGTTGGTGAACAACTTCGCCAACAACGAGGACGCCTATTTCCAGTGGTTCGAGGAAGTAGGTTATAACAATCTTCAGTTTCGCCGAACGCCGGTCGTCGACTACTACAAGCCCATCTATTACGACGACTACCCGGTCTTCTTCGTGGGAGACCATCCGGTTTACTACGTTGATGGCATCAGGCACGCGATTCTTTCAAGCGACAGGCGCTACGCCAGGCTGATGCGGCACTATCGAAAACACAGGTCCGAGTATAATCGCTGGTACCGGTCTATCGGCCGATCCTACCGCTGGTACCGCCGATCCGCCCGTACAGACTACTACGCACCCCAATACTACGAGGGATACCTGGTCTTTTACGACGCCTCGGGAATACCCTACTATTATAGGAACGGCCGGGTCGTGCACATACCCCGGACCTACAGGAGGTATAACGCTTATATCTCCCACTACCGGAACCACCGCAACGACTATGACCGCTGGTATAAGAAAAAGGGTCATCGCCGTCACGGCTACCGCCGGCCCAGGGCCTACCTCAAAAGAGTTGTCGCTCCCAAGGCGCCCCGAGCCCATCATGGCCGGGCGGAGAACCGAAGGTACCGCCCTGCCGCGCGGCCGCATATTCGGCCGGTAGTCCAGCCGAACCTCCACAAACCCCCGGTGCGGGTAGAACCCGATCGGCACGGGCATCGCGATGTGCCCGATCGCCCACATCACGTGACTCCTCCGCCAAGA
>CAZENH010000058.1:0-17019 GCA_964513625.1 uncultured Myxococcales bacterium | reverse complement strand
GCACGGGCATCGCGATGTGCCCGATCGCCCACATCACGTGACTCCTCCGCCAAGACAGCACCGGCCGCGTGCTGAACCCGACAGGCACGGGCATCGCGATGTGCCCGATCGCCCACATCACGTGACTCCTCCGCCAAGAAAGCCCCGGCCGAGAGTCGAACCCAAGCGGCCCATGATACACAATACGCCCAGCCGCCCATCCCGTGCGACTCCGATGCCGCGCAAGGATCGTCCGGTGCACGTGACCAAGCCCAAGCCCCCGACACCCCATGCGCGTGACAAGCACAAGAAGGAAAAAGAGAAGAAGAAAGAAAAGTCACACGGCCACAGGTAACACGCCGGCACTATCCTGCGGCGCTCTTGCGCCCAGGCTCGCCACATATAGAGGTCCAACCCGCCGTTACCCTCAATTTGCCAGCAACTTGGCTACGTGGGCGCGGATGACCTCGGCTTGCTGCTCGTCCTCGCACAGGCGCAGACAGCGTTCCCATGCTTCGAAGGCTTTGCTTGCAAAGCCGGTCTTCTCGTAGATCTGTGCAAGATCCCGCACCTGCTTGAAGTTGGGTTGCAGCTCGACGGCGCGCTCCAGTTCGGCTATGGCGCGGTAGGGTTCGTCGAGCTTGTCGAACAGCAACCCCAACCGGTGGTGCAACGACGGCGAGAAAGGCGAGGCCGCGATGGCTTTTTGCAGGTGGGCCACCGCGCCGAAAAGATCTCCTTTGCGGTAGGAAAGGGCCGCTTCTTGCAAAGCCGGGCCGGCCTGGATTTCTAAATCGGCTGGTTGCTGGTTTGTGCCTTTGTCCGAAAGGCAGCTTTCCAGCACGTGTCTGAGTTCGTCAAGCCGCAGGGGTTTTTCTAAAAAAGCGTCTGCGCCGTACAGCCGACGCACGTCATCGGCGTAACGCCAACCTCGGTATACGGCGCTGATCATCACAACCGGGATGTGACGGGTGCCCTCGGCGTGCTTGACCCTGTAGCAGATATCGAAGCCGTGTACTCCGGGCAGCATGGCGTCGAGCACTATGGCTTGCGGCAGACGTTGTTTCAAAACGCGCAGCGCCTCGGTCCCGTCCGCGGCCTGCCATACCTCGTAGCCGGACTTTGTGAAAAACTCGGCCAGCATACGACGTAAATCGGTCTCGTCGTCTACTACCAAAACAGTCGTTTTCTCGGAAGGCTGCACCTTGACACCAGACTCGATCTGGTCTACCCAGTTGGTATCGCTGTCCAAGAACGACTGACCGCTTATTTCGGGTTCCGGGCCGGGAGCGCCAAGGGCGCCGTCCTGGTCGCTGCCGACGACGATTTCCAGGTGGCCGTCTTTACCGAAGGTCTGTGACGGATCGAAGTCTACACCCTGGCAGAAAGTCGCGTTGCCGTTCTCCTTGATTCGATAGGCATCCTCGATCGTGTCATGCAGACAGCCGACCAGCGCGCCGTGTTCGACAATGCGGCAGCCGGTGGTGAAGCCGATCTCGTCCTGGTAGGCGATATTGGTCGGGTCGGCCATAACCACGAACAACTCGCGCTCGTGTTTGTGCACCGGCATGGCGTTGAGCTTGCGTGCCAACTCGAGCGGAAAACCGGCAAGAAGCGAGATCGGGATGCAGCTTCGCGAAAGCACAACGAAGGGGACTCCCAGCTGGCGAGAGAGCACTCGCGCCAGAGTCTTCTCGTCGGCATAACCCTGGGCAAGACAGGAAGTGGCCAATCGTCCGCCGAAGCGCCGTTGACGCCCCAGCGCCGCCTGGAGTTGTTCCGTGGTGACTATGTTGTAATCGAGTAGCAGGTTTCCGATTCGTTTGGTCATGCTGTGCTCCTATTGCAGGCGTTTCCACCTGCCGGCAGAACCGGGAACGTTCATGGTCGGCGGCTCCGCGGCCAATACGTACTCCGCGCGCCGGTTGCGCGGTTCATCGGTCTGGTCGGGGGTGGGCACCTTGAGACCGCGCTCGCCGTATCCCTGGTAAAAAATAGGATGCTTGAAACCCCGCTCGCGGAAATAGCGGGCTATGGCCAAAGCACGTTTTTCGCTAAGCTGTCGGTTGTAGTCGGCCGCGGCGACCGTGTCGGTGTAACCGGCCACGTAAAGCCGGGCGTCGAGCAGCTTGCCGTATTTGGCAATTCCCTTTTGCAAAAGCGCGTAGCTGCTGTTCAACTTGGGTTTCTCCCCGTCACGGATCTCCCACTTGCCCGTTTCGAATTCCACCTCCTGGTGCGGAATGCTGTAACTCCAGGGGACGAGTTCGAGATCTTCGTATATGCCGTCGGTTGCGTGGGCAACCAGTTTTATCTTCAAGATCTTGGCCGCGCTTTTCTTCCAGGATATCTTCACCGACTTTGCCGCCGGTTCGACTTTGATCGAACCGCGATCCATGCGCTTGCCGTCATCGGCGGTGACGTCGTAGTCGACACTGGAAAGCGGACGGCGCGATCCCAAGACGAGCATGCAGTTGTCGAGATCCAGTTTGCGCCTGTCGGCCGCAAGGCCGAGGCCGGCCACTACTTCGGCCTCAAAATCGAGTTTCATCGCAGCCGTACTTCCGCCTGTAAAAGTCACGCTCAACGTGCCACGGTAACGGTGCCGGCCCCGATCGGCCGGAAGTCGAAAGACACGTTTCGAATCACGCGGGACGTTGACCAGCGTCTGATGCACCTTTTCTCCGTCGTCACGCTCGAGATCCAAAGTCAGCGAGGCCAGATCACTGTGTACAGCGACATTCAGTCGTGGATGCTTGCCCGCCGGCACCTTGTCGTCCAGGTGAACGTCGATTACCTGATCGGCAAGCGACGGGTAGGGAGCAATGATAATAAAAACTGCCGCCAACGAGAAAATAGTGTTTCTGATCATTACTTCTCCGGCTCCCCTCGGTTTTTCTGGCTGCGACGGATGATTATTAAAGTCCAGATAGCGAGCAACAGAACCACGCCCGCGATGACGAGTTGAATTACGAGAGCGTAGCGCTCACTGAAAGGCTTTTTGGCTATCCGGCCAGTTTTATCGATCTTGTCTGGATTGGGAGAAAGTGCGCCCATGCTTGCGGGCCTTGGTTCTGCAGGTGCGCCGCGACGATACAACTCGGCCAGGTCATAGCGCGCTCCGCGGTCTTTCTTGTTGCCCACGAACAGCGTGTGACGCCCGGTCGAGGTCGTGCGGAATACGATCTCCTCGGGAGGGTAAACTGCCGTGGCTTTCGAAAGCTCGATCGACGGGTTGTCGCCGTTCTCGATAGTCAGTCGTATGATCGGGCGTCCTCCCGGCCGGATGGGAAACTCCAGCAATTCCTGCGTCCGTCCGTCTTCGGCCGGCACGCGATAGATCACCCCGCCGCCCGCGGCAAACCAGGCTTGCCTGCGGGTGGTTGCCTCGACGACCACCCGCCGTACAAAGGCGGGCGTGCCCACGCTCAGGCGCAGGCCGTTGAATGGCACGCCGGGCGGAAGCTTTCCGAGTTCGTACATAGAGAAGCCCCGACGCCCGGAGTCTCGCGGCAGCAGCTCGAGATCGAGCTTGCCCTGGAATTTGGCCTTTTCCGGCACAGGACCGCTAATCACGTATGCCGCGCGGACGGCCAGGCGTTGTTTGTCGGATCCGGGCAGCAGCGTCAGACGCAAGTAACGCGCCCGGGAAAGAGGGTAGTTCAGCCAGTTTCGCACGGCGCGGGGGCCGCCGCCTGCGAGGTCGAAGACATAGGCTCCGTTAGCCAGAATTCCAAATTCGCGTCCATCGACGCTCGACTCGACCCGCGCCTGGCGTAGAAAGTCGCGGCCGTCTATTTCGAGATCGACTCGCCGGTGGCGGGGAGGATCGGGGCCCAGATCGAGAACGACCCTGGAGCTTCCGTCCGGCAGCAAGAGCGGATCGAGCAAGGTGGCCCGCAACCTGCGCGGCGCGAGGGCAGGGCGATTCGCCGGGCGGACGAAAAATGGTACATCGGCTCCATTCGGATCGCCGATACGCAAGTCTGAAAGATTCGAGCGGCTTGCGCCGTAGAGTGCCGGGTCGATGAGTAATCTGTAGTCGCCCGGTGCCGTGACTCCCTCGATGTAACGGAGATTCTCGTAGTCTCCGGCTTCAACGGCCCCGACCGGTCCGGCATGCCCCAGGATCAGGGCCGAAATGCCAAGCAGGATGGTCAGCTTTCCAGAATCTGACAGCAAGATCTTAATCCTCCCACCAAAACGCGCATAAAGGAATCCTCCGGCAAGCAGCAACAAACCCACTGCTACCAGCACGACAATCTGGTAGATGCGGGCCAATTCCCAGATATCCCAGAAGACAAGCTTGCCGAGCGTAAGGCCGAACAGAACGATACCGAAAATCCTGTGTGGCAGGTTGCGCAATAAAAAGCCGCAGGCTAGCAGCATGGCGGCGTAGACCGCCATCACGACCGTGGCCAACATGTCGAGCCGGTAGCTCTGCGCCGCGAGTGAGCGGACAAAGTCATCCATCAGCCGCCTGAACTCTTCAGCGGGGAGCCCCGGGCCGGGCAGGCCGCCGGCATCGGTAAAGAGTATCCGGAACTCGGATATGGCAAGCACAAGAAGCGCGATATGCCCGGCGACAGCCAGGCAAAGGCCGGAAATTCTGAAGAACGACTTTTGGCGATTGCGCGCACACAGGATAGCCGAGATCAGCAAACCTGCACCGGTTGCCGCCATGGCAATTGCGCGCGGGTTGAGAAAGGCCGTAGGAATCATTGTGCCTTGCGCGCCCAAGCTAGACCAGAAAAGATCCTGTTGCTCCCAGATCCAGCCGAAGTCAACAACCAGCAGGCGCACGGCGGCGACGGCGAACATGACAAGAGAGCCGGCAAGCCAACTCGAGCGACGGGCTGCGACGGCCAGCCAGGCCAGGATGACGGCCTCGGCGGCCCAGATCACGGTCACGCCTACGCCGCTAATGAGAAAGGCCACAGCCAATGTGAAAAAGCCAAGAGCCAGCCCGAGCGGCATCAACGAGCGGCTGGCTCCGTAGTCACCGGCCTTGTTCATGCGCAGGCCGATGAGCAGGTAGACCGCGCCGCAACCAAGCGCAAGCAATGCCCGAAGGGTGCCCGCCTCAGGCGGGGTGACACCGATGAATATGGCCGCAAAACCCACTCCGGCGCCAGCCAGCACAAAAAGGCGTGCCGGGCTCCAGGGTGCGTTCCTTACAAACATGTCGATGCTGACGCTACCAATGTACGCCAGCGCCCACAGGGCCGATACTACTAAAAAGCCGGTCTGCGATGGCATCGTGGAACTGCTCGAAAAGACTCCGCAGGCGCAGATGCCTCCCAGGCTCAGCAGAAAGGCAGCGGCGATGGTCCAGATAGATTGGGCTGCAAGCGCCAGGGCCAGATAGACGATCGAAAGAACGGCCAGCAGCAGGCCCAGCATTACAAAGTGCCCGGGTAGCAGCCACAGCCCGGAAAGTACAGCAAGCCCCAACCCGGAAGCGCCCAGCAGCAGTAAGACGCTGCGTGAGGCCAGCAAACCCTGGCTGGCCGCTCTTTTAAAAAATGTCGCGAAATAGATGGCCGCCCAGCCGCCCGTCAGGATCAAAAGCGGCAGCAGCTTGGCGCTTTCGATCTCGCCGGTCAGCGATGCCAGTACCGCGAAGGACGAGGCCAGCGGCAGGCCCAGCCAGTTTGTGCGCTGCTCGCGCGTGAGCAGGATGCCGAAGCCGACGCCTAGCATGCACATTGCGACGCCCAGTAGAACAGGATGGTCGAAGAGCAGTGCGGCGTATGCCGCATGGGCGAAGACGGCTGCGGACAGGTACAGTCCCAGCGCCGTGTATGGGTTTCTTCTCAGGCGTGCCAGAATTCCAAAGGCAGTCCATTGCAGTGGGAAGATAAGGGCGAACAGCAGGGGGGCCAGGCGGGCAAGAAGCGGAAAGTAGGCTCCCTGCAAACTCTCTGTTGGAAGATCGTATGTACCCGGGGCAGGCGCTGGTGTGGGATCGAAAAAGCGCACGTACCAGCCTGCGGAAATAGCCGTAACACCGGCGACCGCCGTCCAGACGGCCACCTTGAAGTTCAAGTGCACGGCCACCCAAAGGCCTGCCGATGTCATTACCAGCAGGTAGAAAAATAGCGCCCAGGGACGGTCGACGCCGGTGGAAAGCAGAACAGGGTTCATAAAGACGGCCAGCAGCGACAGCACTAAAATCGCCTCGGCCCGGTGCCAGGCGGCTAAAGCGCCTCCCAGCACAGCAAGCAAGGCCACCACGCCGAAAGCCGGCAGGGCGGCAACAAGGTGGTAAAAGGCGAACGAGGCGTAGGCCGACACCAATAGCAGGGCCAGACCGAGACCCATGGCTCCCTGCACGAAGATCTTGTGCGTCTTGCCCTTTCTGGCCATCAGGCTGCCCCAGCCAAGAAAAAACATCCCGGCAATCACCCCGATGGCCACTCGTCCCCAGGGGCCGATCCAGTCGTTGTCGACCACGTACTTGAAGAAGAATGCCAGGGCCACGATCACAAGAATGATGCCGATGCGCGTGAACCAGACCAGACCGATACGCTCTTCGATGCTTGCGCGGCTTGGGCGAGTTGGGGCTTCCTCGACAGGTGGCTCCGGCGGCGGTTCTGGTGGTTCAGGCGCTACGGCTGGTTCCGGCGCCTCGGCCGGTTCAGGCGCCTCGGCCGGAGGAGACGGCTCCTCGATAATTTTTCCCACTGTTGCAACGGGAGCGCTAACAGCGGGCGGGACCAAACCGGCCTCAATCAGATCCAGCCGGGCTTGCATTTCGCGCACCCGCCTTCTGGCCTTGACCGCAAAGACTGTAGCAACGATCGGAAGCACAAGGAGCAACGCCCCGACAACTAGCGTGGCCAGGATCAATGCTGCAAGGTCAATCAAATTGTGCACTCCTTGGCTCGTCGTACGGCTTCGGCTGCGGCGCCGGTCGGCAGATCGAGATGGGTAACCAGCCTGATGGTCCTTTCAGACAGAGGTAGCGCCAAGATGGCTGCAGCCTTCCAGGCAGCCAGGGTGGCATTGGTAGTTGTCTCGGAGTCTGTGTGCACCAGCAGGATATTGGTTTCCGGCTCTTGTACCCCGTAGCGCTCGTCGAGCACGTCGGACAGGCCGTCCGCCAATTCCTTGGCAGCCGCGTGGTCTTCGGCCAGGCGCTCGATGTTGTTGTCAAGCGCGTATAGCCCGCAGGCGGCCAGCACCCCGGCCTGGCGCATCCCGCCGCCCAGCATCTTGCGCATCCAGCGAGCGCGCTCGACGTCTTCGCCACTGCCAACGAAGATCGAGCCCACCGGGCAGCCGAGCCCCTTGGAAAGGCAGAAAGACAGGCTGTCTACTTCGAGCGCGTATTCGGACACTGGTGTCCCTGAAGCAATCGAAGCGTTGAAGACACGCGCACCGTCCATGTGCAAGCGCAGGCCGCGCTCACGGGTCAGATTGCGCATTGCACGCACGCTTTCGATCGAAACAACGCGGCCGCCGGCCAGGTTGACGGTGTTTTCCAGGATCACCAGCCTGCTTATCGGTTCGTGGACGTCTTTCTTCCTGATTACCCGAGCGACCTGCTCTGGCGAAATGATACCGTCGGGGCTATCGAGCGGGCTGAAGAGAATGCCCAGCAGTGCGGCCCCGCCGCCCACCTCATGTGAAAACGAATGCGTGCGCCGTTCGAGAATAGCTTCATCGCCGCGACCGCAGTGCAAGGCCAGCCCCAGCAGGTTGGCCATGGTTCCGGAAGGAACGAAGAGGGCCGCCTCGCGGCCGCAGATCTCGGCCGAGCGGCGTTCGAGTTCCGCTACAGTCGGATCACCTCCGAATACATCGTCGCCGACCTCGGCCCGCGCCATGGCTTGGCGCATGGCCTGAGAAGGCTTGGTGATCGTGTCTGAACGAAAATCGAGTAGCGAGTTTGTCAAAGACATGGTGTATACCTCGGGCGCTGGCTCATGGGGGAAAATCCTATCCCAGGGCGTCTGTAGCTGTCAAAATGGCAACGGCGCTTTTCGCCTTCGCATCCATTTATATGCTTTTTATCGCTTTGACGATGATATAAACTGGCTTGCGAAACTGCCCGGGAGGTCGCGCATGGCTTTAGACCTGGACTCCATTGGTAAGAAGATTGGACCTTTGAAAAAGGAATACTCCTGGAAAGACGTGACCCTGTATGCCCTGGGGGTAGGGGCTGGATTCGACGATCTTGAATACGTCTACGAGGACAAGCTCAAGGTCGTACCGACCTTCTCGATTGGCGCCGTATTCGATTTTTTAGCCCAGGCGGCTATCAGTTCGAATGCCGACCTGTCGGGCATCCTGCACGGCGAGCAGGAGATCATTTTCCACCGCCCGATCCCGACCGAAGGCACTCTGATCACCGAAGGAGCGATCACCCACATCTACGACAAGGGACCGTCCAGAGGCGCTCTGGTAGTTGCCGAGGCCGATACCTTCCACTCCAACGGCGAGAAACTTTTCACAAACATCTTCACCTTGTTCTGTCGCAAGGACGGGGGTTTCGGAGGTGAACAGGCACCGAAGAGCGAAATCAAGATTCCCGATCGCGAGCCGGATTTTCGGCAACCGGCCACACCGTCGGCCGACCAGCCGCTTGTATACAGACTGTCTGGAGACATCTTTGCCCTGCACGTCAATCCCGATTTCGCTCGTGCATCGGGATTCGAGAAACCCATCATGCACGGACTTTGCACCTACGGTTACGCCTGTCGGGCGGTCGTCAGGCACTTGATGCCGGGCAGACCGGAGGCAATGACTCGTTTCGGCGCACGTTTCTCGAGACCGATCTATCCGGGCGTTCAGATCGAGACCATGATCTGGAAAACCGAAGAGGGCCGGGCCCTGTTCAGGGTAGTCAACGCCGAGACAGGTGAGATAGTAATCGATCGCGGCCTGGTCGAGTGGTTGAGCGAAGAACAAAGCGCCCAGCGAGAGCAGATGTCGGGCATACGCTTCGACGGGCGAGTGGCGGTTGTGACCGGGGCCGGAGGCGGGCTGGGTCGGGCCTACGCGCTGGAACTCGCGAAGAGAGGCGCCAAGATTGTGGTTAACGACCTGGGCGGCACGACCGACGGAAGCGGTGCGGGAAGCCGCTCGGCGGCCGACCTGGTGGTAGATGAGATCGAGGCGCTGGGTGGCGAGGCCGTTGCATCGTACGATTCGGTGGCTACCCCCGAGGGAGGCCGGGCGATTGTCGAGCGGGCCGTCGAGGCCTTCGGACGCTTGGATATATTGATAAACAACGCAGGCATTCTGCGCGACCGGACGTTGCTTAAAATGGAACCCGGGGATTTCGACGCAGTGCTGGCAGTCCATCTCGAGGGTGCCTACAACGTGACCCGCCCGGCGCTCGGGCAGATGAAAGCGGGCGGATACGGTCGTATCGTGATGACTACCTCGGCCGCGGGATTGTTCGGCAACTTCGGCCAGGTCAACTATTCGGCGGCCAAGCTTGGGTTGGTGGGCTTCATGAACACTTTGAAGATCGAGGCCCAGAAGTACGCTGTCCAGGTCAACACGGTGGCACCGCTGGCCGCTACCCGACTTACTGCAGGCATCTTGCCGCCCGAGATGAATGCCAGGTTGAAGCCCGAATACATCGCCCCGATGGTTGTCTTTTTGTGCTCGGAAAACTGCACCACAAGTGGTGGGATCTACAACGCCGGGGCAGGGCATTTCAGCCGAGCCGCTCTGGTGACCGGGCTCGGTGCGGTTGTCGGGGACGGCGACAACGTTCCCTCACCCGAGGCGGTCGCGGCCAGCATGCCGGCCATCTGCTCGCTTGAAAAGGCGCGCGAGTACGACAGCACCATGACCTTCATGGGCGCAATGCTCGAGGCCTTCCAGGACGGCGGCCGGCAGGCGGGCGAGAGCCAGGGAAAAGAAATGGGCGTTGCGCAGGTTTTTGAAAGCATGCCCGATGCCTTCAAGGCGGAGAGTGCCGCGGGAGTGGATGTCGTCTTCCAGTATGTCATCTCGGGCAAGGGAGGGGGAGAGTGGAACGTCACGGTCAAGGACGGCGCCTGCACGGTTGAGGCGGGACGGCATCCTTCGCCCACGACCACAATCAAGATGACGGATGATGATTTTCTCGATTTGATCGGCGGACGGCTCAACGCAATGCAGGCATACACCGGCGGCAAACTCAAGATCGAAGGCGACCTGATGAAATCGCAACTGGTCGAAAAGCTGTTCGCCTTCTGAGACGGTTGATACGGGAGGAACGACAGATGATCGGCATCACATCGTTCGGCGGCTATATTCCCAGGCTACGAATCGAGCGCATGACAATCTACCAGAACATCGGCTGGTATATGCCGGCTACAATGATGGTTGCCCAGGGAGAACGATCGTTTTGCAACTGGGACGAAGATACACTGACCATGGCCGTGGCCGCAGCCCGGGATTGCATGACGGGTCACGACAGGAGCAGACTGGGCGCGGTCTATCTGGCGTCTACCACGCTTCCCTTCGCCGATCGCCAGAATGCAGGAATCGTCAAGGCAGCCTTGAATCTCTCGGACGAGGTGCAGACAAATGATTTCAGCTCTTCGTTGAAATCTTCGACCAGCGCCATGGTCACTGGTCTTGCCGGTGTCAAGGCGGGTGAACTGGATGAAGTGCTGGTGGTTGCCTCGGACAAGCGCCAGGCAAAGGCCGCCGGTTTTTACGAGATGTGGTTCGGGGACGGCGCGGCGGCTGTAACATTGGGTCGCGAGGGTGTCGTTGCCGAGTTTTTGGGCGCGCACTCCGTGTCTTTGGATTTTGTCGATCACTACCGCGGCTCTGGCAAGAAGTTCGACTACACCTGGGAAGAACGCTGGGTGCGGGACGAGGGCTACTCGAAGATCATTCCGGCGGCTGTCACGGGATTGTTTGAAAAGCTCGGGATTGGCATCGAGGATGTCGACCGGCTGGTATTTCCCTGTTTCTTCATGGCCGAGCGTCGCAAGATAGGAAAGAAGCTCGGTGCCGATCCTGAAAAGATCACCGATAATCTGCACGAAGTCTGTGGCGAATGCGGCGCCGCCCATCCGCTGGTCATGCTGTCACACACGCTGGAGCAGGCCGCGCCCGGTGAACGAATACTGCTTGCGGGTTTTGGCCAGGGTTGCGATGCCCTTTATTTCAAGGTTACCGACGAGATTCGCAAGCTGCCCGCTCGGAACGGGATCATCGAAAGCCTTGCGAACAAGAGGAAGGTCGAGCAGTACACCAAGTTCCTGAAGTTCAGGGAACTGATCGAGTGTGAAACCGGCATCCGGGCCGAGGCGCCAACCCAAACGGCCATGACCGTAGTTTGGCGCGAACGCAAAATGCTGCAGGGTCTCGTCGGCGGTATCTGCTCGAGCTGCGGTACGCCGCAGTTTCCCAAGATGGACGTGTGCGTCAATCCCGACTGCCGGGCGCATCATACCCAGACGGACTACGAGTTTGCCGATCGACCCGCCAAGGTGAAGACATTCACCGGCGATTACCTGGCAGTGTCTGTCGATCCTCCGGGCATCTACGGCATGATCCAGTTTGAGGGCGGCGGGCGTATGCTGGCCGATTTCAGCGATTGCAGTCTCGATCAGGTCTTTGTGGGCCAGCCGGTTCAGATGGCCTTTCGCAGGCGCTATTACGACAGCGAACGCGGATTTTCCGGTTACTTCTGGAAAGCCATACCTCAACCCGGATCCGGGCAAGCGGAAGTCCGGGGCGAGCAGATTCGGTTCGATGGCCTGGTGGCAATAGTCACCGGAGCCGGTGGGGGATTGGGTAAAAAATACGCTATTGAGCTTGCCAGACGGGGCGCCCGGGTAGTGGTAAACGATCTGGGCGGCGCCACAGATGGAACCGGCGGTTCGCAAGCGCCGGCGGACAAGGTTGTCGAGGAGATCAAGGCGAACGGAGGAGAAGCGCTTGCCTCCTACGATAGCGTGGCTACACCGGAAGGAGGAGCAGCGATAGTCGCCAAAGCGGTAGAAGGTTTTGGCAGGCTGGATATTCTGGTGAACAACGCGGGTATTCTGCGTGATCGCACGCTGCTGAAGATGGAACCTGGCGAGTTCGAACAGGTCTTGACGGTACACTTGCGGGGCGCCTACAACGTCACCCGTCCGGCATTTGCGCATATGAAGAAAGGCGGCTTCGGGCGCATTATCATGACAACCTCGGCAGCCGGTCTGTACGGCAACTTCGGACAGACCAATTACTCGTCGGCCAAGTTGGGACTGGTTGGTTTCATGAACACTCTAAAGATCGAGGGCCGCAAGTACGACGTCCGGGTGAATGCAGTGGCGCCTGTGGCAAAGACCAGGCTGACGGCCGATCTGCTTCCTCCCGATCTGTCGGACAAACTCAAACCCGAGTTCGTCGTACCGCTTGTAGTCTATCTGTGCTCGGCCGGTTGCGAGCAGAGCGGCATGATATTCAACGCCGGGATGGGCTATTTCAACAGGGTTGCCATGATTGCCGGCGAGGGATTGTTCGTGGGCGATGGTGAGATTCCGACTCCCGAACAGATCATGCAAAACTGGGAGGCCATCAACGATTTATCAGCCGGGCGAGAGTTTGAAGATGCCATGGCGGCTATCGCGCCAATGTTGGGTAGTGGCGCAGGCAAATAAGGAGAAAGCATGGCCACGGGAATCAAGGACAAGGTGGCGATTATCGGGATGGGCTGCACCCGGTTCGGAGAGCGCTGGGACGTCGGCGCAGAGCAACTCATGGTTGAGGCGTTCGATGAGTGCCTCGAAGACGCTGCTCTGGTGCGAGGCGACATCGAGGCCGCCTGGCTGGCCACCTGCATGGACGAGGTCAATGTCGGCAAGAGTGCCTTGCCCCTTTCTCGTGTGCTGCGTACCCCGCTGATTCCGGTAACGCGGACAGAGAACTACTGCGCCAGCGGGACCGAGGCGTTTCGCGGGGCTGTCTACGCGGTTGCCTCGGGTGCTTATGACGTCTGCCTGGCCATGGGAGTGGAGAAGCTCAAGGATACCGGCTATGGTGGATTGCCCAATCCTGGCTCCGGGGCGGGTTCTCTCAACTGGCTTTGGTTTCCCAACTTGTCCGCGCCTGGCGCCTTCGCTCAGTTGGCCAGCGCCTATGCGGCCAAGTATGCCGTCGACGATCAGACGCTGAAAAGGGCCATGGCCCATGTCTCCGCCAAGAGCCACGATAACGGCCTGCTCAATCCCAAGGCGCACCTGCGCAAGAAGGTGACGGTCGAGCAAGTGATGGCCGCACCGATAATCGCGCACCCCTTGGGCCTTTTCGACTGTTGTGGTGTGTCGGACGGAGCCGCTTGCGCAATAGTGACCACCGTCGAGAAGGCCCGTGAGCTGGGCAAGGGAGAAATCGTCTCGGTCAAGGCATTACAGCTCGCCCTTTCGAGCGGCGAAGAAATGGGTTACGACGACTGGGATGGTGATCACTTCATGACCACCGACAAATGCAGCCTGAGCGCCTACGCCGAGGCCGGTATCACAGACCCGCGCCGCGAAATCAGCATGATGGAGCTGCATGACTGCTTCTCGATTACGGAGCTCGTGACTTACGAAGATTTACATATATCAGAACGCGGAAGAGCGGTTACCGATGTGTTAGACGGATTCTATGATCGGCTGGGTGGCGGCATTCCAGCGCAGGTGGACGGCGGATTGAAATGCTTCGGCCACCCGATCGGAGCCAGCGGGTTGCGGATGCTCTACGAGATGTATCTGCAGCTTCTCGGCCGGGCAGCTGAAAGGCAGATTGACAATCCCAGCTACGGTCTGACACACAACCTGGGTGGTTTTCCGTTCATGAACGTTTGCTCGATCGCCATCATCGGCCGCTTATAGACCGGTCGGTTGTCAGGGGGCACGGATGGGCGAACAGACCCGAATCGTCAAGGAAAAGGCTGCCAAGTTCGCTGCCAAGGGTCAGAACAAGCGCGCCATCCGCGAGTATGAGAAGTTGCTGGAGCAAAAGCCGGACGATGCCTGGACCTTGCACCGGCTAGCCGAACTGTGGGCCAGGGAGAAGAACAATGACCGCGCGGCTGGGCTGTTCATCCAGGCGGCTCAAGGGTATTCGAGCGATGGTTTTTCCGACCGGGCACAGGCGGTTTACAAGCAGGCGCTGATGGTCGACCCCCTGCAACTGGAAGCCCACCTGCATCTGGCCGATGAACTGGCCGCTAAGGAGTTTGAGCGTGATGCCGTGGGGCAACTTCTCAAGGCGGCGAGCCTCTACGAAGAGAAAGACCTGGTGCCGCAGGAATTCGAAGTATTGCGACGAGCGGTCGAGCTGGTGCCGGATGATCTCGATTGCCACATGCGCCTGGCAAGGCTGTATGTACGCCAGGAGCAGATAGATAAAGCCCGCGAGGAATTTCTGCGCACTGCCTGGGATCTGAAGAAGGCCGGACGCCTGGATGAATTCGTCATGGTGGCCGACCGAGCCATCCGGCTGGGTGAGAAGAGCCTGAAACTATATCACGCGCTTGCTGAGAACTACCTGCAACGTGACGAGTGGCAAAATGCCATGGATATTCTCGAGCTGCCTTTGCGACTCAAGTCTGACAATCTCAGGACGCTCGAACTTGCAGCCAGGGCCTATCTTGGATTGAACGAACTGCAAAAATCAGTAGGTATATATAAGCGTCTAGCGCGCCTGGCCAATACCAAGGGCAAGGCCGCACTGGCCGAAGAAGCAATCGACCGGGTGAGGCAGATTGCGCCTTATATGAAGAGAAGTGCTCCCGCGGAGGTTCCTGCGCTTCCCTCCGGGCAGTCCGCACCGCAAGTAGAGGAGCCTCTCGTCGAAGAGAGTGACGGGGGACATGCCTCGGAAGAGATGGGTGCCGAATACCAGATGTCGCTGGATGATGAGCCTTACGAAGGTGAGGAAACCGCCGAGGTGTCGATCGACGATGATCTTTCCGGTGACTGGATGGAAGACACCGACAGAGATGAAGCGATGCGCGGGAAAGGCGACAACCGGGAAACGACCATGATGGTGGCCATAGAGGATCTGCTGGCACAGGCCGGAGAATCGGGAGCCGGCGGCCGGCAAGATGTTTCATTTTCCAGGGATGATCCGGAACTGACCGACACGCTGGCCGAAGTGGACTTCTTTATCGGCCAGGGACTTCTGGAAGAGGCGGACCAGGTTCTAAATAGCCTTGACGCAGGTTATGCCGGGCATCCCGAAGTGCATATAAGACGCGACGATATCCAGCGCTTGCTGGGCATCGACGCGGAAGGCGACTCGTGAACTGAATATTCAGCGCTGCAGCTCGCGGAATACCCTTGTCGTCTTTCCAGGCTTTATGGTTACGTTGATTACCTTTGTTATCTTGAGTTGTGGATTTTTCAGGACCAGACGATGAGTTCCCGCTGACAGCCTGGTGCCGAGCAGGGGAGTAATCCCCAGTTTGCGTTTTCCCAGGTAGACCTCGCTCCAGGGCGCCGTATCAAGGCGCAGGTATCCCGGTCGGTTTTTCCTTGGCTTGACGACCAGCGTCTTGTCGGCGGGAGGCCTGGAGACGACTTCCGGGGCAGAATCTCCATGGCGCCGAAGGTTACCCTTGTCAGCGCTTGAAATGATCCGCCCGGCGTCCGCCCTGCCGATTTTCGATGCAGCGCTATCACCGACATGACCGTTGGCAACGTCATGGCCGGCATCGGATGTGGAAACAACACTGCTTGCACCACCGGCGTCGGGAACAGTCCCTGGCAGGATGCCTCCGGCATCGGCAAGATCGTCAGGATGGTTCTGTGTATCGCCTCCGTACAAAGGACCTTTTCGTGAAAGCGTGGCCCAGACGATCATTACCAGAATCACAACCAGGACGCCGGCTCCCATCGCCAAAAGCCGCCTGGATTGCGCCTGTGCGGGCGGCGCAACGGATGGCGGCGGGAGCGGCGGAGGTTTTTCCAAAGGTTTGGCGGAGCGCACCGTATCCAGATCGGCCGAGATTTCCGTCTTTTCTTCATGGATGCCGCGCTTCTTGGGCTCCTCGGGCTTCTTGGGCTCCTCTGGCTTCCCGGGTGCGGCGAATGGAGACGGCACGCGCCTGGTCGGCATCTCGCCCGAGGGCTCTTCCAGATCGGGTATGTCATTCGCTTGCTTTGTCGAGGATTTCTTTTTCATCTCGGCCAGGGACGGGCCCTGCCTCGTAGGATGCTCTTCGATCTCCTTGCTGAGCGGTTCAGAGATGTCAATATCGAGTGAGCTCGCGCTGACATCCGAACCAGAGCCCCCGGAGTTCGAAGGGATCGACTCTTCGGTTTCGGGCTTGAGAACACTCAAAGCGAAGCGGCCGGTGCCTCCTGCGCGGATATCGTCGAGCAGGCGGCGTTTGGTTCTGGCACGCTCGGCGAATACCTTGCGAGCAAAGGCTGAGATATCGTGCACCCCGGCTGCGGCCGAACTTGTGCGCAGATATTCCCTCAGTTCGATACTCATATCACCGGCACTTGTGAAACGATCCTTGGGGTCTTTCTGTAATGCCTTTGCGATGATAGCCTCAAGCGTGCCGGAGATCTCGGGATTGATTTCTCTCACAGCTGGAATCGGGTTGTTGACGATGGCGTTTATTGTCGCTGCTTCCTGCTCGCGCTTGAACAGCCTGCGCCTGGTACACAACTCCCACAGTACAACCCCGGCCGAGAAGATATCGGCACGATGGTCCACGTCGTTGGCCAGGCACTGCTCGGGCGACATGTAAGCCAGTTTGCCCTTTAAAGTGCCCACCCGCGTCTGATGGATCTTCGAGGCGGCCTTGGCTACCCCGAAATCGACGAGTTTTACCCCGCCCGAGAAGAGAATGATGATGTTTTGCGGGCTGACGTCGCGGTGCACGACGTGCAACAGGTTGCCTTGTTCGTCCGACAAGCTGTGGGCGCAGTCGAGCCCGTCACAAACCTGGGAGATGATGCCGGCGGCCAGCGCGGCAGGTAACACGCTCTTGGTGCGGTTGGCTTCCCGTACCAGGTATGCCAGACTCTCGCCCTCGAGGTACTCCATGGCAATGAAGAAGTCGTCGCCTTCCTGACCCAACTCGTAGATCTG
>CAZENH010000057.1:10844-21561 GCA_964513625.1 uncultured Myxococcales bacterium | reverse complement strand
GGGCGCAAAATATTCGGGCATCGTGTCCTGGGGCTAAAGCCCCAGGCTATGTTCCTCCGCCCCTTCGGGGCGGATGAGATCCGAGACTACGCACGCGGGGCAGTCCGCTATGTTCCCGCGCCCCTTCGGGGCGGATCCGGCGCGCACTTTTTGCCACAATACAAAATAGCCGTCTGCCAGCGGCGGCTAGCGCGCCCAGACCGGGTCGTAGTACGGCAGGTCCGTGGGCTTCTGGTCGAAGATCTTTATCACCTCGGCCGGCAGGTACTTCTTGTCGACTATCAAGGCGTAGACGTACTCGTCGAACCAGCGATCGGTCATGGTCCACAGGCCCTTGTTGCCGCGCTCGTCGCCCCAGCTGTTTTCCACCAGCCACTTTCGCGGTTTGCCGTCCTTTATGTCCACCCCGATGAAGACCATGGCGTGAGTCGGCAGGCTCTCGCGGAAGCTCAGGCGCTCGGCCTTGTCCATCGAGAAATCCACCCCGTACAATCTCGAAAGCGCCGAGAACTCGGGCGCCAGCCAGCCGCCGGCATCGTAGTCCTTACCCACGTCGGCCCCGAACCAGGGAGCCTGGCCGCGCTTGACCGAATGCATCGCGAACTTCTTCAGGTCGGCGATCGGGACGTTGGCGAAAACCATCCCGCGCGAGTCTTGCAGGCTGCGGTCGACCTTTATGCGGTAGAGCTTGCCCATGGGATGGTTGGGGGAATTCATCAGGTACAGGTAGCGATCGAGATCCACTCTGACCACCTTGCGGAAGAAATCGACCGGCGTCATGATCTTGGGCTTGCTGGCCTTGCCCTTCTTGGGCTGGTAGCGCCACTCGAAGGTGGCCGGCGGCACTCCCAGGTTGAGCGCCAGAATACGATAGACGTCCTCGAGGATCCTGGTCTTCTCGACCCGCAACTCAGCCAAAGTCGCGCCGCGCGCGTGCTGGGTCCTGATGGCCAGCGCGCCCTTGCGCAGCCTGCGGAACAAGGCCGCGTTCATGTAGCGGCTTTCCTTGCTCTGGACGTTTTCGGGCATGGCGTACAGGGGAACCAGGCCGTATTTCTCGATCAGCTCGACGGCCATGTTCCACTGCCCGCCGTCGCCGGCCGGCGTGCGCAGCCACCACTCGAGCTCGCGATCGTCGCTCAGCGAACGATCGGCCAGTTCGATCATCTTCTCCAGAAACAGGTTGGACTTTTCGAGCTTGTCGTAGAAGAACAAAAAGTTGTACGAGAACTCGAACTTCTCGAGTCTCAGGCGTTTCATGATCGCCGGCCGCAAGGTGTTCAAGGTCGCGAACATCCAGCAGCGTCCCGACTTGTTCTGGTTGGTTATCCCCTTGGCGTCTATCTTGTCCGAAAAGAGGTTGACCACGCCCTTCCTGGCCTCGGTGTCTATCACCAGGTCCTTGACCTCGTTCTGCGAAAGAGCGTCGATGGCGTTCTTCGTCCGTGCATCCATTTGCAAAGAGTTTCTCAACTTCTCGATCGCCTTGGCGCTCAGCCCGCCCCCGCCGCCATCGGCGCCGGCCAGAACATCGGCGCCGGCCGCAAGCACGATCGCAAGCGATATGAATATTCTGAGTGTCTTCATTCGGTCCTCCCTGGATTGAGCTCGATCACGGACTGGGCGCTCGAGCGGATCTCCTCCCAGTTCATCACCATCGGCGCGTACTCGAGCTTCCGCCAGTACTCGAACTGATCGCTGTAGTGCGGCGCCAGCGGCCAGCCCGACGACCCGCTGTCGATGATCCAGCGGGCATGCTCGACGTCCGCCATGTCGACTACCATCCTGTAGACCGGCCCGTAGTTGGCCCTGAAAGGAGTGGTCGGGTGACCCAGGTCGAAGTGGGCCTTCCAGACGGCGGACAGCGCTCCCGGCGCCTCGATCGGATCGAGGCTGAAGGCGCTGGCCTTGTCGCCGAAGGCGTGTTTGAGGCGCATGTCGTGGATGGCGCCCCAGCGCCACTTGGCGGGATCGTCTCCCAGTTTTGCTACCAGCCAGCCGACGGCCTTACGGAACGCAGGACGGAGCACGTCCGCGCGTTTTTCCCGCCCGGGCGTCGCGCGATCGTCCCAGACCGGGTGATCGGCGTCGGGATACCAGCGATCGACCGCGTTCGTGAAATAGCGCTGCTTGAGCAGGTAGTCGACTCCCTGGGGGCCGACTTCATCGAGCATGGCCCCGATGATCGCAAGCCGATAGGTGACGTAGAAAACGGCGCAGGCGCCTGAGTCGACCGTGGCCCGGTAGTCCCAGGCGGAAAGCAGGCCCAAAGCGGCCTTTTCGGTCTCGCTCATAGCCTGCATTCCCGTAAGGTCTGAGAGTATGAAGGGCGTAAGCTTGCGCGCCCTGAGCAACATGCTGTCGCCCTGGATACCGCCCAGGCTCTCCGATGTGTGCTTTGCGGTCTTTACAATCAGCTCCCTGATGCGATCGAGGCGATAGGCGGGCGCCGAGTCGATCTGAAACAAGACGCCCTGTTCGGGATCGCGCATCAGGCTGTTGCCGTTGGCGAAAAAGTCGCTGCCGGAGCCTTCTCCGAAGGGCATCTGGGCGGCCGAGAGGAATTGGGTCCACTGGTAGTTCTTGACCCAGGCCGGCACCGGAAAGGTGCCGCGATGGTTTTCATGCAGCGGGACCCGTCCGGTGGCGAACAAGGCGACCGTGCCCGATCTGTCGGCCGCCAGCACCGCGTTCACCGGCGAGGCCATCTGCAACATGTCGTTCCTGAGTTCCTCGACGGTCTTGGCCCGGTTTGCCAGGCGCAGGCCGAGAATGCTCTTGCCCGCGGCCAGCGACCCGGTGTGGACCGATACCAGCGGCGACCACGAGGGGAGCGCGCGCGGGTAGAGATCGTTGACCAGCGGCCCGCGCGGCGTGCGCCGGATGCGCTTGGTTATCTCGCGCATCTTCGAGCCTTCCTTGACGCGGATTACGATCTCCTCGGTGACTAAAGGCTGCGGCCCGTCGGGACCGAGCACGCGCTTGCTGTCATCAGGATCGATCTTTTCGATGTACAGGTCGGCCGCGTCGGCCACGGCCGCGGTCATGCCCCAGGCGACGTCGCGGTTGTGCCCCATCAGCACCAGCGGGATTCCCGGAACGGTGGCCCCGATTACATCCAGGTCTTTGCAGTGCAGGTGCTGCTGGAAGACTATCGACGGCAGCATGTGCGGAAGATGCGGATCGTTTGCCAGGATCGGCTTGCCGGAGGCGCTGCGCCCGCCGCCCACCACCCAGCCGTTGCTGGCCCAGGCGAACCAGCCCTGCCCGGGCCAAAGATCGGTATTCAGATCATCCGTGCGTCCCGGCAGGCCGGACTGATGCTCTCCGTCTTCCGCTGTCGGCGCGCTATTCGGGCTGGCCGGCGAATGGGCCGGAAACATACCGGCAATCTCGGGCACCAGGGCCGGCGGCAGTTCCTTGCGCTCGCCGCTCGGAGCCAGCGCCGTGTCGCCGGGCCAGGCGCTGTGCGGGTAAATGCGCGAGGCGCGCTCTAGACCGACGTACGAGGCTATCACCAGTCGCGACAGTTCCTGGCGCCAGTTGTGGGTAATGCCCCAGGCGATGATATAGGCCACCGCGAAACTGTCGGCGATGGTCCAGGGCTCGGGCTCGATTTTCAAAAGCCTGTACTCGATCGGTTTGTAGCGCGAAAGCGCCGCGTTGACTCCCTCGACGTAGGCCGTCATCAGCCTGCGGGCTTGCGGATCGAGCGCTTCGGCCTCCTCCCGGCTCTCGCGCTCGAAGCCCCAGCCGCGCATGGAAGCGTCCAGCTCGACCGTGCTTCCGAGCGGCACGCGCTGCTTGCCGACCAGCTCGCTCAGGCGCCCGCGCGCGTAACGCCGCATGGTGTCCATCTCGAAAAAGCGCTCGCGCCCGTGCATGAAACCCGCCGCCCGCATCAGGTCGTCTTCGTTTTTTGCGTCGATGTGCGGCACGCCCAGCCGGTCGCGGTAGATCTTCACAGTAGCGCTGAGATCGGAAAGCGAGATGGTCTGACTCTCCTCGGACGGGTAGTCCGGCGACATGCGGTAGCCGAGATAGGTCGAGGCCGCGCAGCCCGAAAGTTGCGCGCCGCCAGCAAATAAGAACAACCAGCCGCAAGCACTCACCGTAATTTTTTTCAAGTTGGCTTCCTTTCAGGATGATTCGGCAGTTACCAGAATTTGGCGGGCAACACCAAACCAAAGCTGTACACGTCCGCCGCGCGCGAGTTCTGTCCGGCCAGCCAGCTCTGGTTGCGATAGGCGAAGTAGAGCTGCAGCGGAACACCGACCCTGAGCAGGCTGACGGTCAGCTTGGCGAAGAGCGTATTTTTCTGCCCCGGCAGCCACAGCTTCTCGCGCTCCCAGTCCCAGATGGCCGACTTGGACTCCCAGTCGGACTGACCAAGGTAGGTAAAGGTGTAGCGTAAAACCAGCGTCAGCATCGGCGGCAGGCGCTCGGCGGCCGCGGCATCGCGGTTGACTATCCAGGTCGCTAAAGCGGGCCCGTAGAAAGGCACCGCCTCGAGCTGCAAGGCAACGCCCGAGAAGTCGCCCGGGTCGAGCGTGTAGTGTTCGCCGACGTAGGGGGCATAGCTCATCAGCAACGGGTTCTTCACGCCCCGGGCGGTGGTGTAGTTGTGCTTGAAGAGAAACTCGTAAAAAACATCCACCCCGAGTTTGAGCCGGCCCCTGAGAGGCCCGCCGAAATCCTGGTCGAGAGACAAGTGGAAGCCGAGCTCGCCCATAGAGTGCAGATCCCACATGGTGCTGCCGGCGCCGGCGATTTCTTCAGGCGGGGCCTGGCGGCCGGTCGGCAGCGCCCCGAAAACCAGCAAGGCGGTTTTCAGACCGCTGCTTCTCAGCCAACTGATGTCATCCGAGAAACGATAGCGGGCCCCGAGCACCATGTCGCCCAGCACTCCCCGGTTACCGTGCCAGTCGGTGGGCCTGGGCTGGCCGAGACTCTCGGCCCAATCCCAGAAATCCTGTTCGCTGTAGGCCCGGCCCAGAAAGTTCTGATAGTCGCCGGAAGTCCATTGCAAATCGAGGTCGACGTCGGTTTGCAGCACCACCGGGATGCCGACGGCCACGGACAGGTTGTCGAGCAAGCCGTACTGGATCTGGTTGATCAGCACCGTGAAGCTCACCACCGCGTTCGGCGTCAGGACCCCCTGCTTTCCTCCCCCGGGTTCGTAGCGCTCGACCGGATCGATCAGCGTCGTTCTCCTGCCGTCGTCGTCGTAACGATATTTGAGAGTCGAGAACGAAACGTTTTCATCGACGACGAACGTGCCGCTCGGGGCGGTATCGGTGAAGCCCGCCCGGGCCAGGCCGCTCGCCAGCAAAATAATCGCCAAGATCGGCGCCGTGGTCGAGGGCTGTCTCATCGGCCCGCCTGCCCTTCCGCCCCGCGCAGATCGAAATCCGTAAAATCGCCGTCAGTGGCCGGAACTTGGCCCATGGCGTAGTGCAGCCGGGCGGACTCGGGTTCGTAGATCACGGCGTTCATGCTGTCGCGGGTGTCCACCAGCTCGGGCACCCGCAACAAGTCGATCATCGCGGCCGTGTCCAGTCGCCCGTAGCCGGCCGCGATCTGCTTACCGAGAATGAACCAGGTGCGCAGCGAGCGGTAGTAGAAACTCGACCAGAAGCGCTGAGGCTGGACGTCGAAGATCAGGATCATGCTGTCGATGTCCGGCGTGTTTTTCACGAAATGCGAAGCGAAGCGCAGGTCGTCCGGCCCGACCGAGGCGAAGCGCCTGCCGTGCTGGTCGAGGTTTCCGGGATTAGCGGTATCGGGGTCGAAGACGTTATAGCCGCCGTCATCTTCACCGAGAATGTTCGAATCGAGCTCGACCGCCGCCATACGCCTTTGGCTGTCGCCCAGCAGCAGGTTCCAGCCGAAGGTGCTGCCCTCGCCGGCCAGAAAATTATCGGCCTCGGGGACGGAAGAGAAGTTGGTCAAGATCTCGCGTCCCTCGATACCGATCGGGGTGGAGTCGAGCAGCAGCTTGGCCATCCAGACCTTTTGCCTGACCTGGCCGGCCAGCGGGTTGTCGAGAGTGTCGGAGGGATTGACCATGTAGACCAGGCCGTCCTCGTTCATGCCCGAGAAACCCCAGATCACCCCGGCCCAGCCGAGGGTGACGTGCGCCTTGCCCTGGTCGGGCCGGTGCAAGAGCAGCACGCTGTGCTTGTGGGAAGTGTTGGAATCGAGCAGCGCAAAATGATGGGCCAGGCGGATGCGCCCGTCGGGCGTGGCGCTGTTTCTTACCGCGAAGCCCAGCGAGGTGGGCATGCTGCGCCCGTCCCACTCGCCCAGGTTCGAAATCTGGAAAGGTTTCAGCCCCAGGCCGCGGGTGGAAAAGACGATGCGCTCGTCGCGCATGAAGCGCGCGTGAACCGGGGGCGGGTTGGTGATGCGCGAGAGGTTGCCGGCCTGGACGATCATAGACACGACCGAGGCGGGCGGCAGCCCGCCCGGAGGCGTGAAGGTGACCTGCATGCCCATCTGGTCGTCGCCCCAGACGGCGGTGGTGATGCAATCGTCCGCGGCCGTGTAGATCCGCGTGCCGAGCTGGATGCGCAGCGAATCGGGATCCATGCCCTGGTTCTCGCCCGGCTTCTGCTCGCCGTCGGGATCCTTGAAACCCGAGAGCCCGGGCGGATCGTAAAGAATGATGTGAATGCGGGCGTCGGTCGGGACCTCGACCATTGCGGCCTGGGCCCGCGGGGCGTATTCGTCGCTGTAGACGTCGCGGTAGAGATGCTGCTTGACCGTCCCGTCGTCTTGCTCGTCGGTCAGCCCGTCGCCGTTGTTGTCGATGCCGTCCGAGGCAAGATCGGCCCCCAGGAAATCGAGCTTCTGGATGCGCGGGGCCTGGAGCTGGCGGATGAAGAAGGTCACCGAGCGAAAGGCCAGCATGGTGTCGACGAATGTATTCAATATGAGTATCTTGTCGAAATCGATTCCGGAGCCGTCCGAGATGCCTTCCATCTCCTCGACGTACTCGGGATGCTCTTCCTCGAGAATATCCTTCAGATTCTGACCGGACTGCAGCATCAACTGGTAGGAGAACTGCCCGTTCGAGTACTCGGGCTTCTGGTATTCTTCGAGGAAAACCTCGACGTCGTCCTGCTCGCGATTCAAATATGGCATCAGCGAGGTCTCGAGCAGCGTGGTGTACAAGGAGCGAATCTTCGACTCCAGCGCCTGGCCGTGCTGGTAGCCCTGCTCGTAGGGCGTGCCGCTCAAGGTCACTATCTGGCTGTAAGGCGGCTGGTGCGCGGGCTCGGAGCAACCCGTGCCGAGCGGGACAATCAATGCAAACAAGGCAATCAATCTTTTCATCTTTCGACTCTATCCCAACATCCAGGCCAGGGCTATTCCCAGGTAGTTGCCGACGGCGTAGCCCACGAGCCCGGAAGCCAGGCCCGAGAAGATCACCTGGCGGTTCTTGATCGCCAGCGCCACCGGCCCGACCATGTGCGGGCCGAAAATGGCGGCGGCCGAAGTAATGATGATCGTGTCGCGGTCAATCTTGAAAATTATCGCCAGTGTGAAGTGCAGAATCACCGCCCCGAAAAGAACCACGGCAACGAACAACACCGTGGTCATGGTCGAGCCGAACAGTTGGCTGAAGTCGGTGGTGAATCCCATGGCCACGCAGAAGACCAGCAGCAAGAACTGTCCCATATCGTGGGTTCCGCGCATGGCGCGCACTTTAGGATGCATCGAGGCGCCGACCGAGAGGCTGGTAATCACCAGGATGGCCACCGCCTCGCGGACGCTCTCGGCACACAGCCAGCCGATCCCGGCCGCCGCGGCCACAATCAGGGCGGTCAAAAACAGGCTCGGAAAAATCACGCCGGCCGGCGGCATGCGGACGCTGGCCCGCGGCCCGTCTTGTTCTTCTGAATCTCCCGTGCGCGGCGTGGCCGGCACCAGGTGCCTCAGCAATCTTCCGGCCAGCGTCAGTATGAAAAACAGGTAGGCGAATGAAGCCAGCATGTCGGCGGCGTTGAGCAGGATGAAAGTCTCCGGCTTGACTTTCAGCGCGGTTCCGATGGCTGCCATGTTGGGCGTGCCGCCGGTGTAGACCCCGACCAGCATGCCGGCTATCTTGTTGCTCTCCGGCAGCTGCCGGCCGAAAAGAAGGTGAGCCAGCGCCCCCACCAGCATGACCGAGATCATGCAAAAGACGAAAGACAGAACAGTATTGCGGGCAAGTTTCACCCAGGCGATGATGTCGACCGAAAACAACAAAAGCGGAATGGCCATGGCCACGGTCACGTTGCAGGCCGTGAGCGAGACGCCGGTTGAGAAATGCAGCCAGGGCTGGTTGCCGAACAGCATGCCCACCGCGTAGCAGACCACCACCGGGCTGAGGAAGCGCACGATGCGCGAGCGCGGCTCGAGCCACAAGGTAATCAGCGGCACCAGCAACGCCAAAGCGATCTGGATCGATGCGAGCATGACGTTCACGGCGCCGTCAGTCACCCGGTTTCATGAGCTGATTGAAGAATTCGAGAACCATCTCCTTGGCCTGCCCGCGATCGGGCATGGCCGCCACCATGCCGTACATGGCCGCCATGCCCGCGGCGCCCTCGTCCCCGGCCGAGGCCGCCGCTTCGGTCGCCTGGCGCAGATCGGCAAGATAGGTCTCGACGATGTTCTCGTGGGCCGGCGTGACCATCATGTGCAGCGCGCCCGGTTGGCGGTCGAGGTGCCAGCCGCGCTTTTCCATTTCTTCTCCCAGGGCGAAAATGTTTCCGCGCCTGGTGCTGAAAGCGAATACGCTCATGTGCGGCTTGCCCAGGATCTCGAGGCCCTCGATCGATCGGATGCCTTGCTTGAGTCTCTCGCTGATCTCCATTATCTTTTTGGCCGTCTCCAGGTAGCCCCGGCGGCCGAGATGTCTGAGCGTCGCCCAGGCGGCCGCGATCGCGCCGCCCGGACGGGTTCCGGTCGCGCTGGGCGAGGCATACAGGCCTCCCGGCCAGTCGGCGTAGGCAAAGTACTGATGCCGCCGGAGATCCTCGTTGCGGTAGATCACCGTCGAGGCGCCCTTGGCGGCGAAGCCGTACTTGTGGATGTCGGCCGATATTGAAGTCACGCCGGGCACCTGGAAATCGAAAGGCGGGATGTCGTGGCCAAGCTCAACCAGCCAGGGCAGCAGAAAACCGCCCAGGCAGGCGTCGACGTGAAAAAGGATCCCGTGCTCGGCGGCGATCGGCGCAAGCTGGTCTATGGGGTCAACCAGGCCGTGCGGGTAGGCCGGGGCCGAACCGACCATCAGAATGGTGTTGTCGCAAACGGCCCGGCGAGCGGCATCGACGTCTGCCCTAAAGTCTTCTGTAATCGGGATGTGCACCGGCTTGACGTCGAAGTAGTGCATGGCCTTCTCGAAGGCCGGGTGGACGGTGATCGGCAGCACGGCCTCGGGTTGCTTGATCTCGGGCTTGTTCTTACGCGCCCATTCGCGGGCGGCTTTGACGGCCATCAATATGCTCTCGGTTCCGCCCGAGGTCATGCTGCCGATGGCCTGCGGGCCGCCGTGCAGCATGTCGGCCGTCATGGCGATCACTTCGGTTTCGAAGCGCCGCAGCGAGGGAAAGGCTATCGGGCTGAGGCCGTTTTCGGAAAAGAACATCTGGTAGGCATTCTTGATGAGTTGGGTGTGCTCGTCGTCGAGAAAATATACAAGGCTCCAGGTTTTCCCGGAGTGCCAATCCACGTCCTGCTCGCGCTTCACGCGCATTTCCTCGAGCACCGCTTCGGGCGCCAGGCCGGACTCAGCTATCTTGATTACCATCTCGTTTCCTTTCAGACCGGGTGTCTGTCAACGGTAGAACCAACCAACGCGCAGGTAGAACTGCTGGTAGCGATCGGATGTCCGGCCCAGTGATCGATCGTCGATCAAAAACTGCAACTGCTCGTAACCCACCCCGAGACTCAGCCCGCCGAAAAGTTCCGTCCGCAATCCGGCCGACAACAGGAATCCCGACCCGTCGCCGGAAAGCTCGTCTGTCGGCCAGACGCTGAACAGGTAGCCGCCTGCCAGCTGGGCAATCAGCCATGTTCCGACCAGGCTCAGATCGATCTCCAGCACTCCCGAGGTATAAGTGTAGCCGGCGTTGATCACTTCGGGATGATCGAAATCGATCTTGTAGCTGGTCGCCCCGTAGCCGAACCTGAAAAGAAACGCAGGCGCCAGGGGCAGACTATTGAAGGCCAGCCTGTAAACCAGGCCCGCATTCCAGCGCATCTGGGAGGCATCCCTGGTCTCGGGAAGCAGTTCGGGCTTGGCCGAAAGCGCCAGGCTGACTGCGAACATTCCCTCGAAGCCGATATCGCGCAATACCAAGGTATCGGTGAGCGAGCCCAGAAATACGCGCCCGTCGATGCGCATACCCGGATAGGCCCCGGCCTCGTGCCGCGGGCTCAGCCCACCCCGGGTGTTGATGCTCATCCCGGCGGCGATCATGATCTCGGGCAGGCTGCCTTTGGGCTTCGAGGGTAGTACAAACACGCGAGAGGCCCTTGCGGAGGACGACGGTTTGGTGTCTTGCATCTCGGGCGGACTTTCCTCTTCGATTACCAGCGGCTTGTCGTCAACCTGCCCGGACGCATCAGCTTGCGGGTTTTCTTCCGCCTGCTTGAGCAGGCCTTGCCATTGTTGCTGGTCCTTCTCGGATGCCGGCGGCGGCGTGTCGGGCTCGGCGCTTTT
>CAZENH010000057.1:1503-10744 GCA_964513625.1 uncultured Myxococcales bacterium | reverse complement strand
ATTGTTGCTGGTCCTTCTCGGATGCCGGCGGCGGCGTGTCGGGCTCGGCGCTTTTAGTTGCGGGTTGGTCGGGTTTGCTTTCTTGCGTTGCTACTTTGTCGACCTTGGGCTCGACTTTTGGCTCGAGCTTGGGCTCAACTTTGGCAGGCTTGCTCTCGACGGCCGCCAGAGGCACCAGCGGCATCGCCTCATCCTCCGAAGCCTTCTTTTCGGAAACGGTCACGGGTTTCGGCTTGAGCCTGGATGCGAAAAGTTCGGCCATCTCGCGGGCCGTTTTCAAAGGCAGCCTGGGCTTCGCAAGCCTGTAGACCTTTTTGGTGACCTGTTTGCCGTCCGGGCCGAACAGGAAAAAAGCTATCAGGTATTTCTTTCCCTGGCGCAAGGCCGAACTGGTGATGATCCCGTCGATCTTCAGGCCGGCGGCGACCTTCTGCATGCCCCAGCGGGTGAGCGCGTTTTTCTTGCCGATCTTGAGGCGCGCGACTTCTTGCATGTAATCCCCGTAGCCGACCAGCTTGGCCTCGGTGTCTTGAAGGGCCCTTGCCACGATCAGCTCGGCCTGCTTGCCGAGCTCGGAATTCGATTGGTCCTGGCAGGGAGTAACCACAATGGTCTGGGCGTTCGTCTTCTCATGAAAAAATAAAAGACAAACGAGCGTAGACAGAATGAAAACAGGCTTCATGCTCTTTACTGGCCGCATTTCAATCACCTTGAGCTGTGCCGGTCTTGTCATCGAGATCCTCCGGTTTCATTCTATCTCAGCAAACAGACCGGCTTCAACGACTATCAGTCGAAAAATCTCGGCAGGTAAGCCCGGTTGGCCTGCAACATGGACTCAAGGCACTTCTCGGCGACCATGCGATCCGGTACTACCGGGTCGAGCAAAAGCGCCTTCAAAGCGGCTTGGCGGTCGCCCTGCATGGCGGCCCGGGCGCACAGTTTCTGAATGGCCGCCTGGCGGCCGCACAGAGCTGCGAGCACATCAGGCAGCGGCCCGACCGGCCGGCCTCCGAATTTCTGGCCGTCTATCCAGCCCGGAACCTCGACGACACAGTCTTCGGGTAAGTTTGGGATGTATCCCTGGTTGGGCAGGTTGAAAGCGTCGAAGTCCTGCTTGCGGCAACAGACGACGGCGGAGATTATGTCGGTGACTATCTCGCCCGAGGGCTTGTCCAAAAGACTCGCAGCCGGAGTCGTACCCGACAGCAGCTCCGCAATCTGCTCCTCCTGGACCTTCATGTAGGCCATGTACCAGGCGAAGAAATCAAGCGGCTCGGTGTCGGGCGCCCACTTGGCGCTCCAGATGTGCCCGTCCTTGAGGTACTCGCCCATGTGGCTGTCGCCGGTTATCGAAAGGTACCCGGTCAGCCTGAGCATGTCGGCCACCAGCAGCCGATCGCGATTGACTCTAATCGGCACGAGTTCACGAACCCGCGGGTAGAGATCCCGGCCGGTGCTTGCTTCGTTGATTCGTAAATACCAGGAGAAATGATTCAGCCCGGCCGCCACGACGGCCAGATCTTCTTTCGGGCGCTCGAGCACATGGGCCAGGTAGTCGTTGCCTCCGGCAATCTCATGGCACAGGCCGACGAAGCGGACCTTGGTGTTGTCGTAAACCGCCTGCAGGATGCGGCTCATCGGGTTTGAGAGGTTGAGCACCAGCGCTTCCGGGCACAGCCGCTCTATGTCCCTGCAGATCTCGACGATCGGCGGTATCTGGCGCAGGGCGTGGAACAGCCCGCCCGGGCCGCCGTTTTCGCCGAGCGCCTGGTTGATGCCGAAACTCTCGGGTATCTTGCGATCCTGTTCCCAGGCGGCCATGCGATCGATCTCGACCGAGACGATCACGAAATCGGCGCCGGCCAGCGCCGCCCGCCGATCGCAAGTCCGCTCGAGCGTGTAATCGGCCGAGCCTGCTTCCAGCAGTCGCAGGCCCAGCTTGAAGACCGTCTCGAGCTTGTCCTGGTCCAGATCGACCAGCACGATGGTGCTGCCGTGAAGCTCCTTGGCCCTGATGAAGTCGGCGATCAAGCCGGGAGCGAACTGCGTGCTGCCGCCGCCGATGAAAATGATTTTCTTGCCTGTCTGGTTCATGTCCGGGCCGCCTGTCGGTTGTTCTTGTTGTCTGTGCCAGTATTGATCTCTAAGCTGCTTTTTCGCAACCAAACAGATAGGATCGCTGAATTTGAAAATTGACCATTTTCCAACATGCTAGTATCTTGCCCGGTATGCTGAAGGCGGTTTTGCTAAGAGCATGGGCGGCACTGGCCGTCTTGATGCTGCTTTCGACGGGCGTAGCTGCTGCAACTGCGGATCCTGCAGAGGACGACGAGCTCAACGACGAGTTCGAATTTCTCGAGGAAGCCGCCACCGTCGAGTCGGCCGCGCGCCACAGCCAGCAGATCGGCATGAGCCCCTCGGCCATCACGGTCATCACCCGCGAGGACATCGAGACCTCGGGCGCCGGCTCGCTGCCCGACCTGCTGCGCCTGGTGCCCGGCATGGAGGTGCTGATCACCTCGCCCTTTTTCATCAACATTACCTCGCGCTTGTACTGGACCAACGAGGGACAGCACTACCTGGTGCTGATCGACGGGCGCGAGGCCAACGTCGAGTTGCTGGGCTTTCCGCCCTGGACGCTGCAGCCGGTGTTCCTGGAAGAGATCGAGAAGATCGAGATCATCCGCGGCCCGGGCTCTTCACTCTACGGCGCAAACGCCCTGGCCGGCGTAATCAGCATCACTACCAGGCAGATCCCGGAAAAGACCAGCGCCTGGGCGAGCACGGGCGGCGGTGACTACGCCCACCTCTCGGCCGCGGCCGGGGCCGCGACCCGGATCGGGCCTTTCGGCTTCTCGCTGAGCGGCGGTTACGAGCGGGCCGGCAGCTTCAATGACTTTCACGACGAGGCCCTCAGAGTCTGGAAGTTGCGCCTGCACGGCAAGTACGATCTCGACCGGAAACGGCGGTTGATTCTCGACTCCGGCTTCAGCCGGGGAAACGGCCCCTTCGGCACATCGATGGGAGTATTGGATACGAACTTCCACACGCGCCAGGTGCGTCTGGCCTACGAATCCGAGGACCTGAACGGGCAGATATACTGGATGCAGGATCCCAACGACTCCAGTTTCGATTCACCGCTCGTGTATCACGGCATCCGCCTGGCGCGCTTCGCCCCGTTTCACATAGACGCGCACACCCTCGATGCGCAGTTGCAGTGGAGCCTGCCGCGCTTCTGGGATCCGCTGCTGGTCATCGCCGGAGCGGGCGGACGCCTCTCCTGGCTGTCGTGTGCCAAGGCCCTCAGCCCCGACTACGCAGATCCGAACAGCTCCGGCTATCACAAGCCCGGGGAAGATCACAACGAGGGACGCCTGGGCGTTTTCTTGCACGCCGAGCTTTCGCCGGCCGAGTGGGTCACGATCACCGCCGGATTGCGCTTCGACTACAACAGCGTGACCGATCCATTCATCAGCCCCAGGCTGGCGGCCGTGTTCAGCCCGGGCCAGGGACAGTACATCCGCCTGGGAGCCGCCAGGGCCTTTCGCAAGCCCTCTTACCTGGAGACCGGGGCGCACGTCATGGCCGAGTTCCCGGCGGACAGCCCCATCCAGGGCGCCGATCAGGACAAGTTCCAGGAGTTTCTGACCCGGGTGATCGGCAACGGCGATCTAGACAACGAGGTGCTGACTTCTTTCGAGGCGGGCTACCTGGGCCAGTTTCTCGACGGGCGCTTGAACGTGTCTTTGGACCTGTACATCAACTTGCTGCGCGATCTGGTGGGAATCGATCTGGATGTCGTGCCCGGAGCGCAGGGGCTTCCGGATCTCGACAAGACCTACTTTCACTTCGCCAACAACGCGCCCGCAATGGACGTTTACGGAGGCGAGCTGGCCATGCGTTACAGCCCGTCGCGCCGGCTGTCCTTTTTGGCCGCCTGGGCCCATCGCGAGATTTTCGACCGCGAGAGCGGCCGGGTAGTCGACTCGAGCCCCAAGAACCTGTTCGTTCTGGGAGGGCGCTTCAAGACCGAGTCCGGCTTGCTTGGCAGCCTGTACGGGTATTTTCGCTCCGAGCTCCGGGACCGCTCCGTGCAAAATCCGGCCGGCCTGCTGGAAGGCTTGATTACCCAGCACCTGGGCCAGGAAATCCTGCTGATCGGCCGGCTGGGTTACAGGTTCAGCGCCGGTGACGCAAGGCTCGAAGTCGGATCGAAGCTCTTCTTGCCGATCTCGCCTTCTTCGTCCCGGCTTTTCAGGGTGCGCGAGCTGGGCGGCGGCGTTACGCCCGAAGGCAAGGCCTACGGGGGCGAGTTGCTCGGTCGAGTGGTGATCGCCTACCTGGCAATGTCCTTGTGAACCTCGGCTCGCAGCGACTCGAGATTTCGTAGAACGCAGTCGGCCACAACGACGTTGCCGTCGATGCCTTGCCCGAGTTCGATCTCGGGCTTGTTGGCCCCGTGAAAATCGCTGCCGCCGGTTTCGATAAGACCCAGCTCGCCGGCCAGCGCCGAGAGGCGCGCCCGGTAATCCTCGTCATGCTCGGGGTAGATCACTTCCAGCCCGCACAGGCCCATTGATTTCCACTCGGCGAGTTTCCGGCGAAGCCCGCCGTCGTCGAGGCCCACTGAAAACGGATGGGCCAAGACCGGAAGCCCGCCTTCGGCCCGGGCTTTCGATATCGCCTCCCGGGGCGCGAGCCGGCGCTTGTCCTCGTAGGCCGGGGCGCCCTTGCCGAGATACCGATCGAAGGCCTGCTGCCAGTCGTCGACATAGCCCTTGTCCACAAGCAGCTTGGCGAAGTGCGGCCGGCCGATCTGACCTCCGCCCGAGACGGCGGCGACTTGATCGAGCGTGATCTCGACTCCCAGCTGGTTGAGCTTGGCGATCATCCGCCCGTTGCGCTCGACCCGCCAGCGCTTGAGATCGGAAAGCTCCGAAGCCAGCGATCCATGCGGATCGATGTAGTAGACCAAGAGGTGCATCCAGCCGGAGCGGCCGGCCACCTTGGGCCCCTTGTAGTCGAGGCTGATTTCTATTGCGCGAACCACTTCGACGCCAAGGCGTTCACCCGCGGCCAGGGCCTCGGGCAGGCCCTCGAGCGTGTCGTGATCGGTGACCGCCACGGCCGAAAGACCGAGATCGGCCGCGTGCTTGATCAGTTGTGCGGGCGTCAGAGTTCCGTCGGAGGCCGTGGTATGGGCGTGCAAGTCGATCAAGTTTATCCTCCCGCGATCGGTTTCCCTGTGCTATGCTGCGCTCTCCAACCGCCAACCGCAAAGGAGAATACTCCATGAGCAAGGCGAATACCACCTGCCTGTCCCTGATCTTCCTGCTGCTGGTCTCCGCCGCCGCCGCCGGCGACGACAAGGTCGAGATCCGTTCGGTCGAGATCGAGCGCGCCGCGGGAGAGCTTTTCTTCTCGGTCGAGCTTAGCTGGCCGGCCGAGGGGGTGCCCGAGAACTACTTCGAGTTCAGCCGCAATCGGGGACCGGAATTCACCCGCGAGTGGAACTGGGCGCCGGACGCCCTGGCGCTGATCCCGGGCACTAAAACGGCCAGCCTGGTGTTTCGCTCTTTAGCCGCCGAGAACGACAGGCAAACACACATGCCCTTTATTTCGCCCGGTCTCTACAGGCGTCCTCCCGCACAGGTGCGCTTTCTGGGCAAGCTTACAAAAAAGGCCGTCGTGGATTTTCTGCTGCGCTTCCCTAAAGCCGGCGGCGAATACGACTACCGGGCGCTCAAGATTGATTTCACCAAGGCCAGGTACGCCCGCGGGCTGGCCCAGGACTGGGCCATGGCCGAGGCCAACTTCATGATCGCCTTTGTCGCCCCCGCCGATCAGAGTTTCTTCGCCTATGCCTTCGGGTGCCTTCGCAAGCGCTTGAAAAAGGAAGACGGCGGCATCTCGTTCAGGCGAACACGAAGAACCGCCGGAAGAGGCGAACTGTACGATGTGACCACCGGTGCGCTGGCGCTGCAGGAATCGCTGCAGCTCGATCGCATGACGGCCGGAAGCATCGATCGCGGCAAACGCAACATTCCGGTCTCGAAGATTGCCGGCGTTACGGTGCGCTCGCATCCCTGGAAGGAGATGATCGGCGACGCCAAGCCGGCCATAGAAGAAATTGCCGGGCTGGTGCCGGCCGACCAGTACTACATGCGTTTCACGACCTCCAAGGCGCTTCGGACCTTTCTCGATTTTCTGGATGCCTGGGGAGGATCGCTGCTTTCCCAAATCGAGATGGGCGGCCGCGACTACGGCACCCGCGAGAAGATCGAGCGCCAGATCTGCATCCGCGCCTCGTGGCTGTCCGACCTGCTGGGCCCGGCGGTGATCGAGAGCCTGGTAGTCAGCGGCAGCGATCCCTACCTGCGCGAGGGCAGCGATTTGAGCTTGATCTTTCACCTCAAGTCGCAGGCCGTGTTCGAGACGGCGGTCGGCCGCTACATCGACGAGGCCCGCAAGCGGCGTCCCGATCTCAAGGAATCCAGGCAGAGCTACCACGGGGTGAGCATCCAGCGTTTTCTGACACCCGATCGCGAGGTCTCCTGCCAGCGGGCGAAAATCGGCGACTACTACGTCTACTCGAACAGCCCGGCCGCCATCCGGCGGATCATCGACGCCAAGCAGGGACGGCGCCCGTCGCTAGCCAAGAGCCTCGACTTCGTCTACATGCGCAAGCTCTATCCGCTGGGCGAAAAGAACGAGGACGGGTTTATCTTCTTTTCGGATCCCTGGTTGCGGATGCTGACCGGGCCGGCCTTGAGAATCTCGGAGAAGCGCCGGATCGAGACGGTCACCTCGCTCGAGATGGTCAAGAACGCCGCCCTTTTCTATCTCTGGGAACATCCCGCCTCGCGCGTTCCCGGCATGAACGCGCTTGTGAAACTTGGTTATCTCGATCGCAAGAAACTGTATGCCGAACCGGGAGACAAGATCAGCTGGGATCCGAAAGCCTTCGCGGCCGTATCGAAAAAATACGGACGCCTTGGATATCTCACGCCCAATATCGAAATGCCGGTAAGCAAGATAAGCAAGCAGGAGAAGAACGAGTACGAGACCTTCCGCCGTTTCTACCAGGACTACTGGAGGCGCTACTTCGATCCTATCGGCATCCGCGTCGCGGCCGGCAAGGACATCTCCATGGCCGTCACCATACTGCCGCTGATCGACAACTCGGAGTACAATCACACCAAGATCGCTTTCGGCGGGCGGGCGGTCGACCTGGAACCGCAGCTGCGCTCGGGCCCGGTGGTCTTCCACTACGCCGCCCACCTCAACCCGGACAGCCCGGATCTCAAGCGCGCCCAGTCGTTCGCCGTCAACATGCTGGGCAACAACCGGGCCACGGTGGAGTGGATCGGAGAGCGGATCGAGTTCTGGGTCGAGGACAACCCGATCCTCGGCAATCTGGTAGAGCATGAAAACGCCAAGGACCTGTTCAAGGTCCCGATGGTCTTCGGCATCGAGGTCAAGAGCAAGCTCGGCCTGGCGGCCTTTTTAGTCGCCTTGCAGTCGGTGGTCAAGACCGGCGCTCCCGGCCTGGTGTCCTTCGAGCCGACCGATCCTTACAAGGGGGCGGCCTTCACCGCCATCAAGCCGGCAGCGGGCTCGCACGCCGACGACGAGCTGAAAGACGCCGCGATCTACTACGGGGCCGTCGGCGACATGTTGTACGTCAGCACTTCGTTGGACGCGCTCAAGCGCATAGTGGACGCTTCGAGCTCGGCCGGCAAGAACCCCCAGACGGCGGCCATGCGCTTCGGCGCGGCCGAAAAGGCCCACATGGCGCTGCGTCTCGATTTCGAAGCGGCCAAGAATACTTTCATACTGGCCAAGAAGCTGCTTGCCTCGCTTGCGTTGCCGGCCGAGCGCGATCACCTGCGCAACCTGTGGCTGGTGGCTCACACCGCCGGCTTCGGGCCCGGCGCGAGTGTCAAGCCGGAGCAGGTTCTGGGCTACCGGATAGTGAGCGCTTACGGAAACAGCTTCAGCTACGATCCCGAGCACGACCAGGTGACGGGCTCGCTCAGCGGATCGTTGTGGCAGCCGAAAAAGGTGGAGCGTCCCTCGAGCGACTCGCCGCTCGGCCGGCTAATCGACTCGCTGCGCTCTCTGCGCGCCACGCTCGAGTTCACCAAAGAAGGCCTGCACAGCGAACTGAGCGTCCGGCGCAAGTAATGATCACTTTCTAACGAGCGGAAGCAATTTGGCCGGGATGAACTCGGCCAGCCAGGCGATTGAAATCACGAGCGTGGCAACGATGCCGCCCAGGTATGCGGACATCTTCAAGAACATCAAGAAGTAGTAGCCGCTTTCTTCACCCACGGCCTGCATGAATCCGAAAAGCAGGCAAAAGAGCGGCAGGTAAAGCATCCAGATCCAGCTCAGCCTGGTCGCCCAGCCGCGCGAGGGGTCATCGTCGCCCTGGGGCATGCGGAAGCCCACCGACGAGGCCAGCAGCAGGAACATCGGCAGCAGGATCAAGATGCGCGACACGGCCCGGATCGCCTCGCCCTCTCCCAGGTAGCGCAAGAGCGCCCCGATCAGGGTCGACTGACCGTCGGCGCCGGTCAAGTAAGCGACCATGCCGAACAGCAGCGAAAGAGCCAGCAGCACCCTGGCAGCCACCGAGCGCGGTGAACGGGCCCGAAGCAGCAGGCCGGCCCCGGCCAGCGGGAAAATCAGCAGCCAGACCGAACCGCCCACCAGGGCGAACTGCAAATCGGGCCCGAGCGGCCCGCCGGGCTGCTCCGTCCCGATGATGATCAGAAAGGCCGCCCCGAAAACCACGGCGGCGCCCGAGCGCAGCCACCTCGGAAACGGTTCGACCGCGCCCAGTACAAGAAATAAGAGCCCGAGCATCAGCGGCCAGGACACCAGGTAGCTCATCCCCTCCCGGTCGGCCAGCAGATTCCAGGACATCACCGTCCCGAACGAGGCCTGGCCGAAGGGCACGAAGAAAAGCACGAGCCACAAGAGGCCGAAGACCACCATGACCGCCCGCAGCGAGCCGTCCAGCCTGTCGGCAGCGGCCGGAAGACCGGGCGCCGCCACCTGGGTCTTGTCGCCCTCGGCACCCGAGGGTTCGCCGCAATGCAGGCAGAAGCGAATGTCTCCGGTCGAGGGTTCCTCAATAATTTCGCCACAGTGTGGACAGGTCCAACTCATTGTGACCTCCAGGCAAATGGGGACGGAGTACCCCGCTTACCCTATCGACGGCTTGCAACCCTCG
>CAZENH010000057.1:0-1403 GCA_964513625.1 uncultured Myxococcales bacterium | reverse complement strand
CAGGCAAATGGGGACGGAGTACCCCGCTTACCCTATCGACGGCTTGCAACCCTCGAGGATCTACGTCATTTGCCCGATGAGGGCCGATATCCAGAGTAAAGAATTCTGTTCGGCAAGGCGCCCTCGGGATTTGAAGACGGTGTTCTTCACGGCCGGCTCTCTTCGAGTCGCAACACGACAATCTGTCCGACATCGCAGCCGATGTCCCGCGCTATCACGGGACACTTGGCCTTCAGCAGGTGAAAGATCTCACGCCGTTCACCCGAAAGCGTCTCGTAGTTCCCCTGTCCCTTGGAGATGATCAGCCCGGCCGTGGAGAAGATCTTTCGGAATTCGTCCGGGCAACGATCCAGTATGGTGCCCGGTACATCCGTGCCGTTGTCCACGATTTCGGCCAGGTCGTCCATACCCACGGCGAGGGCGTCATCCCTGGTGGCATCATTGATCACCGGCGAGCCGCGTACCGCCACGGTGACCTTGCCACGGGGAAGCCTTTCGAGCAGCAGCTTGTCCAGGGCGATCTCACCGGCGTTGTCGGCCAGATAGAGTATCGAAGAAACCCTGCCAACGGCGGCACGAAGAGCCTCCAGGTGATTGACGGCCAGCGGCCTGGTCAGTGTGTCTTCGATGGTTTCACGCACATAGGCTTCGGTCAAACTGTCGGCCAGAGCGAAATCGATGATGTTGCCGGCTATGGCCAGGCGAACGGCTGTCTCGAAAGGATCGGCCGAGGCCTCTACCCGCTTGTGCAATCCGGGCAGAAGTCCGAGGATGAACCTGTTGAAATGCCGCTTGACCTCCAGGTAGGGATCGGGGTTCCCGGTCTCCCGGCGAATGATGCGGTGAATCCGTGAGCCCATCTCGGGCGGTGAGCTATCGAAGGAGAGTTCGACCGCCTCGTGCAGCACTTTTTTAAGGACGCGCGCATGCATCTGCTCGTCGTCGCCGGCCATGCGGCAAGCGTCGAGGGCTTGTTTCAGAAAACACGGGATGCAATCAAGAAAAGTCTTCACGGCAAGATTAGAGACTAGACTCGCTGGTCGGCATGGTCAATAGTAACGATCCCAGTAAAAAGTGCCAGCCGATCCGGAAACCCCAACTTTTCAAGTTGTTACTACCCTGGAAGGACAACCTCCGTCCCCGCATTTCTCACTCAGTAGCTGAAGAGAGGTTGGAGTGGTAGGATGGTCGCATGAGCAAGGAGACTTCCCTGATACCCGTCTTGGTCATAGCGGTCGCCGCCCATGGCGGAGGCCGCTGCGGGCCGTCCGGAAGACGTGCTCCGGAAGACGTGCCTGCCCGGAAGACGTGCCCCGGAAGACGTGCCCCCGGAAGACGTGCCATACGAATCAAGAGTAATACGAATCAAGAGTAAAACGGTCACGCACATTCCGTCAATCCTG
>CAZENH010000056.1:0-21707 GCA_964513625.1 uncultured Myxococcales bacterium | reverse complement strand
CCGAAGGCGTAGATAAACCCGTCTCGAGCGCCGACAACTATTCGACCGTCCCATATTGCCGGCGTGCTCTCGATGCAAGCCCGTGACGGAATCTCGACTGTCCACTTCAGTACCGGCCGCCTTGGATCCACGACGTCGTAGTCACGGATCTGCCCCTTGCAAGTGGCCACTATCAACTGGTTGTCCACCAGTGCAGGCGACGACCAGGCATGCGGGCCCAGATCGTCGGTGAAGACTATTTCACCGGTCCGGCGATCGACTATCGCCAGCATGCCGGAGTTTGTCGTCACGTAGAGAGCTTGATCGTCCAGAGCCGGAGTCGACCAGATGCCGCCCTTCCAATCGCCAAGCGCCGGAGGAAACTCGAGACTCCAGACTATGGGATCGCCCGTTTTATACGGATCGAGCTTGACCAGTTGGCCTACCTCGTCCGAACGCGGCAGATAACGCTCGAGTTCTGCGGCCACGTAGAGCATTCCCGTCTCATCGATCACGACCGAGGCGTCGATATCGTCTCCCATCCAGAAATCGAAAACGACCGGGGCCCGTCCGGAGTCGATCTGACTGGTATCGACACCCACCACACGGCCGGCAGAGTTGGTGAAATACAGACGCTTGCCGAAGGCCGCCACCGAGCTTTCGATGCTGGCGTTACGATCGCCGACCTTTTTTAGAAGCTCCTCGGTCCAGCCTCTGAGTGCTGCAAGCAATTCCGGCCGTACCCGCACACGCCCGCCGGCGCTGTAGTCGAGGTGCAGCCTGAAGGCAAACAAATATCCGTTCTCGCCGCCTTCGTATAACATGTCGTCGAGCACCAGCGGGTTGCCGTCCCAGTCGTTGTTCCAGATGCCGGGAACGAAGTCGGCATCCAGCTTCCACAGCTCCACGGGCTTGCCTCGATCCAAGGCGACTATTCGAAGCTTGTTGTCGCGCGATCCGAAATAAATCAGCGGATCGCCGTCCGGGTCGATGGTCACCGAGCCCTTGATAATGTCTCCGGTGACGAAGTCGGGACGTGTTCTGCGTCCCGTGTCGAGATCGATGAAATGGACAGCCCGGTCGAAGGCCCCGACGATAACTTCGTTGACACCGTCCGGCCGTACACGGATCGCCGGCTGGCCTGTCCAGCCGGTCCCGCACCAGATCTTCGGATCATTTCCCACCCATGACTCCGAACACATCGGATGCCCCGGAAAGCGCCACAGCAGCTTGGGGTTCACGGGCATCGGCCCCCGCCCGTAATATGTGTGGGCCGGGTTGCCCCGGAAGCGCAACAGCCCCTCGACAGGCGCTCCTGATATGGGGACCAGCGGCAAGACGGCCAGCTTTTGCTCCGTTACTGTTTCCTCTAAGCCTGCGGGACAGGCGTGCAAGAGCCGCAACACCGCGTAAACCACAACTGCCACGGCCAGGCTGCCGACCGCGAATCCAATCACACCTCTTTTACCCGATCTAGCGCGGTTCGCTCCCGGCGCCCGCATCAAGCGTAGGAACCCGTCGGCAACCCGGGCCAACTCGGCATCCTTCATAGTACTAAGAATACACCGGATGGCGACTCAGTCCAGTTCCCGGCGGAAATCACGTAACTTGAACTGTATCGATGACTGGCCTTCCCATTTGTTCAATTCGGCGGAGTAGACGATGTCTATTGCCTCATTCGCCTCTACCCTTCTGTCGCCCATTCCGAAGCCGATGGCGTCGTAGCTGGCCTGTCCGTCGCTGAGTAACAATTTCAAATGGTAAGGGGAGTCCCTTCCAACTTGCCTAGCCGACTTGACGTGCAGACCATTTGACTGAAAAACGGGTTCGGGGTTTCCAAGGCCGAAAGGCGCAAGTACTTGCATCTGGGCTACCAGCTCGCGCGTCCAGATGTTCGGCTGCAACCTGGCGTCGGCCCGAATCGTCTTTTTGACCTCGCGTCCCGCCTGCTGCTCGCTGACGGCCTCGATCAATGCCTTGCGGAATATCTCCAACTGGTCTTGCCGGATGGTCAAGCCTGCCGCGGCCCTGTGACCGCCGAACCCAATCAGGCTTTCAGAGCATGTCTGAAGCGCGCGGTAAAGATGAACCTGTTCGGTCGAGCGGCCTGAACCACGTCCGCTCTCGCCGTTCATGGCGATCAAAACTACCGGACGCCCGAAACGTTCGAGCAATCGCGAGGCGACTATGCCCACCACGCCGACGTGCCAGTCTTGCGACCACAGAACCAGCGCGGGATCCCCTCTTTTTGCGGCAGACTCCGCCTGGGATAATGCGTTTTCGAATATGCCGCGCTCGACGGCCTGGCGTTCAGTGTTGGCCTGATCGAGTCCTCGGGCCAGTGCCAGGGCTGTCGAGTAGGAATTGGTAGTCAGCAAATCGACCGCCTGTGCAGCCTGTCCAAGTCTGCCAACGGCGTTGATGCGCGGCGCCAGGCGAAAAGCCAGCTGCCCCACCGACACCTCGGACGATAGAATTCCGGATACCTCTTTGAGTGCTGCGATCCCTGGTCGGCGAGCGGCCGTCAGCTCTTTCAGGCCGAAACTGGCGATGATGCGATTATCGCCCACGAGCGGCACGATATCTGCGATCGTTCCCAAAGCGACCAGATCGAGGAACTCGCGTAAGTTCGGCTCCTCTATGCGTTCGAAATAACCGAGCTCTCGCAGTCTTGTCCTGAGCGCCATAACCAGGAAAAATGTCACGCCGACCGCGGCCAGATCCTTAGCGCTAAAGTCGCAATCCGGCTGATGTGGATCCAGAACAGCCACTGCCGGCGGCAACTCGGCCGGGACCTGGTGGTGATCGATCACGATCACTTCCATTCCCGCCTGATTGGCCGAGATCACCTCCTCCAGGTCGGAAATACCGCAGTCCACGGTGACCAGCAGCTTGGTGCCCCGTTCGGCGATCTCTGTTATGGCTTTCTGGTTCAGTCCGTATCCCTCGTTCAATCTCGAGGGAATGTAGAAGTCCGCCTGCAGACCGATATGACGCAAGAACAAAACCAAGAGCGCTACCGAGGTAGAACCGTCGACATCGTAATCGCCGTAGACGCAAACTCGCTCAGCTTGTCTAAGAGCCAGAACGAGCCTGCCGACCGCCTTGTCGATATCTTTCATCTGGTCGGGATTGCTGAGGTCGGCAAGCGTTGGGTTTATGAATTTGCGTCCCTCCCCTGGATCAGTGATCCCCCTGGCGACCATTACGCCGGCAACCACCGGGTGGATGTTCAGAGCGCGAGACAGAATCTCAGCGGCTTGCTGATCGCCGCCGAGGATTTGCCACTCGCGCTGGATGGGCACGCTATGCCCGCATCTTCTTGGTCAACGTGTCGAGGTATATTGTCAGAGAACCGGCAACGTAGATTGACGAATATGTTCCAACTACCACGCCGAAAGTCATGGCTATGGCAAAATCGAGGATCTCTCCGAAACCCATCACCAACAGGCCGACCAGCGCCAGCACGGTGGTTACCGACGTGAGAATGGTGCGGTTGAGCACCTCGTTCAGGCTCGAGTTGACAACCTTCTCGAGCGTTTGAGAGCGGATGCGCGACATGTTCTCGCGTATTCGGTCATAGACGACGATGGTATCGTTGACCGAGTAACCGATGACCGTCAAAATGGCGGCCACGAAGGTCAGGTTGAACTCGAGACCGAAAAGGGCGAAGAAGCCGATCGTCAGAATGGCGTCATGCGCCAAGGCGACTACCGCGCCGGGGGCGAACTGCAGGTTGAAACGGAATGCCACGTAGGCCAGGATGCCGGCGATGGCGTATATCATGGCCAAGATGCCGTCGTTACGCAGCTTGCCGCCCACCTGGGAACCGACGAACGAGACTTTTCTGATATGAGGTTTCGCATCGGGGAAGGACTCATTCATGGCCTTGTCGACCTGGCTGGCGACTCCGGTCATTAATACCATGTAACGGTACTGGGCTTCTTTACCCTGCGTTTTGATTGTCACGTCGGACAGGTCTTTCTTGCCGATCTCACCGCCCAGCGTCAGAAGTGCCTGTTTGAGCTCAGCGATTGATGTTTTCTTTGTAAATTGCACCTCGAACTGATCGCCGCTGTTACTATTGAATCGATACTGCCGAAGTCTATCGCCGAATACATTCTTGAGACCTGCTTCCAGATTGTCCGAATCCTCCTGTGACAAGATTGCGATACGCTCCACCCGGATCAGGTACTCGGCCTTGCCTTTCTCGTTTCCGATGCCGCTGCGTTGTATGACGTTTTTCTTGTAACCAAGATCGGTGACTACCCGGCGGACTTCTTTTGCACTGACGTCCTTGGAGAATTCCATCTCGATCACTGTCCCGCCGGCGAAATCGATGCCCCAGTTGATCGAGCCGTTCATTTGCTTGATGATAACCACTATCACAGCGGCCGCAACCAGCGCTGACGACACCAAGACGAAGAATTTCTTCTTCCCGACGAAGTCGATTTTCTTTGAATTTGGATTGAAAAATTCCATTTGTCTGCTCCAGGCTGACCCGTCAAATGCTAAGGTGTTCCACCTTCAGGCGGATGACCAGGTAATCCACTATCAGGCGGGTGACGAAAATGGCCGTGAACATACTGGCTAAAATGCCGATGAACAGGGTGACCGCGAATCCCTGGATGGGCCCCGAGCCGTACGACCAGAGCACCACCGCGGCTATCAGAGTAGTGAAGTTGGCGTCGAAGATCGTCCAGAAAGCGCGGCCGTATCCGGCTTCGACCGCAGCCCGGGTTGTCTTCCCCGCCCGCAGTTCCTCGCGGATACGTTCATTAATAATCACGTTGGCGTCTACCGCCATGCCGATGGTTAGGATAATGCCGGCCACCCCGGGCAACGTCAGTGTTGCCTGGAAGGCCGCCATGACTGCCAGGATGAAAAGCGCGTTGAAAACCAAGGCCGTGTCGGCGATCAGCCCGGATAGCTTGTAGTAGAACACCATGAAAAGTATCACCAGTATCATGCCAATGGCCAAGGCATAGGTCCCCTGGCGACGGGCGTCTTCTCCCATGGTCGGGCCGACCGTGCGTTCTTCTAAAATGTGTACCGGGGCAGGCAAGGCACCTGCGCGAAGCACTACGGCCAGGTCGTTGGCCTCTCCGAGCGCCTCGTTATAGTTATTGCTGGCGCCTAAAGTGATGCGTGCCCGGCCGCCGCCGATGCGACTTTGGATGACCGGGGCCGAACTGACCTCTCCCTCGAGCACGATGGCCATGCGTTCGCGGACATGGGCCCCGGTGAGCTTCTCGAACTTGCGAGCTCCGGTGCGATCGAAGGTCAGCGACACCTCGGGCCGTCCGGTCTGCGGATCGGGTTGAACCCGGGCATCGGTAATGTAGTCGCCCGTCATGGCCACTTCGCTAAACAGGTAGTAAGTTCGGTACTCGACCTCGAGATTGGCCTCCTTGCGTCCCAGACCAATTGAATGGCCCTCTGGAACCTTGCCATCCAGCAGCTTTTCAAGTTGAGCGATCTTGTCTGATCCTTCTTGTGCCTTTTCGGGTTTTGGGCTTTGGTCGGCCTTGGTGCCTTTTTTGGCTAACTCTTCCTTCTTGGGCGCTTCTTCCTTCTTGGCTAACTCTTCTTTCTTGGGAGCTTCTTCTTTCTTGGCTGTTTCTTCTTTCTTGGGCGCTTCTTCCTTCTTGGCCTCTTTGACCTTGGAGCCAGGAGTAAAGACCGACCTTGCAAGAAGCATGATCTTCTTTCTGTCTGCCTCGCTGACACCTCCGCTGGCCAGGCTCACAATCTTTGCGGCAATCTTGTCCTCGACCTTGTTCTCCTTCAGAAACGCCTCGATTTCCTTGACGTTGTTGAAAAAGTCCAGCAGCCGCTTCTTTCCCTCGTTGCGTTTGCCCTTCGATACCAGGTATGTCTCGGTTACCGGTTGGTCGTTAGGACCGGCGTAGGTGTAGTAATCCATATGAATACCCTCGGGAAGGGTACCCTTGAGATTCTTTATGAAATCGCTCTTGTCGTCGACAACCTTGAACTCCAGCTGCGCGGTTCGGCCAAGCAACTTCTTTGCCCGCTCCGGGTCGAACATGCCGGGCAGTTGCACTAAAATTCCGTTTTCGCCGTGCGGTGCAATTGTCGGCATGGCTACGCCCAGTTCGTCGACCCGGTTGCGGATGGTCACCCGCGCCTGGTCGCGTGCGTTCTTGCGCAACTCACGGACATGTTTCTCGTCAAAGGTGAACCTGAGCAGCCCCGGTGAGGTTTCCTCTTCCTTGACCTCCTTCAGGCTGTAGTATCCCTCGAAGATCCGCTTTCTGAACTTCTTGGCGTCTGCGGGATCCCGAAGCTCAATCTGAATGTCCCAGCTCTCGGGAATTCGGAAAGCCTTCTTGAAAGAAATACGTTTCTCCTTCATCGCTTCCTTGAAATCCCCGACATACTGATCGGCCTTGTCCTCGAGCGCTTTTTCCACCTCGACACCCAACACCAGGTGAATACCGCCCTGCAAATCGAGACCAAGGTTTATCTTCTTCTCGAAGAAGCCGGTATACCATCCGGGCAGCGAACCCGAAAAAAAGGTCGGTAACAGGTAGAGCACGGAGGCTACTACCAGCACGAGCACAAATGTGACTTTCCAGTACCAAGACTTTTCCATTGCGTTCCTCTTATGCGTTACTCAGAGCCTGCGTCTGTGTGCGTCCCGGGGCAACTATTTGCCGCCCGGCAGCATGGCCGCGGAATCTCCGTTCTTTTCACCCAGCTGTGGCTGCCTTCCAGCCACGTGGCTGCGCAACACCTTGATGTGCACGTTCTTGGCCACTTCGAGGGTGATCGCGATATCGGTCATGCCGGTGATTGTGCCGAAGATCCCCGAGTTGGTGATAATCTTGTCGCCCTTGCCCAGGGCCGCGACCATCTCCTTGTGCTTCTTCTGTTGCTTCTGCTGCGGTCGAATGATCAAAAAGTAGATAATCACGAACATCAACAGGATCGGCAGCATCATGCCGGACATCTGCTCGCAGCCCTGGGGTCCCTGGGCGGGCTGGCCTCCGCCTCCCGAGCTTTGTTCGGCCATGATCGCGTAAAGTATCTCTTTCACTTCTAACTCCTTCTTTCACTTACAGAATGGTTATCAGGCTCGCGCCCTCCCAAAACGGCCCACCTTCCCTAGCAGATGTATTTGCGTGGATCAAACATTTTCTCGTCATCTTTCTTTAATATTGCCCTCGAGCCTGTCAAGTGCTCCTGCGGCCCAGGCTGCGTAATCGCCTGCCTCGATCGCCTGACGAATGGTTCGCATCAGTTCGGCGTAGAAAAACAAGTTGTGTAAAGTGTTTAGGCGCACACCCAGAACCTCATTGGCCATGTAGAGGTGCCTCAGATAGGCGCGGCTGAAACGCCGGCAAGCAGGACAACCACAGTCAGGATCTAGCGGTCGTAAGTCGGCCGTATGGGCAGCGTGGCGGATCTGGATCGGTCCATCCCAGGTGAACAGTTGCCCGTTGCGAGCGTTACGGGTTGGTACCACGCAGTCGAACATGTCGATACCCTGCTGAACCGCGCGGATGATATCCTGGGGAAGGCCGACTCCCATTAAATAGCGCGGTCGCTTCTCGTCCATAATTTCTCCGAGCGCCGAGACGACCTGGTTCATACGCTCGGGTCCTTCTCCCACCGAAAGGCCGCCTAAGGCTAATCCGTCGAAAGGCATGGCCGCTATCTGATCCAGATGTTCACGCCGCAAGGACAGATCCAGCCCACCCTGCACGATTCCGAAAAGGGCTCCGCCGTCATTGGTGCGCGCGTCAAGGCAGCGCCTTGCCCAAAGGCTTGTGCGCTCGCAAACCTCACGCTGATAGCCCGGCAAGGCGTCGTGCGGCGGACATTCATCGAGCGCCATCATGATGTCCGAACCCAGTTGTTCCTGAATGGCGATGGCGCGCTCCGGAGACAGTTCGTATTCGGTTCCGTCCAGGTGGCTGCGGAAAATGACCTTGTCATCGCCGATCTTCCTGAGCGCCGCCAGTGAGAACACCTGGTAGCCGCCGCTGTCGGTCAGGATCGAGCCGGGCCAGCTCATGAATTCGTGCAACCCTCCATGCGCGGCCACGATTTCGGGACCCGGGCGCAGCATCAGATGATAGGTGTTGCCCAGAATAATGTCGAAGCCCATGGCCGCAACTTCTTCGGGATCCATGCCCTTGACGGTCGCGGCGGTGCCCACCGGCATGAATACGGGCGTTTCGATCTTCCCGCGCCTGGTGGACAGGCAGCAGCGACGGGCCCGGCTCTTTTTATCGCGGCAAATTTCATTGAAATCGATCCTGCTCAACTCGGACTCCTTGCACTGAAAAACATGGCATCGCCGTAAGAAAAAAACCGGTAACCCAAGCGCACAGCCTCGCGATAGGCTGCAAGTGTTTTCTCACGGCCGGCGAATGCGCAGACCAGCATCAGAAGCGTCGAGCGCGGCAAGTGAAAATTTGTAAGCAGCGCATCCACCACTTTGAATTCGAACCCGGGGCGAATGAACAAGTCGGTCCGGCCCGCGCCCGCGGCCACACCCCGGCCGTCGAAAGCCGATTCCATGGCCCGTACTACCGTGGTGCCGACGGCTATTACACGGCGTGAAAGTTCCCGGGCCCGGTTAATCGCTCGAGCGGCTTGGGCGTCTATTTGAAACCGCTCAGGATGCATCTTGTGACGCTCTGGATCATCGACTTTTACCGGCAAGAACGTTCCCGGGCCCACGTGCAGCGTAAGAAAAGCAATCTCCACACCTTTTTCAAGAATGTGTTCGAGCAGATTTTTAGAAAAATGCAATCCCGCTGTCGGCGCCGCTACTGCTCCGGGTTTATCGGCATAGACCGTCTGGTAGCGAGTCTTGTCTAGTAACCTGCGCCGGTCATTTTCGTCCTTACGCTTGATGTAAGCAGGAAGCGGCACTTCGCCATGGCGCTCGAGGTACTCGTTTAGCGCCAAGGGAAGTTCGAGGCGCACAATGTTTTCAGCGCTTCCTTCAGTTAACCCTTCTCCGATTGCTTGGCCGCCTCCCGGAAGGGTCACCTTGACGCCCGCTCTCAGCGGTCTCGATGCCCTGAGCAGGCAGGTGAACCTCTGGATCCACTTTCCGGCATCGTAACAGCCGCAATCCAGCGGCAGATCCAGCAGAATTTCCAGTGCCCCGCCGGTTTCTTTTTTCCCGTACAGCCTGGCCGGGATGACGCGGGTGTCGTTGAGCACCAGCAGGTCACCGGGGTCGAGCAGCTTTGCGATCTCGGGAAAGTTCCGGTGCTCCGGCATGTCCCGCTCGGGGGAAACAATCATCAGCCGTGAACCTTCGCGGTCCTCAGCCGGTACCTGCGCTATCTGCCCGGGCGGCAGATCGTAATCGAAGTCGCTCAGCTTCATTTCTCGAGAAAATCAGTCCTGTGGCGATGTGAAAGTTTATTTCAAGCGGACAGGATGGATCATTTTATCTGCCTGACGAGTTCTTCGATGCGTTGCGGGTTGTAGCCTACAACCAGCTTGCTGCCTATGCGGGTTACCGGCACTCCGGTCACCTCGACGCCGGCCTGCTCGGCCGCCCGCATCATCTCCATCAATGCATTCTGATCCTTTTCTATGTCCTTTTGCTCGAATGGAACCTTCAGCTTCTCGAGCAGCGCCTTGGTCTTGCGGCAATATCCGCACCAGCTCGTCATGTAAAGCACGATCTTCCCGCCGGCCAGTGCCGCCGGCCGTTCCTTTTCGTCCGGGGGCGGACTCTTCATGAGCTGCTCGCGATTCTTGACCTTTGCACGCTTGAGCATGGCCTCCAACTCACTGGTCATGGATAGCGAAGACTTGAGTTCCTCCATGTGCCCCTTGGCCAGATCAAGAAGGTGCCAGGCTTCCTTGGTCAGTTTGCTATTTTCGGTTCGGCCAACTTTAGCGGCTTTCTTGAGCCAATCGGCGGCAACGTCCCACTCCCCTTGTTCGTAAGCCACCCTGCCCCTCAAAAACTGGTTCTCCTGGTTGGATGGCGCAATTTCCACGAGCTTGACGGCCAATTCCTCTGCGCCTCCAAAAAGTTTCATGCTGACATGCAAGTAGTTGCGAATTTGCAGACGCATCAACGGCTGGTAGTGTTCATCGAGCATCAGGCCGCGCTCGCAGAACATCGAGGAATACGAAATGTCCTTGTGGCGTCTCCGCAGCCTCAAAGCCGCCCGGTAAAAAATATCGGCCAGTGCCGCTTTCTCCTTGGGCGCAAGCTCCTGGACCTGTTGAGGCTCGAAGATATCGAGAAGGTCGTCGAACTTATTGTCGGCAAGCAACTTGTTTGCACGTTGAAGATCGACAAGACCGCTGGACTCGGCATCGGCAGCACGCGCTACATTAGCCGGATGATCTTTTTCCTTCTTCCCGGATTTTTCGCCGGCGGCCTCGACTTTCGTAGGCCTGATTTTTTCTCCGGCACAACCCAGCATCAGGGTCACAAGCGTGAGCGTGACGCAGCCAACAATGACAGTTTTGAACATTTTCATGCCTCAATGAAACATGCCCGGCACACAGAAGTCAATACGCAATCCATACTTACCCTATTTCTTGCGACAGGCCATCTGTCGGGATACATTATACCCGTTACAAGAACCTGGAATGACATGCTTGGATACATCCGCAATAGCATCACTCGCAAAATCTCGCTGATAGTGGGAGGGGTCTGCCTGTTTGTAACCCTGGCCGGTTTGAGCTGGATGATCCTGCTATTGAGATCGGATATCGTGGAGCATTCGCGCCAGTCGCTGTCGGCCGTGACCAGCTCGCTCAGGGCGGGATTTCACGCTGTCGATCCACAGAGCAACAGCCATCCGATTGCCGGAATGCTCGAAGAATTTTCTGTGCGCGATGAGATCGAAAAGCTTCAGATTTTTAATGCCGAAGGCGAGATTGTCTGGTCGCTGGACGAGGATGAGCGCGGTCATAAGCTGCCGCCCGAAGTTCTTCTGCGCTTCAGAAGCGGGCATACATTCACCGAGGCGGACACCGATGAGAAAATCATCGAGTCACTTCAGAGAGTGCGTGCCGAAAGGAGCTGTCTGAAATGTCACGCCAAGAACAAAGGCATGGGCCCCGGCGTGCTGCTTGGAGGCATTCACATAAAGGCCTCTTTCGCCAGGCTGACTTCCAAGCTGGTCGGGTACGGTAATCTTCAGATAGTCACGGCGCTATTGCTGGTGGCCCTGGTGATAGTCATCACCGCCTTGATGGTCAGGATCTTCATAGGTCAGCCGCTTCAGAAAATCACCCATGTGGTTCAGAAGGCCGAACAGGGAGATTTTCTGAACAGAATAGAGGCTGAGGGAAATGACGAGATCGCAAGATTAGGCCGCGAACTGAATCAGCTTCTGGCCAGGTTGACCGATGCAGAGGCTTCCAAAATCGACAGTGATCTGGAACTGGATGCCGCCCAGCGAGAACTGCGCCTGAAAGCTCAGCTCGAGGAAAAGAACAAGATCATCGAAGAGACGAATCAGAAACTCACTAGCCGCCTCAGCCAGTTGGCGCTCGTTTACGATATCAACAGCGCCCTGGCCTCGTCGCTGGAGCTCGACCAGGTGATCGGGATCATAACCGAGAAGATCGGAAACGAACTGGACTTCGAGGGATTCTATGTATTGCTGACCGATGAAGATCAGAAGAACCTGGCCGTCAGGGCAGCCATGTACGATGAGCGCAAGGGACTGATCGGTCGCCTGGTCGATCCGCTCAGGGGCACATTCACAAAGTCGCTGAGAGTCAGGAAGATTCTGCTGGTTAACGATCTCTCCGGCATTGCCCGTGAAGGCGACGATCTGGATCTGTTGCCCGAAACAGGTTCGTTTCTCAGCCTGCCGTTGCTGCGCAAGGGCCAGGTGCTGGGTCTTCTGAACTTCACTCGCAGCGTCAAAGACGGCTTTCCGCACGACGCGGTAAGGCTTTTGACCGCCGTAGCGCACCAGGCGGCTATGACCATCCTGAATGCCAGGCTCTACCAGCAAAAGATCGATCTCAGCGTCACCGACGAGCTGACCCAGTTGGCTAACAGGCGCCTGATGCAGTCTCGCCTGGAACGAGAGTGGGACCGGGCCAACCGGTACCAGAACGCGCTGTCGGTTTTGATGATCGATATCGACCACTTCAAGAAATACAATGATCGCAACGGTCACCTGCTGGGAGACGAAGTGCTCAAGGGCGTGGCGCGAATTCTGGAAGGCAATACCCGCAAGATCGACACCGTCGCCCGATTCGGCGGCGAGGAGTTCGTCGTAATCCTTCCCGGCCAGGACAAACCGTCGGCCTTTTCGGTGGCGGACAAGCTGAGGTCGGCGGTGCAGGTATCCGATTTTCCCCGTGCCAGCGTCCAGCCCGGAGGCAGGTTGACGATATCGGTCGGGGTTGCTTCCTACCCCGAGGACGCCAATGATTCCGCGAGCCTGCTAGAGCGCAGCGACCTTGCTCTGTACGCTTCCAAGCGCGCCGGGCGCAACAGAACGACGGCCTACGATGAAGAGGTGCAGAAAATTTCCGAGGAGCGCCGACGACAGTTGGAGGCCGGCATGTCTCGCAAACGCCGCAAGAGACGCAAGTCGAAATCGCGCCTGGAGTTCATCGATCCTACTTGAACATCCCCTGCCCTGCCCAGTCGTGTTGACAAGGAACTGCAATATTAGTAAAAATCTACTCCAATTCATTGGCTGTTATTTCTATCTTGTACGCTGTTGGCAGGAGGATTCTGATGATTCCTAAAAGCCTGGGTTGTTGGCTGGTGTCGGTATTGATTGTCTTTTCGTTGTTGACGCCGCTCAGTGCGCGCGCCGGTAGCGGTCCGATCGTAGCTTTATTCGACATGGAAGACCGCGGTTCGAAGCTGGACAAGGAAGTTCTCAGTAACCTGATCGATTACCTGGCCGCCAGATTGACCGAGGGCGGCTTTCAGGTTGTGCCCACCGATCAGATCCGCGAGAGGCTCAAGTCATCGAAGTCTGAAAGTCACAAGCTTTGTTACGATCAGGGTTGTCAGATCGATTTGGGCCGCGAGTTGTCGGCCCAGAAAACACTATCCACCAAGATCCTGCGCATCGGAGACACCTGCCAGGTTACCGCCGTCATGTACGATTTGAAAAAGGCTACCACCGAGACGGCGGCTACCGCCGAGGCGGTCTGCGAGGTCAATAAGTTGTTGGCAGCGGTCAAGAAGATTGCGGTCAGCCTGTGCGCTCCTTTGAAACACGCCCGCAAGGAGGCTGACGCCAAGCTGGCCGAGTACGATGAACTGGTGAAGAACGCCGCATCTGAAAAAGCCGAGAAAGAACGGGCCGAGAAGGCCTGGCAAAAGGTCTTGAGCATCGCCAGGGACGACCAGGTTCCTACCGACAAGCGAGTTCAGGCGTTGCAGAAATACAGGCAGGATTTTCAGAAACCGAATCCGCACCTGGGAGAGGTCGAGAACTATTTATCGGAACTGAACCTGGGCACGCTGATTGTGCGCACGGTGCCGGTTGGTGCGGCCGTGAGCATCGGAGGCAAGCCGGCCAAGAAGTCTCCTGTGACTTATAAACTCAAGGCCGGAACCTACAAGCTGGTCGCCAAGCTCAATGGATACAACGACACCTCTTCCGAGGCCAAGTTGGAATCCGGTAAGAACCTGGAGCTCAAGCTGACGCTTTCGAAGAAGCAAGCGTCGGATCAGGTTACAGGAACCTCGAGCGCGGATGAACATCCGGGCATGGTTACGAAATCGCTTCCTGAAAAGCCGATGCCGGCCATGAAGTTCTGGGGCCACGTCGCCTTCTGGAGCGGCATCGGGGTGGCCGGGCTGGCCGGGGCATCGGCCGCGCTGGCGGCCAGCTACGGCTCGGACGCCGACAAAGTCGACCAGAGCAAAATGTGGGGAGGGATCTTCTGGGCCTCGACGGCTGTGGCAGTCGGATTGATTAGCACCGGAGTGGTACTATGGGTGTTGGCTCCGGACGAGGGCAGTCCATCAACGACCGCCGCGATCGGACCGACGCTGGACGGTCAGGGCATGGTATTTTCTCTCGGAGGAAGGTGGTAGCAGATGAAACGCGCACTAACGATAGCAACTATTCTTTCCGTCTCGGCTTTGGGCCTGTCGGCCTGCGACGTGTTCGTCACCGCCGAGCAGAACGGCGACAAGGGCAAGCTCGGCCAGCCCTGCGACAACGGCGCCTGCCAGGGTGAGTTTGTGGTCTGCAACCAGCAGCAAGACGAGTGCGTCTGCCAGTACACCGCCTGCATCGATTTTTGTTGTCCTGACGGGCAGCATTGTGAGGGCGACAAGTGCGTCGACGGCTGTCAGCCCGAGTGCAGCGGCAAGGAGTGCGGCCCGGACGGCTGCGGCGGCGACTGCCCTCCGAACAACTGTACCGGCGGGAAGATTTGCAACCCGACCACCGGCCAGTGTATCGTCTGCAGCCCGGACTGCAGCGGTAAATCCTGCGGCGACGATGACGGCTGCGGCACAAAATGCCTTGTGCAAAGCTGCGGGACGGGTCATTTCTGCACGGACGATGACCCCCATTGTGCGGCCTGCGACAACGACCAGCACTGCGGCGGCGACTGTGCGGCTTGTACAGGCAGCGACCACTGCCAGGGAGGATCGTGCTGCCATGACGAATGCCCGCAGACCGGCAACAAGCGCTGCGACCCGCAAGTTGCGGACGCCTTTGAGACTTGCGGCAACTACGACGCGGACGCCTGTCTCGAATGGGGCGACAGCACCGACTGCCCGAGTGGCGAGAGCTGCAGCAACGGCGTATGCTCCAGCCAGTGCTCCGACGAGTGCACGACGCCGCCTGTAAACTTCTGCGACGGCAACCAGCACTTCGAGTGCGCGGATGTCGACGGCGATCCGTGCCTCGACAGGCACCTCGTCGAAACCTGCGCCAATTTTTGCGATCCAACAACGGTGGCTTGCGTCGAATGCCTCGGCCAAAACGACTGTAACGACGACGACAGTTGCACGAACGACAGTTGCGATGCCGGAAATTGCCAGCACCCGTACAGCGGTGACGGAGCGGCTTGCGAACTCGAAGTAGACTCGGTCATGTATAGCGGAAGCTGCCAGGACGGCGAATGCTTTTGCAACCTCGACGATGCCTGCGGAGCCTCATGCCACGACTGCTCGCAGGATGCCTTCGACAATGTATGCATTCACGGCAACGTCTCCGCCATTCATTGCGGTTGCCTGATAGACGGCGACTGTAGCGGAACGCCGTCGATGTACTGCAATGCGGCCTCCGACGCTCATTGTGAATATTGCAATACGAACACGCATTGCGGAATCGGCTGTGACAACTGCCAGGATGACCCGCATGACAAGATCTGCATAAACGGAGTTCGCTGCGGCTGCAATGATAATTTAAACTGCGCTGCAAACCAGTTCTGCAGCTCGATCGGCTGCGCCCGGAACACCTGGGACACACCCGACACCGGACAGACGTTATGCTACAACGCCACCGGGTTGCTTTATCCCTGCCCGGTTCCATCCGGCAATGATTTCTTTGGCCAGGACTCGAACTACAATAGGCCTCGCAATTTCAGTCAGTTCGGCGTCGACCCCCAGTTTGTCATTGAAGAAGGGGTCACCTCTCTCGATTGGACCAAGCCTTTCTGGGGCGACAAGACATGGATCGAGGCCAGGGACTTCTGCCAGACTCTGTATTGGAACAATACCGGCGACTGGCGCTTGCCGACCGCAGGCGAGCTTCTGACCATAGTCGATCGCGGCAAGCACGATCCTGCGATCGACCAGACGCTGTTTGACCTTGATCCGTTCTGGCCGGTCTTCTGGAGCAGCTCGCCGGCCAGCGGCGACCGCAGAACGGTGGATTTCACGATCGGGACATTGTCGCAGGCCGATGACTCCTCGACCAAGGCCGCCGTCCGCTGCGTGCGCGGCCCGGTCTGGGGACGCACGCCGGACCCGGGGCAAAGGTTCGTGAATATCGGCTTCTATCATGACAACGTGACCGGGATAAACTGGCAGAGAATGATCGATGCGGCCCCATATACTTGGCAAGACGCCCTTGCACATTGCGCCAGCGCCGGCTATCGCCTGCCGGATCTCAACGAGATGTTGAGTCTGTATGATTACGACAGTGATCCGGTCGCACAATACTCACCTACAGATCTGGGTCTCAGGTGGACGTCCACCACGGTAGCTTCCAACACCTCCAAGGCCTGGGTGATCGACTATAGCACCGGCGCGCTGCTGCCGAGCGCCTCAAAGACTGACGACGCCAACTACGCACTGATCTGCATCGAACCTTACTGACGGCGTCCCGGTCAGGGATTGACCGAGATGTTCGAATCCACCGGCTGGCTGGGGGTGTTGTAGCTGTCGTAGACCACCAGGCGCACGATGTAGGCGCCGGGCATGTCCGGGGTGAAGCTCACCTGGGGGGTGTCTGTCGCGCTCAAGGTAGACTGGCTCTGGGTTCCCTGCGCGTTCTGGGGCAGGAACAAGAAAGACCACTGATAGCGGCTGATGCTGTCGCCGGCGTCTGGATCGAAACTGGTGCTGCCGTCCAGGTTCACCTGGTTCAAACCCTGGACCGTCTGCGAGGGCGGGTCGATCTTGGCCACCGGCGGAAGGTTTGCCGGGGTGCCCTGGTTGACCGCCAGCAGGATATACGGGTTGGAGTCGTTGGGGCTGTCGTGGCTGATCTCCATCTGTCCTATTTCGTTCTCGATTGAGGTGTTGTCGGTGAAGGTCACCTGGAAGGTATACGACCCGGCCGGGGCTAGTACCAAAGGATTTGCCGGAAAGTCGGCCGGCAGACCCTCGATGCCGAACACCGGAGGATCTCCCGGGTTGAGATCGGGATCGAAAGCGATGTCCGTTATCGTCAGGTCGGCGTAGCCGACGTTCAGCAGGGTTACGTCCTCGGAGGCAGAACCGCCCATGGCGACGCCGATGAACTCGACCCAGTCTTGCGGGTTGACCTCCAGGTCGGGACGCACGTCTGCTCCAAGCGTTACCGTCACTTCGGGTTCGTCCGGATCGTTCGAATGGATGATCACGGAACCGTCGTCCTGACCGACGTCCTGCGGGTGGTAGGTGACGTCGACTATCTGCTGGCCCATCGAGGCCACCGTAAACCCGTCGGTCGAATCAATGCTGAACTCACCGGCGACGCTCCCGCCGGTGACCTCGAGGCCGCTCACGTCCAGCGTGCCGGAGCCGGTGTTGTTGATCGTGATATGCTCGGTGGCCGACTGGCCCTGGGTGACGCCCTCGAACGGAATGTGCTCGGGGTGCACGTCTATGTCGGGCTCGGCCGAAAAAGCCAAGAGTCTTACGCTGAATGCTCCGGAGGGCAGGTCATCGTCGTTGGTGGCAAGGTCGATGCCCGAGTTGTCGGCGCCTTCCGCCTGGGGAGCGTAAACGGCCGTCAGCATTCGATCTGCTCCGGGCTGGATTTCGATGTCGCTCTCGGCGGGTTCCAGCAGGCCGAAGTCGGTAAGGTCACCGACTATTGAAAACAACTCGAAGCCGCTCATGCTAAGCGGGATGTTGCCGGTGTTTTTCAGAAGTGCTTGCAATTGCCGGCTGTAGCCCGCGGCCACCTCGCAGAAATTGAACGACAGGCGCACCGGATGTGTATTGGTCTGAGGGTCGAGCATCACCTGGCAAACGGCCGTGTCGTTGGGAGCCGGGCAGCTAACGTCTTCCTGGCAAACGACTTCCAGTTCGGCGTTGGGCGGTGCGCCCGTGCCGGCCAAGGCGATTGCACACGGGTTGCGGCTGAGATCCATCGGGTTGCACTCGTCGGGATCGTTGGTCAGCAGATCGAGCGTGTCATGGTCGTCCGCGGTCTCGCTTTCAGGGGAATACTCGATTACCAGGTCGATGGCCGCGCCGGGGCCGATGAACTCTGGAATTTGAGGGTCGACATTTTCGCCGGACATGAAGCCCTTGACAGAAAAGGGACTTCCCGCCCCGCCCTGCACCGCGATGCTGTCCAGCGTCAATCCCGAACCGCCGATATTACTGACGTGCAGCAGGCGTGTCTGCGGATATCCGACGGCTACCTGATCGAACTTGAGCACGGTACTGTCGACTTCCAGTTGAGGGCCAGCAAAGTGATCGCCGCCGCACTCGCAGTTCAAAAGCGGCCCGGAGCCCAGCAAGACCAGGATTAGAGTCAGAGCAAGCTTGTGAGCGGAAACCCGACGCGTCATCTGAACCTCCACTGAAAAAGTCGCGGAAATACTACCATGCAGCCGGAACCACTGGCAAGCAGGCAGCGAAACTGTTGACTCAAGACAACCGGGTTGCAACAATGCTGCACCGAAGATCATCAAAAAGGCGGGTGCGTGATGAAGCGATCAAGCAATTGTATATTCTGGGTGGCCGGGGTGATTGCAGGGCTTCTTTGCGGCTGCGGAGGGAGCGTTAAGCTGAAGAAGCTCGAGTTGACCGCGGATCTCCTCAAGGTTCATAAGCATGTTCTGGTGGTTGGGGCCGGGCCGGCGTTGGTGAAGTTGGAAGTAGGGATGGTGGGCAAGGTTCTGATGAAAGGACTTTCCAAGATCGTTGAGAATGACCCGGACTCTTCTTTTGTGGAATCCTTGAAAAAGATCGGGTTGGTTCCGCTGCAGACGGCGCTGGAGGCGGGTATTGCCGAGCTAGGGAGGTTGGGCTGGCAGACTACGGCCAGCAGCCATAGCCTTGATTCAGCGGGCAAGAATTACAAGAAGGTCCAACTGCCCGATTGGGCATGCGCGGAGGCGATCTCGGCAGGGGCGGATTCGGTTCTCATACTTTACGAGAGGCTGATCATCGACGTAGGTGCCACCGACGCCCTGGCGCGCACGCTGCTATGGGCTCACTTCTTCGGATGCCCCGGCGACGAGCTTTTGTGGCGAGGAAAGCAGAAGAAGGACATGTCGCTCAAACGCTTCATTATCGAGGCAGCCAAGAACGTCATTGAGAAAAAGAAGAAGAACCTGGAGGATTTCCTGGGATCCCTGCGTATACTTGTGGAGGACACCAGCCGGAACATGATCAGCTCCGGTCTATCCCGCTGACGAAGTTGAAATTCTCAAGATCGTGGAAGAATCTAAATGAGCTCAGAAGTCGACAACTCCACCACCCTTGACAGAGACGTCGAGGCGCAACAGGACGTCATGATCCGGTTCATGGAAGACGTCCTGTCATCCATCGGCGGTCGCGAGTCATGCTCTGAAAATGAAAAACGCCTTGGAGATCGCGTGGGCGACGCCTGGGAACGTCTCAATTTCGAAGTGCGCCGCGAGCCGTTCTACTGCCACCCGGCCGCCTTCTTGAGCGTCCTTCCGATTGGCGCGCTGATTTACGCCGCCGCCGTTACGATCTACATGTTCAACCCCGTGTTAGGCGGCATCGTCGGCATGCTGTTTGCACTGACTGCCGTTCTGGAGACACTCAACTACCGTCGCATTGTAGATTGGTTGTTCCCCAAGAAGCAGGGTATTAACGTCGCCGGCATCATCCGCAGCAGAAGTGAACCTAAAAGACGAGTTATCGTAAACGCTCACCTCGACTCGGCCTACGAGTTTTTGCTGTGGTACTATCTGGGCAACTGGGCGAACCTGCTCTTGATAATCATCATTCTGTGCGCGCCCATACCGATTGTCGGCGCGCTCTTGGCGATAACCGGCTGGGGTGGCGACGCGGCCGTGATCTGCATGGGTTGGGTCGGCGTCGGCTCCCTGCCCTTGGTGCTGTGTTTGTTGTTCTTCCGCTCGAAGACGCCGGTACCCGGGGCCATGGACGACCTGGCCGGCGTCGCCGTGCTGATCGGTCTCGGTGAACTAATCGCGCACGGAGAGGGTCTCGACTCCACCGAGGTAGTGCTGCTTGGCAGCAGTTCGGAGGAGGCTGGTTTGCGCGGTGCCATGCATTGGGCAGAGACCCACCGTAAGGAGAACGCAGACATCCCCAGCTACGCCATCGTGGTCGATAACATCTACGACGAGCGCTACCTGTGCGTGGTCGAGCGTGAGCTCCTGCCGGGCACCCGTCACGATAAGAATCTGGTGGAGCTCGCTCATCGCGTCGCGCACGAAAGGAACTTGAAAATCAAATCAGTTGTCATCCCTTTCGGCGCCTCCGACGCCACCGCTTTCACGCGAAACGGCGTTCGCGCCACCAGCTTGCTCGCGCAGGATACCAGCAAGCTGGTGTTCAACTACCACACGCGCCACGACACCCTCGACAACGTGCGCCCGGTCTCGCTTAGCGTGACTCTGCAAGTGGTTAGGGACATGATCGCGGCACTCGATCGCGGCGCATGACAAGCTGAGGGGTTTTTAGTCATGCACCTTCAAGTCGTGGAAGCGCCGGTATGCTAAAGCCCGGATACAAAGACCAGGCCTTGGGGTTGATATTGAGCAATGCTTCCATGCCGGCCTTTGGATCGGGCGTCTTCTGATTGGCGTACTTGCGGGCAAGCCTGCGCAGGCGGCTTAGCGAACTTACGATCTTTCGTCCCTCGCCGAGACGAGCGCAGGCGCATCTTAGTGAAGAAGGTTCGCGAAGCAATTCGGCGCGGGGGTATTTGTAGCGATCCATGCTTAAAAAGCAGATTTCTTCGATGATCCGGATCCAGGCCGGGCTCAGTTGTTCTTGCCAGGCTGGGGCGCCTGTTGAAACACCAAGCTTGTGTTTCGCGCCTTCGAACCAGGGAAAGGGCGGCATGTCGTCTGTGGGGGCGTGTCGGGCGTGATCCAGGACGTTATCGTCCCAGTCCTCGCCTATGTACTGTAACACTCCGCTCATTGTTCCCCTGGGATCGGCCAGCAGATCTTCCAGGCGCACCTCGTAGATATGATCGGCATGGGCAACGACTGCCTCTATTTGCTGTTCGCAGTAAAGGGCGTTTAAGTAGACCGAACTCGGGGCCCAGGGCATGCGCATCAGCGATGCAACCGCTCCGCGCGGGTCGCGGACCACGTGGATGATCCGCGGAGAATCGAAATCCTCTAAAATGCGGCCCAGGTAAAGCCCGTGAAGCGGAGTCTTGTCGCCGAAACGCGTCTTGCCGTATAGACCGGCTTTTTCGCGCATCAAAGCCTTGAAGGCCAGTGGCCACAGGTCGCAACGGGCGCCTTCGGGCGCCTGTGCAAGTATGCGGGCGGGAGAAAGTCTAAGCCAGAGGAAAGAAGGCGTGCGGCAATAATAATCGAGCCAATCGGTAAGCGAAGTATCGATCTTGAAACCGGCCGTGCTCAAATAAAAGGAGGCTTCGTGAGTGAGATAGATGCGCGGGTGGGCGTTCAGCATCATGCGCAACAAGGTCGTGCCCGAACGACCTGTTCCAACCACAAATACGGGCGCGCTGTCCGCTGCCGGCGAGTTCAAGAGATCTCCTTGCCGGGCAGCTCGCGGTCGACGGTTTCGAATAGTTCTTCGACTCTTGCGCGCGCAAGGGACGATTCGTGAATACCCAGGCTGAACGAGAGCGAATCGCGGAAGCCGCTGAAGCCGCTTACCAGCATCGGGGGTTGGTTAGCGGGCGTAATGAGCATGGCGCTCGAGACCCGGGGTGCGCCGAAGTCGAGCAAGTGGTCGTCGATCGAGCCCATGTTGGTCATGCCCATCGACATGTTGCCCGAGCGCTGGAGCCTCAGGAATATTTTGCGCATCAAGATCCTGGCTAGAGCATAGGGGTACAGGAGTGTGTTCAGGTAACTGCCGAAGATGAAGCCCAGCCCGAAGTGGTCGGCCTTGAGTT
>CAZENH010000055.1:0-23025 GCA_964513625.1 uncultured Myxococcales bacterium | reverse complement strand
GATTGGAAGAATGCGCCTGGCTTCTACCTGGTGCTGACCGATCAGCCGGGTGAGGGAAGCTGGCCGATCACCGGCGCCACCTTCATTCTGTACTACAAGCAGCAGGCTGATCCTCAAACGGCCAAAACGTGCCTCGACTTCTTCGCCTGGTGTTTCGAAAATGGAGACCGGCAGGCCGAAAAACTCGCATATGTTCCCATGCCGCAATCCGTTCAGGAACTGGTCGAAAACTCCTGGAGGGCACAGATTCGGTCTGCAGGACGGCCGGTCTGGAAATGATCCATTCCCGGCAGACTCGGAATTCGCAGCACGGCCGGGGCGACGCCGTATTTCGCCTGGTCACCGGAGCCTTCGCCGTGCTGGTGTTGGCCCTGGTGGCCGCAATTTTCATCGAGCTGATCCGCGAGTCGGCTGTTTCAATCGACAAGTTCGGGATCGGATTCTTGTGGTCTGCCGTATGGAACCCGGTCACCGGGGAATTCGGGGCGTTGAGCAGCATATACGGGACGCTGATCTCGACTCTGATAGCCTTGCTGATCGCGATTCCTCTGAGCCTGGTAATCGCGCTTTTTCTGGTGGAACTGGCACCGCCTTTTCTTGCGCGGCCGGTAGGCCGAGCCATAGAATTGCTGGCGGCCATCCCCAGCATCATCTTCGGCATGTGGGGGCTGTTCGTCTTCGCACCGCTGATGGCCGATCACGTTCAACCTTTCCTCCAAGGCATTTTCGGCGACCTGGGCCTGTTCAGCGGGCCGCCGATGGGAATAGGTATATTGACGGCCGGTATCATCTTGGCGCTGATGGTGCTGCCCTTCACCACGGCCGTGATGCGTGACGTCTTCTCGCTTGTTCCGCCGGTGTTGAAGGAGGCCGCCTACGGCATGGGATCGACCACCTGGGAAGTGACCCACAAGGTGACCATCCGCTACGGTATGCGCGGTCTGATGGGAGGCTTTTTTCTGGGCTTCGGGCGGGCCTTCGGGGAGACGATGGCGGTGACATTCGTGATCGGAAACGATCACCGGTTGTCGGCTTCCTTGTTCGCCCCGGGCAACACGATCGCCTCGACGCTGGCCAATGAGTTCAGCGAGGCGTCCGATCCGCTTTATCTGAGTTCGCTGGTGGAGCTCGGATTGATAATGCTGGTTATCACCTTATTGATGCAGCTTCTGGCCAATAGATTCATAAAAAGGCTGCAGGGCGAAGCGGGAGGCGGCGCATGAAACGGCGGGCCGCCACGGGGCGCAAAACCACCAACCTGATCGTGCAGGTATTCGCCAGCCTGGCCGCGCTTCTGGGGATCGTCGTGCTGGCCTGGATATTGTTCGAGGTAATCAAGCGCGGTGCGTCCGCACTGGATTGGGATTTCTTCACTCAGCTGCCGGCTCCGCCCGGCGCGGAGGGCGGCGGACTGGCCAACGCCCTGGTGGGCACGCTGCTGATGACTTTCATGGCCACCCTGATTGGAGTGCCGGCCGGCATTTTAGCCGGGGTCTACATGGCCGAGTACGGATCCGCCACTCGTCTCGGTTCGATGGTGAGTATAAGCCTCAACGTAATGATGGGCATACCATCGATCATCATCGGCCTGTTCGTCTTCACGCTGATGGTCGTGACCAGCGGGCATTTTTCGGGCTTCGCTGGGGCCGTGGCGCTGGCCATGCTGATGTTGCCGGTCGTGGCGCGCACGACCGAGGACATGCTGTCGATGGTCCCCGCCTCGCTACGCGAGTCGGCCCTGGCCCTGGGCTCGCCCCGCTGGAGGGCGATCTTCGGAGTCATTTTCAGGGCCGCCAAGACCGGGCTGATCACCGGCGTATTGCTGGCGGTAGCCCGGGTCAGCGGCGAGACGGCTCCGCTGCTGTTCACCGCCTTGAACAGTCCTTATTGGTCCCATTCTTTGAACGAGCCGACCGCCAACCTGACCGTCACAATCTTCAACTACGCCATGTCGCCTTATCCGAACTGGCAACGAATGGCCTGGGGAGCGTCTTTCGTGATCGTGCTGGGTGTGCTGCTGCTGACGCTGGTGGCGCGCGCAGCTTGCAAGGAGGTCGAACGATGACAATGCCCATATCGGTGCCGGATCAATATCCGCAAGGCATTTCCATCATTTCCGGACCCGAGAAGAATCCTCTACAGGATTCCCCGGAGTCATCGACGGCCGATGATCGAGAATCGGAATTGTCCGGCCTTGATGAATCCGCGGGCGGGATCTCGGTGCGCAAGTTGAGCTTCTTCTACGGTTCCAAGCAGGTGCTGTTTGACAACACGCTCGAAATAAAGCCGGCCTCGGTGACCGCCATCATCGGCCCTTCCGGTTGCGGCAAGTCGACCCATATCCGGGTCTACAACAGGATCTACGAGCTTTACCGCAACCAGCGGGCCGTCGGCGAGGTGTGGATAGACGGCCGGAACATTCTCGATCCGGCCCAGGACGTGATCGAGCTGCGCCGGAGGGTGGGGATGATTTTTCAGAAACCGACTCCCTTCCCTCTGAGCATTTTCGACAACGTGGCCTACGGGTTGCGCATGCACTACAAGCTGGCGAAGTCGGATCTGGCGGATCGGGTCAAGCTGGCGCTGGAGGGCGCTGCCTTGTGGAACGAGGTCAAGGACGTCCTGCACAAATCGGGCCTCGGCCTGTCCGGCGGGCAGCAGCAAAGACTGTGCATCGCCCGGGCAATAGCGGTCGAGCCGAAGGTACTCTTGATGGACGAGCCCACCTCGGCCATCGATCCGATCGCTACGGCCAGAATAGAGGAATTGATCCACGAGTTGAGCGGGCGATATACTATTGTTATCGTGACACACAACATGCAGCAGGCTGCTCGCGTGTCCGATCACACGGCCTTTTTCCTGATGGGTGAGCTGGTGGAATACGGCGACACCAATCAGATTTTCACCTCGCCGCGAGACGGGCGAACCGAGGACTACATCACCGGCAAGTTCGGCTGAGGAGAGGGAGTCGATCACACATGAAAGCTGAGCACACCGACAAGAAGTACCAGGCCGGTCTGCAGGATCTTCGACAGCGCCTGCTGCGCATGGCCGGCATGGTAGAACAGATGATCAGCGATTCGGTCAAGGCCCTGACCAACCGTGATCTGGATCTTGCCAGACGCACGATCGAGGCCGACAACAAAGTCAATCGGTTCGAGATCGAGGCTGACGAACTGTGTCTGGTCATTCTGGCAAAGTGGCAGCCGATGGCGACCGATCTGCGCTTCGTCACCCTGGCTTTGAAAATGGTGACGGATCTCGAGCGAATCGGCGACCTGGCGGTCAATGTCTGCGAGCGGGTCATAGAGCTGGGCGATTCCAAGCCCTTGAAGCCTTACGAGGACATTCCACGCATGGCCGAGATTGTTCAGCAGATGATTCACGACGCGGTTGACGCTTTCGTCGTCGGCGATACTGACAAGGCCCAGCAGGTGATCGATCGGGACGACGAGGTCGACCGGCTCTACTGGATGGTGTTCAAGGAACTGCTGGATCTGATGCGCGCGAACGAGGCCAACGTGGAGAAGGGCATGCGTGTACAGTCGGTGGCCAAGGTGCTCGAGCGCATGGCCGATCACACCACCAACCTGGCCGAGCAGGTCATATTCCTGATCGACGGCGAGGACGTGCGTCACCGCGGCAAGCTCGGAAAGCAGTGAGCTCAGCCGGCCTTCCCTAGAATTTCGAGAAAGCTTCCGGAATCCAGCGGAGACCTGGCGGCCAGCGCCAGGTTCTCGGTGACGTGCGCGGGCTGCTTCATGCCCACCAGCGCGCAGGCGAAGCCGGGCGTCGAGCGGGTGAACTGCAATGCCCGCTGGGCGTCGCTCAGATCATCGCCGAGGGCGGCTGCAAGCGCCGATGGGATCTGACCTATGAGTTGAGCCTGGTAGATCGAAGCGCTGGCGACTACATCGATTCCCATCTGGCGGCCGGCCTCCAGGATCGGCACCTGCTCGTCGCCGGACCGTTGCGTGGCTAGAAGCGCCTCCGGCATGGCCAGATTAAAGGGCAGTTGCAAAAAGTGCAGGTGATCATCGCGCCCTCCGGCGGCCTCTCGAGCCAGGGCCTTGCAGTCTGCAAGCTCGAGGTGACCGGGATCGGTCTGGATCGAGCGGAAGGCGTTCCAGGTAGCCAGGCCATAATGCGAAATCTTGCCCTGGGACACGGCGGCCTCGAGCACCTCGAAAGCTCTGAGCAGGCGCTCTCTGAACACGGCTGCGCCGACGTAGCCGAGCTGAGTCTCGGGATTATGAAGGTAATAGACATCCAGACACTCGAGGCCAAGGTTGGACAGGCTGCGTTCGAGTTGATCGTAGATGTAAGCAGGGTGCAGGCAGTGTGAGCCGCCGACAAGGTCGGTCTTCTTGATGTCGAAGTTTTTGCCCTTGATGTACTCGTGCTCGAACCAGGCAGCCGGGTCATCGCGGCATGGGAGATAACCACCCTTGGTACAGATGACGAGTTCGTCCCGCGCGGCGTCGCCTGAGTCGAACAATCTGCCTAGTGCCTTGCCGACGGCGCGCTCGGCCCGCTGATAGCGATAGTTGATGGCTGTGTCGATCAGATTGACGCCGCCGGCTACTGCGGCAACCAGTGCTTCGACTACCAAAGCATCAGTTTTGTCATCGGCCTGGCCGAGATAGGTGCCCATACCTATGGAACCGATTTCGAGATCGCCGACCTTGCAGAAGTGCTCGGCGGGAACACTCCCGCTTAGACGTCCGCAATAACGTTTGGTGCCCTCACTGGTGGCGCATCCCTGCATGAGCTGGTTCTCCGCGGAAAACATCCCCGTATGGACAAGACTGTATCACGGCCTTTAGTTGACTCGAACCTTTTTTGCATGGAAAATGATCACAATCAGAAGGGACGTGTGAGCACCATGCGGTTGATAGCGGTTATAGCGTGCGTAGTTCTTTTTCTCAGCGGGTGTTCAGGCGACAACGGTTGCAAGACCGACGCGGATTGCGGCACGGGATTCTTTTGTGAAAACAAGATCTGCAAGCAGAAGACCGACGACGACAAGGGGATGCTTGATATTCCGGCCGGTAGCTTCATGATGGGCTGTAACGAGGCTCAGGACAGTGCCTGCGATGCGGATGAGTTGCCCTATCACGAAGTGACGCTGATGGCCTACAAGATTGATGCCCACGAAGTGACCCAGGCTCAGTACCAAGCTTGCATCGACGGTGGGGGCTGTTTCGCTCCAGGCGCCGACGCAAACTGCGAATGGGATCCATCTACCCGGGCCGACTACCCGGTTGTGTGCGTGACATGGGAACGGGCGGACGAATACTGTCGCTGGGCAGGTAAAAGGCTGCCCAGTGAGGCCGAGTGGGAAAAGGCAGCCCGCGGCGATAGCGGTTTGGTATATCCCTGGGGCGACTCGGCCCCGGAATGCGCGCATGTCAACTTTGCGGATTGCGATACCGGCAGCCAGCCGGTCGGCACCCATCCGGGCGGCAATAGCCCCTATGGAGTCGAGGACATGGCCGGCAACGTCTACGAGTGGGTCAACGACTACTACGCCGAAGACTACTACGCAACCAGCCCCGAAAACGATCCTCAAGGTCCTGCTACCGGCGACTATCGCGTCATGCGCGGGGGCGCCTGGGGCTACGACGCCAGCTACCTGAGAACATCCAACCGCGGCGCCAACCAGCAAACGGTCTACCGGTTTCCGCTGGGCTTCCGCTGCGCAAAATAGTGCTCGGCTTCAGCCGGGTCGGGCTGGGTGTTCCGCTTGCTCCGGAACTCGCTTGGTTACGCCCCCCGACTTGTCGGGGGACCTAACCTGCGCTCAGACAAGTCCTCGCGAGCGGAACACCCAGCCCGACCCGGCTGAAGCCTCGAAAGTTTTGGTTCAGGGGCACTGCGGGTAGGGGATATCGGGGAAGCCCAGCTCCAGGTCTTGATCGATCCCCCGGGCGGCAAAGGTGTTCTTGATCAGATTCTCGTTTGCACCAGCGTTCAACTCCTGATCCGCCTCGATCAGGTGCTGCATCAGGTCTCCGGTGTCGCTGACGGTATTGTTATGCAGGGCCGAGAAGAGGGCCGGCAGAAAGTCGGGCTCGCCGATCGCTGCCCGTAGTTCCCAGAGCGCCCCGCTGAGAATCATGCTGGCCCAGTGAGGCTCGGGTTCTTGAGGATCCTGTGCCCGGCAATCCGAAAATGTCTGCGCCAGGCTCTTGTATACCTGGTCGATGCCGTCCTGCTCCATGCGACCAAGCAGCAGATCGCAGTAGGCGCCCTTGGTAATGATGTCTTCAGGCGCATGCTTGTCGTTTACAAGATTGCGATCGAAGCCTGACCATTGGCTGGGCTCTATCAAACTGTCCGAAGTGAAGCAGGCCGCCAAAAAGTCGGCCAGGGCCTCATGGATCATGCTGTTGGCTATCTGGCGGTTGAGCGAGAACAGCAGGTGGTGGCCGAACTCGTGGGCGGATACGTCCACGTTCATCAAGCTCTCCGATATGCCTTGCATACCCAACTCGAGCGAGTAGCACAGCTGCTTGCTCTCGACGTCCGGGCGATCGAAGTATAGATGAACGTTGTCGGAGCGGATCATGTCGATCGTGGCGCCATAGTCGTCCGACGGCGTCAAATAGCCTATCAACCAGTTGGCCATGTGACTGATGACGTAATACGCCTCCACCTGGTTCAGGCGATCGTCTTCCAGGTCGTAGAAGAAACGGTTTTCGGTGGAAAAGGCCGCTTCGCCCCTCGAGGTTGTGATCGTGCTCAGGTAGTAGCCGTGCAGCGAACCGTCGCCCTGTAAACAGGGGATGTCCCTTTCAGCAAGATCGTGTGGATCGTTCCCGCGCCAGACGTTGCCCCGCCCGTTGACGTAGTCGGCGGGGCAAAGCAGCGGGCCGTCGTCCTGCAGGCTGCCGCCGGAGCCGGATCCATCTTGACAGCCGGCTACTAAAAGGCCGCCTACAAAACAAACAATCAAAAGAGGGGATCTTTTCAAAATTTCCCCAGGGCTAACATCAACGCCCGCTAAAGACCGGATCGCGCTTTTCGAGGAAGGCCGCAACACCCTCTTTCTTGTCCTCGGTCGCGCAAGACAGGGCATGCAGGTACGACTCATGCGCCAGGCCTGCCTCAAGCGATCCTTCCGACGCGCGGTATACCGCCTCCTTGCAATATTGCACGGCCAGGCGCGGTCGGGCGGAGATCGTCTCGGCCATTTTCAGGGCTTCGGGCATGAGCTGGTCCGGCTCCACCACTCGGTTGACCAGGCCCATTGCAAGCGCCTGCTCGGCCGTCACCGGCTCTCCTGTCAGAATCATTTCCATGGCCCGGCCCATGCCTACCAGGCGCGGCAGGCGCTGGCTGCCGCCGGCCCCCGGCGTGATGCCCAGCTTGACCTCGGGCTGGCCGAGCTTGGCCTTACTCGAGGCGATGCGTATGGTGCAGGCCATGGCGATCTCCAGGCCCGTTCCAAGCGTCCAGCCGTTCAACGCGGCGATCGATGGGATCGATAGTTTTTCAATCCGCGTGTAGACTTCCTGGCGTCGGCGAGTATCCCGGCGTCCCCTGACAAAATCACGTGCTTCGAGTTCCTTTATGTCCGCACCGGCAACGAAGGCTTTGGGGCCGGCCCCAGTCAGGATCAACACTCGTAAATCCGCATTGTCCTCTGCTTGCCCGAGGGCTGCGTCGAGTTCGTCAAGCGTCGGGCCGTTGACGGCGTTGAGTTTGTCGGGGCGATTGAATGTGAGCGTCCCGATTGGGCCGTCTATTACCAGTTTTATATTCTCGAACATGACTGGCTACTTCTCGTATTCGTAAAAACCGCGGCCCGTCTTTTTGCCCAGACGCCCCTCGTCGATCATCTTGTCTATCAAACCCGGATGCTGGTAGCGGGGATCGTCGAGGACCCGGCGCAATGTCTGCATCTTGGCCCGGTGTACGTCCAAACCTATCAGATCGATCAGTTGCAGGGGGCCCATGGGATGGTTTGCGCCCAGCTTCATGGCCTTGTCGATGTCGGAAGGCTCCGCCACACCGGCCTCGATCATCCAGGTGGCCTCGTTCAGAAGCTGGCCCAGCGCACGGCTGACGATCCCGGCCGGAGCTTCGTTCTTGCAGACTACAGGGTCCTTGCCCAGCAACTCGGCGAATTGCTCGGCTAAGCGAATGGTCTCCGGAGCAGTCTTCTTGCCCGGCATGATCTCAACCAGTTTCATGATCACCGGCGGGTTGAAGAAGTGCATTTGGCAAACCAACTCGGGCCTGCCGCTGGCCTCGGCTATGTCGCTGATGGACAGCGAAGTAGTGTTGGTCAGGATGATTACGCCGGGACGGGCCAGGCTGTCCAACTCGGCGAATACCTTTTTCTTGACCTCGAGATTCTCGATTACGCTCTCGATGATCAAGTCGGCCTCGGCCGCGGGCGAAAGATCTCCCGCGGTTTTGATACGCGCAAGTATGGCGTTCTTGTCGTCCTCGCTGATCTTGCCCTTTTCTACGCGCCGGGCAAGGCCGCGGTCGATCTTGGACTTGGTCTTATCGGCCAACTCCTGGCTGATGTCGCTGACGGTCACATCCAGGCCCTGCTGCGAGCACAACTGGGCGATGCCGCCGCCCATGGTGCCGCCGCCGACTACAAGGACTTTCTTGATTTCCATCGCTCGTCTCCCTTTAGTTCAGGCGTTCTACCACGGCGGCTACGCCGTTTCCGCCGCCGATGCACAGGCTGACCACGCCAAGCTGCACGTCACGTTGCTTCATGGCGTACAACAAGGTGGTAAGAATCTTCGAACCCGTCGCCGCCACCGGGTGTCCCAGGGCTATCGCCCCGCCGTTGACGTTGACCTTGGAGCGATCCAGACCCAGTTCCATCTCGCAGCCGATGTACTGGGCAGCGAAGGCTTCGTTGAGTTCGATCAAATCCATGTCGCCAAGAGTCAGACCTGCGTGTTCGAGAGCCTTAGGGATAGCCTTGGCCGGTGACATGCCGAAACGCTTGGGGTCGACGCCGACGAAGGAGTAGCCGCGAAGGAGCGCCATCGGTTTCAATCCCAGCGATTTGGCTTTCTCGCGCTCCATCAAGACCTGAGCGGCCGCGGCATCGCACAACGCGCAGGCGTTGCCGGCGGTAATGGTGCCGTCTTTTTTGAAAACCGGTTTGAGCTTGGCCATCGACTCGGCCGTAACTCCCGGGCGGAAGATCTCCTCGCTGTCAAAGACGCTGACTTTGCCTTTTCTGCCTTTGACCTCTATCGGGACTATCTCTTCTTTGAAACTACCGGCGGCAACCGCGGCCTCGGTCTTGTTGTGCGAGTCAGCCGCGAACTTGTCTTGATCCTCGCGAGAGATTTTCTTCTCTTCCACCAGCCACTCAGTGATACCGCCCATCAGTTCACCGCCCAGCGGGCAGCGAAAGCCGTCCTTGTGCATCAGGTCTTCCAGCTTGCCGTCTCCCATGCGGTAGCCCCAGCGGGCCTTCGGCAGCGAGAATGGAATCTGGTCGGCGCTTTCGGTTCCGCCGACGAGTACGCAGTCACGGTCACCGGCCTTGATTGCCTGGGCGCCGAAGATCAGCGCCTGCAAGCTCGATCCGCAGCGAACATTGATCGATACGGCCGGAGCTTCTATCGGAATGCCTCCCATGACCGAGCAAAGCCGCGCCGGATTGGGGCCGACTCCGGCCTGCCAGGCGTTGCCGAAGACGGTCTGTTCGACGACATCGGGCGAGATGCCCGAGCGCTTGACGACGTCCCGAACGACTGCGGCGCCGATTTCAGGGGCCGTGACGTCTTTCAAAGAACCGCCGAACTTGCCGCCGGCAGTACGGTTCGCTCCGAGTATGACGACTTCTCTCATGACATCCTCCTGAGGTTAACGGTTTGCCTTGCGATATCCGAGCTGGTCGAGGGCGATGATCATCTTATGGATGTTGGCGGTGCCTTCGACGATCTGGTAAAGCACGGCGTCGCGGTAGTAGCGCGCCACGGGATACTCGGTAGAGTATCCGTAGGCGCCAAGGATCTTCATTGCCGAGTGGGCGCAGAAGGACACCGTTTCACCGGCGATGTACTTGGCGTAGGACATTTCGAGTGTGTTGCCCAGGCTGCCCTGGTCTTTCTGCCAGGCCGCCCGGTAGGTCAACAGGCGCGCGCTTTCGATCCTGGCCGCCATCTGGCCGATCAACTCCTGATTCATCTGAAACTGGCCCACTTGCTTGCCGAACTGTTCGCGCTCGTTGCAGTATTTGACTGCGGCATCGAGGCAGGCCTGGGCCAGACCGACGCCGCCCGAGGCGCAGCACAGGCGCGTCTGATTCAGGGATGAGAAACAGATCTTGACACCGTCGCCTAATTTGCCCAGCAGGGCGTCTTTGGGCAGGCGCACATCCTCGAAGAAGATCTCCGAAGTCGGAGAGGAGCGCGTGCCAAGCTTGTCGAGATCGTTGGTCGATACACCTTCCGAATGCATGTCGACGATGAAGGCACTCATGCCCTTCGAGCCGGCCTCGCGATCGTGATATGCATAAACCAGCGCCACGTCTGCCCGCGAGGCGAACGAGATCCAGTTCTTGCAGCCGTTTAGGATAAAGCCGTCTCCGTCCGGCCTGGCGGTTGTCTTGAGCGCCACGACGTCCGAGCCGGCGTTTGGCTCGGTAATGGCGAAGCAACCAATTTTCGCAGCCGAGATCAGGTCTGGAATCCACTTGTGTTTCTGTTCATCGGTGCCGTAACGCAAAATGCTCAGCGCGTTGCCCAGGCACTGGGTGTTGAAGGCCACCCGGATGGAGGCCGAGCCGCGGCCGATCTCTTCACACATCAAAGTCTGGGCCAGCAGACCGACATCCGTGCCGCCGTACTCCTCGGGAATAGGTGTTCCGAAATAACCCAACTCACCCATTTTCTTGATTACTTCGACGGGAAAATAATGCTCCTCGTCCCATTTGTCTGCGTACGGAATTATTTCTTTTTCGGTGAAGTCCCGGGCCGCTTCTTTCATGGCCAACTGTTCTTCGTTTAGCCCAAAGTCCATGTCGTCGTCCTCTTTTGTGGTTAGGTGTTTCCCTGTTTTCAGGCGCTCGCTAGCATGCCCGCAGGGCTCAAGTCTGTCAAGGGGCTAAAAGCGTAAAAGGTGTTTTTTGGCGGTTGACAAGCAAGTTGGCTCATGCCACCCTCGCAGGCGTTCGGGTACCGTTTCCAGAGGAGGAAATCGAGTGAAAAGCGTCGCAGACAGTCTGGTTGAGCTTGCAGAAAAAGAAAAAAAGGTACTTGAGATGGGCGGGGAGAAGGGGGTTGAGAAGCAGCATGCGGGTGGCAAGCTAACAGCTCGCGAGAGACTGGATTTGCTCTTCGATCACGGGACATTCGAGGAAGACTTCATGTTCATGAGTCACCGCTGCGTCGACTTCGGCATGTCGAAAGTGGACATTCCGGGAGACGGCGTTGTGTGCGGCCACGGCCTGATCGACGGGCGGCGCGTTTTTGCTTATTCGCAGGATTTTACCGCCCGGGCAGGAACCATGGGCGAGATGCAGTCTCGGAAGATCTGCAAGCTGATGGATCTTGCGATCAAGACCGGTGCGCCGATTGTCGGCCTGAACGATTCGGGCGGGGCCCGCATCCAGGAGGGCGTCGACGCGTTGTCCGGCTACGGCCAGATTTTCTTTCGCAATTCCGTGGCCTCCGGGGTAGTACCGCAAATAAGCGCCATTCTGGGCCCCACGGCGGGTGGAGCGGTCTACTCTCCGGCCATGACCGATTTTGTCTTTATGGTCAAGAACAGCTCCTATATGTTCATCACCGGTCCTCAGGTGATCAAGACGGTCACCGGCGAGGAAATCTCATCTGAGGACCTCGGCGGGGCCATGACTCACAACAGCAAAAGCGGCTGCGCCCATTTCGCTTACGATGACGATCAGAGTTGCATTTCGGGCATCCGCAGCCTGCTGACCTTCTTGCCGTCCAACAACCTCGATGATCCACCGCGTCTGGAAAGTACCGACGATCCAGGCCGCCTGGTACCCGAACTGGATGCAATCGTCCCGGAGAGCGCCAGGCAGGGTTACGATATGCGTATCGTCATCCGCTCGCTGGCCGACGCTGGAATCATGTTCGAGCCGCATGAACTATACGCCCAGAACATTATCGTCTGTTTCGTGCGTCTGGGTGGAATGCCGGTCGGGGTAATCGCCAACCAGCCGACGGTCATGGCCGGTTGCCTGGACGTCAATGCTTCCGACAAGGCAACTCGCTTCATTCGCTTCTGTGATGCCTTCAACATTCCCTTGCTGACCATTACCGACGTGCCCGGCTACCTGCCGGGATCGAGCCAGGAATGGAGCGGCATCATTAGGCACGGGGCAAAACTCTTGTGGTGCTATTCCGAGGCCACCGTGCCCAAGATTACCCTGATTACCCGCAAGGCCTATGGAGGCTCGTACCTGGCCATGTGCTCTTCAGACCTCGGGGCCGATTGCGTCTATGCCTGGCCGACAGCCGAGATAGCGGTCATGGGCGCCGAGGGAGCCTCGCGAATTATTTTTCGCAAAGAAATACAGGCGGCCGAGGACAAACAGGCTAAGTTTGCGGAGAAAGTTGCCGAGTACGAGGGCCTTTTCAACAATCCCTATGTAGCGGCCAAGCGGGGATATATCACGGGAGTTATCCAACCGCACGATTCACGCCGCAAGGTCATCGAGGCGCTGATGCTTTTACAGAATAAGCGCGAACAGAGGCCTTCTCGGAAACACGGCAACATTCCCGTTTGATATTCGTACTGTCCAGGAGGCTTGCCGTGAAATCATTGCTTACGGCCTGCGCACTATCTTGCCTGCTGTGGCTGCCCGCCATCGCCTTCGCGCTTCCTCCCGGGAAAGTTGTGCTTCTCACAGCCGGTGACGCCCGCTATGAGAAAGCCGCCCAGGGAAGTTGGGAAGTCGTGAGCACCGACGAGAAGGTTGCCCGGGTCAGTTTCCACAAGCCAAATGAGGTACTGATCGAGGCTGGGCGGCCCGGTATTGCGCTGGTCACACTGAATAACAATATCATCGGTCAATTCCTGGTATGGAAGATAGTCGTCGGAGACAAGCAGACGGCCAGGCGGCCTGATCCTTCCGTTTTGGCAGGATCTTGCGGTTGCGGTCGAGGGGGTAGCTATCCTGTAAGCTGCACTGTCAAGAGCAGCGCCTGTCTGGATGCGCTTCGCAAACTGTTTGCTGCAAGCGATCTGAGCACTAAGGACGTGCGGGTGATCTACGAGATCCAGACGGCCCAGGAGCTTTTGAAGCAGATGCAGGCGGCCTTGCTGGATGCCGGATTCAAAGGAGTCGAACTTGCATTCGTGGGCGCCAACCTAAGGGTCAAGGCTTCTGTTGCCGATAAGAAAGAACGCCGCAAGCTCTTGCTGGCGGTTTACGGCAACATGATAGGCAAACTGATCCTGGATGACGAAATCACGGTTAGCGAGTCGATGCGACAAACTCAAGAATAACTGATTCAGGGCGGCGGCGGCTGGGTGATCGGGCGCGAGATCTCGGCCAAAAAGCGTTGCAGGCGTTCGATGTCCCCTTCAGCGAAAGCAATGAATTGCCCCCCGTGGCGGTAGCCCTTTTTGCCGCCGTCCTGCCAAACCACCCGGCAACGGGACTCCACGGGAGGGGGACCTTTTGCACGCGAGACGTAGATCCAGACTCCGATCTCGCTTTCTTTTGCGAGGCGCCTGGGAATCTCGAAGCACACGCCGTCTTCAGAGAGGTTGTTTGTCCAGGAGTTGAAGCTCTCGCCGGTCTTAATATCGATTTTCAGGCGTACCTTGTGACGCACAAAGCGGCGGTGATATGGATGACTCTCCCGCTCGCCGGAGGTGTCATTGCTCATGCTCTCCCCCATAAGAGTGGCACCGTTGGAACAATGTTTGAAAAATAGCATGATCGAGAAGTGCTGGCAAGCCGCTCTTGAGGGGTAATTGGGAGTGCCTTGTGCTATGCATTTTACGGTGTTAGACTTCCTTTCAGGTCTGTTGGACAGGGAGAGAATGAATGCGTGTTTGCGTCTCGTTGGTCTTGCTGGTTGCCACGATTATTGCCGCCCCGGCTGCGCGTTCGCAGGTTGAGAACAAGGCCAAACTGCCCTGGCTCGCAGTCATGGTACTGCCGGGAACTGGTCTAAGTCCCACAGATCGGCTTCCGATTCAGGATGCACTGAACTCCCGCGCACTGAGCTACAGCGGTGACGGACTAGCCTGGCAGCTATTAGCTTTCTCACCGCTCGAGTCGCCCCTGCAGGAAGCGGAAGTGCTGCTCGAAGTCGGCCGCCTTTCGGACGAAGGCAAGAAGTCCTATCGCTACCTGAAGCTTTCTGAAGCCCGCAAGGTATTTAGCGCTGCGGGCGACTTGCTAGAGAGTATCCCGCCTGCGCATTGCGACCCCGGCCTGATGTCCAAGATGTATTTTTACTGGGCCCGCGCCGCTCTCGACGACGGAGACGAAAGCACAGCCCATCGGCTTCTTTCGCAGATCGGCCGATTCGATGCCGAGGCGGGACCCGACCCGGCGGTGATGCCCCCCAACCTCGTGGCTACCTATGACATTGCTCTGGAAGACCTGCGCAGGAAGCCCGAGGCGAAGATAATCCTGGAAATTGCACCTGGCAACGGCGATCTCTTCGTGGATTGTGTCGCCAAGCCGGCCGGGGTGGTCCAGATCAAGGGACATGTCGGAGAGAAGTTCTGGTTAGCAGCCAAGATCGGAGACGGCACCTACCGGGGAACTTTCTATTTCACGGAAGGTCCCCGCAGGACGCTCAAGATATTCAGCCCAAGAAGCGGTGACGCGGCGCGCATCGCCGATCACTTGCTCGGATTGGGCAGGTCCAATTCGACCATTGGCACGCTCAAGAATTCCGCCAACGACGACCTGGGAGCAATTTCCGAGATCCTGCATGTAGACTTATTTTTAGTTGCCCAGATCAAGTCAAATAATGAGGGTTCGAAAACACTGCGCCTGGGACTATACGTGCCTGATAAGGGCATAATCGGACCAGTGCATGATATACAACTCGATCAAAAAGGACGCCCAAACGGAGCCGAACTTTCCAACGCACTGGAAATACTATCGAGATCCATGAGGTCGCCCAGCATGATTGCGGCGCTGCAGATAAAAAGCGAACCTCTTGCTGATAAGGCAAGCGTGGCTGCCGTGACACAGCCCGCCAACAAGGACGAGATCGACCAGAGAACTCCCTGGTACCAGAGTTGGTGGTTCTGGACCGCCGCCGGCGTGCTGGTGGCCGGCGCGGTGACAACGGGCGTGATCTTGGGCACCATGGATTCGGGAGAATCGCCGTCGGGGCAGGTGATTCTGACCGTCAGCCCGCCATAGTCGCAAAAAACAGCAGATAAATTCCAACTTGACTTGCAACAGGTGTAGTGTTATTAATAAAAAACTGACCAGCGGTTCGTTTTATGACATGCCGCAGCAACTACATAAATTACAATTAGTTAATTGAATATCAGGAGGGAAGCATGAGCGAGAAGCCGTTGTGTCTTGTGACGGGCGCCTGCGGGTTCATGGGAACGCATATGCTCGAGCTGCTGCACCAGGCCGGCTACCCGCTCAGGGCCACGGATCTGCCGTCTGCCTGGCCCGACGACGATCGTAAGCGTGGTCTGTTTCCATCGGTCGCACGCTCGCTGGATATCGAGTTTGTCGGCGCCGACCTGAGCAACCCGCAGTCGCTCACGGAGGTCGTAGCTGACGTCGAGATCATCTTTCACATAGCCGGGCTCTTCAGGTACTCGGCGAGTTGGGAGGCACTGCGAACCGTGAATGAGGAGGGAACACGCAACCTGCTCGATGCGGCGTTGGCCGAAGGAAGTCTCAAGCGCTTTATCATGTGGGGCGCCGGGGGAGTGTACGGCATTCCCACGCCGGACATGTTGCCACTGACCGAGGACATGCCCACAAATCCGCCCAACAACTATCTCAAGTCGAAAGAGCTGGCAGAGAAAGTGGTCATCGAGATCTGCGAGAAAGAGAATATTCCCTACGCGATCCTGCGGCCCACGACGGTATACGGCCCACGGGCGGTTTACGGCGGCGGGCAACTGGTGATGGGTATGGCCAAGATGAATCCGGCGCTGGTGCCGGCCAACTTCACTGCCAGGGTTCCCTTCGTGCATGTTCGCGACGTGGTGGGAGCCGCCTTGCACCTGGCCGAACATGAGGCTGAGATTCGGGGCTCCTATAATGTCAACGACGACAGCCAGATGACCCAGGTAGAGCTGGTGCGGTTTTTCGCCCAGATGACGGGGCACGTGTTCGTCAAACTTCCGCCGGTTCCGATCGACTTCATCAGGGCTGGCATCGGCAAAATAGCTGACTCGCTCGAGCACCTGGCGCGAGATCTGTTTCACATTCCGAGCCCCGTTGAGGCCGATACCATCCAGTACCTCAATCGCGACTTCACTTATTCGAACGACAAGCTCAAGGCGACCGGCTACGAGTTAAATTACCCCGATCCGAGGCCGGGATTGCGTGACACACTTATTTGGTACAGGAACGAAGGCTGGATATAGTTGCTCGGCTCAAATGACAAGGAGCGTTCAAATGACCAGGGGAAAATTAGACTTTTTGATGCTGGCTTCCTCGGACGACACTTTGCTCGAAGAAGTCATGCTTTCGGGCACGATCCCCGATACCGATAAGCTTACAGGTTGGGAATTCAAGGGCTACAACTCGATGGACCTGACCGATGTCCTGGGCTTCAGGAAGTTCAAGAAGGGTTTCTATTCGGACGGCGATGCTGTCCACGGTTACAACGTAAAGATCAAACAGTCAGGGCTGATCGATCCCTGGGTGGATGTTCTGAAGAAAGGTGCTTCGATCAAATTAGGCTGGTATGACGTTTCCCCGGTTCGGGCGGAAGAGAGAGACAGCCTCTATCCGAACGCGCTGTTGCTCAACTACAACGCCGAGCGCAACCCCAGGATGGACCCCAGCCGCTTCCTGCGCGACTACCTGGTCCAGGTACATCCAGACAACCCCGACCTTTTACTGGGCAAGGCCTATCTGGCCGTTGGTCCCAAGCGAATCTTCGTATCCTACTTTGTCCTCGAACGTGAAAACGAATCGACTCTGTAGGGCTAACGGACTTTCTCCGGGCGTAAAAATCTTTGCCCCCTCTGGGGGTGATGTTATATACACAGTTGCAAACGATGAGCTTCTGCCCAAAATGTGGAACCGAGATCCAGGAGGGTGGGAAATTCTGTCCCGCTTGCGGCACCGCTGTCGGCGACGCTGCCGCGGGTCCGGGGCCGGTACAGTCTCCGGCGCCGGCAACGGATGATTACATCGGACGCAAACTGGACGGCAAGTTCTTGATCGAAAAACTGCTGGGTGTCGGGGGCATGGGCAAGGTCTACATGGCAACCCAACTCAGCTTGGACAAGACTGTTTGCGTCAAGGTGCTGCGCTCGACCATGATGGCCGACGAGACTCTGGTGGGCCGCTTTCACCGTGAGGCGCGCGCCGCCAGCCGGCTCAACCATCCCAACTCGATCACGGTGATTGACTTCGGACAGGATAAAAAAGGCGGTTCGCTCTACCTGGCCATGGAGTTCGTGCCTGGTAAAGACCTTGGCAAGGTGATTCACAACGAGCGTCCGCTTTCCGAAAAACGCATCGTAAATATCATGGATCAGGTGCTATCTGCGCTGGCCGACGCACATGCCGCCGGCATAGTGCACCGGGACCTCAAGCCCGAGAACATCATGGTGACCGATTTGCGCGGCACCAAGGATTTCGTAAAGGTGCTTGATTTCGGCATCGCCAAGATTCAGGAGGGTCCGGCCAACGAGCCCGGCCTGACCCAGGTAGGAATGGTTTGCGGCACTCCCGAGTACATGTCGCCCGAGCAAGCTCGCGGTGAGGTGCTGGACGCGCGCAGCGACGTGTATGCAGCCGGAGTGATTCTTTACCAGATGGTGGTGGGTCGCATACCGTTTTCGGCGCCAACGGCTATGGGCATCGTCACCAAGCACCTGACCGAGCCACCCGTGCCGCCCAGCCAAATAGAGGGCGTCACGACTTCCGCTGCCTTGGAGAAAGTCATCCTCAAGGCGATGAGCAAAGATCGCAACGGTCGCCAGCCCACTGCACTGGCCTTGCAGCAGGAACTCAACGCCGTGCTTTCCCAGAAGACTGCCTATGCTCAGGAGCAACCCCTGGGAAACAGCCTGTTCGACGACAGCGGATCTGAAGGGACCCAAATACGCGAGCAGCAAATCAAACCGATTGATCATAAGGCGTCAGCTTCAGACGCACCAAGCGGCTCGCACGCTTCGCGGGCCTGGCTGTGGATCTTGCTGATATTGGTATTCATCGGCGGGGGAGGAGCTGCGGGTTACTTTTTCTGGTGGCTTCCAAGGCATCAGCAGCAGGTCGACGGCGGACAAACGGCTTCGGCCGCCGACGCCGGCATTGTTTTGCCTGCCGTTGATGCGGGCGTCTTTGGAGAAGAACCCATCGGCGTTGCTCAGGATGCCGGGGCAGAAGTAGAGCCCGAGCCCGATGCTGGCAGTGTGCAAGCCTCTGTAGACAAGGGCCCGCCGCCGGCCAGCGTGCAAAAAGTCCCGGAGAGTGCCCGGAGGTTCTACAAGGCGGGTAAGGAACTGATGGTGCGCAACAAGCTCAAGAAGGCCATCAAGGCCTTCGACAAGGCGATTCGCAAGTATCCCGGCTATGCCTCGGCCTACAAGGCACTCGGCACCTGTCACATGCAGTTGGGTAACATCCGCCAGGCCAAGAAAAACTATCGCAAGTATCTCGAGAAGGCCCCCGACGCACCGGACGCCGCGGATATTAAGGAGCTGATCGAGTCTTTCTGACTCTGGCGCTAGCCCCGCACAAGACGCGGGACAAGCCTAGTCAGGGGCTACGCCGCGGTGATATGGTTCGTTGAACAGACATCAAGTTCCGCGTCAACAAGCAGGGCTAGCCCATTTCGATCCTGAAGACTTCTTCTCCGGCCATAATCTCGTCACCGTTTTGCAGGCTGACCTCATCGCGTATTCGGACGAAGACACCCGATGCCCCTGTGGCCGATACCTCGAGGCCGGCCGGGCGAAGGTGCAGCTCTAGATGTCGCGGGGCCATTCTGCTGTCATCAGGGAAGTTGATGTCACAGTCACGCTGACCGATCTTGACACTTGGGCCGGCTCGTAAAATGACCGGACCGGCTAAAAGGCCGCCCTGGTTGGATGCATACACGATTCTCAAAGCGATGAACAACTGATGAGCCGGCGGGCCGCCATAGTGGCGTGTATCTGTTGAGCGCGGTGTCCTTACGTCTGTTGTCGGGCCACCCAGGCCCAGTACGATAATACGCTGGCTGCCGGCGATCAACTCGGTTCCCTGGTGTAGTTCACTGCGCCCGCGGACCCGTAAAAATGTTCCGTTCAGGCTCGAGTCGTCCGTGACGATCAATCGTCCCGCCTCCGTTCGCAGCGTGATGTGCAACGGGGAGAGATAGGAATCCTCGGCAATGTTAATCAGTGCCTTGGATCGGCCGATGCTCATTCCCCGTGGGCCGACAGGGTAAGTCGAATCTTCCTGGCCGTAGCCGCGAACCAATCGAAGGCGAACGGACATGTCGGACGTCTGGGCCAGATCCGGTTTGGATTGAGAAAGCTTCCGGCCGCAGGCCAGGCAAAATACCGCCCCGGCCGGCAGCTTGGCCCGGCAGTACGGGCAGCTTTCAACCACCCCGGGCGAAGCCACCGCCGCCGGCATTCTCCCCGTGGGTTTTTTGACTTGCGGCTCCTGTTTTCCGGGGGCGGAGACGGAAGGCGGCGCCGCCGGCATCTGGGGAACCGTGTCGTAAACGGGTCTTTGAGCCGGCAATCCCTCGGGCTTGGCCTCGACGACGGTTTTCTCGAGGCGCTTTTCGACGGCCGGGGTCGATACGGCTTCGAGTAGTCCCGTCAGGCCCGACAGGGATTGTCCGCAGCGGATACACTTCTTGGCGCTGGAATCGTTGTATGTGTCACAAGCTGGGCATACGATGCCGGCTTCCATCAATGCGTCTATGGAAGACGGTTCACTCCCCGGCCCGCCCAGCGGTTTGCCGCATGAAGTGCAGATTGTCGCTGAGGGGCTGTTTTCGAATCCGCAGTGTGGACAGGCCGACATTTTCATCTTCTCCCTATTTCATCCTGTTGCGAATTTGCTGTACCGATTCGACAGGCCCGAGAACGATCAACGTCGAGCCCTCCTCGAGAACGTGATCCGAAGGCGGGTTGTATTGAAAGTGCTTGCCGGTCGAATCCCTGATTGCCAACACCAGTAAATCTGATTCCCTTCGCAAATTTGTGTCTTTTAGCGCCTTGCCCACCATGCCGCAATCGGTCGTGAGCGGTAACTCCTCGATACGCAGGGCCTGCTCCTGGCCGCGCAGCATGTTGTCCAAAAAATCGACCACCTGGGGTCTTACCATTTCCGAGGCCATGCGCATCCCGCCGATGCGACTCGGGCTTACGACCGAATCGGCGCCGGCCCGCTTGAGCCTGATCTCGGCCTGGGCATCCGTGGCACGGGTCACAATTTTAACGCTCGGATTGTTTTGTCTGGCGGTAACGGTAACGAACAGGTTGTCTCTCTCGTCCGGCAGTGTAGCAACGACGCCTGTTGCCTTTTTGATGGCGGCCTTTTCGAGCACGTCGTCGTCGGTCGCGTTGCCGACAATATAGGGAAGAAACGTCTCTGGATGTGTATCGCAGATATGCAAAATACGCTCTTCGGCGGAATCGATTATCACAAGCGGTTGCCCGGAGCCGAGAAGCTCTTCGATTACAAACCCCCCGGTGGCGCCCGCACCGCAGACGATGATGTGCCGTGTGAGATTCCCGAGTGCTTTATCCATCTTTTTTCTCCGAAACAGGTCCCTCATCTCGCCTTCCACCAGGAAGGCTGTCAGGCTGGTGGCGAAAACAAACAACACGCCCATGCCGCTGAGCACCAGCAAGACGATGAAGGCCTTTCCATACCACAGATCTGACAGCGGAAGCATCTCCCGGCTGCCCAAGGTGGTAAGGGTAATAGTGGTCTGGTAGACGCAGTCCAGAAGCGACGGCGCGTTGCCGGACAGCCTGCCAAGAAAATAGAAACCGCCAGTGCCGAGGCCGAACACGGCCACGATCAAGATGCTGAGAATATAAAGCCTGCGCTGGAGATTCATGTCATTGCCCTGTCGAACTTTTTGCCAGACTACTTATGGTGCCGCTATGTGTCAATGGCCTAAAAACGTTGACGAACGGGCGCTGGCGATCCATCATCCTCTGCCATGCATCCGATAATCTTAACTTTCCCCGATTGGATTCCACTTCTGGGCGGCGCCCACATCTACTCATACGGTGTAATGCTGGGTATAGGTTTCATCTCCGCCTGGTATCTTGGCATGCATTTCGCCCTGCGCTATGGATTTTCGTACAAGAAAGTTACGACCGCATATGCCTTGGCGATAGTCTTCGCGCTGATAGGGGCGCGGGTGGCGCATTTGATCTGCAACCCGGAGACCTGGAAGTTCGAGCGAGGTTTCATCCCGGCCCTGTTTGCCTCGCGCTGCGAGGGACTGGTGGCATACGGTGGTTACATCGGCGGCGTGCTGGCTGTCTGGGTGTACATGCGGCTGAAAAAGTTGGATTTCTGGAGCCTGTGCGACAGCAGCACTCCTTCTTTGGTGCTGGGCCTGGGGTTTACGCGGATCGGATGTTTCTTGGCAGGCTGTTGTCACGGGCAGCCGACGGATCTGCCCTGGGGTGTGGCTTTCCCTCCCGGCAGCCAGGCGGCGGGCACATTTCCCGGAGTCGGCGGTTACTCGGTCTGTGTGCATCCGACCCAGATATACGAGTCGTTGGTGGGCTTTGCTTTTGTGCCTCTGGCGATATTTATCTTGAAGCGTCGCAAGTTCACCGGGCAGGCCTTTTTGATCATGGTAGGCTGCTATGCGGTGGCCCGTTTCTTGTTGGAGTTCATTCGCGGCGACAACGACCGCGGCGGCTTCGGCGGAAGCCACGCGGCGCCTCTGCTTTCGGCCTCGCAATTTATTGGTATCGTGCTGTTGCTGGTGGCTGCTATTCTGTTCGTATGGCGCTGGAAGACTGCGCCCGAGCCGCCGGAGCCACTGACCAAGGAAGAAATCAACCAGATGCTGATAGACGAGGGCGTGGCCAAGGAAGCCAAGGAAAAGAACAAGAAGGGCAAGAAAACCGCAAAAGCCACCGGTAAATCGTCAAAAAAAAGTAACAAAAAGAAAAAGAACAATTGACACGGGGCGTCAAGTCCCTTATATTCCAGCCGAACATGGGATTTCCCAAGAGGGTGCCCGAAACCTGCTGGAAAGGGGATAGTAATGGCTAGCAAGAGAGAAGATATTTCCGCCCAAGCAATCGAGTTGTGGAAGAAGACGCTGGTGCAGTTTGACGAGATTTCCAAGAGTCTCAAGATGGGTTCCGTGGTCGACAGGATAAAAGCCGACGGCATGAAACTCATCCAGGAGCGCGACAGGTTGTTTGCACGCCTGGGCGAAGAGACCTACAAACTGATCGACAAGAACAAGATCAAGGTTCCCGATTCGCTGAAGAACCTGTACGATCGCATTCGCGGCCAGGCAGACAAGCTAATCGGAACCAGGAAGACGAAGAAGACATCCAAGAAGAAAACAGCCAAGAAGCCCGCCAAGCGCAAGGTAGTGAAGAAGAAGACAGCCAAGAGAAAGACGGCCAAGAAAAGCGTCTGATAAAGACACAAGATCACTCCAACCGCTGCCTTTTCGCTACTTGACAGCCAATCGCCGAGGTGCTAGATAGCCCCTGCTTTGCTGTTCTTGGAAAAACCGTGTGCGGGGCTGTAGCTCAGCTGGGAGAGCGCCTGAATGGCATTCAGGAGGCCGACGGTTCGATCCCGTTCAGCTCCAGATCGAAAGAGGGTCTACCGAAAGGTAGATCCTCTCTTTTTTTTCAAGGGCTTGAGTCTACTCCGTCCCCTTTGTTCCC
>CAZENH010000054.1:0-24260 GCA_964513625.1 uncultured Myxococcales bacterium | reverse complement strand
TCAAAGATAAAAAGCTGAAAAACAGGGGGAGCAAGGGAGACGTGTGTCTCCCTCTTGCGTTTCGGCAGGTATTCGGCGCCCAACGGCAGCTTGAATCTAAGATCGCATGCCAGACAATGGCAAAACTTGTCCGAGATCTGGCGGCCAATCGAGCAAATCAGAAAATGAACCTATTCGAAGCCAGTTGTCGTCGAATCCGGTCGTGTAAGCACGCAGTTATACCTCCGTCCCTGCTTTTTTTTTTGAAAAAAGCGTTGCTTCCTGCATGAAGGCAAAATATGCTCACACGCGTTTGTTAAATGCAGGGCGAAATACAGGAGACAGCAACTTGGCAGGCGACAGGGAACTTGAACTGCAAATCGAGGGCCGGAAGTACAATGTCCGCATCCTCAGCCTTGGCAGCGAGACTGCAAGCGTTGTTGTAGACGGCAAGAAAATTGAAGTGGCCATCCGTGATCTTTCCGCCAAGGCTGTCTCGCCCGGACAGTCGCTTGGACAAACTCCGCAGCCTTCACAACCCTCGGACAAGTCTGCGCAGGCGCCAACGTCCAGTGCACCTGCCGTCACTCCCGCAGACAGCTCCCTGCAGGCCATGATGCCCGGAACCGTGCTGAAGCTGCACGTTACAGAGGGGCAAAAGGTCTTGACCGGCGACGTGATCCTGGTTTTAGAAGCAATGAAGATGGAAAACGAGGTTCGTTCCGACCGCTCCGGGAACATTGAAAAGATCCATGTCTCGGCAGGCCAGCAGGTACAAACGGGAGATCCGCTGATCTCTTTCAGCTAGGCACGGAAATCGCATGCTGGTCGTGGCCGTTATCCTGCTGTTTATCATTTTAGTCGGCGCCTGGGAGTACCAGCTTCACCTGCATAACCTGCACCGGGTTCCACTTCGGGTACACGTCAACGGTACTCGCGGTAAATCTTCCGTGACACGCCTGATAGCCGCCGGGTTGCGCGCCGGTGGCTTGCCCACCTGCGCCAAGACAACCGGTTCGCGGCCGCGGATGATCCTGCAAGACGGCAGCGAGTATGATATCCAGCGTCAGGGTCGGGCCAACGTAATCGAGCAACTGCGTTCAATCTCGGTGGCGGCGCGGCGCGGCGCCAAGGCCGTGGTGCTCGAATGCATGGCTCTCAGCCCGACTTTACAAGAGTACACAGAACGTAAAATGGTGCGAGCCTCGTTCGGTGTGGTCACCAATGCCCGGGCCGACCACCTTGACGTCATGGGACCAACAGTCAGAGATGTGGCCCGGGCTCTAGCGGGTAGTACGCCGAGTGGTGGCCCGCTGGTGACCGCAGAAACTGACCCTGAACTTTTAAACATTTTTCGTACCGCAACTGAACGCAAAGGGGTGGCGCTGATAACCGTGACTCCTAAGGACGAAAAAATTACCGACGAGATAATGCAGCGCTTCAGCTACATCGAACATCCCGAAAATGTCGCTTTAGCCGTCAAAGTCTGTGAATTGGCCGGCGTTGACCGCCAGAAGGCCATCGAGGGCATGCATGCCGCCGAACCCGACATTGGGGCGCTGCGTGTCATTCACCTGGCTTTCTTCGCCAAGCAAATAGAATTTATTAACGCTTTCGCAGCCAATGATCCCGACTCGAATATCGTCATCTGGCAGCGCCTTCTGGAATTGTATCCGGACAATCGCCGGCGAGTTGTGATCCTCAATTGCCGACCCGACCGGACTCAGCGTAGCGCTCAACTGGGCCAGATACTGCCGAAATGTGAGAAATTGGACAGGGCGCTGCTTACCGGTCATGGAACCCGCCTGGCTTTTGAGGCGGCTTTGAAGGCCGGTATGCCCGGAGAAAAAATCATCAGCATGGAAGAAGCGAGCCCGGGTCAGATTTTCGAGCGTGCGGTGGCACAGATTGAAACGGCCGGATCCGTATTCGGTATGGGCAATATTGGCGGTGGAGGTCTGGAAATTGTCGAGTATTTCACAAACCGCGCCCTGCCTATCGGTGGTAATGACGCGGCAGGAGGATAGGACTTGGAAAACCTGTCACCCGAGGTAGTCGTCACTGCCATAGCCATGGGTCTGGTGGTGAGTCTGATCTTTTCCGAAACGCTGGGACTAGCGGCCGGCGGAATGGTCGTTCCGGGCTATATCGCCTTGAACCTGCGCCACCCGGTCGCCGTAGCCATGACCCTGGTTCTTGGCCTGCTGGCTTTTTTAGTCGTCAAGTTACTCGACAACTTCATGTTTCTTTTCGGACGACGCAGAACCGTAGTAATCATTCTTGTAGGCTTTATTCTGGGTTGGTTTTCGCGCAGCTTTCTGGTGTTCGATATTTTCGGAGAGACATTCGTCTTGTCGGCGATAGGTTTTATCATCCCCGGTCTGGTTGGCATGTGGATTGATCGCCAGGGAGCCATTGAAACCTCGGCCACTCTGATTACCTCGGGCGTGCTCGTCAGACTCGCGTTGATTCTCGTATACGGCGGGGAGATGTACACATGGCACTGATGTGGAGACCGGGTCGCGCGTCACGCGGCATACTGGTGCTGGTAGCGGCGATTTCGATCATCTGCTACATTCTGGTCGAGCAACTTCCTTCCAAGCAACGTAAAAAGTATTACAGCGAGAAGAGAGCCGCGGCCAAGCTAATGGACGCCGGTATGAAGGCAATTCGCGACAAGAAACTGCTGATCTTCGGCCGCATCGATACGGAGCACGATCCCAACGGCACGGGTATGATTGGTTCGGGATTGACTCCGATCACTTCTAAAGAAGGTTCGCTGGTTGCCAAGCAGACCTCGGCCAACCCGAATTTCGCAGCCGTCATGGTGCAGCTTTATAAGCGTGCCGGCCTCAAGAAGGGCGACGTCGTGGCCATGGGTTTCTCAGGCTCGTTTCCGTCTTTGAACCTGGCATCTTTAGTAGCCGCGGAAGTACTCGGCCTGGAACCGATTTCGATATCCTCGGCCTCTGCCTCGCGCTGGGGGGGCAACGATCCTCAGCTATGCTGGCTCGACATGGAGCGTCTGCTTTTCGAAAAAGGCATCATCCATCACCGTTCGGTGGCCGCCTCGCTTGGAGGCGAAAGAGACGTGGGCGGAGGAATTCCACCCAAGGGAATCAAGCTGCTTCGGAAAATTGTAAAGCGTAACGGAATCGAATTGATTGATCCTTCCAGCCTGGCGGCCAGCTGGGACCTGCGCATGAACATTTACAAGGAAGCGGCCGCTGGGCGGCCGATTGCTTGTTTTGTCAACGTAGGCGGCGGAGCCGGCAGTGTCGGCAGCCCGCTTATTAAGAAAATGTTCAGACCGGGTCTCAACCGCACCACGCCCTCCCCGGAAAAGATCCGCGACTCGGTCATGACCCGCATGAGCAGGGCCGGCATACCGGTGATCCACCTGATCAACATCGCCAGGTTGGCCAGGCGCTACGGCTTGCCGGTGCAGCCTGACCACTACCCGGAAGTCGCCGAGGGCGGCATTTTCTCCGATTTGGAATATAATACGACCCTTGCCTGGATCGTCCTGTTGGGCCTAATATTGGCAACTTTCATCCTGTTGAGAATGGACTTCGCCCACTACTTCCTTCGCGTCAGAAGCAATATGCAGCGCAACGGACACATCAAAAGCGATTAGTCTGGTATCTATAGATTGTCCAACAAGAAGCGTGTCAACAACTCTTCATCCGAGGCTTCCTGGTCGCCTGTGTCTTTCTTCTGGGCCGGATCGGCGGCGCCTTCTAGACTGGCCTGTAATGGGCTGGCTCGCCTTTCTTTCGCTTCAATGCTCTTGACCTTAATCTCGTCTTGATGCGGAGCACGGGCGGGCGGTGGAGGTGGCGGCGGGGGCGGCTTCCCGCTATCGGCGACCTTGTCGGCGCCGGCGCTCACATCGACCGCCTCTTTGATGAATACCTCTCCGATGAAACCTTCCTGCACTTTGTAGGCGACATCTTCCAATAAAACGGAGTCACGGTAGCGCTCGGCGCCCATTTCCTCGAGCTGCAGGTTGGTCTTGACCCTACCCAACAGACCGGGCTTATCCTCTTGGTCGTCTTCTATCTTGACGAAACGCACCGCCTCGATCAGTTTGAAGGCACGCCCGTCTGCCTTGATGGTCATGACGTTTTCATTAAAGTCGATCTTTTCCTGGTCCATCCAGGTGACCAGCGTCTGCTGGGCGATGAAAAGATGACGTGCCACGCTCTACGCTCCAACTCCCCTGTTTTTCACATTAAATTTACAATGCAGAGGCACTTCAAGTCAAGTTAGTTCCCATCTCGGACATATTCGAACACCCCAAAAAAAAATCAATGAAGTTTTTTGTCCAAATGTCCGTTGATCAGCGAGTCTGAGTGTACTAGTGTTGCGGCTCGGCAATAGACCGGAGGTTTCAGTCGATGAGTGAAAAAGAAGTTTTGGAGGTCATGGACGACAACTTTCAACAGGAGATTGTATCAAGCAAACTTCCGGCCCTGGTGGATTTCTGGGGTCCGATGTGCGGCCCCTGCAAGGCACTCGAGCCCGTTATCGAGAAACTTGCAAAAAACTACCAGGGCCGCGTCAAGTTCGCCAAAGTTGACGTAAGTTCCAGCCCGATGACAGCTATCCAGTACTCGGTAAAGTCATTGCCGACAATTCTGATGTTTCACAAGGGCAAAGTCGTAAACCAGTTCACCGGCAGGCCCACGTCCGAAGCACTCGAAAAATTCATTAAGAAGATACTCTGAGATTTCTCTTCTCAGAAGTTATGACGCCTGAGCGAGATTGACAGCAGCAGGCCTATCGCCACCATGGTCGCCAGAACAGATGAGCCGCCATAGCTCCACAGCGGCAGCGTTATTCCGACCACCGGTAGAACACCGATTACCATTCCTATATTAATAGCCACGTGCCAGAATATCAGTGCTATTACCCCCACTGCCACTAAAGCTCCGAATCTCTCTCTGGCGCTGCTCGCAATATTGATCATCTGCAGAAGCCAGAAGAGAAACAAACCCAGCACACCCGCACAGCCAGTAAATCCCCATTCTTCGGCCCAAACCGAGAAGACAAAATCGGTATGCTGCTCCGGCAGAAACTTGAACTGCGTCTGGGTGCTGTTTCCAAAACCCTTTCCCGATACGCGGCCCGAACCTACCGCCAGCCTGGATTGCCAGGCGTGGTAGCCGCTGCCCTTGATGTCCGCGCTCGGCTCAAGGAAGGCAAATACGCGCTTCTTCTGGTAGGGCTCGAGCACAAAGAACCAGGCGCTGGCTGCCGCCACCATTATCGCCACCACGGCAATAATCAAGCTCAGAGGCTTGACCTTGACGAAAAGGATCATGGTTCCGGTGACCGCGAACAACACCAGTGTCGTTCCCAGGTCGGGCTGCCTGAGAATCAATACGGCCGGCAGTGCCACCAGGATAATGGGACTCAGCAGATCGTGTAAGTGACTGCGCCCTGTTCGCAACGAATACAAAAAACAAGCCGCGGCCCAGATAAGCAACCCTACCAGAATGGCGAAACGCCAGCCTCCGAGAAAAGGCAGGCGCTCCCAGTACAAGGTAAGGGCTCCAATCGCACCCAACGGATACAAAATCGTGGCCGGCTTGATCAGCTCGCGGAGGCCATAGCCTCTTTCGGGCAAGGACGGCTCGTCGTTGAAATACTTTGCCACACATAGAACGACTGCGATCTTGGCCATTTCCGAAGGCTGAAAATTGAACGCTCCCAGGTGAAGCCAGCGCTGAGAGCCCGATATCACCCGTCCGGTAAAAAGAACGGCCAGCAACAAGATCAGGGTGATAACCAGAATCGGATATGCCAAACGCTCGAAGATGCGGTAGTCCAATACCGTCAGAACAACAGCCAACCCCACGCCCACGCCGAGCCAGATAGCCTGTATCATGGCCAAATTCGATGTAGCCGTTCGCGAGGCCGAACTCAGGTTGACGATGCCCAGGCCGCCGACCGCCAGCGTGGTCAAGAGCAGAGCCCAGTTGAAAGACCCGCTGCTCGAGAGTTTTCTCATCACTCGCCAGCCTCGTCCCTGCTGGGGTCTGTTTCGATCTGCTCCAGGTAATAGGTGATCAATTCCATAGCCAAAGGTGCCGCTCCGCTCGAACCATGTCCCCCATGTTCGTTGATGACCGCCACCGCGATACGCGGGTTGTCAACGGGAGCATAGGCCGCGAAGACGGCGTGATCCCTGAAGTCATAGGGCAGGTTCTTGCCGCGATCCTGTCCCTGTTTCACGACCTGTGCCGTACCTGTTTTTCCCGCCACATGGAACTGCACCCGTCGAGGCCTGCGATAGTAACCAGTCCCGCCCGGTTCGTTGACGACTCCTTCGAGCGCTCGCTGCATGATCCCGATGTTCTCTTCAGAAGCCTTCACCCGCCATCTGGCTTGAGGTTCGAAGACCTTAAGGACCTTGCCCTCCGGAGATTCCAATCGCAAGACAAGCTGTGGTCGATAAAGCGTGCCGCCATTGGCGATGGCCGCGTATGCCAGGGCGAGTTGCAGCGGTGTGACGTTGACGTCTCCCTGGCCAATCGAGTTCGAAAGGATGAAACCCGGCAGATATCCGGTCTTGGTGTGCTGCCTGTACCATGTGCGATCGGGCAAGATGCCGGGAACTTCCTCTCCGGCGTCGAAGCCGGTAAGTGAGCCGAATCCAAAACTCCAGGCCATCTGAGCCAGGCTGTCCTGGCCGGTCTTGTAGCCGGCACGATAGAAGAAAACGTCGCAAGACTGGACTATCGCCTTGTGAATCGCAATATTGCCGTGGCCCCCGGCCCTCCAGCAACGAAAGATATGGCCGCCGAAGTTGAGGCTGCCTGTACAAAGTTGCTTGGTGTTCTCATCCAGTGCGCCGGACTCAAGTGCCGCCAGTCCCGTGAACGGCTTGAAAGTCGAGCCCGGCGGGTACTGCTGCTGCGTGGCACGATCGGTCAACGGTCTGTCGGGATCGGTTATCAGTTCATTCCACACCCGGGCACCGACGCGGCCCGAGAGTACGTTGGGATCAAACTCAGGTTTTGAAACAAGGGCCAGGATAAAACCACTTCTGGGGTCGAGCGCCACCGCCGCCCCCTCCGTCCCCGGAAAACGCTCCTCGGCCAAGGCTTGTAATCTGGCGTCCAGCGACAGCACCAGGTTGTTTCCGGGAATCGGCGCATCTACGGCCTCGACATTCTTGAGCACCCGTCTGGCCAGCGACTCGGGAACCCTCTGCTTGCGGGAGTCAACCACAACTTGCACCTGGCCGTTTCTTCCGCGCAGCTTTCTTTCCCAGTAACGCTCGAGACCGAACTTGCCAATTATATCCCCCTGGCGATAACCCTCATCCTTGTGGTTCTTCAATTCGGCCGGGCTTATCTCACTTACGTACCCAAGCAAATGGGCCGCCAGTTTACCTCCGGGATAAGCCCGGCTGGTCTCCGGGCGCACCTCGACCCCCTCGAGCAAATCCATGTGCTGTTCTACCGCCGCCAACTCCGGCCAGGACATACTCCGTCGCACCAGGCGCGGCACCCAGCGCTTGAGGCGAGTCGTCGTTCGGAAGTACTCGCGGGTGTCGTCGACCTCGAGTTCGCTCAGGCCTACGTATTCGGTAAGCCTGGCAAGCGTCTTCTCAAAAGCTTCCTTCTTGCAATAAGCAGCCGTGAAGTAGAGGTTGAATGACGGCCTGTTGTCAGCCAGCAAGCGACCGTTGCGGTCGAAGATCATTCCCCTGATGGCAACCTCTCTCCTGATGTCCACGAAGTTGGCCAGCGATAAAGCCTCGTATTCTGAACCGTGTGAGACTTGCAGATAGTAGAGGCGCACGCCAAAGATCGAAAAAACAAAAATGATCAACACCAGCATAATGACGTAGCGCTTCGAGAATCTTTGCAGTTCCGGCTGTGGTTTGAAAACAGGCAATATTCGCTCCGGCGACGCTGGCGTTCAGAAAGGCGAAGCCATTTCGAATTCCCGGCTGTCGTAACGCGGCCAGATCTTGCCGCTTACTGCCCAGATGGGAGGAGCCAGTAACAAGTGAATTAGTGCCAATGGCAAAGCAGCCTTGAAATTGATCCACAGCACCTGGGCATGGATGTCCATCGCAAACAGGTAGACAAAGAGCAGCAGGCTCAAGAGCAGACTCATGGCAAAAAGCACTGCCAGATGCGACGCTAACCGATTCGAGATTACAAACCTGCGCGCCCAGCATGCAGCCAGCCAGACCAGGAAATGGGCGGAGATCATCATGCCAGGCGGCGTCCCGGCAAAGCTGCCCGCCGCAGCTCCCAGCAGAAATACGACCACGGCTCCCTCGCCTGTGCGCATGTTGAGCGCCAGATACACCGATAAAATGAGCACGGGATCGGGACGAATCCATTCGACACCAAGAACATGCATGAAAGCGCCGTCGAGCGCCAGCAGCAGTATGCCGAAAGCCACGAAGACGATCTTCCTCATCAGTCTTCTCCCTCGCCTGCGGAAGAAGGAGAGACGATTACCATTACTTCTTCAAGCTTCACAAACTCGACTGCGGGCGCTAAAGAAGCCTCGCGGAAAACTCCAACATTTGGGGAAGTAACCCGTGAAACAGTTCCCACCAGCAATCCGGCGGAAAAAACTCCCCCGATGCCCGAAGTCACGATCCTGTCGCCGGTCGCAACATCGGCCGTCCTGACCAGGTAGTCTATCGAGCACTCTTCGTCCTCGCCCTGTCCCCTGACAATGCCGCGGGTTCGTGAACGCTGATCGATTACGTCCACCGCGCTGGATCCATCGACTATCAGTCGCACTCCCGCGTAATCTCCCGTCACCACCCAGACACGTCCTACCAACCCCCCATTTGCCACAACGACATTTCCTACCTTGATGCCAACCGAACTGCCGGCAGCGATACGGATGGTTCTTTGTACAGGCGATGTGCCCGCGCCGATCACCTTGGCGGTGACTACGCTCACGGACCCGAGAGAGTGACGCATGTCCAATAGCTCTCGCAAGCGATCGTTCTCCGCTCGCAGTTCTGCCAGTTGGGCATTCTTGCCGATCTCGTCCGCCAGCTTCTTTTTCAGTAGGTCATTCTCTTCGCGCAGCCCCACCAGGTAAATGTAGTCGTGCCACAGTCCACCCACTCCCTCTATACACCAGACGGCGGCGTTTTCTATCGGCGACGTTACCCAGACCAGCGCTCGATCCAGGAGATTACGTCGTCTTTGCTCTTTCATGTGAGCGACAAAAAGCAGAAGAGAAAAACCCAGTATCCCCGCAACGAGGAGGCGGAATCTGTTTCTCCGCAACCAACTCATCTATCAATCTATGGAAACTTGTTTCAAGAGGTCCAGTTCGTCGAGAGCCTTGCCACAACCATAGACTACGGCCGACAACGGCTCATCTGCCACCATCACCGGCAGGCCGGTCTCCTCGCGAAGCAGGACGTCCAGGTTTCTAAGCAGTGCCCCGCCGCCGGCTAAAACGATTCCTTTGTCGGCAATATCGGCAGACAACTCGGGCGGGGTGCGATCTAGAACCACACGCACGGCATCGACAATAGCATTGATCGGATCGGAAAGGGCATCGCGGATCTCGTCTGAAGATACGTTGATCGTCTTGGGCACGCCGGCGACCAGATCGCGGCCGCGCACTTCCATCGTGAGCGGCTCCTCGGTCGGATAGGCGGTACCGATGTTGATCTTTATCTTTTCGGCGGTGGACTCTCCAACCAGCAGGTTGTATTTGCGTTTCATGTGCTGGATGATCGAATCGTCCATCTTGTCGCCGCCGATGCGAACCGACTTCGAGTTGACTATACCGGCCAGGCTGATTACGGCCACCTCTGTCGTCCCGCCTCCGATGTCGACGATCATGTTGCCCGAGGGCTCGGTTATCGGCAGTCCCGAACCGATGGCAGCCGCCATCGGCTCTTCGATCAAGTACACCTCGCGTGCCCCGGCACTTAAAGCCGATTCTTTTACGGCTCGCTTCTCAACCTCGGTGATGCCATATGGAACGCCGACGATAATCCGGGGCCTGACCAGCGTCTTGCGATTATGCGCGCGCTTGATGAAGTAGCGCAGCATCTCCTGGGTCACTTCGAAATCGGCAATCACGCCGTCTTTCATGGGACGGATGGCCAGGATGCTACCGGGAGTTCTGCCGAGCATGTCCTTGGCCTCTTTACCCACCGCCAAGACCTTCTTGATACCGTGACTGTCCTTCTGAACAGCTACCACCGACGGCTCGGCACAGATAATTCCCTTGCCCTTGACATAGAGGAGTGTATTGGCGGTCCCCAGATCAACCGCCAGATCCTGTGAAAACATGGCATAAAGCCAGTCGAACAACATTCTATCGCTCTCCGTATAAACTAAAAGACGATTTGTATCTGGCACTAACTTAATGTCCTTGTTTTGGCAAGCAAAATCAGCGTTGAAAAAGATCTTGCATACAACTTCTGGGTGGCTATCATCGTTCGTCTGTAAAACGGTACCTTCAAGGAGTTTTCGATGCTCGAGCAGATGCGTAAGCAATCCCAGTCGACGATAGTCGTTCTGTTGTTCGGCTTTATCATCTTCGTCTTCGTCTTTTCGTTCGGAGCGGGTTCGGTCGGATTTCGCAAGGGCGGCTGCGGCCGTGCCGGCCTGATGGCCGAGGTTAACGGTGAGGATATCTCAGATACCGAGTTCCAGTACTATTACGACCAGGCGTTAAGGCAGGAAATCAAGCGTCATCAACAGGGAAAGCCAATGACCCAGGAAGACAAGGTCAGGCTTCGCAAGCAGGTTCTGGACGGGATGATAGAGCGAGCCTTGTTGATCCAGGCGGCTAACAGCCTCGGGCTGCACGTGACAAACAAGGAACGCAACGCCGACATCCGCAAGGCATTCATGGGCAAGGACAAGAGCTTCGACTTCAATCGTTACAAATACTACGTGACCCGCTACCTGGATACTACTCCGGTGGTTTTTGAAGAGGCCTGGCGACGGCGCATGCTGGCTGAGCGCATGGCCAAAATCATCCAGGACACGGTCCGGATTACCGATGACGAACTCAAGCAGGCTTTTATTACCAGCGAAACCAAGATCAACCTCGATTACGTGAAGATCATGCCGGCCATGTTCAGGAAAGACACCAAACCTACCGATGCCGAGATCGACCAGTTCGTGAAAGATCACGCCGATCGTCTTGAATCCTATTACCAGGCCCACGACTCACAGTACCACAAGCCCAAGAAAGTCAAGGTAGCTCATGTATTTTTCACGGTCAGGCCCACTTACGATACCGAGCAGGTGAAGGACAAGAAAGAACAGGCCGAGTTGACCGTGGACGATCTGAAGAAAGGCGAGAAATTCGCCTCTGAAGCCAAGCAGTATTCAGAAGACACTGACACCAAGGAAAAGGGCGGCGAGCTGCCATTGCTGACAAAAGAGGCCCTGGTCGCACGCTGGGGCACGGCCTTTGCCGACGCGGCCTTCGCTCTCAAGGAAAACGAGTACTCGGGTGTGGTCAAGTCTGATAAGGGCTTCCACGTCATCAAGTGTATCGAGGTGGTCCCGGCCGAAGATCATGAGCTAGCGGAAGTAAAGCGTGATATCGCCGAGCAGATCATTGAAGAAGACAAGGCCGAGGCCGAAGCCAAGAAGCGGGCTGTTCAGATTATTGCAGGCATCAAGGCCGGCAAGAAACTGTCAGAGCTCGTTCCCAAACCTGCCGAGGAGAAGCAGAAGGATCCTAACGCCATCGAGGTGCGTTCTACGGGAATGTTCTCGCGCATGGGCGCATTCGTTCCCTCAATCGGGGTCGACGAGGATCTTGCCAAACAAGCATTTGCGCTGACTTCCAAGCATCCTTTCACGGATCAGCCTCTGGAAATCGATTCTCCCATGGGAGGCAAGGCGTTCATTGTCATGGTACTCAAAGAACGCCATGATGCCGACTTGCAGGAATTCGACAAGGCCAAGCAGGATTTGCGCCGTCACATTCTGGCCCAGCACCGCAACGGTCAGCTTGCGGCCTGGATTAATTACAAGCGCAGGACGGCCACGATCGAGGTAAACCAGGCCTTGCTCACAGACGTCACACCCCCGGGGATGAGGAACCGCCGGCGGTAGGCAAGAGTTCACTCTCCAACGAACAACTTCAACGAGTGTCCACGCTCCTCGTAGTAAGCTATGACCGGGACCGAGGCCGCCGTTAGCGTAGCGTCCAGGTGTGTGCCCGAACCCTTCTCGGAATCGACTATGAAACGACTCCACTTGCCGCCCCGGCGCACGGCATAGCACAGGTTGCCCTTACGGGGATCGTTCCCCGCCAAATGTTCGAAGGCCAACAGCAAATCGCCAGAGGCGTCGGTCTCGAGCGCCATGTTGTATACATCCCCGAGAAGCGGCGTTATCTTCCAGCCATCGGCACCCGGGGTCGCCACCGAGAGCCTGTTCTTCCTGGCTTCCCGAAAAATAATCCGCGGTTCAGCGGCATTCGAGAAAAACAGTGCGCTCGACTTGCCGGGATTATCTTCACGGGCCACGACCTGGCTTGACCACTTGCCGTCCTTGCCTTGTATGGCCAGGCGCAGTTCGGAGGTCAACCCCGACCAGTTCAGATAGCTGGCCGCAAGCCCTCCTCCACGCGGCTGCTTGACGAACGAGATCTGCACTTTCTCGGAGCCGTTGGCCTTGTCGACCCGCTCGGTGCCCCAGATGCCTTCGGTTTCCTCTTCTATTCCGGTTTTCTTGCCGTCCTTCCCTTTCGCGACTTTCGTCTTGCGCTTGCCCGGCTCCGGTTTGCGCAACACTCTCCAGGCGTGCATCAGCCAGCCGGAACCCGAGTAGTACAGGGCATGCAGATTGAAGTCGTCGTCGAACAACAAGCGCGCGCCCATCCCGGTGCCCTTGCCCCACTCGATGGGTTCCTTTTTCCACTCGGTATCCTTCTTGTACGAGTAGGTGAAGGTCTGGGTCGCGTCGCTGTAGTAGGCAATGTGAGGGTCTCCGTTGCCGGTAACCCGCAGGGTGGCGTAGAGACAGCGTTGACAAGCGGTGTCGACGGTATCGATCGCAAAACCGGCCGACGACTGCCTGACGTATTTAAGAGCCTTGTTCTTCTTGTCGTAGTAGACCATGTGGACGAAATCGTTGACGTCGATGTCCATGCTGACAAATTGTCCCGCGTCCCCGGAGTTGTCCACGGTGTAAGTTTTGCCCTTGGCCCGCCCGGCGTCTTTCACCTCGATGCCTTTCTTGGAGCAGGACATGCAGGCGAAAATTGCAACCGACAAGAAAGCGCAATAAAATAACCGTGTTTTCATTCGATCGCCTCCCGGACACGTGAATTGCTCAAAACCTACCATATGACAAGAAAACCAAGAAACTTTTTTCGAATATTCGCTCTTCTGCCACGGTCTAATACCGGTGTTGACTGTAACATACCAAGACGGGTAGTCTTTGTGAAAATGAATTTCAGGTAATCTTGTCCAACTGTTTCGATAAGGAGTCCAGATCATGAAGAGTCTGAGATCAGTTTTTGTCTTGCTGTCGGCTTTGTCGCTCGTTTTCGTGGTCGGCTGCCAGGGCGCCGCCCGCCCTGTGGAAAGCTGCGACGAGTGTCACGACAACGCCAACTGGCGGGCCAAGGAATATTGCGTGTATGGCGAGCCGAACCAGCTCTACTGCGCCAACCCCTGCCTGAGCAACGCCTCTTGCGATCCCGGCTACTGGTGCGTGCCGCTCTGGGACGAGGGTACCCCCTGGGCGATGGACGGCGAAGACATGCGCTGGGTTTGCATGCACGACTACTACTACACCAGCTACAACCGCGTCTTGTACTGGGGCGAGTATTCCTGCGTTACCGGCGGCGGAGACGAGTGCCCGGAAAGCATGGAGTGCCTGCTGGACGATACCGGGTCGACAGACGCTTATTTCTGTTCTGACTCGTGCACTACCGATGCCAGTTGCATAGGCGGTTGCTGCTACGATACGGGCGATGGTGCATACTGCGCCCCGTACGATCCATACTGCATCTGATCGCCAGGCTTTGGTTTTTAGCTAGTTACCAGAAAAGCCATAAACCTCTCCAGCGATCCCTCGAGCGCAAGCCCGGCTACCGCAAGGCCCACAAGCGCCCTTAGCGGCATGCCCAGAAAGAAGACCTGTATCTGCGGGGCCGTGCGGTTGATGAACCCCAAGCAACAATCGGCAACCAGCAATGCGGCCGCGGCCGGGGCGGCTATCGAGACCCCCACCCGGATCGCCTGCGCCGTCAGGGAAAGCGCCAGTCCGCCGATTTGCCCAAGGCTGTCGGCGGCCGGAAAGACATTCAGCGGAAGCCCTTCGATGCTGGAAAGCAGCGCTTTCAGAAACAGCCCCGGGCCGCCTGCGACAAAGAAGATCAGCACGGCAAGCAAAAGATATATGTCACCCAGCGGAGAGGTGCGCTTGTTAGTCTGTGGCACCAAGGCGCTGGCCTGGGACGCCCCCCTGAGATCGTCCATCAGCCGACCGCCCATGCGCAGGCTTTCGAACATGCAGCTCGCGGAAAGCGAAAGCACCGTGCCCACCGAAAGCTCCTTGAGAAGCAGTCCGAAGAAACGCAAGCCGCAGGGAGCCGATCCGCTCGTTTGCACAAGCGGATAGACTGCCACTACAACCAGCGCCGTCAGTGAAAGACTGGCAGGAAGCGGCAGGCGACGTCCTCCAAAGGCGGGCACCAGCAAGACAACCGGCAGAATCCTGCCGGCCAGCAAGATTCCCCACCAGAGCGCTTGCATGTCAGAAGGCTCCCGAGAGCGCGGCACGCGCGAAATTCACGAGTTGCTCGCCCATCCAGGGCGCGCTCAGGGCCAGCACCAGCAGGACGACCAGGATCTTGGGCACGAACGACAGGGTGAATTCCTGCAATTGGCTTGCGGCCTGCAGAATGCTGACTACCAGTCCCACTCCCAGGGCCGTCAACACCACCGGCGCCGAAACCACCAGCACCAGCCACAACGCCTGCCTGCCGAGTTCGATCATGCTCGAGGCTTCCACCGCTTCCTCCCTCAGGTGTATGAGCCCAGCAAGCTTGTGCCGATCAGCGTCCATCCGTCGGCGAAGACGAACAGCAGCAACTTGAACGGCAGCGATATTGTAGTCGGAGAGAGCATGTGCATCCCCAATGACAGAAGGACGCTTGCCACCAGCATATCGAGAACCAAGAAAGGCAAAAAAATGACGAAACCGATTCTGAACGCCTGGTGAAGCTGGCTGATGACAAAAGCCGGCACGAGTGCCTTCCAGCTTGGACCCTCCGGGCTCAGCTTTTCACCCAGCAAATCGGAGAAGGCCTCGACCTGTTCGGGCAGGGCATTGCGCGCTAGAAACTCGTGTAGCGGTTGCGCGGCCTTGGAAATCGCGAGGCTCATGCGGCTGAGCGATCCGCTTTCCAGATCGGCTTGCGATGCCTGCAGCCGTTCTCCGGCCTGGTAAGCCACGGGAGCCATGACTACGAAGCTCAACACCAGCGCCAGACCGGTTACCACGCTGTTGGGCGGGATCTGCGGAGTGCCGATGGCGCTGCGGACTATCGAAAGCACCACGGCCATCTTGACGAATGAGGTCAGCATCACTAAAGCAAAAGGCAGAAGCCCTGCCGCAATCATGGTGGCGGCCATGGCCCCGGTCGAGGAGATCATGATCCGCCCCCGCAATCGTTCGCCGAGCGGCCGCTTTCCGTCGCCGCCAGCTCGTAAACCAGGCGAATACCGTTTTCCGATGACGACACCAGCAAGCGCCGGCCTTCGAGATCGATCAAGTACAACGTCCTGCCCGGCTGCAGATTTAGGCTATCCACGTTCGTCAGGCAGCCTGCCTCATGATGCACAGCGCGCGCCCCGCGTCGTCGAAGCCACCAGGCTATTGCCGCCGATAAAACCACGATCATCAGGGCGGCCTTCGGAAATGCCGCATGCCGTCCGCCGCCTTGTGCACGCAGCAAGAAAATTCCAAGTAAGAGCACGGCAGCGAAAGCCGCGCCCAGAATCTTCAGGCGCTCAGAGAGAGTCTTCATCGTCCACTCCGTGTACGAACGCAAGCTCGCACAGGCGCACCCCGCGTCTGCCCTCGACGTCAACCAGTTCTCCCCGGGCCACCAGGCGTCCTGCAGTTCGCAACTCGACAGGCCCCAGCACGGCAGCAGGCATCGTCAGCACGTCGCCGGCTCTGAGCCCGGCCAGTCGGGAGACGCTCAGTTCCACTCTTCCGGCCTCTACGGTCAACTCGATCGGCAGCCCGCCGAGCTGGGACGCGTCAAACTTGTCCGCGCCGGGGCTGGTAATGATGTCCACGGTATCCATGATTTCACCTCCCAGGTTGTATTCGAATCCGTCAATCTCGAAGCAATCCCGCTCAATCCGCCCGTGTATGCAATAGCCGCCGGCAACCAGAATCGCCCGGCCATGCGATTCGATCTCGTCGAACAGAACCAGATCCTCGGGTTTGATCTGCCCGATCTCCCGGGCAGACAGATCGGCCCTGCCCAACCGCAGAAAAAACGACACTTTCAGATCGGCCAGCGCCTTCAATTCTTCGAGGTCAAAAAACGGCATCCTTTTTGGCGGTCTTCTTTGAATCGAAGAATCCGGCTCGAGCCAGACTGCAAAGCCCTCGTCCCAGCCGGCCCGCACCTTGAACCAGCTGCCGACCAAGCTATCCTGCTGATAGCAGATCCTGCCTAGCGAGCCGGCCGACTCGCACAAGCCGCAGTACCTGTAACCTTCAAAGCCCCGGCCGTCATCCTGTTGACTGAGCAACTCCAAGGCGCTTGCCAGCAACCAACCGACGGCCCCGTTCTCACCCGGCCCGGCCGCGAACAAGCCTCGCCTGGCCTCGCCCGCCCCGGAAAGCAGAGCCTGCAAACGCCCGCAAAGAACGGGATCCAGCGCCAGAAAGCCAAACCTGTCGGCCGCCGGATCGGCAAGGACGGCGAAGCGCCAGCGACCTGGAAATTCACGTCGCAAATCTTCCAGGCTCACGCTTGCCACCCGCGCCAACTCGATCTTGGCGCCGCCCAGGCCCAGGCCGCGGGCCAGCTCGTATGCCGCAAGGCGCACTCCAGCGAGCCATTCGTTGGTCCCGCTTTTCGAAAGCAGTTCGATCTCGGCTCGGCTTACGCGCCTGAGTTTCACGCCCGGAAAGGGTTTGACGGCCGGGCTCATCGGCTCACCTCGAACGAGTCGAGCGACAGTCCGCGCGCGGCGAGCGCGCCGCCCACTCGGGCCCGGCCCCCGGCGATCTCTTTTCTGGCCACCGCTCCGCGCGCCCTCAGTCGGCAACGCACCTTGCCGCCGGTTACGCTAATCCGGCAAGTCGCGCCCTCGAGCATTCCGCCGTGGAAGGTCACGGTCATCGCTTGGTTTGCCTGTGCCAAAGCAGGCCTGCAGGCCGCCCGGGCGATGCGCTGGGCGAGTTGCGTCTGAAGATCCAGTCCTTCGGCCGCTTCGGGCCGCAGGCATCCCGCGCCAAGCGTCTTCTCGACGTGCGGGGCCGGTTCCGGGTTGCGGCACGCGAAATTCGACAGGCTGTCGAAAGCACAAACCGGAGGCTTCACGTCGCGGTTGTCCTTTTCGGTCAGCAATCCGGTTTGCAGCAGCTTAGAGAACTTCTTCACGCTTTTGCCGGCCGATGAAGAACCTGAATGTCGTGCCGCGGCGCTAGCACTTGTCCTGTTTGTTTTGATTCTCATCTCATGCCTCGCGCGTTGTTCGCTTGGCGCAAGATATAGCAACCGTCGTGCCAAGCTCTTGAGTCGGGGCAACTAACTGTTATTACAGCTTTTATATTTTGGGATTAATGTGTCTGGACAAGCTGTGTACGAGTTTTAAAGTCACCCTGTCTGGATTCTGGTCACGGAGTATGGGGCGCTTTCGGAACTACTTGTTCCCGGGGCGGGATGATGGCAGTCTGCCACTCCGAGAACGGAGAAACCATAAAGTGACAGATCAAACCATCGAAAAACATCCTTTGGCCAGGCGTTTCAACCGGCTGACTCCCGAAGAAGTTTTCGGAGCGGTCGAAGCCGGCACGCGACGCTGTAGCGGACGTTTCATCATACTCAACAGTTTCGAAAACCGGGTTTATCAGCTCGAACTGGACGACGGCACGATGGTGATCGGCAAGTTCTATCGTCCGGGACGATGGAGCCGGGCCGCCATCCTCGACGAGCACCGCTTCTTGTTCGAGTTGGCCGAGGACGAAATCCCGGTCTCGACTCCGATCGAGCTGTCAGAGGGTGAGACTGTCGGAGAGGTAGAGGGCATTTTTTACGCTTTGTTCAAGCGGGTCGGGGGCCGAGCACCGGAAGAACCCGATGACGAGCAACTGCGAGTATTCGGGCGCCTGGTGGCCCGCATTCACAATGTCGGCGCCCGCACTAAAGCGGCAGACAGAATGCAACTGACGCCGCAGACCTACGCCCGGGACAACCTGAACTACTTGCTGGAAAACGACCTGATTGCCGCCGAGGCCCGCGACGGATACGCGGCGACGGTAAAAGCTCTCAGCCAGCGGATCGATCCGCTGTTTAGCGAGTTGCCGACCCATCGTCTGCATGGCGATTGTCATTTGAACAACTTGCTTTGGTCCCGGGACGGGCCGACTTTCCTCGATTTCGATGACATGCTGAACGGCCCGGCCGTGCAAGATATCTGGCTGCTGGCGCCCGCATATGATCAAGAAGGTAAGCGCCAGCGCCGGGTGTTGGTGGAGGCTTACTCTACGATGCGCGATTTCGACCCGGCCTGGCTGCGGCTGGTCGAGCCTTTGAGAGCCTTGCGTTACATTCACTACTCAACCTGGATTGCCCGGCGTTGGGAAGATCCGGCCTTCAAGCGCACCTTTAGTTACTTTGGTGACTTGCAGTACTGGCAACGCGAGATGCAGGATCTCCGCGAACAGATCGCCCGCATAGATCACGAGCAATGGTAAAGAATTTGCACCCAGTCTTAGTATGAAACCAACTTCAGCGGCGAATGATCGGCTATGCGTGCAAAATCCCCGTCCAGCGTCAACAGCATTGCGCCATGTTCGATGCATGCCTGGGCGATCAGGCAATCGACCGCGCCCCGGATGGTGACACCGCTTTTGCGCAGGCGGCGAAACATTGAAGCCGCTTTCACGTGGCTGTCAATGTCCAGCATGAGCATCGGCAGGCGTCGCAGCATGCTCTTGGCGCTTCGGAACCCCGAATCAGAGCGGAATCCTTGCAGGACCTCCGTCAGGATGATGGGCATGACGGCCAAATCACCCTCTTCGCTCTCAAGCACTCGGTCGAGATAGCGGACAGCCGGCAGATCGGCGTTGTTGAAGAACGAAGCCCAAACCGAGGTATCCACGAGAATCAGTTGCTGCTTCTTCGCCATGCGTCCAGATCTCCGTCCCAGTCTGCCTGACCTCTCATCTTGCGCAGCGCCTTGTATACGTCAGCACGCGAAACCAGGCTCCGCAAGGCGATGTCAACAACTTCCCGCTTGGTAGTCGCCCCGGTTAACTTCATCGCCTGCATGACCAACTCATCATCGATTACGATGTTCGTACGCCCCATTAAAGACCTCCTCACTAATACACCATTATTCCCTGATTTGGTGTATTGGTCAAGGAGTCATGCCTCTTTTCTCTTTTGCACCCAGGCTTCGACTGCCCCGTCTTCTTCTTTCGTCTCTGCAAGTACTCGTTTGGCGCGCCGGGCGCGTTGGCACAGATCCTCCGCCAGGCGAACCCTGGCCGCGGCCTGGGCAAGCCTGATTCGCCCAAGTTCCAGATCCTTGCACGCATGCGCTAGCTCTTTTAGTGTCTCATCTTGCCTCTGGCCGGCTGCGACCGACTCGCTCTTTAGAAACTCACAATAGCGCTGGCAGGCGACCAGCTTCATGGCCGACCCGCCCTTCAGTGTCGTCTCGACGATCTGCGCGTGACGAAGATCAATCGTTTGTTTCTGTGCCTGCCTGGCTGCCAGCTCACACTCTGCATGCGCATGCGCGGCGGCCGCCCTTTTCACTTCGGCCGCTGTCTTGATGAACACCAGTTGTCTTATGGCCGCAAGTCCCGCTAGCACACTTGGTTCAGACATGTGTCTACGCCCCGCATACATCGGAGAGGATCTGCCTCAAGCCCAACAGTGAATCTTGAAGCGTGCAACGTTCGCCCGGAGGTTGTCTTAGCCAGTCGATAATCAGCGGGCGCTTTTCAATTGCCCGATCTGTTAGCGGCTCGGATCCCGGTTCGTAGACGCCGGCGGCTATCAGATCGCGTCTTTGCTCGTAGCTGCTCCACAAAAGGCGCAGCCTCCTGGCCAACTCCAGGTGTTCCGGCTTTGCAACCTTGTCCATCAGGCGGCTCAGCGAGGCGACCGGGTCGACGGCCGGGAAACAACCCTGGCCCGCCAGATCGCGGTCGAGCACGATGTGACCGTCGAGCAGACCCTTGACCTCGATCGCCAGCGGGTCGTCGTCGGCATCCGCATCGGTCAGCACCGTGTAAATAGCGGTCATCGAACCCCGGCTGTCATTGCCGCTGCGCTCTATGAGTATTGCCAAGCGGTCGAAAACAGACGGTGGATAGCCGCGCCTGCCGGGAGGCTCTCCGGCAGCCAGTGCGATCTCGCGCAAGGCCCGGGCATGGCGAGTGAGCGAGTCGGCCAGCAGCAGCACCGAGCGTCCCCGGTTGCGGAACCCGTGGGCAATCGCTGTGGCAACCGGCAAAGCCTGTGCTCGCTCGGCGGCCGTGCGATCGGACGTGGCGCAGACGATCACCGAGCGGCGCAGGCCTTCCTTACCCAGGTCGTTGGCTATGAACTCCGAGAGTTCGCGTCCGCGCTCGCCTACCAGAGCCAGCACGATACAATCGGCCCGTGCGCCCCTGGCCACCTGGCCAAGCAGCGTGCTCTTGCCCAGGCCGGGCCGGGCGAAGAGCCCCAGCCGCTGGCCGCGAGCTAAGGTGTTGATCCCATCGATAGCCCGAATTCCGCATTCGAACGCCGGACCGATCGGTTTGCGACTGAGAGGCGCGGGCGCCGGAAAATCAGGAGCTATGTAGCACTCGGCTTCGGGCGGCGGGCGGCCGTCCAGCGGCCGGCCGCGGGCGTCGATCACCCGGCCGAGCAACTTTTCAGACCAGGCCAGGCGAAATTCAGATCCGGTGGAGCGCACAACCGAGCCCTCGGACAATTTTCCGCACTCGCCGGCCGGCAGCAACATCGCGAGTTTACCTTTAAAGCCGCAGACATCCGCGGCTGCCCGGCGCGAGCCGATCAGCACTCTTTCCCCTACCCGCGCCCCGGGCAAACTGGCCGTCAAGATCGATCCTACAAGCCCATCGAGCCGTCCGCTTCGACGACAGGGATTGGCAGCTCTGATTTTGCGGCGCAAACCATCGAGGCGTACCGAAAGATCATCTGGTTTCGGCGACTCAGGCATCTTGAAGTCCTTCTTTGATCACTTTTGTCAACTCATCGATTTGCACGGACAGCCGTCCGTCCACTTCCCCCAGTTCTCCGTGCACTATGCATCCTCCTTTTTTAATACGTCCCGAGGATTCTATCTTGATCTCGATCGCCGGATCACAAGCTAGAGACTTATGCAGGCCGCGCACGACCTTTGCATCTTCAGGATGCACAAAGACGGTCAACATCCGGCCGGGACGATTTTCCGAAATCACACCGGCGCAGATACTCTCGATGCTCTCCGGGCGCAGGCTAAGCTCCTTCCTCAGGATCCGACGGCACATCTCCTGTGCCAGATCTATTGCACCCTTAGTGAGCTTGCGATCGAGGGCTTTTCCCATGCTGACCAGGTCGGCCGACTGACGGGCAATCTCCAGGTATCCCTGGTTGCGTCCTTCTCGGCGAGCAATCTCTCGCGCTCTTTTCAACTCGTCTCTGCCCCGATTTTCGATCTGTGTAGCCTTTCGTTTTGCATCTTCCACGATTTTTGCAGCATCCTGCTGCGCTCGCAGTCGCTCGGCAAACATCAAGTTGGCTCTTGCGGGCCTGATATTCATCGTAGCCGTAGCTGCGGCTGAAATGATTCTGGCAGACATTATTCAATCCTCCTCGATCAACTGGTCTCTGATGCAGGCTGCTTGTTTGCCGGCAGACTCGATCTTAGAAAGCCGCATCCAGGCGGCCTTGAAACAATCGCGGCACTCCTCCGGCAGGCGGGCCGCCAGCATATCCGCTTCAGTCTCCTCCAGATCGGCAGCCGCCCTGGCCAGACGGTGGGCGCCGGCGCGCAACAACCATTCGCCCTCGCGCGCGCCGGCCGGCCAAAGCGCCATCTGCAACGATGTCAGTACGCCCTTGGCGGCCCGCCTGGCGCTCCTCGACGGACGGTGACATCCGGCGCGCGGAAGCTTTGCCGACAAGAGCTTTCTCGGACGCGGCGGCAGGTTCGAAAGCAACTCCGAAAGCTCGAGTCCGCCTGCTTTTAACAAATGCGGCCTGCCGGTCGCTCGACACAGGCTCTCTGCCAGGCTGCTCCTGGACGGTTCGGCGGAACACCAGAGATCATCCGCCAGGCGTTTCTGTAAGCGATCGCGCGAAATGTCGCCACGCTTTTCGGCCGCCTTTTCGAACACATCCCTGTCCGCCGCAGAGAAGGCGATGCCTTTCATGACCTGCCGCCTCCCGTCGTGCGCGAGTTTCGACGCCTGTAGCCGCGCAGCAGAAACAGGCCCAATGCGACTGCGAAAAGTAACCCGGCCGCACCCGCCGCCGCCTGCTTGACTATCGGCGCTCTGGTCGCACTCGTGCAGGCTGCGCCGGAATTTTCTCGCGGAAGCGCCACCCGGCGCCTTGGGGTAAACACTACGGCCACCCGATCTGCTTGCAATCCGTCGATTGAGTAGGCCACGATCTTCTTCACTTCATCGGCCGAGATGGGCATCTCGTCGCCGGGTCCGGGATAATAACAAATCAGAACCGAGGCCGTCGGATTCGAGACCGCCGGGCGGCCAAAGCGACTCTCCGCCTTTCGCGTAACGTGAACCCTGGCGCTGACCACTCTTTCGACGGATTCGAGGGTTGCGGCGATTTCCTCCTGCAATGCGCTCTGGTAAAGGGCCGCCTCCTCGGTCTTGCCGGGCACCAGTGCGCGCTCCTTGTAGACCGCGCGAAAACCGGCATGCCTGGGTCGCGGTAGTCCGGCCGCGCGCAGCACCTTATATGCCTGTGAGAGATCGCTCGAACTCACTCTGACAGCGAAACCATCATCCGATTTTTCGGCTGTCTTGTCGGAGGCGATGCCCGACTCTGCCAGTGTCAGCACTATCTGATTGGCCTCGCTCTCATCGAGACCGCCTTGCAGCGTGCTGCTGCAACCGGCAAGCCCCATGACGACTATCATTGATATGCAGCTTGTGAACTTCATTTTGTAACCCGTCCCTTTCGACTTAGACCTGCAGGCTCCACACCCTGCGCACACTCGACACGCCTTCTTCGACCACCTTGTTGATCAGGCTGATCTCCTCGCTCAGACGAAACACCTCGGCCTGCATGGCCAGAAGCTCGCGTGGACGGAAGGTCGCGCCCTTGCGGGCCTCGGCAATGATTCTATCGAGCCTGCGGCCGCCGTCCTGGAGGCGGGTCAACAGTTGGCCGGCCGGGTTCGCGCCGGGTTTCGACGGCGCGTTTGTGCGCCCGACGGCCGTCTGCGATAGCACCTCGCTGAAACGTTCTGCGCGCGGCCGCGGTTGACTTGCCTTGCCTACCGGGCTTGCGCCGCTGGTCGCGGCCAAAGATGCTGGATTGATTACCGCCACCTTGCGCTCCTAACGGATGTTGTTGATGGCCGTCTTGGACATCTCGTGGCGCACCTTCATGACATTTGAGGCGGCCGAAAAGGTCTGGCTTTCCTCGTTCATTTTGCGTTGCAAGGCTAAAAGCCTCAAAGAGTTGTTGAGTCCTTCCTGTTGCATTTGCTCCTGGGCGCGCAACAGGGCCCACTTGTCGCCGCCCGATCCACTGGTCGCCTGACCCACCCCGGCGCTGACGACGTCGGCCACGGCCGAGATGAACGACCCGCCGGGCAAAACGTTGGCCGCCAGGCGCGCGCCGTCGGCCACCACCCCGACCGCCCGCTGTGCGCCGCGCTTGAGCATCGAGCCGAAGTCGTTTTGGGGAGTCTGTCGCCCGCGGGCCGGCTCGACCGAAAGATTTACAGGAAGATTCTTGATAGGCGCTACCATTTGACACCTCCTTGTTGACTCCAGCGCAAAAGCAAGAGCCGTGCCAGACAGCCGGCAAGATCACTTTCCCAGTATTGCCAAGCTGTTCCA
>CAZENH010000053.1:0-25158 GCA_964513625.1 uncultured Myxococcales bacterium | reverse complement strand
CCTTCAGTTGTGCCTTCAGCTGTGCCTTCAGTTGTGCCTTCAGCTGTGCCTTCAGCTGCGGCTTCCTTCTTCTCGGGGCTCTTGCCCATCATCAGGCCGACGGCCTTCGGACCAATCGTGGCCATCTCGGCCAACAGTGCGTCCTCGGCGGTTACCTGGTCCCAGTCGACCGCTACCAGGATCTCATCCTTCATCGGGTCGTAGACGCCGCCGATAACCCGCAGCTTCAATGTGCCGGGAATCGTGCCTGCGCCGCGGGAATCGATGTGCAGCACAACGATGTAGTCGAACTTGAGATCGGGCTTTCCGAGCAACTCGGCCACTTTCTCTACCAGTGTCTTTACCAGGTTGGGCACCACGGAGTAGTCCTCGCCTCCGCAGGAGTCCCATTGCGAACTGTGATGGAAGAAGGCGGCGTGAACCAGGCCGCGGGCCAGCTTCCAGCTCAAGTCGCCCAGCCCGACTTTTTCGAGCATCGGCTGGATTGGCTGCAGAGAAATGCCGTTCTCACCGAACTCGGCGATGAAACCTCCGAACAGGGCCGCCGCGAGCTTCAGCTTGTCGCCCGGCAGGTAACGCATGTCGGCAGGCATCACCAGGAACTTCTTGCCCTGCATGTCGATGTAACCAGGGCTTCCGTCGGGGCGCCAAACCTTGACCTTGCTGCCGCAGCCGGCCACTAAAGCCATTGCCAGTACCGCGATTCCGATCAACGCGAGCTTCTTCATTCCTTCCCTCCTTAGTTTGGTGTTAGTTCTTTCCGTGTATTAAGAGAGCAACCAAAGAATCACTGCTTTTCCTTGAATCGAACACCTTTTACAGGAGAACGAGATCGTCTGTCAACTAGATCGCATGAGATGGCAACATCTTTTCAGTTAAGTCAAGCAATCTCGAAACCGCTTTCATTTCTGTTGGCACGTCTTGTGCCGCGTATTCCGCGTTTCTCAGCCGTGTTTCTCAATGGTGCCCTCGGGTGCGGCCCCCGTCGTTTGGGGGTTGCGGCACAGACTTTAGCTCGCGCTCGAGGAGCACCTTTCCCTGGCCGTCTGTCATACGTTCCATTCGCTTGTTATCTTGTGTGAAAAACTCCGATCTGAACTTCAGCTTTCCGCTGCCGTCGTAGGTGGCCTCGGATTCAAGTTCTTCCGCCCGGTAGCTGCGAACCATGCGGTAGGCCAACTCGGCCCCGGCGTATTTGGCGACTTCCACGGCATTTCCCGATTGATCGAGTTTAGTCCTGATGCGCACAATCGATACCCCGCTTCCAGCAGGCCTTACGAAGTCCATGCGATCGCCGCGGTTGTACACCTTGAGGCTGCCTTTATCGAGGCGCATGATGCGCTCCTCGCTCATCGGACGGCCCTGGGTATCATAGCTAACCCGGTAGGTCATCTTGACCCGACCACCGCCATCCAGGAAAACCACCTCGCGCGGCCTGTCGCTCGGACCTTGCGTCCTGTAGCGCGGACCAGCCTGGTCGCAGGCAACCGGCCCGGATAGCAGCAGCCGGCCCGCGCTGGGTCGCTCGAGTTCCTTGAAACATGTCTGGGCCTGATTCTTAACTGATTGTCCCTTGTCGCCCTTGCAGGCGACCACCCCGCCCATGATAATAACCAATGCCGCACAAATGTAACGGTCTCGGATAAGACGTTCACTTACCATCAATTTTTTTTCTGATCTCCTGGCCGAATTCGTGCCCGCGGATGAAAGCATCCTGGTTCAACTTGTGGGTGCCGGGAGGCACCGAATCGGCTATGGCCTTGCTGACTGCATCGGCGGAAACAACATCCGCAAGCGCCGTGAAAAAGCCGAGCATGACGATGTTGAGCACCATCTTGCGCCCCATCTCCTCGGCAATACGCGTTGCGGGAATGCCGTAGGCACGACATCCCGGGGGCAAATCGTGTGGAATAACCAGGCTCTCTTCGAAAAGCACGAGTGCGTCCGGCTTGACTTCGGCGATGAATTTCTCGTAGGCGGGTTGCGACATTACCGCTAAAATATCAGGATTCACCACGCACGGATAAAGGTTGCGTTCGCTGCTGACGACCACCTGGGCACTGCAGGCGCCGCCGCGCGCCTCCGGTCCGAATGACTGGGTCATGGTGGCGTCCTTGCCGTCATAAATGGCCGCCGCCCTGCCAAGGATTATCCCGGCCAGGATGACACCTTGGCCCCCGAAGCCGCCGATCTTGACCTCCACCCGGCTCATCGTTTCACCCCCGTGGGGTAAGGAGTGTATTTCTTGCCCAGCTTGGGAATGAATTCGTTGTTCATAGCCTCCAGCAAGGTGGGGCGATCCCTGTCGACGAACTTGCCGACAATGATCGGTCCCTTTAGCTCCAATCCTACCATGCGCGTGTTGGCGCCGTTGACCACCTTGCTGGCCTTCTTGTAGAAACGCATGGCATCCAGCCCGTCGCCCAGCCGGTTGCGGCGGGAATAGATGGTCGGGCACGGTGCGACGATCTCGAGAAAGCAAAAACCCGGTTTGGTAAGCGCCTCGGTCATGCTGCGCGTCAACTGACGGACGTGGTATGTCGTCCACCTGGCCACGTAGACGGCTCCGCTGGAGTCGGCCAAGAAAGGCAGGTTGAAAGGCTTGTCGTATGAACCGTATGGGGCCGTGGTGGCAATACTGTGAATGGGCGCCGTGGGGCCGACCTGCCCTCCGGTCATGGCGTATGTGAAGTTGTTGACGCAGAACACCTTGATGTCCGAGTTCCTGCGCGCGCCGTGGATGAAATGGTTGCCGCCGATGGATATCAAGTCTCCCTCACCGCTTAGCACGACTACCGAGAGATCGGGCCTGGCCACTTTCAGTCCGGTGGCGAAAGGGATGGGCCGGCCGTGGGTCGTGTGAAACGAATCCATCTTGACATAGCCTGCGATCCGCCCGGTGCAGCCGATTCCCGAGACCACAGCAATCTTGTCACGGTCGATACCCGACTTCTCGATCGCCCGGACAAAACAATTGACCACAACACCGATGCCGCAGCCGGGGCACCAGATATGAGGCATGCGCTCCATTCGCAGGTATGGCTCGACGGGATTCACATGGTCGTTCATCCCAGCACCTCCTCGACCACGCGCAAGATCTCCCGTGGATCGTGCAGTGCTCCCCCTGCGTGGGGCACCAAGACCGTCCTGGCCTCCCCGGCCACAATCCTCTCGACCTCCAGGGATATCTGTCCGAGGTTCAACTCCGGTACCACTAATGCCCTGACTTGCTTATTTCCGGCCAGTTGCCGAAGGCGAGCTTCCGGGAAGGGCCATACCACTACAGGCCGGAAAACCCCCAGCTTGAGGCCCTTTTCCCTGGCCATCTGCAACGTGCGCAACACGACCCGAGAGGTTATGCCGTAGGCGACGATGATCACTTCGGCGTCTTCTAGCTGGTGCTCTTCGACCTGGCAAATGTCCTCGGCCTGCAGGCGGATCTTGTCCACCAGGCGTTTTACAAGTTCGGCCTGCGCCCCGGCATCCATTGCGGGATAGCCCCTCTCGTCATGTGTCAGGCCGGTGACATGGAAACGGTAGCCTTCGCCCACAGGGGCCATCGGGGGAACCATATTCTTCCCGGGCCGGTATGGCAGGTAGTCTTCGCGGGGACCTTCAGGCAGCTGGCGGTACTCGACCTCAATCTGATCGGCTTTGGGTATGACCACCTTTTCGGTCATATGCCCGACGGCTTCATCCATCATGAACATGACCGGAACCCGGTAACGCTCGGCCAGGTTGAAGGCCATGATGGTCAGATCGAAACATTCCTGGGGAGAGTTCGGACATATGGCGATGATCTCGTAGTCACCGTGGGATCCCCACCTGGCCTGCATCATGTCAGCCTGCGCCGGAAGAGTCGGCAGGCCCGTCGACGGGCCGCCGCGCTGCACGTTGACGAAGACGCAGGGAGTCTCCGTCATGGCGGCCAAGCCGACGTGTTCCATCATCAGAGACATTCCAGGCCCTGAGCTAACCGTCATCACCTTGCTGCCGCCCCAGGCGGCACCCTGGATCGCGATCGACGAGGCAATCTCGTCCTCCATCTGGACGAAGACACCTCCCACCAGCGGCAGCCTCAAGGATATCCGCTCGACCACGGCGGTAGACGGCGTGATCGGGTAGCCGAAAGCCGCCCTGCAACCGGCAGCCAGTGCCCCCTCGCAACAAGCCTGATCACCATCAAGGAAATGAACACCGCTGAGCACTCCCATGGGATCAGCCGTGGGCATGGTCTCGCTCCTCGTTCCCGCCATTGTCAGTTTTCACCTTGATGCCGTGAATGGCGAAGTCGGGACAATACAGACCGCACAGATCGCAGCCCGTGCACGCATCGGCGTCGACCACAATCGGCGCATGGTAACCTTTGTGGTTGAACCCCTCTTCCAACTGAAGGACATGGGTCGGGCAGAACTCGACGCAAAAGCCGCAACCTTTACAGCGCTCCCGATTTATGAAGACTTCGCCCCTGAATTTTCGTGCCGCTTTTCGGGTCGAATTCGCCACAGCAAGAATCCTCCTGGCCGTCGTTCTAGGGACGCGCCGTGTACCGCTCATCCTCTCCCGAGCCGCTCACGCATTAGATCGCCGATCTGGGCGGGGTTCTTGGTCACAGCGACGCCGACTGCCTCGAGAGCCTGCATCTTCTGTGAAGCTGTGCCCTTACCGCCCGCCACAATAGCCCCGGCGTGGCCCATCCTGCGTCCAGGAGGTGCCGTAGTCCCGGCGATGAAAGCAACGACCGGCTTGCTCATATTCTGCTTGATCCAAGCGGCCGCATCTTCCTCCGCCTGGCCGCCTATCTCGCCGATTAGAACGACACCTTGCGTCTGAGGATCTTTCTCGAAAAGATCGAGTCCGTCTATGAAATCGAGTCCCTTTATTGGATCTCCCCCCAGGCCGATGCAAGTCGACTGGCCCAGTCCGACTCTGGTGAGTTGATCTACCGCTTCGTAAGTCAAGGTACCGCTGCGGCTCAAGACGCCGATGGAACCCTTCTTGTGGATCGGTCCCGGCATGATACCGATCTTGGTCTCTCCCGGGGTTATCAGCCCCGGGCAATTCGGCCCGATCAGGGTAGTATTCGTCCCGGCTAAAGCGTGCTTGACTCTCAGCATATCCAGTATCGGAATTCCCTCTGTAATACACACAGCCAGACGCACGCCCGCGTCTGCGGCCTCGAGAATGGCATCGGCCGCACCCGGGGCCGGTACGAAAATGATCGAGACATCGGCGCCGGTTTGTTCGACCGCCCGCTTTACGCGGTTATACAGAGGAATGCCTTCCCACTGCGTGCCGCCCTTGCCCGGGTGAACCGCCGCAACCACCTTCGTGCCGTACTCTACCATCGTGGCCGCGTGGAACTTCCCCGCGCTACCCAATCCCTGGATCAGCAAACGTGATTCCGAATCGACCAGAATGCTCACGACGCACTCCTCACGGCTTCGACAACCGCCTCCGCCGCCTCCTGCATGCTTTCGGCGGGAATGATGTCCAGGCCGGAAGATTTAAGAATCTCACGGCCGCGCTCGACCAGCGTGCCCTGCAGCCGAACCACCAGCGGCACCTTCATACCAACCTGCTCGATTGCACCAACGACACCCTCGGCAATGACGTCGCAACGGACAATGCCACCGAAGATGTTCACCAAAACGGCTTTGACATTTTTATCAGCCAGAATTATCTTGAAGGCCGCTTCGACTCGTTCAGCATCGGTGCCGCCGCCGACATCCAGGAAATTGGCCGGTTCGCCGCCACAAAGCTTGATGATGTCCATGGTTGCCATGGCCAGTCCGGCGCCATTGACCATGCAACCAATGTTTCCTTCGAGCCGTATGTAGCTGAGATTGTGCTTCGACGCCTCGACCTCGGCAGGATCTTCCTCGTCGAGGTCTCGCAATTCAACCAACTCCGGGTGGCGGTAAATGGCGTTGTCGTCGAAGTTCATCTTGGCGTCAAGCGCAATGAGATCGCCCGTCGAGGTCACCACAAGAGGATTTATCTCTATCAGTGAGGCATCCAGATCCATGAAGGCCTTGTACATTCCGGAAAGAAATTTCACAGCCTTGGATACCTGCGATTTGTCCAGCCCAAGCTCGTATCCCAGCCTGCGCACCTGGTAAGGCATCAGGCCGGTCAACGGCGATATGCGTTCACGCAGGATCTTACCGGGATCCCGCGCCGCCACCTCCTCGATCTCCATTCCGCCGGCCGAACTCATGATAAGCGTGACCGAAGCGCTTGCGCGATCCAGGACCAGGCCGGCATAGATCTCGCGATCTATTGGCAGGCCCTCCTCGACCAGTACTCGGTGCACCACCTGTCCAAGAGGGCCGGTCTGGTGAGTAACCAGGGGCACACCCAGCATCCCTCGAGCCGCATCGCCGGACTCTCGGGAACCGTGCACCACTTTTACTCCGCCGCCCTTGCCTCGCCCGCCCGCGTGAATCTGCGCCTTTACAACAATCGTGTCGCCACCGATCTCTTCGGCTGCTTGCAGGGCCTGATCGGGAGTCTCGGCAATCAGTCCCCTGGGAACCGCGACACCGTAGCGTGCGAGAATTTTCTTGGCCTGGAACTCGTGTATTTTCAAGCCTGCCTCCTCGGCAAAATATGCACATCGCTGAATTGGAGGCTAGCCGGTTGTTAGCATTTGTCAAGCACTTAAGGGCCGCCGCAGGTATATTTTCGGAACCGTCCAGCGTGCTTGTGGATTTTTCACAAGATGCATATCGTACTGGCCAATTAATTTTTTTCTTGACAAGATTGTTTTCTCGAACTTATTCGTCGTGACCATGGCAAATTTACAAAGGTGACAACGTATGAGCGTCTCATTTGAATGTGTCCAATGTGAAGCCGAGTTTGAGCTCGAGGTTTCGGACATTCTCCGTGAACCGTCTCTTGTCAAATGCCCCAACTGCGGCAAGAAGGCAAACCCCAAGATCGTCGAGAATGCCTTTCTGGCTTTCGACGAATTCCTGGAACAGGTCGGGCGCTTGAGCAAGAAGTTCAGGGTCGCCGTATCGCTGGAGCCGGATGAGATTGTCGAGGATCCCAGCGACGAGTTCCTGGACGATGATGACGACGAAACATCCCTTTGGGGTGACGATGTCGAAGAAGATGAAGAAGAAGAAATGTAGATTTTCAAACCTTTTGCAGGCTGGATAATCGAAGCAGCCTTTTTTCTCCGTCACCTGAAGAAAGAGAAACAACCAACGCTAAAGGCGTGGTATGCTGGGCTTGTCTTTTCCATTCGAGGAGGCTGTCATGCGGGTTTTTCGACACGGACTGTTCTTGTTGCTGGCCCTGGCGGCGGCGAATTTAGTTCCCGGGATTTCTTCGGCCGGTCCGAAGAAATCCGGTCCGGCGCCTTCAGCACTCAAGCCGCCCGCGGGTTTCATCGAGATGACGGTAGTGGGCGTGATGGAGAACAAGGGCGCGCATGTTGTTGTACTCAAGGACAAGGACGGCACCTTGCTGCCGATATGGATCGGAGACTCCGAGGCCTTTGCGATTCAACTCAGGCTCGGCCGGCAGCGCTTCCAGCGGCCGCTGACGCATGATCTGCTGGACAAGATCATGCACGAGTTGGGCGGAGTTCTGGTCAAGGTGCAAGTCGACGATCTCAAGAACAACACTTTTCTGGGAACGGTCTTTATCAGGCACTCCGGCAAGCTGCTCTCCTTCGATGCCCGGCCTTCCGACTCAATCGCCCTGGCCGTCGGCAACAAAGCGCCGATCTTCATTTCGCTAAAAGTGCTAAAAAGGGCCGGAATCAAACCCGATCAGAAAGAGCAGCCGCAAGAAAAAAAACAGGATCCCGACGGTCTGCTCAAGGATATCCTCGGCAAGGATCGCGAGGAGCACACGTTGTAGCCGATGATCAGCAGCAACCCAACATTCTTGACACCCCAAGACGCCGACCGTAGAATCTGCGCTAATGTTCATCAACTATTCCGCGATCGCCACCCGGGTTGTCGAGATCCTTACCAACCCGGAAAAAACCTGGCGGGCCATCAAGAACGAACCTGACCAGGGACGCGATCTCGTCACCAAATACGTATTGCTTTTAGCGCTGATCCCGACCGTCTTCGGCTTTTTAGGTAACCTTCTTTTCGGGGGAGGTTTTCTTTACGCCCTGGTATATGCGATTCTCCTCCTTTTGGTCTTTACCGGATCGGTTTTCGCCCTCGGGCTGCTGGTAAACTTCATGGCCCCTTCCTTCGGCACGGTGCGAGACGAAGATGCGGCATTCAAGCTGGTCGCCTATGCCTCGACTCCCGTCTGGATTGCGGGGTTTTTGACCCTCGTTCCTCAGCTGAGCCTGTTGGGAATGCTCGTCGGCTTCGGCTATGCCGCCTACCTTTTCCTGGCCGGATGCCAGGTATTGATGGACACTCCACATGAGAAGGCCCTGAAGTTCGCAGCCGCAGCAGTGGGAACCTGGTTCGTCATGGTTCTGATCGTTGCCCTGGTAATGTCCAGGATCACGGCGCTGCTCTTCGCGCCTTCCATCATGCTCGGCAAGATCATCCATACCCCGCCCAGAGTCTGAGGCGGCCTCGTCCCGGAGGTTGAGTTATGCGTAAAGCGAAGATTGTCTGCACGATCGGCCCCGCGAGTTCTTCCGAGGAAATCGTGAAGAAGATGGTTCTCGGCGGAATGGACGTGGCCCGCCTGAACTTCTCTCACGGCACACACAAGAGCCACAGCCGGCTGCACGTAATGCTGCGTCGCCTGGCCAAGGCGGCCGGGCGACCCTTGGCTATTCTGCAGGACGTCCAGGGCCCGCGCATCCGCCTGGGAAAGTTTCAGGTCGGTCAGGCAGTTCTGCACACCGGCGACTCGTTCAATCTGACTACCCGCCCCATCGTCGGAGACGACTTTCACGCGGCTGTGCAGTACAACCATTTTCACAAGGACGTAAAAAAGGGCGACCGGGTGCTCATCGCTGACGGGACGATCCAGCTGCGGGTCACCGATGTCGAAGGCCGGGACGTAATAACCAAGGTGGTCGCCGGTGGCGTGATAAAGGATCACAACGGCATCAATCTGCCCGGCGTTAATATTTCCAGTGCATCAGTTACTGAGAAAGACCGCAAAGACATTCGCCTGGGATTGAAGTTAGGCATGGACCTGGTGGCAATAAGCTTCGTGCGCAAGCCCGAGGACGTCCTGCAGGTAAGGCGCATGATTCGCAAGGCCAAGGGAAATTCGCTGATCTTGGCAAAGATCGAGCACCCCGACGCGGTCGACAACCTGGACGATATATTAGACGTTTGTGACGGAATCATGGTGGCGCGTGGCGATCTGGGCGTGGAACTGCCTCCCGAAATGGTGCCGGCTATACAGAAAACGGCCGTGGCCCGGGCTAATGCCCGCGGCAAGCTGGTGATCGTGGCAACCCAAATGCTCGAATCGATGATCCATAGCCCGAGACCAACCCGGGCCGAAGCCTCGGACGTGGCCAATGCCGTTTTCGACGGAGCGGACGCTTTGATGCTGTCGGGGGAAACCGCGGCCGGCGCCTATCCGCTTGAGGCTTTGCAGATGATGGTCAGGGTCATCGGCCAGGCTGAAAAATCGGCGGCCTTCCAGAGTATCCCCTCACCGCGCCTGATCAAGGACCACGCTCTGTTCCCGAATGCTATCTCCAAGGCCACGGTAGTTGCGGCCGAGGACACCGGGGCCAGGCTGATAGTGGCCTTCACCGAGTCGGGCAATACCGCCAGGCTAATTTCGGACTATCGTCCCAACGCCAGGATAATCGCAATGACACCGCATGATGACGCCTACCACGGTCTGGCTATCTATTGGGGAGTCGAGCCGCTCAAGGTGCCGGCCGTGCGCTCTACTGACGCCATGCTGCGCCAGGCAAACCGGATCCTGATAGAACGCGGCTTCGCCCGCACGGGTGAGGCGGTTGTGATAACGTCCGGAGTGCCAATCGGCCAACCCGGCAGCACAAATATGCTCAAGATGCACCGCATCCAATAAGACACCTATCTGAACCCAAACACCCAGATTATCCGGGAATCTGGGAACCTAAACACTGTCTTCTTGACATGCACAAGCGTATAAATCTATACTTCTTTCCTGGTTTTTGTGTGCTGTCCTGCGGGGTAAGACTAAGATGCGTACATTCGAGGTCAAGATACTGGGGCAGCGCTACAAGGTACGCAGTGACGAGAAGGAAGAGTATGTCCAGGGCCTTGCGGAGTATCTCAATGAACAGTTGGCCGAGGTTCAGAAAAATACCCGGACCGTGGCAACGCACAACCTGGCTATACTCGCGGCTTTAAACATTGCCGATGAATTTTTCAAGCTGAAACAGGAAAAATCCAGGCTGGGCAAAGAAGTAAAAGACAAGGTGCGTCACATTCTCAAGCTGATTCACTCGGGAACGAATGCTCAAGATGCTTGACTTTATCGTAAATTCAGTTATTTACCCCTGCAGGGTACGTGACGGGCATTTAGAAAATAATGAACCAACATTTTTTTCGAAGGGAGCGCCCGCTGTGAGTGGTGAGCGGCCTTGCACGCAAGGAAGCCTGAAGCTCTTATGGTGCACCCACCTGTGGAAGGCGGGTTCATTGCCTTCATCTGCCTTGACGGCCCATGCGGGGGTTTTTCTGGGAGGAAGTCCCGTCGTTTGTGGAGACGGGTTGACATAGATTCAGGGTGCGAAAATCGGCCCGATTGGTTTTACAAGACCTAGTTGTAGGTTTGTTTTACAGGTGGCAAGGATGAAAACCTCGAGATCAACGGACACACGGCCTGTCCCGAACAATGCTCAGGAGGTCGCCTATTAAGGGCCGCAGACCGAGGTTCAGCCCGACACCGCCTGTCATGGGCGCCAAATCCTGAATCGATTCAATGCGCGGGGATGATCTTCTCGCGCGCCAACCCACTTACCCAAACGTCGGTATCTAGGCGGCAGGCGCCAATTTTGGGCGCTGCCGGCGTTCACATATCTTCCGGGCGCCGGGAAGTGAGGCACCCGGGGAGGTCATTGATGATGCCAGATCTGATTACACTCGTTATTGTCGGAGTCGCATGCCTGTTGTCGGGATTCTTCACAAACCACCTGGTGCAGGTTCGCCGTTCACGTTCAAGACTCAGCCGTGCCAAGCTCGACGCCGAGAAGATTATCGAAGAAGCCGAGAAACAGTCCGAGTTGACGAAACGCGCATCGGAGGTAGACGCCAAGGAAATCATCGAGCGCAAAAGAAGGGAGATGGACGATGAGATCAGGGAGCGGCAGAACTCCCTGCTGGCCCAGGAAAAACGCCTAAATCACCGGGAAGAAAGTCTGGAAAAAAGGGCCGATCTGATCGATCGCCAGGATGCCGAGCACAACCGCAGAGAAAAGGAAGTCACCAAGCGGGAACAACAAGCCGCAGAGATGCAGTCCAAATACGATCAGCTACAGAAAGAAAGCCACGACCGGCTCGAACGAATCGCCAACATGACCGCCGAGGAAGCCAAGAAACAACTGATAGACTCGATGGTGGAAAAGGCTCGTTACGAGGGCGCCAAGCAGATCCGCGAGGTCGAAGAAGAAACCCGTCAGGAGGCCGACAAGCGCGCCAAGAAGATCATCGCCACTTCGATTCAACGTTACGCGGGAGACTACGTGTCCGAAAGGACCGTCTCGGTGGTCCACCTGCCGTCAGACGACATGAAGGGGCGTATTATCGGCCGCGAGGGGAGGAACATCCGCGCTCTGGAGGCGGCTACCGGGATGGACCTGATCATAGACGACACGCCGGAATGTGTGATCATCTCGGGCTTCAACCCGGTAAGACGCGAGGTGGCCCGCCAGAGCCTGGAGAAGCTGATATCCGACGGGCGCATCCACCCGGCTCGCATCGAAGAGGTGGTGGCCAAGTCCGCCGAAGAAATAGAGTTGGTCATCAAGGAAGCCGGTGAACAGGCGACCTTCGAACTGGGGATCCATGGAATCCATCACGAACTGGTCAGATACCTGGGCCGTTTGAAATACCGGACCAGCTACAGTCAGAACCAGTTGCAGCACTCCATCGAAGCCGGCTTTCTGTGTGGGATCATGGCTTCGGAACTGGGTCTCAACCCCCGGCTGGCCAGGCGGGCAGGCCTTTTGCACGATATCGGCAAGGCCATCGATCACGAGGTAGAGGGTTCACACGCGATCATAGGGGCGGATCTGCTCAAGAAATACAACGAGTCCCCCAAGATCGTCCATGCCGTCCGCGCCCACCATGAAGAGGTCAAGCCGGAATCGATCCTGGACGTGCTGGTCCAGGCCGCAGACGCATTGAGCGGCGCCCGGCCCGGCGCCAGGCGCGAGATGCTCGAAAGCTACGTCAAGCGCCTGGACGACTTGGAGAAGATATGCAAGTCTTTCAAAGGCGTCGAGAAGGCCTTCGCCATTCAGGCCGGGCGTGAGGTGCGCGTGATGGTCGAGAACAGCAAAGTGTCGGACGAGCTTGCACTTCTGCTGTCCAAGGACATCGCCGACAAGATCGAGAACGAGCTGACCTATCCCGGACAGATAAAGGTTACGGTCATCAGGGAGACCAGAGCGGTGGAGTATGCCAAGTAGTGAGACTGTCAAGATCCTCGTCCTGGGCGACATCGTCGGCAAGCCCGGCCGGCAGGCGCTGGCCAAGCGCCTCGGGCAACTTATCGAGGAGAGCGGGGCAAATTTCGTTGTCGCCAACGGCGAAAACGCCTCGGGCGGACTGGGCATCACGCCGCCGGTCGCAGACGAGCTCCTTGCGCTGCCAATAGATGTGCTGACCTCGGGCAACCATATCTGGAAGCACAAGGAAATCCGCGACTATCTCGATTCGCAGGAGCGCCTGCTTCGGCCCGCAAACTACCCGCCCCGGACACCCGGCCGGGGCGCCGGGGTATTCGAAGCGCCCGGCGGTCTGAAAGTCGGCGTGCTCAACCTGGAAGGCCAGCTCTTCATGAATCCCCTGCCCTGTCCTTTTCGCGAGGCCGATCGCCAACTCGAGGTATTACGCCGAGAGACGCCCATTATCGTCGTTGATTTCCACGCCGAGGCCACAAGCGAAAAGAGATCTCTGGGTTTCTATCTCGACGGCCGGGTGACCGCAGTGCTGGGAACGCACACACACGTCCCGACCGCCGATGCCGAGATCCTGGCCGGAGGCACCGCCTACCTTACCGACCTGGGCATGACCGGCCCGGTAGACTCGGTGATCGGAGTACGCAAAGAACAGGCGATAGCCCGTTTCACGACTCGCCTGCCAACCAGCCACCAGGTGGCCCGGGACAATGTCCAGATCCAGGGAGTAGTGCTCACCGCCGACGCGTCCTGCGGAAAATGCACCGAGATAACCCGGCACACCTGGCCGGCCGACTAACGACCGGCCAGGTGCCGAGTAAGTATTATCAATATCAGATTAGTAAAACCTAGAAGTCCTGCAGGAACTCGTCCCAGGTTGTCAGCTGGCACCACGAGGCGCCTAAATAGTCCGAAGCAACCGAAGACCCCTGTGACGGAAGGTAGATCGACATGCCGTAAGCACCCGAATAGCCTGACTGCGCCTGGCTGTGGATTACGGTCACATCGAGCTGTGCCACCAGCGCGTTCGCAGCAGTCACCAGGTCGGCCGGCGCTCCCGATATCCCGGCCACCCTGGTTGCAAAGTCCTTCAGGTCTCTGAACGAAGAGTCGGCAAACGACTGTGTGCTGCTGCGCGCCGAGTTCACCTGAGAGTACAAACTAGAATGTGCCATCAAAGCATCCGCGAAGTTAGAAATCGCTGCGTTCAGGTCGCCCATGGTATCCAGGTTGATCGCCCCCATGGTAGAGTTCTGGGAAGAGTCGTTGTAATAAGCATCAACAATGCTGGTGGCCAGATCCGCAGGGCTTACGTTTGTCGGGTCGGCAATCAGGCCTGGCAGGAACCCGTCATAGGCCCAACCGTCGAAGGGTTCTGTCTCCTCGGAGGCAACGAAGTAGTGCGCGTAGGGCGCCGTCGCCGCCGCCACTTCCCACATGCCCATCAGGCACTCGTCGTGTCCCACGACATCGATCTTGCCGCCTAATGCCGCCGTGATTCCGGCTAAAGCCTGTGCGTAGTCGCCTCCAGCAACGGAAATGTTGTTGCCGCTGCTGTCGTCGTACGAGAATCCCTTGTAGGGCAAGGGCTGCGGCTTGCTCTTGTCCCAGCCGCTGCCGTGATCCCACATAATCAGCGCGTAGTGCCTGGCCGGGTAGTTGGTAACCGCCCAGATGCCGAAGTCGCGCAGCGTCTGCCAGTTGCCCATGTCGACCTCGCCCATGTCCTCGATCACATCGTAGCCGCCCTGGGTGACGTAGATCTTACGGGCATGGCCGTCGTCGGAGTAACCGGCGGTGTCGAACAGGGCCACGATGTGCACGTAGGGAGTCGAGCCTGCCACTCCCATTTCGGCCACGTCGTCGTGACCGGCCGGATCGAGGTTGTTGTCGGCATCGATGAACTCGATGAAGGCCCACTCGTTGGCGTTGGGATCCTCGATGCAGGTGCCCGGGTTTCCGGGATCGTCGATGTAACCCAGGTTGCAGTCACAGTGGTAGGCGCCCGGCAGATCGGGCGTGCAGATGTTCTGGTGAGCCGCCGTGCACAGGTTGGGATCGCAAGGATCGTCTACGCAGTCGCCCTGCCAGGGCAGCGTGCCCGGCGGGCAAACACACTCGTAACTCGACCAGTCGTTCGATGCCACGCACTCGGGCGTGCCGGGGCAGGGGTCGGGAACGCATGGATCGGTTCTGAAGCTTACATCAAGCTGGAAATCGCCGCCCGCGGAATACGAGTCTGCCCACAGGTAGTAGCTTCCGGGATCCAGGAACATCGGGCCCAGGTGCGAGGCCGTGCCGGCACCGCCGTCGTCGTCACAGGCAATCTGCGAGCCCTGATCGTCACAGACGCTGCGCAAGTGCAAGACCGTGTCGTACCCGCTCATGCCGGCCTCGAAACGCATCGATTCAGACAAGTCGAAACGGTACACCCGGTCGGGACCGTTGCCGCCGCAAGTGCCGGCTCCGTCGCTGACCGCGTCCAGGGTCGAGCCGATGATAGTGCCGTCTACCGGCTGGATGGGCATGGCATCGGCGCATGATTCGCCATGCGGGTTGGGATCGGCAATGCAAGTGCCCGGGTTGCCGGGATCGTCGATGTAGCCGGCGTCGCAGTGGCACAGGTAGCTTGCAGGCAATACCGGTTCGCAAACCGTCTTGTGCGGATCGCTGCACGGGTTGGGATCGAGGCATGGGTTGTCGACGCACGAGTCGCTGTTCGGATCGTAAAGTTGGTCGGGCCCGCAAGACAGCTCGATGTGCAGGGTGTAGTTGCCAACGCTGCTCGACCAGCCGTCGATGAACAGGTAGTAGGTACCGGGTGTCAGGTCGGATTCGATCATCGAGCCGGTGCCGGGGCCGCTGTCGTCATCGCACATCATCTCAGAGCCGGCATCGGTGCAATCGCTGCGCAGGTAAATGATCGTGTCGAAACCCTCGGTAGTGAACTTGGCGTGCACGGCCTCGCCTACCGTGAAGACATAGACCATCTCCTCGGCGTTGCTGTACGACGAGCAGGAAGGTGTCGAGTCGTCGCCGGAACCGACCGTGCTGCCGGTCACCTCGTCCTCCGACAGGTCGAGCGGCATGGGGCTCGAGCAGTCGTAGCCGGTGGCATTTGTGCAATGGCCCATGCCGTCGGGGGTGTAGCCGCTGTTGCAAATGCAGACAGCCTGGCCCGAGGAGTCGTCGCAGGCTCCGTTGCCGCCCTCGGCGCAACTGACTTCGTAGCCGATCGTGTCGCAATCGGGCAGGCAGCTGCCGTTATTATCGTTGTCCTGATAGCCTGAAACGCACCCGTCGCAGGCGGGCGGGTTTACGTAGCCGTCATCACACAGGCACTGGGCAGTGCCGCTCATATCGTCGCAATGCGAGTGGCCGGTGCAGGATATCGAGGCCGTGGCGCAGTTCGGCAGGCAGGTGCCGTTGCCGTCGTTGTCCTGGTAACCGTTCTCGCAGGCATCGCAAAGATCGCCCGCGTAGCCGGCATCGCAAGCGCACTCGGCATCGCCGCTCGAATCGTCGCAGGAGCCATGGACGCAGGCGGGAGCCGCAGTGGCGCAGTCCGGGTGGCAAGTACCGTTGCCGTCGTTGTCCTGGTAACCCGTGTCGCACTGCGTGCAGTTGGCGCCGGTATAGCCCTCTACGCACTCGCAGGTGGGCGTTCCGCTCGAATCGTTGCAGGCACCGTATGTGCCGCAGTCGAGCCCGGCCAGCGAGCAGCCCGGATCGCAGCTGCCGTTATTATCGTTGTCCTGGTAGCCGGAAGCGCACTCGGCGCAGGTGTCGCCGGTGTAGCCGGTGCCGCACTCGCATTTGGCCGTGCCGCTAGCGTCGCTGCAGGATCCGTGCGTGCCGCAATCGATTCCTGAAGTCGCGCAGTCCGGCATGCAGGAGTTGTTGTTGTCGTTGTCCTGGTAGCCGCTGTCGCAGCTCGAGCAGTCGTCGCCGGCGTAGCCCTCGTAGCAGTTGCAGTGGGCCAGCCCGGTAGAGTCGTCGCAGTTGCCGTGGGTATGGCAGTCGAGGCTGGCCGTCTGGCAGTTCGCCATACACACCCCGTCGGCGTCGTAGTCCTGGTAGCCGTCCGCGCAGGTGTTGCAAATGTCCCCGCTATAACCCGTGTCGCAGACGCACATGGCGATGCCGGACGAATCGGAGCAGCTTCCGTGAGTGCCGCAGTCGACGCCCGAAGTCGCACAGGTCGCCAAACAACTGCCGTTGGAGTCGTTGTCCTGGTAACCTGTCGCGCACTGGTCACATGCGGGCGGGTTTACGTACTCGTCGTTGCAGACGCAGGCGGCCAGGCCGCCGCTGTCGTCACAATGGGAGTGCGCGTTGCAGGCCGGCTGTGCGGTGGCGCAATCTGCCTGGCAAGTACCGTCGGAGTCGTTGTCCTGGTAACCGGCGGCGCAGCTCTCGCAGTGATCGCCCGTGTACTCCTGATCACAGCTGCACACGGGAACCCCGCTGGTGTCATCACAGCTTCCATGCTGGTTACAGGTGTTCGCCTGGCAATCGGTGTCTTCGACGCAGTCGGCGCCTTCCTGGTGATAACCCGCAGCGCAGCTAGAGCAATCGTCTCCGGCCCAACCCTGCGAACAAACGCAAAGCGCCGTTCCCGAGGCGTCGACGCAGCTGCCATGACTGCCGCAGTCGATTCCCGATGTCGCGCAATCCGGCTGGCAATCGCCATCGCTGTCGTTGTCCTGGTAGCCCGTCTCGCATCCGCAAGCCGCCGTACCGCTGCTGTCGTCACAGGTAGCATGCGAGCCGCAGACGATTCCGGATGTTGCGCAATCAGCCTGGCAGCTCCCGTCGCTGTCGTTGTCCTGGTAACCTGCGGCGCAGGCATCGCAGGCGTCGCCGGAGTAACCCTGCTCGCAAGAGCACAGGGCGACACCGGAAGAATCGTCACAGCTTCCATGATCGCCGCAGCTTACACTGGCGTCGCTGCAATCCGGCATGCAACTGCCGTTCTGATCGTTGTCCTGGTAGCCGCTTACGCAACTCGTGCAATCCGCGCCGGAGTAACCCGTGTCACAGGCACAGGCTCCGGTGTCCGGATTACAACTGCCGTGGTTCCCGCAGCTCACCTCCGCGCATTTGTCTTCGTCGCCTCCTCCGCAAGCGGCTAAAGGCAGAACCAGACTCACAACCGCAAGGCATGAAATCATTTCCATCAGTACTTTTTTCTTCATCTTTTTGCTCCTATTCGGGTTAGCGGCAACAGAACACAAACTAGTCCAGACACGAGTTTTTTTCAATCAAAAGTCTTCGGCATTTATTCATGCAATTCCAGGCGTTTTCACGCCCGGCGGCAATCCCGGTACCAGCACGCGGTGCGTTCCAGTCCCTCTTCGAAGGCTATCTTGGGATCGTAGCCGAGCGTGCGCTTCGCCTTTTCGCAGCTGAAGTGGAAGTCGCGGGCTACCAGGCCGACGCGGTAGCGGTGCACCAGCGGGGGATTCTTGGACCCGGCGAGCTTCCAGAGCATCTCGAGCGTCCAGCCGGCAGCGTAAGCCAACGGGGCGGGAATGGACCTGAACCGGGCGGGAAGTCCGAGGGCTCGACAGACTGCGGACATGTAGTCGCTCACGCTGATCTTCAGATCGTCGGTCACAATAAAAGTCTCATTTGCGCCCGCGGGCGAAGCCGCGGCCAGGATCATTCCGCGGGCCAGGTTTTCTGAGTAGCTGTAGCAAGTCAGCTGGCGCCCGCCGTTGACCAGCATCATCTTGTTTTTTTCTAGATAGGCGGCCAGCTGGATGAAAGCCGTAGTGTCGCCGGGTCCGTGAATTATTGCACCGGGGCGAATGATGGTGCACTCGAATTTTCCAGCGGTTTGGGCTTTATGCACCATCTTCTCGGCGGCAATCTTCGAGCTGCAGTAGCCGTTGATCTGGTTTTTGGCGGGGGTCGACTCGTCCGCCTCCCGGTGACCCGAAAACGAGTGAATCGCCAGTGAACTCATGTGTACGAAGCGCGAGACGCCTGCTTTCGCCGCTGCATCGAGCGCGTTTCCGGTGCCTTGGGCGTTTACGGCCATGAAGAGCGAGCGCTTGCCCCAGTCTCTGGCCAAAGCAGCCAGGTGAAAGACGGTTGCGACTCCCCTGAAAGGCTCGATCAGCGAATCGGGCTTGCAGATGTCTCCTTCGAAGAGCCGCACTCCAATCTTTTCGAGTCCCCTGCCTCCCGCTCCCGGAAGATCGAGACCGCGCACCTCGGCCCCGCTCTCGATCAGCGCGCGACACAAGGTCGAGCCGATGAATCCGCCGGCGCCGGTAACCAGCACGGGCGACTTTGGCGGCGTTACGCTTTTCACTTGCGCTCCTTCCAACGCCGGTACCACTCGACCGTCCGGCGCAAACCTTCCTCGAACCGGACTTCAGGAGAGTAGCCAAGCACTTGTTTGGCCTTGGCACACGAAAAGTGGAAGTCCCGCGAGACCAGCGCGGTTCGGTAGTCGGTTATCGGCGGCGGCTTGCGGCTGCGCACCAGCTTGAAAGCGGCTTCCATGGAAATTCCGGCTGCGCGGGCGAGAGGAGCCGGGAAAGAGAACGTTTTTTCGCGCGCCCCGAAGGCTGCGATCACCCCAAAGATCAGCTCTTTCCAACTCAGGCTGAGATCGTCGGTGATGATGAAAGTCTCGCCGGCGGCAGCGGGGTGCTTGCCCGCCAGCAGCAGTCCTTTCACCAGGTTATCGACGTAGCTGTAACACACCAGGGGAGAACCTCCCTTGACGTGTGTCCAGCGTCCCTTTTCGAGCAACGGCGCCATGTGCACGAAAGCCGTCTCGTCCCGCGGGCCGAAGACCACCACGCCGGGACGCAGGATGACGCTTTCGATCTTGCCTTCGAGTTGCGCCTGCCGTACGTGCCGTTCCGCCTCTACCTTCGAGGCTCCGTAGGCGTATTTTTGCTGATCGGCGGGCACGCTCTCGTCGGCGTCTGTGTGACCCGTGAATCGATGAACGGCCAGAGAACTCATGTGCACGAAGCGTCCGACCCCGGCCTTTACGGCGGCATCCAACATGTTTCTCGTGCCGTCTGCGTTACAGGCGAAGAACCATTTTCTAGATCCCCAGTCCCCCGCCCGCCCTGATCCTGCCAGGTGATAGACCACATCGGTGCCCTTGCATGCGCGCTCGAGGTTTTCAGGCTGGCTCAGGCTGCCCTGAAAAAGCTCGACATCCAGGCCGTCAAGCAATTCGCTCGAACGATGCACCAGGCAGCGGAGGTTGCAGCCTTCCCTGAGCAGGCGCTCGACAAGCGCCGAGCCGATGAAGCCGTTACCGCCGCTAACCAGGACATTCATCAGAAGAGGCCCGCGGCATGCGCGCAGGAGAGATCAGTGACGAGCCCCAGGCCCCAGTGGATTATTACCAGCGGCCAGATCGAGCGCGTGCGGATCACGATGGCGCCGAAAAGAAAGCCGGCCAGCAGGGCTGCCCAGATCTCGTTTAGCGGCTTGCCGATGTGCAACAGGGTCGAGGCCGTCGTCTGTACCAAAATGGCGCCCACGTCGCCGATATGCGGCTGCAAACCCATCTGTAAAAAACCCCTGAAGAAACTCTCCCAGGCCACGTAGTAAAGCAGCCCGTAGGCCAACTCGTAGACGACAAACCTGCCGGTGCTGGTGCAGGCAGACTTTGCCAGCGGATACTCTGCCCTAAAGTCGGCCATGCCGCCGGCCGATAGTCCGCCCGGCAACGAGATCAAGAGCAAGCCGATCAGAGCAACCAGCAGCCCGAATTTCCAGTCACCGGCCCCCAGACCGATATTTGCGAGCTTCTCCCGGCCTGCGAATTTGTAAAATAGCAGCGGTATGATCAAGAACAGTACAAAGGCCGCGGCAAACTGGTACAGCGTGCCCCACCATTCGACATCAGAAGCAGCCATGCCGGCCGGCGCAAAATGGGCCGCGAAGAACCCCCTGCTTCCTTGAACCAGGTAGACCAGCATCAAAGCCAGCGCCAGGGCCCCGTAAGCCGTAGCCCGCCAGTCGGCCGAGCGGTAAGGCGCGGCCAGGCGCAGCAACTCTCGCTTCAATCTGCCGTTCGGTGCCACAATGCGGCTATCTTCAGACGATTTCTGATGCACATCAAGCAAAAATGCCTTTTGTCCCGGCTGGCGCTGAAAACGACGGATAGAAGTGCTAAAACCCGCTTTCTATCTGCACCGAGTTTGGAGTACACTCTGACGTTCCATTTGAAAATTGGGAGGTCCGGCATGGCCAAGCGGCAAGCAGGTGGAATACTGGATCGTATCTTCTTAGACAGAGTCAGTCGTACGGGAAGAGAGGATGTGAAGCTGGACCAGGAGGGCAGCCCAGTCGATTTGACGCTCAAGCCCCTTCATGGGTGAAAGATGGACAAGCACTGAGTTTCCTACGAGAATAGTACGGCACGATGAGCTTTTTGATCTCCATCTCCGCTTCAATCCTGGCAATTGCACTTCAGATGGTATCCGGGCAAACTCCCGTCATCGAGGCCGGACGCGAGGCGGAGATCGAGACTCTGTTCTCGGGCGGTGGTACGGAAGCAGCGGCCGGATGGAAGGTTGCCAACATCGCCATCGAGCACGATCGCTTCCGTGCAGAACTCTCCGGGCCCGGAAACGAGGCGATCGTCCTTGTCTTCGTCCATCTTGGCCTGGGTCACAACCCTGTTGCACAGACGGATTCCTTCGATGTTGTTTTATCCAGGGCACAAGGCATCGAGTCCGATCGGGCCGCCGAGATCGCTCGTGAGATCGCCGCTCGGGTGAATCGAAAGGACACGGGCGGATTCTGGAAAAAATTCAGCAGCCAACCGGACATTTCTTCTACGGCCGAACCGTATAGTTCTCCGTCGTTACGAAACAGACTGGATGAGTTCCTTTCCTCGCCGGTGGGAATCGCGGCTCTTGCCTGGATCGCCGGCCTGCTGGGCCTGGTTGCGCTTCTGGTAATCGAGACGGTCAGAAGACGCCCGTGGAAGAACAGCGAGACAAAAAGAGCTCTGATCGAAATGGGTCTGCTGGTCGGCGTTGCGCTCTTTCTGCGCTGGATGTTAGTGGACCCCGGACCCACGAACCAGGTCATCCGGCAGTCATCTCCATTCGGTCCGCCGGGCGAATACCCCGAGCTCGGAATCGGGCTCTGCGCCTGGGTGTTCGGATGGACCAGCCTGTTGGGCACGAATGACACGCTGTTGTTTTTCGCCGGCGCCCTTGCCGGTGCTGCGACCGTGGTTCCGGTCTACCTGCTCGGCTGGCGAGTCTTCGGCAGCAGGCGGGCGGGGCTTGTTTCCGGCCTGGCCATGGCAGTCTGGCCGGTGCATGCCTGGCTCAGTCCGACCGACGATCCCGCCGTCGTCATCAGCTTGCTCTCAGCCGTGTCCGTGGCCGCCGTGGTCCTGGCCGGAAGGATCACTTCGGCGATTCTGCTCGTCGCAGGCTGGTTGGCTTTGGTTCTGGCCGCGGCCTTCCGCCCGGAACCGGCCCTGGGCTGGCTTCCGCTGGGACTGATGATCTTGTGCGATCCGGCAAGCCGACGCCTGCAATTCAGACCGGCAACGCTGTGCGCGAGTATTCTGGTAATCGCCGTGGGGCTGGCCGAGATATACCTGCCGGTGATCAAAGCCATGGGATACCAATCTCCTCTATGCTCGCTGCAGGCTTTTGTCAGGCTGCTGGGCCTGGTGGGGTCAGAATCCATCCTGCTCCCTCCCAGGACTCCTTTCGTTCTGTCCTGTCTGTTCATCACCGGGCTGGTTCTAGCGGCCCGCGCGAGCCGCGGCCGGACCATCCTGTGGCTGCTGGTCGGCCTGCTGCCCGCAGTGCCGACCGCCGGGCTGGCATCCACCGATCTGGTCACGGCACGATACCAACTCGCACTGGTGCCGTTCGCGGCGGTCTTCGCCGGCGTTGGGGGCCTGTGGGTGGCGGATCATACTGCAAGGCTGTTCGAATCGCGGCGGCGCTGGATACCTGCCGCTCTCGGCGCGCTGATCACGCTGGTCTCCCTGTACGCCCTTTACCATCGCCCCCCCGAGCCCACCTTCCGAAGAGAATATAAGTTCTTCCGGGAGAATCTCGCCAAGGTGCCGGCAGGATGCCGGATCGTGCACGTCGGCTCATGGAACGCCGATCTGGGGATGATGATCCCCTCGCGGCTGTCCGTCTGGCTTGGGCTCGGGCACAAGTGGATCGATCCGGCCGCCGATTTGGATCCTGATTCTGGATGCCTGGCTTACTGGCGGCCGGCCTCCTGCAGGGCCGTCCATGCGGACAGCCTGCTGCCCGACGGCCGCTACTACCTGCCGTCCTGCTATCTGATCGAGTCAACTTACCGGCTCGAGCCCATCGCCGAGAAGGACCTGCCGGCAATCACGGGATTCAGCGACCGCTATGCCGTCGATCCGGTCAGGGTGGGATTCTATCGGCTGCGCCGCAAGATCAGCGACGCCGCAACCAGCAGCAATAGCCAGAGCGCCGAAGGACCGTCCCGTCCCGAACAACGGTTCCTGCTCTCCCTGGCCCGCGACACGATAGACCTGTATCTGCGCACGAGGAAACAACCCGAGGTCAGTCCCGCCTGTGTAACGCCCTATTTGAAGAAGCCCCTGGCCGTCTTCGTGACCTTGAAAACGAAGTCTGACGAGTTGCGCGGCTGTATCGGCATGTTCGAGGCGAATGACCCACTCTACAAGAACGTGATGGACCGGGCCATAGCCGCCGCTACGGGTGACCCGCGCTTCCCCTCTGTTAGGCCTGGTGAGCTGCAGAACCTGCGTCTCTCGATCAGCATCCTGACGAAGCCGAAACCGTTGGTTTTCACTTCGCCCGACGACCTGCTTACAAAACTCAAGCCGAATCGCGACGGCGTCATCCTGCGAAGCCGGTATGGTTCTTCCACCTACCTGCCGCAGGTCTGGGAACAGCTTCCCGAGAAGACCATGTTTCTCTCGCGCCTGTGCCAGAAGCACGGCGCCTCGCCTGATTGCTGGAAGATGAAGGACACGAAGGTCCTCGTCTACCGCGCCATCGTCTTTAGCGACAAGGACGTCCGGCAATTCAAACAGGACTGGTTCGTCTCCGGCGAGCGGTTCGAGTGCAAGGGACTCAAACAGCCCTGACCCATCGATAGGGTGGGTCCAAAAAAACCTGCCGGCTGGAAGTCGCGTTAGTCGGACTTGTTGGTGCTGCCTCTCAGCGGAAGCGGCACACGGCCCACCACCAGGCCCTCGGCGTCAAAACTCTAGTAGTTCCCCTGGTCCACCACGATTCGCCAGGCTGCCGAGTCAGCATGCGGGTCGGGCGGGAATCCCGGCCACTCGATCGCGCGTTTGAACACCGACTGGCTAGCCTCGACGAATGCGCGCTTGGCCCGGCCCCAATGGTGGGCACCCGCCAGTGTAAACACGAAGGTGGCCAGGCATAGCTCGGGCCCTTCCAATCGGGCCGAGAAATAGGAACCGTCCTGTTCGTGGCCCCGGAAGTACATCTTTTTCTTCTCGAGCCGCTCGGAAAAAGCCGTCCTGATTTTCATAAGCTCCATAAGATACTCGTCGCAGCGAGTGGAGCTGAGCTCTACCCCTTTGGGGTTGGCGGGATAGCGGGCATCTTCCGGAAAAGGTGTCCGGAGTGAGTGCAAGGCATCCTCGAGTTCGTACAGGGATTCGGATTCGACCTTTCCCCGGAACATAAACCGGACGGTGACGTTGAGCATGCGGGTTTTTCCGGGGCAGTGCTGAAACGAGGTGACATAGCGGTAGGGGCCCTTTTCCTGCATCTTTGCAATCAAGGGCCCGTAACTGGCCAGCTCAAACTGTTTCAGATCGACATCCGCTCCCTGCCATCCTCCGGCCTGGTACGGCTGGATCAGCCGCATCCAGGGTTCTTTCTTCCGGAGTCGATCGAGCAAATCCTTGATTTTACCGGCCAACGGCCTGAGGGCGGCCGCGATCTTGGCGCGCTCGGCGTGGTGGTATTTACTTTCCTCTCCGGAGTTTATGAAGTGGATGCGCAGCCCGTCGTCTCCGGAAATCTCGAAATAAGTCTCGGTGATGGTGCCCACAGCGGATCCGCTCACGTGCGCCTCCCGGGGAAAAAGGAAAATCACAATAAACAGGACCACAAGAATTCGGATTCCGGCTTTCATGGACAAGTCAAGAGTAGCAGTTACGTTGTGAAAAAGGAAAGTGGCATGGCTCAAGGGCATAAAAAAGAACGGACCGTCTTTCGACGATCCGTTCAAAAAAGATCCCGGCGACGTCCTACTCTCCCACACCGTTGCCAGTGCAGTACCATCGGCGCTGGAGGGCTTAACTTCCGAGTTCGGGATGGGATCGGGTGTGACCCCTCCGCCATTGTCACCGGAAACCGTTATTTCGAAGCATTCAATCTCTTACGCATACACGCCTTTCTCGTTCTCAACTCTGACCACCTCCCACTCGGGAATATTTATCCCTCGCTCCAGAACAATGCTCTGGAAAGACGAATAAAAATATGGTCAAGCCGCACGACCAATTAGTACCGGTCAGCTACACGCATTACTGCGCTTCCACCTCCGGCCTATCAACCTCCTAGTCTAGAAGGGGTCTT
>CAZENH010000052.1:19337-25949 GCA_964513625.1 uncultured Myxococcales bacterium | reverse complement strand
CAGCCCCAGCCGCCCTGCTTGATCTGCAAGGCGGTCTCGGGTTTCTCGTCGGTCAGGATGACGGCGATCGGGGATGAGGCGAGCGCGATGGCATCGACGAGCTTGCTCTGCATGCGAACCTCCTGTCCGTGCCAGTCGAATCATCGGGGAAGGCGGACGTTTCGTGGATCTTCCGGCTGCCGGCTATAGCTGAAACCCGAAACTGAGCATGGGCATTCCCATGGGCATGTATTTCATGAACGTCCAGGCATCCTTCATGGCCGGCCAGATGAAACTGATGTCGCCGTAGAGCGTGTCGCCTGAGATCCGCAAGCCGTACAATATCAGCCACAGGCTGGCGTCGTCGGCCGCATCGACCGACGGCATCAGCGGCGGAACCAGCTCGAAATTGAGGCGCACCATGCTGCTGAGCCGAATCGAGATTCCGGCATTCGGCAACAGCAGCGCCCTGGTTTCGCTCTCGTCGGAGCTGAAGGCCGTGATGCCCAGCGCAACCAGGCCGGCGTTGAACAAGAACTTGTTGTCCCCGGCGGTTAAAGCCAACCCGCCCCCGTAGAAGATGGCCTCGAAATCGATGCCTTCGATGTAGGGAATGAACAGCCCGAAGGTGGCATATCCACCGAGCCATACCTTGTCGCGCAGCTTGAAGCCGAAGCGCATGTTCGGCGCTATCGAGAACACGGTGATCGGCAGCAGGAACTGTCCCCCCAGATCGAAATTGTCGGTTACTCCGTACTCCAGCTGCCAGAAGCCGATGTCGTGAGCGGTCGCGTTGAACTTGCCCCTGGGACGGGGAATGGCGGTGGGCATGTAAACGATTCGACCGTTGTCGCGATCGGTCAGGCCGGCGATTTCCCGGGCCTGGTGTGCCTTTTCTTTTACCTCCTTGCCGGCAACCGGGACGGGCTGCGGCCCGGGGGGGGCTGCCGCTTTTCCGGGCGCCGGCGCCACGGGACAAGGCTGCAGGCGGCCAAAGCGGTGAATGACCCGATAGGCCTCCGACCCGCCCGCAAAATGAGTTGCGGCGATCAGTTTCTCGATACACTGCTTAGCCTGCGGCCCGAGCTGCGGAGCCAGGTTGGCGAGCCTGGCCCGGCCGTCGATGCCCACCTCGATTTCCAGGCTCAACCGTTTGGGCAGCGCCGGATCTTTTTCGATGCATGCGCCGATGGCGGCGGCAATCTCGTCCGACTCGAGAATGTCGAGCGTCTTGAGCTTGACGTCGAGATTGTCAGGTTTCTCCTGTGCTTCGGTCTGGCCCGTATACATCGAGGCGAGCAGAATGCCGAGAACAAACGTGCTTACACGCATGATCCCTCCCTGTTGAATCAGCCTGGTTCCGCCAGCCCCTCGACTCGCCTCGCAAGTTCCCGCGCGATCCTCACCAGCGCTGCGACCAATTGCTCGTCCACGTCGACTTCACCCTCGTACTCGGCAAGGTTACGTAGCCGGTGCGCCTCGTCAAGGACTCTCCATTGCTCTTTCGGTAGGTTGAGCGTGTGTTGCAGGCATTGAAATACGATGTAGCGGTTTTCCGACCTGTATCCGTGAGAACGCAGCGCGGCCAATGCGAGCGAGTGAGCCGCGTTGTAAGCGAGATCGAAGCGGCTCTCCGGGTTCAGTTCGTTTCGCTCCGCATCGTCCAGTCGCCGGAGACCCGAACGGATCAAGCCCCTGGTTTCGTTCTCGTTCGGCGCTTCTGCCTTGAGCTGGCCTATACGCGCGAGGTTGTCGAGTTGCTCAATTGTCATCGGGACTGCCGATCAGTATCACTTTTTCGCCCGCTAGCAAACGCTTGATAAAGGCGTTGTTGGCCGATTTCTTTTTCTCGAATTCTCTCGGAGTGTACAGGGTCGGGCTAATCTTCCGGTCGAGGGTTTCTTCCAAGGGCAGCAGGATCTTGTAAACCTCCTCGAGGATCAATCCTTCGGCGACGATCAGCAGGTCGACGTCGCTCTTGGCGGTGTCCGTTCCTTTCGCCATTGAACCGAACAGCATTGCCAGATCGATCCGGTCTGCCAGCGGTTCGAGCGCCGCCTTCAGAGGATCGACCAGCGCCACGGTCTTGACCACCAGGCCGTGCAACTCGTCAAAGATGGGTGAATCGGGATTGGCTTGATAATGCTTCTGGTTGCCGATGCGGCGGACCGTCACCAGGCCGCTCGAACTCAGTCGCTTGAGCTCGCGCTGCACTGCGCCCGAACCGGAGCCTGTCAGCTCGATCAGCTCGTTGGCATAGAAGCTGCGTCCGGGTTGGCCGAACAGGAGGGCAAGGACTCTCCGCTGCGTAGATGTGAACAGCGCACCTGCCAGGCCCGATGGAATTCCATGTCTGCGCGCGATACGCGACTTCCTGTCCTTGCGGCTGCCCATTATGGGCATTATGATGCCCATTTTGGGTATGATGCAAGAAAAATGACCTGGAACGAGCCTCGGAACGGAGACCGAGCAGAAGGAGCGGTCACTCCGTCCCCGTTGCCCGTCCTCGTTGCCGTTGAACCATATGCTTGTGTATTCTATGATCCTCGGCAAGATATAGCGCGAGGTGCCCATGAATCGTGGTCTTTCGATATTGTTGTGCATGGCCATGGCGGCCGTCGGGGGCGACGCCGTTGCCGGGGCTTGCCGGGTGGACTCGGACTGCGTCTTCAACCCGGTCGACTGCTCCGAGTGCGGACGCTGCCCGGACTCGATGCCGCAGGTTGTCTCGAAGTCGCAGGTCGACGAACTGAAGCGTGAGTGCGCCAAGCATCCGCCGGTCAGGCTGAATCCCAAAGCCCGGGAGCAGGGACTGGCGGCGCCGGCCTGCTCGCCTTGCCCCAGGCCGCCCGACCCGCTGCCGCTGTGGCGCCCGGTCTGCAGGAAAGGAACCTGCCGGGCAGAACCGGCCGGCTTCGAAAAGACGACCACGCCGGGCGGCGTCTTGGTTCCGGGCAACCGGGCTGGCAACGTCTGGCTCGAGCTGACCGTGCTCGGACCCTTGTCACATGCCTGGTTGCGGGTCGACAAGCGCGGCAAGCTGACTTACTGGGCCAGTTCCATGGCGACCGCAGAGCGCAACCGGCGCCGTGAAGCGAAGACAATTAGGCTCAAACCAGCCAGGCTTGCCTCGCTGAGGAAGCTGGTGAAACGCTCCGGTTTGTTTTCGCGGCAGGGCCGCTTTGACATCAAAGGCCAGGATTGTACGAGCGTCAATCTTGCGCTGATAACCGCCGGCAAGCGGCGTGAGTTCTCCTGCCGCTGCAAGTGCCCGCCCAGGCTCAAGCGCATCCGGACCAGGCTCGAGAAGCTGCTCGGCCAGCCGATTCTGGTAGCCGGATTCTGACAGGGTATACCTTCGAGCGTAATATAGTATATGATGGGAAGTTGAGGGGCGGGCAATTTTACGGGAGTTGCCCATGCTGGACGGGGAAGTGCGGGAAGAAGCTGACAGGTTGCAGGCTGATCGGACTCTCGAAGAACTTTCATACTTCTGGACGGATCCCTGTCCATATGATGCCGCAGCCAGGGCCATCGAAAGACTGATTCCAGGTTCGACGGTCTTCTTCTACAAATGGGCAGGCGACGGCTTCAAGAAGGTCGAACAGCTGGGAGCGTCCAACGATTTCAACTGTGAGAAATCTCGGTGGATACAAAGCGGAGATGCACCCGACAACCACTTCGGCTTCGGGCCATATGGCGAAGCCATACTCTGCCAGGGTGATGACTGCCTTGCCCGCCTGGCATTCGGCCGTGAAAAGGGTTCGCCTGCATACTCGGATGAGGAACTTGCGCGGATTCAGAAACTGATCCCCCTGATCAACGAGAGCGTCTGCGCGAAGCGCACGCTGGAGACCAGGGAGTTGATCTCCGGCAACGTGGTCATCGTTGTCGAGGCCATTGACGAGCCGGCATTCATCGCCACCGCGAGCGGAATCGTGATTCACGCCAACAAGAAAGCGCTGGCGGCATATCCGCGCTACCCGGGCTGGATGAAGGCCTGCTGCTCTGAGCGCAAAGGAGTCGAGTGTCCAGCCTGGGTCAAAAGAGTGCCCGTACGCATCGGCGAGTTGTCATTGTGGCTGGTGCTGCCTGAAAGACTGGATAGCCGGCATGAACTGGTCAGTGCCGCGATGGGAATCTGAAACGATCGGAATCGACACGTGTACTCGAAGGCACTTGAATATATAAAAGTCGACAGCGTGCTGGATGAACTGTCGTACCTGTGGTGCAGCCAGGATCCGTTCGTTTATACGTCCAGAGCCATCGCCCGGCTGGTGCCCGGCTCGGTCGCTTACTATTTCACCTGGAATGACGGCTGCGAAAAACCGTTCGAGATACTGGGCGAATCCGAAACCACCAAGGGCGTGGAAGTCGACTGGGTGAAAAGCGGCCTGGTTGTGGCCCTCAGGCCGTTCGATCCGTCGACGACCTGTCCGTTCGCAAACCAGGTTTACGACGTCAAGTTCATCGAGACGATGGACAGCGAATGCTACCACCTGTATCGCGAGCTTGGCATGAACCAGCTTGGATTCGGCAGCGAGGTCGAGGCCATTCTGTACAGGGCCGACGAGTACATTGCTTGTCTCGGCTGTGCCCGGGCAATCGGCGACAGACGAATTGCAGACTATGAGATCTCGCGCCTGGCGCAGACACTGCCGAATCTCATCGAAGCACTCAACGCCAGAAGGGCCGTCAGAACCAGCAGCCTGCGTCCCGGAAACGTGACGCTGATTGCCGACGCCATAGACGCGCCGGCGTTCATCGCCACCACCAGCGGCATAGTCGTCCACGCCAACCGCAAAGCCGTCGCCGCCTACCCGGAGTACCCAAACTGGATGAAGGCATGCTGTTCGGAGAAGCCCGGTTCGAAAAGGCCTCGCTGGGTGAAACGGGTGCCGATCCGGCTGGGCGAGATGTCCTTCTGGCTGCTCTTGCCGGAAAAGCTGGTGACCGATCCGAAGCGCGCTCCGCTCACGCCCTGGGCCAGGCGCTGGAATTTGCAGCCGGGGCACGCCAGGGTTGCCGCGCTTCTCATGCAGGGCCTTTCCGACAAGCAGATCGCCGATCGTCTGGGGCTCGAGTTCTCGACCGTACGCGCCTGCGTGAAGGAGCTGTTCGTCCTGGCCCGCGTGCACAGCCGGCAAGAGTTGGCGAGTGCGGCTCTGAAGAACTCTTGAGGTGCCTGGACGTCACTCCATCCCCTGTCCCCGCGCGGGTTTGATTCGGCGGGCGCCCATGATCACGCGCACTATGTTGAAGGGGCGCACCAGGAAATGGTAGGCCGCGAGCGTTGCGGCGACCGCCGCCAGCAGGTGCACGGGATATTTCGCGGCTATCGGCCAGGGCAACTGGACGATGAAGACTCCGATCAGGATGATGAAGCCCTGGTGCAGGATGTAGATCGGCATGGCGGAGTCGACCAGGTAGGGCAGCCAGCGGTGGGTTTTGTGGATCAGGTGGTCGGCCAGCCCCAGCAGGAACATCACCGCCGTGAAGCTCGCGATCGCGAAGATCGCCCACAGGGTTCTGGGCCACTGAAGCGTCAGCAGCACGTGGATGGTAAACAGCGCCGCCTGGGCCGCCAGGCAGATCCAGCCGGCCCGGCGCCACTCGCGGCGCAACGCCTGGCGCAGATCTTCCGAACGCGAGAGCAAAAAGCCGGATATGAAGAAAACGCTGTAGTAGGTGAAGTTCGCCCAGTCGTCGTACAGGTTCATCCAGCCCGGCCAGATCGGCCGCAGGCTGAGCTGGATGAGCACCAGCACCGGCAGCGGGGCGTACAGCAGCCAGCGCTTCTTGCGGCGCGGGGAAGGCTGCCTTCGCGTAAGCCACACGAACAGCGGCAGGTAAAGAAGCGCGAAGGTGAACAGGTAGATCAGAAACCACAGGTGCGACCAGCTGAAGTACTTGAGCGAGGTGAAGAACTCGGGCACGAACTCGAAAAACGTGCCCGTGTAGCCGAGCGCGGTCCGGGCGTAGACGTACTGCAGCGGCGGGCACAGCCAGATGCATCCCAGCGCGAAGGGCAAGAAAAGCCTGGCCGAGCGTTCGCGCACGAAGCCGCGGGCCTTGCGCTTACGCAGCGACGGAAACACCGACCAGCCGGCCAGCAGGAAAAACAACGGCATGTGCCACTGGTGGATGAAGCCGGTGAATATGTCCAGGCTCGGGCTCAGTTCGCCGTTTTTGAGCTGGTAGAAGGGCGAGACGTCGTAGACCTTGGCTGTGTGAAACACGAACAGCAGGTAGGTGGCCAGCACCCGCAGCCAGTCGATGTCCGGCCGCCTGTTTTCGTACCTCACGGCGCTCATCCCGCGGCACCCGCTTCAGATGATGATGGTGAACCAGTCTACCGCGGGCGGCGGGCCGAAGCCAGTCGATCATTGACAGAAAACGCCGTGCGCGGTTATTTGAATGTGAGAATGAAAAGCCTATTGGTCATTGTCATGTTCGCGGTCGTCGCCGGCTGCTCCGGAGGGGGCGGGGGTGCGGACGGGGGCGGGGACGACGGAGTTTGGGACGCGGGTCCGGACGGCGACCCGGGACTGGACGGATTCGCGGATACAGACGGCGACTCGGGGCAGGATGCGGGCGACGTCGTTGCCGATGCCGGCGACTCAGACGACGCCG
>CAZENH010000052.1:13233-19237 GCA_964513625.1 uncultured Myxococcales bacterium | reverse complement strand
TCGGGGCAGGATGCGGGCGACGTCGTTGCCGATGCCGGCGACTCAGACGACGCCGGCGACATCGGAGACGCCGACGACAACAACCCGAGTTGTCCCGTCGACCCGTGCATCATCATCGGGGGGTTTCCATACCAGCACACCAGCGACACCTCGACCTCGCCGCTGGACCAGTTCGATTCTTACTCATGCGCGCCGGACACCGGCGAGGCTGGCCCCGAAGAGGTCTACATGTTCAGCATCCAGACGGCCGGCACGCTGGTGGTCATGCTCGACGACGGCAGCGACGTCGGCGCCGACGTGGACATCCAGTTGCTCACGGCCGTCGATTCCGACGCCTGCCTGCAGCGGGCCAACATCGGGCTTAGCCGGCACATCGAACCGGGCACGTACTTTCTGATTGCCGACAGCTACTCGACTTCCGGCGGCACCGAGTACCCCGGCCCGTACACGCTGTATGCGCATTTTCTGGCGGACGGCGGCAACTGCGCCATGCTGAGCGATCCGATCCAGCGCATAGGCGCGAGCGAACCGCTCGAGATGCCGGCCACCGGGCAGGTGGTCAAGGAGGCCCACCTGGTGACCGACCAGGAGTTCAGCGGCGGCACCTGGCCGCAGAGCTTCACCGACGGCATCGACAACCACTACCAGCTCAGCGAATCGGTAAGCGGCTACAGCATGAACCGAACCGAGCCCTGGTGTCCCTGCTGCGAGCCGTCCAACGAGTACGGCCAGGGCAGCAGCGCCCGGCCGCCGGTCGAGGCCGAGGCCTTCTACATCAACATGCGCTGGGCCAGCGCCCCGCCGCGCGGCCAGCGCTACATCGTCTTCAACGGCAAGAACGGCCGGGCGGTGGTGGCCGCCGCCGGCTACGAGAACGGCCCGGGCGATCTGTCGCGCATCGGCGGCGCCTGCGAGGAGATCCACGACCACCTGGGAACCGGGCACCTGTCGGTGTTCACCTTCGGCGTGGCCGTTGATCAGAACCTTTCGTACGGTCCGATCGATTGCGAGGAATAGTGCCGTCCTCAAAAAGTTCTAAAAAAGTGCCAGCCATTCCGTACTATACTTCATACAGTTTGAACAAAGGAGGCATGACAGATGATTTACTTTCGCCTGGCAGCAACCCTGATTATTCCCTCTCTTTTTTGCGCTTGTTTCTCTTCTCCGACCATCGTCCGGGACGAGACCGGAACTCCCGTTTTCGACGAAACCAGGGTGCGTCACCCCGCTAACGAGCCTTATTTCTGCTTCAAGCTGGTGGACGCGCGCGGGGACGAACGTTCCCAGTGCGAGGTGATCAAGGACTGGTGCGTGCGGGAACTCAACCGGGCCAAGGCGGCCAATCTGGCGATCACCGGCGGTTGCCGGGAAGTCGATCAAGTGTCCTGTTTCGTGGCCTACGGCACCGGGGGCATGTTTACCTCCGCTTCGAGTTTTTGCTGGGAAACCCCAAAGGACTGCGAAGGGATGAGGGCCGTGTCCGAAAAACAGAACGGTGCCGGAAACGTCTCCGGCTGCAAGCTGCTCGACCGCAGCTTCCAGCCTGCCGAGTAACCGCTATCACACGCGTTGGGGAAGTCGCGGAAGAAAAGGGGACGCCTCCCGGAGGCAAGGACTGTTCAGAACGGGCTTCCGTCCAGGCGGGTTCCGGGGCTGAAGGCCGCGCCGTTCGAGCCGCTGGCCTGGTCGTGCGGAGTGAAGTCGCCGGTCAGGTCGGGCGCGCGGGTCAGCGAGGCGTCGTTGGCCGCAGCCAGGTCGCAGCCGGCCGAGGACGATCCGTAGCAGAAGCGGTCGACCACAGCGCCCTGATCGTCCAGCAGCCAGACCGAGTCGCTGGGGACCGAAAGGTGCAGCCCGAAACTCAATCCCGGCGGGTCGTTGGCGTTGGCGGTGTAGAACTCGGCGGTGGCCGTCGCGGGCGGGGCGTCGCCGCCGCCGAAAACCACAAGGGCATGACCGGCCGGCAGCGAGGAGCCCGCCGGAAAGACGTGCCTGGGGCTGCCCTCGGCGAAGTCCTGCTCGATGATCGAAAAGCCTTCCAGATCGATCGCATCGGACTGAACGTTGACCAGCTCGACGAACTGGTCCTCGAACGGGTGGCTGGTGTCGCCGTCGCCGTTCGGATCGCCCTCGGCCGTGCCGTCGATCAGCACCTCGTTGAATATGATCCAGCCGTACATCGGGCTGATGGGCCGGCCGTCGATCGTGCCGCCGTCTCCGCCGTCGGCCCCGTCGAGATCCGCGCCTTCATCGCCGGGTTGATCGGCGCCGGCGTCGTAGCCGGCATCGTAGCCGGCGTCCTGGCCGCCGTCGGCCCCGTCGCCGTCCGACCAGCCGTCGTCGCCCGGACCGGACGAGCCCGAGCCGCAGCCGCAGAAGGCCGCTGCCGCGAACAGCATGGCCAGCCAGAAGATCTTCGTAACCGGCTTCATTAGGGCACCTCGACCACGAAGGGCGCCAGGGTTCCGTCCGGCGGCAGCGCCCAGTACAGATCGGGGTCGCCGCCGAACCAGTCGAGCGTGTTCAAGCTCGGCCCGACTGTCTGAGCGTAGTAGTAGCCGAGCGACGAGGCCGGCACCTGGGCCGTCTGGCCGGGCTCGACCCGGAAGGTCGCGCCGCTGCAGCCGTTGCCGGCGGCGCCGCCGCAGTCGTCGGTCGGGCTCGAGCGCTCGGTGAACACCACCGCGTATTCGTTGTAGGGGTTTACGAAGTCGAACGCCTGCGCGGCCGGGAAGTTGTCGCGGTAGGTGTAGCCGTACAGGCCGCCCGGGCAGACGATCGATTCATCGCAACTTGACGGGCGCCAGTCGGGCCAGCCGATCGCCTGGTACCAGTAGATCCCTCCCTCGCTGGCGTTGCGGTCGACCCAGAAGGAGCTGTAGGTGGTAACGTCGGTCGAGCCGGGACACGAGGCGGCGCCGGGCGTGCTGCCGCACGGGGTAGCCGCCCAGTTCGAGGCGTCGTTGGTGGCGGTCAGGCTGATGCGGTAGCTCGACACGCCGTCGCCCGGGTCGGTCGGGTAGCGGAACTCGTCGAGTAGGGTGATGCCGTCGGCGTCGTACAGCGCCACCCAGTGGGTGGTGGCGATGCCGCTGGCGCCGAAGTTGCCGTCGTCGATGGTGACAACAAGCGTGTCCTCCGGCAGCGTGAAGCGGCCGTCGTAGTTGGGATTGAGCACCACCGCGTAGCCGCCGGGCGACAGGAAAGTGTCGCCGCTGTTGTAAGGCACGAGCTGGTCGCGGGTCATCGAGCCCTCGGGGCCGACCGCCAGCCACATGCCCTGCAGGTCGACCGCGTTGGCGCCCAGGTTGAGAAGCTCGACGAATTCGCCGGCGCCGCCGGCCTCGGTGCCGGTCTGGTTGGCCAGCACCTCGGTGATCAGCACCCGCTTGGGCAGCCCGGCCGGATCGGCCGCGCAGTTGTCGAGGCCCGGCGACGAGCCGCCGGCGCAGCTCGAGGCGGTCCAGTTGCCGGGCGAGTCGTAGGCGCGCAGGTCGATGCGCTCGGCGCTGACCCCGTTGCCCGGGTCGAACGGCCAGCGGAACGAGTCGATGATCTCGACCCCGTTGGCCTCCAGCAGCCTGATCTGATCGTCTACCGCCAGGCCGCTGCCGAGGGTGGTGTCCTGGGTGGAAAGCAGCACGGTCGCCGGCGGGATGTCGTACTGCCCGGCGTACTCGGCGTCGACGATCAGCGCGTAGCCGCCGGCCGGGATCATGGTCGATCCATTCTGGTAGGCGCCCAGCACGTCGGTGGCGTCGCCGTCGCTGAGCAACAGGCCGGCTGCATCGATCGGATCGATGCCGCGGTTGTACAGCTCGATGAACTCGCCGGTGTCCTCGTCCTTGGGATTGGCCATCACCTCGGTCATCACCAGCGGCTTGCGCGGCCCGGCGCTGGCCGACGAGACGCAGTTGAGACTTCCGGGGGACGAACCCGTCGGGCAGGAAGATTGGGCCCAGTTGCCCACCAGGTCGCCGGCCGACAGCGAGACCTTCTCGATCGAGTAGCCGTTCTGGGCCGACAGCGTGCGCGAGTAGGTGTCGACCACCTCGCCGGCCGCGGAAAGCAGCGCCACCGGGTCGCTTACCGCCAGGCCGTTGCCGATCGCGTTGGGCGCGACGGTCAGCAGCAGCGCCTGCGGATCGATCTGGAAAAGCTGGTCGTCGGGCCAGTCGGGGTCGAGCACCACCGCGTAGGTGCGGGCCGGGATGACCGGGCTGCCCGAGCGCCAGGGCAGGATCGCGTCGCTGGCGTCGCCGTCGGTGATCTGCATGCCGCTGGTGTCGATCGGATTGTCGGTGCCGTTGTAAAGCTCGATGAACTCGCCGCTCGACTCGTCGAGCGGGTTGGACATCACCTCGGAGATGATCAGGCCGTCGGATAGGGTGACCGGCGCGCAGTTGGGCCGGCCGGCCGACTGGGTGCACGGCGAGGAGCGCCAGTTGGTCTCCAGGTCGGGCCGCTCGAGATCGACCCGCTCGGCGCTGACCCCGTTGCCCGGATCGAAAGGATGCGAGAAGGTCGACAGCACGGTGGCGCCGTCGCTGTCGTAGAGCGTGATCAGATCGTTGGTGGCCAGGCCGTTGCCCAGGGTGGTGTTGAGCGGGGCGACCTGCACGGTGCCGGCCGGGATGTTGTAGCCGCCCTGGTACTCGGGATCGAGGATCACCGCGTAGGCCCCGGCGGCCAGCTCGGTCGGCCCGGACTGGTAGGGGCCGAGCACGTCGCGCGCGTCTCCGTCGCTGAACACCAGGCCGGTAAGCTCGACCGGCACCTGGGAGGCGTTGTAGATCTCGACGAACTCGCCGCGGTCCTCGTCGACCGGGTTGGCCATCACCTCCGAGATCACCAGCCGGTGCGTCTGGTCGGCCTGGCGGAACTCGTAGGCGCCGATGTCGACCTCGGACCCCCACGGCCGCGAGCTGCCGTCGAAGTCGACCTCGGTGCCGGCCGAATGCGCCCCGGCGTCGATCGCCGGCGAGCCCGCGAGCAGGTGGAAGTTGTCGTTGCCGATGTCGACGAACAAAGGATCGCCAAACAGGTCGGTCGAGTCGGCCGTGGCCTGGCCTGCGTAGTTGGTGAAGTTGCCCCAGACCAGGTTGTGATCGTAGTTCGAGTTATGCGTGACAAGCGAGTTCAGCCCGGCGTTGTTGGACACCACGATGTTGTTGCGCACCAGCTCGGAGTTGCCCTGGCCCGAGACGATCCCGGCCCCGCCCAGGTCTGTGTTTTCGGCGAAGCCGTTGCCGACGATGGTGTTGTGAAAGATGCGCAGGCCGGCGCCGGACAGGAAGATGCCCGAGTTGCGGTTGTAGAGCACCAGGTTGTCGGTAACCGGGCCGGTGCAGTTTTGCACGTTCAGCCCGATCGCGTTGCGCCGCAAGCGGTTGCGAACCACCTCGATCATCGAGCAGTCGATAAGCTCGATTCCGGTGTCGAAGCCCTCGACCGCGTTGGCGTACACGACATTGACGCCGCCCATCCCGCCGCACGATTCGCTGATGCCGACGTCGTCCGAAATATAGCCGGCGCCGTCCTTGGTGACCGTGAACCCGGTCAGCACCGCACCCTCGCCGGGCTGCAGCACGATCTGGCCGTGCAGCACGGTCTGGTCGATGCCCGCGCCGATCAAGGTCACGCCCGCCTTCAGATCGAGGTTCTCGGTGTAATCGCCCGCGGCCACCTGCACGATGTCGTCCATCGCGGCCGCGTCGATGCCGGCCTGGATGGTGTCGGCGTCGCCCGGCACGTGGATGGTCAAAGCGTAGCCGCGGGTGTCCAGCGAAGCGCCGGGAGACTGGCAGCCGGCGACGATCGTCGTGCAGGCCACGACCAGCATGAAACGATGGTTGGATTTGTTGTTTTTCACTTCACCCTCCGCGATCGCAAAATTAACCTGTGATTCTAACACATGCACGGGTCATTGGTAAGACCCCCGTCACAGATCCCCGTCACAGACCCCCGGTCGTCCCCCGGCTGGCCAATTGTTTCGGCGGCGAGC
>CAZENH010000052.1:10478-13133 GCA_964513625.1 uncultured Myxococcales bacterium | reverse complement strand
CCCCGTCACAGACCCCCGGTCGTCCCCCGGCTGGCCAATTGTTTCGGCGGCGAGCTGTTCGCCAACAGTCCAGGCGTCAGCGCTTGTTGCACTCGTCGGCGATGTGGATGCGGGACGAGTCGACGATCGTGCCGTAGATCACAAGCCCGCTTCCTGGCCCGGGCATCTTGTCGCCGGCCGCCTTGTAGTCACCCTTGGCTAAAAGCTTCAATCCCTCGGCGGCCTTCTTGTAACCTTCGGACAGTTTCGTAACGGCATTCAGGTAGGTTGCAACGGCATGCCCAAGCGCCGCGTCCTCGATCTTGAGTTTTCGCAAATCGGCGATCGTGGCTTTTAAAAATACGGCGTGGGCCGTAAGTGCCGCAGGATCGCGCATCTTGGCCGCAAGTTCCTTGGTAGCCGCCATCTCGGCCCGGAGCGACTTGCGAAGCGCGGCGCATTGGTTTTCCTTGCTGTTGGTGCAGGCCGCAAGCGCCGCGCAAAGCAGAAACAAGACCATCCATTTCATTCCCATAAGCCGCATGGTCACCTCTTGCGGGCATGATAGCAGATCTGACAAGGGTAATTCCAGATAGACGACCTGCGGTCGGCGCTGGAGTGGGTTTTGTGATATATTTGGCAAATAGCCAATAGGCGTAGAAAGGGGACGGATGTCATCCGGCCCTCACTGGAGGCGGCTTCGAAATGAGGAGTATTCACTTTAAGATTCTGCTTTTCGTAGTGTTCTTGTCGAATCCGGCACTGGCCTTCTACGAGTACCACTGTATTCCTCATGCAATTGCTTCGGGTGATCTGGTCGATGTCGACTGGCATCCCAGCGGTGACTACGCCCTGATCGGCGTTAATGATGGAAAGATATTGAAGGTAGATGCATCCGACTGGACTGTTTCCCAAGTGGCCAAGCCGGATGATTTTTTCCTCAATAAACTGGCCTTCAACCCGGACGGCACGGAGGCCCTGATTGTCGGTTGCTACGGCTATTGCGCGCTGGGCGAGGGGCGCATTTACCGTTGGGATGATTCTGCCGGGACAGTCTCGCTTCTTGACATCGGCTCCCTTCCCGCAGCCCGGGCGGTTGAGTTTGCTCCGGACGGTTCTTACGCAGTTGTCGTGACCTGGATAGAAGAAATCACTGACGGGATACTTACCGTCTGGGCGTTCGATTCTTCATTGCAAGGCTTCGGCCCGCCAGCAATTGGCAGATTCGGATGTCCTTGCGACGTCTCCTGGCGACCTGATGGACAAGAGGCCTTGATAACAACATGTTGTTCGAGTTCCGTACAGGTAATCGCTTACAGGCCGGATGCGCAATCCTCAGATCGACTCGTAGATACTGGGTACAACGGCTTTGGAGCCGCTTCTGTCGACCATCATCCGTTGGAGGGATTCGGGGTTGTCGTCGACCAGTCACAGAATGTGTACAGATGGGACGGAACCTGGGAGAGCGTCGATCTGGGTAGCGGCTGGTTCTACGGCATTGCCTTCAATTCGGACGGTTCACGGGCGCTGCTCGTCAGTTATGCTAGCGCACCCCAGGGCAATCTCGTCGGGACGGTTTTTGAGTTCCTGGGTGACCAGGGGGGCTTTAGCGGGTCGGAGTTCCGCGATGTTAGTATTCCCGACTTCGACTCCGATCCCTGGATGGGCGACACCAGCACAAAACTGGCAGCGGTAGCCTTCAGACCGGGTCACTGTGAGGGTCTTATCGTGGGCGGCAATGTCGGCGGCGAGCCCAAAATCATTGCCCGCTTCATCGATACCCGCGGCGCAGACTGTCTTGCGCCTGGACCGGACGGAGGAGATGCTGATGGCGGTAACGATGACGGTGGTATTGAAGACGGCGGGGAACTGGAAAAAGATGGAGGAGAGTATACGGAAACAAGAGAAGGCGACCCCGGCGACACGACCGACAGCCCCACAGCCGAATGCTCCAGCGATGAGGATTGTCCTGATGGCCATGCCTGCGACAATGAAGGCAAGTGCGTGGAGGCCAAGAAGCCGGGGGGCGGATGCGGTTGTGATTCCGGCGCAAAACATCCCCTTGCAGTTCAAGTCGTTTATCTATTGCTCTTGGCAATCGTCATCTACAGAAAAACAAATAACCTCACCGAATAGTGACTGACCCGTAACCCCACACTCATTTTTCGCGTTTATGTTCGATAAATCGCGCCACTTTTTTTGGCTCGATGTGGCTCGATTTCGGTCGGGGCGGCCTTGTATGTCCGTGCCGAAAGTATTTTCCAACAACGTTGGAAATGTTGGAATATGTTGACAGGCAGGTTCGTGATTTGGTAAATATGCGCTTATGACGGCTATAACCCTGAATATCTCAGATTACAATAAACTCAGGACCGACCTGGCTGGCTTGTTGGAAAAAGGCAGACTCCAGGCGCAGCAGGCTGTTTCGGAAGTGGCCAATCACACCTACTGGAAGGTGGGTCGCAGGTTGCAGACGGTCACCGATGGGGCCGGGCGGACGGAGTCGGCCGGCCTGTTGCGCAGGCTTTCGGGCGATTTGGGCCTTGGCCAGTCCACCCTTTATCACACCTTGCAGTTCTTCCGTCTGTACCCGAACGGCCTGCCGCGCTCGCCGGCTGTCGCCAAGCTGCCGTGGGGGACGCAGGTCGCGCTGCTTGCGGTGCGCGACCAGGACGA
>CAZENH010000052.1:1207-10378 GCA_964513625.1 uncultured Myxococcales bacterium | reverse complement strand
CGGCTCAGACTGCGCGGCATCGACGCCCCCGAACTCAACACCCCGGCCGGCAAGCAGGCCCGCGGCTTCGTCGAGCGGGAACTCGGGCAGTGCAAGTTCGTCGTGTTTCACACCTACAAGACCGACCTCTACGCCCGCTACATCGCGGATCTGCTGTACGATCCGGCGCTCGATGACAAGAACGCCGTGTTCGAGAAAGGTCACTTCCTGAATCAATTGCTGCTGGATAACGGCCTGGCGCTGCCCATGCCGGGTTGAGACGTCTGCGGCGGTTGCGCTCGGTAGTTCAAGATGTCGCGGTCGAGCGGCGGATCAGGATGCTCCCCAGGATGACACAGGCGACGGCCGGTATCAGCACCGGCAACATCGAGTAGTACATGGCTTCTCCGGCGTCGGCGTCGAAGCCTTTGTCCAGACCGATCACCAATAGCGGGAAGATCAGGCCCGCGCCAATTGCCATGCCCAGCACCAGGTTGCCCAGGCTGCGGGTGCGGCCGGTGTACTTCTTGCCCGCGATTTTTACCAAGGCGATGATGCCGAGGATCAGCAGGCTCAGGCCCAACAGGCCCCCCAGGGGCCAGATCGCCAGCAGGTAGATGATCCCGCCCATGGCGTCGGCCCGCGCGACAGCGGGAGCCGATACTAGCACGAGCACGAGAAGCATCAGTTTTCGATGTGTCGAAGACATGCGCTTGCACCCTGTTCAAACGATATTTCGTCGCCGGCGCAGACAGAGCAACAGGCCCAGCAGGCAGAAAGGCATCCAGCCCGAACCGCCGGCGGCGCTGCCGCAGGCGCAACCCGACGAGTCGGGCTCCTTGGCCAGGGCGAACGTCCAGGGTTGCGAGTATCCGCTTGAAGCATTCTGGCTGTCCGTGGCTTGTACCTGCCAGCGGTAAACTGCACCGGGCTCGAGCGCAATGCTCGGGCTCCAGCTTACCGAGAACTGGCCGACGACGCCCTCGCCCGAATCGAGTACCTGGTTGCCCTGCTCGCCGAGCAGCTCAAAGTCGTAAGTTAGCGCGTTGCCCTGCGGGTCGGTTACCAGCGAGGCCTCGAGCGCCGGCGCGGCGTCGACAAGCGATCCGTCGGCCGGTGAGAGCGGCTGGGGAATCGGGGGCGCCGTGTTCGTGCCTGTGGTCTGGCAGCCGCTGGCCGGTTCGGCGTAGCGTCCGGCGGAGTCGTGGGCGAAGGCGGCATAGCAGTAGGTGTTGCCGGCCTGCAGGTTGCTGTCGGTCGTCAGTTCATCCATGCCGTCATAAATTTGTTCACCCTGATCCGGCGCCGTTGGCGCTGTTGCCGGCAGGCGGCGGATCATCACGCCCGATACAATCGGATCATCCGGGTTCCGCCAGCTGAGTTTAATCTGGTCTTCGAAAGCCTCGAGCGACAAACTCTCGACCGGCGGCACCGGGGCGGCGCCGACCACATCGATTTGTACAGGCACGCTGACAGGGCTGTCTTCGGCGTCGCCGGCGTCAATGGAGATGTTCGCGGTGTGGGTTCCCAGCGACATGCCCAGCATCTTGACCTCGATCTGCACCTGGTTGCTTTCTCCCGGATCCACAGTGGCGCCGGTCGTGCCGGCAACCAGCCAGGTTTCGTCCGGCGTTATTCCGAAAGTCAGTGGATGTCCGCCTGTGTTTTGCACACTCAGCACTAGCGTCGGATCGGGCGCATCGAGAGAGGCAGTCACATCGAACGCCTGCGGGTCTACCGAAAGATGCGCGGGTGGGGGCACTACGTTCAGCGTTATCGGAACGCGCAGTTCGCCGTTGTCCGCTCCGGCCGACTCGATCACAATCTCGTCGGTGTAAGAGCCAAGCACGAGCGAGTGGTGGTCGACGGACACCGTAAGCTCATCGGGAGTTTGACCTGATGCGTGATCCAGCGCGAGCCAACTCGCCGCAACGCCGGCCGTGTATGACAGGGCTCCAGCCTGGATATCGAAAAGCTGTATGCCTTGGGAGGCGGGAGCCGGCCGGCCGGGGACGGCCTCGAAAGTCAGCCCGCGCGGATCGGCGGCTATCCAGGGACCATCGGGCTCGAGGCTTACGTGGCCGAAGAAGCGCTGATCGTCCATCTCGACCACGTCCGCGGGCCAGGCACCGGTATCGTTGCCCGTGCCAATCTGGACAGAGTTCGTTGTCGATAGGAACATTCCGAAAGAGCCGACCGGGCCGATGTCGAGTAGCGAGCGGTTGAGATCGATGGCAATCTCGTAAGCCCGGTGGTTGTCTACCATTCCCGTGACACCTGTCAATCCCGGGGGATCCGGCTGCATATTCTGCATGTCCATGTGGTAACCGTCGCCCGGGTTGAATACGGGCATGTAAAGCGACATGCCGCCCATGTAACCGATCACGGCAAACATGCCCTCGTCGCCCGAGCTTGCAGGCCACACTCCGTCAAGATCGCGATCGAACATCACGGTCAGGCGGTCAAAGTCGTTTGCCTCCCTGTCGGCCATGTCGTAGACGGCGATATACAGGCTGTCTCCGGATACCGCCATGTGCAGGCTTACGTCGCCGTTTTGCTCGGGATCGATCGACAGCTCGAGCCCCTGATCGTACTCGCCCGGGGAGATCACGCCGTCGACTACCGGGGTGGTATCTATGTGCGGAACGAGCATCTCTGAAGCCTCGACCAGATCGAACTCGACCAGCAATTCCTGCGGTGAGTTGGCCGCTTCGGGGCTGGTGAATTCAACCGCCGACTGGTAACTGCCCGGATCGAGTCCGGTCGAGTCGATACTGATATCGATGTCGGTGGGCGCCGCGCCCGAGGCGGGCGTGACCGTCACCCAACTGTCCGGGCAGCTGGCCGTGAAGCTGAGGGTATCGAGGCCGTCGTTGCGCACGTGGACTGTGACCGGCGCCGGGGCGGGATCCCCGTCGAGAGCCACCAGGCGGATCTCCGGCGGATAAATTCCCAGAAGCGGCTGGTCGGTATTGAGGCTTTTCTTCAGAACGACGGCCGGGTCGCCCAGCAGGTTGTTCTCGAATCCCACCCAGCGGGTGTAATTGTCTGAAAACAGCGCCGCGTTGTCTTCCTTGCTGTCGGCCAGCGCCTGACCGATGGTGGACATGCCCTCGCCGAAGAAGGCGTCGAAAAACTGGCGGTGGAAACGCTGGCTGGGAGAGTCGGTCTGGAAAGAGCCCCAGCCGTAGCGGCTATTAACCACGGCCGCGAAGGCGCCATGGGGACCCATGACGAAGTGCTCGGCTATGCAGTCTGCGCTGTAGACGAAGCCGCCCTCCTCCTTGTCGGCTACGTTGTCGAAGGCTCCGGGCAGGCATCCCTGGGTGTAGAGCAGGAAGGGATGGGCGTTGACCAACCTGTCGGCGTCCATGTTCATCATGCGCATGTTGTAGGTAACGTTGCTGTGGCCCAGGTGGTTGACCACATGAGGACTTTCGTCCAGAAGCGTTACCAGGTCGCTGGCATCCCAGGAGTTGGCACCGCCCAGATCGCGGTCGTAGAGGGTGCTGATCTCGAAAAAGGGCAGGCTTTCGAATCCCTGGGTGGTGTAGCCGCCGCTGCTGGAACCCTGGGCGATCTCGTCCATGCAGTCGGCGGCCCAGACGTTGGCCGGGTCGCTCCACAGCAACTCGCCGACCATCAACACGTTCTTCAGCCAGGAGCCGGCGGCCTGGTTGTAAGCAAGAGTCTTGGCTACGAAGTTGCGTACTTCCTCCGCGCTGTCGGCCGGTGCGCGGCCGACGTACAGTTCGGCCATCAGGTCGACCTCGCCCCCGTCGGGCCCGTCTGTATGCTCGCCGTAGACACCGTCGGCGTCGTCGTCGAAGGTGCCGTCCAGGCAGCTATAGTAAAGATCCGAGGGCAGGTAGTCCGCGGACGTGTCGGGGGCGTGCGGGTCTACGAAGAGCTTGCGCACCGGCAGGATATTGTCGCCGCTCTCGCCGCCCACGTCGGCCTCGTCGGCGTCGCCGACCAGCAGCACGTATGACACGCCCCATTCCAGGTAGGCGTCGGTTAGAAAGTCTCGCACGCGGGTGGCGTCGTCCTGGCCGCCGTCGGGGCGGTCGCCCGAGTAGTTTTGATAGATCCACTCGAGGCTGACTACGTTGGCCGGCAGGCCGCCCGCCTCGCGCGCGGCGCTGAGCGCTTCGAGACTATCGTCGCCTCCGAGACCGATGAACTGATCCGGGGCGACTATCAGATAGCTGTAACTTCCGGGATCGAGCCGCACCGGCCCGCGGGGTGGTTTTTGCGGATAAGTGTAAAGTGCGGAAAAATCCGCGGCCCTGGCCTCGATGCTCTCTATGTCCGAAGCTCGCGCCCGAAGCAGCGGAGCCACCCGTCCGCCCGGGGCGGTTTTCAAAATCAAGGTAACCGATACCAGGCGGTCGACCCGGCCCGTGCGCGGTCGGTAAGAGAGCGGGAAGACGGTCACCGGTACCAGCGCGTAGCCTCGCTTGTACTGAACCTTACCCATACGTGCCCATGTGCCCGGTTGAGGTTGGTCGCTGTTATAAACGGCCGGGTCGGGTGGTGTCAGGCGCGGATTGTCTACGCCCAGGATGGGTCTAGGAAGCTGGGCCGGGGCCAGGAAAAAAACTCCGGGCAACGGTTCTGTCTTCCGGTCAACCAGACGCAGACTTACGGGTTTGTGGCCGTACGGCAAAAGAAAATAGACAGTCTTCTGGGGCAGCAGCGGGGCGCCCGGCCCGGCATGCAAGACCGCGCCCGGAACGGTCAGCGACTTGCCGGCCGGAGACTCGATGCTCAAAGGTGCATCAAAGGCTACCGGCAAACGCAGTTCATCGGCGGCGGCGCTGTTGGCAATGACCAGAAGCAGGCATACGCCCGTGAAACCTGACAAGGCGGTTTTCATCAAAACTCTCCCTTATTTTTTGATGATTTCTTTTTGCACTTTTATTGCGCAGAATTCGCCGCACATAGAGCAGACCTCGTCGTCTCCGGACGGGGCCTGGGCGCGGCTTGCGCGGGCAGTCTTGGGGTCGATTGCGTTTTGGTACATGCCCTCCCAGTCCAGCGACTTGCGGCTTTGGCTCATGGAGCGTTCGCGTAGCAAGGCGCGTTCGTCGCCCCTGGCCAACTCGGCCGCGGCGGCGGCGATGCGCGAAGCGATCACTCCCTGGCGAACGTCATCCGCATTCGGCAATCTCAGGTGCTCGGCCGGGGTGACGTAACACAGGAAGTCGGCGCCGGCCCAGGCGGCCAGTGCCCCGCCGATGGCCCCGCTGATGTGATCGTAGCCCGGAGCCGTATCGGTCACCAGCGGTCCCAGCACGTAGAACGGGGCGCCGTGGCACAGGCGCTTCTCCATCAGAACGTTGGCCTGCACCTGGTCCATGGGGACGTGGCCAGGGCCCTCGATCATCACCTGGACTCCACGCGCAATCGCGCGCGCCTGCAACTCGCCGAGCGTAATCAGCTCTTGCAACTGTGAACGGTCGCTGGCATCGGCCGTGGCGCCGGGGCGGAAGCCGTCACCCAGAGACAGTACGGCGTCGTAGCCGGCCGCAAGATCCACAAGGCGATCGAATCCCGTAAAGAGCGGGTTGTCTCGCTCGTTGTAACGCATCCAGGCGATCGAAAGCGCTCCGCCGCGGGAGACCACGTCCATGACCCGGCCTTCGCGCTCCATCCTCTCGAGAGCCTGCAAGTTGACGCCGCAGTGCAGGGTCAAAAAATCCACGCCGCTTTCCAGGTGCCGTTCGATCACATCGAACAGGTCGTCGGCCGACATCTCGCAGAACGAGCTTTTTGTATCCATTGCCCGCGCGACCGCCTCGTAGATCGGCACCGTGCCCAGCGGGAGAGGGGCCTTTCGCATGATCTCGGCTCTGATCGCCGCCAGATCGCCTCCGGTGGAAAGATCCATGATCGTATCGGCCCCGGATTCCACCGATACGCGGGCCTTCTCGATCTCCCCGGCCACGTCTAAAGCGTCGCGCGAGGTGCCGATGTTGGCGTTGACTTTCACCCGTAGCCCGCGCCCGATTCCCAGAGGCGCGATCTCGCCGTGCTTGCGGTTGCGCACGATGACCGCTTCGCCCGAAGCCACGTATGAAGAAAGTTGCTCGGCAGGCACTCCCTCGGCTCGGGCCACTGCCGCGACCTCGTCCGTGATTTCCCCCGCGCGTGCTCGTTCGATTTGTGTTTGCATGTGTCTCTCCCGATGGCGGCAAGTCCAATGCGGCTGTTACCGTGAGTCTTAGTCTCGGCGCTGGTTTATGTCAACCGTGGTTGACACGGGACTTGCCGGACGGTTAGATTGAACGAATCGAAATCGGTGTTCAGCTGCATTGTTTCTCGGGAGCGGGCGCATGAGCAGTGCAAAAAACAGGGAGTTGCTTAAAAGGGTTTCAATCTTCTCGAACCTCGACGAGGCGGCGCTTGGCGACCTCGGGCAGCTGGTTATCTCCAAGGACTATCCCAAGGGTACCCTGGTCTTCGGACAGGAAGAGCCCGGCGACGCCCTGTTCATAATCGCCAAGGGACGGGTCAAGGTGGTTCTTTACGGCGAGAGCGGCAAGGAGATCACTCTGACTTTTTTCCACAAGGGAGACTTCTTCGGCGAGATGGCGTTGCTGGACAATCTGCCTCGTTCGGCCAACGTGGTCACTACCGAGAACTCGACACTGCTGATGCTCAAGCGTGAAGATTTCACCAACCACCTGGTCGAACATCCTTCTACGGCGATCAACGTGCTGGCCGAACTGAGCCGGCGCCTGCGCAAGGCCGACGAGATCATAGGCAATTTGGCACTCCTGGACGTCTACGGACGGGTGGCCCGGGTGCTGATCGACCTGGGCGAACGCGAAGGAGAGAAGGTCGAGGACGGCATCTTGATTCGCAAGAGGCCCACCCAGCAGGACATAGCCAGTATGATAAGCACTTCGCGAGAGACGGTCTCTAGGGCGCTTGGCGAGTTTCAGAAACGCGGCCTGCTGGAGATGACCGGCAAGAGCGTCGTGCTGCGCCCGCAGTTCTACCGCGAGGTTGGTTGAGCCGGAGGTCCCGCGCTCGACGGCCCCATGAAAGTGATGATCGACATCCGGGACCTGCACAAGTCCTTCGGGAACAACCACGTCCTGCGCGGAATAAACCTGCAGGTTGCCGAGGGCCGCACGACTGTCATCATCGGCGCCAGCGGCTCGGGCAAGAGCGTGCTGATGAAACACATGATCGGCCTGCTCAGACCCGATGCCGGCAAAGTGATCGTCGACGGCATCGACACCGCCGGCATCTCCCAGCGCGAGCTTTCGCGCGTGCGATCCAAGTTCGGCATGGTTTTTCAAGGCGCCGCCCTGTTCGATTCGATGTCGGTCGGCGAGAATGTTGCCTTTCCGCTGCGCGAGCATCGCCGGTTGCGCGAGTCGGAGATACGCCGGATCGTGGCCGAAAAGCTCAAGGTCGTCGACCTGGAGGGAGTCGAGGAGATCTTTCCCGCCGAGCTTTCGGGCGGAATGCGCAAGCGCGTGGGCCTGGCCAGGGCAGTGGTTCTCGATCCGCGCATCATCCTCTACGACGAACCGACCACCGGTCTCGACCCGATAACCGCCAACAGCGTCGACGAGATGATCATCAACGCCCAGCAGCGTCTGGGGGTCACCTCGGTTGTAATCTCGCACGACATCGCCTCGTCTTTCCGGGTGGGCGATCATGTGGCCATGATCCACGAGGGCTTGATCGTAGATCAGGGCTCGCCCGAGAAACTTCGCCGCTCGGAGCATCCCTATGTGCAGAAGTTTCTGTCCACCTGGTTTGCCAAGGGCGAGTAAATTCCGCGAGGCTGCCGATCTAATAGTTGCCCATACAGACTCGGCGTAGTAGTTATATACGATCGCAGAGGTTCGAGCGGATGAGAAAGTTCATTACACCCTTGAAGGTCGGCATCCTGACCATCGCCGCCGTGGCGGGGACAATCTTTGCCTTGCGCACGGTGGAGGAGGGCGTGCTTGGCGGCGGAGGGACCTACAGGGTGTACGCCGTGCTCAACAACGTCCTGGGGGTGGCCAAGCGCTCGCGGGTGGTGATGGCCGGCATCGAGGTCGGCTACATCGAGGGCATCGAGCTGTCCGGGGCCAGGGCGCGCATCAACCTGCGAATCCGCAACGATGTACCGCTCTATCGCGACGCCGCGCTGGCCAAGATCTCGGAGTCGCTCTTGGGCGACAGGCTGATCGACCTGGCTCCCGGCAAGGACGTCGAGCACCCGCTGGGCGAGGGAGGCCAGATTGTGAACATCTACGAGGAGAAGGACATCTCCGAGATGTTCAGGACTCTGGATGGAATCACGGACGACATCAAGGGAGTCACCCATGCCTTGAACAACACCATCGGCCGTTTCGACCGTGAGGATTCGCTGGGGGGCGTGATTCGGCGCATGGGTGAGATAGCCGACAACGTGGCCGAACTCAGCAGTCGCATGAACGATACCTTCAAGCGCGGCGGGTCCAAGATCGACCAGATCCTGGACAATGTGGCCGGCATCACCGCCGGAACCCGGGGGCGCTACGCCGAGATCCTGGACAACGTCAGGGACGTTTCGGCCGACATGAAAAAGCTGGTCGCCAGTCTCAACGACATCGTCGGAAAGAACGGAGAGGGCTGGAAGGAAAGCGCCGGCAGCATCAAGGAGACTCTGGACAAAGCCAGCCGAACTATGGAGAACCTGGACAACATCACTCGCAAGATCGACGATGGCCAGGGCACTTTAGGCAGGCTGGTCAACGACGACCAGGTGTTGTCAAAGGCCGAGGGTGTGCTGGACGACGCCGCCAGCATCACCCGCCCGCTGTCCCGGTTGCAGATTGCCGTCGATTTACGTTCCGAGTACCACGTCAATGCGAACGCGGCCAAGAACTACCTGGGACTGCAACTGATTCCCAAGTCGGACAAGTACTACATGTTCGAGCTGATCGACGACCCGCGCGGCAAGGTCACCGTGACCGAGACCTGCGACACATCGTCTAGTTGCGGACCCAACCAGCGCACGAAAGAGATCAAGATTACCGACGACTTCAAGTGGTCGCTGCAGTTCGCCAAACGTTTCTATTTCGTTGGGCTGCGCTTCGGCATTATCGAGGGAACCGGCGGTGTGGGCATGGATATGTATTTCTTCAACGACGACCTCGAGTTCAAGTTCGACGCCTTCCAGTTCGGCAAGAACGAGTT
>CAZENH010000052.1:0-1107 GCA_964513625.1 uncultured Myxococcales bacterium | reverse complement strand
CCCGTGCCATGGGCAAGGAGGTGCTGGCCAGCCTCACCCCGGGCCAGCAGTTTGTAAAGATCGTCAGTGACGAATTGACATCGCTGATGGGCGGTCAAGCTGCCGATCTCGATCTGGGCGGGCGACCCCCTGTGGTCATCATGTTGGCCGGGTTGCAGGGCTCAGGCAAGACCACCAGCGTCGGCAAGCTTGCCTTACGTCTCAAATCGCAAGGTCGCCGGCCCTATCTCGTCCCGGCCGACGTCTATCGCCCGGCGGCCATCGAGCAACTTACCAAGCTCGCCTCCGACATCAACATGCCCGTGCATCCGTCGACCACCGAGCAGGATCCGGTAGCCATCTGCAACTCGGCGGTGGCCCAGGCCGAGCGAAGCAACCTGGATACCGTCCTCTTGGACACGGCCGGCCGGCTGCACATCGACGAGGAGTTGATGGAGGAGTTGCGGGTCATCAAGCGCGAAGTCCGCCCGCGGCAGATCTTGCTGGTGGCCGATGCCATGACCGGACAGGACGCCGTCAACGTAGCCGAGAAGTTCGACGAAGATCTGGGCATCGACGGCGTGGTGTTGACCAAGCTGGACGGCGACGCCCGCGGCGGTGCGGCGCTATCGATCAAGGCCGTTTGCGGCAAGCCGATCCTCTTTGCGGGCACAGGTGAAAAGCTCGATGACCTGGACATCTTCCACCCGGAGCGCATGGCCAGCCGGATCCTGGGAATGGGCGACATACTCAGCCTGGTCGAACAGGCGCAGGACGCCTACGACCAGAAGAAAGCCGCCGAGCTACAGCGCAAGTTCCGCAAGAACGAGTTCACCATTGACGATTTCCGGGAGCACCTGAGACAACTGCACAAGATGGGCTCGATCACCGACCTGATGGAGAAGATTCCCGGAATGAGCGGCATGCTGAACAAGATGCAGGGCGCCGCCCCTCCGGAGAAAGAACTTTTGCGAATCGAGGCGATCATTGACTCGATGACCAAGAAAGAGAGAATAAACCACGCCATCCTGAACGGCAGCCGCCGCAGGCGCATAGCCAGAGGCTCCGGCACCAGCGTTCAGGAAGTCAACCAGTTCGTCAAGCAATACCTGCAGATGAAGAAGATGA
>CAZENH010000051.1:0-28344 GCA_964513625.1 uncultured Myxococcales bacterium | reverse complement strand
TCCTTGATGTGCTCGGCCCCGTGCGGGGCGCGGTCAACCACCAGGATGACCACCGACGCGGCAATCGCGAATACTACTCCGATGATAGCCTCCTGGGGCACACGATCGCGACGGGTGCGGGTTATAGCGAACAGGGCGGCGGCCACGAAGGTAAAAAGCATCGAAAACAGCAAGGCAGCCGTGGAGTCCGGCGCCATGCCGAACAGGAAACCCACCGTCGTCCCCAGGGCCGCTACCTGGGCCAGCGCCAGGTCGACGAAGATTACCTTGCGGCGGATGACGTGCAATCCCAGATAGGCGTGAATGCCGACCAGGATCAGGCACTCCAGAAACGCCCGCAGCATGAGATCGGAAATACCGAGTTGATGCATGACACGCCCTCCGGGTTCAGTCGCTGGCGGCTGCGATCTGGTCAACCATGTGATCGATCAAATCGAAGTAAGTATTGACGCCCGGCGCTCCCCCTACACCCATAACGACTATGACGGCCTTGGCGCCGACCTGATCGGCTATCAGACGTACCTTGGCGAGATCGTAGTAACTGGCCGCCAAAATAACGTTGATCTTCTCCTTGCGCATCTGCTTGATGAGCTGGTCGATATGCCGCGGTGTGGGGGGGATAGACGGTCGCGGCTCGACGTGGTCGACCACCTCGAGTCCGAAGAGGTCGTCGAAATAGGCCCACTGCTTGTGATAGGCAACTACCTTCTTGCCTCTGAACTTGAGGCCTTTCTTCAGCCAGCCACCCAGCATATTTATCAACGGCTTGCCCTTGTAACTTTTCTTCTCGAGGAATTCGATCATCGAATTCGAGTTCTCGGCCAGGCGGTGGAGAATCTTGGGTCCCAGGATACGCACCAGTTCGTCGCCAAATAGACGCCTGTCGATCTCGTCATCGAAGCGTTTGAGGTTCGCGGTGTAAACCTGCTGGTGCTCGGGATCGATGCGGCTCAGGCCGGTAGCGATATTCCTGGCCACCACTTCGCCGGCCAACGGGTCGATGATGAAGTGCGGGTTGCCGTAAATGTGCACCCCGCCCTCGGATCGGCTCTTCACCTTGGGCACTTCCAGCATGCGCACGCCCTGGCTGGCCGAGACGTAGCGGCGCTGGCCGCTGCGGATCTGGTCGTTTCCGGAAAGATCGATCAGCGAGGGAGCCCAGAGTTCCAGATCGAGGCCGGTGCTGATGAACAAGTCGGCTTCGGCCAGCTTCCTGGCCAGGCTCGGGCGCGGGCGTACGAAGTGAGGATCCTGGCCGCCGTTCACGATCCAGTCCGTGGAAACCAGATCGCCGCCGATCTCCTTGGCTATGGCGGCATAGCTGGACAACGAGGCGACGACCTTGATCTTCTTGTCCCCGCTGTCCGCCCTGGACACGGGAGCCAATATAGAAAACAGCAGCGACATCATGATAACGATCGAATTTCGCATGGTGATATCCTCCCGAGCCTGCGCTCTAGTAGCGGTCGTGCTTGTGCGGTCCGGCGGCAAAGACTATCTGGACCACCAGCAGATCCTCCGCCGGCTGGCCGTCGCCGTCCTTGTGCGCCAGTTGCAAGCGGGTCTTGACCCAGGGGCTTTCCCACCAGGTCAGGTAAGCAACCGCCTGCCAGACCCAGCGGCCGCCGTTGTCGACGGCGAACGGCTGCGTCAAGTCACCGCGAACGCCGATGGCCAAAGCCTCGCTCAGGCCGGCATCCAGGTAGCTGTATCCTCCTCCGGCCGCCAGATATCCGTCGGGCGTCTCCTGGCCCACCCAGTAGAATTCGCTGCGCCAGGTCAGGTGCCGGTAACGCTCGTTGTGCAGCGGTGACCAGGATACGGTCAGGTCGGCCCCGGCCAGGGTGGTCATGCGCCAGGGTTCGTCACTGCGGTCGCCGTTGTCGTCGAGCAGGTTGCGCTTGTTGTTGGTGCCCAGCATGCCCGTAAGGCCCAGCTCGAGGTAGGTCGACTCGCTCAGGTCGTAGTACTGGCTCCAGTGCAGCAGCGCGGCCGGAACTCCGAACTGCTGTCCATTGAAGAGTTGCTCGTTGGACGAGTTGGTCACCTGCAGGACAATGCGCTGGTCGTCGGCCCACAACGCCGGCGCGACCCATTCCAGTGAGAACCCGATCTGATTGAGGCCGTCCTCCCCCAACAAGGTGGTGATCGCCAGCGGAAAGTCGTACTGATCGAGCGAAGGAACGTGCCAGCGCTGGATCACCCCGAACTGCTGCCTGAACTTGCCCAGCGTCAGGTTGATTCCCGGCAACACGTTTACCCAGGTGGCATAGGCCTCACCCAGTTCAACCCCGTCGATGTGAAATTCGACGGCGGACTTGAAGAACGAGAAGGGATCGAGGTTGGACTGAAAATGCAAGCCCAATACGCGGAAATAGAACTGCGATCCGTCCCCAAGGGTATCGCCGTCGAAATCGGTCATGCTGGCTCGCGCACCAGCGTCGACTATTACGCTAAGTTCAGGGTTCAATGCCTGCAGGGCACGGTTGCCGCTGCTGAAGATCGTGTCGGTTTGCAGTTTGGGTAGTTCCTCGCCGGACTCCTTGCCGGCCTGTTCGATCTCGGTGCCGGCTTCCCGGCGCAAACGATCGATCTCGTCGTCGTCGCCAGCCGGCGCGGCCACTGCCTTGGGAAAGACCAGAAAACAACATATGATTAATGTATGTACCAGGGTTGTAGTATTCTTCATTGCCTCCTCCTGCTGACGAGGTTCATGTGCCGCGACCCTTAATCGGCTACAGCACTACACTGAAACATCATTGTGAAGGTCTAGGCAGCAGAAGGAGGGGAAAGCTTCGGCGCGTAATGCAGGATGTCGCAACAGCAGCGAAAATCACGGAACCGGTTAACGGTCTTCAGTTCGGGTAAATATGTCTGTGCATTGTGAGCCTGCAGAAGCGGCACCACGGGCTGGTGCATCAAGCTCAGAGCACAGGCCTGATGCTCGATCTTTCCGGTTGCGCTTCCAATGGCCGGCTTTGAACCAAGCCGTTCAGCCCCGATCCATTCTCCCCGATTCCATTGGGCATCAAGGTGCTCGAGGCGCTGGTGCCGCGGGCACCAGATGTGCTCCACGCTGTCGAAGGCCAGATGTATCTGGTGAAGGAAGGGAAGTTGCGCTAACCAGCCGAAAGCCAGCACAAGAAGTACAGGCCATCTTGCCTTGCCGGTCCGGTCTGATTTCAATCCGTGCATAGCCATTTCCCTGCCGACTGTTCCACGACCTGAGCGCGAAAACTACTGCTTGATGCAGAACCTGTCAAGTTGGTAGGCTCTAACGCATGAATCACGACGTCAGACACATACTTCCGATTCCATGGTGTTCGTTAATCCTTGCCGCATTACTGCTCTCTCTTTTCGCTGCCTGTTCCTCGACACCTGCCGACAACCTGAAAGACGCAGATGGACTGGATGCCGACGGCTATCAAGAAGCAGATGCCGGAGCCGACCCAGGCGCCGATTTTGGTGGCGATCCCGGTGAAGACGCGGCCGGCGATTTGGTCGGCGATCCCGGTACCGATGCCGGGGAAGATGCCGGCGGCGACACCGGCGGCGACACCGGCGACGATGCCGGGGAAGATGCCGGTGCGGACTCCGGCGGGGACGCCGATGCCGGAGGAGATGTTCCGGGAGACACGGGCGCAGACCTGGGCGGAGACACCGGACCGATCATCGGGTTGCCTTATCCCGAAAGGGACAGCTACCATATCAAGGCCATCCAGCCCGACTTCTGGCCCGACAAGGACGAGCTTGTCAGTCATGTAATCGGTGGTGTTTCGATGAACATGGTATGGGATCTATGGGAACCTTCACCCAAATCTCCACCCTGCGGCTCGGCAGAGGAGGAGTACGAAGGACACTGCTACAAGATCAGCGACGGCGTGGATCAGGCCATCAGGGACTATTCGGCCCGGGGCGTGATCGTCACCGGCATCGTCTATGGTGTGCCCGCCTGGGCCCGCACCGGCAATACCGGCTGCTCGCCTATTTCCCCGGCTTTCGAAAGGTTCTGCACCCCGGACAATCCCGCAGACTATGCACGCTTCGCGGGAATGATAGCCTTGCGCTACGACGGCCTGCATGGCAACGGACGCATAGCCGACTTCGTCATCCATAACGAAGTCAACTCCAACATCTGGTTCGACATCGGCTGTGGGCAGGGCGTGCCATGCAATCAGGACGCCTGGATCCAGGCCTACGTGGACAACTTCGCGGCCGCCTACGACGAGATCAAATCACATCAATCAGAGGCCAAGGTGCTTCTTTCGTTCGAGCACCATTTCGATACCGAGTTCGACCGCCCGGGCGACGATAACGCCATGCTCTCGGTCAAGACATTCGTGACCACCTTCGCCGCACGCATCGGTGATCGAGAATGGAAGATCGCCTACCATCCTTACGCCCCTGATCTACTCAAACCCGAGTTCGGCCCGCTCGATCTACCCCGGGTCACCTACGGAAACATCGGCGTATTGCTGGGCTGGCTGCGCCAGACTTTTCCCGACAAGCCCCACGCCTGGGAGGTCGAGCTCACAGAAAGCGGCATCAACTCGTCGGCACCCAATTCTTCAGAGGCCGCCCAAGCAGATGCCGTTTGCCGAACCTTCATCAATGTCCTCGGCACTCCAGGTATTACCAACTACGTCTATCACCGCATGCGCGACAATGTGGACGAGGGCGAGCTTCAGCTCGGGCTGGTACGCACGGACGACAGCTACAAGCCCGCCTGGTCGGTCTGGGCGCTTTGCAACCACATCCACGACGATCCGCCGCAGCTATCGTGCGGGTTCGAGGACCTGCCCTACACTCGTCTGTGCAGCAGCATGAAAGACTACACAATCACCCAGCGGCACTGGGCCTCTTCGCGCCTGGCGCCGGAGGGCTTCAACGAAGAGGCCTGCTGGCACCTGTACCGCGACCAGCAACCGGGTACGAAACTCCTTTACGAGTGCCAGGTGGAAGCGGTCTGGCCGGGCCCACACACGTTTTTGTCTTTTGACGTTAACTGCGAAGGGAACCAGAACATGGGACCCGTAGGCTACATTTTCGAAAACCAGGTTCCCGACACACAGGCTCTCTATCGATGCTCGGCTGCGAGCGGGTTTGATCATTTCATCTCAGAGGATGCCGCCTGCGAGGGCCAGACCGTCGAACAAATGCTCGGATACGCATTACCTTGAGCCTGAATTTTCCCGGAGGGAGACAAAGGATGCATCGAGCACTTGGAATGATCGAGACCAGGGGGCTCGCGGCGGCTATCGAAGCTGCCGACAGCATGGTAAAGGCAGCGGCGGTCGAGTTACAGGGCCGCGAGCGTTCCGGCGGAGGCCTGGTAACCGTGATCGTCAGGGGTGACGTCGGGGCAGTGCGCGCCGCAGTCGAAGCCGGTGCATCGGCCGCGGCCTCGGTGGGGCATGTTGTGGCGCAACACGTGATTCCGCGGCCACACGAAGAGATTGAAAGCTTGCTGCCGGTTCCCGGCAGCAGCGGCAGACACAGACGTCATGAACGCTAACGGATTCTTTGCCAACCTCTGGGAAATATTCCTTCAGGGCGGGGGCTACATGCTCTTGGGCTTCGGCCTGGCCGGAGTTGTACAGGCTCTGTTTGCGCGTCATCGCCTGGCTCGTTTTTTTGGCGGTTCCGCGCCGTTGCAGTCTGCCAAAGGCGTGCTGGTCGGCGCGCCGTTGCCGATTTGCTCCTGCGGTGTAGTACCGGTCTCTTTGGCGCTTTCACGAAGCGGAATCCCGCGCCCTGCCTTGATGAGCTTCCTGATCGCAACGCCCGAAACCGGCCTGGCCTCGATCTTGATCTCGTTTGCTTTACTGGGTCCCCTGTTCAGCTGGCTACGGCCGCTGGTGGCGGTGATCACCGCTTTCTTGGCCGGCTGCATGATCGTCTTGTGGGATCGCGGGCGAGAGCCGGACTGGGCCAAGTCTTCCGAAGCTAAACCGGAATCTCTCTCGACGGCGGATGATGCAAAACGTTCATGGAAGGGCTTTTTCAGCTCCAGCATAAAAAGCGGTTTCGTCGAGATCCTGGACGACGTGGCTTTCTGGCTGGTCGTGGGCATCGTTCTGTCGGCGGCGGTTACTACCGTCCTGCCGCCCAACTCGCTGGTCGGGCTGAGCCCATGGCTGGCTTTGCTTCTGGCACTGGTCGCCGGGCTGCCGCTTTACATGTGTGCGGTGGCTTCGACACCGGTAGCCATGGCCCTTCTGGCCAAGGGCCTTGCGCCCGGGGCGGCTCTCGTTTTCCTGCTGGTCGGCCCGGTAACCAACATTGGAACTTTGTCGCTGCTCAATAAATTTTTCGGCAGACGTTTTGTATCTGTTTATATTGCGGTAGTCGCAGGCGCGGCCCTTGCGGCCGGTGCGCTGCTCAACGTACTGGACGTTCAAATCTCCAAGGCCGTCGAATCCAGCGCGCAGGTCATGGCCGGTTTTTCCTGGATTAGCTGGTTTTTTGCGGGCTTGTTGGTGCTTCTGCTGCTAATCAGCCTCTTCCGCACCGGTTTGCGCACGGGATTGGCTGAGCTGTTTTCGCATCTCGACTCGTTGACCCTCGGCAAAGCCACGCCTTTCGGGTTGGCCTTGCTCGGGGTGCTGGTCGGCCTCGGCCGCTGGTTCTTCCGAAAGCCGGTCAGAAGCCTGGTCACTCTAGGCACGTTTTGCGCCCTGGCTGCCCTGTTAAGCTCGGTCTTCATCGTTGTTCCTCCAGGTAACCAGGCCTTCGTGCTGCGCTTTGGAAAGATTGTTTCCGGACCGCTGTCCGCCGGGTTGCACTCAAAACTCCCATGGCCCATTGAACGAGCCGGCATTTTGCCAGCAGGCCGTCTGCAGCAGATCCAGGTGGGTTTTCACATAGTTCCCTCCACACAGGCGGAAGGCAATGGCTTTTCCGGTTTACCTGTTGGCTTGCTGGACATGCACCACCGCAATGCAACCGTTCTGACATCCGATGAGTTGCTGGTCGAGATTCCGTTCACGGTGCGCTACCGCGTGCGAGATCCCCGGCGCTATTACTTCGAGTTGGTCGACGCCAAGGGTCTGCTCGAATCACTGGCGGAGGAAGCCGTGCGCGAAAGCGCCAGGGCTGCCAGCTTCGACGGCATCGTCTCCAGCGAACGCAGTCGATTCGGAGCAAACTGCGAACACAGGCTCGAGACGTTGCTGCAAGATCAGGATCTGGGAATCGACTTGCTCGGTGTTCTGCTGGTCGATTCGCATCCCCAGGCCGACACGGCCGACGCCTTCAGATCGGTTTCCGACGCGCAGGAAGACAGAGCCACTCGTATCGAAATCGCCGGGGCCAAGCTCATAGGGATGGTTGCCGGGGCCAGGGGAGAGGCGGCCAAGCTCGTATCCAGGGCCTTGCAGGATGTAGCCAAAACGATGGCCGAGGCACGCGGGCGCGCCCTGGCCTTTGCCGGTCTCAGGGAGGCCTATCACATAACTCCCGAGCTGACCCGCCTGCGCCTCTGTCTAGAAGCGGCCGGCCGTGCGCTTTCCGCACCGAACAAGTGGATCTTGCCCGCACAAGCCCCGGTCCCCGATCTGTGGTTCGGGCTTCCGGCCTGGGCAAAGTCTTCAGGAGGAAAGTGACATGAAGAGATACTGGTTACCGGTCGCGCTGGTTCTTGCTCTGCTTTGCATCTACTCCGCCGCCTTCCAGGTGTCCGAAAACAGATCGGCCGTCGTCACTCGCTTTGGGCGACCCGTACGCCAAATCGATCAGGCCGGCCTGCACTGGAAGTTCCCGGCCCCGATCGAGCGAGCGACAATCATCGACCGCCGTATCAAACTATTGCGACCACCCGGTCTGGAATTACTGACTGCCGACAAGCGCAACATCGTCGCCGAGGTATTCATCGCCTACCAGATCGAGGATGCGGTGCGCTACATGATCGGTGCGGGCAACGAGATGGTGGCCGAGGCACACCTGGTTGATTTGACGCTGGCACACCTGGGCGCGCGGGTCGGACAGAAGGAGTTTTCGAGCTTTTTAGGCGCCGCAGGCCAGCAGCAAGTAGTTCAGCAGATCGTCGAGAAAGTGACCGCCGCCGTTGACGATAAGTCCAAGGCTCAAATGGGAATCAGCATTCGGCGAATCGGGTTCAGGCGCCTGATCTTCCCGCCCCAGAACGTAGCCAGCGTGATCAGGCGCATGAAGGCCGAGCGAGAGAAAATTGCCCGGCGCTACAGGAGCGAGGGTAGCCAGAAGGCCATGGAGATTGAGGCCGAGGCCGAAACGGAGAAGGGAAAGATCCTGGCCGCCGCCAGGGAGAAGTCGCTCAAGATCCGCGCCGGAGCCGACGCCGAGAGCGCCCGGATCTACTCGAAATCATATTCTCGAGATCCCGAGTTGTTTCGTTTCCTAAAGACCCTGGAAACCAGCGAGGCTGTTCTGAAAAAGAAATCGACCGTGGTCATTCCTTACGGCAGCAGCTTCCTTGGCCCGCTGTTTAGGGAGGGCGGCTGATGCAGATCAACAACAGACGCATCGGCCTGACGCTCGGATTCTGGCTTTTCGTGCTGGCAATCGTGTTTATCTGGAAGGGCTTGGCCACGGTCCAGCCGGGCGAGATCGGGATCCTGATAACATTTTCGCGCGCAACACATGCTCCGCTCGAGCCGGGCCTGCACTTCATTGTGCCGTTTGTCCAGAGCGTCCGGACGGTCAAGCTGTCCGCGATCAGGAAAGAAGTCATTCTCAGCGAAGCACAAAGGGTAAGGGGAAAGGACAAGCTGGGCACCGGAGGGTCGAGAGATAAGTCTCAGATAATGTATTTTTTGACTTCCGACGAGAACCTGGTGACTGTAGATGCCTCGGTCCAGTACCGTATCAAGGAGCCCTGGGACTACACGTTCAACGCACGCCACCGTGACGAGGTAGTGCGCGACCTGGCGCGACACGTGCTGGCAACGGAGTTCATGTCGACTGCCGTCGATGACGTGCTCTCCCGCGGACGTGCCGAGTTGCTGCACCGGCTGCACACCAGGCTGCAACAGGAGTGTTCGCGGCTGGATCTGGGAATTCTGGTCACCTCGTTCCTGCTCGGGGACGTCGTGCCACCACGCGCTGCGATTCCGGCCTTTCAGAAGGTCTCGGACGCACGGGCCGAGTCCGAGCAGATACGCTCTCGAGCCCAGGCCAAGGCGATGGAGACAAAGGCCAAGGCCAACGGCCAGGCTAGCGGGCAACTCGCCGGTGCATCGAGCTACCGGGCGAACAGGTTGGCAGGCGCCAGAGGCAAGGCAGAGCGCTTCGATAAGTTGTCGGCCGAATACCGCAAGGCGCCGAGCCTGATGCGCCGCAGGCTGGCGCTCGACGCAATCGAGAGGACACTGCCTAGTGTTAACAAGGTATATTACGATCCACGCAAGAGTCCTCCGGCCATTCATCTGGTGCCTTGAAATAATCGATTATTGACGAACCGCATGTATGACTCCATATTCAACAAATGACGAAGAAGAAAAAAATACCGACCGCAACCGTCGCCGGAAGGGACATCATACTGGATTCGATTGCCGACGGTGTTTTCACCGTAGATCGAGACTGGAAGATCTCTTTCTTCAACAAGGCCGCCGAGAAGATCACCGGCGTTGGGCGTGAGGAGGCAATCGGCCGACACTGCTTCGAAGTTTTCAGGGCCAATATCTGCGAGAAAGGCTGCCGCCTGCGACAGAGCATTGAAAGCGGCGAGCCGACGGTAAACAAGGCTGCCTATATCGTGCGTGGCGACGGCAAACGGATTCCCATCAGCATCTCCACTGCGGTGCTCAAGGACAAAAAAGGCGTGATCACCGGCGGCGTGGAAACCTTTCGTGATCTGAGCGTCGTCGAGACGCTGCGCAAGGAACTCAAGCGTCGCTACAACTTTCACGACATCGTCAGCAAGAACAAAAAGATGCTCGATCTTTTCGAAATCCTGCCCCAGGTAGCGCTTTCGGATTCCAGCGTCTTGATCGAGGGCGAGAGCGGTACGGGCAAGGAACTATTCGCACGGGCCATCCACGAACTCAGCCGACGGGCCGAGGGCCCACTGGTGAGCGTCAACTGCGGCGCCTTACCCGACAGTTTGCTGGAGTCGGAGCTATTCGGTCACCTGGCCGGCGCTTTTACCGACGCCAAGAAAGATCGCCCGGGCCGTTTCGCGTTGGCCGACGGAGGCACGATCTTCCTGGATGAGATCGGAGATATCTCCGCGGCCATGCAGGTCCGCCTGTTGCGTGTGTTACAAGAGAAAACTTTCGAACCCCTGGGTGGGACAAAAACCCGCAAAGTTGACGCACGTGTACTGGCCGCCAGCAACCAAAATCTCGATAGACTTGTCGAAGAGGGCTCGTTCCGCAAAGACCTTTTTTATCGAATCAACATCGTCAACCTGTCGATTCCGCCCCTGAGGGAGCGTCGCGAGGACATCCCCTTGCTGGTCGATCACTTCATTGAGCGCTTCAACAGACTGCGCGGCAAGGAAGTCTCCCACATTTCCACCGAGGCGCTGCAACTGTTGATGAGGCACCCGTTCGAGGGAAACGTGCGCGAACTTGCCAATATCATCGAACACGCCTTCGTGCTGTGCCCGGGAGGAATCCTGATGCCAGAGCACCTGCCTGAAGGCCTCCGCGATCACCAGCGCCGCGGTCCGCCGGCCGGCAGTCTACAGGAGTTAGAGGCGCAGCAGATCCGCGCGGCTCTGGAACGTAACGGGTACAACCGCGCCCAGACGGCGGCCGAGCTCGGAATTCACACAACCACACTCTGGCGCAAGATGAAGAGGCTCGCTCTGTCCGACCAGAACTCGTGACAAACCCGCGCAATGCATTGCATATTGCATTACTTTTTTCAAGATCATTGCATTCTTGCAATACAAGAGTAGCACCAGAAATTTCCTCATTAAGTGTTTAATTAGTAATATCAGTTATATAAATAAATTTCAAAAATAGTTGCCTAGATGGCACACGTAATGCACTCCTATAGGCCGGGAGTGAGTAAAGATGCAGGTTGCAATCACAGTCTGGAAGAAACGCGTATCGCCGCTGTTCGACAGCGCTCGCACTATCGTCATTCTGAAAATCGAAGGCGGCCGAGAATTGGAGCGCGCAGAAGCGAGCCTGGATATGAGCATGCCGCACTCGCGCGTGCAGCGCCTGCACCAACTCGGCGTCGAGGTGCTAATCTGCGGCGCCATCTCCAGACCTCTAGCAGTATTGTGCGACTCGGCTGGGATCGAGGTTATCCCATGGGTAGCGGGAGAACTCGACCGGATCATCGAGGCGTTCATAACCAACTCCCTGCTCGACCCGCTACTCACAATGCCCGGCTGCCGCCGACGCCTGCGGAAGGGTCGGCGCCGCGGTGCGGGCACGGGCCGGGGACGGGGACGCAGGCTGGGAAAGGAGCCAAAATGAAGATCGCGGTAACATCACAGGGCAACAAGCCGGAATCACAGGTCGATCCCCGCTTCGGCAGGGCAAAGTGGTTTGTCATTTTTGACACCGACACAGACAGTTACGAAGCACTCGACAACACTCAGGTGCTCAACCTGCCCCAGGGCGCCGGTATCCAGGCCGCGCAGCATATAATTGACAGCGGCGCCGAGGTTTTACTAACCGGCCATTGCGGACCAAACGCCTTCAACACACTGTCGGCCGGCAACGTAAAGGTGGTAACCGGTGTAGGCGGTACGGTAGGAGAAGCAATCGATAAGCATCAGAAGGGAGAAATGAAAACCGCCGGGGCCCCCGATGTAGAGGGTCACTGGTAATGTTTTGAAATTCATGACGACAACATAAAGAAAGGAGGTTCGTCATGCCGGGTGGAGACAGAACGGGACCGATGGGACAAGGACCAAGGACCGGCAGGGCTGCTGGTTACTGCGCGGGTTACGACCGGCCGGGCTACATGAACGGCTACGGTGGCGACTACGGTTGGGGCCGTGGCGGCGCCTATGGCCGCGGCGGCGGCTACGGTTGGGGTCGCGGCGGCGGCTACGGCAGAGGTTACCGAGGGGGTCGCGGTTACGACCGGGGCTTGGCGCAGGCGCCTTACCCAGCCTGGGGAGCCCCTCCCTGGGGAGCGTATGCGCCTTCAACCGAGGATGAACTCGAGATGCTAAAAGGCGAACACCAGCACCTCGAGCAAGTTTTGGCCGACATCCAGAAGCGCATCAAGGATATCCAGAACAAATCAGAGAAAAAGTAGATAGCTCGAACAAAAAGGAGACGAGTCATGCCACAGGGAGACGGAAAAGGACCGGACGGTCAGGGACCCGGCACGGGTAGAGGCAGGGGTGGCTGCGGCGGCGGTAAGGGCGGCGGCAAAGGCGGTGGTAAAGGTGGCGGCAAGGGTGGCGGTCGCGGCGGCGGTCGCGGCGGCGGCCGTGGCGGCGGTCGCGGCGGCAAAGGCGGCGGCAAAGGCGGCGGCGGGCAGCAATGAAGCCCATGCGTCTCGCCATAGCCAGTGGCAAGGGAGGAACCGGTAAAACGACGCTGGCCACCAACCTTGCCGCTGTGCTCGCCGAGCGCGGAACTCCCGTGGCTTACCTCGATTGCGACGTCGAGGAGCCAAACGGGCACATATTCTTGCGACCCAATTTCGAAAATAGCGAGCCGGTCACAATACCGGTACCCGAAGTCAGAGAGTCACTCTGCACTTACTGCGGCGCCTGCGGAAAGGCATGCCGTTTTTCTGCCATCTTAGCGCTGAAGAACAAGGTGCTCACTTTTCCCAAACTATGCCATGGCTGTGGCGGCTGCATGCTGGCCTGTCCCGAAGAGGCAATTCGCGAAGTATCGCGCCCGATAGGAATCGTCGAGAGCGGCTCATCCGGTTTGCTGCGTTTCGTTCACGGAAAGCTCGACATTGGCGAGGCCATGGCTCCGCCCCTGATCCGCGCCGTGATCTCTCAAGCCCCGGAAAACCATACCCTGGTATTGGACGCGCCCCCCGGTACATCGTGCCCGGTGATCGAGACCGTCAAGACGGCCGATGTGGTGTTGCTGGTGACCGAGCCGACCCCCTTCGGGCTCAATGATCTCGAACTGGCGGTCGAGACGATTCGCATGCTGGGATTGCCGTTCGCTGTGGCTATTAACCGTGCCGGAGTGGGAGACAACGCCGTCCAAGAATACTGTACACGCGAGGACATCCCTGTGCTGCTCGAGCTGCCGGACGATCGTCTGATCGCCGAGGCATACTCGCGCGGCGAGCTGGCCAGCAGGGCTTTGCCCGAGTTAGTGCCTTTATTTTCCGAATTGGCCGACAAGCTGGGCGACATTGCGGCCGGACCCCGTCCGTTGGCCCGAACAAAACAGGATCGCCAACCCGAGAGTTATTTTTCGGGCGCGTTACCATCTGAGCAAGTGCCGCCCGATGCCCAGCAGACGGCGCGTGAGATCGTCATCATCAGCGGCAAGGGGGGGACCGGCAAGACCTCGGTGACGGCGTCCTTCGCCGCGTTGGCGGGAGCAGCGGTCGTCGCCGACTGTGATGTCGATGCGGCCGATCTGCACCTGGTGCTCAATCCAGAAATCCGGGAGCGCAGGTCTTTCTCCGGCGGACAGGAGGCCTGGATCGATCCCGACCTGTGTGACAGTTGCGGCCTGTGTGCCGAACACTGTCGTTTCGATGCCATCAATCCCAATCAGGGCGACCACCCAGATTCCTTTTTGATAGATTCCATCTCCTGCGAGGGCTGCGGGGTATGCATCGATGTCTGTCCGATCGGGGCCGCAGCATTGCGGCCGACAGTCGACGGAGAGTGGTACGTTTCCGAGACCCGCTACGGGCCCATGGTTCACGCGCGCCTGGGCATCGCCAAGGAGAACAGCGGCAAGCTGGTCACCTTGGTCCGGCGCGAGGCCCGGGCGATGGCCGCTTTGCGGGGATTCGATCTGATCCTCTCCGACGGCTCGCCGGGAATCGGTTGCCCGGTTATCGCCTCGATCACCGGGGCCCAGATGACGCTGGTCGTCTCGGAGCCATCCCTCTCGGGCCTGCATGACCTTGAACGGGTGGTCGAATTGACCAGGCATTTCGACGTCAAGACGGCCGTTGCAATCAACAAGGCTGACATCAATCCCGACATGAGCGCGAAGATCGAGCTGGCCGCCGAGAGACTAGGCATACCGTTGCTCGGCCGTATCCGCTATGATGTCGCGGTCACCCACGCCCAGGTGGCGCGCAAAGCGGTGGTCGAACAGGGGGACGGCCCGGCCGCAGAAGACATTCGCAAATTATGGAAGAAGGTGCTAATAACACTCTCCTAGGCTGCCGGCCGTTTTCGGCCCGCCGCCTGTACTGGGATAACTGGACAAATTTTTACGAAGAGGAAGAAAAAATGACCGAAGAATCAAGCTGTTCAACGTGTTCGGACTCATCATGCTCTGCCAAGACTCGCCAGCCCGGCGAGCAGGATTCCGAGTTTCTCGAACGCCAGGCCGTCACTTCTCGCATGTGCCAGATCAAGCACAAGTTGGTGGTTCTTTCCGGCAAGGGAGGAGTGGGCAAGTCCACCGCGGCCGTTAACCTGGCGACCTCCTTGGCCATGGCCGGCAAGAAAGTCGGTCTGCTGGATATCGACATTCACGGTCCGAGCATCCCCAAGCTTTTGCACATCGAAAATGCCCCGGTCACCGGATCTGACACAACCCTCGATCCGGTCAAGATTGGCGACAACCTGTGGGTAATGTCGATCGGCCTGCTGCTGCACGGCAAGGATGAGGCAGTCATCTGGCGCGGCCCGATGAAATACAACGCCATCAAGCAGTTTCTGAAGGACGTCACCTGGGGCGAGTTGGACTACCTGCTGGTGGACTCTCCCCCGGGAACGGGCGACGAGCCGCTGTCCGTCGTGCAACTGCTCGGAGATCCCGAGGGCGCAATCATTGTCACTACACCGCAAGACCTGGCTCTGCAGGACGTGCGCCGTTCAATCATGTTCTGCCGTCAGCTCAACCTGCCGGTTTACGGAGTGATCGAGAACATGAGCGGTTTCATTTGCCCCCACTGCCACGAGCGCACCAATATCTTCGGCTCGGGCGGCGGTGAGGCCATGGCCGCCGACATGAAGGTGCCTTTCCTGGGCTCGATTCCCATTGAGCCGGACGTGGTCAGTTCCTCGGACGAGGGCACCCCGGTGGTGAGAGCGCATCCTCACTCCGAGACGGCTTTAGCCTTCAAGCGCATAGTGCGCAAGATGCTCGATCCCGAACTGAAGGAGGCCGCCGAGCGCCCAATCGAGAAGAAGGAAAAGGGAGAATCGATGAAGATTGCAATTCCCATGGCCCAGGGAGCTTTGAGCCTGCACTTCGGCCACTGCGAGCAGTTCGCCATTTTCGAAGTCGACGCCGAGAACAAGAAAATCCTCGGCAAACAACTTCTGACGCCGCCCCCCCACGAGCCGGGATCGCTGCCGCGCTGGCTGCACCAACAACAGGCCGACGTGATCATCACCGGCGGGATGGGCGCCATGGCCCAGAGCCTCTTCGCCCAGAACGGCATCAAGGTGATAACCGGCGCCACGGCCCAGCCCCCCGAGCAGGTCGTCCAAGCCTTCCTGGACGACTCCCTGCAGACCGGCGCCAACGTCTGCGATCACTGAATTTTCGTTACCGGCATGCTGACAAAATCCCGCCCGGTACAACAGTTCGACCTGCCCTCCGGCCGCAGCCTGGGCAGCCACTACCAGATCATCGGTTTCCTCGGCGGCGGCTACGAGGGCGAGGTGTACAAGGTAAGGGAGGTCTACACCGGTATCGAGCGGGCGGCCAAGATCTTCTTCCCCCAGCGCAACCCGCGCGGGCGGGCGCTGCTGCGCTACGCGCGCAAACTATACAAGCTCAAGCACCTGCCGATCATCGTCCAGTATCACCATCTCGACATGGCACAGGTGCGCGGTCAGAAGGTCGCCTTCATGGTTTCGGACCTGGTCGAGGGAGAGTTGCTGTCGCATTTCGTCATGCGCCAGCCGGGGCGACGCCTGCGCAGCTTCGAAGCGCTGTGCCTGCTGCGAACCTTGACCGATGGGATAGCGCCGATACACCATCTGGGCGAGTATCATGGCGACATTCATACCGACAACATCATCGTCAGTCGCCGGGGTGTGGGATTTCGTATCAAGCTACTCGACTTTTTCGATCTGGGCCGGCCCTCGCGTCCACGCATTCAGGACGATGTGGTTGACCTGATTCATGTGTTGCACGAGATAATCGGCGGCCAGCCTCGCTACGGCAAAACGGGGCCGGAAATAAAGCGCATAGTTTGCGGATTGAAGCGCTCTTTGATCGCGCGGCGTTTTCGCACAGCCGGAGAACTGCGCCAAGCCATTGACAGTCTCAAATGGGACTGAAGCAATTGGAAAATATCAATCGACGCAGGCCTGCTTGCGCAGCACATCCAGTTGCCCGTCGGTCACGGCGGCAGAGTGCAGGTATGCAACGATGCCGCCCTGCCCTTGGACTTCATCCAGTACCGCCTGAATACACTCCGGCTTGACCGCTACATCGGCTTTTGCGGAAAGTTCGAATTCATCCATAACCGTCTCGTCGTTGGCGCCCAGTGCCATCAGAATCAACGCGGCCACGAAACTGGCCCGGTCGCGGCCGATCACACAGTGGAAGTAGACCGGGTAGCTGCCGGCGTCACCTAATACGCCAAAAACGTTCGCCACGGCCTGCTTCTGATCCAGCAGGGCCAGGTAGTTCTCGGGCGTGTCCGGCAGCAGCTTGGGCATGGCGGCATCCACCAGTGTTACTTGCTGCTGCACACAGGAGGCCGGCGGGCTGGATTGCTGGGTATCCTCCATGCGCAGGTCGATCACCGTCTTGACGCCGATCTCCGAAAATTCCAGGCAGTCGCCGTCGCTGAGTGCGGACAATTGCCCGCCCCGGAAAATCTCTCCGCAGGCCACCCGGCCCTGCGGTTGCAAGGCATGCCCCCCCAAATCGCGCGCGTTGGTGACATCATCCTTCAGGATCCAGCGCTGGCACTGATCGACATCGCCGCCGTCCCCCCCGCTACAACCCGACAGCACAACGACCACCAGCCAGACCGGCAGCAATTGACGCATCTGGATCATTTCGGCCCCTCCAGGTGTGCCTGGCTGGAAAACGCCTCCATCCTGTCAAAGTCCAGGAGAACTCCGGCGTTGTTGTATACGAATGCATCACTGAATGCATCCGCCATCATCGCCGCGGCCCTGGGGCCTGTGCAATGCGAGCAGGCAATTTTTTCAATCTTCATTTCTCTGAAAGAGCTGATGGTTTTTAGTATGCGCTCGTCGCTAGCATGCACCAGGTGCGTTCCTCCCACCACGGCACGGACACGTTTTTCGCCGTTCACCTTCTGAAGATGGTGGATGATGTTGACCGGGCCGCGATGGGCGCATCCAAGCACCACGATCAACCCGGTCGCCGTCTTTACGGCAAGGGACAAGTCGTCATTCATGGGATCCGGCAGCACGTCTTCACGGATCTTGTAAAACAGGCCCTGATCGACCTGCTCAAAGTCCGTGTTCATGGGCACCTCGCCGCTGGTGACGATTGTCGATGACAGCTGCACTGGCTCACGGCTGAGTTCGAAGGAGGCTCCAGCTTTTTCAAGTTCCTTGCGTGTAAACGGTATACCGATATTGCGACTCGATTTTCCTCTCCTGTCGCTGTATTTGGCATTCCAGATGTCGGGGTGTGCCACGATTCTCTTTGGCCCGGCAAGCTCCAGCACGCCCATCAGCCCGCCGGTATGATCCAGGTGTCCGTGGCTGAGGACGATTGCGTCGAGATCGCCGAAGTCGATTCCCAGGAGTTTCGCGTTGTGAACGGCCGAGATGCTCATCCCCGTGTCCATCAGCACCTTGAACCCATCCACATCGATCAGAATGCTGAGGCCCCATTCGGCCAGATATCCGAAAGTGGCGCTGTTATCACTGAGAGTCGTGATTCTTACCGGCATGACAAATACTCCAAAGGAAAGACTTTTGACACATCGGGTCCGGGTTTTCAAATCAGCCGTGGCCCATTGATCGACCTCCCTCGCGCAGCACTTCCTGCAAGATCCGAGCAGGTTGAGGAACTTCGAGTCTACACCCTGCGGATCAGCGACTTGCTGAAGAAGTGGTGCATATCTTGAAAATACCTGAGTGTGAAGATCTTCCTGACGCCGGCCACCAGGATGTTCCAGAACAGGGGCGCCAGGCCCCGAATGTCTCTCATCGGAGATCGCATGCCGAGCCGGTTGGCCAGCTTCAGGTTCATATCGCTGGCAGTGGTGAAGCACTTCTTGATGTGAATGACCTTCTTGGCGTTCTTGATCTCCGCGGCAGCGCAATACCCCAGCAGGAACACTTCGGATCCCGATGCATCGATGGTCTCGTCGCAACGGCCTATGACAAAGACCACGGGACGGGCCTGCTTGAATGCTTCGGCGCCTGCGAACCTCTCCATGGCGCCCAGGAACATCTTCAAGCCCATGACGCAGCCCGTGCCGCACTTGACTCCCTGTTTCTCGGCATGTGGCCCCCACACGAACCGAATGGGCGATTCGAGCCGGGCGAGTTCCCGATGCACGTCGTTCCATCTGTTGAATTCGTCGTCATATGGCAAGAGCTTGCGGGCCTGGGCGTCGATATCATCCAGGCTTTGAACATCGCCCGTCAGCCGTATCTGCCCGATGTCGGACGGGGTGTATCCTCGATCCACCGCGGCCCTGAGATAGGGGACATCGTCGAGAGAAAAGCCCAGCAGCCTTGCTCCGATGAGGTCCACCGCTACGGGATTGGTGCCCATCAGGATCAATCCGAGCTTGCGCGGACTGGGGAAGGCTTCGTTGCCGACCCCTACCTCGATGGCATCCATGACGATGAAATCCGGGACGCCCACATCGAGCAGGTCGACTATCTTTTCATGCAATAGAAAGTCATGGCGGATGGAGCGTTCGTCGTCACAGCAGATGCCGACGTTCAGCTTGACCGCCCCGGTCATGTTGGACACGCAGTGGCATTTGAGCTTGGGCAGGTAGACCTTCGTATCCGCGCGGGCCATCTTGCGGGATACGCGAAGCGTGTCATGAACCCTGCCGCCAACGAACAGGGGATCGCGCCGTTCCTCATCCATACAGAAGATGCCTACCGGACAAGAGACCTGCTTTCGAACCCTGCGAACTTCTTTGTAATATCCCGCGTATTTGTAGTTCACCCGGGTAGGGAAACCCACTGCGCTGTTTTCACCCAGGTCGACCCGTTCCACGTCGTCTGCATCGGCAAGCGCCTTTAGCGAAGCGCCGACGAACGCTGCGGCGGTGTAGGCGTGAGTGCCGTAGATCTCGGGCTTATTGGCAAAGACCACGTTTGGCTTGACGAAGACCTTGCCCTTGGGGCTGAAACCCAATTGGGCCATTCCGTCTACCACGATGGATTCGATTGCCTCACGATCATAGCTGTCACATTTCCTGACCAACACCACGTCGGTTTGAGTGCTCATTTTCACGGCATCAATCTCTTCCTGGAGCATGGCGTCCCGGCTGGCTCAGCGACAAGAAATGCGCCAGGCGTCGAGATCCATGTTCTTGATGAGCGTGTCGAAATTCAGCGCTAGCGCCTTCGGGCAAATGCTGTCGGCCAGGGCGGCGTCGCCGTACTCGACCTGGAATACCGCCTTGCCCGACTGGATGAACGCTAAAAGCAGATCGCACTCGTCGTAATCGAAGCACTCCTCGTTCAGCGCCCAATCGAAATCGCCGACCAACTCGCTCACCTGATCGAGATCGTTCTTCAATCCCACCGAAAGATTGCGGGCGTGGGCCTCGTTGGCCAAAAAACGATTGTAGTCAAGTTGGTCGGAGGCCGTCAGATTGAAACCGGAATCGTTAGCGTAGCCGTCGACGTTGTCGGGCTCGACGCCGTCACAGCGCTTCTCGACCGCCAGATCCATCCGGGCGGTCATCAGTCCGCGCACTTTCTCGTCGCGGACGTCAATCCAGTTTTCGCCGGGCCAGCCGTCCAGGGGTTTTCCGACAGCGGCTCTCGGAAAGTCGCCGGCGTCCGGCCGCCAGCCCTCGCGGCTGCCGGCGCTGAAATAACAGATGACTACGCGGCCGGCCGCGTGCAACTCGTCGATCACGTCCTGGGGAGCATCGAAAAGATCGATGTCGTACATCTCGGCATCGACGGACGTGTCGATCTTCCCGCTGAGCTGCCATTGCCAACTCGTTCCCGGCGCCGGGCTCCAGACAACAGCGCCCATGTCGCCGCCCGAGTCGCCGCTGTCTTGCGCTCCGCCCTGGTCGCCTCCGTCAACTCCATCCGCACCATCTTCGAAACCATCGCCGGAGCCGTCGGCCGGTTCTTCTAAGTGCGCATCCGGCCCCGGTGACCCGCTTCCGCTGCATCCCGAGAGGCCGAACAGACTCAGGACCACAACAGATCGCAAGCAACTGGCGGCTAGTCGCTTCCCCGCTCGTCTCATAGCCTCAATGATACCGCTGATCGAGAGCAGATCAAAAGCCAATGACGATCGAGTCATGCTTGGACGGCACAACCTTGTGCGGAGCTCCATCCTGTTTTTCCTTTATTCCGCTCTTGATTTTTTCCAGTAGCGCGTCGCGATCCATTGAGCAGTGGGTGTGGAATACCGCCACGGCCCGAGTGCTCACGGGTACCTTGACGAACTCACATGCCTCGCGCAACACTTTGGCCATACGAAAATCGGCCTTTTTCGGCGGATTGACCAGGACAACCATCCGGTGTGCTCCGCCGACCGGCTTTTCTGGGATGCGGCGTGCAAGCAAGGCATTAACCGAGGGCATGACTTCGGCGATGGCTTTCTCGATGGCCGATATCTTGGGATTCGCTCCAGCGCCTGAGCTCGCGACGGCGATCTTCGAAGCCAGCATCCTTCCCGTTCCGGCTTCCATGGCCCGGACAGACAGCGATAACTTTGTTACCGCCTTGTCTCCCCTGTCGAACATGCCCTCGAACACAACCGTTACGTCCGAACCCATGGACATGGCGATCCGGGCTGCATCGTCATCGATCTCGATGCCGGCCTCTCCCAGGATTTCCCTGGCCGTGACCAGTCCCCCGGGGCCAGTCACCTCAAAGCCGGCCTTGAGCAGGCTTTCGCTGATACCCTTGCGAATCGGCTCGTTCCAACCTGATGATGAACTACTCTTTGCAGGAACTACCTGTATGGTCACCGGTATGGCTTCTCGGGCCTTGACAACGGCCGGCGCCAATACCGAAAAAGCAAACGCAAATGCCGCCATTCTCTGCATGGTTCTTCCTCCAGCAGGCAATGTCAGAATGAGTTGCACGACTCCTCCCCCTTTTCTTTTCAAGGCTTGCCCGACCGGTCGGCCGCCTCGGTTTTTCGCGGCAGGTAGCGCTGCTGCTCGTCGCTCCATTCCAGCCAGCTCTTGTTCCGCTGCCACCAGTCTTCGAAGCCCTCGGCGGTGGTTACGAACGCCCAGGGCACCATCTTGACGTCGCTGTCGATCGGTTGGGCCGCGATCCAGCCCTTCCATTTCCGTTCGAAGCTGTCGAGATCCATGCCGCTCACCTCGGAAAGCTCCGACAGGCAGTCGGAGCGGCAGCCCAGCCTGACCCGGTTGATGAATTTTACCAACAGCCCCCGGCGGTGCAGAAACAGCATCAGCGAGCGGGCCGCACCCTGATCGGCGCTGGTGAAGGAAGCCAGCCGGCGCAGCGAGAACTTATCCAGGCGCGACTTGGTGTCGGGAAAGCGCCAGTTGGAGTAGTAGCCGAACGAGATCTGCAGCTTGCCGTTCCGGTCGATATGGCCGATGAACTTCTCGAAGAAGGAGGCGAAGCCCTCGTTCACCCAGTCGGGTGGGCGCCTGACGAAAGACACCCGGCAGAAATGGTGCACTAGTTCGTGAGTGGCCGTGCCCAGGCCGCTGGACAGGTTGACCACTATCAGGTTCAGGCGGGCAACGAAAAAGCCGTAGGGGGTGGAATTTCTGGGAAAATGCTGGTTACGGAAGGCAAGGTAGCCGGCCTGGGTCGAGAACAGGAACATGCGCAGCGGCCGCGGCTGGGTGATCCTGAAGAAACGTTCATCGAAGACGTCGAAGAAACCCTCGAAGACGCGCACGTAATGATCCAGCGAGCCGGGCTCGAGATCGGTGTGGATCTCGAAGTGCCGGGTGTGGCGCGTAAGCGGCAGGCCGAAATCGTCCTCCGCCGAGTTCAGCAGAACGATGCCGAGCCCGATCCCGGCGCCGATCACTACAGCAGCACTGAAAAAGGCCACTCGCCTGGACATGGAGACACCCTTCTCGGAAGTTAACAATTATCTTTCACCCTTTTACGGGAAGAACATAGAACAAGAAGCATAAGAAGTGGCAAGCGCTGCCGCCCAGCACAAACAAGTGCCATATGGCGTGGCCGAAGGGCAACCTCTTCCTGACATAGAACACCACTCCTCCAGTATACAGCAGGCCTCCCGCGGCAAGCCAGGCAAGGGCACCCAAAGGCAGGGCATCCATCAGGGGCTTGACCGCGATGATTACCAACCAGCCCATTCCAACGTAGGTGGCGATTGTCAACCAGCGAAAGCGATCCAGGAAAAACACCTCGAGAATTACTCCGGCCATGGCCAGGCCCCAGATCAGCCCGAACAGCGTCCAGCCCCAGGCGCCCTTCATGGCCACCAGGGTCACCGGCGTGTAAGAGCCCGCGATAAGCAGGAATATTGCCGTGTGATCGAGTACTCGAAAGACTTTCTTTGCCCTGGAGGCACTGAAAGCATGATAGAAAGTCGAAGCCAGATACAATATCACCAGGCACGAGCCGTAAATCGAAAAGCTGATAACGCGCCAGGCGTCAGCCGAAAGGCTCACCAATATGGCCAGGGCAGCGATCGCCAACACCGCCCCGATCCCGTGGGTAATACTATTGAGAAGTTCTTCAGCTGGCGTATAGACAAGTTTTTCTTGGGAAGTCATGAGTCCTCTGTGCTAAATCTATCGGTGTCAAAAGATCAAGGAAATTTTTCCGTTTGCCCGGGAGCGAAAGTTGAGACCTCGATGAAAGCGCTTGATTCGAATGGCACGGGCGCGCCCAAAGATAGCCTGCGTAATTTCCTGAGATGGTTGTATTTCCCGTGGACCTGGCTGGTTTTCGCGCCGTACATAGCCGTTTCGACCATTTTTTTCGGCACCCTGGCGGCAACGACCTGCTTCATCAGCAAGCGGATTGCCTTCCATTGCGGGACGGCCTGGGCTTTTTTATTATGCCTGTTCAATTTCACCTGGGTCAGGGTCAGGGGCCGCAAGAACATCAAGAAGGGCCAATCTTACGTGATCATGTGCAATCATCAGAGCCACTTCGATGTGCTGGCTTTTTACGGGCACTGGTTTTACCAGTTCCGCTGGGTCATGAAGCAGGAACTGCGCAAGGTGCCCGGCCTGGGTTGGGGCTGCGCCGGAGTCGGGCATATTTTCATCGACAGATCCGACCGGCAGAAAGCCATCGAGAGCCTGGAGGCCGCCCGGCCGCTGCTCGCAGGCGGTATCTCGGTCTTGTTTTTTCCGGAAGGCACCCGTTCGAACGACGGCCGCCTGCTGCCGTTCAAGAAAGGCGGCTTCATGATGGCCTTGCAGCTTGGCCTGCCGATCCTGCCGGTCACGATCAGCGGCTCTCGCCACGTGTTGCCCAACAGGACCCGCAAATTGCTGCCCGGATTCATCCGGATTCAGATCCACGAGCCCATCGACACCGGCAACTACACGATCGAAAGCCGCGACGAGCTGATGGCCGAAGTTCGTAAAATCATTGGTTCCGGTCTGCCGGTAGCGGAAAAACTCTCTTGAGCGGGAAAGGCGCTCAACGTTTCCTCACGGGTTGAACATTCTTCACCGGATCCCGGGCAGCACGCCTCCCGGTCTGCCGAAATGCGGCACCTCGTCGCCTGGAGCTTTACTGTCGGGCTCCACGAATCGTTTTCGGGAGGGCGAATAGTAAAGGCAGCCTATTTCCTCCGCCGGGCGGGAGCGAATGAACATGTCAGCCGAATCCAGCGCCGCAATCCATTTCTGTTTCATTGCCGGCAGGTCCACGGGCTGGGCGAGCATCAAGCGCTCGAAGTCCTGCGGCTGGTATTTTCCCCGGCGGCGCAGCAGTTCCAGCAGCGAGAGGGGCGTGAACCCGGGATCCTTGCCGGCGGCCGACCAGCAGAGCGCCCCCAGTGTCAGGACATTTTCAGAAACGTGCAGGGTATCGACGAAGTCACGCGCTTCGTTGCGGCCCACTAAGGCCAGCACCTTGTTGATCGCCAGATCGATCGGGTGCAACTGGTAGCCGTACTCCTCGTGTAGCAGGGTGGGCATGAAGCGCCAGGCCGAGTCGTGAGACCACTCGATCTTGGTGGACTGTTCTTCCTTATGCAACGTGGCCCGGACGTAACCCGGTTGCTGCAAATCGATGCTGATCAGGTAGCCGTTGTCGAGCAACAATTTCCTGTCTTCGGCGCAGGCCCGGGCGACCCGCTCGACCGAATCTTGGAAGTAATCCAGGTCGTTGCTGTAGCGGGCGGTATTGGGCTCGATGTTGATTGCGGCCCCGCCCGCTAAATAGCTGTCCGGACTGCGGTTGACCGCCAGCAAGCGCGCCAGCTCGGCCTGGAAGGCGGTTAGCGGCATAGCCGGGCTCCCGTCTCCCATGCCTCGCGCCCGCCGTGTTTCATCAGTTGATCGGCGACCCAGCCGATATCCCGTACGGTAATCAGGTATCCCGGATCGAAGGACCAGAAGCACTGGGTGTAAAACCGGCGATATGCCCGTCGCGCTTCACGAACCCGAACCATGCGGCGCGCAGTATCGGGATCCAGCTTGCGCCGGCTCTTCAGGCCGCCTCGCCGCCCGATTTTGGACAGGTACTTTCGTATTTCCCGGTTCATGCCATAATCATAAGTTGCTTATGTTAATTTGTCAATCAAAATAAACCATTACATGCTTAAAATTTCCGGGAATTCTGTCAGCCGCCCCTATTCTCGGTCTTTTCCCAGCACACTCTGTTGTGCGGTCCGTAATAAAGGCGCACCATGACCGGGTTGCCCCCGGCCAGTTCGGGATCTGCGGCGCGCAGGGCGGAAAAGTCCTCTTGCGCCAGAAAGGCAGTCAACAGTTTCAAGGCCGCTTCTTCATCCGGATCTGGAACGCCGTTCTCCAAAAGGCGTCGCGTCAGGCGCCGGTGCTCCCGCCGGGCGGAGTTCTCTATGCAGAATTCATCCAGGGCCAGGATTACCTCGCGGCCGGACATTCCCGTCTCCCGGGCCGCTCAGGGCGCCGGCCGGTAGCGGGCCTGCTCGGCGAAGAGATCCAGGGCTCGAAAGTGGGTCTTGAAAGTCGCGCCGTGAACGACGCCGGGCGGGATGAAATAGGAGTCGCCCCGGCGATAGGTTTTCGTCCGGCCGTCGATGGTCAGATCCATCTCTCCCTCGATGACAATCCCCCACTGGGCGCCGTGCGAGTGAGGCGGGATCTCGCCGACCGGATCGATGTCGAAGAAGACCACCTGCATCTCTCCCGCCTGTAACAACTTGCCGCGCACTCCCTCCACGGCAATGTCGATATTGGGAAGCCCCTGGATGATGTCCGGGTAATCACTCGTGCTCATGTTTGTCTCCTGTCACACCATGCGCTTGCGCATCTCCGAAAAGAATTTTTCCGGGTCGACACCTTCGGCATCTAGCCGGGCCATGAACTCCTCGACCTGGGGGTGAAAAGCCGCCTGGTCGACGTCGGCTAGTTGCACCATCCACCCCAGCCGTCGTGCCAGTATGAACTTTTGGCGGACTTTTTCGGGCAGATGCAGAAACTCGTCGCAGATTCCAACCAGACGGTCGAGATCGCCCGGCAGGTTGCCTTTCAACTCCATCAGCAAATTCAGCATGTGATCGCTCTCCAGCCGACCGTGCATACCGCCGAGGCCCGACAGAAAGCGGCGAATCTCGCGCACTAGCTCGACCTCTCCCAGGGGAACGAACTCGCCGCGCTGTTCGAGCTCGGCCAGGGGTGTTCCGGGAATCACCGCCGATGTGCGCAAGCGCACAAAGTCGGGTTCGATTTCTAAAAGTGCCGAGGCCGAGTCGTCGGCATGGGCATCAGAGAGAGCCTTGCCGCCCAGCCCCGGCATGATGTACTCGCTAAGCTCGAATCCGGCTTGCTTTGCGCGCTTGCCGCCTTCGATCTGCTCGGCGCGCGTAGTTCCCTTGTCGACAAGTTCGAGCACGGCGTCGCAACCGGACTCCATGCCGACATGCAGCCGATCCAGACCCGCTTCATGAATACGCTTCAGATCTTTCAGCGTGCGCCGTGCCAGCGTATGCGAGCGGGCATAAGCAGTGATGCGCTCGACGCCCGGAAACCGCTCACGAACCCCCGCGACGATCTTCACCAGATCGTCGGGCTTTGTAAGCAAGGGATTCGCATCCTGCAGAAAAACAGTGCGCGGATCGTCAGCATACAATTTGCGCATCTCGTCCAGGTCGGAAAGCACCTCCTCGACCGGCCGCAGCGAGAACTTGGCGCCCTTGTAGACCGGGCAGAAGGCGCAGCGGTTCCAGGGACAGTTGCGAGAAACCCTGACCAGCAAGCTGCCCGCTTCCGAAGGCGGACGAATGGGACCCTGCTCGAAGGCGGCCATGGGAAAAACCTATGTCGATCCCGCCTCCCAGTCAATCGCCGTCCCCATTTTTCGTTGAGTTGAGTCCTGGAGCCATCGGCCTATTCACGTTTGTGCAACTTTATGGACAACGGAAACCTGAAAGTTGCAGTCCCGAATAAGCCCAGCGATACTACATCAGGGTTGTGAGGAAAACCGATTCTTAGCCGCAACTCGCAACCAAGATCGAGCCACTTGAGAACCGAAAAATCTACGCCCATACCAGTTAGCATCTGAAAGTTGCCACTTACATCATCATTTCCTTCATCACTATTTTTATAGAAGTCATAGTTCCAGAAGCTCGCAAGTCCATATCCAATTCCAAGTAATACAAATGGCCTCACGTATGGGACATTCTCGATATCGATGAAATAGCTGCAATTAACGGAGGCTATTCCCATTATCCAGTACCACCAAAACTGGCCTTCTAGCGACACGCGAAAACGATTGTTTATCGAGTACCCAATTTGAAGCATGTTGGCCGTGGGCTGGAAAAGAAACCCATCTCCCGTCTTTGACGGAGTAGATATTACAGTCCCCACACCAGTCCCGAGCTTGACATCCAGTCTACTTGCAGCAATGACAGAATGGCATAAGATACACATTGTAACAACAGAAAATGCTGTGACTTTTATTATATTTTGCATTTATCCTCGTGCAACACGGTATAGTGTTTAAAAAACAGATCATCACCTTCCGGATCGCCAAATGGGTAATTATCAATCATGATAACATGAATTTGTCCCGAAAGTGGTGTTAATGAAAATGCCGGATATTGATCAAGATCCCAAATGTCGACACCCTCCGGCTCTTCGTCCCGTGAGGAATCATAGTCTCCCGGATGAAACTCAAATTTGAATGTGCCTGGCTCATCTTCCTGGTTCGAGTGATTTACCAAAGTGCCTAATTCCAATCCCGGCCCAGTCTCTTCTATCTCGAACACCCAGATTCCTCCCTTGTGACGATTAAAACCATCTCGATAGCCATTGACCAAGTATAGGTGACCCCTTGGCGAGAACGCCCCTCCTTGCATTTGCCTTAATTCCCATGCTCCGTCTGAACCATACACCGGCAACCTGTTCCATATACTTTGCCCGGACTGAAGATACAAGCGGCCCACTTGTTCGGCCGAAACATCACCAACACACGTATCGGGAACATCCTCAACACATACATCAGGATCGAAATTTATTTCAATATCATACTTATATATCGGATTGTCTACACTTGGCCATCCAGAGCTGTAAAGATACCCATTCACCGGGTTGAACGCGCACCAACCGGCCCTTTGCTGATCATTGAGATAGAATTTGCCGACATAATGGAAATCTCCAACTCCAGGAGAGCTGTAGAATATGGCGATTGCAGGCACTCGCCCACCTTCTAGCGGAGCACATAAATAACCATCGTCACGCATGTCAATGTCGCCGAAGTGGTCATATCCCTCGGCCTGGAGTGGAGTATCAGCAATTCCAATGGTATACAATCCTCGCGATCTGTCCTCATTGTAAAAGTCCTCGCCGAGACTTATCGATATCGGCACTTTGTAAAGCTTTGCGGGTTCGTTTTTCGAAAAGTACCAGTGGCTCTCATCATGAGCAACACCGTTGAGCTCGTTCTTGTAGCCACCCTCGTCGTCGTCGGGGTAGTCCCTTATAAAA
>CAZENH010000050.1:0-29936 GCA_964513625.1 uncultured Myxococcales bacterium | reverse complement strand
TCCAAGAGAGCGGGCATCGGCGACATGCAGGTAGGGGTCAAGTGGGCCATCTTCAACGACGAGCGCGACGACACCAAGAGCGTCTGGATCCTGGGCCTCGACTACCGTATCCCGTCGGGCGAGTTGAACAAGCCCCAGGACGTCGTCAACGGCGGCACCGGCGGAGTCGGCATGGGCCAACACGTGCTGACCCCGTTCATGCTGTTCTCGCACCGTTTCAGCATCCTCGACCCCTACATCGGCATCCACGGCAGCATTCCCATCCAGGGAAAGGACGCCAAGAACGCCGGGCTGGTCGAGCCCTATCACGGCGGCTTTTTAGCCGGCATGGAGATCGTCCCCTGGGAGGTCAAGGATAAGTTCCAGAAGTTCGCAATAGATGTCAGGCTGACGACCGACTACTTCGGCGAGGTCGACAGCAAGGGCGATCCCAACCAGCGCGGAACGGTCAACGAGATGAGCGACTTTCTGACCAGCGTCGGTGACAACACTAACCCCTACCCAAACTCCGCGATGCACCGCCAACTCCAGGCCCAGAGCAACTATACCCGCTTCGGGCTGCACCTGGGCTTCGTGGTGCGCGCGGCCGAGTACGTCCGTTTCCGCTGCGGCGTCAGCCTCGAGCACCAGACCGAGCATTTCCTGACCGGAGCCGACTACTGCAAGGACATGACCGGCGACGGAGACTGCGGGCAGGTCCCTCCCGACATTCCCAATCCTTTCTTCTCCAAGGTCTACGACGAGCCCGGCCAGAGATTGAGGATCGAAGAGACGACCATCTTCACTTACTGGCTCACCGGAATGGTCACTTTCTGATCCTGCGGCCGCCGTCCACCGCACAACAGTTTTTCGTCAGGGCTGTTTCTCGACTATGAAGATCGGGTTGCTGTATAGCACCCGGCGCTCGCTCTCGCCCCAGGGCAGATCGGCGAAGCGCACGCCCAGCTCGACCCGGTAAGCGCCCGGCGATTGAACCTCGTGGCTGCCGCTCGGGCCGCGGCCCGAAAACACGAGCCGGCCGTCCTGGTACAGGTAGAACGTGAGATTGCCCGGATCCCGGGCCAGATGCAGGTCGAACTCCAGCCGCAGACCGGGCACGAGACTCATACTGTCTCCCATGATCTTCGCGCCGGTACCTCCGGCAACCCGGGCAACGAATCGAAATCCTGAAAAATCTCCGAATAAAGACAACGCGCAGTAGTGGTGTCCGGCCTTGAGTGCCCGCTCAATTTCAGCCGGTCCATATGGGCCCAGTCCTTCATCCACCAGCAGGTAGGTCGCCATGGCCTCAAACAGACCCTTGTCGGCCGTGGCCTTTCCAAGGCCACATAAGCCTGTGATCCTTGCGTGGCGATTGACGTCGTCCCAGCGGGCCAAACCGGCGGTTGGCCGTAGCCCCAGGTAAACCCAGGCAAATTGCCTTCCCAACAAGCCTCCGGCCCAGTTCCCGAACCTGTCCCAGAAATGCATCAAGGCTCTCTGGTCGTCGGCGTTGTAGAACTCAATTGCCTCGTAACCCGTTCTGTCCCAGTCGGTCCAACTATAGTCAGGGCCTGCTGGATGCTCTACCACCGACCAGGCGCCCGCCTTACGCACCTCAGAGAAGATATCTCCCTGTCCATCGTTCGAAATTTCCTTCCGGGACCCGATCGCCGCCAGTCTGCCCATCGGCGTGCCAATCTCCTGGGCCACCACCACTGATAAAGGCGCGTGAGTCACCTGTTTCCCGGCCCGTTCGATACTGCGATCGACCAGAACCACGAAATCCATTCCGGCTTTGAAAGCGGCATCTATTGCGGCCGCGGTCTCACCCGAGCCGGACTCATCGGTCACTCGCAGGTGGTATGCTCCGCGCAAAACCCGCAAACCATCATCAACCCGCAGGGCGGCCTGAGAAAAGGCCGGGAAAGAAATCAAGGCCACACGCAGCAAGACGATCCCGGCAAGCACGCAAAACACCAGAAACAACATCAACCACGGATGCTTGACACGCCGACGCTTCTTGACCTTGATCGGCTCATCCAGAATGCCGTGCTGAGAGTGTTGCATTTCACTCATCCACATGCTCCTGCTGTTCGTCCTTGAATTGCAGATCGTAAAGACGCCGGTATAGCCCGCCTTTAGCAAGCAGTTCTTCGTGCCCGCCCTGCTCTACGATTCGGCCTTCGTCCAGAACCAGAATGCGGTCGGCTCGATAAATTGTCGACAGCCGGTGGGCAATGACAATCGTCGTTCGATCGCTCATCAATTCGTCGAGAGCCGCCTGTACCTCTCGCTCGCTCTCGGTATCCAGCGACGATGTAGCTTCGTCGAGGATCAAGATCGGGGCATCTTTCAGAAGCGCCCTGGCAATTGCAACCCTCTGTCTCTGTCCTCCAGATAACTTGATTCCGCCCTCGCCGATGCGCGTTTTAAAGCCCTCGGGCAAGGCCCGGATGAAGTCCAGGGCATGGGCCCTTCTTGCCACGAGCTCGAGATCGCTGTCTGTAACACTATCTATCCCATAGGCAATGTTGGCCGCCAGGCTGTCGTTGAACAAGACGACCTCCTGGGTAACCATGCCGATCTGGCGGCGCAGCGAGGCCAGGGTAACGTCGCGGATGTCGTTATCGTCCAGCATGATACTGCCGGACGAAACATCGTAGAACCTGGGAATCAGGTTGACCAGCGTGGATTTCCCGGCGCCGCTCGGACCGACAATTGCCACAACCTCCCCGCGCCGGGCCGTAAAAGAGATACCTCGCAGAACTTGTTCGACTTCGTATGAAAAGACTACCCTGTCGAATTCGAGCTTATCCGGCCTGCTATCGATCGACCGCGCGCCAGGCCGATCACGAACGTCAGCCGGCTCGTCCAGCAGCGTAAAAAGTCTCTCGGCGGCTGCCACGCCGGCCGCTGTAACTCCGCCGATGCGGCCCAGGCTCTTCATCGGATTGTAGAGCATCATAACTGCCGCGAAGAAGGAGACGAAGTGACCCGGGTCGAGCGTGCCGGCTACCATGCGGCCTCCGGCGTACCATATCGTCGCGGCCAGCCCGGCCGCCCCGAGAAACTCCATTACCGGCGACTGCAGCGCGCGCACGGCGAAGGAGCGCAGCATGATTGTGAGGTAGTTGTCGTTTTCGCGGGAAAAACGCCGCCGCTCGTACTTCTCCGCGACAAACACCTGCGTAATTCGCATGCCCTTGATGCCCTCCTGAAGACGATCGGCGATCGACCCCAGGGATACCTGGCTATCCGTGCTGACAACCTTCAGTCGTTTTCCGAAATGAACTATCGGAAAGATCGCCGCAGGCATGACCACGAACGCGATTAAAGCCAGTTTCCAATCCAGGATGAATGCCAGAATCGTCAGTACGATGACCTGCATGCTGTCCCGCAGGTACGACGCCACCGAATAGGTCACAGCCTGTTCGACTGCATAGACGTCGGATGTGAAGCGGCTTACGATCTGGCCGGTGGGCATGCGGTTGAAAAAAGCCGGGCTGAGCGTGCACAGGTGAGCGAACATATTTTTCCGCAAATCGGCCACAACCCGCTGGCCGACGACGCCCATCAGATAAAACTGCCCGAAGTAGCTCAAACCCTTGACTAAAGCGACGGCCAGGATGAAAAACGGCAAGGCCGTCAGCATCAGATCGCGATCAAGCGAGGATACATCCAGGCCCGGCACCAAAGAGAGAATCTCTTTGCCCCCGTCCACGCCCCTCGATACCAGGAACTTCAGCATCGGCCCGACAACATAGGCATAGGCGCCGGTGGCCAGAGCCAGTACGATCATGCAGGCGATCGCGCCTGCAAGCTGAGGGGCATAAGGTCTGACGGCGCCGAGCAGACGAAAATATATTCCCAAAAAAGACTTGCCCGCAGCCGGTTTCACGCGCCTTTTGTCGTCTTCGACCAAAAAATGCCCTCTTTTGTCGCTAATCATCCAAGGACTTTGCAATGATAGGCGATGCAATCTTCCGAGGCAAGCAGTCTTGACGACCGGCCGGTTGGTTACATATTATTCCAGCATGATCGGAGTAACTTTGAACCGCTTGGCAAACATATCAATCTGGATTGCACTCGCGCTTGTAGCCGGGTGCTCTCAAAGCGAGAACCCTCAACCGGCCGACGCCGGGAGCGCATCGAAATTCACGAAGCTCAAGGTGACCGACCAGTCGAAAAATTTCCTCTACACCTACCTCGTGGCCGACGGGACTTTCCGCACGGTCGACAAAGTGGCTGACGTGCCGAAGGAGGCCCGCGGCCAGGTAGTCGTCACCGATACCAGCTTGAGTCCCGAACAACGGCACTCCTCGAAGATAATATATGTTGCCGACCTTTCGGCAAAACGTGAGGACGGCAGCTATCCGTGCCGTCCAGTCAGCCGCTTCAAGTTCGAGCGTGATCTCCTCAGGGAGCCTGGCAGCGCCTCCACGGTGCTGCCCGAGCAGTGCAAGAACCTGGCACACTCGCCGACTGACCACGTTGTGCTTTACGCGACTTCCTGGTGCGGTGTTTGCAAGGCAGCGGCCGCCTTCCTCAAAAAATCGGGTATTCCATTCGAGGAAAAAGACGTCGAGAAAGACAAGGCAGCGCAGCAGGAGTTGACTTGCAAGGCGCTAAAGACCGGCACAAAGATAAACGGCGTGCCGGTCCTCGACATCGGTGGCACTCTTCTTCTGGGCTTCGACCGCGACGACATCCTGCGGCTAGCCAAAAAGCTCAAACCAATCAAGCAGATCTGACGCCGAGCAGGTTCAGACAAACGGCTGAAATAATTATCATGAGCAGTCCGACGACCGTGAGAATCGTGCGCCCGTGGCCTTCCCGTAAGGCTTGAATTCCGAACAAGACGAGTGTCGTTACCGGCGTTGCGGCCAACAGCACAATTCCCAGGCCGGCAGAAAACCTCAACAGAGCATGCTCTCCGGTCCACCAGCCGCCGAGCGACAGCGGCCACGAGCGCGTGTCCGCTCCAAGCATGGCCAGTGCTAACACTGCCCCCGCCGACAAGACGACCCCGGCAATAGAACCTGCCACCAGGATGGTGCCCAGTAAATTGGCCGACCTTTGGGTGGGTCTCAGCACGCAGCAATCCCCTTTCGCGCCATCTCCACAGCCGCGACCAGTAGCACGATTGCAAAGATGAGCTTGAGTACGCGTGTCCGAACGTGCGGCATGAGCCTGGCGCCGAGCATGGCGCCTATCAGCACGCCTGCCGCCAGCGGCCCGGCCAGCGAGAGATCAAGTTGGTTGCGGGAGACGTAACCACACAGCGCGGGCACTGCCGTTAATCCCATCATGAAGTTGCTCGTCGCGGTCGCGCTCTTGAAAGGCAGGCTCAGCACGAGATGCAACACCGGCACCACAACGATTCCGCCGCCAATTCCCAGCAATCCCGACATCACGCCGGCCACGAAACACAGCCCGTAGGCCAGAATCCTTCGTCCGCCCGGCGTCGACTGGCCTGAAACATCAACTGTCGCCCCGCGCCGGGCGGTTCTCACCATGTGCAGCGCACCATACAGCATGGTTGCCGCAAACAGGATCTGCAGCACGGGCCCTGCCAGCCAGCCAACCGTGATGCCACCGACCAGCCCGCCGGCCGCCGCGAAAAGCTCAACCTGGAAGGCCAGTCGAACGTCGATCAAACCACCCCGGCGCAGATAGCGACCGGCCGCGCCGCATGAGACCGATAGCGTCGAAATCAGCCCGGCGGCAGCGGCATAATGCATGGGAATGCCTACTACCAGGTTCATGAAGGGCACTGCCACAATCCCGCCCCCGAGGCCCATTAAAGAACCCACAAAACCGGCCAACATACCTCCGGCAACCGTAGTGGCAATCAGATAGCCCATTCTGTTGACAATCCTTAAAGCAACCAGCGCGCGTTTGAAAGGGAAATATCACTGCTTTTCCAAATTTCCACTTGCCAAGCGCCATTCCATCTGGTAACTTCCAAATTCTTACAATAACCAATCATTGCGGATGGTTCGCTATTTCTCACATTTTCCCAGCCCCGAAAACGAAAGGAGTGGGGAAGCATGCCCGAGAAGTTAATTGACATTTATCGTAAGGCCGAAAATGACCTGCTGGAAAAAAAGTTCGATCATGCCCTGGCCGGTTTTGCCAGCGTGGTCAAATATGCTCCGGACCACATCTGGAGCCGCTTCCAGGTCGCCAAGACTCTGGGGCTGATGAAGGAGAACAATCGTTCATACAATGTCTACTTTTCACTTGCCTTGCATTGCCTCAAGGCCGGATTCCCGCTGATCGGGCTGATCGCCGCCAAGAACGCGGCATCGCTGCAGGCCAGCATAGATGAAGTCCTGGAAATGATGACGGAGATCTATTCTCTCGAATCGGATCGCATCGACCAGGACATGGCGATGCCGGCGATCTCCGAGCTCCCGGAAGATGCAATGGCGGGCGATCCGCTGGGAGTCGACGACAAGCTGCCGGCGACCGGCGCGCAACTGGCCAAGACTTTTTCCGAAACTCGTTACCCCAGAGGCCTGCCTCCCGTACCGCTCTTTTCGCTTCTTAGCAGAGAGGCCGTTTTTCCTATCCTCGAGTTGCTCGAGGCGCGCAACTACCAACCGGGAGAGTCCATAGTCGTCGAAGGCGATCCTTGCAGCAGTATCTACCTGCTTGCGCACGGAGAGGTCGAGGTACACGAGGGACAGGATCAAAGCGCCAGAACCCTGGCAAGGCTGGCATCAGGCTCGGTGTTCGGAGAAATGGCATTGATCACCGACGGGCCGCGCCTGGCCTCGGCCGTGGCAGTGCGCGAGAGCGATATCCTGATATTGCCGCTGTCCGAGTTGGAGGCCGTCGCGGAAGACCTCGACGACATCACCTGGGCCGTTGCCAAGTTCACCCGCCAGCGTTTTCTCAACAACCTGCTGGTGACTTCTCCTGTTTTCGCGCCTTTCAACTCCTTTCAGCGCAAAGACATCCTCGATCGCTTCACTTCAGTAGGTGTTCCCACCAATGACGTCATCATTCGCGAGGGCGAAATCGGGCAGGGCCTGTATCTGATCCTGGGCGGCGAGGTGAACGTGGCGAAATTCGAGGGCGGCTCCCAGGTACACTTGGCAACTCTCAAGGAAGGAGCCGTTTTCGGAGAGATCTCGCTGGTGCGCGACACGCCGACAACAGCAACCGTCAAGGCCACCCGCGGGGGTGAATTCCTGTTCCTGTCCAGAGAAGATTTTCAGGAACTGGTGGCCGAACATCCGGAGATCAAAGAAGCTCTCGCCTCGCTATCGGATGAACGCCTGGACGAGCAAAGCCGCGCGCTGGCCTCGGCCTCGGTCGTGTCGGAAGACGGCTCGATAATTTTCTGAGACCTGAAACCTGATTCGTCGCTACTTCACCGGAAAGGCAACTGCCGTTGTCGACCCCGGCCTCTGCAGAGATGACATGGGTCACCTTTGATGTACTTCGACAGCTCTGCTAAGTTGCAGGTGTCCATCCACAAAAAGGGCAAGTTTGGCCCGGCCGGCCGGGACGCTGTCATCGACCAATAATGCCAAAGGTTTCATACTGTGGCCCGCTTGCACCCGCGTTCCCACCCCGGGCACCAGCTCGCTTCCGGATTCGTCCAGAAGACGAAGGGTTACGTCAGCGCCAATTTCAGCAACAGCATTGACCTCCACGGCAAGCTCGCTTCCAAGGCCCACTGCAACCAGCTGGTCCTTGTGTAGGTCTAGTTCGGCTTTTTCCGTCGGAGCGAAATACCATGTATCCTTGACTCCGTCGACAATCAGGGCCACCACACCAGGAATGATGCCTGCGAGCAACCAAAGGCAATCGAAAGTCACGGTCAAAGAGTCCAACCTGTTAGTATGCGCATTGCGCCGTTCTGGATGCAGAATGTACCCGCAGCTCGCTGTACTGAGCACGGCTCCGATTACAATCACTGCAACAAACGAATTCATTTTCCACTTTTTCATAGCGGCCTTCCTAGAATGGGATTCACCGAAAGTGCGCTTATTTCACCGTAAAGGGGAAAGGCACCGCCTTCGGATTTCCTCCGAAAGCCGGAAAGCTCGCCTGCTTGATCACCTTGGAAATGCAGCCCGAGACGAAGGTGTTCTTGAACCTTGCGGTCGCGACGGTTACGGTCGCCACCCTGCCGCTCGGGTTGATGATGAACTTGACAACCATCTTTCCCTTTACCGAACGATCGATCTCCTGCTGTTTCCGGTTGCAGGCCTTGAACTCGGCCAGGTGCTTGCGCATTACACCAAGCACGTCGGCGTTGCTAAGAGGGGGCAGCACTTTTTTCACTTCTTTCGGCTTTTCCTTTCTTGCAACCGGGGCGCCGCCGGTTTCCTTGGCAAAAGCATCTTCGTCGTCGAAATCCAGAATACCGCCCGATGATTTCTTGTGCCTGACCGGTTTTTTCTCCACGGGCGCCTCTTTTACAGGTTCTTCCCTGATGACCGTGGCAACTTCCTGCTTGCGCTTTCTCTTCCTCTTCGCGGCCGGCCTCTTCTTCGGCTGCTTGTGCTTGGCAGCCATGGCCGTCCTGGTAGTTTTCTCCCGATCACTCTTCTGCGGACCGACTGCCGGCTGAGTAGAGGCTTTCTTGTCAACGGAACTCTTTACCGGCTGGCCCTCCGGCTTACCGTTTACGGCTTTTTCAAAAGAGCCTTCGCCGACGCTCTTTGTCTCTCCTACTTGCTCTTTTTTTGGCTCAGCCGTATGCGTTACGGGCTTCAGCGAACCAGTTGCCTTATGATTACCGGCCGCCAAGTCGTTGGCGGGTCTCGTGACCGGCGCGACTCCATTGCCGGGCAACGCGGCAGAACCAGTCGCGAGCTTGTAGGCGACGAATCCAAGCAATATTACAAGTATTCCACCCAGTCCGAATCCTCCGTATACGACCCATTTAGGGAAAGACGGCCGCGCTTGCAGTGCACTTTCGGGAGGTGGAACGGCTTTCTCGCGTTGCTCTTCCTCTCGTTCCCGCCTGGCCGCCTCCTGGGCGGCCAGCGCCTTCTCCTCTTCCTTCTTACGACTTTCTTCGGCGGCTCTTTCGGCTTCCTGGCGCTCCTTCTCGGCCCGTTTGGCGGCCTCTTCCTCCTCGGCAGCGATTTGCCCGATGATCGATGAATCTCCATCATCCATATCGCCGGTACTTGCAGCTGCCGATTCCTCCAGGTCGTCTTCTCCGGCTCCAAACAATCCATCGAGGCCGTCGCTTTCGGGCTCCGGGTCGGGAGGAGGTTTCAGAGTGGCCAATTCTTCCTCAGCAAGTGAATCTAGTTCGGAAATGGCGGATGGCTTCCAGTCGACATCTTGGCCTGCGAAAACTGATGCGCTCGAAGAATAAGCATCTTCCTCTTCGTACATTCCCTCTTCTTGTTCTCCGTCTTCGTCTTCCTCTTCCTCTTCCTCTTCGTCCTCTCCCTGCATGTCTTCTTCATCGGAATCCCGCGCCGAAGGAGACGCCTCGAAATCGGTATCTTCTTCAAAGGCCGAACCTGTTGCAGCCTGACCAGCAGAGCTTGCGGATAAGAAACTCAACTCGCTAATCTCGAATATCGGCAGCCAGTCGTCGAAACCGGTTTTCCAAACCAGAGTCTCTGCGTCGAATTCACCCTCTTCGAAGCGCTCCTGGAGGGAATGAAGACTCATTGGACCCACTTGCTGCTCATCAACGGCCGCATACCACTCGACACGCTCTCTGTCTTCGTCACTCGGTTCAGAAGCAGCAGGCGCGCCAGCATCTTCGCCCTGGTAAGCGTCCATCTCTTCTGAAGCCCGGGCCGATTCGAAGATATCGGAGATCTGGTCGCGTTCCTTGGCCGCTTCATCCCTTTCGATCTGTACTTTTTGCATCTCCTCGACATTAAATACTCGCGTCGACTGGCGATCGAAGTCGCGATCTTCCTCATCATCCGCTTCTTCGTCCTCGTCCCCGGATTCTCCATCCCCTTCTTGCGCCTCGCCAAAAACGCTGTCTAAGGCACTACCCAGTTCCGCGTCACCGACGTCGAACCCGTCACGATCCTGATCTGCAGATTGCTCCTGGTCGGAATCACCTGCTTCCACGGTTGTCGCGTCTCGTTGTTCCTCGCCTTCTCCGGCTGCATCTGCATCGGGCGCCTGATCTACAGCGGTTCCACCGCGCTCGAGGTCATCGGCACGATCCTCGCCTGGTTCTTCTTCCCGTGCGTCTTCGCCAAGCTCTTCCGCCGGTAGAACCGTTATGATGTGACCGCATTTCTTACAGCGCACCCGTACACCTTTGACCCCGACTTTTTCGTCAGCGATAGCGTACTGGGCGTTGCACTGGTCGCACCTGAATCTCATGACGGCTCCTTCTGCAGTTCGAAAGCCACCCTTATATCCATCCTAGCCTACCAGCTTTGACGTTCATCCAGCTCAATGGGATCTGCCTCAGCTGGCGCCGAGAACGCCATTACAACCTTGATTTATCTCGGAATTCGATTATGGCACCCGCTATCGCCTTTTTCAAGATTTTTACCAGCCTAACTATCGTGGCCAGAGGCTCGTTTCGCGGCCCGTTTTACCTCCGGATCCGGGTCGCTTGCAGCCATCTGTTTTAGCCTTTCTGCGGCATGCGGATCGTGCAAAACGGACAGCACCTGGACGAGCCTCTTACGAACGGGCGCCTTGGGGCTTGCCGAAAGCTCGATAGCTTCATCCGCCGATGCCTGCAACGAGGCCATCAAGCTTACTGCTTCCCGCCAGATCGCTCGCCTTCCCGAGACCACTACCTCTAAAAGCACCGGTATTGCCGCCGGTCCATCTAGCTTGACCAGCGCCCTGAGTGCACCTAAAACCTGTGCTGCAGAACCCTTCTTGATTGTCTCCATGATGAAGTCCCGGGCAGCCTCACCGAAGCCGGCCAGGGCATCTCCCAGGCTGTCTATCTCACGACGGCTCATACGTCGAAAGGCCTGCGCCACATCGGCGAACATCTCCGGGCGACCGCTCTGGGCTAGAATCCGCGCCGCATCGACCCTGTTTTCTGTATCCCTTAGCAGATCGACAAGCTCCGGAGCATCCAGCTGATCAAGAGCACTCAGCATTTCGACGTCATCTGAAAGATCGATGGGTGTATCGCCGCGTGCCACATCGTAACTCTTGCCTATGGACCGGGCCAATTCGATGATCTGCGGATCGATCTCGACCCCAAGTTCGGCCGCAGATTCGGAAAGCATACGCCAGTTCTCGGTGCTGGCTGTCGGATCGAGGTCGTTTTCACGTAAACCCAAAAGGACTTCGGCAAAATTAGTTATAAGGCTCTGAACCAACTCCTGTTTGGAGGCCGCCAGGTTCAACTCCACCGCAAAGCGCTTCATTTTCTCCGTCATGTCCAGCCCGAAAAAGATCGCGCGTTTCAGCACATTTTCGAGGATCGACTTGAAGTTGGCAACCGGAAACGACTTGATAAAAATCAGGTACTCGTAGTTCTCCCGTGAAGACCAATAGGTCAAGATATCGAGCGCCAGCTTTGTCAGTGAAGGGCTGGGGAGATCCTTGAATGCTTCGATCTGCAGACCCGCCCGTGAGTGACCAAGTTTCTCATAAGCCGTCTCGTCGAACTTCCCGGCCGCAATGAAAAAGTTGCGCCGTTTCGGATCGATTTGTTCGAGCCACTTACGCGCCTCCGCAAGCACATATTCTACATTGCTGCTCAGTGGAGGAGAAAAGACCATTGAGCGCCTACGTCTGTAAGAGAGGTCGAAAAGGTGCAGGTTGACTTCAAAGTGCTCGGCAAGTTGTTCGATGAACTTCACATCTATGCGGTTATCCATGTTGAACAGCCAGTAAAGAACCTCGTTGCCGACAACAACATCACCTTCGACGCTCTCCGCCACCAGAAGCAACACCACCAGGGGAAAGTTCTCTATGCGGTGTAACTGAAAGAACACGTCGGCCTTGTCGCCAAATCTCTCTGGAGCCGGATGGCGCTGAAATATGTGAAAAGCTCCGTCATCGAGAAAGGCGTAGTAGTCCTGACCGCTCTCAACCCAGCGTTGCATCAAGACATTGTCTCGCCGGTCGACGCGCTCGGCATCAGAGACTTGTTCGAAGTCGCTTTCCCCAAGTTCCCAGATTCGTGACTGGGCCGGTTCTTCTGAGAGCGTCTCGAACGACACCGATTTACCAGTGCCGGCCGCAGGAACACAGCGCCCAAGCAGTTCCGCACACGGCCCGGGATCAAACACGAACTTGGCTTCCTTGACATAGGCAGGAATGGAAGTGGAATCGCCGCCGGGACCCTTGCCGAGAAGCTCCTGGTAGAATTCGATCCTCAGTGCCAGCTCTCTCGATCGCCATGCCGACGGAAAAAGACACACGTATTTCTTATTGTCCGGATCGTGCACATAGACCGGGGTCTCCGACGGGAACTCGCGGCCACAGTGTCTGCAACGAACATAGTTGAGGCTGCCTGAGAGAAGTGAATCAAGCAGATCGGGATCCGAGGTCAGGTCGATGACCCTGACCACGGCCGCCGCGAAACTCCCACCGCAATCGCAAGTGATGCGCACCGAACGCCGACTGGTCGTGAGTATGCCCAACTTGGCACCGCCTCTTAGGCGCTGAAGAACCGTCCCGCCAGCAACTCGAGCTTCTTCCTGGTGGCATCCGGGATTCGATCAGGGGCCGTCAGCATGGCACCATCAAGCGCTTGCTGGCACATGCAACTTCCCGCCGGCGGAAAGCTCTCGGCCAACCCCACGATGCTCTTCTTGGCAATCGAAATGTTCCCGTGTATTACTGCCAGAACCGATTCGACGCTGACTTCCTGCTCGCCAGCATGCCAGCAATCATAGTCCGTCGATAAGGCCATTGTCGTGTAGCAGATTTCAGCCTCACGAGCCAGCTTTGCCTCGGGCAAGCTGGTCATGCCGATCACGTCGGCCCCCCAGCTGCGATACAATTCCGACTCCGCCCGGGTTGAGAATACGGGCCCTTCCATAGCCACGTATGTCCCCCCCCGATGGTAACGCACTGCCAGTTTGTCGAGAACGGTACTCAGGGCCTCCACCATGACCGGGCAAACCGGGTCACCGAACTGAACGTGAACGACGGCGCCTTCGCCGAAAAAAGTGCTCTTACGCCCGCGGGTTCGATCGATAAACTGGTCGGGCAACACCATGTCGCCGGGCCGAATCCGTTCACTGAGGCTTCCCACTGCAGAGATGGAAAGCAGGTGGCGAACGCCCAACTGGCGAAAACCGTGAATGTTGGCCCGGTAGTTTATCTCCGACGGCAGAAAAGTGTGTCCGGCTCCATGACGCGGCAGGAATATGACGGAGGTACCCTTGATAGACCCGCCGATGTAGTCGCTGGAGGGTTCTCCGAAAGGCGTGGAGATCCGGTGTCGCTCGATGTGCTCCATCTCGTCGATCTCATACAACCCACTTCCGCCGATCACGCCAAGCACCGCTTTATCCATTTCGATCTCCGCAGGAGGGCACTGCGTTCGCCGTAGTGCTACAAATGTCTAACATCAGCGGCAAGCGAACGCAAGGAACCCTGTGGACGAGCACCGAAACAACAGATAATCCTGGCAGCCACCGCGCCCCCCAGACTCCCGCATTCGTCCGGCGGGTAACCGCGGCAAACGCCGTACAGGAAACCCGCGGCATACGAGTCGCCGGCCCCGGTCGTATCCAGCGCCCGCTCGACGCGCGGAGCCTGTATCTCGAAGCGCTTACCCTCGGCCAGCACCACGGAGCCTTGCGCGCCGCAGGTGACGGCTGCAAGCCCGCAATCCTCGGCCACTTTTTTCAGGGCCGTGTCCAGATCTGTTGCCTGGTACAACGAGACTATCTCGTCCTGGTTGCCGAACAGGATGTCCACATGCTCGGCCACCAGCTTCAGAAACTCCTTCCGATGTCGATCGACGCAGAATGAGTCCGACAAGGTCAGGGAAACCCGGCGCCCGGCCCGGTGGGCAAGATCCGCAGCCTCGAGAAACGCCTGCTTGGCCGGTTCGGGATCCCACAGGTAACCTTCCAGGTAGGTGACTTGCGCAGCCTGAATCGCTTGCGCGTCTATGTCCGCGGGTGAAAAGGTCGCGCTCGCCCCCAGGTAGGTCAGCATGGTTCTCTGGGCGTCGGGGCTCACAAAAACCATGCAGACACCCGTTCCCGGCCCGCTCTCCGCCGCCGGGACGTCGAATTCGACGCCGCTCGCGCGCATGTCCTTGCGAAACAGTTCGCCCAGGGCGTCATGACGCACCTTGCCGAGATAAACTCCGGCCCCTCCCAGCGAGGCCAGGCAGGCCATGGTGTTTGCCGCCGATCCGCCTGAACTGGACAGGGCATCCGATCCTGCGTTTTTCAGCAACTCGGCCGCCCAGTCCGCGTCGATCAAGGTCATCGAGCCTTTGACAAACCCGCGCGACTCCAGAAACTCGTCGTCCACGTGACGGACGACATCCACCATTGCATTGCCGATTCCGCAAACATCCCGTTTTGCTTCACTCATGATGTCCTCTCGTCGCAATCAACTGGCCGCAGGCCGCCCGTAATGATTCTCCCTGGCTACGCCTGATAAAAACGCTCAGGTCGCGTGCTATTAAGATGCTCTGAAATTTCTCCACCCGTTCATTGCCGGGTCGCTCGAACGGGAGTGCTTCGAAAGCATTGTACGGGATCAGGTTCACCTTGCAACGTATTCCTGTAAGCAACTTGGCCAGGCGCCGCGCATCTGCATCGCTGTCGTTCACGCCGCTCAACAGAACGTACTCGAAAGTCAATCTGTCATTATGGGACAGAGGCAGCCGGCGACAGCAATCCAGAAGCTGCCCGAGGTCGAAACGTTTGTTTATTGGCATTATCTTTGAGCGAATCTCATCGGAGGTGGCGTTCAGCGATATCGCCAGTTTGACCGGGACCCGCGAGACAAACTCCTCCATGGCGCTCACTATCCCGACTGTCGAGATCGTTATACGCCTGCGCGACAAACCCGCGCCGTGTTCGTGCAAGAGGATTTCGATCGCACGCACAACCGCATCGAGATTGGCCAGCGGCTCGCCCATCCCCATGAAAACCACATTTGTCACCGGGCGATCGCCAATTTCGTCGCGCAACCTGCGCACAACGGCTTCCAACTGTCCGCAGATCTCGGATGCCGCCAGGTTGCGCAAAAGACCCATCGTCCCGGTGGCGCAGAAAGCACAACCCATGCCGCAACCTACCTGGGTGGATATGCACAGCGTCCGCCTGCCCTCGCCGGGCATGTAGACTCCCTCCACCTCTAGGCCGTCGTGCAAGACATAGCGGAACTTGATCGTCCCGTCATCGGCCGTCACTTCGTCCGCGATATCGACGGCCACGATCGGAGCCAGATCGGAGAGCTTGACCCTCAAGTCCTTGGACAGATCGGTCATCTCGTCGAAGCTGCGGGCAGCGCGGGAATGCAACCAGCGAAACACCTGCCGGCCGCGATATGCGGACTCCCCCTTGTCGACCATCCAGTCCTGGATCTGGTCAAAGCTCAAAGAGGAAATGTCTGGTGTCTTCATTTCATGCGGTCTGGCAAGCAGCTTACCGCATTTGCTGGATGATCTTCTTGGCTATGCGCGGCCCGGCTTTTTGCAATGCCGCTCTTCCGGCTTCCTCGTCGCTCTCGCCGTTGCCGCTGATCTTGTACTTCTTCGAGAAAAGCTGGCGATTGTGAAGCCGGTCGGCCACGGTGACGTTCACCCGCGCGGTGCACATGCGCTGTCCCATGAAATCCGAGCAACTGCCGGTGCTGGCAGTGCCTGAGATCTCCATGTCGGCTCCCCGGGGCGAGGAGGTAAAGACAACACCCAACTCCTTGTGCAACCGATCCTTGATGTCGGCGGCAATCGTGCCCGGCTTGACGTCTTCTCCCATGTTTTCTTCCGAGATGTGGATGTAGATCGAAAGCTCTTCAAGATCGACGAAGAACTTTCCAGTTTGGCGGTCGAGATCCTTGCCGAACTTGGCTTCAACCACGCGAACGTCGTGCGCTCCTGCAACCAGTGCCGCGATATCCACACGCGCACCGATGATTGCCTTCTTCTCGCCGAAGATCTTCATTACCCTGGCGGTCGCCCGGCCGTCATCCCCGGTGGCGACCTTGGTCTCCACCGAGCCGGTCCCGCGCTGGAAGGCAAAGGCCACGGGCAGGCTTTTGGCCGGATTGCCCTTGTAAGTCACTTCCACGGCCAGCGGATCGGCGATGCCTGAGCCGATGACAGCCTTGAGGTTGGGCTGGTCGACTTTCCAGGACAGGCCGGACGCGATGCGAGTCACGGCTCGCTCTATCTCATGGTTGAGCACGTCCGGCTTGCCGTCTCCGTTGATGTCATATTCGACCACGCCGCCAAAATACTCTCTGAGTGCCAGGTACGAATTGAAGTAACCTGCGAGCGCATCGGCCACCCGGCCCTCTCCTTCGGCCTTGACGGCGGCGCGGACGTAATCAAGCGCCTTCTTTCTGGCTTTTTCCAGCCGCTCCTTGATACGCCGGGCTATCTCGGCCTTGCTCAAGCGAACCAGCATCCAGTACTTGTTCTGATCGACGTCCTTCCAGCGATCGGCGATCTCGACCCCCTCGAGAGTCTGGTCGACGAAAAACTGGGTATCGGTCGAGTACGAGGAATCGGTGCGCGAGGTGTCCTTGGTGACATTGTCTTTTTTATATAGCTTCAGGTTGTTTTCCTTGAAGTAGTCGGTGATTACCGAGTTGATGTGCACTTTCAAGGTCGAAGCCAGCTCGACGTATCCTGCGTTACGGGCCCGGTTCCAGTCGGCGGCCTCGTCCCCGTGGCTTGTGGCAATGCCGACGCCGACATAGTAACCCGGCATATTCGGCTGAGCATTGACCCAGTCGGGCGCCGCCCGACTGGGGTTGACCTTGACCGATTCAACCGGCTTGGGCTTGTAGGGCTCCACCTCGCGGGGCACAGGCTTCTCAGGCGGGGCCTCTTCGAGCCCGCCCGCTTTCGGAGGCGGGGTTGGCTGGCCGTGTTCGGCCGCGTCCAGGTCGGCGAAGGCGTCGCCCGAGCGGGCGCGCACGCCGGCCACCGCACGCTTCGAGGGGCCTTTCTTGCGTTGCGCATCGGCTCCGCCGCAGGCTGAAAAGATCATCGCCAGAACCCCTGCAAGCAGGGCCATGAAAACCTGACGTTTCATGTTACCTCCATTCGCTCAGAACCTACGGATAGACGCCACCTCGAGGCATTCTATTCAGACCGGCAGGTGCCGTCAGAACGCCAAAAAAGCCCCGACGTTCAGTTGCGCGCCCATCTCGTTACTTGCATCGGTGTAGATGCTCAAGGGGTTGGTAAAGAACCTGCCGGCCGCCTTGAGGTAGATCGAGAACTCCGGCAAGAAGTAGTACTCGAACCCGAGAACCCCGTCGACCCCTCCGCCGATGGCGCTGTCTTCGTAGTTGTCGATCTTGAAGTAACTGATTCCTCCGCGCAGGCCGACGCTGAAGACCAGGCTGTTCATGTACCACTTCTTCTTGACGCCCAGCATGGCGTGGATCAACATCCAGCTGTTGTCGTAGTCGTCGCTGCCCAGGAAAAGTGCATCGGCCTCGACCGACAGGTAGAACTCTGTCCAGCCAACAAGGTTGGCCAAATCTTTGTCGATGTAGAGCCCGATGCCGGGGAAGAAGCCCATCCCGTCCTGATCGGTAATATCGGTCGTCATCAATTCGAACACCCCGTGAATACCGATCGACAGGCCGATCATGGCGTGCTCGAAGAGTTGCTCGCCGCCGACGAACTTGCTCTTGACCTTGACCTGCTCTGCGTACGAGGGAGTGCCCTCACCGCTGCCCTTGGCATCGCCGATATCGCGCACCTTGACATAGCCGATAAGCTTCTTGTCTCCGGCCATGCCGAACTCGGTTACCTCGTAAGTGTCGTCCAGACCGACACCCTCGCCCTTGCCCAGCATGAACTCGACTCCGTCGGACAGCACGCCCGAGACAGGGGTCTTGAGCTGGAAGTCGGGGATCTGCTTCATGCCCTTGGAGAGGAACTCGGCCAACGTCGCGGCCGCTTCCTGGGTGGCCGCAATGCTCTTCTGTTTCACGAGCTGGGCGAGTTGCTCGGGCTTTAAGTTGGTGGGAATCAGTTCCTTGAAACCGAGCACCGGCACGCCGTGCTTGACCTCCTTGATCAACTGGTAGGGAGGCTTGCTCTCGTCGGTCAGGTTGGCGCGGTAGAAGGTCGCTGTGGCGCTCAGCTTGGAAACAACGCCCGGCGTACCCGGCACGCAGCCCATCAACAGGGCGGTGGCCTTGCTGTCGGGACATTTACCCATGCCGACATGAAAAGCGTAGATCTTGATGTTGTAGAAGTAGGCCGAGTTCATGATGCGGTCGATGTCCTTGAGATACACCCTGGCGCTCTTGAAACGCGCCTCGTACTCGGCGTCCGCAGCCGCCCTGTCGGACGAGCGTTTCTTGACGTACTCGCGCAGCACGGCTACGAACTGGTCGATGGTAAAAATACTTCCAAGGTCGATCTGATTGTAGTCGAAGCGCTTCAGCTCGATCTTCGCGCGAATGCCCTTCTCGATCAACGCCAGGTAGTCGGGCGGAACCATTACTCCACGGTCGAGGACCGGTCCGATGTAGGTAATCGACTTGCGGGTGTAGGTCTGCTGGGTCTGATCGCTCTGCATCTTCTCTTCTTTTGTCTCGGCCCAAAGTGAGCCCGAGAAAAACAGCAACAAGATCGAAAACGATATCACTCGCATCCGCAACATGTCGGTCCTCCTAACGTGGAAAGAAACTCCGGGAAAAGGGAGAGCAAAACCAAGCCCTCCCTTGAAAAACAACCCGCGTTACAACTACTTGAACACAACAACAAGGGCCGAGCGCGTCTTGGCCGCCCAGTCGAATTCAGCTCCGCCCATCTTGGCGCCGATACCGTCGTCGATGGCAGAAGCCAGCTCCAGGTTGTCCTTCTTGCACTGCGCCCTGAACACGACATCTCCGCCGACGGTCGAGCTGACCATCTTGACGCGGGAACAGGCCTTCTTCAACACGCCGTTCATCGCCATATCGGTTTTCTTGGGCGAGTTTTTGAACTTTATGAAATACTTGCGACCCTTGGGCGAATTCTTCTTCCAGTACTGCGTGACGATGGGCAGCACGCCGCCCATGGCGTCGTTGAGCGGCTCCTGCAGTGCCGCCGATTCCTGTCCGGCCACCCAGTTGGCCCGCGCAGGACCTAAAGCGTTCTTGGATGCCAGCAAGCTGCCGGTTGTTGTCTCGTAGGCCTTTACGTTCACGCTGTAGGCGATTCCGTCACCTTTCTTATCACGGGCCGCCTCGTAGACAAAATAGATATCGGCTCCGGCCGCCATGGCAATCTTGGCCGCCTCGTCCTCCTCGGCTTCTGCCACCTCACCGATGGCATCAACCATCTTGTTGAGGTCGGTAACACCCTTGGCATCGAGCACCTCGTAACCGGCATTGGTCAGGTACTCGTTGACCAGTCCCTCCATGATGCCGCGCAGCTTGCTGCCCTTATTGACCTTAGAAGGCATGGCCATCAGCGAGGGCATCCCGGCCGCTTCTAGCATCTCGTCTGTGGACTGGATCGCGCCCATCTGCACCAGGTCTTCCATCAAGGCCGTCTTGGCGACGTCCTCCTGCATGACGATGCGGATCTTGTCCTCGCTCATGCGAACACGGGACTTGATTCCCTTGCCCTTGCCGTCGCGCGAGCTCGGGCCGGGAATGCCGATGTACTTGTCGAGCTGGGCGAAGACCTGGGCCTGAACCGACTTGTAGGCCTGCTTCTCTCCCGGTGTCTTGGCCAGCATCGAGGTGGCCACCCACTCGACGCAGCCCTTGCGGGCCTGCATGACGGCCTCGTTAACGTCCCGTCCGGTACCCTGGCACTCGACCCTGATTGTATTGGCGTCGACGCTCTCGATGAACTTGCCGGGCAGCAGGATCTCGGGACCTTGATCGCCTTTCACGACGACCGTCGTACAAGCCGCGGACCAGACCCCCATAAAAATAATCGCTAGCGCCAACGTGGTAATTTTTCTCATCTCTTCCTCCTTTTTCGAATTGAAATCAAATGGTTCTTTTCAGGACAATCGCATGAGACTATTTCAAATGACTCAAACCATGTCAAGCCTATTCGGGAAGGCTGCCGATTCCGGATAACCTTTCTTAAAAGGGCACTTGGAAATATTTGGGTTGACGTGAGAAGTACGCTCGGCTAGGATGTCGATTCTTGGTGAGATTGAGAACAATAAAGGCATTTCCGCCATTGGACCGTACAACCATGCGCTTGATTCAATCCGGCTGCGTTTTTCTTGTTTCTCTGGCCCTGCTGCTGCCCGCCTGCGAGAAAAAAGCTGAAATTACGGATCAGACGGACGCCGCGACGATCCCTGAAGACGCCGGCACAACCGCTGGAGCCGATTCCCTGGCAGAGGTGCCGGCGTTGCCGGATGCCGGGGAGGAGCCCTCGACCGGCGTTTTCAATGAAGAAAAAAGGCAAGTCGCCCGCGCCAAAGGCAGAGCTCCAAAAGGTGTCGATATCTCGCTAGCCAGGCAGGCGGCTGCCAACAGGGCGCGCGCTAATCTGGCCAAGCTCATGAAAGACAAGGGTTTTTCAACAGAATCGCCGCTGAACCTGCAAGATGCGACGATCGAACGATTCTATACTCGCGGCCGCTATGTCTATGCCGTGGCGGCCATGACTTTACCGGAACAGGACGGCAGCGTGAATGTTCCGGCCCCGGACCCGTCGAATACCCACGAGAAGGATTCAACGGGCAAAACGTCCACCCCACCTGACGGAGGGCAACAATGAGAAGTAAAATCGGCCTTGGCTTTCTGGCACTGGTTCTTACTCTGGGCTTCTCGACAGGAGCCCTGTCCGCTGAAAAGAAAAAGATCGTCGTCGGCGATCCCAAAACCAAGTGGGCCTCGTCCAGCGCCTGCCGCGGCTTCGCCCCCAGCTACGCCGACACCATCGCCAGATCGCTGCGCTCGCGCATCGTCCAAACGGGCGCTTTCCGGGTCGTTTCGCGCGAACAGCTCAAAAAGGTGCTCAGAGAGCACGAGATGGCCATGACCGGCCTGTCCGACCCCTCCACGGCCAAGATCCTGGGCCAGTTCCTTCAGGCCGACCTGATTATGGCAACCGAGGTCCTGTGCCAGCCGAACAGCGTCGAGTTCGTCGTCAACCTGGTTGACGTAGAGACGGCCGAGATCGTCTGGTCCAAGGACTACGAGATGAAGAACCTGAAGAAGGTCAGCCGGGCGCTCAAGGATATCGCCAAACTGCTCAAAAAATACGCCAAAACCGGCGCGATCGGCGAGACGGCCGGCAAGAGTGAGAGCATGATGATGATCGACTCAAAGGCCCTGCACGACGCATCGGAAGCGATCATCTCGATATTAGAGCGCTCGATTCCGCGGGCCAGGGTCACCGTCGAGGACGTCAACGTCTACGCCGAGAAGGTCAAGGTCAGGCTCAGCGGGAACGCCTGGCCGGGCACCAGGTTCAAGGTAATGCGAGACGATGAGGAGATCGGCTGGCTGTATCTGAAGAAAAAGGGCCATGGCAGCGTCGAAGCAGGAACAAAGAACGAGATGTCTTCCTTCGAGCAAGGCGACGTCGGCTCGACAGAGGATTTCAGACCCAAGGTGGCAGTCGGCTTTATCGAGGACGAGGACGAGGGCAACGACAAGATGGTAGAGATGTTCAAGGAGGGTCTGCTCAAGGAGATGAGCGAGGCCGATCGAATCGAACCTGTCGACGACGGCAAGGTCGACAAGATAATCAACCGCATGGGCTCGAAGGTGAAGAAAAAATCTCTTGCGAAGCTATTCGATAAGGGAGTAGATTTGCTGATTACCGGGCGGTTTTCAGGCGAAAACGGCAACCGCAGGATCGACTTCGAGGCACTCAGCACCTTCGACGGTAAGCGGGTCACGAAGATCAAGTATGATTCGAGGTTGTAGCTCGTTTTTGATGATGAAGTGAAAGATTGTAAACCACTTTTCAAGGAGGAGAAGATGAGAAAGCTAGTTACCATTTTTGCGGCAGTGGCGTTCATCGCGGCAATTGGCGTAGTAGGCGTAGCCTGTGGCGGTGGCGGCAACGCACTGACGGCGACGACTGCATCAGGGGCGCCTGCCTGGGTGCTCAAGGGCTCCGGCGCATTCACCGGCGACAGGGGCAAGGCCTTCTACGGTGTGGGATCCGCGCCCAAGATGATCGACGTCTCGATGCAGCGCGACCGCGCCAACAACCGGGCCCGGCGCCAGATCCTGCAGATCTTCAACACTTACATCGCATACATGATGAAGGACTACGCCCGCAGCACCACCGCCGGCGACATGAGCAAGGAAAGCTACGAGGCCGACGTGCTCCAGGTACAAAAGACGATCTCCATCGGCGACCTCAACGGCGCCCAGATAGTGGACACCTGGCGCGATCCTTCGGACGGCACGATCTACGCCCTGTCCGTGCTCGACCTGGCCGCCATGTCTGAGTTGCTGGCCAACAAGGGCGAGTTGGATGCCAAACTGCGCGACTACGTGCGTGCCAACGCAGCCAAATCCTTCGACGATCTCGAGAAAGAAGAGGCCAAGCGCGGCCACTAGGCAACTTGGGACAAGACAACTCCTGAGGCCGGGGCCTGGCGGCCCCGGCCTTTTTTCATTGGCCAACTCGGGGTGAGAGTGGTAGATATCGGCGGCCTTTCAGGTTTTTGGAGGACAGATGCGCCAAGGAATGATTCATAAAGTGCTGATCTTGTCGATACTGGGAATGCTCGCAAGTTGCACGCCGCGCGTGATAGTGATTCGCGGAGGACCGCCGCCGGCCTGGGTTGACCGCATGCCCCCCCAGCACGACAAGCTGTGTGCGGTAGGCTACTCGGGACCGACCTTCTACCAGCAGGATTGTCTAAAGAACGCGGCCGAGAATGCCCGCGGTCACCTGGCCGAGAGTATCAGTGTCACCATTCGTACCGTAACGATCGATATCTCGGACGGCACCCGCGGCTCGTACGATCGTGACGTCTTCGTCGAGGGCTCTGAGAGTGCTTCGGACGCGGTCCTGGAGGGCTCGGAGGTCGAGGCCCAGTGGATGGACATGCAAGGAGAACGCGGAGCGTCAAAGGGATGTTACACCTACGTGTGCATCGACCCGGATAAACCGATCGACAAGATGGTCGAAAAGCTCCAGGAGAAAAAGGTACCGCCAAAAACGGTCGAGAAAGTACGCCAAAACGCCCAGGCTGCCTTCGACGAGTTGGAGAAACTCGAGGCCCAAAAGGCCCAATCCGAAAAACCGCAGGCCAAGCCCGTTCCCGAAGCCAAGCCCGCTCCCGAAGCCAAGCCTGAAGATCAGCCGCAGGAGTTGCCATCCGGCGAGGAAGGCGCAGACTCGCCTAAAAAAGACGATCACAACGAAGCAATGCCGGCCGTGAGAAAAATAGACATCCCAAACAACTGAGGACCACATGATTCAACGCACGCTATCCATAATCAAACCGGACGCCGTGGCTCAAAACCACATCGGAGAAATAGTATCTCGTTTCGAAAAGGAAGGCCTGAAGATCGCGGCCATGCGCATGCTGAGACTTTCAAAAGCGCAGGCCGAGGGATTCTACGCGGTCCACAAGGACAGGCCTTTTTTCAACGACCTGGTTCAGTTCATGACCAGCGGACGGGTGGTTGTGATGGCGCTACAGGGCGAGGACGCCATCGAGCGCAACCGGTCCATCATGGGAGCCACCGACCCGGCCAAGGCCGCCGAAGGTACGCTGCGAAAGCTGTATGCCGGAAATATTCAGAACAACGCCGTCCATGGCTCGGACGCCCCTGAGACGGCCCGTACCGAGATAGCTTATTTCTTCTCCACTCTGGATATCAACGACTGAGAGTCAGTCCACCGGCAAGATCTCTTCAAGGTAGGCGCGGTTCTCCGCCGACCAGACCGCCGGGCCCTGGCCGTTCAGTTCGGCTCGCTCTGCAAAGGGACGATAGCGCCCGGCGTCCATGATCTGGTTCTCGGCGGGTTCGATGTTGTGGTAGATGTCCGCGGGACCCCAGCCGTAGGCCAGCCCCAGTGTATGGCCCCATTCGTGAGTCAGCGTGTTGCCGATCATGCTGCCCAGGGCGTGTATGGCTCTCGCTATCTGCTCGGACCTCGGACCGTCGGGATACTCGTTCGCCTCCACCTGCTTGCCGCCTCGCGACGGCATGAAATCCTCGAAAACCTCGTCGAACAGCGGGTCGGCTATCGGCATTGCGTTTTGCGACTTGGGGCTGAATGCCAGGTAGGAGGCAACGAATACCCCGCCGTAGGCCAGATGCCCCGATTCGGCCGACTCGGCATTCCAGCCTCCGACCACGTCGTTGAAGTAGATATTGCCCATGTCCTTGACGCCGTTCTCGGTCATGGTGTTGTCCAGTCCGATCAGGTCTCTGCCGTTTGGATCCTGTCCACCGATCTCGACAACTCCGTACTCGATAAAATCGGCAGGGCGGGTCTCGCGGAATTCCACGTTGATGCCCTGGTAGTCCCGCTGCACGACCTCCAGGATGCGCGCTTTGATCTGCGGTTCGACGTTGCGCAACCCGAACTCCCTGAGCGCGTCGGTAAAGCCCGGCAGGTACTTCAGATACACAACCTGCAACTGGGATAATACCGTGAACTCGACATCGGACGGCAATGGCACGCCCGTTTGCTGAACAGTGTCCCAGAAAACCACCGGCGTCGCCAGGCCTCGCAGCACTCCCGCCCGGGCCCCGAGCCCTGTAATCCCGCCCTTGCCGTCCGACACTACGCGCAGGATGTAGTGCATCAGATCTCCCGAGATGACTTCGGGCACTATCGACAGGGCGTTGTCGCCGCTGTAGTCGGTCACCTGATTATCGATATCGGTGAAGGTACCGTCGATCAGCACTACCGTCGTTGCCGAACCGCTCGCAAAACCGCGCCCGGACAGCTCGATAACCTGTCCACGGGAGGCCGAGGTGGGGCTGATCCTCGTCAAAGCGGTCGGCCCGAGTTGCATCGTCATCCCGCCGAGTGTATTGCCGATCACTTCGACGTCATCCGGGTGAATATTGACTACCGTGACATCTCCGCTGAACACTCCGGGTTCGATTCCCAGGCACTCGGCCGGCAGCGGTCCGCTGTCTCTGTCGCGCATCGCGGATGTCTCAGACAGGGCACATGCCGTGCTAATTACACGTGCCGAACCGTCGTCGGGATCGAAGCTGCCTGAAAAGCGAAACTCGGTCAGCCCCTCTCCGCTGACGGATCCGTCGCTGCCTCTTTCGCCCATCAAGAACCCTTCTCCCAAAGCCTCGACTTCGCTTCCAAGGTAAACCGTGCCTAGCGCATCCACCGGTAAAAAATCATTCAGAAGCGGCTGTAGCGTCTGTCGGAGTTGCCAGTCGATCGGCACCTCGGCCGATTGCCCGGTTCCGTTGGAATAGTCGACTTGTACCCGGCAGGTGCCTTCGAATTCACCCTGTCCACCCAGAACGCCGAAAGTGGCCGGATCGATCACAATTTGCAACTGGGTATCGTCCAGACGTTCTGGCGTGATCATCCGCGAACCGCCCCCGCGTTCGAGAAGCACGAGCAAGTTGCCCTGCTCGGGACCGACAAATCCCTTGCCGAAGATCTTTACTACCGTTCCCGGCAGAATCACTGCCGGCTCGACGCGATAAAGCTCGAGTTCCGGCAAGCCTCCGTCCGGCAGCGTCGACTGCTGGCTCGGACAGCCGCTCGCGAGCAGCGCTGTTGCAAACAGTGCGAACCAGGTGACGGATCTGAACCGGCTGTCTGGCATTACTGGTAGCCCACCAGCAAACTGTATGAGTTTCCGGCCTGTAAATCGTAGCCGTATACCCGCACATAGTAGTAGCCGTCCGCTGGAATGTCGTACTCGATGTGCTCGTTGTCGTCGCTGGATAACGAGGTTGCAAGCTGATGCTCGAAAAGCGCGTCGGCCGTTACGTCCGGATCGTACAGTTTCAGGTCGAGGTCGCCCGATGCGTGACTGAACGTCAGGTCGATGATCATTTTCTCGCCCTGGAACAAGTAAGCGTCGTACCAGTCCTCGTTGTTGGGGCACAGCATCATGTTCTCGATCGGAACCGTTACACTGGCCTCGACGGCATGCGCGGGATCGTCGTTGGGCTCGTTGCCGTCCTCGGTGCACTCCTGGGCCTGGGGAGTCACCGTGACCAACATGTCATAAGAGTTTTTGGCCCCCTGGTACGGCCCGATTCCGATATAGTAGGTGCCGTCCGCGGGCATCGATTCGACCACGGCCTGCTCGTCGTCCGTCTCGGATGTCGAACAGCCGAGAGCATTGTCGCAGGAGAGTGTCTCTGCGTTGAAGGCCGTGTCGTAGTCGAAGATCCACAGATCGAGATCTCCGTCGGCCTGGGTGAACTCGATCTCGACTTCCAGCTTGTCCCCCTGGTTGAGCGAGATCGAGTACCAGTCCGGCTCGCCGCAGCAGCTCAAACCGGTGTAGACGTCCTCGGTTACGGTCTTGGCCTCGTCGGGATAGTCGTTCGGTTCGAACGTATCGGCGTTGCAAGGAACATACTCCTCCAGCACCAGGTACATCGAGTAGCGGTTCTCAACGTCGGAGGCGGCGCCCTCGACACGCAAGTAGACGCTCTTTTGCGCCTGGAAAACATCCGAGTAGATTTCTATCTCATCCGGTTGCGCAGAGCCTGAGGTCAGCAGCGTAAGGCCGTCCTGATCGTAGAGATCCATTCGCAGCTGGCCGTTCGCCTGTGTGTAGCCAAGCAGTGCTCCGATAGAGTACCCCGCCGCCGGGATCTGAATCTGATACCAGTCTACATTGCCCGGGCAGATCTTGAGATCTTCAAGGACCGACTCACCGTTCTGATCGAACTCGACTTTCGTAGCGCTGGTCGAGTCGTCGTTTCCGGAACTTCCCTCGAACGAATCGTCTTCACACTGGCTGTTGCCCTGGGCGTAAGCGGTGAAGGTGAAGCGGCCGTCTTCTGGAATGCACCCGCGCAGGTCGCACTCGCTGCCCGAGGCGTCATCGTCGTCTGTGGCGCAGATGTAGTAGATGACTTTCGCGGTCTCGTCTTGATCGAGTCCCGGGTTGGGGATGCTTCCGCTCCATTCTCCGGAGCCTCCATCCGAGAGGCTGCTCTTTGTGAAGGATTCTCCCGAACCGCTGTCGATCATCCAGTACAGGGCCACGGACGCCACGCTTGATTCCTTGTCTGAGGCCGTCACCGTGATCGGATAGTCGTCGCTGCCGCGCTGGTCGGGAAGCGCATCGTGCTGCAGCGTCGGCGGGGTGCCCTCGCACTTGTGGTGGCCGCCCTTGACCAGGATTGTAATATCCTGGAAGACCTCCGGGTTCAGGTGATCGCTGGCGCCCACCCTGAGGCTCCACAACGGTCTCTCTGCCACTTGCTGTTCGGTCGGCGTCCACTCGAACGAGGCTAGCTTGGAACCGGAGGTGGTCTGAAAGTTGCTGCCGGGGATGCTTTCAACGACCTGCAGATCAACGTTGGGCGAGTCGGTGTCGCGCACCTCGATGTTGAAGGCAATCGTCTGCTTGCGATCGAGATCCAGAGTATAGTCCGAGGGCGTGATGAACACCGGGGCTCCGGTTCCGGCCCCACCCAGGGTGACGAAGATGGTGATCGCCTCCGAGACGCTGTCGATGCCGTCCGTCGCCAGGAATACGATATTGTACTGCATGCCGTTGCCGTCCGGCCCGGCGTCCGAGGCCAGCGGAGTCCATGAAAAGCGGGCGCTGTTGTCGTCGATTTGCTCGAATACCGCGGCCGCCGGCTTGCCCTGCATACCGAACTCGAGCGCGTCGCCGTCGTCGTCGACGGCCTCGACCACGAATTCCAGGGTGGCGCCGGTCTCGACGCTCTTGTTGCCGATCGGGAAAAAAGCCGGCGAGTGATTGGCGCAACCGGCCACCAGGCAGGCAACCGCAATCGCCGTAATCGTGCTGATCATTCCTCTTGTTGCCACAGCTAGTCCTCCTGTCGTGCTTTACAGAATTTCACTATACTAGCACGACTTGCAGGCGGTTATCTCTTTTTTCTCTTTATCCGGCCGCGCAGCCAGAAGAAGACCAGGGCCGCAAGGCACAGGTAGGCCGGCCAGTCGCCGAGTGCTTCGTAGAGCGTGCCGCCCTTCATCATCGGTACGGACTCCATCAGCGTCTCGGCCCCGGTCGGCTTGGTCTGAGAGAGGATCCTCCCGGCCGGGTCCACGAAGCACGATACTCCGGTATTGGTCGAGCGGATAAGCGTAAGCCGGCTCTCCACTGAGCGAAACACGGCCAGCGCCATGTGCAGGTAAGGTTCGGCGGTCTTTCCGAACCAGGCGTCGTTGGTAATGTTGATTATTATATTTGGATCCTTGCCTCCCAAATCGCGGGTAAAGGCCGGCAGGATGTCCTCGTAACAAATCATGATGCCGATCCGGAAATCGTCGAAAGGAATCACCTCGACCGTCTTGCCGGCCGTCAAATCTCCGCCCTCGGGCAGCCACTTGTAGAAAGTCGGGAAAACGTGCCCCAACGGAATGTACTCTCCGAAGATCAACAAGTGAACCTTGTCATAGGCGCCCAGTACGTTGCCTTTCCCGTCCAGCAGAATGGCCGTGTTCAGCAAATCGATCCCCGGGTGGCGCGGAGAATCATTGTCGGGATTGCGCCTGGCGGTCAAGGCGCCGAAAAGCAACGGGGTGCTGAAGCCTCGTTGCGGCGCCGTCCTGTCCAGACCGTCGGTTCCGGCGGCCCGGTCCCAGGAGGCGTGCTCGGGCGGCTGAGTGGCGCTCGGCACGATCTCGGCCGCATCGCGCGGGATGGGGCGGTAACGCCCGACCTGCTCGTCTCCCTTTCTAAGCACGAAGGTGTACGGCGCCTGGTAGGACGTCTCGGGCCAGACAATCAGGTCTGCCCCGGATTTCTCGAGCTCGATCGACATACGCTGGTGACGAACCAGGTTGTCGTCCGTCTTCCGCGGATCTTCCTTTTCCCAGATGCCCACATCGGCCTCGACCAGGCCGATTTTCAAATGCGGCGCCGCTTGTGCCTGCTTGTCGACCATGGAAAGGCGTAAAAGCCCGTAGCCGCTAAGCATAAGCGGTACGGCCAGGGCCCAAAGCAAAGGCTTCCACCACCCGCTCTGTTTTTCGAAAAGACAAACCAACGTATCGATCAGGAAACCGTTGGTCATGACCAGCAGGAAGCTCAACAGGCTGACCCCGCCCAACTCGCAAACCTGGATCATCGGAGTCACCCAGTACTGAGAGTTTGCGTAGTACCAGGGAAAAATAAAGGGCAACAGAAACTCGGCGGCCACATAGGCCAAAGGCACGTGCAGCCAGTAGCCGAGCGAGGATCGTTTTCGCAGCCAATGCAGCAGCCACAGGGCCAGGGCGAATACCAGCCCCTGGTAGATTCCCATCAGCAAGGTAAAAAACGCTGCCGGCGGGAACGACATGTGGCCGAAGTCCATCAGCATCGAGCCGATCCAGTAGAATCCGCCGACATTGGTAATCGTCCCCGCCCACAGGCCTATCAGGAAATGTTGCCGGGCAGAGGTTCCTTTAGCGGCCAAGACGGTCGGTACTAAAGCAATCCAGGCCAGCCCGGCCATGTCGAAGGTCGGAAAGGCCAGAAACACGCAGATCCCGCCCAGGCCGGAAAGCAGCAGGCGAAGGCACCAGCTTCTCCACCCCAGGCCGGGTTTTCTATTCCTGTCTTTCTTGCGCCCAAACATTGGCCCAAGCAGAACAAAAAAAAGGCCGCCCTGCAAGGGGCGGCCAAAAACATTTTCAAGCGAATGCTACTCGGCTGCTGCCGCGCCGCCTTCAGTTGTGCCTTCAGTTGTGCCTTCAGCTGTGCCTTCAGTTGTGCCTTCAGCTGTGCCTTCAG
>CAZENH010000049.1:0-31638 GCA_964513625.1 uncultured Myxococcales bacterium | reverse complement strand
GGAGTCAGCAAGGCGGGCATCTGTAAGACCGGCACTTGCGTGCTTGAAATAGCCGAGGATCCAAGCCTGCCCGGCAACAGCTCGTAGCTCATGTCCGGTTTGGTGACCAGGTTACGCACGAACAACTGGGTCATGTTCACCGAAGCGCCGGCCAGTGCCGGCGAACCGAGGGGTGGAACCAGGAACTTCGGCTCCCGCTGGTAGGAGTAAGGAGTGCGGTTGAAATCGAAGCCGATTATCGCCCGTCCCCCCTCGGGAACGGACTGGCTGCCGGGAGCAAAATCGAGCGCCGCCAGAGCCAGGCCGAAGGCAAAAGAGCACTCGACGTCATCGGCCGTGATGGGCACGTCACAGAACACCTGCGGATCGCAGGATTCCGGCAGGCCGTCTGAGTTCTCATCGCACTTTACCTCGTGCCGGGCCGAAGAGGGCAGCAGCGACTGTAATCTCAGATCGCCGTCGTTGGTTGTGGGCACGAAACCGTCGGCCGCCGGTTGAAGGGAGGTTTCGTCGTTGGAGACGATCGTTACCCGGTAGAGCGGCATGAAGCAGTAGGTGCTTCCCGGATCATCCGGGTCGGCCAGGCATTTGTAACCGGGAGTGATGTCGTCGCATTCCTGGTCGTTGGCGCAGGTGTTGCCCGGATCGATGGCCCCGGGATCGGCCAGCGGGATGACATCTTCTTTTTGCTGGTAGGTGACGTTCCAGCAATTGCTTTCTGTAATGGATGCCAGCGTCGCGGAGGCGTCGTTTTCCTGGCCGGCGACCACGTTGACCGTTATCGGGCAAGCATGCAGGGTGCGCAGCTTGAAGGCCGCCAGCATCGAGCCGACGTCGAAACTGAGTTCTGCGCCGTTGGTGTCGAGGAAAGGCAACAGCACCGGCAGCAGATCGAGCATCGAGACGTTCATCACGCCCGATAGCAGAACCAGCCTGTTCTGACCCTCGGGCAGTTCCATTCTGATATTCCTGAGCGGAGTCGGATCCTTGCACTTGTGCTCGCCGTAGTCGCAGGTCCAGTGCAGGTCGGGGCAGTCCAGCGTGTTGCAGCCGGCATCGTTGGGGCACATGTCCAGGCTGTCGCAGCTTACGCCGTATGGATCGAGCCCCAGGCTGGGGGCAAGCCCGTTCAAAAAGGTATCGTCGCTAGCCAGGTTGCCGGGCAAGATGGCGCTGTCGGTCGGGGGCCTCTGGAACAATTTGCCAACCGGGAAGCGGCTCAGGTTGTCCAGGGCGAACATGGGAATGACTATTGCCACCCGCATTTGTCCTGAGACGTTGCTGCCGCCCATGCTGAAAAACGGCAGCAGCGACTTGGGAGTGCACAAGCCCTGGCATTCGTTGGCCTCCTGTTCGCAAAAACAGGTGCCGTTGCAGGGAGCGTCGCAATCGCTGTCGCTGCTGCAGTCACCCGCGCATTTATGCGAATGCGGCAACATATCGAAAATCGACTGGGGAACCTTGGCCGTGACGATGCCGGTCTGGTGATTTGCACGCCCGCTGGCGGTCATCATAAGCGGGATTGTGACTTCTCCCGAACAGTGGTTCAAGAGAGTGGTCGTTTCAAACTTGGGTCGGTCGCCGGCGGGAGCGCCGGGAAGGGCCGGCACCTTGTCGTCTGTAACGACAGTGATCGACTTGCGGCTGCCCGCGGCCAGGCCGCTGAAGGTCGCTTCGCCGGTAGCATTGGTGTCCTGAGTGTGCGAACTGTCGCCGGCGTCGATCACCGTTACGTGGGCGCCCGAGATAGCCTGGCCGCCGTCGGCGGCGATAACATTGACCGTCAGGCTGTCCTCGCAGGGCGAGCGCTCGCTGAGAGTGACTGTCATGGTGTCGCTTGCGGTATCTACACGTCCAGCGTCGGTGCCGCCAGAGTCCTGGACCTGTAACTGGAAGACATAGTCGCCAAACTCGGTAAGTTCGACCGTGGCCGATTCCTTGTCGGCATCGGTAATGCTGACGTTTGAGCCTGACGGTTCGCTGACCTTGCTCCAGGTATAAGTCGACAGGCTGACGTCGTGGCAACCGGCAGAGGTGGCCGCGTGGCTGGCGCTACCGTCCAGCGTGACGCTGGCGGCAACCCCGGTCATGGTGGCCAGGGCCTGGTCGTCACCCGCATCGGCGACGGGTGAGGGACAGGCTACGTCGGCCACTTCGACCTTGACGGTATCCCATTGGCTGACCTGGATCTGCTCGTTGACGGTGGTCACCGGGTAGGTCGCCTTGCAGCGGAAGCTGTAGCTCCCGGCCTGCTGGGGCACGAAAGAAGCCTGACGCCCGTTGGCGCCGTCGAGGGTCACATCCGGGCCGCCGTTCTGCTCCCAGACAAAAGTGACCGAGTCTTTCTCGCTGACGCAGACCTGCTGATCTTCGGGCGGCAGCCTCAGGCTGCCCCTGAGGATGATCGTATCACCCACGTTTCCAGAAAGATCGTCCCCGGCGTTGACGATTGGCGGTCCGCACTTTGTGTTTTTCTTACTGGAGGGGCAGCCCGTCCCCAGTACGGCCAGCAGAGTGAAAGATCCGATTACCGCGATGGTAGGCATGTATCGATGATGCCGCATGAGAACCTCCCGAGTGGGAAACCTGTATGAAATACCGATAGTATATTATAGAAGAATGCTAGCTTTTTCAAGGCACTGTTGTCAAGAAGGCGCTGTTGTCAAGGCAGGTGCAGTGTGGTATCTGACTGATGGCCATGGACTAAGGATGCATATTGCTCAGTGCAGAGCCTAAAAGAGTGTGGATTGAGGTCGTTGCCATCTGGGCGATTGCCATCGGCGTCATCCTGGCTTTCAAGCTTCTGGATTTCGTGCCTTTCATTAAAGAGAACCTGTGGGGGATCGCCGGGCTGGTCTTTTTATTCCTGCCGATCGAGTGGCTCTACCGTCGCGGGGAAAACCCGGCCGATTTCGGAATTACCCGACGGGGCCTGGGCAAGGGTCTGCTGCTGGCCGCTATTCTGGTAGCGCTGACCTTTCCGGCCTACATGCCGGCCTACAAATGGTGGTTTTCGCGCACTCAGGATTTCAGTCTTCACCTGCCGGCTGATTTCTGGAAGGAGTGCGTCGGTTTCATTTTTCTGGTTGCGCTGCCGGAAGAGGCCTTCTACCGCGGCTACCTGCAGACCAGGCTGGACAAGGTTTTCAAGAAAAAGGTCAAGATACTCGGAGCCGAGGTGGGCTGGTCTGTCGTCGTCGCCGCGGCCTTCTTTGCCGTCGGTCACCTGGTGGACCCGCGCCTGGACAAGCTGGGTACGTTCTTTCCCGGGCTGCTCTTCGGCTGGATGCGCGCTAGGACCGGGTCGATCGGCGGCGCGGTGGCCTTCCATGCCTTGTGTGACATATGGGCAGAGGTATTGCGCTACGGCTATTTCTAGCTGGCAAATTGCGCGCTATGGCGTTTATCCGCAGGCCCAGGCGGGGTCGATCTCGCCGTCGCAGTCGTTGTCCTTGCCGTCGCATAGTTCCGGGGCGCCCGGGTAAACGCTGTCGTCGTTGTCGTCGCAGTCGAATTGATCCTGGCAATCGCCGCAGGTCGTCCAACCGTCGCCGTCGACGTCGAAGCCTTCGTCTACTTGCCCGTCACAATCGTTGTCCACACAATCGCAAATTTCTTCGGCGCCCGGGTTGACGTCGGGATTGGTGTCGTCGCAATCACCGCCGCAGGTAGTCCAGCCATCTCCGTCGGTATCGAAGCCTTCGTCTGTCTGGCCGTCGCAATCGTCGTCGATGCCGTTGCAGTATTCGTTGGCCTCCGGGTGGATGGTAGGATCGTCGTCGTTGCAGTCTCCCCCGCAGGTAGTCCAGCCGTCGTTGTCGGTGTCGAAGCCCTCGTCGATGAAGCCGTTGCAGTTATCGTCGACCCCGTTGCATTCCTCGGTTGCTCCCGGATGAACGTCCGGGTCGCTGTCGTCACAGTCACCCTGGCACAATCCCCAGCCGTCCGAGTCACCGTCGATCTCGTCTATCTCACCGTTGCAGTCGTTGTCGATGCCGTCGCAGATCTCGGCCTCGGGGATACACTCGTCATACGAGCGATAGGAAGCGGTAACGTCTAAGCCGTCTTCTTGCGGGCGCCAGCTGCCATAGAACACCAGGCTGTTCTGAGTACCGTCGTAGTCGAATCCGTCGCTGCGGCTGCGGGGCACGATTAGCGGCGGTTGTCCGGCGGTCGTCTGCATGGCGACCTTGATAGTGGCCGAAATCGGCGGTTGGGTCAGCATATAGGACGAGGCCACTCCCTGAGCGGCGCGAACGATATTCTGGACGTTAGGGGTCTGATCGGCGTCGCAGATAGACATTGACATACCACCGTTGATACCCGAGGCCACGGCATTGTAACCGCAGGAGTCTTCGTAGGCGGTAGTACACCTGGGTACCCCACCCACAATGGCGAACAGAGTAGCTCCCCGCGAGGTGTACTGGTCGACGAAGCTGCTTACCAGCGAGTCGAAGTTGGAGCAGCTGGGAGGGCAGGGCGCGTTGGTGTTGTCACCGCCGCAGGAGTCTTCAATTGTCTGGGCGTGCTCGTCGCTCATGACCACCACGATCAGGGTTGCCTCGCAGCGCAGCCGGCCGGGAGCGGGATTCTGAGTGTCGGGATCGCAGGGCAGGGCCCGGTCGATGGCGCGGATGCCCATGGCCAGACCGTACTCGGCTCCCGCGCCGCCGGTGCCGAGTACCACCCGTTGTTTGAAGGTATTGATGTCACTGGTGAAGTCACCGCCCACCAGCTTACCGTCCCCGGCGGTCTGGGCGGAGCGACTATCTGTGCTGGTGACCCCGATTCGCCAGTCGAGAGTGGTCTGGGAGAGCAGCGCATCCATGGCGTTACCGGCGGCGGACACCGCCGCCTGCTCGTTGCTCATCGAGCCGGAGTTGTCCACTACCCAGATGAAGTCGACCGGGTTGACCCCCTCCGTGGCGAACGAATCGCACTGAACCGCGGTGCGGTCCGGGGCCTGGGCCACGGCGGTCGAATTGGAAACGTCGTTGAGACGTATGATCTGCGCATCGTCTAAGAGGCTGTCAGCGCTCAGCGCCCCCACCGTAATCACCCGGCCGGCTCCGCGATAGACCGTCTCCGTAAAAAGGTGGAAAGTAGTGGCCGCGCTGCCCTGTGGCCCGAGAACACCCGACAGGGCGCCGCCAGCGTTGAATGCTCCGGCGACGTCGTTGGCCAGTTGGCTCGGCGTGCGGCTCGTTACTGTCAGGGAGTATTGCGCTAAAGTGGCCCCGTAGCCGTCGAAGGTCGTCAAAGCCCGGGTAGATGCATTGCCGACGGTACCGATTGCGGACAGCAACGAGCGATCATGGGCCTCCTGAAGGCTGGCGCTTGTGACACCGGCCGAAGGCGCGTGGCTCACTAGAAAGCCGGCCACTTCGTAGCCCGGAGAGTAGAAAGCCGCTCCGACCGCTCCGCCGCCTGCCGATAATTCCGAGAAAGTGGTGAAGAAAGTCTCGAGCGCCAACAGGAAGTCGGGGTCCCAGCCGCGGTACAGGTCGATCGGCTTGAGGTTTTCGGTGCTGCATACCAGGTAGGTTCCTTCCTGGTTGTCGGCCAGGCCGTCGCCGTCTGTGTCTCCGGTCTGGGGGCTGGTCTCGCCCTGAGAACATGCGGGAGAGACGCAGACACTTACCGGGGCGGGAGCGCAACTCTCGCCCGCGCCGCAGTCGCCGTCGCTCAGACATGCCGTCGTGCAGCTTCCCAGGATACAGTCGCCGTTGCGGTCCTCGTCGCCGTCCATGACGCCGTCGTCGTCGGTGTCAGCGTCGAGAGGGTTGGTTTCCTGCCCCGGGTCGTACTGGAAGTTGCCGTTGCAGTCCTCCTGGCCGTCGCTCAACCCGTCGGAGTCGCTATCTGCCTTGGACGGATCGGTCTCGCCGGCGTCCTGTTGGCCGTTGAGATTGGCGTCCTCGTAGCCGTCCGGGATGCCGTCCGAATCGGTGTCGGGATCGGTCGGGTCGGTTTCGCCGATATCCCACAGGCCGTTGCCGTTGGCGTCCTCGGTACCGTCTGGCAGCAGATCGCCGTCGCTGTCCGCGAGAAGCGGGTCGGTTTCACCGAAATCGATCTGCCCGTTGTGGTTGAGGTCTTCGGTGCCGTCGTCGAGCCCGTCGGAATCGCTGTCGGGATTGGTGGCGTCGGTCTCACCGTCGTCGAGTTGCCCGTTGTGATTGGCGTCTTCTATCCCGTCCGGCAGGCCGTCTGAATCGCTGTCGGCGTTTAAAGGGTCGCTCTCGCCGGCGTTGACTTCACCGTCGTGGTTGGCGTCTTCCACGCCGTCGGCGATTCCGTCCCCGTCGCTATCGGGATCGCGCGGATCGGTCTCGCCCGGGCTGACCGCGCCGTCGTGGTTGGCGTCCTCGAAGCCGTCGGGAAGCCCGTCGCCGTCGGTGTCTGGCCGTAGCGGATCGGTCTCGTCGCTGTCGCGCACTCCGTCATGGTTCGCGTCTTCGATTCCGTCGGGGAGACCGTCCGCGTCGGTGTCGGTGTTGTTAGGGTCGCATTCCCAGGCATCCCATTGGCCGTTGTGGTTACTATCCTCGATGCCGTCATTGAGACCGTCGCCGTCGGTATCGGCGGCGGCCGGGTTGGTTTCGCCGTCGTCGATCTGGCCATTGTGATTGGAGTCTTCCAGGCCATCGGGCAGACCGTCTTCATCGCTGTCTTGGCTTGTGGGATCGGTCTCGCCGGGGTCGACCAGCCCGTTGCCGTTCTTGTCTTCGAGGCCGTCCCGGATGCCGTCGGAGTCGGAGTCGGGGTTCAGCGGATCGGTCTCGCCGTCGTCGAGTTGCCCGTTGTGATTGGCGTCCTCGACGCCGTCCCAGACTCCGTCGGAGTCGGAATCGGGATCGTCCGGGTCGGTCTCGCCGGGGTCGACTATACCATTGCCGTTCTTGTCTTCCACGTTGTTGGGTATACCGTCGCCGTCTCGATCGTCGGGTGTGACATCCGGGCCGCCGTCACCGTCGCCGTCGGTGCCGCCGTCACCCTCGGGGCCCGCGACGCAGAATCCGTTTTCGCAGACCTCGTTATCGCCGCAGCGGGAGTCGTCAGTGCAAGGCTGGCGGCAGTATCCCGAGAAGCATTGCATCCCCTCGGGACAGCTTTCGCTGGTGACGCAGGTAGGGTGACAGATCCCATCGTCGCAGCCTTCACCTTCGGCACAATCGCTGTCTGTTGTGCAGCGAGCGGGCCCGCTAACGGTGTCCGAACTACAGGCACCAAGGGTAAACCATAAAAGCACCAGACCGCCGATACACAGCAATCGACCAACACGCTTTATGGATCGAGGGATCTGTATCATGGTAATCCTCCAGCCTCATATGATACCCCATAATATCTCGTAACCAGGCAGAAAATCAATCGGCGGGGATACCCAGACGCAAACTGCTGACCAGCGGTTGCAAATCGTTTGGGAAGGGGTCTGTCCAGCGGTATCTTTTGCCGCTGATCGGGTGATCCAGAACCAGGCGAAAGGCGTGTAAGAACTGGCGGTAAAGTTTATAGCCTTCGCGCAGGGCCTGGTTCAGCGCACGGTCTCCATAGCGGATATCGCCGGCCAGCGGGTGTCCGGCCTGCAAGAGGTGACTTCTTATCTGGTGAGTGCGGCCGGTCTTCAACCTGAGAGTCAACAGACTGACGGAGAGGTCATGGCCGCGACCTGTACGCAGCTTGCGTGTGGCCACCACGCGATAGTCCGTGCGGCCGGCGGGTTTCTTACCGGCGCGAGAAGAGCGTCCGGCGCGTCTCGATCCGGGGACGTCGCGGCGTTCGATATCGAATTCCCATGTGCCTTTTTTTGGCCTAGGTATTCCCTTAGCCAGAGCCAGGTAGCTCTTTTCCACCTGTCCCATACGCAGCATCTTGCTCAGCCGGCGTACCACCTCTATCGTCTTACCTATCATTACGAGTCCGGAGGTGTCGCGATCGAGGCGATGGGCCAGAGACGGGCGAAAAACCGTCGGACCGGGATCGATCTCGAGGTAGGTGTGAACCTGATCAATCAGCGAGTTGCTCCTGTGTCCGGCGCCCGGGTGGACTGGAAGGAAGGGCGGTTTGGAGACCACCAGCAGGTGCTCGTCTTCGAACTTGACCGCGAAGTCGATGCTGGTCGCCGCGGTCGGCTTGCGCCGGGTGTCGCGTTCGTAAGCTTCGGGCGGCATATGGATGATAATCGTATCACCGGCGGAGAGCACCAGCCCGGCTCCGGCTCTCTTGCCGTTCACCCGCACCTTACGCGTTCTCAGAAGCTTGAAAACGTGGCTTTTCGGCATACCTCCCAGGATCTTTCGCAGAAAGCGCTCGAGACGCTGCCCGGCCCCGTTCTTGTCAACTGTCAGCGTCGGCAAGTCAGCTCTCCCCGCGCGTAGTGAGGGCGCCCAGCCTGCGCAAGGCCTCGTAGACCACGATGCCCGCCGCGGTAGACAAGTTGAGGCTGCGCGTGTTACCGGGCATGGGAATACGGAAGGTATGCTCCCGGCGGTCGGCCTGGCTCAGGAATTGCTTCGTCAGGCCGCTCGACTCGGGGCCAAGAACAAGAAAGTCTCCCGGTTTCAAAGCGGCCTCGAAAAAAGATCGATCTGCCCGCGCGCTTAGGAACAAGAAACCTGATCCGCGATTCTCTTCTTCGATTTCTTCGAAGACAAGATGGCGCGTTATCTTGCATTGGTCCCAGTAGTCCAGACCGGCCCGCTTGAGGACGCGATCGTCTATGCTAAAGCCCAGCGGTTCAACGAGATGCAACGGCACGTCGGCGCAGGCGCACAGGCGCACAATGTTGCCCGTGTTGGCGGGGATCTCCGGCGTTACCAGGACGAGTTGAATCGGCGCGCTCAACTGTTTGACACCTCTCCGATCCGGTTGCTATCATGATTCGGCGTCAGGTTCCAAGGATCATCTCGTGGCCCAGGCTCTCCTTCCTTCCCGGCCTGATGCTTTTTTGCGTAGCGCGTTTCACGCGACCGGAACCTTCAAGAGGCGAGGCGAGAATCGAAAATGAAGGTCTTGGTCACGGGCGCAAATGGATTCCTGGGAAGCCATCTCGTTGCCCGTCTGGCCGAGGATGGATCGGATGTTGCTGCATTCATTCGATCTGGAACCGATCGTCAGATGCTCGACAATCTGGCGCTGGAGGTATTCGAAGGCGATGTGCTGGATGGCAGTTCGTTGCTCCCGGCAATGAAGGATCGGGAACTTGTGTTTCATACGGCCGCGCTAACCGACTCATGGCTTCCCGACTCATCGCTGATTTTCCGGGTGAACGTGGAGGGCACCAGGAATGTCTGCAACCAGGCCGTCCGCTGCGGTGTGCGTAAACTCATTCATACGAGCAGTGTGGTCGCATGCGGTTCCGCAGCGCCGGGCGGGCTGGCCGACGAGAACACTCCCTGGGATCTTCACCGGACTGGTCATTATTCGGTGTCAAAACATCTGGCGGAGAAGGCGGTTAGGCAGTGCGCCGGGGATTCGCTGGATTACGTCATCCTTTGCCCTCACCAGATCATAGGACCCGAGGATTCGAAGCCGCTGTTTCAGGGAAAACTGATTGTGGATTTCCTCAATCGACGGCCTGTGTTCTGCGTCGATGTTGACAGCCAGTTCGTGGGCGTGGATGACGTGGTCCAGGCGCACGTTTTGGCGGCCGAGAAGGGGCGAGTTGGAGAGCGGTACATTATCGCAGGACCCGATGTAGTGAGCCTGCGCTCCTTTCTCGGTGCACTCGAGGAGCTTTCTGGATTTCCGGCTCGCACAATCTGGCTGCCTCGATTGCTTCCTCTTGCCGGCGCCTATCTCATGCATTTGATTGCTGATTATGTTACAAAGTACAAGCCGGCCCTGACGATTGGGAATGCACGTTTGCTATACAAGCGAATGACTTTTTCAATCGGCAAGGCCAAGTGTGAATTGGGTTTCAACCCCCGAGATTATCGGGTTGCCTTGCGCCAGGCAGTGGATTGGTACTCGAGTCATGGTTATGTCAACAGAGAAGATGAACGACGATTCAAGTAGAATCGGCGACACCAGTAGAACGGTGAAAAGGATTCTATTCATCTTTCCGCCGACCAGGATTCAGCGCGAGGGCATCAAGCAAGCACTTCCGCCCATGGGAGCCGCCAGCCTGGCGGCGGTTGTCCGGGACAGGTGCGAGGTGGCCATCCTGGATGCCGTAGCGGAAGGATTTCACATCGAGCGTCCAAGCAACCACGGCTTTTTCACCTACGGGCTCCCGATCGAGGAGATTGGAAGACGGATCGCGGCCTTCGAACCCGATCTAGTGGGCATCACTTGTCTGTACAGCTCGACGTTTCCGGTGGTGGCCGAGCTATGCAAGACGAGTAAAACCGTTGCGCCGTCGGCTATCACCGTGGCGGGGGGAACTCATCCGTCTTTCCTGCCCAAGCGCTGCCTCGAGGAAGCTCCGGAACTGGATATGATTGCGCTCGGAGAAGGAGAGCTGGTTCTCCTGGATCTACTGGATGCGCTGAAAGCCGGGGCGGATCTCTCCAGCGTGGACGGCCTGGCCTTTCGGGATCCTTCCAGCGGCGAGATAAAGGTGAACCATAAGACGCGCTTCATCGAGGATCTGGATTCCCTTCCTTATCCTGCCCGAGACTTGCTGCCCATGGAGCTTTACCGGCGGATCGGGGTTCCCCACCTGCTGTTTTCGGAGCGCAAGAGGTTTGCGACAGTCATGACTTCGCGGGGTTGTCCCGCCAAATGCAATTTTTGCTCCTCACGGCGGTTCTGGGGCAACCGCTTCCGGGCGCGCTCCCCCGAAAATGTTCTCGATGAGCTCGATTTGCTGATTAGGGAGTACGGGGTGGAGGAAATCCAATTCGAGGACGACAACATTAGCCTGGGTAAAGCCAGATTCCGAAAGCTCCTCCAGGGCATGCTGGATCGTAACCTGAATCTTAGTTGGTCAACACCCAACGGCATTGCGCTTTGGGCACTGGACAGAGATCTGGTCGGACTCATGAAGCGGGCGGGATGCTATGAAGTAACGCTGGCTTTTGAAAGCGGAAATCAGCAGGTTCTGGATGAGATTATCCACAAGCCGTTGAAACTCGGGAAAGTTCAACCGGTATTGCGCGCGCTGAAAGAGGCCGGGATTCGCACCAGCAGCTTCTTTATCGTCGGGTCGCCCGGCGAATCGATGGAACAGATGAAAGAAACTTTCAGGCTGCCCCGCAGGCTGGGTCTGACTTATGCCTGGTTCTTCATAGCCAACCCGCTGCCGGGGACCGAACTCTACGAAACCTGCCGTGAGAAGGGCTTTATAAAGCCAGGCTTTGATTTTGTGAACAACAGTTTTTCAAGGTGCAACATCGAAACTCCCCAGTGGACTTCCCGGCAGGTTGAAACGCTTGCGCACCGGGAGTTTTTGAAGTTCAATCTCTACAATTTCGCACGGCACCCATGTGTGTTGTGGCGTAGGTACCGTAATTTTTTCAGGAATCCCCGGCTGGTTGTCGAAATAGCCAGGAGCCTTTTTCGGCGAACCATGCTGGGCTTCGGTATTAATCGGCAGGAGCAAAGATGAACCTTCCTCCCACCGGCTTTCCTGATCTCGTGTGGGAAGACGACTCTCTGCGCTACTCGGGAGTCCCTGTTTCCGATCTAGTCGAGACGACCGGCACTCCGGCTTTTGTGTTTTCCGAGTCGAGGTTGAGAGCCAACCACGAGCTATTTCAACTGGCGTTCGGGCTTCCTTCCCCGTGGAAGCTTCGGGTCGCCTATTCGGTCAAGACGGCCTGGGAGCCGAAGTTGCTCAAGCTGCTGGCCCGGATGGGAATGGAGGCCGAGGTGGCCTGCCAGCATGAGCTTGATCTCACATTGAGGGCCGGGTTCAGCCCCGAGGGCGTCTTTCTGGATGGTCCCGCTCACACGCCGGCAACCGTGGTCAGGGCTATTGAGTCGGGAGTCAGGTTCGTCAAGGTCGACTCCTTGGACCAACTCCGTCTGGTGACGGAGGCGGCAACTGGAGCCCGAGTTCTGCGCGTCTGCCTGAGATTGAAGGCCCCGGGTTCCAGGTGGCGCAGCGGGCCGGCCGAGTTCATGTCTGACAGGTTCGGCATGAGCCCTGATGAGCTGAGAAAAGCGCTTGCTTATCTCTCGAAGAACTCCTCGGTCGAGTTCAGAGGCCTGGCGGTGCACATGGGTTCCCAGGTTACCAGACCAAAAGCATACCGAGAGGCGATCAGGGCTCTGGCGGAGGCATTCTCGCTGGCCGGGGAATTCGGGCTTGAAGGAAAGGAAGCGGACATCGGCGGAGGATTTCCATCTCCTTCTCTTGGTTCCACCTCCGTGAGTGGTTTATTGAGAACCTGGCTGTTGAATTCGGACGGGAAGATTCCTCCCCTGGAAGAGTTCGGCAGCATCGTTAGAAAAGCCCTGCTCGGTCGAAGTTTTCCCGCGGGCGTGACCGATTTGGTGGTGGAGCCGGGAAGATCTCTGGTTGGAAACGCGGCGATCCTCTTAACCAGAGTCGTCGCGGTGAAGAGGGGCTGGCTGTTTCTTGACGCCAGCCGCAACTTCGTTCCCGAATCTCTGCTGTTCGCTTCGCGGAGGTTTCTCCCCGGGCATCCCGGCCGGGAACTGCCGTGGTCCCGTAAGAACCTTTCAGGAGGCACATTGAACGGGGGAGACGTCCTGGCCCTGGGTTGCAGACTGCCGCCGTGCTCGGTCGGCGATATCCTGGTGATGATGGATGCCGGAGCCTACACACTCTCGCGGGCGAATAGGTTCACTACCCTAGTGCCTCCGGCGTTTCTTCTCGACTCGATTGGGGAGCTGCGGCCATTGCGCAGGAAGGAGGTGGCGGAGGATGTCATCCGGGAATCGGAGTCTTGGTGAGATCAGGCGGTTCTGGGAGAGTCGAGCTATCGAGATCGGAAAGTTCCGACGTGCTTCCTCAACGGCATACTACCTTGAAGGCGAGAAGCGGATTATCGGGCCCTGGCTAAATGGCTCCAGTAGGTGCGGCGCCAACGGGTGCAAGGTGCTCAAGCTGGATCTGTGGAACGAAGTAAAAAACACCAATATTCTGGCATGGATAGCGTCTCAAGGGGCCACGACTCATGCAATCGATATCTCTTATAACCTGGTGAGGCAGGCGACCGACGAGTTTATTGACTCGGGGCTGGTACCGAGATTTTCCGTGGCCAGTCTCTACGAACTACCTTACAGACAGGAGTCGTTTGATTTCCTGTACACCATGGGAACAATCGAACACGCCCGGAACATGGATCGCTGTGTTGCCGAGATATTCAGGGTATTGAAACCGGGAGGCGTTGCCGTCGTCGGTATTCCCAACAAGCACGATCCTTTTCTGCGGCCCCTGCTCGTATACCTGATGAACAAACTGGGGATCTATCCCTACGGATTTGAACAGTCACTGAGCCGGAGAGGGTTGAGGGCGATGCTGTCCCGGGCCGGATTCGAAGTACTCGAGAGTGATGGTGTGCTGTTCATGCCCGGCGTGATCCGCATGGCAGAGCTTGCGTTGCTTGACTCGTATCACCTGCTTTCGCGCGCGGTAGGTTCCATGCACTGGCCTTTTCGTATCCTGGCAAGAGTTTTTCCACGCCTGAACAAGCATGGATATCTGATTGCTTTCACCGTCAGGAGGCCCGCGGGGTGAAGCCGCTGAGTAAAATACTGCTTGTGAGGACCAACCCTATCCGGGCACGTTCTGGAACAAGCCCCCCCCTGGGATGCCTCTATTTAGCGAGTGCCGTACACGAATGGCTCGATCCCAAGATTGAAATTCGCCTGGCTGATATGCAGGCCTCCAATATGGCGTTCAATGACCTGTCGGTGCTCTACCGAGAGTTCGAACCGGATGTCGTAGGTTTCAGTTCATTGTCATGCGAACATGCCGACTTGCTTGAATCGGCCATGAGATGCAAAGCCTGGAACCGGGAGTGTCTCACCGTAGCCGGCGGTCCGCATGCCTCCATGTTTGGCGGTCTGCTGGCACAGGTCTCGGATATCGACGTGGTGGTAAAAGGGGAAGGCGAGCGGACTTTCGTTGAACTGCTGGCGGCCTGGGTTGACGCAAAAAGCTTTCATGGAATTCGGGGCTTGTTGTTTCGGGATAATGGCGAAATTATTGAAACACCCTCCCGTCAGTTCGAAGCCGACCTCGACTCGCTTCCACTGCCCGCATGGGATCTCCTTGATATGCATTCTTATTCCCGTTGCACAAATATGAACGGATTCCTTGCGGCTGAACCCTATATGGCGGTAATGACCAGCCGCGGCTGCCCGTTTCAATGCAGTTATTGCCACAGACTGTTTGGGACCAGGTTCAGGCAGCGGTCCATCGATAATGTCGTCGGGGAGCTGGAAGTCCTGTACCACAGGTTCGGGATAAAGGAGATTCATTTCATAGACGATTGCTTTAACCTCAACCCTTCCCGGGCCAAGAGTATCGCGGACGAGATAGTCTCGCGGCGTCTGCGCTTCAAGATCGCCTTCCCCAATGGGATCAGGGGAGATCTCATGGACGAGGAACTTATTGAAAAACTCAAAGCCGCCGGCACCTATATGATGACCTACGCCGTGGAAACAGCCAGCGAGCGACTACAGAAACTCGTTAAAAAGAATCTCAAGCTGGATAAGGTTGCACAGGCAATAGAGACCACCTACAAGCTCGGCGTGATTCCGGCGGGTTTTTTCATGCTCGGCTTTCCGACCGAGACCCGGGCTGAAATGGAGCGGACCATACGCTTTGCCTGCGAATCCTCCATTCTGAAGGCGTATTTCTTTTCTGTAGTTCCCTTTCCCCGAACGGAGCTCTACGAGCTGGTCGGGCAGATCTATCCGCGCATGCCGCAGGAAGAGGAGATCTCGGGTTCTCATTCCTACTGGGGCGCCGATCCATATTTCACCCGGGCTACCGGTATCGACGTCAAGGCCGTGCAACGCACCGCTTATCGCCGATTCTACTTCGATCCGTTGAGAGTAGCCCGGATATTGAAGCTGTTTCCAAAGAACCTGCATCTGGTGAGGGGATTGTTCTACGGCCTCCAAGCGAGCTTCAGTCTGGTGGAGTACTTGAACAACCTGAGAGCTCGATCGTGCTTCAGGCAATAGAAAGCCCGGCGCTAGACTAACGGCTGGAAGAAGCGTCTTCCTCGATTGGCTTGGCCTCGTCCACCAGCATTATCGGTATACCGTCTTTGACCTCGTATTGAAGCTTGCAGCGGCCGCAGACAAATCCGTCCTCCGCCGCGTTCAGCTTGACAGTTCCTTTACACTTGGGGCAAGACAGTGTGCCCAGCAAGTCATCGTCTATTTCCATGTTTCCGAGCCTTTCATTGCGTTCAACTGTTTGACACCTCTCCGATCCGGTTGCTATCATGATTCTGCGTCAGGTTCCAAGGATCATCTCATGAGATTTGCAAGGTTTTCATGCGGTCTGCTTGCAATTATGCTGACGGTTCCGGTCATGGCCGGTCCGCGTGGCATTAAACGTAAAGCCCTAAAGACAGTTGCTATCTGGGATCTGCGCACCCTGGGTTTAAACGCCGAACGTGCGCGCCGGGTTCGCTACGAGCTTTCTTTTGCGGTAAAACGCCTGCCTGGCTTTCGCTTGCTAGACGAAAAGAAAGCACTCGCGCGACTGCGCGCGAAACACGTGCCTTCGGACGCCCCGTTGGACAGGACGGCAAAAGCGCTGGGGACACGCTGGCTTTTGTCCGGAACCCTGGGAGGCTTGGGCGACCAGGTTACCCTTGATATGAGACTGCTGGACGGCAAGACGGGTACGCAACTGCGAAAGGCCGCAATCAGTCTGCCGCTTTCCACCAGCGAGCTTCGTTCGGCCCTGGACGAGATTCTGGTGCGTTTGCTGATTCCAACGCGTTGGGTCGGATCTCTGTCACTGGACGTATCGGAGACGGGCGCTTTGGTCAACCTGGACGGGCAACAGGTGGCAACAACACCCCTGTCTGCGCCAATTGCCGGGCTTGCGCCGGGCAAGCATATCTTACGTATTACCAAGCAGGGCTACGGCGAGTTTTCCAAGTTCGTCGTCATTCGTTTCAACCAGTTGGCTCGCCTCAAGGTGGATTTGAAAAACGCCATGGTGGTCGGGTTGCTCTACGAGCGCAAGAGGCCAAAGGTGCCGGAGGAAAAGAAAAAGGAGAAACCCGCTCCGCTAGAAGTCAAGGCTCGTTCCTCCGGCAATACTCTGCGAAAAGTCATGGCCTGGAGTTTCCTCGGACTGGGCGCCGGTTTGGCCGGCACCGGCGTCGGCCTGGGTGTGAAAACCAACCGGACGGTAATGACAAGTATTTTTTCTGCTTCCGGCGGCGCGCTCTTGGCAGGATCGTTGATCCTCTTTCTGATAAAGAGCGGCGATCAGTCCGCAGTAAAACGACCTGATGCTCCGGGACTGACCCTTTGGCCGGGCAAATGCCCGTCCGGCGGGCTCGGCTTGATCCTGTCGGGGAACTTTTAATTCTCTTCCTTAATCTTCCAGGTTTTCTATTTTCCGGTCGGGATTAGCGGAAACCTCCCTCAGCCATTCCGCTAGATGGTGTTTTACGAGCAGTTGCAGAAAAGGGCTGCGCTGACGAAGGATCTCGTAGACGGGAGTAGGGCGAGTGACCTCGAATCCCCTAAAGAGTATCTGGCCCACGTAACGAAAAATCTCCACATCATCGATCGGCACGTCATCTCCCATGCGTCGTCCGACCACCAAACTGATTATCTCATCCGGAAAGAAAAACCTGTCGCGCAGTTGGGGATGCAATTCGTTGGAACGAACCTGCAGGCGAAAGAAAAAATGGGTATGTCGCGTTTGCCGCAGATAGGCATCCAGGGCTCCGGCGCTGAGTGCTTCTCCCAGATTGTAGATGTCACTACCCGGCGTCGCGGAGCCGGCCATGGCATGGCCGGCCGTTTGCTTGTCGCCGGCCTGATCGAACTGTTTACGCAGTATCGCCAAGAACTCGTCGAGCTGTCCCTGGTCGTGTTCCTCGATAGCCTTGCCCCACAGACGCTGAGCCGAAGGATCTACCCTCAGGGTGCCGGTCGCCGAGATGAAGACCCTGTAAGGCAATTCGAGTCGCGGATTACTTCTGTCAAGCCGGGCACCGGCCAGGGCCTCCTGCAAGGCTGACAGAACGGCTGGGTTTCGAGCTGTGCCGCGGGCGGCTTCGTTAATTCGCTCGCTGATGGAAACCTTCTGAATTCCCCAGACGTCGTCCTCGATGGCGATTACTTCCGGGGCTGCTCCGTAAGAAATGAACAATCCGGCCTCCAACTCGGCTCCAATGTGTATGCGGCGTTCTTGTTCAAGTGCCTCTTCGAGAGCCATGTCTTCTTGTCTCAAAGTCAGCAGGCGATCTTCGGTTTGCCTGATCTGTTTCAGGAAACTCTGGCACAGCAAGTCGGTCAGGCGGCGGGAGAGGGCATCTCCACTCTTGGCCTTGAGCTCTTGCGTGACTTGACGCCGTTGCTCCTTGATACTTTCATGTGCTTGCCTGAGTCGATCGCGCTCGGCCTCGAGTTTCTTGCGTTCGGCGGGATCGTTTTCCGCTGACAACTTGGCTTTGACAATGCGGTGCCGATTGGACGCATCCGCAAACTGGCGTTCAAAATCTTTCTGCAACTGCTGTATCTTCGCAGATGCATTCAGACCGCTTCTGCGGAACACCTCCTGCTTGGCGAATGCCAGCTCGCTCGACAGTTTTTCAAGTTCCGCTAGTATCCCGGATCGTTGATCTTCAACCCGGCGATTGATGACCCGGTAGGCCTCTTGTTGCTCGAGCGGCGCCTGTTGCTCGATCTTGCGTCTGTAGTCCCGAAAGATGTTCTGGATGTCGTGAGCCAGCTTGACCAGCGAGACAATGTTCCCAGAGAAGGCAACAGCATCACCCAGGAGGTTCACCAGGCGGATGTTCTCTTCCTCCGGCAGCAGGGAACCCCCCTGGCAGTACTTGTGACCCGCTTCCAGGATTGGCTCATAGAACTCCTTCTTGAGAAAGTCGGCCATGACGACTTCTTTCGCCTTGGCTGTTCTGCGGGTGTATCCCTTCAGGTCAACGAATAGTTGTCCCTGCTCGGAGACGATCCGGGCCTTAATAAGCGGCATGCCGTCATCGGCAATACGATAGAGCTTGCCGGATTCATATTCCTGGATCAGTTGCGAAGTGCCTGCCTGTGCTCGGCGGTCTGCGACACGCCGCCGGGCCTGTCCGAGATGTGACATGGCGAATTCGTCCAGACGGTAGAGCAGGAAACGTTCTATCATCTCCTGCATGTAAACCGAATTCCTGTCGGAAGAGGCTCCAGGAGCTCCGTCCTTACGGAGACGTTCGACTGCCAACAGCAGCCGGCGCGTGCGGGGAAACATCTTGCCGGAGTGTCGCCCCTCCTCGATGCGCTGTTCGAGTTGTTTTGCAATTTCAGCTAGCAGGCCGGCATCGGAGAGCACCGAAAGGATGGCTGCATTGGAAGGAAAGGATCTTCCCAGCAGCCGATCGCACTCGCTGTCGGGATTTTCACAAGCCAAAAGGTGATCGAGAGCAAGACGGCGAAAGGCTTCGCAGACAGCCAGCGGCATCAGCGTCTCGAAGATGGCCTTCTGTCCGTAAACCGCAGTCAGACACCCGTTCAGCAAATGCACCGGATCGTTGCCGCGTTCGAGAGTCGCCTGGTATGCAGGGCCGAGCGCAGTTACGATCCCGGGAGTCAGGCCGAAGGGGTTGATATCGGTCGCCAGCTCATCCTGGCGTATGAGAACAAATGGGGCCGGACTGAGGCTCGTCAGCACGACAAGGGAATCACCGTACATGGGGTTGCCCTGAGACGGCATTCCCGAAGCCAGCGCGTCCCTGACGGCCCTTGAGAATATGGCATGTATCGCCATACCGACAGCACGTTCGAGACGGGCATAGCTCATGTTCTTGACGCTCGCCTGCTTTACACGCCCTTTGATGTCCAGCAGGGTATTGAGCAGGGCCAGGTGTGTCATTAAGCCGATACCGGAAAAGAGCGGTTGTTCTCGCGACATGGTTAGTGCCGACGAGGTTGTCTCAAACAGCAAGTTGAAAAGCGCTTCTCCGCCACCGGCTCGGCACAGCCAACTCTCCAGCAGGCCCGCGTCCAGGTCGGGCGATTCTATCAAACTCTGAGCTACCACGGTCCTGTGTGGACTATCCTCCGAGATTGTACGTGGGCAGAAACGCCTGGGCCACAAGATGGCTCGCATGCGCTCGTCGGGCAGCAGGGCCTTCTTTCTTTCGCGATCGTATTCTGCATCGGCGCGGCGCTTGATTAGATCGACCAGACCGTCGATTCCCCTGACCATTGTCTGGTAAACACGGTCACTGACCGAGAAACGAACACTGCGGTCAGCCCCGCTCTCCCCAAGCGTGACCGGCAAGCGATCCAGGAAATCCAGCCATATGAATCCGCCGCCGGATGTGCCGAGAGTCGCGATTAGTTGCCGGTAGGCAAAAACCCGTGGATGGTAGATTGTCGAAACTGATGGTGCTTTGTCTCCAGGCATCTCAACGGCCCGCGAAGATCACGGCTATCCAGAGCTCACCAGGAAAGCGGCTGTCGGCCGTGGCGACACCGATACCCAGGCGGTTGATGTCATCATCCAGAATCTCAGGTACGCCTAAAACACGGGCTGGATTGGCGGTTCTGAAATACCTGACGGTTACCGCAGAAAAAGCACCCGAGTCTTCGAGCCGTTCTACCAGGCTATTACCTTCTTCCTGAGGCTTAGCTTTATCACCCATGGCCGCAAGGCGCCGTGCGCTGTTCCTGGCAATCTTGGTGAGCTGATCGTCGAGCCCGAGGTCGAAACGTCCCTTTTTCCGGCGCCAGGTGTTTATAGAGCGTGCTATTTGCCCGCTCAACCTTGTGCCTTGTCCTGATTCTCCGGCTTCGACGAAAACCTCGCATACCGCCATGATGTCATCCTGGGCACCGCGCTCCATGGCGATTCCAATACCGATTCTCCGAACGTCAGGATCGATGATGTTTAGCCTGTGTCCCGGACTGTCCATGAATCGTTCGTGAGCTGCCTCGGGCGATGGAGAAAGGGAGACGTTTTCGAGCGCCCGGTCGAAGGGAATATTGGAACGACGCAGCCTGTCGACCAGCGTGCCGGTCTTCCTGGTGCGATGTGCCACTCGGTGGGCCATCAGCAGTTGCATGGCGTGTTCCCGTGCCAGATCGCCAAGTTTCTTGTCGGCCACCAGCGCCGGCAGAGAGAACCTGGCACGGGCCTCGTTGGTAAGTCGCAAGAGCGCCGCCTCGGCCTCCTCCGGATTACGATAGCGCCCGGGGGCGGGATGGATTTTTTTCTGCGGCAGGGCCGGGCGTTCGACACCCACGAACAGGGGCAGCAAGGCGGCCACCTCCGGTCCTTCGGGTCCCAGGACGATAAGCTCAAGCTTATAAGTGCCGCGTCCGGCGTCAAGCGGCACCTTACCGTGCCAGCCACCCTCTTCGTAGAGCAGGGAATCCTTGACTACCAGGCCCGCCGGAGTGGTCATCAGCCAGTAGGGGTGGCGATAGCCGGAAAGCAATTTGAGATCGAGAGTCAGGCGTTCGCCCGGCGAAGGGCAAACCGGTAGCGGGTTGATGATTGCCGGGCGGCGGCCGAGCAGCAACGTACTGACCATCCGCTTCTGGTCAGGTGTGCGCGTCACACCGACCGCAAAGTGAGTGTACCTGCCGCGCTTGGCTTCCTGGTCGAGGAATTCGATCATTTGTTGCGGCATCTTCTCGATCTCACCTTCGACCGAGAAGGGAGCGACGCTTGCGTCAACCACGCCGCGATGCTGTAACTCGAAACGCAGGCGCTCGACCGGGATAGCCCTGTCCGTTTTCGCCTGGCCCTCGATCAGGTAACCGCTCCACAGGCGGGCGACGCTTGCATAGCGTTCGTCCCACAGCAGGCGTGTTTTATTATTGCGACACCAGCCGATGACTCCGGCAATCAGCACCGATTCGTCGGGATTGGCCATGAACTTGGCATCGACATTGTAGGAATCCTTGCAGCCGGAGGTGCTGATCGCCGGCTGATCCTCTGCCCGGGCATGGGTCATTGAAAAAGCCACGGCGCAGATCAGCACTGCGAGAAATCCAGCGCCGCAAACCCCCAAGCGGCGGGGGCCGCTTAGAGACGCGGCAGCTTGCCAGGAATGTCTCACTCGCTTCACTTGACTGGGAAAGTCGGTTGTATCCACCAGCCCGATTGCAGCGCTTTCTTCTTCAGGTCGGCGTAGCCACGATCAATCAGGATTGCGTGATCGGCGTAACCCATCATTTCGGCGTCGCTCCACGAATCTCCAACGACGAGCACCGGTTTGACGCCTATGAATTTCTTGATGGCGTCTACCTTGCCGGCCTTGAAAGTCGGAGGCGGCTCCATCTCGGTGGTCAGCTTTCCGTCCACGAGCTTGGTGCGCATGCCAATCACCTGGTCGCCGTCTTCCATGCCGAAGCGCTCCGCTGCTCCGGCAACGACCCACTGCGGTCCGGCGCTGACCACCCAGACGTTGAATCCTCGCTTGCGCAGAAGGTACATCAGCGAGCGGATCTCCTCGTGAATACGGATACCGGTACTGGTGATTGTGGGCGTCTTGTCATCGGCGCCGGTGCGAATCTGTTCCGAGCCGAGCGGAAGACTAAGTTCGCGGGACATGACGTCGCCCGCCATACGTCTGATCTCGTTGGGCCGATAGCCTGCGTAGAAGCGAACCTGCCAGGGGAAGCACTTGGCCGAATCGAGCTGTGGACACAAGCTCCAGTAGGCGTTGTGCATCAGCTTGCGGTATTCCTGAAGCTCGGGCGACGAGGCCTGTTTGTCGGCCGGCAATTTCAAAAGAGCCTTGTAAGCCGCGCGGATCTTCTCTAGCCGGTCGCTCGGCAGGGCTTTCCAGATCTCGGCTGTGAACTTGATCTTGCGCTGGCTGACCATGTAGTCGAAAAAAGCACGTCCGATGTCTCCGTGGATGCAGGTGTTGTCGAAATCGAAAACGACCACGGGCTTTTTGGAAGCATCGTAACCGGGCGACCCCTGACCGCGCTCATCGATCAGCTTGAGCAGATCGGCCCGCACATCGGCCTCCCAGGCGCCGGGCAACAGTTTATCGCCGGCCTGCTTTTCTGGCGCGGGCGCGGCCTCCTTTTGGGCAGCCGCTTCTTCATTCTGGGGGCATCCTGCCAGGACCAGCATGCCGAAAACCAGCCAGGCGAGATTTCGAATATGTCTTACGATCATAGAGTCGACTCTCCTAACGAGTAAGTTAGTACTGGGGTATGATCTTAGAACAGCTTGGAGCCAAGATGCCAGTATTTTTGAAACAAGCGGCTTGCCATTTTCCCATTGAGGTTGGCGATGCTGCGTGCCATATTTTGAGCAAGTCAAAAACTTCAAGGAGGGATCCGATGAAGACGTTGTGGTTGACAATGGCGCTGGGTCTTGCGCTGCTGGCTTTTTATGGTTGCAACAAGGAAACGGACAGTTCGACGTCCGGCGCTGCGGGTTCCACGATTAATAAACAGCCAAAGCCCGCCACCAACGGACCGTTCGCGGCCTGGGATCTGCCGGCGATCAAGGCGGGTTGGCAAGGTGACTGGGTGGTCGGCGGGTCGGTGTTGGGCTCCTACGAGGCCTGGGATGTCAAGGGCGATAAGGTCACAATCTTCAACGGCAAGGATGAGAAAACGCTCGATTTCGTTGTAACCAGTCCATGTACGGTGAAGACCATCGAGAAGAGCGCCGGCGGTTCTTCCTCGACAGTTCATCACTTCGCCATGAGCGGCGGTAAGCTCTATATCGGTCTTGGAGATGCTGGGCTGAAGAAGGGCTCACAGGCGGTCGCCTGCGCATCCAACAAGGTCTGGACGCTCGACGCATCCGGCAAGTGTCAACAACTCGAAGCGTCCATGTTCGAAGACGGCAAGTGGAAGCCATCGCCCGGAGACTGCAAGTTCAAAAAGGACGGCGACAAGGATGTTTTCGTGCTGGTTAACAGCGGCAGTGAGAGCAAGCTAGAGGTTCTCGGCGACATCCTGGCCAGCTTGCAGATGTCCAGGAACGTGGCCCAGAAGTTCGCCGATTTCGCCGCGGCCAAGGCAGCGCTCAAGGCCAAAAAATGAGACAATTAGCAGGAACCCGCGAACACGAGGAGATGCTCTTGTGAGAATCGTGTGGATCGCAATGCTGGGCCTGCTTGTGTCTGTCTCGTTCTTCGCATGCTCCTCGTCCGATAACAAATGCGCCGGTAGCTTCGACTACTCTTGGCGCGGGCTGATCCCCGGGCCGGGCGAGGCCGGCTTCGACAGTGAGCTTGCCGCAGTGGCCCGCAGGCGCGATCGTCAGTTCCACCTGTTTCATACACTGGCCTGCGGCGTAAACGCCGAACTCAGCATTTTTCGCGACAAGACGACCGAGCGCGCGGCCATCGAGTCGTTTATTAACGATACCGACGGCTGGGATTTCGAGGATTTCTCCGGCCTTGCGATCGAAAATATCATCGATTCGTGGTGGAAAGTTGCCGGCGCTTACGCCGGAGCAGGCATCGCCGCCGACGCCTTCCGCTACGGTGTCATGCGCGACCAATGCTATCCAAAAGAAGACGTCGATCGTGCCCGCGAGCAGTTGATCGAGGGCCTTGCCGGGTTGCACCTTGCCATGGCCATAACCGGCGTGCCGGGCGTGATCGCCCGCGGTTTCGCCAACACCGGCTTTCCCGGGGCGGGAGAAAACACCGATCTCACGCCGTTGTTCGACACCAACGGTGATCCTCTGCCTGTAGAAAAGAACAACGGCACCTGGCGCGCGGACAACTCGGGTGAATATCCCGGCTACATCTGGGAAGACTCCTGCAGCCGCGACATGCTCGTCGGCTGGGCGCTCGGCTTCGGCGGGGCCTGGGAAGTGATAGCGAAAGACGCCGATATTCCCGAGGATGTTAAAGACACCATGCGAGCCGACGCCAGGGCGCTGGCCGGCAACCTGATGACAGTCAGATCGAACGGTTACGATCTCGAGTTGGGCGATGCCGACGGGCGGACCACTTTTCACGGTTACCTGAACGAGAACAACATCGATCGTCTTTACGTGGACGGCATCCGCAACGGATTCTATACAATTATGAGCCTGGGGATCATCGGCGCCTTGGCGGACGTGGCATCTGATCCCGAGATTGACGCCTATCTTTACGACCAACTCATAGATCAGCGCGAATTCGCTATTATTGCCCGTGACAACATGCTGGAGGTCAACATGCAGGAAGTGACCAACTTCTCGAACTTCAACATGGCCTTCGACGGGGCTTGGCTCGCGCTGCGCCACATCCGGCAAGACGAAGACGCCCGGGCCGCAATCCGCGAGGCAGTGGCGGTACAGCTTTACGATACACCGGGCAAGAGTTTCCAGCCGGTAGAGACGGGTCAGAGTTTCTTCGATCTGACCTACGTGACCGGCGACTGCGACGCAAGCTCCGAGTGGGGTTGCCGCAACGAGCCCGACCAGGCTGCCGTCGACCGGGCCATACAGACCCTGCGCGAGTTTCCCGCGCCTCCCTTCTGGGAGTTCGAGCGCATCAATTGCGATCAGCAGGAGATCGACTCGGGAGACTGTGTCGCCATCGACGGGCAGACCGCGTTGACCGTGCTGGGAGAAGTGGGCCGCAATGGAGACCTGATTGTCGCTGAGCCCTTGCCGATGAGGCTGCGCGGACCGAGCAACTTCTACTGGAGGTCGAATCCCTATTCACCCAACGGCGGGTCGGATGGCCCGGGCATGTTCGCCGGCCCCGATTTCCGCCTGGGCTACTGGATGGGCCGTTGGGTCAGGCGTTGAGTGGCGGGATAGATGTCCAGAACCCTGTTCTTCGCAATTTTTCTGGCAGTAGTGCTCGGCGTGCTGAGCGGCACGCACTACTATTTCTATCTGCGCCTGGTAAAAGACACCGGTCTTTCCCCGACCTGGACCAGGGTTGCAAAATGGACACTGGTGGCGTTGTCGGCCAGCCTGGTGCTGACCTTCATTCTTTCTCGGCTGTTGAGTCACGCCGTAACCAGCATCGTGCTGTTTCTTCCCTATGTCTGGATGGGTTCGATGTTCTACCTGCTCGTTCTGCTGGCAGGGGCTGACCTCGTGAAACTGGTTGCCTGGGCGGCGGCCAGGGCGTCCGGCCATGCGGCCTGGTTCGACCTGGAGGGACATCGCCTTTGGCTCTCAAGGCTGTCTGCGCTAGTTGCCCTTGGCGGAACTTTCATAATAGCCGTAGTGGCGATCGTGACAGCCATGCGGGCGCCAGTGATTCATAAAGTCGAGGTCGCGCTTGATGTACTGGATCCGGCGCTCGACGGGCTGACCATCGTCCAGCTTTCCGATCTGCACCTCGGGCCCACACTGGGCAGAAAATATCTCGACGATATTGTCGAGCGGGTGAACAAGCTTCATCCCGACATCATTGTTCTGACCGGCGATCTGGTTGACGGCAGCGTCAAGCAGCGGTTTTCGATGCTCGAGCCGCTCACGCATCTTTCAGCCCCGCTCGGCAAGTTCTTTGTCACCGGAAACCACGAGTTCTATTCGGACTGGATGCAGTGGCAGCCGGCAATAGAGAAGCTGGGATTCAGACTGATGGACAACCGCTGCCTGGAGTTGGAGAAGGCCGGCGCGCGGCTGGTACTGGCCGGCGTATACGACTTCGACGGCGCGCGCTTCGACTCCGGCTGGGCGCCCGATCTCGGAAAGGCCCTCTCGAACTGCCCGGGAGAAGGCCCGATAATACTGCTTTCGCACCAGGCGCGTATCATCAAGCAGGCGGCCGAGCGTGGAGTTCAGCTAGTACTTTCCGGTCACAACCACGGAGGCCAGATCTGGCCCTGGTCGTACCTGGTATTGCTGCAGCAGCCGGTAATCACCGGCCTGCACCGCTTTGGGGACACCCAGCTCTACGTTACCCAGGGCACGGGCTTCTGGGGTCCTCCCATGCGCTTCGGCACTCGCTCGGAAATCGCCCTGATATCCCTCCACTCACAGCGGTGACCTATGTGTTGTGCCGACGCTCAAGAGAATACCAGTACCGCAATCGACTCCGAATCATTGTCTGCAATTCTTAGGGAAGGAGGAGCGGTCAGCCGTGTGCTGCCCGGATACGAGGAGCGGCCCGGGCAGGTTCAGATGCTAGAAAGCGTCGTCGAAGCATTCACCGACGACGGCATCCTGGCGGTCGAGGCCGGCACGGGGGTGGGCAAGAGCCTGGCATATGGCCTTCCCGCCGCGGCCTGGGCCTTGTCCAGCGGTGAGAAAATCGTGATCTCCTCCGCCACCATCAACCTGCAAGAGCAGCTCGTAAGAAAAGACCTGCCCCTGGTGGGCGAAGTGCTCGGACGTGGGCTCGATGTTGTGCTGGTCAAGGGTCGCGGCAACTACATTTGTCGCCGCAGGCTCGCAGAACTTGCCGATCAGCGAATGCTGGTAGACAGAAACGGCGCGTCCGCCACGTTTCAGGAACTTGCCGAATGGGTGGATTCGACGGCCGATGGTTCTCGGGCCGACCTGCCCTTGGCGCTGGACGAGCGAGTCTGGGAACGGGTAGCTTCCGATCAGGACGCCTGCCTTGGCCGGAGCTGTCGTTACAGGCGCGAGTGTTTCTTTGTCCGGGCGCGGCAAGCGGCGGAAGCGGCAGACTTGCTTGTCGTCAACCATCACCTGCTGTTTGCCGACCTGGCGCTCAGATATCAGACGGACAACTGGACGCGCCGGGCGGTGCTGCCTGCCTACCGCCGGCTGATTCTCGACGAGGCGCATGGGTTGGAAGACGCGGCCAGCTCGTTTTTCGGGTTGCGCCTTACTCGCGCGGGCGTGTCTCGGATTCTCACGCGCATGCTTCCAGCCAGAAAGAAAGTCGGCCTGTTGCAGTCTTTGGCTATGGAGATTGGTGAACGCGGCGGGGCACTTGCCGACGGCCGGGCCGGGTTGATGTTCGGCGAAGCCCGCGACTCGATCACCCCGCTTATCGAGAACACAAGAAAAGAATATGAGCGAGCCTTCGACGAGGCCGGTGCTTTGGCACTTGAACTTGGGGCGCAGGGCGGAGGAGACGCCCGCTTGCGCCTGGTGCAAGAGGTCTATGACCGGCCGGAGTGGATCGCGCTGCGCGAAGGTTTCACTAAGGCGGCTCGAAGCGCTGGTGAGCTTTCGGACAGGGTGGAACATCTGGTCAGGCGGTTGGACATTCTGTCTGAAGACGACGGAAGGTCAGTAGAGGTCCTGGCCTGGGTAGAGCGAGTCAAGCTGCTTGCCGAGCAGAGTGTACGGCTCATGTCCGAGGAAGCCGATGGTGAGGTGCGCTGGATGGAGGCGGGCAGGCGCGGCCGGCGACGCATTGCGCTGCGCTCGGCTCCATTGAATGTCGCCGGTCTTCTCAACGAGTCGCTCTTCGATCGACTGAAATCCGTGGTGCTCACCTCGGCAACCCTCTCGGTGGGCGGCTCGTTCGAATACCTGGCCGAACGGATCGGGATGAATTTGCAGCCACAAGAGCGTGTTCGTACCAGGCAGGTTCCCAGTCCCTTCGACTACGCCTCACAGGCGCGCCTGGTGTTGCCCGTGGACCTGCCTGCTCCGGGTGGGCCGCTCTTCGAGCAGAACCTTCCCCGGGCGGTCTGCCAGGCCGCTGCGGTCTCGGGCGGCAGGGCACTTGTTTTGTTCACCGCCTGGGGCCTTATGACCAGGGTACACGACATGATTCGCGACAGGCTCGAGGAAATGGGATTACAAACCTTCTGCCAGGGCGAACAGCCCCGGGATCGCTTGCTTGGACTGTTTCGGGAAAATGAACGTAGCGTCTTGTTCGGTACCGACAGTTTCTGGCAGGGTATCGACGTGATCGGACCCTCGCTTTGCAACGTGATCATCACTCGTTTGCCGTTCGACGTGCCCGACGAACCGCTGGTGCAGGCCCGTATGGAAGAGGTAGAACGGGCCGGCCGGAGTTCGTTCGCTCACTTCATGCTGCCGCGGGCGGTGCTCAAGCTCAAACAAGGATTCGGGCGCTTGATTCGCAGCCGTACAGATTTCGGATCGGTGGTCGTGCTCGATAACCGCGTGCTGCAGCGCGCATACGGGCGCCGTTTTCTCGAGAGCCTGCCGCAAGCCGGGTTGATCTCGGGCCAAATGGAGAATGCCTTCGATGAGTTGGCAGCGTTTTTCACAGAGCATGGCACGCCGGGAGCCGAGCGTGTCGAACCTTACGACTGGTGAGCAAAGGGAGGGCCTGGTGAGAAAGATATTATTGGTGGTTTTCTTGGCGGCGGCGCTGTCTGGAGGCTGTAGCTCGAATTCGGAAGGTCTGCCGGCGTTCGAACAGCAACAGTTTTACCTGGCATTGCAGGATTGCGCCGCTAAGTTTCTAGACGTTTCCGGCCAGTGGATGGAAGACTTCGACGACGGGGCGTTCTACGGCCCTGCTTTTTTTGCATGGGCGGGAAAAACGGAAGGCAACCAGGACTACCTCGATCTGGCCGCCGCCGCAGAGACGAGAAACCTCGGTGTGATTCGCACGGCCAACTTGCTGACCGGCGACGTCAACCTGATCGTCATGGCGGCCCTGGGCACGGTTGAGTACATGGCCGCAACTGGTGAACGCGAAGGACTTTCAGACCTGGACGGTCTGGTTTCAAATATGATCGATCTGGTTGGCAGCTTCGGTTGGTACGTCACGCCGGATCTCTCACCGGGTTATGCCATGGAGACCTACGGTCCAACGGCGATCAACGGCCTGATGGTTCTGCTGCCTCTCCAGCGCGCCCTGCAACTCGAGGGAGCGGATCATAAGTCCACGATCGATTTTGCCGAGAAAGTGCTTGCCAGGATAGACGAACGCTCGTGGAACGGCAAGTACTACGAGTTCGACGACGGCGTCTCCCGTCCCGGGCTCTATCTCTACCCCAACATCACCATGATTATTCTCAATGCCCGCCTGTTCCAGCTTACCAAAACCGCCTCCTACCGCGCGCGGGCCCTGGATGTCTACAACGGCATGCAACCGCTCAAGGTAACCCTCCAAAGCGGCCTGGCGGCGCCTGGTCGCTACCGCTCACCGTACAGCGCCGAGCACATGGGCGCGACAACGGACGATTACAGCACTCTTTCGAGCCAGAACTACCTGATGCTCTCGTTGATGTTGCTCTATCAACTGAGCGGCGATGTCGCATTTATCAAAGAGGCCGACTCGGTGCTTGGCTTTCTCAATGACTTCCTCTGGGGACAAAGCTGCCTGACAGACATTCACCTGGTAGAGTGCGATCCGGCCTGCGATACAGACCAGGCTTGCCTGAAAATGAGCTGCTTCGACGATAGCTGTCATTGCGGGGTATTGCATCACTGGATGGACGGACGCCTGGCACAGCCGGCCGATCCCGAGTTTTTCTGCTCGGGCTGCAATCTGCAACTGCTCTATATAATGTGGTATCGGCAGAATATGCTCTAGCATCGAACCTCTACTGGCCTGGCCTATCGTCTTGTTCTAATAGCTGAAATTTTGACCGTCACGGCCCCATCATGCTAGGAATAGTGTTGAGATGGAGCAGCCTCAGCATGCCACCGTCGAACGCTACGTCGAAGACGGCCTGACACGGGTCAAGGTGCGCGGTCGACTCGACCGCGAGTCGGCCCCTGTAGTGCTGAACTGGATCCAGGCCTGGCTGCCGAAGGGCCAGAGCAGGGTGGGACTCGACCTCGGCGAGGTTGACTACGTAGATAGCGCGGGCGCGGCCATACTGTCAGAGTCCCAACGACTGGCCGGCGATCGCGGGGTCGATCTCGAGCTGATTCGACTCAGCGAGCCGGTACGCAAGACACTCGAGTTGTTCAGGGTGCAGGGTGAACTGGGAAGAATCGTAGAGCAGCCGACGGCGATGATCGAAGCACTGGGGGACAAGGCCTATTCCGGGCTGCATCAAGTCAGGCGCATGATTTTTTTATTGGCCGATACTTTCTACTGGGCCGTCGTTGGGCCTTTTGTCGGCGGGCGCGGGGCGCCGCGCGGCGAGGTCGCGCGGCAATCCATGTTACTGGGTTCGCGCGCATTCGGCATCGTCGCTTTGCTTTCATCGCTGATCGGTCTGACTCTGGCGCTGCTGTCGGCCCATCAACTGAGGCAGTTCGGCGCCAACATCTACGCGGCCAACTTGGTGGCTGTGGCCATGGTTCGCGAGATGGGCCCCCTGGTTACCGCCGTGATAGTGGCAGGCCGCTCCGGCTCGGCCATTGCCGCCGAGATCGCCACCATGCGCGTCACCGAAGAGGTGGACGCCCTGGAATCGATGGGCTTCTCACCGATCAGGTTCCTGGTTGTGCCCAAGTTGTACGCAGTCACCATCACCCAGCCGCTGCTGACTTTCACGGGCATTGCCTGCGGCATCATGGGCGGTATGGTGATTGCCCAGACGGCCCTCGGAATCCCGGCACCGGCCTTCATCCACCAGGCTATAGAAGCGGTGCGCCTCAAGGATGTTTTCAGCGGCCTGCTCAAGAGCGTTGTCTTCGGATGGATCATTCTAATGGTGGCCGCACACTGCGGTTTGCAAACCCGGGGCGGCGCAGAGGCCGTCGGTAATTCAACTACACGCTCGGTTGTTCTTTCGATATTCAGCGTGATCATCACCGATTGCATCTTCAGCTTGGCATTCTACCTGTGAGGTTCGACGTGAGTGATCCCGTGCTGCAGATGGAAAATGTCTCTCTGAATTACGGCTCGGAGCCGGTCTTGACCGGCATCAACCTAGCCATCCAACCTGGAGAATTGACCGTCATCGCCGGCACATCGGGTTGCGGAAAGAGCACGCTGCTCAGGGGGGCGATTGGTCTGCTCAGGCCCAGCAAGGGTATTATTCGACTGCTTGGCAGAGACATCGCCAACCTCGACGAGGAAGAGTTAGCCGAGCTGAGACGCAGGGTCGGATTGCTTTTCCAGGGCGGCGCACTGATCAACTCGATGACCATCGCCGAGAACGTGGCCCTGCCGGTCAGACAGTTCTCGCGACTGCCGGACTCGGTGGTGGATTCCCTAGTGCGCATGAAGCTGGCGCAAGTGGGTCTTGAGGATGCCATGCAAAAGACGCCGCCGGAACTCTCGGGCGGCATGCGAAAACGGGCGGCTTTAGCGCGGACTCTGGCAATGGATCCCGAATTACTACTGTGCGACGAGCCTTCGGCAGGGCTCGACCCGGTTACCGCCGCAGCACTCGATCGGCTACTGCTTGACCTGCGCGCGGCCATGAACATGACGCTGGTAGTTGTCACTCATGAATTGGGAAGTATAGATGCAATAGCGGACAGGGTGATTATGGTGGCGGGAGGCGGCCTGGCCTTCGACGGGTCACTCGAACAGGCGCACCGTACGGAAACACAGGTCGTTAAAGATTTTTTCGCCAGGAAGCCCGCTAAAGCCGAGACCCGTGGTCGTTCCATTCTGGAGCGGCTGTTAAAACCGTAGAGCCCCGGGGGCATCAGACTAGCCGGGAGAGGTGAAAATGACTTCTAGTTTTCTTGACTCAACTTTGAAAATTGCGCCACCTCAAGTGGTCTAGCACCGCATACTGCGCGGCACAAGACGTGCCAGGAGA
>CAZENH010000048.1:0-33831 GCA_964513625.1 uncultured Myxococcales bacterium | reverse complement strand
CCGAACATTTGGGCCATTCGTAAGTAACGGGTGCCGGGCTTGGCGGAACAGAAATCGCCGCTGCATCCTGTGGTGATGCAGGCCGGAACGATATCCCAGATGTTGCCTGAATCGTTCCAGGCGTACTCGATGTTCGTTGTCGACAGGTCGTCGATGTCCTTTACGCCGACGATGGCGGCGAACTTGACTCTGCCCTCTCTGTATTTCTTCAAGCCCAGCAATAAATTATAATAGTCCTCGACGGGCGTCAGCCTGTAGGATTTGCCGGTAGAGTCTATGAAGTTGCCCTCAGGGTCGACGCCCTTGGAGGAAAAATAGCAGACGTTGCCGCCGATGCCCGGTAACTCTTCGGTAACATCCCCCACCTTGCCGCAGTCTTCCTCGTCCGAGAAAACCACGACAACCAGCCTGGCGCCCTCTCGCAAGAAGCCTTCGTTGTAGCCGTCGGCCAGGTCGCCGAAGGCGGCTTTCACCGCTTCCAGGCCTCGCTCGCAGACGCAGCCGTTGACTCCCAGCATGGCGAACCCGCGGCTTTGGCTGGTGTCGTAGAAGCACGATTTTGTCGCGGCCGTTAGTACCTTCCCGCACTGCGGGTCGCTGGTGAATACATAGTCGGGGTCGTCGATTGTCCCTTGATTGTAGCCGATCCTATCCTGGAATCGGCCGCTCTCGCCGGTTACGTTCATGCAAGACGACTGGATGACGTCATCGCAAGGCGGGCAGCCGGGAGACCGCACCCCGGTCGTGATGACAGCTATATGGTAGTCGGTGACTGATTGATTTTCGAGTTCGGTGGTGAAGGCTTCGAAAGCTTGTCCAAGCCGGCTTTGCGTGCCGACCATCGAGTTGGAGTTGTCCAACACGAACAAGATGTCGACTGCATCCGTAAGCTGCTGTTCGCAGCCCGGGCCGGTCCAATCCGCAGAACAGCCGCAAGCGCTTGTACCGTGGTCTGTCGACCAGCAAGTATAGTGCGAGTTTGGACAACCCGGAGGGCATTCACCCCCGCAGCCGTCAGATCCGCATTCCTTGCCGGCACACTGCGGGACACAGTCATTCCCCTCGCCGCTGCAGCTTGGCATCGCCCAAATAACAAAAAACATTCCCAGCAACCTGATCAGCTTCGCCTTCACTTCCAACCCCCATAAATAAACCATCCCGGCCAAGTTGCCGTTTTTGCCTGTCAGTATGACTCGCCTTCATACTAGTCTGTCTCAAGAAGATCGGCAATCGCCGCAGGAATCGTCTGCCTACATCGCCTGGCGGGTGTTGCCTGGGTGCTTCTTTCTGACTTGTGCCGGCCGGGCTGCTTGGGTAGAGTGTAGCCATGACTTGCAAGCTATCAGCCTGGGTTTTCTGCGCCTGCGCGGGATTTCTTTCTCTCGGATGCGCCACCACGGTTTCGGCGGCAGGCGGCGTTCGGAAACCGGCGGCCGTCGAGCCGCCTGCGGATGCGGCCCGCCCGGTGAGCGCCTTGGCCATCGAGCATTACCTTCGCGCGCAACTGTACGTCAGAGACAACAAGCTGCGCGAGGCCGTGTTCGAACTGCGTCAGGCGCTGACCTACGACAATTCGTCCTCTTACCTGCACACGCGGCTCGGTCGGCTTTATGCCCTGCTGGGTTTGTGGCGCGGGGTGCGTGACGAGGCCAAAGCCGCGCTACAGCTCGACGACAAGAATGTGGACGCGGTCCTTCTCGAGGGCCTGGCATTTCTCAGAGCCGGCAAGAAAGACAAGGCTATTGAAAGCTACGAGAGAGCAGTGAGTATCGACACTCACAAGATCGAGGCCTATATCAGCTTGGCACAGCTTTACCTGGAGCAAGGTGCCAAGGATAAGGCCCTGCACACCCTGACCCAGATGACCGCCGCCAACCCGTCTTCGGCCGAGGGCTTCAGCAAGCTGGCCGGTCTGTACTTCGAACGCGGTGACGAAAAGAAAGCAGAAAGCTGCTACCGCAGGGCCTTGCAGCTCGATCCCTCGGATACCCGGACGATCGAGATCTTGGCAGGCCTATTAGAACAACAGGGCAGGTATAAAGAGGCCATAACCGTCTTCGAAGATGCCATGGAGAGCAACCCCGAGTACCCCCGCTACATGGCCTACATGGCTGCTTTGTACATCAAGGCCGGGGACAAGCAGACCGGCGATGCCTATTTTGCACAGCTTCGGGCGCTCGATCCGAAAAACGCTCGCCTGATAGCCTACGAATACTCCCGGCTCAGCATGCACGAGGAGGCAATCCGCGAACTTACGGCCCTGCTAAAAAAGAACCCCAACCTGCACAGCGAAAGACTGCTCCTGGCCATCATGCTCGAGCAGCGCAAGCAGTGGGAAAAAGCGATCGTCGAGCTTCGGAAGATTCCCGAAAACTCGCGTCTGATCGTCAATGCCAAAATCAACCTGGGCTACTGTCTGAGGCATACGCGTAAATTTCCTGAAGCCATCGAGATTCTCAATAAAGCGCTTACGATGACGCACGATAGGGACAATATCGGGCGCATCTACGGCACACTCGCGGATATCTATGGCGAGACCAAGGAATTCAAGCAGGGCATCCGATTACTGAATCAGGCCATCAAAAAGAACCCTAATAATCTGGACCTGGTGGAAGCCAAGGCCAACCTGCTGTATACGGCCAAGCTCGGTCAACAGGGCGTGATGGTGCTTAAAAAGGCCCTTACCAAGAGCCCGCGGGACGTGTCGCTGCTGTATTCTTTGGGTGCGTTGTACGAACAGATGGGCCGCGTAAAAGAAAGCCTGGACATCATGCGGCAGGTGATTGAAATCGAACCCAACAACTACTCGGCGCTGAATTTCATCGGATACACAATGGCCGACCAGGGCCAAGACCTCGATCAAGCCGAACGCCTGATCCGCAGGGCCTTGCTGCTCGACCCCGGCAACGGGGCCATAACAGACTCTTTAGGCTGGGTGCTCTACCGCAAGCAAGAATACAAAAAAGCCCTCGACTATTTGATCCGGGCCACCAGGGTCTCGCCAGGCGAACCGGTCATAATAATGCATGTCGGAGACGCCTACCTCAAGTTGGGCCGGCGCGCAGAAGCGATCGAGCAGTATAAAAAGGCGCTGGCGGCCAACCCGGAGGAGCGCGATCGAAAACAGATTATCGATCGCCTGAAAAAGCTTGGAATCGATCCCGGACCGGTTAAAAAACCGGCAGATCCTTGAGAATACAGCCCTTTTCTTGACAAGCGTGAGCGTTGTCCCTATGCTTGGGCAATAACGGCGCTGTCCGGGGCGGGCAGCGGCCATTTCCGGGTTGCCATGAGCATCGTCAAGGAATACCTGCAGCAAGCACATACTCTCGAGCGTGATGCATTCGTCGCCTTGCATCCGGAACCGGTATTGATTCGCCAAAAAGACGTAGAATCCATGGATCCCCGCAACGAGTACCGCTCTACTCTGAAAATGAAGGTCGATCCAATCAAGAAAGAAGTGCGCGTGGAGCCTCTGCCCCCCTCACCGACCGACAGCGTCTTCCCGCTCGGAAAGTCCGAGCGCAACACTTTCGCCTCGAAAGTGCTGGTCGGCAGGACAGAGACCAACGATCTGGTCATCCAACATCTGACTGTCTCGAAACACCACGCTTATTTCCGCATCGATCCCGACAACCGGGTCTGCGAACTGGTCGACACCGACTCGACCAACGGCACCAAGTTGAACGGCCAAACCATGGCGCCCAAGCATCCGCGTGAACTGGCCGACGGCGATCAGCTCTCGTTCGGCGATATGCGCTTCACCTTCTACACCGCGGGCGGCTTCTTCGACCTGTTGCGAAGCCTCTCGGCCCTGCGATGAAGCGCGAGCTTTCAGGTGCATTCCATTGCTGGTGGCTGATACTGGCTATCTCGGTATCGGGCTGCCCGCACCGTGCGTTGCAGCTTGCACCCTCAGAAAGAATTTCGGATCCGCAAGAACTGCTGCAAGCGGTGCGCCAGGCGGGCCGGGATTTGAAGTCCCTGCGCGCCGGCGGCTCGATCATCATGCGCCGCGGCGCCAAGCGGATAAAGGCGCATGTCCTGGTTCTTCTCAGAAGACCTGCGCACATGCGCTTCGAGACCGAGAGCTTTTTCGACCAGCCCATGTCCATCCTGGTGACCGACGGCATGCGCTTTTCGCTTTGGGACATGGATCACGGGCGCTTTTATGAGGGACAGGCAACCCCGGCCAACATCTCAAGGGCCATTCCGATTCCCATGGACGCTATCGAAGTGGTCGGGCTGCTGGCGGGCGATCCGCCTTTGATAGTTTATGCCAAGGCCTCGCTCGATTGGGATGAGTCACAGGGTCGTTACTTGCTGGTGCTGAGCAATTCGCGCGAGATACAAAAGATCTACATCCATCCCCGGCTTTTGCGCCCGACGCGAATCGTTTGCCGGGTCGAGGGCCGTCTTTTCTACACTCTCGACTATGATGACTTCGAGGGAAAATCACGAGTCCCGCAAAAAATCAGTTTCGAAATGCCGGATCAAGACGTCAAGCTGCTGCTGCGCATCCGCGAGATCGAGGTGAACCCTGTACTCTCCGACGATCTTTTCGAACTGACCCCCCCGCAAGGGACGCCAATCGAGCAGTTTGCCCCCGAGCGGGCGCCTGCCAAGCCATAGGAAATGGAATCGGGTATATCTATTTGACGGGCGCGGGCTTGGGAGCCTTGTCTTCCGCAGCGGCCTCTTCGTCTCCGGTAGTCGCCGCGTCGTCTGCTGCTGTATCTGTCGCAGTATCGTCAGCGGTATCCGTCGAGTCAGTCAGCGCAGCTCTGATCTGCCCCAGTTCTTCGCGCATGCTGTCGAGTTTGCTCTCCATCCCCCTGATCTCGATATCGTGCGTCACGACCCGGGGAACCAGGAAGAAATAGGAGGCGATGGTAAAGACCACGATCGACACTAAGAACATCAGCATCACGTTGATGAACAGGTAACGCTGACCCTTGGTCCTCATTTCGCGGATTACCTCTTTGGACAACCCCCCGGCCGCGGACGGAAACGGCGTCGGCATTGGCGTCGGCATGGAAACAGGAGCCGGTGTGGGCTTAGGCTGCGGGCTCCCCGCCTTGTCGGCGGACACTTTTTCTGGTTCGTCGCTCATATACACCTCTGGTTTGATTTTCGATCACGATATTGCGCAGGCCGCAAACTGTCAAGAACGTCTTCGCCTCGCGCTTCGCATCAAGGACGCAACTATGAGCAACAAAAGCAGTGAACCAAGCGCCCCCGGGTAACGACCGCCCGCGGCGGTTCCCGCCGTGCCGGTCGGTGCGCACCCGCAATTCGAACCGCTGACTTCACATGCCCCGCTGTGTTCACCCTGTACTCCCATGCATTGCATCAGGCACTGGTTCTTGTAGGTCACACCGTCCGTCCCGCAAACCGGCTGGTCGACTTCGGGACACAGCTCGCAGGGATCCTGCGTGCATTCGCCGTCGTGCTGCTTGCCTACCTGGGCGCAGTCCAGCTCGCAAAGGTTGTCGTAGGTGACGCCGTCCTCGCCGCACACCGGCTGGTATGGCTGGCCGCTGCAGTCACAGCCGCCTCCGCTGTCGGCCTCGACGCCGGCATCGACACCCGCGTCGGCGCCGGCGTCGACACCTGCATCGACACCTGCGTCATAGCCCGCGTCGTAACCCGCATCGTTGTCTTGATCGCCGTCACTCCCGTCGTCGAGACCACCGTCGGGCCCGGCATCGACGCCGCCGTCCGCCGGTTGCTCGCCGTAAGAGATGCAGTCGAATGCAACGCCCGAGGAATCCTTGGCGCACATGTCCACGTGGGGGCCGTTTATGTCGATCCGCAAGTAGTGATGCAGGCTCTTGGAATAGTATATCGTATGCGGCAGGTAACTTACGTTGATCGGATCGCCCTCGGTGGGATTCGAGGTGTCGTACAACGGGGCGCCGCCGCCGCCCGAGATGATGTAGCCCAGACCGTTGTCGGCCTGGCCGCGCTCGTAGTAGTGGTCATGCCCGCTGAAGACGAAGTCGACTCCCTTGGATTTCATGTCGTCGCGCATACCGCGAATGACCCAGTCGCCGCTGCGCCCGGACTTGGAACTGTAGGGTCCCTCGTGCAGCATGACGAAGGCATGCTCGATCTGGGGATCGGCCGCGGCCGCGTCCATTTCCGCCAGGGCCCAGTTCTTCTGGGTCAGGTCCAGGTTCAACGACCAGGTTTGGGAGGCTTTGTTGTCGATGACGATGAAACGCGTGTTGCCGTAACTGAAAGCATAGTAGCTTTCCTTGCCCGACGACTCCGTCGGCGGGGCGAACAGGCGCTCATATATGTCCAGGTTGCCGTTGTCCTCGTCGTGGTTGCCGACCACGGGAAACATCGCGATCTCGGCCATCAATTCGCCTTCGGCCTCGAAGAACGGCCCCCAGTTGCTCTCGTTGGATCCGTCGGATACCAGGTCGCCCGAGTTGATGTAGAAGTCGACGCCCTCGGCCTTGATGGCGCTTGCCAGCTGGCTGTGTGCCGCCAGATCCGTGCGCGTGTCGCCGAACAATACGAAGCTGAAAGGTTCCCCCGGCCCCGGGGCGGTGCAGAAAGTGCTCTCGGCGCTCGTCTCCCCCGAGCAGTTTACCCGATAGGGGTAACAAGTCGAAACCGCAAGGTTCTCGATGGCTCCCTGATGATGGTTGCCCGAGGCAGTTAGCGCGCCGCTGTTTGCAAATCCGCTCCCCCATTCGACAGTGCAGTTCGCCTGTGCATCGGTCTCGCAGGCAATCGTCACTCTGTCCATGCGTGGGTCTTGCAGGTAAGGTCCCCGGACGATCCCGGCAAGTGAGACTACAGGGGTAACGGACGCGACCAAAACAGACAGCAGAGTCAATCTGAGCATATCGGCAAACTCCCAAGACTCATGCTACCACAACTCGGCCGCAGTCTTTGCAAAAAAAACCGTGAGCCGAAGGCCCACGGAGCTTGAATTTACGTTTTACTCGACTTCAGTCGACGTGCTCATCCAGGTACTTGGCGATGACCAACTCCGCCTGGATGTCCAGATTGACGAAACGTACGCGGGTTCCCTTCTGCTCGGGTTTGCCGACCGAGGTTATCTCCACTATTTCTCCCTTGACCAGTAATTCTTGCTCAACGTCCGGCAGTGAAAATCTGAGCTGCACCAGGGAACCCATCGGCAACGACAGAGGTTTCTTGAAGAACATTCCCCCGATGGAAATGTTTCCCTTCTGTTTCTCGAACGGGCCGTTGCCTTCACGCACTTCAACGTCGAGCGGCACACGATGTGAATCGCGCCGGTCGCCCATGCGGCGCTCCTGCCCCGGCGGCCCGATTTGCCTGCGATCGTCGCCATCCCTGCGTTCAGCCATCTAGAACTCCCTCTCGAGCTTTGTACAAGCGAAGAACATATCGTCCGGACGCCCGTTCGTCAAGGCTATTGCCGAAATTCACAATCTTCTCAACATAACTTCGAGCAGAAACAATATCATAGCGCAGAAGGCCAAAGGCGGCCAGCGTTCTTCATGTTTCTCGCGCTGCTTTTGACCGGGTGCGAAGACCTGGGCGGGATTGGGGTTCAAACTGCCCGTCTCAACTAACAGATCGGTGTTGGGCTGAGCCGACAGATATTCCTCCTGATAGGTGTGGCTCAACGAGGCGTAGGCTATCTCCTGCGCCCCACCCCTGCCCTTTCGCTGGGCGCGAAAGGCATAGGCTCCTATTTGTCGCAGCGGAAAATCGACCCGATAGAGCCCCAGCCCTCGCCGCGAAAGCGCAAGATCGGTCTCTTTTCCGCCCGGGTCGATTACCGAAAGTTCCAGGGCGCCTGCCGGCTCGAGCGCATTCGTCACCGGCACTTCGACCGTGACCACTCCCCTGCCCCTGACTTGCGCGGCCCGCAGGCGGATATCGCCCGGCGGAGCCGACCTGAGAGTGTCCTTGACCAGCCTCGGCCACAGCATCCCGAAACCTTCCCAGCCGGTCCAGTCACCGGACCAGGCGCCCTGGGCGTCACTGGTCACGAGCGTCACCCGTCCCAGGCCGTATCGCCAGCGCACCAGCAGAGGTTCCGAACGGTCCGAGGTTTTCAGCAGAACCTCCGAAGTCGGCCGCGCTTCCGAGGGCAAATAGCCCTTGATCGGCGGCGAGGAGCCAAAGTCGATCCCGGCGATCACTTCCGCCAGCTTTGCCGGCACGGCTCTGACGGGTTGTTTGATCACGTTGTCCTCGGTGATCTGCTCCGTCTCGGCGGTGAAGATCTTGGGAACGTTATCCATCGAATCTGCATAATAGAATCGTCCGCCGCTGCGCGAGGATATCCTCTTCAGTTCGGCCTGGTCGGCGTCCTGGCCGAGGGCGATGCAGGTAACTGTGATCTTGTCACGGGCGATCTTGTCGACCAGGTAGCCGAAATGCGCGTAGATGCTTATGCTCTGTCCGTCCGAGAGCAGGATAACGTGTTTCAATCGTGCCGCGCTCTTCAGGAGTTCCCGCCGGGCAAGCTCGAGGGCCGGATATATGGAAGTGCCTCCTCCCACTCGCTGGGCCAGCAGCGCCCGGCGTATCTTCTCGCGCTGGCGGGCTTCGGTCAGCCCGACGACCAGTTCGGGAAAATCGTCGAACATTATCACCGCCACCTGAGCCGTATTCTTGAGCCGACCGAGCGTATCGACTACAGCCCTGAGCAGGATCGAAAATTTCTGTCCCCGGCCCATGCTGGATGAACGATCCAGGACGAAGGCCAGGGCTGCGGGAATCTTCTCTTTTTTCTTAACCTGGCGGAACTGAACCGGCAAGAGCGATTCAATCGGCGCATTATCTGGACCTGCCAATTCCGCTGCCTTAGCGCCCGCCGAGATCAGCAAGCCGCCGCCAAGCTCCTCTACATATCCACGCAGTTCATCTACTACCCGGGCCGAAAACTTCTGAAGCGGCAGATCGTCCAGGATCACCAGATCGTATGCGGCCAGCTTGGCCAGGGCCGGGATGTTTTCACGATCCGTCGAAACCAGATCCAGATCTTGCTTGCCCAGCAACGATTTGAGCGGATTCTCGCTTAAAGCCGCCTGAACCAGAAGCAGGCGTGGACGAGCAGAGACGTGTATTCTGGCCGAGGAGCGGTTGTTTTGCGGATACCTGTCGTCCGTTGCCGAAATGACGCCGGTGATCTCGTGCCAGCCTGCTTTCGACGGGTAGATTTCGAACTCGGCCCGGCCCGGCCCGGGACCGACACTCAGCCTCCTCCTGCCGACAGGCCGGCCGTCGACCAGCAGCCTGACACTGACCGGCTTGCGCGTGTTCGAGGTAATCTCGACGGCCAGTTCCACCTTGTCGCCGACCCGCGCCGTGGCAGGCGCTAAGATGTCGGTGAGTCGCACATCATCGCTGCTTGGCGGCACGATCGGAACGGTATAAACCTCGATACCCTGTTGCCGCGCCCTTTTTAGCGCTTGCCTGAGGTTTCCCCTGGTCTCGTTCCCATCCGAAAAAATCACCAGGCGCTTGTCGTGCAACTTGGGAAACAAGCTTTCAGAGAATCTCAGTCCGGCCGAGATATCGGTCACGTTTGAGAATGGCTGCGAGACGATATCGATGCGCCTGGTTCCCGGCCCGGCAAGCAACTCGGGCAGATCGCCGAAACCCACAAGGTAACAATCGGCATCGACGCAACCCGACCAGAAATCCCGGATTTCACGTTCCATGCTCTTGCGCTCTTGACCCGAAATGCTGGCCGACAGATCGGCCAGCATCACTACCGCCGGCGATTTCTGCCTGGAGATCTTGACCGGCCGTGAAAGCGCCAAGGCAAGAAAGGCTATGATCGCCGTCCGAAAAAAAACGACTGCCAGTCGGCGGTACCAGCGCATACCCTTGTCCATCCACAATCCCAGCACCAAAAAGACAGGAATGGACAGCAGTAACAAGAGGCCCACAGGATGCAAGAGCTGCAGGTCGTGACGATCCAGGAAAAACTCGAGGCTATGTATCAATTCATCGAGCATTTTGCATCACAACTCAGTAAAGCATTCGCAAACAAAAGAACAACCAGTCGAAAAACAGCAACCAGGCGACCCCAAGCAACAAGGCGGGCCATTGAAGGCCCGGCTTGAAAGGCAGGCTCCTTGGTTCAGCGATTCCAAGGCCGGCCATCAGGGCTTCCGCTGAATCTCCGGGCCGCCACAGAATTCGACCGGGACCGGGGCGCCGATCACCGATCAGTTCCGACTCGGAATCTATCCGGAAGTTAACAGCCAGCAATTTTTCGCTCTTTCCCCGCCTGAGCGAATAGAATCCCGGCAAGGAGGGAACCACGAACCAGCGCCGATTTGTGCCTTGCCCTATGCTCTGAGCCGAAAGGAGCTTACCACGGGGATCTTTGATTGCCGTCCGCGGCGGAAAAAAGACAGGCGCTGCGACTCCCGGCCCGATTTGCAGACTATCGCCCGCGGGACCCAGAAACCAGTTCAGACAGTTATGAATCAACTGAGGAAAAGCGACCCGCAACGGAAGATCGCTTTCTGCCAGGTCAAATCCCGCGGCCAGAAATCGCTGCTTTCCGCCATGCCAATCTTTTTCTCGCGCGATCATCAGCGGCCCGGACTGATCGCGTAGAATTTCCACGTCATTGCTCTCGGGCACCAGCCTGCGGGCTCGCCCGATCTGCATGTCGATTAATGTAATTCCGTCAGTCAGCGGATGATCTCCCCTGATTGGCAGCAGCTTCGGAAAATCCACCTCGCCGGCCGTAATAAATGGGCAGCCTCCGGGCGCCGCCGCAGGGACATTGAAATAGGCCGCCGGAACGGGAGAATCGGGACATACGCCGTCGAAGAAAACCGCCTCGACGCCGGTCAAGCTCGCCGGTTTGAAAGCCGACGGCTTGACAACTTCGAGCCTCAGCGACGGGTCCAGCGAAAGAGCCTTTTCCAGAAAGATATTACCGTCCGTCACCAGTAATACTCTGCGTGCCGTACGTTGCGGCAGCAGCGCATAAGCCCTGTCGTCGAGCGAGAAGGCGTCGGCCCTCTCGTCCGAACCCTTGGCAGTTAAAGTGGCTATCAGGCGTTCGCCCATAATCGGTCGCAGAAAGTAAGCCCTTGAAAAGCTCTTGCCCGGATCGATCTCGATTTTTTCGTCGTCCAGAACTACCTGAGGCGTATGAATGCGCAGGCGCGCTTGGGAGATTCCGGGTCCCCGGTTTTTCACCTCGACAAAAACTTCGCTACCCCGCGCCGCGCCTCTGCGCGGGCGGACATCAAAGGCCGTAAGTTCGAGATTGGAACTTACCTCGCCAATCGAGAACTGCAGCACCTTTGGGCCTTGCCCGGGCACGGCCGGTTCGAGATCGTGAAAGTGATCGCTTATCAAAACGATGCGCTGTTCACAATAATCCGGGTCGCAGTCGGCGGCCAGTGCCGCGCTTGCAAAGGCCACTGCCTTCCGCGTATCCTCGGCCGCCGCCGCCGGTTCGAGCTCGCCAAGGCTCGCCGTAACTTCTTTCGCATCCTTGAAACCCGTAAGCGGTCTGCACGAATCATCCATGGCAAACAGCGCCAGCCGATCGCCGGGCGCCAGCCGGTCGACAATGGTCCGCGCCAATCGCCGGGCTCTCTCCAGTCGGGTTCCGTCGCTTTCATGCGCGGCCATGCTGGCCGAGGTGTCGACAACCAGCGCAAGCGCAAGAGGCCGGCCGGATGCAGGGCCGAGTGATCTTGGATCCGCTAGAGCCAGCGAGATGATGAAGACGATCAAAATCTGCAACAACAAGGACAGAAGCTTTCGAAACGGGGTCCGACGGCGGCCCGTGGCCCGGCGCCAGATAGGATCCGTCGCCACCACAATCGTTCGTCTGCGGGACGAGAACAGGTAAAAGACAACCAGCGCCAAAGCAGAAAGAGCAAAAAGCAGCGAAAACTCGGTCGCCGAAAGGCCGAAGAACCTCATCGCATTCCTCAAACCAGCAGGCGCCCGGACCTGAGTTCTTTCAAGATCAATTCCTCGAGTGGAGTATCGGTGGTGACCCTCAGGTATCTTCCTCCATGAACACGCATGTGCCTTTGTAGATGCTCGCTGTGAGCGGCAAAGGCCCGGCGATAACGGGCCAGCATGCGTCGCGTGACGTGCTCTACGTGCGGGTGTCCTCCTTCAGGGTCGGCCAGGCGCCACTGGCCGAGAAAGGATGGACGCCGTTCTGCAGTAGTCACGACATGCATTGCCTGCACCTCGAAACCCTGACGAAAGAGAATCTCCAGCCCGGGCACGACTCCATCGAGGTCGAGAAAGTCGGAAAAGATCAGTACTACGCCCTCCCCGGCTCCGTGGCGTTCGATAAAATCACGGGCGGCCTTTTCGAAGCCGGTTCGTCCTCCCGGCACAAGCTGTGAGAGAAACCCCAGTGCCTCGACAATTGCCCGCCTGCCCCGCAGGCCGGGCAGCGTGGCGCTGATGCCTTCTGCGAAGCCATGCAGAAAAACGCGATCCATCTCGAACAGTCCGATGTAGGCTAAGGCAGCCGCCAGCTTGCGGGCGAAGTCGAATTTCAAAGGCTCCGCCGCCATAGACGCCGAGACATCGACTAAAAAAAACAGGTTGCGATCTTCTTCCTTGCGGTAGAGCTTGGTGTACAGCTTCTCCGAACGGGCGAACAGATTCCAGTCGATCAGTCGCAGATCGTCTCCCGGTGTGTAGGGTCGGTAGTCGGCGAACTCCATTCCCGCGCCCAGCTTTCGCGATATATGCATCGCGTTCAGCCGTCCGGAGAAGATGCGTCGCGAACACAGGTGCAGGCTCTGCAGCCTTTCGAAAAAAGCGCTATCGAAGGGAGCAGAGAAATCCTCTGATTTTTCTTCTACGGGCATCGCTTGCGCACCGTCATTCCTGGTTGGGGCGGATTGACCGAAAGTAGTCGCGGATGTAATCGCGCATTTGCAAAGGAACCTTCTCCCCGGATATTTCGGCTTCGGCCCCATGGGCGTACTGAACAAAGACGTCGCGATAGGTGACCTTAGCGCTCTCGGCCGAGGCCAATCTTCGCCCGCCGTGACCATGATCGTTGATGACCTGGACGACCGCCTTTCCATCTGAGAGCTTACCATGTAAAGGAAGATACCGGCCGCCAAGCGCCCGCGGCAGAACAGGGGGCGCGCCTGCGGCCCGGCCGCCGCCTCCCGATCCGGCTCCGGCGCCGCCCGGGCTGGTTCCGGCGCCTTTTGCCGTGCCCTCCGCCCGACCCTTCATCTTTCCGTCTCCGGCCGCCTGCGACGAGGTCCCTGCCTTGCCGACCTCACCCGATACCATGGGCGTTTCCGGCGCCGGCTTGGAGTCGACCCGGCGCATGGCCGAAGCGGCTTTCTTGCCGGGAGGCGCTTTGATTGCGCCGATCTTCATATCACTCTTGCCTTCCCCCCCGGGCTCAAAGCGCAGTTGGCCAAGAGCCTTGTTGCCTATGTGAGCGGCATAACGCATCAGGAACTCGGAGAAAGACTTCTGCTGCAGAGGCTTGAGCGAACGATCGAAGGAGTTGCCCCGGCTCGTATCGAGAACCTCGTCTCCATCGTGACTGAGCGCCGCCCGTTCGACGAGCTCGGCCTGGTGATCGGACTCGAATCCCTGCGAGCTGAACCTGTCGGCCACTCCCTCGAGGTGCCGGGCCAAATCGGAAAGCTGGCGGGCTGTCAGGTCTCCGTCCAGCAGGCGCTCATCCAGCTCGGCAAAGGTCGCGGCGTAGGCCGAGTCGGGAAAACTATCGAACTTGCCGGTCGGCCGGTAAGCCGCCGAGCCCGCCTTGCGCAGTCCCGCGCTCAGGCCCAGTTCGCGCCCTGTAAGCTTCGTCTTGGCTGCTGCGGTTTCTGCCGTTGCCTGTTCGCTGGAATCCTTCCCATGGTCTTTGCGTGCATCGGCAGGGGGTTTACGTTCTTGCTTTGTAAGTAGATCGATTTTAGCAGACATTTCCCGCTCGACGTCGGCGATCATTCCCGCAAGCTTCGGCAGGCCCCGCAACCCGGCCTCATGGCGGATCCGCGCAAGTTCACGGGCTTTTCTGCGAGCGGCGCTGACCTTCCCGGCCGAGGCACGGACGTCTTCCCGTTCAGCTAGCAAAGCCCTGTCGGCATGCGGCATGAGCGATAGAAGCACGAGCACGATAAACAGAATAAAGGCACGTAACCTTTTAGGCAGAGGAAACGGCAGGGGCTTGGCCTCGACTCGCGACAGGCATTCCACCGTCTCGGCCAGGTGTGCACGCATGAATGCGCCCTGCTTGGATCTGCCTTCGAAAGACAACCAACTCGAAATACGGTCTTTGAGGTTCAGGTGTTCGTCGAGCAGAAGGGCCACATCCATGGACGAAGTGCCCTGTAAAGCCTCGATTGCGACGTATGCCAGGATCATGGCTCCCAGCCCGATAAAAAAAACATCCCGCGCACTTGTGCCAAGATCCAGCGGCCCCGAAAGACTCATGTAAGCCAAAGCGGCCAAAAAGGCGAAAACAGCGCAATCCAGCAGGGCCGATGTGACCCGGCCGGCAATCAGGCGTCGCTGGCTGCGCTGCACAAGGCACTTGATTTTCCCGTCCGGTCTGTCGGATTTGCGGATCACCCGATCTCCTGTCCACCCCGTATTCGATTCTAGGCGATGGGTCTTGTCCGGTCAACGGCTCTTGACCCCGCGGGCACGGCCGGAATAACCTCTGGCGGGAGGTCAACATGAAATCGCACGAACTCGCCGTTAGAGTTTACCTGGAGGACACCGACGCCCAGGGCGTGGTTTATCACGCCAACTACCTCAAGTTCTTCGAGCGCGGGCGTGATGAACTAATGCGAGCGCAGAATCTTCCCCGGGGCAGTATGGGTATCGACGATATTCTCTTCGTGGTGCACGAGTTGAAGATCAAGTTCCTGCAAGCGGCACGCCTGGCGGACAGCCTGATCGTCCAGACGATCTGCCGGCGCAGCTCGGACTATCGCCTGAGCTTCGATCAGCAGGTCCGCCGCAAGGGAGAAGATTCCATTCTGGTAAATGCCGATGTCCAGGTTGTCTGCGTCGATCGCGACGGCAACCTGGTGGAGCTGCCTGCAGATCTTCTAGTCGAATGATCAGGAAATCGCCTTCTGGAAAGTCAGTCGATTAGAACTCAGTCGACCACGCCGCACGAGAGCCCGGCCAGCGTGGCGCGGTTGTTGCCCTCGTCACACTCGTTGTTCTGGCCGCTGCCGTCGCCGATGTCGTCCGCGCTCACGCTCAGGTCGAAAGAGACATCCTGCATCGCGGGCGGAATTTGCCAGGAATAGCTGAAGTGCTCGATCTGGCCCGGCAGCAATGTCTGGGTGGTTTTGACGGTGTCAATCGCATCGGTGTCCGCATAGAGCGTCACCGAGGCGCCCGGTCCGACCATGCGGCTGCCCTGGTTCATGACGTCGAAGGTCACGTACAGCGCGCCGCTAAGCTCGCAGACCGCGCCCAGGTTGATTACCAGCAAGTCTGGCGCCCAGAACAGGCCCTCGCCCTGGACGTTCTGGCGAAAGTTGTTCAGCCCGTCCGTCAGCCAGTTGGGTTGCTCATAAAGGGGCACGCTGCCGTCCTCTGAGATGTTGCTGACATGATAAGAGTGCTGGTTCCAGATGCGCCGGGTGAAGACCCAGTTGTCGAGCACGTCGCCCCAGACCACGACTCCCGGGGTTCCGTTGTTGTAGGCGTTTTCGGCCACAACCACTTCCGCGTTGCCGTCGTTGTCCACATCGGCGATGACAACCATCTCTAGCCGGGTGTGGCTCCTGTGCTGCGAATCGACGAACAACTCGCTTCCGGTCGTGCCGTCGAAGATCCGGAAGGTGGTCTCGTCGCCATAGACCGCCTCGGCATGCCCGTTGCCGTCGAAGTCGAAGACCGACGAGGCTGTCACCCTGCTCGAACAGTCTTCGTTGGGCACTTTCCACAACACGCCCTGCGCAGCGCAGCCGGCCGGCAGGGGGTTACCGAAACAATCGAGATCGATTATCTCGTAGTAGTCCGCCGCCGCTGTGCCTATCTCCGGCCGCCCGTCACCGTCGAAGTCGGCCACCGTGGGCGGCCCGCTTTCGTTATAATCGCAATCATCCTTGGGAATGGCGACCTTGTCGAGCAGGCTGCCGTCATGGTTGATGATAAACACCTCGCCACGGCGGACGATGACCACCTCGCCCTGATCGTCCGAATCGAAGTTGCCCGCCGCGGTGAAGCCGTCACAGGGCAGGTTGCCGCCGCAGTCGGAGTTGTCGGAGGTGTAGTGATAAGTCCACTTTTCCTGGCCGTCGAAGCTGTAGCAGGTGTTGCCCGCCAGCACCTCCGGTTTGCCGTCCAGGTCGATATCGGCCACGCTCGAAACCGGGCCCAAAAAGGCATTGTTGCCGATTCCCGCACTCGGGCCGACCGTCACCAGGCCGTCCCAGCGCAGGCTGCCGTCGTTGCCGTTGAGCACCACGTTGCCGATGATCACCTCGGGCGATCCCTGGCCGTCCAGGTTGGCCAAGGAAGGCTGGCTTCCCCCGCGGGTATGGACGTTCCAGGTCGGGTAGTCGGTGTTCTGCCACATCACGCTCCAGTCCGACCCGTCCGGCAAGCTGCGCTTGAAGGCCACCGTGCCCTGGGGACGGGGAGTACCGCCGACATCGACGATGGTCATGGCGACAATCTCCGGCACCCCGTCGCCGTCCAGGTCGCCTATGGCCAGCCCGCCCGAGTTGTCGAGACCCGGTGCCGAGCTCGAATAGATGGTGGTCATCGAGCCGTCGGGGTTGCAGGCCCCGTTGACCACGCGCAGTGTGGCCTTCTGGTTGCAGCATCCGTCGCCCTCGTAATCGTAGCTGACAAAGACGATCTCCGGGATGTCGAAGTGATCGGTCTTGCCGTCTCCGTTGTCATCGGTCAGGTTGGCCACTACCGGGGCCATGACGACGTCGTCACGCGCGGGAGTCACCTGGTTGCCGGGCGGGCTCCAGCGACAATCGATCTGCGGATTGAATTGTCCCACCGGGGGAACGTAGACGCAGTCTCCGACGACCTGCTCGTCGATGCACTTGCCCAGATCGCGTTCGCAAATCTGGCCGGCCGGGCAATCGCTTTGCTGCTCGCACTCTACACCAAGCGTGGTGCAGCCGAATCCATAGCAAATCTGGTCGGCGGCGCAACACATGTCGAGATCGCGCCCGCAGCGCTGGTTGGCTCCGCAATCGGTCATGCAGCGCTCGTCCTCGCAGACCTGGCCGGTCGTGCAGCACAACTCGGAGCGGTGACCGCAGCGAGTTCCGCCGCAAGGCGGGCGGCAGGTTCGATCGACGCATTCGTAGTTTCCGGGGCAACAATTGCCGCCGCTCTGGCAGCGATCGTCTATAGGGCAGTCCTTGACACACTTGCCGTCCTGGCAGGTGTCGCCATCGGGACAGTCGGCCTTGTATCTGCACTGGGCGCAAACGCCGGACACACAGAACTCGCCGTCGGGGCAGTCGCCGTCTATGGTACAGGTCTTGCTGCCGTGAGTGCTCGATCCGCAAGAGATGCCCAACAGGCCCAGCGCCAGAAGAAGAGGAACAAATATTGACGAAAAAAGCCTGTTCATGGAGCACCTCGACATAATCCAGTATATGTCGATTCTACGCTTTCAGGGGCAAGCTGGTCAATTGAACAGACACTTGACGTCGTCCGAACACATGGGTACAGTGTTATTGATTCATGTGCATAAGGAGCGGGAAATGGAAAGACTATGGCTCTCTTTAGCCTGTTGTTTTCTAGCAACTGTCCCGGCAGGATGCGGAGATCTACCCACCAGGGTCGGAGATTTTTGCCAGACCGACCAGCATTGCGGCAGCGGCGAGCAAAGTTTCACTTTGACCTGCGATCACAATATGCCGGGCGGTTCATGCACGGTAACTGAATGCACACCCGACGACCCGGACACTCTCGACGTCGCAGAAGACGAAACCAGTTGTCCCGCGGGTTCCCGCTGCGTGCTCGAACTCGCGCGCACGTCGAACAAGTGCCTGGGCGCAAGCGAGACACACCTGGTCTGTCGCCGCTCGTGCGAGCAGCAGAGTGATTGCGCCGAAGCCATCCTGTGCGGTAAGAGCTGTGAGTTGGTGGACGACAAAGAGGTCTGCCACGAGGAGTGCAAGAACAGGATGATGTGCGTGCCCTTCTGGGGTCACCTGCCCGACTACGAAAATTGGCCGGACCCGGCACGCAAGGCCGACGCTGAGAAGGCCGCCGAGAACCCGCCGCGCGCCTGTGTCCTCTATGGCAAAGATTGTGTTCACCAGGAACCGGTAGAATAGCCACGGATTGGGACCTCAGGCATCAGAGCAACCCGGCCGCCGACCACCACAGCCAGAACCAGCCCGCTAAAAAGACCAGCCCCAGAACTGCGCCGGCTAAAAGCACTGCCTTGAGTCCCTGGCGAAGCTGAAGAGAGGCTGCCCCGCGTAGATCACGCAGCAGCATTACCATAACCGTAAGCCAGGCTATGGCGGACAACAGGCCGACCATCCACAATCCAAAGACGATCACCCGGCGTTGATGTCGCTCGAGCGTCTCTTGCTCACTCGCCTGCCCGTCAATCAGGCGCGGCAGCGGTCCGTCGGGAGACGCGACCCTGGAGAGCAGCGCTTGTAAGAGCGCTCGCCCGGGCTGCCTGACGTTATCCAGTTTACCCACCTCGTCCCAGAAACCCGGTCCGGCAGGCAGGCTACCAAGCATTCCAAGCGCCTCTCTGGGCGACGGCCGGTCCGACTTGCCGACCATGACCGTAGCGCCGCGAACCGCCCGGCCGTCCCCGAAGGGATCCAGGCGCGCCTGAACCACGAGCGGCCCGTCAATCCCGGCCGGCACCTCGAACTTGACGCGCGCCCGGCCGTCATGAGCCTCGGTTTGCATGCTCAGGCACAAGCCGCCCCGCCACCAGGCATCCAGGTACACCGGAACCGAAGGCGAGATCGTCTTCAGGTCCGTCGTCAACTCCTCTCCCGCCGAGAGCAGCGGGCCGGACAGCGCCAGATCGATCTGGGTCGGGGTTCGCTCGAACTCCACTCCGCCCGCCAGGCTTCCGGTTTCACCCTGGAAAGAAAGCCTGAGCCGATCCGGGCGCTCGGCGAGCGTGACCTCGACCAGGCCCCAATCGTCGGTTGGGCGGCCCGGTGAATCATCCAACCCAAACAATCCTTGCACCGGCCGGCCTTCCGCGTCGAGGATCCTGACCAGCAGGCGGGATGGAAAACTACTCGAAAGCCTTCCAGAGGCTGGAAACATGACGAACCGGGCGGGTTCTTCGGAGGCGGGCTGCGTCCCCTGTTCAGCGGGTGCACGAGTCGGGCCGCGTCGCAAGAGTACCGGCGGCTTTTTCCATCCTTTTGAGGGCGGCACCAGCCGCAGCCGGGAGGTCGCCCGAGGGTCGAGCGTCACATCCGCGGAAAGCTCGGCATCACCAAGGCCGGTTTCGATTGCGAGCCTCAGCTGGGCGTCGCCCGGCGGCCATGCGGGCAGCCTGACGTTCAAGTCGGCGATCGATCCGCCCGGACTGACGCGCGCCAGCATCTTGTGGAGATCCTTCCCGCGGGAGATGCTCAACTCGACCCGCTCTATGCCCAGCGGGCGCCCCTGTAAAAGGTCGAAGGCCACAAGTCGAAAAGCGGCCGGGCCGCCCGCTGCGAGCATTTTCTCTCCCAGCAGTGTGATCGCCTTGCGCGGCCTCAGCCTGCGGCCATGCAGCACGATTGCATAGCCCGCAAACAGCAGCAAAGCCAGTCCCACAAGAGCCGCAAGTCTGTTTCTGCGAGTGCTTTTACTTCTGATCTCAGTCATGCCCGACGCCCGCTATGTTGCCTGCGACTGGAACCAGGTATACGAAGCCGAAAAACAAGCCCACCCCGCCCGAGTTGTACCATTGACCGCCGAACTGCACCATGGCCCGGTTGTAACGCGCCTCGAACAGCAACTCCCAGCGCGGGGCGATCCGTAAGCCGAACCCGAGCATTCCGCCCAGACTCAGAGAGGTGCCTTCGAGATAGTCCTGCACCGATCCGTAGGTCGTGTCGAGCAGATCATCGCCCCACATGGCCGTGAACCAGATTCCGGTAGTAGCGCCCAGGTACATCCCCAGGCGCGGAGATAGGCGCGGGGTGAACAGAAAGGCCAAAGACAGGTGCGAGGCCATCAGGCCGGCGCCCCGGAAACTCTCGCGATCGGGTTTGCTGATTTTCGTCAGGCCCAACCCCAGGTCGATCCTCGTCGTGAACCAGGAATCAACACGGTAGCCGGCTCGGAACTCCAGCATCGGAAACAGGGCCGGCGAGTCGTGCTCGCCCGTGAAATGTTGCCCGATCACGGCGCTGATGAAGGCATGGTACTCGCTTTTCATCTCACCGGCGCGGGTCCGCGCCGCAGGCATGCAACACAAGACGATAAACCAAACCAAGAGGGGCTTCATTCGCGGAATACCCACATTTACATGTTCAGTTTTTCAGCCGCTTCGCCGGCTTTTTCGCTGCCGAAGACACGCTCTATCGCAACCAGCAACTTGAGTTTCAGTTCCTCGGGGCGGCCGATGGCCTGTCCCATCTCCTCCAAGAACCTGTTCACTAGTATATCGTAGTCGAGACCGACTTTACGGGCAATTTCGGCGATCGTCTCGATGTCGTGTTCATCGCCCCGAACAATTTTCATCAAGGCCAGGTCGTGCTTCTCGGGAACAAACATATGCAGTCTCTTGATTCCTGCGAATGCCGATCAGCCTTGTATGCCAGGGCGGCCGCACATCCTCCTATGATTATCATGCTGAAATCAACTTCCAAGTTGTGATCGATCGCTTCAAGAAAAGTTTTGAGCTCGGCCGGACTGTACTTTCTCATGTGTTCAGGGCCTCTCCAACGTGCTTTTCAAAGAAGGATCTGAAAGACTCCAGGGGCATGTTGATCGTGTAGTTCCAGCTACGGGCGATTTCCGGGGTGTTGATCTTCGCAAGTCTTTTGGAAAATTTGCCCGATCGAGTCCGAAAGAAATTTCGTATCTTGCGTTCGCGCCCATCATGCAGCCCGAAAGCCATCGCCTCCAGGTCTGCTCTTCCGGATAGCCTGCCCGCGATTTGCAAAAAGAAACCGAGTGTCTGCAACTCCCGAATCTCCCTTGACCTGCCAACCAGGTCATTCCAATCGAGATCATTAAAAAGCTTGAAGAGCAAAACAGGCAGAGATCGCGCCAAGCCCGGATCAGTGTGAGCGAGAACGAGCGCGTGAGCCAGCGCTTCTTCCGGCTTCATTTCGTCTCTTTCTGACTGCGATTTACCGGACAAGGGCAGGCCAAGCCGTATCAGGTTTCCAACTACTCGATCATGTTCATCATTGTCGTTCTGCCCCTGCCTCTGAACCTGCTGGTTTGTCATCAGCAGTTCAGACAACAGTTCTTCCATATGATGACCTCGATTGGCGCTATAGACAACTTCCTTGCCGGTGCGCACGGAGACCGCCAGGCCCGCGGCCTGCATTGCCTCCAACTCGCGGTGCGCAGCCGAAAACGACAACCCACAACGGCGAGCCAAACTGCTAACGCAACCGGATATGTCATCCAGCCACAACAATGTCAGGAGAGTGCGACGCGCATTCGATCTAACAAGGTATTCAAGCATTATCAAACCCTTACAAGCACAACTGCTTCTACTGGACAATATATCTAATTTTTAGATATATGTCAACCAGCTGGCCGTTGCCATTCAAGCAGTTTCATAAGATACTGTCCGCGGCACCATTGCGAACCAGGTACGGAGGCGCGTATGTCCATTCTGGATTTTTTGGGATTTGGAAAAGGCGGCCGGCCTGAAGAAAGCGGGCCCGAACCGGACACCGTCCGCGATATCGTATCGAAGCTCGACAAGCTCGAGCCGCAACGGGCGCGTTATGTCGCCGCTTTCGCCTACCTGCTGTCGCGCGTGGCCAATGCCGACCTGGACATCAGCCCCGAGGAAACCGCGGCCATGGAGCGCATCGTCACCGATCTGGGAGGCCTCGACCGGGAACAGGCCATTTTAGTGGTGCAGATGGCCAAGACCCACGCCCGGCTCTTCGGCGGCACCGAGAATTTTCTGGTGACCCGTGAGTTCGACGAGCTTGCGACCAGTGAACAGAAGTTGGCCCTGCTGCGCTGCCTGTTCGCCGTCTCGGCCGCCGACCAGTCGATTTCGCAGGCGGAAGACAACGAGATCAGCCAGATCGCATCAGAGCTGAGAGTCGATCGGCGCGACTACGCCGGGCTCAAGACAGAGTTCAAGGACTACCTGGCGGTGCTTAAGAGCTGAAAACATATGACTGGAAATTCACCCCTTGGCTGGGATATGCTTTGCCACGCCCAAGGGAGGAGCGCTTACCGTGGCGCAGCTCTACATCGAGCCCGAGCACGTGTTGGCCGGCCTGTCAAACGCTGACCGCGAGAGCCTGTCTACTTTGATCGCCCTTTACGAAGAGACTTACCTGCAAAAACTCGTTGTCGACATGCTCAAGGACGCCGGTTCCTGGGTGGCAAAAAAAATCAAGGACAAGCTCGTGTCGGAATCCGACGAGAACAGCGAGCTGAAGAAGGAAGAGCGCAAGAAGGCCTTCGAGCGCAGACTTGCCGAGAAGAGCAAATCACTGCAGGGCGAACAGATTGCCACAGAGTCGCTGCGCTTGCGTCTGTGGATGCATCTTCGGAACGGGCTGGGTTTGCCGGCCGACCTGGCTTTCTTCCGGGTTGAGAGCCACGAGTTGACCAACGACATTGCCAAGCGCACACAGGAGATCTTTGCCAAGCAGCTCGACGATGAGGATGCACGCAAGCTCAAGTTTTTTTCGAAGGAGTACTGGAAGGAATACGCCAAGGTGCGCCTCAACCCGTTCACTCACAAGACCGTCAACGATCCCACTTTCTCGGACGTGATCAAGCTGAACACGCTGAGCATCATCGCCGCGGCCGCCGAACGCGGCACGCTGCCCGGCGAGTTGCAGGCCGAACTGACGCGCAAGGTCGGCGACCTGGTCGATGGACTAAACGAAGGCGACCGCAGGCAGCTTCTTTCACAGTTCGAGACGGAAGAAGTCACAGAGTCGTCCGCCATGAAGATCCTGCTGGGCGCCCGTGGTTTGTTCAGCCTCGGCCTGGGTAAAGAACTGGCCGGCCTGGCGGCTTATATTTTAGTGGCCAACTCCTCGGCGCTGGTGCCGCTGCTGGGCGGCAGCGCCTTGATCGGCACGACCACCGTTCTGGCCAACCCGCTCTTCGTGGTTCCGGTGATGTTACTGGGCAGCGTTTTCATGGCCCGCAACATGAAGAAGCGTGTCCGCGAAGCGTTCGGGATAGCGGTCTGCACGGTGCTGGTACTCAGGGCCATCTCGGAGCAGCGCATCGGCATCGAACCGATCCTCAAGGTCTTCAGGAACTTGCCCTCGCACCTGCCGGAAGACATCCGCCAAACCTGCAACGAGATGATACGCAACAAGCTTGCCGAACAGCAGGCTCCGCCCGAGTCGTCCGGCAAGGGCACGCTCAAGAAGGCCGCAAGGTTGTTTGGCCGCTGGGCCAAGGACGGCTTCGCCTCCGACGACTACCCCGACGCCCTGGAATACATCGAGCGCTACAATTCCATCAAGGCCTCGGGAGAGAGCCGCCTGATGGAAAAGGCCGAGGCCAAGGTCGAAGCCACTTTCAGGGCCAATCGGTTGGATTCGAAACTACGCGAGATTGACAGCCTGTTGGATCAGCTGGCGGGCGGGCAGAAGAAACCGCGATCCGACGAAGTCGACTCGCCCGCCGACCCGCTCGACACCGTCCGCGACGCCGCAGCGCTCGATGAAGAGGCCTTCGCCGGGGAGGACACCCAGCCCGATCCGCCGGCGGACATAATTCCCGAGCCGGATCCAATTCCGCAGGATCCCGACCGGGAGCTCAACGATGACGAGCTGTCGGAATCGCCCACCCGCGATCTGAAGGCCGTGCCGCGCGCGGCGGCCGCGGCGGAGGCCGCGGCAAGCCGCGCCGACCACAAGAGAACCGTGCTGTCCAAGCCTTCTCCCGAACTGCTTTCGCTGGACGGCGACGGGCGGGACGGGGTCTGCGCGGACCACCGGGTGACGATCCAGGGCAAGCCGTTCACGGATCCGGGCGATTCCGAAGACGAGTAACCGTCAGCTCAAAGGTACGATCAGAAATACAGTCAGATCCCAGGCGATGTGAGAGACCGTGCACAGCAGCAGCGAACCCGTCCACAGATAAAGAAGGCCCCAGAACATCCCGCACACACAGGCGGCAACTACCAGCATCGGGTTCAGGCTGGCCAGGTGCATTAGCGTGTAAACAGCGACGGCCGCGGCGAACCCGAACCAACGCCCGTAGCGCAGGGCCAGCCTGCGCTGCAAAAATCCGCGCCAGAACAACTCTTCGGCCGGTCCGATCAAAAATCCTATCAACAGGCCTACCCGCAAAGGGGATGCGCCTTGCTTCAAATCGTATACCGCCTCGATGCCGCGAGCAGCAAAGGCGAACATCCAGCGGGCGGTCAGGTTGCCGAAATAAAAAATGAAGTACAGCAACGCGGCCGAGGCCAGGCCCATGCCGATTTTAAAAAGCGGGCGCGAACGCAAATCGTCAAGCCAATGTTTTCGAAAACCGCCGTCGACAGCAAAAACCAGGGCGATCAACACCGCGGCGTTGGAGGCCATCCACCACCAGAAATCGAAGGCGCCGATGCCTCCGAACGCGAAAAGCGGTGTGAACAGGCCCAGCGCCAGAATGGCAATCAACCAGGTAAGAACAGTGGACGGGTACTTGTTCAAGCGGTCAGATAGCGCACCAGGGCGTCAACCCCGAACGAGGCGGTATACAGCAGGCCGAAGACCAGGTTGAGTTGCCCCGTGGCCCCGTCGAGGGCCAGAAAATCGAGAGGATTTTCTGCACTCTTACGTAGCAGCCCCCTGCGAAAAAGTTTTAGCGCAAGCGGCAAAGATATGAAAACCATTAACGCCGCGAGCGGCATGTTCGGCCCGATATCAGAGACAAGCGAAAACACGGCCCAGCCGGCAACGAAAAGATAAGGAAAGAAAAGCAAAAAAGCGTAGTAGAAAAGCGAACCGCGATCGCCGAAGAGAGACGCCATGGTGCGGATGCCGCCTCTGGTATCGCTTTCGATATCGCGCCAGTTGTTGGCGTGCAGAATGCCGATCACCAATAAGCCCACGGGAATCGCCCAGACGGCAGGCACCCAGGAGATCGACCCGGTCTGCACCGTCCAGGCGCCCAGCGCCCCCAGCACTCCGAAGTTCACAAACACGGCCAGGTCGCCCAAGGCATTGAACTTGAGCTCGAAGGGACCAAAGCTATAGAACACGCCGATGGCCACTCCGGCGATGCCCAGCCACAGCAACGGCAGCCCGACTGCGGCCACCAGCAGCCCGCCGATGGCCGAACCCAGCGAAAGAAACAACAAGCTGGCGATCAACGCTTGTCCGGGCGAGACCCATTTGCGCACCACTGCGCCCGAGACCGGGTTGACCCGGGTATCCAGCCCCTTCTTGAAGTCGTAGACATCGTTCAGCAGGTTGGCGCCGGTATGCAGAAAAGCCATGCCGAAGAAAGCGCCTAAAAAAAGGATCGGAGAAAATTTTGCCCCGCCAAGGCTGACTGCCAGCACCGTACCGAAGATCACCGGCATGGTTGAAGCCGGCAAGGCGAAGGGCCGCATGGCCACCCACCAGGTTTTTACGAAACCGGGTTGCGCCTCTCCGCTCGGCAGGAGATCGTCCTCGATAGCCGGATTCTCGGTCATGGGAATTACCTCCGCGTATTCGAGCCGGCCGAGAAAGTACTACCAATGGGTTTTCGAGTCAATCACGCGCGAGTATGGTAAAATAGGCGCAACCCAGGAGGTCCAAGATGAAGAGTTACCGCAGCCTGCCGGGTATCGGTCTCATTTTCTGTCTGCTGGCCGCGACCTTCTTGCAGGTCCTTGCCTTTTGCGGCTGCGGTGGCGGGCAGGTCGATGCCTGTAAGGACGAATGCAGTCGCCGGGGGGCCCGGGCCTGCGACGAGCAGGGCCTAAAAGGCTACCAGGTCTGCGCCGACGAATGGGACCAGGACGACTGCCTGGAGTGGGGGCCGGTCAACGCCTGCGAGGCGGACCAGACCTGTCTCGAGGGGATCTGCCAGGGCGGCCAGCCCGCTTGCCGGGACGAGTGCGGCGCAGGCGATCTGCGCTGCGCCGCCGCTCCCGATAACGGCGTGGAGGCCTGCGGCGATTTCGACGACGACGATTGCCTGGAGTGGGGCGGCTACCAGTCCTGTGCCCAGGGCGACTGCGCCGCCGGCGCCTGCCCGGGCGAGTGCAGCGACGAGTGCCAGCCGGAGGGCGAGAAAGCCTGTGAGGGCGATGGCCACGTGGTCTGCGGCGACCAGGACGCAGACGGCTGCCTGGAGTGGTCGGACGCCCAGGACTGCGGCGAGCACCAGACCTGCGAGAAGCACGGCCGCTGCTGCATCGAGGCGGACGAGGACTGCGAGGACTACGACGAATGCTGCGACTGCTACCACTGCTGCCCGGTGTTCAAGATATGCGTCCCAAACTTCTGGGACTCGGATTGCATCTGAGCGCGTTTTACGACGGCGCGATCAGCGCTCGACCCGCGTGCATGACGGGCGCGGGGCAAATTTGCAGAAATCCATGGCAGCGCACGACGTAGGGGCGGTTCGCGAACCGCCCCTACATACGTCCCATGCCTTGCCGGCGAATCGATGGAATGATATTTTTCGCACGAATGTATTCATCGACATTACGATAAATTTTCCGCAAGAGGCACTGACGATATGAGGAAATTCGACCCGGCGCTATATCATCGCCGTTCCGTCAGGTTGCCGGGCTACGACTACGCCCGGCCAGGGGCGTATTTCGTAACCATCTGCGCCTGTGGACGCGAGTGCCTGTTCGGCGAAGCACTGGATGGGCGGGTGGTTCTGAACGATGCGGGGCGGATTGCGGCCGAGGCATGGACATGGTTGGAGGAGCGATATGGGCATGTCCGTTTGGACAAATGGATCGTCATGCCGAATCACATGCATGGCATCATCATGATCATCGACCCCGTACACCGTAGGGGCGGTTCGCGAACCGCCCCTAAAAACGCGGCGGGACGCAAACCGTTGGGGCGATTGATCGGCGCCTACAAAACAGTATCGACGAAACGCATCAACGAGGCTCGCGGAACACCGGGCGTTCGCGTCTGGCAACGCAACTATTATGAACACGTCATTCGCGACGATGACGAACTGGTCCGAATTCGCGAATACATCGTAAACAACCCGGCGCGCTGGGACCTCGACCGCGAGAACCCGAAAAACGTCACATGACCATGTAGGGGCGGGACGTTAAACGTCGGGGCGATTGGCGGGCGCGATCAAAACGGGTCTAGGGCAAATTTGTCGAAATCCATGGCAACGCACGCCGTAGGGGCGGTTCGCGAACCGCCCCTACAAATGCTGCGGGATGTTAAACGACGGCGCGATCAGCGCTCGACCCGCGTGCATGACGGGCGCGGGGTAATCCTGGTTTCGTTCTGCGGATCGCGTTTATAGGCGACGCACCCGCCCTTCTCGCAGCGCGGCGGCGCGCTTACCTGGTTGTCGCAACCGTCCTCGCACTCGCTGAAGCCGGGGTCCTTTTGGGCGCGCGCGTACCAGGCGGAGCCGACCGCGCCGTAGGCGCACGAGTTGACGCAGTCGTTGTCTGTCTTGCAGTCGAATCGATGTGCATCGTGAAGAACGCTCGCAACAACGCGGGCCGCGGCCTTGTGCGTGGTCGAGGTCACTTCCGGCTTGGAGGCGGGCTGGCTCTGACAGGCCGACACTGCAAGAACCAGCCATATAAAACGGACAGGCATGCTGCGGAAGCTATCAAAGAAAGCGGCAGTAGGTCAAACGAACGAAAGCGGGGACGTTGTCAGTCCCCAAACAATGAGCTGAAATTTGACACGCTTCGAACAAACCCCGCACGCAGTAGGGGCGGTTCGCGAACCGCCCCTACTGCGAGAACCTGTAAAAGGTCTTACGCGGTCAGCCGCGCGGCGGAAATGCGGGCTGCACGTGCAGCATGATATTGCGTATCAATCGATGACCGGCCGGAGGTTTTGAACGACTGCCTGCTTGAATCTTCCGAAACCCCGCCTGCATCTCCTTGCCAACCTATCAAGGTCGACTTCTTCCGCCAGCTTTGACAGATCGCGCCCGGTGACTCTGTGCCTTGCGATATCGTTTAGTGTTTGCTTCGGGAACCGGATGGTTTCAGGATTTTCCCGGGATCCTGTTCGTCTGGGCAGTTCCAGAACACGCTCCAACGCATCTTCGTCGGCGATCATCCATGCCTCGAACGCCTCGATGGCCACACCCAGAGCGCACGGCACGGCGCTTGCGGCGGAAGCGACGCCACTCCTCATGCTGTTGATTCTCTCGGACCGAGGCAACCTGTCGTTGTCGACCACGACGGCAACGCCGTCGTCCGCCCTGGCTGCGGCGGCCACCAGGGCAAGCTTCACTTTTTTCTCGATTCCTCTCTTTGCCGAAAAGCTTCGCGGCCAGGTCGATGACGACCCTGGTGGTCTCGAGAACATCATCGTCACCGGGCCAGTGCCGCGCGACAACCTTCGGGCTGATGGAGTTGATGATGTCGTTGAGCACGAGCGCCGCCAATGCCATGTCGTCGATGTATCCAATGGGCCCGAGGATGAGCTCCGGCACCAGGTCGACCGGCGATACGAAGTAGGCGATAGCCCCGACGATCTCGATCTTATTCGCCGCCGGCACGTCCTTGTCGGCCATGAGCATGACGAGTGTGTAAAAAAGATCTGGTGCGAGCAGAAGGTAGTCTGCCCATTTGTATTTGTGCCCTTTCTTCTCGTGCCACTTTCCGACCTTTTTCCTAAGCCCGAGGTAGAAACCCTCGTGATGGTGCTTTTCAGCCATGATGTAACCATCCTGTGCAACTGTCAGAAGTGCGGGCGGCCCGGTGCGCGGACCTTATGATCTGCAGCGTCTTTTGGATCTGCAGCGGCCGGCCCGGGTCGATGATCCGCATGCCGTCCTCGACGTGCCAGCCGGCGGCGGGGGATCCGCATTCGGCGATGATGCACGGTGTCTCATCGCCCGCCTCGCGGCGAAACTCCAGGTAAGTGTCCCAGAGCGGGCGGCCCAGTGTGGCGCGATCGACAATCACCACGAACGCCGGTATGGCGATGACATCCGGAGTCTCGGGCCGGCCGAGCTGCACGGAGCAGCGCAGTTTGTCGGCCAGCGCGCCGACCGCGCCCAGCAACCCGGCGTGCGAGACCTGGCAGAAGACGGTGTTCCACCAGGGGTGTGCGAACAGATCGACCAGCCGCGCGTCGTCCCGCAGCGAATCAGCCCTGGCCGCGCCGCCGCCGGGCCGCCGCCTTTGTATGGACGGTTCGCGAACCGCCCCTACCGCGCCCAGGCACCCGCCGAGCAAGCCCTTGAGAAAATTCCGTCGTTCCATGCGCCGCCTCCTTCGAGAAGGAGTATAGCATGAGGCCATGACATCCCCGTGTTACTCATTCGAGGTGCCTGGCACCACTGCCACTGCCAGCGAAGGGCATCTTTATTGCAACTACCAAGGCTGATAGACTAGCAATTAGGTCCAGCGCCTCATGGCACAATGACAGACCCTTGATGTATCATAGCCGGCGTAAGGCAACTGGGGTGCACGCAAAGGAGGAAAGATGGATCCGGCACGCCTTTGTCAAAAGACCATCACCAGGGATCTCATCACGGAGATGTGCGACTGGAAGCCCAGGCGCATGAGCCTAGCGGAGTACAATCTGGCTCGTGGCGACAAGGTGCATGTCGGGCTCAACAAACCACGAAAAGAAGGTGATGACTGGAACCTCGCCTTCCCGTTCGATGATAGCTTCGTACCTGCATTCGAGTGCGTCTTCGAGATTCATAACATCGGATTCCGGCAGAAGGAGGGTGTCAATCTCGTCTATACATTTCTCAAGAACGTAGCCGACGAGGATATCGAGGATCTTTCGAAATGGCTTGGGGACATCGACAAGGCAGTGGCAATCAGGGACTGCCTGGCGCTGTCTTTCGCAATGGACTATGAACGCGAGCACGGAAGCCCCGATAACGATCGAACCGAGACAGGGGCGCTTCGAGCCAATGCCAAGACCTACGGTGGACTCAGACCGACTGACACCAGCATGAGGGCCGCCGACAATCTCGCATCGAGGTTGGCCGGGTTCATACGAGACATTCGCGCGTACAATTACTCTCAGTGCGTCGTGGCGGTACCCCCCTCTAGTCTTTCCAAACCGTTCGACCTGCCGACACACCTCGCGAAGACGGTTGCCGCTGAACTTCGGTGGGCGGACCTCAGCTCGGCGGTTCGAACAGTAAAGGAAAGACCTCAGCTAAAAAACCTGCCTGTCGGCGAGAAGCTTGAAGCCCTCGATGGCACCGTCAAGGTTGAGAGTGAGGCTGTCAAGGGAAGGGTCGTCACCCTGATCGACGACCTCTACCAGTCTGGAGTCACGATGAACTACGTTGCAATGAAGCTCCAGAAGGCCGGTGCACGCGCGATCTTGGGGCTTGCATGCGAGAAGACACTGCGCAATGATGACAATGTCCAGGACGAATAGACAATGACCGACCGACCAACAGTCAAAGCCGTTTTCAGGCTTCTTGGTGTCCAAGGCATAGGCCCGGCTCGCGCCCAGGCGGTGATGCGCTGGTGCACCAAAAAAGGGATCGCGCTTGACGAGTTCGTAACCAACCCGGTGACGGCGGAGGGCGGCCTAAGTGAAAAGCTGGTGGAAAGGTTGCGCACTACTCCCGACAACGCCGAGCGAATAGTCGACGAACTCGAAGACGCGGGAATAAGAGTGCTGCTTCATTCAGATGAACGGTATCCACGATCGATCGCGAGCGCTCTCGGCGACAAGGCGCCGCTTTTCCTGACCGTGAAGGGGAACCCGGGCATCCTTGGTCGCCCGTCAATTGGCTTCTGCGGTTCACGTAAAGCAACGGAGAAGGGTTTGGCCGTCGCCAAAGACTGCGCGGAACAACTCGCACAGAAAGGGATCTGCGTGGTGTCAGGCTACGCGGCCGGGGCTGACATGGCTGCGCACGCTTCAGCCCTGCGGGCAAACGGAACGACAGCGGTTGTTTTGGCCGAAGGTATCTTGTCGTTCCGGCTCAAGGAAGAAATCCGACAGGTTTGGGACTGGGAAAGAGTTGCCGTGGTTTCAGAGTTTCTTCCCGATGCGCCGTGGAGCGTTGGCAACGCGATGCAGCGAAATTCCACGATATGCGGCCTCTCGCAAGCGATGATCCTCATCGAGGCGCGAAGCAAGGGCGGCAGCGCGGAGGCCGGACGAACCTGCCTCAAGATGCAAAGACCTCTCTTTGCTTCGGTCTATGAGAATGGGTCTGATGCCACTGCCGGCAACCAGGACGTTGTCCGTGAAGGAGCTACCCGTCTCTACAAGAAGCGATCCAGCGGTCGCGCGAATTTGGAGAAGGTGTTCGAACTGCTTCGGAGCAAAGGATTCGAACCTGACGAAAGCAGCGCATCGGCGGAAGTCCCTGCAACGATCAATGCAAGATAGTTCGACCGATTATTGAAATGGGCGGGTGCTCACCTTGAAACTCAAACAAGCCATTATGAGCAATGGGGACGGATGTCAGGGTGCCCCTGTATGCTGAGAATGTTCGCGCAACTTCTGGACAGATCTGCGATAGTATGTTCAGGATCTGGTTCACTTCATGAGCTCGAATGAACAAGAAAGAGGAGCAGGAATGCCGCTTCGGTTCGGAGGGGATTGGACCCATGCCAAACTCGAAGTGCTAAAGGGTTACCTCAAAAGCTACACAACGGCGCTAAAAGACAAGCCATCACCTGACCGGCCTTTTCGGAAAGCCTACATCGATGCTTTTGCCGGCACGGGATACCGCGAAGCACGTCAAAACGCGACTGATGGTCAGAGCCTTTTGCTGCCCGACTTGGCCGAAGAGGAACCGCAGAAACTACTTGACGGCTCGGCCCGGCTGGCCCTGAGGACTGAGCCACGCTTTGACAAGTACATATTCATAGAGTGCAATAGAAAGCGCTGCGATGAACTCGATACGCTCAAGAAAGAATTTCCTGACTTGAGCTCCGATATTGAAATACGTCAAGGTGATGCGAATCAAGAGATTCAAGACATGTGCAGCAAGGGCAAGGACTGGACCTCGCATCGTGCCGTCCTTTTCCTTGACCCATACGGCATGCAGGTCGAATGGCCCACTATCGAAGCAATAGCCAGGACAAGGGCGATTGATCTCTGGCTGCTGTTTCCGCTGGGCATTGGCGTCAACCGCCTGCTGAAGAAGTCCGGCGACATTCCCAATGGTTGGCGTGCCCGGCTTAATGCACTGTTGGGCACAGAGGACTGGTACGACGAGTTCTACAAGATCACGATGTCACAAGACCTCTTCGGCAACGAGTCGGCGCATGTGGAGAAAGCCACGATGGATACAATCGGCCGCTACTTCAACAACCGACTCAAGGAAGTGTTCGCCGGCGTCGTTGATCGACCAGGGGTTCTCAAGAACAAGGTCAACAGTCCGCTCTATCTGCTCTGTTTCGCGGTCGGCAACGAACGCGGCAAGAGCATCGCTCTACGTATCGCGAACCATCTCCTGAAGGGAATACGCTGATGGCTCTGGGCTCAGGCATCGAATGGACGGAATCCACCTGGAATCCCGTAACCGGGTGCACGAAAGTCAGCCCTGGCTGCAAGAACTGCTATGCCGAGCGCATGGCCAAGCGCCTCCAGGCCATGGGTCAGCCGAATTACGCCAATGGATTCCATGTCTCGCTGCACGAGCGGGCTCTTCTGATACCAATGAAGTGGAAGAAGCCGCAGATGATTTTCGTGAACTCGATGAGCGATCTATTCCACGAGCAAGTGCCGATAGAATTCATCCAGCGTGTGTTCGAGGTAATGCGTAAAGCCGTGCAGCACACCTACCAGGTATTGACCAAGAGAGCCGAACGTCTGGAGCTCTTGAACGGCAAGATTGACTGGCCGGCCAACGTCTGGATGGGTGTAAGCGTGGAGACGCGGCGTTATCTGTATCGCATCGACCACCTGCGGAGAACCGGTGCGAGAGTGAAGTTCATCTCTTTTGAACCGCTCTTGGAAGGTCTTGGCGACATCGATCTGGCGAAGATCGACTGGGCAATAGTCGGCGGCGAATCGGGGCCGGGCGCAAGGCTCGTCGGGAAAAACTGGGTAACGAGCATCAGGGATCAGTGTGTCGGAGCCGGTGTTCCTTTCTTTTTCAAGCAGTGGGGTGGATTCAACAAGAAGAAATCCGGCAGGTCTCTCGAAGGGCGCATTTGGGAACAGGTGCCCGCGGCTTCAAGGCATCCGAGCTAGTTGAGCAGACGGCGCGGCAAGTTGACCGACCGATCGCCTGCACGCGTTCTCTGAGTTGCTCACTGTCGACATGGAATTCCTAGCCTATCCGAAGTGCTTGGCACTCCCCTCAAGACAAGCAACCGTACGAGTGTGTAAGGTTTCAATCCGCGCCCCCGCGTAGGGGGCGACCACGGAGGGGTACTCACACGGTTGGGCAATCCCAGTTTCAATCCGCGCCCCCGCGTAGGGGGCGACTTTCCCGCTGTACGGTCTGAAAGCGCTTATCGGCGTTTCAATCCGCGCCCCCGCGGAGGGGGCGACTCCGCCATTGGTTGAGAGCCACGACCAGGCGCGGTTTCAATCCGCGCCCCCGCGTAGGGGGCGACGGCTCGTGCTAGTC
>CAZENH010000047.1:32594-34332 GCA_964513625.1 uncultured Myxococcales bacterium | reverse complement strand
GACGATCGCAAGTCATTCTTCGGCTACGCCAAGAACATCAGCCGGGGCGGCATGTTCATCTCGTCGGTCAATCCGTACGAACCGGGAAGCCGCTTCAAGGTCGAGTTCCCGCTCCCCGAGCCATGCAGGGACAAGGTCGCTTGCCAGTGCGAGGTCGTCTGGAAGAGAAACTTCGAGCCCCAGGGCCGCCACGAGCCGGGCATGGGATTGCGCTTCACCGATATCCCCGATGACCAGGCCGAGGTCATCGATGCCTGGGTGCATTCAGAGGGCTGAGTTCGGATTTTTTTCCTTTTTACTTGGCTCGTTTCCTCAGATTCGAAACCGAAAACATGTCGGGGTCCAGCCCGACGTTTGCGCGCGATTTATAGACATGAAAAACAGTTGCGTGCTCCGACTGCAGATCGAATACAACTGTTCCGCCCCAGGCCAGGAAACCCTCATCGCCGTCAGCAGTGGGCCGGGTGCTGGCGCAGTTAATCATCACCTTCCATAGATCGCCTTTGCGATCGAATGATTCCTTGTAGAGTACCTGATACGTCTCGGCGTCAACATACAGAAGCTGCTTGCTGTACGGGTAGTCGGGAAGCTTGGGCACGGCCTCAAGCACATAAACAGGTCTCGGCTCCCAGCGATAACGGGGATTGAAATGCGGCCGTTTACCAAAATCGTATGTCTTCTGCGCTCCCTTCAATCCCGGGGCCACACCGGCGTGCATCGGCAGCAAGACGGTGCTCTTATTGACGAGCTTCCAACGCATCCATTCGGGATAGCCCGAGTATCCCCTGACGTCCTCGTACAGCAGGTCGGTGCCGTTCCAGGTGTCTCCTCGCGTGCCGAACGAGTTTCTGAGAATGCGGCGCATGGACGGAACGTAAGTATGGCCCTGTCCGTCTCGCGGCTCTATGGATTTGAAGTAGACGGCACCGAAGCCTTTTTTGTCATAGGGTGCCAAAGCGTATGTCAACCCGGCTCCCTGAAGGCCCCTTTTGGCCATCGATTCAATGTCGGGCAACGGTTCTATGTCGGATCTCCCGCTGGCCCGGATCATCGAAAGACGCCAGCGTTCACTGTGCTCGACTCCGCTTGCCGCGGAAACCCAGAAAACGGTGTAGTACACATCCGCATCGTCCCCGCCGTAGGCGTAATGAAAATTCCAGGCCACCTGCAAGCCGTCGGCCGGTTGAGGGAAAGGCAGGCCTGCCACATACCCCTTGATACCGCGACGGTTGTAAGCGTCCCCAATGTCCAGCAGCGCGGCCTTTCCACGGTAGCGGTTGGTGGCCTCGATATAGCCTGTTGAAGGATGAACGGGCTGGTAGTTTGTAAGAAGCATCTCGAGACCGTATTTGCTAACCATTATCTTCAGCCCATCGGGCAGCAGGCTGCCGAATCCAGCTGCGTTTTTCGCTGTGACCTTCTTTTCGGTCTTCAGCACAGGCTTTGTGAAATCGGGCGCAAAGCCGGCCTCGACAGTCCAGTTGTCTGCGGTAATCGGTTGAGACTCTCCCGAGGCTTCCCAGGCGTAAAACAGCAAAAGAACGCATACCAGCGTTCTTGCAACCAAAACGATCTTCTGCCTGCTTTCAGGAATCGTTCTCATGGGAACAAAGTCGGTGTCCCGTCGGGATCCAGGACCGCAGAACCGAGGAAGGCGGCATAATCGCCTGCTCCCTGCGGGTGATTGAACAATACGAAGTGCCCGTCATATCCGTCCGGCAGGTACATCTTGAGCACC
>CAZENH010000047.1:13484-32494 GCA_964513625.1 uncultured Myxococcales bacterium | reverse complement strand
ATTGAACAATACGAAGTGCCCGTCATATCCGTCCGGCAGGTACATCTTGAGCACCGCTGTATAGTCATGTCCCTGCCAAACGGCGTTGGCCCGCACCGGCGGAGTCATGGCCGTTAGTCCCGCAATGCTGCAAAGGGCGGTGTGCAATCCGTCGTCACCGGTCAGATCGCATTGCTCGTTGCCGCACTCGCAGGTGGATCCGGAATCGACTTGCAGCAACCACATCGAGCGGGCGAATCCCGTCAAAGTCGGTTCGCTGCTGAAGTGGTCGTCCCTGCCGAAGGACTGAAAGATGTTCTTCGGCCCGGCGTAGATCGGCTCGGGCGGAACGTCCGCTGTTTCGCCTACCAGTCGCGGAGCATATGTCAGATCTCGCCCGTAGTTCACGACGTCAACCGGATCGAAATATATCTGCATCAGGTTCAGTACCGGGTGCATCGAGCCGACCTCGGGATCACCCAGCATCAGCCTGGTCAAGCCGGCGATATCGAGAGGCTGGGTCTTCGTAAGCAACGATTGAATCAAGTTGCCGCCGGCACCACTCAAAACGGCAGTCTTGACCGCAGGAGAGAAGGCCAGAAACAGCGGGCCCGTCAGGCTGCCCTGGGAATGGCCGAAGTAAAGGATATTTTGCGGATCGAGAATGACCGGATCGGGTACGCCGCCGACCGTCGGCGGCAGGCTGTTCATTGCCTCGACCAATCGCACCAACTGAAAATTGTCCGCTGCGCCCTGGACCGCGTTGTACTTGGCCGCTTGTGGATTGAACAAATTGAAATACAGCACATCCGGATCGAGCGTCGACGCTCCTCGCCGATCGCCGTGCTGGACGGCCTCGATGCCCAATACCGCAAGATGTACTGTTTGCGGAGCCGCGCCCAGTTGAACCTGTATCTCTGACAGACTCTCGGCCACGCCCTGGGAGACGAAGGAATCCGGCCCGCCTCCCGTTCCGTGGGCATACAGCACCACCGGCCAGCCTTGCGCCGGCGGACTTCCCTTGGGCAGGCTAAGACTGAATCTGACGCTTTCAGAGCGTTGTATCAGCGGTTGTCCGTTCGCGTCGAAGTCGATACCCCCGCCCTGTTCGAGATAGGGCGCATCGCCCTTCTGAAAAACGGGCACCTCGATCGTCCCGGTCAGCAGATAGAAACTATCCTGTTCCTCAATCAGTTCCAGATCCGACGGTGACGGATCGGGCAATAAATCGCAGTCGGAACCCGTACAGTCACGAATCTTGTCCCTGAAGCCTGACATCAGCGCTTCGGGATCCATGGTCGTGAAAACCGCGGCTCCCATGACGTGCTGGCCGAAGCCCTGATCCACCTGACCGCCGTCGGCCAGGTAGTCGCGAAGCGGTTGATAGGCCTGCCAGGCGCCGCCCAACTCCTGGTCGGTCGGAGCATCGGCCGCAAGCATCGGACCGAAATCGTCATCGCGTACGAGAGCATCCCCATCGCTCGAGACAATTCCATCGGTGGCGATCAAGGCGTAGGTCGTAGCCGGACGGAGCGGGTAGCCGTTCATGGGCTTGATAGCCATCCAGTTCTGGCAAATATAGGCGCTCCGGGCGGTTGTTGCGAACATGCTGATCGAAGTCCCCAGGCCGTAGTTTGGCGAATCGCCGTCGATATCCACCAGAAAGAAATTGGCGTCGTCACCGCCGAGCTTGATGGAGGCGAAGTCCACCCACTTGGAGAAGCGCATGAATATCGTGCCTTGCGTACTGAAGCCCTCGGACTCGTCCTGGATAGCATCGATATAGGCTGTTACAACCTGCGAGGCTGTGGGCGTGTTCGGCACCGGGTGCCCTCTGAGATCCGGATGGCCGTCTTGCATACGGATATCGTTGGGAAATGGCAGCCTGTAGAACTCTCCCGACTGTCCAGCGCGGGGCACTTCGAAGTAGGCCTTGAAGGGAACATGGCTGTTCTCTTGGTCATCGGCCGATGCCGAGCAATCGGCCCCCTGCCATAGTTCGGGCGCCCGGCAGTGCCCCTCCAGGTCGCAGATCAGGCCCAGACGACAATCGGGCGCCTCGGCACATTCCTCACCGGGTCCGGCAACGCCCTCAGCGTCGGGATCATCGGGGTCTTGACAGCTGCCGTCTCCGGCGCACACCAGTCCGGCCGAACAGATCTCGTCTCCGGGGCATGCTTCCCCGACACCGCTGCTGCCCGGTCTTGAACAGGTGTGGCTAGAGCCGCACACCAGGCGGTAGATGCAGTCCTCGGTCGATGAGCATATATCGCCCTGCCCCGAAACACCGCCCGCTATGCACTTGTTGCCCGTCCCGCAAACCAGCCCGTAGCCGCAATCATCCGTTTCGGCACAGGCCTCGCCTTCGAGCGCAGGCCCGACTATTCCGCTTCCTGGATCCTGACAGCTGCCGTCGTGAGCGCAAACCAGCCCTGCCTTGCAGACGAAGATGCCGGTGCTGCCGTCGCAGCGCTCGCCGATCATGCCGTAGTTGTCACCCGTGACGCATGCAGCAAACAGGCCGCACAGGCATAGATCGATAAAGATTCGCAAGCTTCGGCCATGCATATCGACCTCCTGTTTCATTCGTTCCTCTTTTCCAACCCCAACACTATCCCACGCCGGCCACCTAGCGCAACTGACCGCGTTGGGAATCGGGTGGTGATCTTGACTTGCCAAAGGCTTCGGGGGTAGTATGAATTTACGAGATGTTTCAACTCAATAGGGTGCGTGACGATGATCAAGAGAGTCGGTCTATTCTTGTCGCGGGCGGCTATCGGTCTGGCCGTCCTGTTGGTGTTTCCCCAGGCTTCCCGGGCGCAGGTAGTCAGCGCGGAGACCAGAGTTCCTCTCGATCGCTATTCGCTGTCTCCGTTCCTGCAGGAGTCGTTTCTTTTCCTGCAGGGCACGACCCTGCCCGACGTGTTCAAGTTAGACTTCTCGCTCGGACTGAACTACATGCGCGAGCCGTGGCGCATATACGATGGTCTCAACGACGAAATAAAACAAGCTCCCGTGGAAGATCGTTTCCAGATTCGCCCGGCGCTGGCTTTCGCCTTCCGACGCTGGTTCGATGTGGCAGTTGTGATTCCCATGGTGTACCAGACCGCCGGAGAGAGTGATCACCTGACGACGGTCACCGATCAGGCCGGTTTCAACCTGCTCGATCCCGAACTCTACCTGAAGGTTCCCATTTTCCACGAACGGCGGCATGGTTTCGGCCTGGCCGGTATCGGGCAGATGGTCTTTCCCTTCGGTTCAGACAAGGCTTTCGTCGGTTATCACGCCTGGCAGGGAGGACTGCTGGTGGCGGCCGACTGGCGCTGGAAGAACTTCGGCGTGATGTTGAACATGGGCGTCCTGTTACGCGAGAGCATAAAAACACTCAATACGCCCATAGGAAACGAGCTCTTGATCCGCCCGGGCATTTCCTACACCTTGCCCGTGGGCGCCTACTCCGTTGCCTTCTCTGCCGAGGGCAATATCGCCACCGGGCTCGATTATTACTTCAACAGGGCCAACGAGAACGCCTATCAGTTGCTGATTTCCGTTCAAATCCAACCAAGGGACATGGCCTCCGGTCTCTACGCGGCAGTCGGCGGCGGATCTCACATGCAGGGAGGCGGGTACGGCGTGCCGATCTCCAACATCGACAGTCGACTGGGATACTCCATCCAGTGGCAAAGCCGTGACCAGAGCGCCATTGCAGAGGGCGAGGAAAAGACGACCGGCAAAACTCCCGAAGTGCCGGAGGGCAAGTGGGAGAAACCCAGCGGACCCGAGAAAGTGGCCACCGGTCCGGGTGCCGATACTGCCGAGGAAGTTGGAGAGATTCCGACCGAGAATGTGGAAACAGAAGGTAAATCCGGTGGTTCCGGTGAAGAACTTGCAGTGGTGCCCATTGTTCCAACAAAACCGGAGACAGCCTCTGAAGGAAACATCGAGCCGTTCGAGGCTTCGACCTCATACGGACAACCGGGCCCCGAGGGGCCGTCTTTGATAGAAGTAAGCTTCGCACCAAGCGAGCCGGCCGCCTCAGTGTCGCCCGGTGCCAGAGGTATCTCCTCGGGCAGCGCCGCCATTCCGCAAGCGGCGCGCGACGAGATCCGTGCAAAGAAAAACCAAATACTGCAAAAACTGCAAGAGCCTCGAGCCAGGTTGATCATCATTGGTTTCGCCGACAAGTGCTTTGATGGAATGCCGTATTTGGCCAACCTGTACAACAAGAAACTCAGCAAACGACGGGCCGACTCAATGCTGGCGGCCTTGCGCGAGATAATGGGCGATGATTTGACCGGGGTCGAGATCCGCACGCTGGCCCTGGGCCGCAGGTGCGCCAATCCCAAGTGCCGCTGCAGCACTCCCGAGATTCCGGAATGCGCCAATGATCGCTCGGTCAAGATTTTCATAGATCACGGTGAAATGGATCGCTACCAGTGCCCGGCGGGAGAGTACTGGCTAGCACGCTAGAAGCGATATTAGTACGTATGATGTTTGAATGAACTGGAGGTTTGTAATGAAAAGGCGAATTTCTTTGGCAGTGCCCGTCTTTTTCGCACTTGCCCTTTGCATGGGGTTATTGACCTCCTGCTCGCCTGGTGTTCATCTCGAAGAGTGTGACGGAGTTATCGTCGACGGTGTCTGTCAAGCCCAAGACTGCTCGAACCGCCAGTGCCCCGAAGGATTCTTCTGTAACGATCAAACCGGAATGTGCGAGGAGATCGGCTGCTTGCAGATCGAGTGTCCCGCCGGTACCTCCTGTGCAAACGGCATCTGTTACCCCAATGATTGTCCCACACGCACCTGCCCCGGCGAAGGAGACGTTTGCATCGATGACGAATGCCAGGCTGCTAGTTGCGTGGGAGTCGAATGCGCGGCTAACCAGCGCTGCGCTCAGGGAATTTGCTATCCGATCGATTGCGATACCAAGGTCTGTCCGGGATTCGCCGAGGTATGCATAGACGACGAGTGCGTGGAACGCACCTGTGTTGGTGTCACCTGCCAGCCGGACGAGCGTTGCGCAGCCGGAAATTGTTATCCCGCCGATTGCGGAACCACCGGATGTTTCGGCGAGGGAGAAGTTTGTATTGACGGCGTTTGCCAGCGTACATCCTGCGTGGGAGTCGATTGCGATCCGGGCTACACCTGTGCCAACGGCTGGTGCTACGAAACTGACTGCTCGCCGACCGAACAATGCTCCGACTTCGGCGAGGTCTGCTACCAGGGTGCCTGCGTGCAGGTAGATTGCGTGGGAGTTCAGTGTCCTGTTGGAGAGCAATGTGCGCGCGGCCAGTGTTTTCCTGTCGACTGCGGTGGATTTACCTGCGATCCACCTTATGTCTGCTACCAGGGAGCTTGCGTCAGATCCAACTGTGTCGGCGTTCAGTGCCCCCCGGGTCAGACTTGCGCCGACGGCGAGTGTTTCGCTCGCGACTGCAATCTCGAAGGCTGTAGCCAGGATGAGGTTTGCCTCAACGGCGTCTGCGTCCCTGACGACTGCGCCCACGTTCAGTGCCCTCCCGGCGAGGTCTGCGCGGCCGACCTGCAGTGCTACCCGGAAGACTGCGGCACTCCCCCCTGTAACGAATACCAGGTATGCGTTGGGGGAGTATGTATAGACCAGTTGTGCATCGATATTACCTGTCCCGGCTCGCAGACATGTGTGGCCGGGCAGTGTTACGACACCGCCTGCGGGGGCGTACCCTGCGCCGCTGGGGAGATTTGCGAGAACGATATTTGCATACCCGAGGAATGCGCCAACTGGCGTTGTTGTCCACCAATCGATTGTACGAATAGCAACCAGTGCGCGACTTTCGATTGCGACGAGGGAGTGACCTTCACCTGCCTGTTCGACGGCAACCTGCCGGTCTGGAGCGACGTTTCGAGCAACTGCACCGACCTGGATCCGTGCACCATCAACGACAGCTGTAACGGCGGCTCCTGCGCGGGAACTCCCATGCCTTGCGACCCGGACGAGGTGTGTGTCGCCGGCGTCTGCCAGTGCGGGAGCGTGGGTCCCGATTGCGTGAATAACGAAACCTGTTGTCTGTACGACAACAACTGCTACGATCTGGACACGAACATCGACAACTGCGGCACCTGCAACACGCCTTGCCGGCGCGACCACGCAACACCCCAATGTGCCGGCGGTGTTTGTTCGATCGGCACCTGCGACGCCCTTTGGGACAACTGTAACGCCACGGACGCCGACGGCTGCGAGACATCGCTCGAAACTTTGACCGACTGCGCCTCGTGTAACACAACCTGCAGCGCCGTCGGGGCAACCGTCTCCTGCCAGGGAGGCACCTGCCACATCACCAACTGCGATCCGCTCAAAGGCGACTGCGACGGCGACGTCGGAACCGGATGCGAGGCATCCCTGGAAACGCTCACCGACTGTGGAGCGTGCAGCACTCCATGCGCACGCGCCAACGCCACCGCCGACTGTACGGGCGGCACTTGCCACATCGGAAGCTGCGACTCGGGCTGGGACAACTGCGACAACCAGGATGCGAATGGATGCGAGAACAGCCTGGATTCTCTGGTTGACTGCGGCGCCTGCAGCACGGCTTGTTCCCGGGCCAACGCGACTGCATCCTGCACCGGGGATGTCTGCCACATTGAATCCTGCAACGCCCTGTGGGACGACTGCAACAGCACCGATGCCGACGGCTGCGAGATCAGTCTGGAGACTTTAACAGACTGCGGCTCCTGCGGCAATCCGTGCAGCGCCGTCGGGGCAGTCGTCTCATGCCAGGGCGGTACCTGCCATATCACAGACTGCAATCCTACCACTCTAGGCGATTGCGACGGCAACATCGCGAACGGCTGCGAGACCGACACGCTCACCGACTCTAGCAACTGCGGCTCCTGCGGCTTCGCCTGCAACCAGAACGCCACTTGCGCGAGCGGAAATTGCGTATGCGACGCCGGCTTCGACAACTGTGACGCAAGCTGGGCAAACGGCTGCGAGATCGATCTCAATAACGACAACAGCAACTGCGGCTCGTGCAACTTCGGCTGCAACCAGAACGCAGCTTGCTCCGGCGGAAGCTGTGCCTGCGACACCAACTACGACAACTGCGACGGAAGCTGGGCAAACGGCTGCGAGGTTGACCTGCTGGCAGACCCGAACAACTGCGGCTCCTGTAACTTTGGCTGCAACCAGAATGCTGTTTGCTCCAGCGGAAGCTGCGCCTGCAATGCCAACTTCGATAACTGCGACTCAAACTGGGCAAACGGCTGCGAGATCGACCTGATGAACGATCCCAACAACTGCTCCTCCTGCGGCAATAACTGCGGTCAGCACACTACTTGCACCGGCGGAAACTGCGGTTGTGTGGCCGGCTACGACAACTGCGATGCAAGCTGGGCAAACGGCTGCGAGATCGATCTCAACAACGACAACAACAACTGCGGCACATGCGGTTTTTCATGCAACGCAAGCGCCGTCTGCTCCGGCGGAAACTGCACCTGCGGAAATCCCAATGTGGCCGACTGTAACAACGACTGGTCCGACGGTTGCGAAGTGGATCTTCTGACCGATTCCAACAACTGCGGTGCCTGCAACTTTGCCTGCAATCAGAACGCCGCTTGCGCGGGCGGCAACTGCGCCTGTAACTCCGGCTTCGACAACTGTGACGGAAGCTGGCTAAACGGCTGCGAGATCAACCTGAACAACGACGACAACAACTGCGGCTCCTGTAACTTTGGCTGCAACCAGAACGCCGCCTGTGCAAGCGGAAGTTGCGCATGCGACGCCAATTTCGACAACTGCGACGGAAGCTGGCTGAATGGCTGCGAGGTTGATCTGCTCAGTGACCCGAACAACTGTAACTCCTGCGGAAACTCCTGCGGACAGAATGCCGTTTGCTCGAGCGGTTCATGCACTTGCCAGGCAGGATATGACAACTGCAACGGCAACTGGTCGGACGGTTGTGAAGTCACACTGGGTACGATGAGCGACTGCAGCGCCTGTGGAGACAGTTGCAACGATGGCAACGTGTGCACGACCGACTCGTGTATCTCAATTGTGGCCGGTTGCAGCAATACGAACAACAGCGTTGCATGCGATGACGGCACTTTCTGCAACGGCACGGACACCTGCTCCGGCGGCTCCTGCAGCGTGCATGCCGGCAACCCCTGCCCGGGCGCGGACGGTGATGGTGACTGCTCGGAGTCCTGCAACGAGGGGGCCGATGATTGCAGCGCCGCCGACCCCAACGGATCGGGCTGCGACGACGGCCTGTGGTGCACCGGCACGGATACCTGTTCCGGCGGTTCCTGCAGCGTGCATACCGGTGATCCCTGCCCAGGCCCGGACGGCGACGGCGACTGCACCGAGTCCTGCAACGAAGGCTCGAACAACTGCACGGCCGCCGATCCCAACGGCTCTGCCTGCAACGACGGTCTGTACTGCACGGTGACCGACACCTGCAACAGCGGCACCTGCGGCGGCACGGGTGATCCCTGCTCGGGCCCGGACGGCGACGGTGACTGCTCTGAGTCCTGTAACGAGGGGTCTGACAACTGCACGGCCAACGATCCGAACGGCTCAGCCTGCAACGACGGAACCTACTGCAACGGCTCCGACACCTGCTCGAGCGGTTCCTGCAACCAGCATGTCGGCAACCCATGTCCCGGCCCTGACGGCGACGGCAACTGTTCGGAATCCTGCAACGAGGGGGCGGGCAACTGCACCGCCGCCGACCCCAACGGCTCCGGCTGCAACGACGGGTTATTTTGCACCGGCACTGATACTTGTTCCGGAGGTTCCTGCAGTCAGCATACCGGTGATCCCTGCCCCGGCCCGGACGGCGACGGTGACTGCACCGAGTCGTGCAACGAGGGGGCGGGCAACTGCACGGCCAACGACCCGAACGGCTCCGGTTGTGACGACGGCCTGTTCTGCACGGTGACCGACACCTGTAGCAGCGGCACATGCGGCGGTACGGGCAATCCATGCCCCGGCCCTGACGGCGACGGCAATTGCGCCGAGTCGTGCAACGAGGGGGCGAACAACTGCACCGCCAACGACCCCAACGGCTCCGGCTGCGATGACAGTACTTATTGCAACGGCGCAGACACATGTTCCAGCGGTTCCTGCAGCCAGCACGCCGGAGACCCATGCCCCGGCCCTGACGGCGACAGCGACTGCTCGGAAGCCTGCAACGAAGGGTCTGACAACTGCACGTCAAACGACCCGAACGGCTCTGCCTGCAACGACGGAACCTTCTGCAATGGCTCAGACACATGTTCCAGCGGCTCCTGCAGCCAACATACCGGTAACCCATGCCCCGGCGCGGACGGCGACGGCGACTGCACCGAATCCTGCAACGAAGGATCTGATAACTGCACCGCCGCAGATCCGAACGGCTCTGCCTGCAACGATGGACTGTTCTGTACCATTACCGACACTTGTTCAGGCGGCATTTGCAGCGGCTCGGGAGACCCCTGCCCCGGACCGAACGGAGACAACGACTGCTCCGAGTCCTGCAACGAGGGAGCGAACAATTGCACCGCCAACGATCCCAACGGCTCGGCCTGCGACGACGGAGCCTACTGCAACGGCAGCGACACCTGCTCGGGAGGCATCTGCAGCGGGCATAGCGGCGATCCGTGTGCCCCTTACGGCGATGCCGATTGCTGGAACGGCTGTAGCGAACCAAGCAATAACTGCTCGGCCGACGAGCCCAACGGCTCCGCCTGCGGAAACGGCTTGTGCCAGTCGGGCTCGTGCTCCTGCACTGCCGGCTACTGGGATATAGACAGCAACGGCGTAAACGGCTGCGAGTGCGCCGACACCTCCGACAGCCCCGGCACTTGCGGCACTGCCACCAACCTGGGAACCATCTCCGGTTCACAGTCGGTCAACGGCAGCGGCACGATCTACCATCGAACCGGCTACGCGGACGACATTGACTGCTTCTACGCCACCCACGCAACCACGAATCCCGCCGAAGGCGGGGGCCGAATAACCATCGGCATCAGCGGGACAAACGTTAACTTCGACGTCTGGAAGAACGGCTGCGGCAGCAGTGTCTGCACCGACGACACGCAGTACGTCAGCACCTGTCACAGCGTCCTTGGACCAACCTGCGAGACCGATAACGACGGGGTCTACTACGTCTGCGTCCACGTGGCCAACGCGGGCATCGCCACCTGCTCGAGCTACACGCTGACCTTCACCTCGGCGCCCTGATTCTAGAGGGAATCAGTTACAGGCGAGTGCTTGCCTTTGGGAAACCGGGCAGGAGTCCCCCCCTGTTGCCGGCTCAGTCGTAGATGCCTTTCTCGCCGGGCTCGCCCAGTTGGTAGGCTTCGAGTGCCTCACGCATGTAGGCCGGAACTGTGACGTAGCGCGACAACTCCACGCAGTCCCGGTTGGAAGCGCAGGTGCACTCCGAGTTGTCCGTGGCGTCGCAGCCGGGGCGTCCAGTAGGATGCACGCCTCCGTTCTCGTCGAGATACATAATGGTCGGGTCGTACCTGACGATCGGCTGGCCGGTAGTGCTTGAAAATACCGGCATGAACCAGTCGGGATGGCCGTCACCGTCGAGATCCGGCCCGTCGGTGGTTTCGTAGGCCTTATAGAGCAATTCGTTGGCATACTCGAGTACCCGGGCTGCTATTCCGCGCTGGACGGTCTTTCCGAAGATGACTTCCTTGCCGAAAGTCTTGGCCACATACCTCTTGCCTCCCGGGTTGTGGAACTCGATTCTGTTGTTGCCCAGCTGCGGGTCGGCGTCGATGCCCAGTTCCCAGAGACGCAGCATGTCGAGCCACTTGAGCTTCTCGTTCTCCGGAAGGTAGAGCATGGTCCAGGCAATCAGGAATTTCTGCTGTTCCCAGCCGACCTCCGGATCGACAACGGCGGTGTACTGCGGAGCCAGCGGGTTCAGCGCCCCTCCGGACGGATCGCCGTAGATCGAGCACAAGGTAGTGCCGTCATCGGGAAAGCACACCTCCGGCTCCTCGGTCCACCAGGTGGTCCAGCCGATTGGTTTGTCAGGGAAACCCGCCAGATCTCTCTGCGGGCTGCCGTCGGCATTGGCCACCAGCCTGGGCCCCTTGATCATCTCGTCCCCGGTCAGGTTGTTGGCCAGCCAGCGCCGGTAACCTTCCGGAAAAAGATCGGCTATCGAGATCGAGCGGTAGCGCGGATCGACGAAGTCGGAGCGCGACGAACTGATGTAGTTGTCGACCGACTCGGTCATCAGCATGGCTGTATTGAGTTTTTCATAGTAAGACCCAGCGTTGATGGTAATATCCGAGTCGTAATCGCCGTTGTTCTTCGAGAGCTGATTCTCGACCAGCTTGCCTCCGATACCGATGTCCCCGTAGTAGCCGGTGGCCCCGTTGGGGATCACCACCTGTGTCGGCCCGGGATTGGCCCAGGCGTCGATTGTCGAACGCAGCACAGGATCGCCGAAGTCGAGGAAAAAGTGCTCGCCGCTTTCGGGCCTTTCGAGCATGCGGGTAAAATGATCGAACACCTGGGTCGAGGCGATGATGTTGTCCTTGTAAAATTCGCTTGCTATATACGGCCACAAGCCGTCTGCGTCATAACCGCTATCCCGGGCGAAGTCCTCGTAAATGTTCTTCATCAAACCAAGACCCTTGGCGCCGTCCCTCAGCTTGGTGTTGTAGCGTTCGAGGGTCCTGTTGGCGGCCGAACGAACCGAGAAAGTCGTCTTCCCGCGCCGGAAGTTATCGAAGATGTAATTTACTTCCTGCGCTGTTATCATCCAGTTGAAAATCTCGTAGGCATCGGCCCCGTTGTCATGGCGGTAGACGCTCAAGTTGCCAAGATCGGCCCAGTGATCGGTGGCGAAGCCGTATGGCATGCGCACACGTCCCTGACCGTCGATCGACGGTCCGCCCTGGTAATATCCGCCGGCCAGCTCTGCCTCCGTGGGATAACGCAACGAGTTCCAGAAATCGTAGTCGACTTTTTCCTGCTTGCAACGGGTATAGCTGCCGTCTACCTGGACGATCAGGCCATCCAGTAGAGGGGACCAGACGCCGTCTTTCTGTGTGTCCCAGTCTCCCGGCTTGAAGACTTGCGGATCGGGCACTGCCTCGCAGCCCGAGATCAGCCGCAGCTTGTTCTGCAGCTGCGAGTAGTTGAAGTCTTTACCGTTCAGCGAGTGCTGGATGCCGGTGATGCCGCCGAAGCTGTCCATTTTATCGAAGTACAGCCGTGACCTGCCGCTTCCCACGTCATAGCTGGCATCGCGATTGACAGCCACCACACCGCCGTAGAACATCCTGGCTGCCGCGAAGTCCCACACGCCCAGCCCGAGAAGGTCTTGCGTCGCCTCGCCGGGGTAGTCCATAACCGAGGAGTGCATCCACATCCAGATCAGATTTGACTGCTCTTCCGGGGTGACCGGGTCGTAGTAGCGCGGGCCTACACAGTTCTCCCCGTCGGCCGAAAGCTCGGTGCACTCGGTCGTCACCGTGCCATCCTTGGTGCGCAACTGCCAGTACTGCGGGCGGTAACCCCAGGCGTCGGAGGATGAGACGAAGTTGTGCCTCAAACCCATGCCGTGCCCCATCTCGTGGACGATAACCGCGTAGTGCATGTGCCTGGCAAGATAGCTGCGCATGTGCTCGGCGCGGGCCTGCTGTACATCCTTGGAATCAGAGCGATTGAAGTTGCCGAACTTCTGCTGCATGACGTCCGCCAGGCCGGTCAGCGAAAGCGGGGCACTGGCCTGTGAAGCGCTCATGATACAAGCAGCCCTTTTGCCCAGTGCAGCCTGTTTCAGGTTGTAAAGCTCGCGCTGCACGCCGGGGTTTCCGCCTCTCAGGGGCGACACGATGTCCATCACCTTGTCGTTGAGCGGGATACCCTGGACTCCCATCATCTGCTGCACCATGGGCGTCATCAACTCGGCCTCGAACTGCGTTCCCCGGGCCGCCTGGCGGCGAGCCGCATAGATCGGGCTCATGGTCGAAGTTGCCTTGAGTGAGGCCTTGACTCCCTTGAGTTCCGAGCGCAGCTTGCGTGCGGCCGCCATAACCTCGGGAGGCAATCGCGCTGCCTGGCCCTCGAGGCGCGGAGCTACCATGGCCTCGGTACCGCCCGTGAACTCGACCAGTTCTTTGGTTACATTGTTGCGCGTCAGGCGAGGCATGGCACCGCCCCCGGCGGCCGCCGCGGCGGCCTGCGACCAGTCTCGCACCCAGGTCCCCTCGGTGATGTCGCTGGTTGTCAACTCCTTGTTGATATAACGCATAAGGTCGACGTAGAACTGGGCGTAGAAGTCGTTGACATGGGTCCAGACGTTGACGCAGTCTGCAACCATCTCGCCTGTCAGCGGGTCGATCGAGCCAGTGTAGATGCCCCAGGGGGATGGGGTCTCGGGCTCGCGGATCAAGTTGACCTGGTGATACCGCAGGTCGCCGAGCCTGGCCGATATTGCCTGCTTGCAGATCGACATCGTCTGCATGTCTCTGTTTTCAAGAGCCTGCTGGCAGTCCGTGGCTAAAATTCCCTCCGGCAAGCGCGGCTCACCGCAGGCAACGGGATCGTTGGCCTGTACCGGGCTGTGGCAAAGCACGATCATTTCGGGCATGCGCGCGATGGAGATCACCGCCGGGTCGACTCCGCGCTGGTTACCGAGAGTCTCGGCCAGCGCGTCGCAGTCCTCGCCGGCATGAATGCCGCGCCCGTTGCGGCACAGGTCGATATCCCAGGCCAATTGTACGGCATCGAGGCTGTCGTCTTCCTGGCCGAAGAAGATCGGGAAGCGCTCCTGGCAATTCGCGCCGCCGGTGGACTGGCATTCGGTGTACTGGGCACTGCGCACGGCGATCCTCAGGGCCACATCCCAATCATTGGCCGAGTGTTCGGACGCTTCGAAGTACTCGAGGTTGCTGCCTTCGGTCACGTACCAGGGAGTGGTTACCGGTGTGCGCTGGGTGAACGGCAATGTGCAGCGCTGTCGGAATGTGTCGCAGCGTGAACCCGAGCCTACCGTCTCGCACTCGTCCTCGGTCCCGTTGCCGTCCTCGTCCCGGTGAGGATCAGCGCCAAAGGGGGTTGTGTCCGGAGTAAAGCACTCGATCGGTCCTGTCATGCTGGCCGGATCCGAGTAGTAGTGACTGCGCTCCCAGATGTTGAAGCGATCGACGAAGCGGTGCCACAACTCGTCGGTCATGCCGTAGTTGCGCGCATAGCCGTAACGCTCGGTCGTAAAAGCACCGTAGGCCTGAAACTTATAACCGTCCCAGTCCTCGGGCTCGTAGTCGGAGTCTGTAACCTTGCGGAATGACTGCCGGATGGTCAGCTCGATCGGGTTGCAGGAGCCTGACGGAAAGCTGCCGCTCATGAACTCGTCGGGCAGGAAACAGGCCGGGAAGGTGTCGATGCCCCAGCCGAAGCTGCTGAGATCAACAAGGCCCGGCTTGGCGAAGGCCTTGTTGGTAACGTCGAAGTAACCGTTTTCGAGGTCGAACACCGGCGCGTTGGGATCGGCCGGATCGGTGACGTCGATGGTCAACGGCTCGTAGGTAATCCCGCCGTAGACGCCCAGCAGCGACAGCGTGTCGAAATCGTATGAATCGGTGGCCAGGTTCTTCGACCAGTCGACGCGCATATATTTCCGTTGGTACCATGGACGATCGCTTACGTTCTCTTCGAGGATGTTCAGCTCCTCTCCGGTGGTCGGGTTATAGGCCTTGACGATGTCGAAATGTTTCTCGATCCTGAATGCCACGACAATCGTCCCGTCGTTTGTCGCCTTGCCGACACCCTTGCCGTCCGAGCCCTCGATGCGCTCGTAAGCCAGGCGACCGAGCAAGGTATCTTCGGTAATCTGCCACTTCATACGCGAAAGCGACTGGGCATAAGTCGAGACGAACAAGCCGTCTTGCGAAGCTCCGTAGCCTCCGACATCCACCAAGGTTCCCTGTGTCCAGAATTCAGGATTGTCCGCGGGATCCTGCAGATCCTGACCGACAAACAGGGCTTTTTCCAAAGCATAGGGTTGGACACGATCAATCGGGTCTCTCTCCCCCGCACAGCCGAATATTGCGGCTCCCCCCATGGTTATCAGCAGACCTGCGAAAAGCACCACTGAGGTCATCTTGCGAGCCATGACAATCATCCCTTTCTAATCGTTCGTGATCTGCGAAATCAGCCCTTCGATGCTGAGCTGCAGGTCCACGAAAATGGTTGAGTAGCGGTTATATAGAGGATTGTAGTAAGTAGAGTCCGGGGCAAGTTGCGGGCTGACGGTTGAGAATCCCAACCCCACCGTCAGCGCATCCAGCGGCCTGAACGACACCTGCACCTCGAACAGCGAAGCGTACCTGCGATCCTGAGGTTCCTCGGTGACCAGGCTTACCCGCGGATCGTCCGTGTCGAATTGGTAGAGCCAATCGATGATCAGCCCGTAACTTATCGAAGCGTCCAACCAGGGAAGGATCCCCAGCGAAACATCGAAGATTTGCTGAAGCTGGAACTGCGAGTTGCGAAGCCCGGTATTGAGAAATGAATCGCAGCCTCCCGACGAGCCGATGCAGCCTGGGACTAAAGCCGATTCCCGCTCGGCGGTGGTCTTGCGATGCAACCTGGGGCTGGCTCGCAGGTTGTAGCCGATGCTCAACCCTTGAAGCAACTCGAACTTGCGAGACAGCCGCACTCCCGGCCCCAGGCCGAGAATCATCGTGTGCGCCTGCGAGGACTTGCTGGTGGGCATAGTCAGAACAAAGTCGGCCGAGATATCCACCCCAACGACAGGTATGCTGTAGATGCGCGAGTAACCGGCCGTTAAAGAGAGATCGCCCACCAGGGTCTCACCCGAGTAAGTCGTGATGTCAGAGTGGGTGATCTCGCGTATCAGGTCGAGGTTGCCCCTGACGTATATATGATCGCTGAACCACCAGGACGGTCGAAAGCTGAATGTCATCACGTAGTAGGGGTCGTAAGTCAGTTCGGCGGAAGGATCCAGGCTGTATGCGCTGAATGAATTGCGATAAATGAAAGCCGAACCGCGCCAGGGAGCCTGAGACCCCCCTTCAGTGCTGGATATCGTCTCATCTGCCGTAAATTCGCTCGCCGCAAGTTGCGGAGCGACCGCGATCACCAACATCAACATGAACAACGCTGCCGGCCCTGGCCGTAAAAGCGTTGTTCTCCTTCGCCACCTGCCAAACATGCTCGTTCCCCTTCCATGGCCTCGAAAGGATGCCTGCCTTTTGCCAAGCCAAAAAGCGATTTTTCAAACTAGCACATCCAACGCGTTTTCCACAACGGGTTATATGAATTTTTTTTCGTCCCGGTATGCCTTGACAAACAAGTGAAATAGGGCGAATAAGGAATGTAAAACCAACCACACGGGGCCACGGGAGCACAAGATGATGAAGAAGTTTGCTACGGCATCGGTCTTGGTAGTCGCTATGGGTACGCTCATGTTCGCCTGCAGCAACGGGCAAGACTGTATTTCACACGATCACACGCTGTGCACCGACGGCGTAAACTACTGGATCGACAGCTGTGACCGTTTCGAGGATGTGATTGCTCAGTGCAACAGCGGTTGCAAGCCCGACAAGTCCGGCTGCGTCGGCGACGCGACCGCTTGCGACGAACCCAACGATTGCCTGGCTGGTCAGGGCTGCCTGTTGCCTGCCGGTGTTTGCGGCTTCTGCGGCAAAGATGCTGATTGCCGTTCGGGAGAAAAGTGCAACAAAGGAGTTTGCTCTGTGGGCTGTTCTGCCGGTCCTTGCTGCGACGATGACGGCTTGTTGCGCCCGGCTAGTTACCAGTGCGGAAGCTGGACGGAGTATCGCTGCACCGGAACGGAGTGCGGGGCTGATTCTCAGCAGCGCGGCGTCACGCAGGCCTGCTCGGGTGTATCGCCGGACTGTGACGGATCTTTATTCGAGGGCATGTGGCAATATATCGAACGCTGCAGCAACAACCAGACCTGCTGGGCCGACGAGAACGGGGCCGGCTGCACGCAGTGCGCCGTCATCTGCCAGGATGGCGCTTGCACTAACTGCACGGATGAAGCCTGTTGCAATAACGGCGCCATTGCCGCGTCAGGCACGATTTGCGATAGCCAGACCGAGTACCGCTGCGCATCCAGCGATTGCGGCGCCGATGCAGAAAGCCGCACCGTAACCAGAGTTTGCGAGGGAACCAGTGTCGTCTGCGCCGGGGATATTGTAGAGGGCAGCTGGAACCTGGTGACCGAGTGCGATACCGATGCAGTCTGCTGGGCGGACAACCAGGGAGCCGGCTGCACGACCTGCGACGACGGGTGCGATAGCGGAGCCTGCATCCAGGTATGTACCGACGGACCCTGTTGCGACAACGGAAGCTTGCGCGACTCTAGCTACGAATGTGACAGCTGGCAGGAATACCAGTGCACCGGCAGTGCCTGCGGCGCCGATGCCCAGGAACTCACGGCAATACAGCATTGCAGCGGGGCTTCTTCCGACTGCGACGGCACGATAACACGCGGCGAGTGGGCCACCGTTGATGACTGCGACGACGGTGCCCTGTGCCGGGTCGACGACAACGGCTCATGGTGCGAGGCCTGCGAAACTGGTTGCAGCGGAGAGACTTGTACACCCTGCACCGACGAACCCTGCTGCGACAACGGCCAGCTCAGGCCTTCGAACTTTCAATGTGATGCCTGGACCGAATATCGTTGTAACGGCAGCGACTGCGGGGCCGACGCCCAGCAGCGCGCCGTGCGCCAGTACTGCAGCGGCAGCTCGGCCTATTGCAACGGGACAACTTCCCAGGATGGCTGGAGCACGATCGACGTCTGCCATGCCGACGATATCTGCACGACCGACGATCAGACCTACGCCGAGTGCCAGAATTGTCCGGCTGGCTGCGCCGCCGGACAGTGCAACTGACGTTACACCCAAATCTACACGCCAACTGAGAGGTTGCCTTGGGTGAGGAGAAATTCTGCGTATATTGCGGTACTCCAATTCCCTCAAGGCGCCTGAAGGCGGTTCCGGGCACGACCACCTGTGTCAAGTGCGCGGGCGTACCGCGCAAAAAACGCTCCGATCTCAGCGGTGACCACTTCATCCAGCACACCGGCGGCCTGCATGAGAAATATCTGCACGAGGAGGACGCCGAGATGGATCGCAAGCACTCCGACAATAAAGAAGGCGATCGCTGATTCTCGCAAGCCGGGAGGGCTGCGAAATGTCGCGTATTAGCCTGATCTTACTGGCTTGTGTTTTCCTGGTAGTCGGCGGCACGGCATGGTTCTTTTGGAGAACGCCTGAAACAGGATCTATTAAACCCGGGAATCAAGCAAGCTCCGTGGATATCCCTTCAGCGACAGTTGATGCCGGGACGGCCTTGATTTCAGCTGCGGACAGGAATTTCAACTCGGGCTGGATCGGGGCAACCTGCCAAGCCGACGGCGATTGCAACTACGATGGAGGTTTCTGCCTGCTGCCGGAAGAGGGTTTTCCGCACGGCTGTTGCTCAAAGCTCTGTCGACATATCTGTCCCGATCGCAAGGGAGCCTTCTACTCACCGACTTTCTGTATCGAAGACCCGACCTATGGCCGAACCGGTGTCTGCGCCGCCCAGTGTAACCTGCATCTTTTGAAAACCGGCTGTCGCCCCGGTTACATCTGCACCAGCCTGCAGCGCATCGATGAGAGCATAACCAAGATGGTCTGTCTGCCGGATCGCGGCACGCCCTTTCCGGTGACATCCTGCACGCGAAATCTGGACAGGCTGGATATTGCTTATACCCGCCCCGACCTGGCGGATGCGCGAAGCCACGCCGCCAGATCCGGCGACTCGCCGCCCGACCAGTCCACCTGCCAGATCGATACGCCGGTGTTGCTGGCCAGCCCAATCCACGCTGTCGATTTTCGCCACAAGGGGCAGCGCTATGCCGATCACCTGCTGGTCGCCTGCCGCATGGCGCTGGCCATTGAAAAACTTTCCAAGCTGCTCGCTCACCAGGAAGTCGTCGAAGTGGAACATAACGGAACGTTTGTCTGCCGAGGAGTGGCGGGGACCCATCGTTTGAGCG
>CAZENH010000047.1:0-13384 GCA_964513625.1 uncultured Myxococcales bacterium | reverse complement strand
GAACATAACGGAACGTTTGTCTGCCGAGGAGTGGCGGGGACCCATCGTTTGAGCGCACACGGCAGGGGGTTGGCAATTGACGTGACCGGATTCGAGCGTGCACGTGCGAGTCCGGTCAGCGTCGCCAAAGACTGGAACGGACCCGAGCCGAACAAAAAGAGGTTTCTCAGAAATCTGCTCAAGCACATCCGCCAGGCCCGCATCTTCGATAAGATCCTGGCGCCGGACAACAGCCCGAGTCACCAGGATCACCTTCACCTTGAAGTAAACGACATGCTATCATCCGGCAATACCGACGGAGGAGAAAAATGAGGATGCTGAGATTTCTTGTTTTAGTAGCGTGCTTCATGATGACTGCCAATTGTGGCGGTCCACCCGCCCCCGGGCCGGCGGCCGAGAAGATACGCAAGATCAAGACCGTGGCGGTATTACAGCTGCCCGTCAGAGATCTTTCTCCAGCAGAGCAGGACATGATCTTATCGAGCACTGCAAACAGACTCCAGCGGCGCTACAAAGTTGATGTCCTTTTTGGACGATCTCTGGGACGAGCCGTCTGGGGGGCTCTCGACAAGGTCTCGGAAGAGGCGGTAAGGACATTCAGAAATACGCTGCAAGACGCCAAGAGCGCGATTGCCCGCTTGCAATTCGGCAGATCCTTCGATCTTCTGAACAAGGCGCACACTTACCTGCCCTATTGCGGCGTCTGGCTCGACAAGGACGCACTTGTCGAACTATTCGTGCTCACAGGCCTGGCGCACGTGTCACAGGAGCATATCGATAAGGCAGAGGCCGAGTTCCGCCAGGCAATCTCTTTTCGACCCGATCTTGAGCTGGAAGGCTTCAAACCGCTGCCCGCCCAGGCGGATGCCTTCGAACAAGCCAAACGTCAGTTGACCAGCGGCAATCCTCACCAGGTCGCTTTCACAAGCGATCCCCCGGGAGCTACGGTTGTGATCGACGGGATCAAGCGTGGCACGACCCCGTTACCGGGCGCCAAGCTTTTCCCGGGCATGCACTTCATCCGTATGGAACTCGCAGGATATGCTGCCTGGACCATCAACCTGCCCGACTCGGTACCGCCCGAATCGATTTCCGCACGACTTTTTCCTGTTTTCAAAGACCATGAAGTCGAGGATCTCGCCGACAATGCGCTATCCAGCGATGAACTCGGCGCGTCAGAGCGCAGGCAACTACGAGCAATAGCCGATAGTCTTAGCGCGGATGCCATTGTTTTAATGGCGCTCGGACGAGACGGAAAGTCGGTTCAGTTGGCCAGCCGCCTGTATATCGTAGCGCCGGAAGAGTTGACACGCCCCATCTCCCTGTCTATCGGCAGCAGTCCCGCCGCCTGGAAAGTGACCATCAAGAACCTGGTCAAGACCTTCAAGCAGATAGGGAGAAAACACAAAAAATTGAAGAAGCGGAAAAACCGCAAGAAGAAAAACAAGACCAAGAAAAGGAAAAAAGGACATAAAAGATGAACTCGGGTTTTCGTGAGAAGCTGAGCTACCGCTTCGAAAACTTCATGGCCAGGGGGGGATTGTCAATCTTCCTCAGCCTGCTGGTTCTTTTCTTGATAAGCCTTGGCGCGGTCATTTTGCTGCGCTGGGTTATATTGCTCGTCTTTCCAGGCTCGGATCATCCCGGCAGCATGCTTCAGCACGTCTGGAACGTGTTTCTGGCCATGACCGACCCGGGCAACATGGGCGTGGACAGTGATGCATCAGGCTGGCTCAAGTTCAGCACCATAGTAGGCGGCCTGCTGGGAGTGGTCATCTTCTCGATGCTGATTGCCTTCATCACAACCCAACTCGAGACCACGCTCTGGGAGTTTCGCAAGGGACGATCCCGGGTGATGGAGACGGGACAGACTTTGATCCTGGGGTGGAACGAGCGAGTAGTCGATATCATTCGCGAGTTGGTGATCGCCAACGAGAGCGAGAAGAAAGCCAGCATCGTGATTCTGGCCGAGAAGGACAAGGTCGAGATGGACGACGAGATCAAAACTCTTGTCACGGACACCAAGACCACCAAGGTGATTACCCGCAGCGGATTCACTTCACAATTAGCCAATCTCAAGAAAGTCAGCGCTTCGCAGGCCAAATCGGCCATCGTGCTGGCCAGCTGCGGGCAAGGGGCAAGCGAAAAGGAAAAGCAGATCTCGGATGCAAAGGTGATCAAGAGTATCTTAGCGCTGATAGGCTGCCAAAACGGAAAGAACGAGTTGAATATCGTCGCCGAGTTGTTCCAGGAGGCCAATCGCGATCTGGTGAGCACTTTCGAATCCGACCTGATTACCACCGTTGACACATGGGATATATTGGGAAAAATCCTGGTTCAGACTTCCCGCACCAGCGGCCTGGCAGTGGTCTACAACGAGATCCTCTCCTTCGACGGCTGCGAACTCTATTTCCACGAGGCTGACTGGGGTGGAGCACGTTTCTACGACTCGATACTTCATTTTCCGGACGGTGTACCCCTGGGAGTGCGCAAGGCCGGCGGCGATTTGATCTTGCGTCCTGCCAAGGACGAGATTTTGGAAGATGGAGACGAGATACTGATTTTAGCCGAAGACGATTCCACCATCCATTTCAACAGAAAGCCTGTCGCCAAGCCCAGAGATTTGCCCTACACCCATGTCGGCCTGCAAAAACACAAGGAAAAAGAACTCATCCTGGGATGGCACAGCATCGCTCATATCGTGGTCGGCGAATACGCCGACTACCTTCTTCAGGGTTCCTCCGTAGACATCTTAGTGCATCAGCCTTCCAAGGAGATCATCTCCGAGGTGCAGAAACTGCGCGAGGAAAACACCGGCCTGCTGATCAACTTGATCGACAGCAATCCAATGTCTTTTTCAAACTTGCAGGCCATCAAGCCATTTGGGTACGACAACGTGATCATTCTCTCCCAGAGCGAAGGTGATGCCTCGGCCGAACGAACCGATTCGGAAACCCTGGTGATCCTGCTGCTGTTGAGGAAGATCCTGAGAGACAGCACGGTTCGCAAGATCAACACCAAGATAATAACCCAGGTGCTCAACTCGGAGAACCAGGAACTGATCACCCAGACCAACGTGGATGACTTCATCATCAGCAACAAGCTAATCACCATGATATTCGCGCAGCTGAGCGAAGAACCGCGCATCAAGGAACTTTACGACGACATCTTCCAGGAGGAAGGCAGCGAGATCTACCTCAAGCCGGCCCGGCTGTATTTCGAATCCTTGCCCCGTAAGCTGACCTTTGCCGACTTGATCGGCCAGGCCTTGAAGAGGGACGAGATCTGTCTGGGAGTACGCAAGGCCGAGTTGGCCTACAGCCCGCATCAGAACTTCGGAGTCACTCTCAACATGGACAAGAACCAGGAAATCGAGATAGGAGAGCGCGACACAATCGTGGTTCTGGCCGAGGACGAGCTATAGGATTTATGACCCTCTAGAGTTCGTCCAGATACAGAAAGTACGGCTGGCCATGGGTGAAGATTGGCACCTCGCCCATTATCATCAGTCGATCGTTGTGCACGTCATACTGCATCTGCCCGCGGTTCATGCCGAAGTTGGGCTTGCTGTCGTCGCCCGTAAAACGATGGTCTCCATACTGGTCGGGCTCGCTGAAAGTCCCGGGCTCGGTGTCCGGCATGAGTTGCGTCCAGGAGCCATCCGATGGATCCAGCGCCCAGAGATCATTATGGTAGTCGTTCTGGATCTCATCGAAGCGATCGTTGACCACGGAACCTGCATACAAGAAGATCAACTTGCGCGCGCCGTCGTAAGCGCAGTTGATCGCCTGCCGCGCTCCGATTGCCGCGGGCATGTCCAAGGTGACTACCGCGCCGTTAAAAAGGTCGACAGCGTCGTAGGTCGGCAATAACTGAACCGTGTTGCCGCCGTCCTGGGTTTCACGCCCGCCGAATGAGTAGAGAACGCCGGTGTCGGTTACATATGCCAGACAGTTGTTGTCGACCTGGCGCAGGCCGGAGACGATCTGGCTCCAGACTCCCGTATCAAGGTCGAGGCTGTAGACACTCGATGAAAACGAGCTCGGGCCGGTGGCCCCGTAGAGCAGCAATTGGCGCCCATCCCAATCGAAGCGATGTATGCGATCGATGTACGAATCCGGCTGGTGATTGCCCGAGGTCGGAGTCAAAGCTGCCGTTCCCGATTCGTCAACGCGCATCAAAGACGAGGCCGACGGGCCGACGAAAACCCATTCTGAGGCGACCTGATCGAAGCCGATAATCTGGCACCAGTCTTCCCCGCCCACACAGAAATTCTCTCCCTGCGGAAATGGATCTCCGCTGAGAATAGTCTTGTAGTGCGATCCGCTCTCTCCGTCCAGCGTCCATATAAAGGCCTTGGATGGATCATTGAAATCGCGATCGTAACGCGTAGCGAACAGATCCGTTGCCGAATCGTACCCGAATGACGGGCCGTCGATGGGCAACTGCAGCGAGCTTCCGTTTACGATCGGGTCGTCGATCTGCACGACCAGATGTACCCAGTGCAGGCCGATACAGTCGGCCTGAGAATTGTCGGGATCCTCCACACACTCCTGGAAAGTATCGCTGCAATCTACCTCGGTCTCCCAGGCTCCGGCCAGGCATATCTCTACCTGGTCAGCGGTACAGCGCCTGTCTCCTGCAGTGCAGGGCGGCTCCACACAGTCGGTCACGCCGCTTGCGGCATCATGCGTACAAACCCTGTCTTCGAGACTGCAGTCACGTCCGCCGACCCACATGTCGCCGGCACAAGTCTCGATAATGTCATTGAAACAGCGCGTGCTTCCGTCGACACACGGAATAACGTCTTCGCGGCAGAGCGCCTGTCCGGAAGCCTGATTTATTTCGCAAATCTTACCGTCATCGGCACAGTCGATCCCGGCAATCCAGTCGCCGCCCGTGCAGTTTTCGATCAGATCGTCGCTGCAGCGACTCTTCCCCTCATCGCACAGCGGGGGCTGTTCCGTGCAACTTGCAGAACCGTTCTGCTCCTTGCAGATCATTTCGTCTATGGCGCAGTCTTCCCCGGCCGTCCAGGAGTCCTGTGAGCAGGTCTCGATGACGTTCCCGATACAACGTTGGGCACCGTAGTCACATAGTTTTTCTCCGTTGCCTGACCCGCAGGCGGCAATAAACAGCGCAACCAGCCCGGTTATCGCCTTTGGATTCTTCATTTATCTTCTCCCTCCCAAGCTTCGAGCCCCGCAAAAGGCGCGGGACAAGGCCGATATTTGTTGTCATTGAAGCCATAACCAGTACTTGACTCAACTGTAAAGATGCTGCCGTCTCAAGTGCCTAGGCTGCGCCCGACCATCTCCCGGACGTTTTCCGATATTCCGCTCTTTGCTGCAATGCGTTCGAGACCGGCCTTCATCAACGCCGAGCGTCCAGGCTCGTATTTCTTCCATCCGCTCAGAGGAACGAGCAACCTGGCCGCTACATTAGAGTTGAAAGTGTCAATCGCAAGCACGTTGTCTACCAAAAACTGATAGCCTCGACCGGTCTGGTCATGAAAACGCACTGGATTGGACGAGCAGAAGGCACTGATCAACGAGCGTACCTTATTGGGATTCTTGATGTCGAAAGCCGGGTGGCGCATCAGCATCAGCACTCTTTCGAGTGTTCCTTCGAGTCGCGAGGTTGCCTGGATTGCAAACCACTTGTCGACCACCAGCGGATCGGCGCTCCACTTCTCGTAGAATGCCTCGAGCGGGGCCTCTCGCTCGGGGCCCTCATGGTTTGCGAGGCAGGCAAGGGCCGCCAGAACATCCGTCATGTTGTCCGCCGAGTAAAACTGATCGAGACAGATCGAGATCGCCCCTTGTTTGCCTGTCTCCGCTATATAGCTCAGGCAGGTATTGGCCAGCTTGCGCCTGCCTATCGATTCGGCGTCGGCCGAGTACGGCTCCTTGTCCCTGTTTTTCCGGTAGAGCGAGTAGAATTCACTCTCGAGATTCAGGGCCAGTTTGGATAGTACTTGCCGCCGGGCCGTATGAATCGTCAATGGATCTATTACCGCTTGCTGCTGTGCAAGATAGGTCTCGTGGGGTAAATAGAGAGTCTGCGCCAACAAGCGCTTATCCTGGTCGGCGTGCTTGAGATTATGCCTGTGTGCCTCAATGAATAAATCATAGTCCAGATCGACCTGGCCGTCGACGATACGCTCTATCAGCCTTGTTGCCAGACACTGAGCCGCATCCCAGCGGTTGAAAAGATCGGGATCGTTGTCCATCAGAAATGCAAGTTCCTCGTCGCTGCGAGGCAACTTCAGCTTGACTGGAGCCGAAAACCCGCGCAGCGCAGAAAGAACCGGTTGCGTTTCGATATCCTCGAAAACAAACTCTTCCACCGTCCGCTTCAGTTCGAGCAGGCGGGTCTCTCCCGTAGTCGAAGTCTTCTCACCCTGTAGTCTCAGTGCCAGACTATTGCCGCCGCGGTCGATCAGACCAACCGCCAGGGGCACATGGAAGGGCTGTTTGTGATCTTGTCCTGGCGTGGGCCGGCATGACTGCTCGACACGCACGACCAGGCGTTTTTCGTCCTCAAGGTAACGTGTGCCGATTTCTATCAACGGCGTTCCGGCTTGAGCGTACCAGCGCCTGAATTGGGAAAGGTCGCGGGCGCTTGCGTCCTCCATGGCCTTGACAAAGTCTTCCACCGTGACAGCCTGGCCGTCATGGCGCTCGAAATACAGGTCGCACCCGCGCCTGAATACATCGGCTCCCAGTATGGTGTGCAACATGCGCACTACCTCGGCACCCTTGTTATAGACCGTCAGCGTATAGAAGTTGTCGATCTTCACGTATGATTCCGGCCGTACAGGATGGGCCAACGGCCCTGCATCCTCACGGAACTGATGTGTGCGCAGGACATTGACATCCCGAATGCGCTTGACCGCCGGCGAGGTCATCTCCGAGGTGAAGAGCTGATCTCGAAAAACAGTGAAGCCCTCCTTGAGACTCAGCTGGAACCAGTCACGGCAAGTAACCCTGTCACCCGACCAGTTGTGAAAGTATTCGTGACCGATCACCGAGGTGATGTTCTCGAAGTCGTCGTCGGTTGCCGTCTCGGGCCGCGCCAGCACGTACTTGGAGTTGAAGATGTTCAGGCCCTTGTTCTCCATGGCCCCGGCGTTGAAATCTTCGACCGCCACCACCATGAAGATGTCCAGGTCGTACTCGCGCCCGAAAGCTTGCTCGTCCCAACGCATGGCCGACCGGATCGACTCCAGAGCATGCTCGCACTTGTCGGCGTTACGGGGCTCACTGTAAACCCTTATTGCCACCTCGCGCCCGGACATGGTGGTGAAGCTTCCCTCGATATGAGCCAGGTCTCCCGCCACCAGGGCGAACAAATAGCTTGGCTTGGGATAAGGATCGCGCCAGAGAACCCAGTGCCTGTTGCCGTCGAGTTCGCCCTTTTCTTCTGGATTGCCGTTGGAGAGCAAAACAGGATATCGCTCGCGATCGGCCGTGATTTTAGTGGTAAAGCTGGCCATCACGTCGGGACGATCGGGATAATATGTAATTTTTCTGAATCCCTCGGCTTCGCACTGGCTACAGATCAGATCGCTCGATCGATAAAGACCCTCGAGCGAGTCGTTCTGACCGGGGTTGATAATTGTCTCGATCTCGAGCGTGAATGCATCTTTGCTCACCGGAATCGAAAGCGATTCAGAATCGATTTCAAACTCCGATGCGGCAAGCTCACGCCCGTCCAGCCTGACGCCCCGAAGATCGAGTTCTCGACCGTCGAGGATGATTCGCTCGGCGCGCTCGGCCGCGAGCGGATTTCGGCGCGCAGACAAACGGGAGCGAACACTAGTCCTGTGTTCGTCGAGATCGACATCCAGCTCGACGTGATCGATAAGGAACCCCGGCGGGCGATAGTCCAGGCGGCGAATTTCATTGTCGGTATTCATGAATATGGATGCTATCGCGGATTGGCAACCAGCATCAATAGTGACAATTTCATATGACTGTGCTATTTACGGCAATACGAAAAAGGGCCACCATGTATCACGGCAAGATACAAAGCTTCAACGCCGCCGACGGGCTGGGAACCATCCAACTCGACGACGGCAGACTGATCCGCTTTTCTCTGACAGCCTGCGGCTACATGCGCCCGGAAGTCGGAAAGGCCGTCCGGGTTGTCAGCCTTACAGAAGGCTACGCCGGCCGCTCCAAGGCCACTCTGGTGGAGCCCGAACCGGCTAAAGACGCTTCGGGTTGAAAGACGTGCTACGGGCCGGGACAGCCAAGATCGATATCGTCCCATCCGGAGAGCTGCAACTCATCGGAACCTACAACCGTAAGCCCCGAATCGGCGCCAGGCTTCGAGACCGGCTGACGGCCAGGGCCTTGGCGCTCGACGACGGCCAGACGCGAATCGTAATCCTTGTATGCGACTTGCTGTGTCCCAGCGAGGAACTTCATCAGGGCCTGGTAGCCGCCCTGCCCGATCTCGACGAAACGTCAGTCTTTTTGGCCGCGACTCATACTCACTCTTCATACGGTGGCTTCTTCAACTCACCGGCGACCAAGCATATTCTGGGTGTGCCGCGCAAAGAGGTTTTCGATTTTCTGATAGAACGCTTGTCGAGCTTGGCCCGCCAGGCGCTTTGCGACCTGGCTCCGGCGCATGCTCAGCATTCGGCAGCCGAGGTTCCCGGCCTTACCAACAGCCGCCGCCAGGCTGACGGCCCGCATGACGACCTGCTGGTTCTGCTGCGTCTCACCCGCGAGGGACGTCGACCGATCGACCTGATAAACGTCTCGGGTCATCCAGTGATGGTATCGGAGCACGAACCGAACACTATTAGCGGCGACTACCCCGGCGAGTTCTGCCGGCGCCTCGAGCAAGAGGGCAGCCAGCCGATATTCACAAGCGCTGCTTTAGGCGGTGTATCCATACTTTTCCCCGAGTTTGCCATGGATCTCGATCGCCACATGGAACTGGTGTGCGGTCTTTTACTTTCGGGTTACAGGAAAGCACTGGCATCTCTGGCGCCTCCGGCCGGCGCGGATGCAGGGAGAATCGAAATCAATCTTCTGCGCCTGCCTCACATGGCGCATCAAAGTAACATCGTCACGGGGCGTATAGCCTCCGCCTTGTTGTCTCCGCTGCGCAATTGGCTAAAGCGTGCCATGGCTTCCGCCCTTCCCTTTTCGCGCGGAGTGCCCCTGCATATATTGCGCCTGGGAGACTTTCTGCTGGTCGGGTCGGCCAATGAGCTGGGAGCCACGCTGGTGACCTCGCTGCGCGAAATCGGTGAGCGAAACGGGTACGTAGTGACTATGGCCGTTTCTTTGGTCGATGGCTATGCCGGATACATCCACCGGGCGCCGGTATACAGGTTGAGACCGGAGAAAGGCTATCGTTTCCTTGCCCTGTACGAGAACAGCCTGGCGATGTTCGGCTGGGATTTCGGAGATAAGATAACCCGGGCTGTCGAGAAGGCGATAAGCGACTGACGGCCGGGTTGCGGGGCTTGTTTAGTCTTCGAGCGCCCTGATAACCAGGTCGATGAAATCCGCCTCGGTGACAATGCCCACAAGGTTCTTGTCTTCGACCACCGGCAGACAGCCGAATTTGTTGTTTTTTATTATCCTGGCGGCCTCCAGGATGGGAGTGGTCGGACCGACCGTCGTCACCGATTCTTGCATCACGTCGTGCGCCTTGATGCCCACGTTGACTTCGCTGTTCTCCTCCGGACTCAGGTCGGCCAGCGAGCTGACTTGGGCTCGCAATAAGTCCCGGTGTGTAATCAAACCCACCAGGCGCTTGCCCCTGACGACCGGCAGGTGACGGATTCGGCCGTACTTCATGGCGTTTTCCGCCAAGTCGAGATTCTCATTCTCGTCCAGCGTAACCAGGTTGGTGCTCATGATGTCCTTAACCATCAGCCTGTTCATTTGCCGGCTCCTCCTGTAGGTGTTGTTGCCGTAGACAATGATATCCAAGTTGATGTCTGGTTGTCATGCCTTTTTTCAAAGTTCATAATTCGTCTTGATCGACGATTATTTTCCAGGTAGTGATCGCTCCCGTGAAATCAGCTGCGCGACAGGCAGGGCATGATCGACCCAAGAGCACTCGGCAATCCAGATGTCCTTGCTGTAAAAGACAGGTCCCTTTCTGCTGGAGTTGCACCTGCGGCTTCAGAATTTGCCAGGAATGCATGGATCAAAACGCCTGGGGCATGACCTGTAATGGGGTTACCTGGACCTGTCCCGATTGTGGGCACCAGAGATCTTTTTGAAAGACCAAGGAGTCTTGTATATTGTGTCACATTTAATTGTTGACAATTTTGTCAAAGAATATGATTGAAGGGGTCAAAATCGAAGGAGGTCTTTCTGCTCATGAGTGAATCACATTCGAGTGTTTTAGTCGTGGGAGGCGGCATGGCCGGCATCACCGCCGCCATCGAATCTGCCGAACTGGGCCGTGAGGTATTCATGGTGGAGCGCACTCCATCTCTGGGAGGGCGCGTGGCCTCGATGCGTCAGTATTTTCCCAAGCTGTGCCCGCCATACTGCGGCCTGGAGATTAACTTCCGGCGCATCAAGGAAAACCCGGCCATCACCGTTCTGACTTCGGCAGAGGTCGAAAAAATTACCGGAGAATCGGGTAATTATTCGGTGACCGTCAAGATCAGGCCCAGATACGTCAAGGATGAGATCTGCGATCCGATCACGCCCTTCGCCGGGCTCGAGGCCAGCGTGCCCAACTCGTTCAACTACGGACTCGACAAGAGAAAACCTGTCGGCTTGCCGCACGAGCAAGCATACCCTTACCTTCCGGTCGTTGACGACGCCGCCTTGGCGGACCCCGAGATTCGCAAGCAGTTGGAGGCGATGCCCGAGGTCGATCTAGGGCAGGAGAACAGTTCGATGACTCTCAAGGTAGGTTCCATCATCTGGGCAACCGGATGGGTTCCCTATGACGCCGCCAAGATCACTTATCTCGGTTATTCTCGCTATGCCGATGTAATCAGCAACGTCGAGATGGAACGCCTGGCTGCCGTGAACGGCCCGACTTCAGGCAAGCTGGTTCGCCCTTCGGATGGCCGGGAGGTCAAGCGAGTGGCATTTATCCAGTGCGCGGGCTCGCGCGACGAGAATCACCTGCCCTATTGCTCGGCGGTATGCTGTATGGCCTCGATGAAGCAGTCGACCTACGTGCGTGGGGCTTTCGAAGACTCCGAGGTGTGGATCTTCTACATCGACATCCGCGCCAACAAGTATGAGTCTTTCTATCGCAAGATCCAGGAAGACGAAAAAGTGCACTTTGTAAAGGGTAAGCCAGGCAGTGTCGATCGCGACGAGGATAGCGGAGACATGGTGGTACTGAGCGAAGACGAAGAGAAGGGCGAGGCCGTGCGTATCCCGGTCGACATGGTCGTTTTGGCCACCGGCATGGTCCCGGCGACGCTAGCAGACAAGGTACCGTACGAGGGTCTGACCTACGATGATTTCGGATTTTTGGTGGCCGACCCCGGTAAAGCCGCCATTCTTCCGGCCGGTTGCGACAAGCGGCCGGCGGACGTCGCGGCCACGGTGCAGGACGCTACCGGCACATCGCTGGCAGCAATCCGCGATTGATCTTCGGAGAGGAGACAACCTGATGGCCGAGAAAACCGGATGCTTCGTTTGCACTGGATGCGGTATCGGAGAAGCGATCGATACCGATAAACTTCTTGAAATCGCAACCTCCGAGAAAGGCGCAGCGCTGGCAAAAAGCCACCCGACTCTATGCAAGTCGGAGGGACTCGAACTTCTGCGCTCTGAAATCGAATCGGCGGGGCTCGATGCGGTCGTCGTAGCTGCCTGCAGCGGGCGCGACCATACTAGCGCCTTCGCCCTCGACAAGGTTTTCGTCGAGCGGGCCAACCTGCGCGAGGGCGTCGTCTGGACGCATGAACCGAACGACGAGGACACCCAGATGCTGGCCGAGGACGTGGTGCGCATGTCGCTGGGCAAGTGCAAGTTCGCCTCCCGGCCGGAAGGCAAGCCGGTCGAGGTTCACAACCGGGTGCTGGTCATCGGCGGCGGGGTGAGCGGTTTGAGCGCCGCCGTCAATGCCCGCCGGGCCGGCAAGGAAGTCGTGCTGGTAGAAAAGGATGATCGACTCGGCGGCTTCGCCAACAAGCTGCACAAAATCGTTCCCAAGGATTTCGGTATCGCCGCCTATGGCGGACCGGATCTCGAGGGCTTGATCGCGGCGGTCGAGCAGGACGAAAAAATAAGCGTTCACACTTCGGCCCAGGTCGGCCGCATCGCCGGCGCCCCTGCCGATTTCCAGGTTACAATCAACAAGGCTGCCGAGAAGATCAACCTGGTGGTCGACTCGGTCGTCGTCGCCGCCGGATGGACGCCCTATGACGCTGAAAAGCTCTCGCACCTGGGCTACGGCAAGACGCCGGACGTGGTCACCAGCGTCGAGTTCGAGCAGATGGCCAAAGAGGGCAACCTCAAGCGGCCGTCCGACGGCAAGGATCTCGAATCGGTGCTTTTCGTCCAGTGTGCCGGCTCGCGCGACGACGAGCACCTGCCCTATTGCTCGAACGTATGTTGCGGAGTTTCTCTCAAGCAGGTCACCTATCTCAAGGACAACAATCCGGCTACGGCATGCTACGTGGTTTACAAGGACATCCGAGCCCAGGGACACTACGAGGAGATTTACAAACGGGTCCAGAAGATGAACACCATCTTCATCAAGGGTGAGATCGAATCGATCGAGCCGGGCGAAGGCGGCGGTGCGGTAGTCCAGGCCAGCGACATGCTTCTCGGCGAGCCGGTGATGATCGAGGCCGATATGGTGGTGCTGGCCACCGGAATTGTCCCGGTGACGCTCGACACCGACATCCTCAATCTCAACTATCGCCAGGGCCCGGAACTTCCCGAACGCGAGTACGGTTTCCCGAACTCGCATTTCGTCTGTTTTCCCTACGAGACGCAACGAACCGGAATCTATGCCGCGGGTTCCGTGCGTATGCCGATGGACCTGGCTTCGTGCCTCGACGACGGCGCCGGTGCCGCCATGAAGGCCGTCCAGGCCATAGATCTGATCTCGCAAGGCAAGGCCACTCACCCACGGGTCGGCGACCTTAGCTTCCCGGATTTTTTCCTGCAGCGCTGCACCCAGTGCAAGCGCTGCACCGAGGAGTGCCCATTCGGCGCCCTGGACGAGGACGAGAAGGGCACGCCACAGCCCAACACGACACGCTGCCGCCGTTGCGGCGTGTGCATGGGCGCTTGCCCCGAACGGATCGTCTCCTTCGAGAACTACAACATCAACATGATCTCGGAAGCGGTCAAGTCGCCCTTTGTGCCCGACGAATTCGAGGAGAAGCCGCGGGTGATCGCCTTCGCCTGCGAAAACGACG
>CAZENH010000046.1:23108-34482 GCA_964513625.1 uncultured Myxococcales bacterium | reverse complement strand
TGCCGTTGCCGTTGATGTCGGCCTGGTCGGCGTTGGGAGTCAACGGGCAGTTGTCGTCGCAGTTCAAGACCGCCCCGCCGGTGCAGGGATTGTCACCCGCGGTTCCAGAGCCGTCGCCGTCATCGAGCACGCCGTCGTCGTCGGAATCGGTATCGCAGGCGTCGCCAAAGGCGTCGCCGTCGACATTCGACTGACTCGGGTTGGCCACGTTCGGGCAGTTGTCGCAGGCCGTGCCGACTCCGTCGCCGTCCTCATCCGCCTGGTCGGCATTGGCCAGCAGCGGGCAATTGTCAACCGTGTCCGCGGTGCCGTCGTTGTCGTCATCGCTGTCACAGGCGTCGCCGAAACTGTCGCCGTCGGTGTCGAGCTGGCCCGCGCACACGCCGGCCTTGGTGTCGGTCCCGTCGCCGTTGTAGGTCAGGCTGTTGATGATGCAGTGATCGAAAGGCACCAAGACACATTCCGCGTCTGTGGCGCAGGGGATAGTGTTGGCGTTGACCGGACAATCGTCGCCGCAGGCGTCGCCGATTCCGTCGGAGTCGCTGTCGTCGTTATTGTCCTTGTCACTGGGACACGGATCGCAGATGTCGCCGATTCCGTCGCCGTCGCTGTCTACGTGCTGGGTGCAACGGTCGACCTCGACCCAGTCGCCCTGGGGCCCGGCGTCGGGATCCCAGGTGTGCTCGACCGGCTTGCATTCACCGGCCGCGCAGGGACTCAGCGAACTGCATAGCGGGGTCGGAACCTCCGGACAGGCGTCGGCGCCGTCGATCACTCCGTCGCCGTCGGTGTCCACGTCGCAGATATCGCCGATGCCGTTTCCATCCGTATCGGCCTGGTCGGGATTGCGGTTGAGCGGGCAGTTGTCCGAACCGGTGCAGCCTGAGGCAACCACGTCGGGATCGCAGATTCCGTCGCCGTCGTCGTCCGGGTCGCAGGCGTCGCCGAGCAGGTCGTGACCGGTACTGATTGGGTCACAGAACTCGCCGGAACAGGCGAAGCCCTCGGCGCAGTCGGAGTCCATCTCGCACTTGCTCTTGCAGACCATGGCGCCCGCGTCACCGATGCAGTAAGTACCGCTGGCGCAATCGGCCGAGGTCTCGCAGCTTACGAGATCGGGCGCGCCGTCGGTGTTGAGCTGGTCTCCATTGTCAATCGCGGGGCAGTTGTCGCAAATGTCGCCTACCCCGTCGCCGTCGACGTCCTCCTGGCCGGAGTTGGCGTCGGCCGGGCAGTTGTCGCACTCGTCGCCGATACCGTCGCCGTCGCTGTCGAGTTGCGCGATGCAGACCGTGCCGGTACAGACATCGCCGGCCCCGACGCAGTCTGCGTTCGTGGTGCAGGCCGGCCGGGGATTGGGTGTCGAAGGACAGATATCAACGCCGGTGCAACCTGCTCCGGCCTGATCGGGATCGCAAACGCCGTCGCCGTCGTCATCCGGGTCACATTCGTCACCCAGCCCGTCGCTGTCGGCATCTAGCTGCACGCCGCTGCCGGCGTCGACCGGATTGGCCAGCGCCGGGCAGTTGTCGCAAAGATCCCCGACTCCGTCGCCGTCGGCGTCGGCCTGGTCGTTGTTGGCCTGGTCGATGCAGTTGTCGCAGCCGTCGGGAATGCCGTCGCCGTCGGTGTCGTCGGTTCCGTTGGGGATCAGGCTGCAGCCGGCGACCTCGTCGGCATCGGGAATGCCGTCGCCGTCGTCGTCGGCGTCGCAGGCGTCGCCCAGCCCGTCGCCGTCGCTGTCGAGCTGATCGGCGTTGCTGGCCGAGCAGTCGGCGCCCGTGCAATCGGCCCCGTTGCTCCGGCAGTAGGCGTCGTAATCGGCGCACTGCTTCTGGCACAGATCATCGCATATTGTGCAGCGATCGAAATCGCTGCGATGACAGCCGCCGGATCCTACGCAGCTGTTGCGCTCGCTCTGGCAGCGATCATGACAATCATTCTGCAAGTCTTCACGATCGGCCGGGTATTTAACGCACAACGCGTCGCAACGATCCTGGGCCGTGTTGCAGGCATCGACATTGGTCTGGGTGCAACCGTTGGCGGCATAACAGTCGGCCGCCCCGGCGTGGCAGTCGGAGCAGGCGTCGGCCAGGCAGGTTTCGTTCAGCGAGTCGCACTCGGACAGCGCCATGGTGGCCACCAACTCGCAAGCCGCCCACTTGGCATCCCACTCGTCGCGTGCGTTGTCGTAGCTCTTGTCGAGGGCTACACTCTGCAGGCAACTGCCCATGCCGCCGCGGCAGTTGTCGCAGGCGTCGCCGACGCCGTCGGCGTCGGCGTCGGCCTGGTTGGCGTTGGCGTTGTCAGGGCAGTTGTCCTGATCGGCGTCGTTTGGAACGCCGTCAGCGTCGATGTCGCTGTCGCAGGCGTCACCTATCCCGTCGTTGTCGAGATCGGCCTGGTCGGTGTTGGCCACGTCGGGACAGTTATCGCCCTTGTGATCTTCGTCGAAGTAGCTGTCTTCGATCTCGTCGCCGTCGGCGTCATCGGCGCCGTTGCATGCGTCGCCCAGGCCGACATCGTCGCTGTTGGCCTGATCGGCGTTGGGGGTGTCGATGCAGTTGTCGCACACGTCGCCGACCCCGTCTCCGTCGGAATCCGTCTGGTTCGGGTTGTAAACCGCCGGGCAGTTGTCGTCGACGATTCCGTCGCCGTTTTGGTCGAAGTCGACCACTCCGTCGAAGTCTCCGTCGATAACGGGCGTGTTAATTTTCAGCTCGCCGAGGGTGTACAGTTTCCAGCCCTTGTGCAAATCGACGTTGGCGTTGGGAACTTCCATCGGCCCGGCGGTCACGAAGTCGGCCGTCGTCGGCGGGCCCTCGATCGAGAAGTTGAGGGTGTTGTTGCCGTCATTGTCCGCGATGGCCACCACGTTGTAGGCGCAATAACCTTCCTTGCAGGGCGATGGAGAGCAGAGCGGGTCGGACGCGTCGAGCTTGAGATCGTTGCATATGGGCGGTACGCAGTCCGATTGCTGGTTGCACCTGATGATCGGGATCAACAGACCGTCGAACCAGCCGACCAGGTCGCAGTTGCCGTCCTCGTTGCAGGTGGACTCGTCGACCCTGAGATCCCGGGCTGTGGTTCCGCCCACGGGATTCTTGGGCTTGCCCGCGTCGGCCGTGCCCTCGGGATCGTTGTCGTTGGCATAGGCCGCAGGGACAACCTTGAAAGGCTGGCTGTCGACATAGGCACCGACCAGGATCTTGCCGACCACCGTGCCTGAGACGGCGCCGATTGTGATCTTGTAGCCGGTCGGGGTGCTGGAGGCGAACCACTTCAGCCAGCGCACGTAATAGGTGCTGGTGGGATTAGCCACGAAGCTCAAACTGATCGGCGCTACCCCGGAAAGGTCCCACATCAGGAAGTCGAGAATGGTGCTGCCGGCCTTGTTATCGTAAATAATGGGAACGAAGCCGTCCTCGGCAGCGTTGTCCCACTCGAACTTCATCGAGATCGAGGCCTTCTTGTTCACTTTGAATTTGAACCAGACCGTCGAATCCTCGCACGATAGGCCTGTATACATCGGCGAGATCTCGCCCTTGACGACCAGTGCCGGAGAGTCGGCCACAATTGTCGGAAGTTCGTAGGCGTCGTCGATGCAGTTGCCCGGGGCGCCGGCGCGTATGTTGTCGCCTTCCGCGGCGGGCGAGGGCAACAAGGGCGCAAGCGCCGCTGGAATACGCACCGTACCTCTCACCGCTGCGTATTTCTGGACGTTGCTCGAGTCGTAGACCGCGTCGCAGGCCAGCAGGGGCAATAGCATAAGCCCCGCAAGCGATGCAGTCAGCAACCACAGGTTTTTCTTCTTCATCGTGGCCTCCAGGTTTGGGTTCCAGAAACAATCTGTTTACAAAACAACGTGCTATGTAACAGCCAAATGTCAAATTCGAAGTACAAAAGGCGCGCGTACCATATTTTCCGGCATCAATGCAAGTAAATTCGTTAAAATCTATCGGCCGGAATCCCGGAAAGACGACAATGTAAATTTTCTCTTGCATGCTCTTTGGAAAATGGCTATTACCTCGTTACGAAAAACAGGCCATCAACATGGAAAACATGATGTCGGCATCAAGATATTTTCTGAGCATTATCTTCATTTCGAGCCTGAGTGCCTCGCTTGGCGCCTGTGGAGTGGTCGACGTTATTAATGCCCGAAAGATAGCCCGCGAAGGCAATGAGCTTTACAATGCGTCTGACTACCGCGGCGCAATCGAGAAGTACAAGAAGGCCGTCGCGCTGGACGCCGACATACCCAATATCTATCTGAACCTGGGCTATGCATATTTCAGCATCTACGATCCGACCTCGCAGTCCGAGCAGGACAAGGATGCCGCGGCCCTGGCGGCGGAGGCCTTCGAAAAGCACTTAAAAAGACACCCGGACGACGAGAACGCCCGGGTTTTTCAGATCAAGATCCTGCTCTCGGCCGCTCCAAACGACAAGAAACTCGCCGATCGTGCACAGCAGATTTTCTTGAAGATGCTGGATAAAAATCCTGACGACAAAGAGGCGCGCCAGTACCTGATCACCCTTTTCATCGACGGCAAGCGCTACCAGGACGCCGTCAAGTTTTTTCAGCCCGAACTGGACAAGAAGCCCGACGACATCGACACCATGAAGATTCTGGCTATCATCGCCGATAAGAGCAACCTGGTTCAGGATGCCGTCGACTGGTATTGGCGCAGGGCCGAAGCCGTCAAAGACAATCAGAAGAAAGCCGTACTGTTCTACGAGGTGGGCACCTACGCCTGGAATCTCTTGCACTACCAGCCCGAGAAACTGAAAGGGCCGGTAGCTTGCATCAAGCTTGCCGATCAGGGCATCGAGGCCTGCAAGCGCGCCATGGAACTAAAAGAGCGTTACGCCGAGGCCATGGTATACGCCAACCTGCTCTACCTCAAGCGCATGCTATACGAGACAGAGGAGGTTGCGCGTACCTGGGACGGCCAGTTGGCCTATGATTTCAGGCTGCAAGCCGGCAAGATTCTAGGCGAGCGTAAGAAGAAGGTCGAGGCCCAGAAAAAGGCTGAGGCCGGCAAAGCCCAAAAGAAGGAAACCTCTACGGCCGGCAACCAACCGGCCGCTTCGAACGTCCAATGAGGCACTGTCTTATTGCCAGGGCCGCCTGCGGGCGAACACTCGAAGCGAGGTGCGAAAATGTTTGAGTCTTTTACCGAAAAACACAAGGGACGCGGCAAACGCCTGGGCGCCGTACTGGTGTTTTCGCTGTTTTTTCACGGAATTTTACTGGCAGTCATCCTTTTCATGGACTACATGGACGTAGAAACCGTGCAGCAGCCGCCGGTAATGATCACCTTCGTCGACTTCGCCTCGCTGCCACCGCCGCCCCCGCCGCCTCCGCCGCCTAAGAAGAGATCGAAGCCCAAGGTGGAGCCCAAGACAGAAGAGGTAAAGCCCCAGCCGAAGATCACCGAATTCATGGCCCCCAAGGAAATACCCGATGAGAAGGCTCGCGAACCAGAAGAGCCCGAGGAAGGTCCGGACGAGGGCGTCGAGGGCGGGGTCGAGGGCGGAGTCGTCGGCGGCGTTGTCGGCGGTGTGATTGGTGGAGCAATGAGCGGGCCGCCGCCCAAGCCGGCTCCACCTCCTCCGGCGCCGAAGTACCAGGCCCCCGAGGTGATCAAGAAGCGGCGCGTCTCGGGGCACGAGCCGGTCTACCCGCGTATCGCCAGAGCCGCCGGTCTCGAGGCGACCATAATCGTCAAGATCTTCATCACTCCCGATGGCCGGGTTGGTGAAGTGAAATTTCTGAAGAGTGAGAAGCATTTCGAAAAGGCGGTGCGGGAGGCTCTGGAAACCTGGCGATTCTCGCCGCACATGATAAACAACCGGCCGGTGGGCACCTACACGGTCTACAAGTTCGTGTTCAAGCTCGAGTGACCGGAGGCCAAAACAGTCAGGCAGGAGGTTAACAATGGAGTTCACCATACCCGAGATGTGGGCCCGGATGGGTTTCATCGCCAAGGGGGTGGTTTCGATCCTTGGAGTAATGTCTATCTACGTGGTGGCCGTGTCCATCGAGCGACTGATCGTATTCCTCAAGGCCAAGGCTCAGTCGCGCGCCTACGCCATGCTGATCCAGGATCTGCTGGCCCAGGGCAAGTTCCGTGAAGCCGCCGATGCAGCCTTGCAGTTCAAGCAGAGCCATATCGCCAAAGTGGTTCGCTCCGGTCTGATGGAGTTCATCAAGGGCAGCATGATCGAGTCCGACTCCAAGGGGGGACCGGCGGGCTACGATGTGCTCGGCGCGGTCAACCGGGCCATCGAGAAATCGGGTGCCCGCGAGATGGCCGGCATGCGGCGAGGCATGGCCGGCCTGGCCACTGTCGGCTCGACGGCGCCTTTCGTCGGGCTGTTCGGAACGGTCTTCGGCATTATCAACTCCTTCCAGGGAATGGCGGCCGAGGGCAGCGGCGGCTTGGGAGCGGTCTCGGCCGGTATAGCCGAGGCACTGGTGACCACCGGCGCCGGCATAGGCGTGGCCATCATCGCGGTGTTGCTCTACAACTTCTTCACCAGCCAGGTGGAAGCCTTGCAGGTGGACACCAACGAATCCGCGATCGAGATTCTCGACGTGCTGGTCAAGACGCGCGAGAAAAAACCCGGAACCCAACCGCCGGCTGCTGCCGAAGCGCATGCCTGACGCCTACCGGTCCGGCTGAGTAAAAAACGGAGAACACCCGGCAATGTCTATGAAGGTTGACACCAAGGGGCTGAACTCGGAGATCAACGTGACGCCCCTGGTCGACGTCATGCTGGTGCTGCTGATCATTTTCATGGTGGTTACCCCGATGCTGCAAAAGGGCAAGGCGGTCCAGCTTCCCCAGGTAATGCATCCCGAAAAGGAAAGCGACACAGGTAAGGATCTGATCGTTTCCGTGCAGTATCTGAAGCACGGGGCTTCCTTCTCGTACAACGTATACCTGGGCCAGAACCCGGTTGAAAAGAAGAACCTGGCCACACGCCTGATGGACGAGTTACGTAAGGACCCCACCAAGGAAATCTACCTCAAGGGCGACAAGAGGCTGAACTACGGGTCGGTGCGCGAGGTGATGGAGATCTGCCACGAGGCCGGTTTCCAGCAGGTAAAACTGGCCACCGAGGAACTATAAGGGTAAGGGTTAAAGCATGTCGATGCAGGTTGGAAAAAGGGGTGTCTCGTCGGACATGAACGTCACGCCGTTGATCGACATCCTGCTGGTGTTGTTGATCATCTTCATGGTGGTCACCCCGATGATGCTGATGCAGCACAGGCTCGATGTCCCAAAGAAAGCCGAGATTGACATGCCCCCCGACGTCACCCAGGACCAGGTAGTCTTGACCTTCACCAAGGACAACTCGGTCTACCTGAATCAGAACAAGATAAAACTCGCCGAGTTGGGCAACAAGCTGATGGACATTTTCAAGAACCGGCGCGAGAAGACAATCTTTCTGAACATTGATCCCGATGCCAACTACGGAGAGTCGGTCAAGGTAATCGACACCGTCCACACCGCCGGGCTCGAGAAGCTGGCCGTGATAACGCTCAAGAAGGGCGAAAAGTTCCAGATACCCCAGTCACCTACCACAACAACGGCCACAGGGCTTCAGGTTCCAATCGGCAATCCTTGATTCGAGACGATCCGCCGGCGTCGAAACATGGGCGGATTGCGGAGCCCCCCGTAATTCATGGACAACATACCGGCCATCTTCGCCCGCGGATTGACCAAGACTTATACCAGCGGATTGTTCAGAAAGAAAAAGAAGGAGGTTCTGCACGGGATCGATCTGGATGTCGCCCGCAGTGCTCTCTACGGCATTTTAGGTCCCAACGGAGCGGGCAAGACCACGCTGCTATCCATCCTGTCCGCCCTGAATCTTCCCGACGGAGGGGAACTCTCGATCATGGGCTTGGATGCACGTCGGCAAGCGGATCGGGTGCGGGCCCTGGAGAACATCCCCCAAGTGACCGCCGTCGAGATCGGAGATGCTTTGCTTAGAATCTCGGTCGAGAACCCGGAAGAGCGGCTCGACGAAGTCATCGAAGTCGTTAGGCGCTCGGCCCGGATTTACCAAATCAAGATGGCCGAAGTACACCTTCATTGCCCCGGTACGGGGATACCACTTCGCGCTCGGGGCCTGGGTGATGGGCATGCTGCGGAGCCTGGTCGTGTTTTTGTTTCTCTCCCTTTTTTCGGCCTTGGTATTCTCGTTCGATTTTCTGTTGCCCGGCGCGCTGCCGTTTATTTTGTTTCTTTCAGACCTCTTCATCAATGCAGCCATAATCGGAACCGGTATGTGCATTCTATATGTCACCTTCGGCCAGCGCGCGGAGGTAGCCGGCAGATCTGGTTTCAATCTCTTGTCTGCCATCGCCGTGGATCACGGCTGGCATGCATACAGGCTACCACAACGATATCATCCCGGACTGTCCGATAGAACAAGCCATAGGGAAAGCCACGCAGTAGAGCCCTGTGCGTGTCACGATGTATTACGGAATATTGCCGAGGATTGTTGACGATCGAATCCAAGGTCTCACTCACCGCGGACAGGAACCTCTCGCCCAAGCCGGGGCGCTGCTCTTCGTACCAAAGGAAAGCGTCTTCGACATCTGCAGCGGCCGCTGGTCGAAATATGGGCTGTTTCACTGCGATTGTTTCCGGATGCGCTCGACTACCTCGTTCCAGGGAATACCCCGGGGACCCTCTTGCTCAAGATCATCCAAACGTCTATCAAGCTCCGCACGCTGCGCTCTCGTCAGTGGTATCGCCTCCGGTGTGGCGCTCAGGCTTTCCCACAGCCGTTCCATCAGTTCCAGCCGCTGCTCGACGGTAAGCTGGTCTATTTTCAACATGGGCTTACTCATGCCGTAATTATGCCACGCTCCTATAGATAAAACCAGCACGATTTTTCAGGTATTGTGCGTGGCGTGGTCCGTGGCCTCAACCGATCGGGGCGATTTCGGCCACCGGGCGGCCGTGTTTGTAGATGGTCACGGTCTTGCCAGCCTGGACCTCGGCCAGGATCGAGCCGGTCTTGTTTTTCAACTCGGTGGCGGTGCAGGAAAGATTGCGGCGCGCGAACTCACGGGCCCAGTCTTCCAGGCGCAGGAAGGAATCTACCGGCAGACCGGATTCAGGGATCACACCGTCGGCCAGCAGAAAATTCATGGCCGTTTTGAAATCGAGGCCGGGGAAGTCGCCATGGGCGGCTTTTTGCCTGAGCCGCGCTATCATGTCGTCTCTGAGCAGTTCCGACAAGGCTTTCATGACTCTGCGCACATCCTTTCGGCGAAGAAGGCGGTCAGCTTCGCCAAGTCGCCTGCATTGGCCGCCTGCAGCGCGTCGAGGTGGGCCAGCTTGTCCTTGAGATAGAACTTCCAGCCCCGCCGGTGTTTCCAGTGCAGCCAGTACGAAATCAACACCCGCCCGATGCGCCCGTTGCCGTCTTCGAATGGATGAATGTTCTCGAAGGAGTAGTACAGTCCGGCGGCCCCGGCCTGGGGGCTCTGGAGATCGTCGCCGTTGAAATCCGTAAGCCATTCAAGGACGGACGACTTGACCCGCGCAGGCTTTTCGAATTCATGCCTGCGTCCGTCCGACAGGTAGGTGTAGTTGGCGTAAGCCTTGTACTGGCCCTTTCTGCCGGCGAGCCCTTCGAAGAGCAGCCGGTGAAAGCCCAGGATCAGGTCTTCCGAGACGAAGGTCACCGACGCCAGCTTCTGCATGAGCCATTGGACCGCGAGCCTGTAGTTTACCAGATCGCGAATCTCGGATATGGGATGCCCCGAGACGGTCCTGCCGGCCAGAACCTGAGCTGCGTCTTCCTCCGAAAGAGTCGAGCCTTCCACCAGCGTTGAGCCGATCAGCAGGTGTTTTTCAATATCTCTCAGTTTCCAGTTCACGCAACAAATATAGCCATTTTAGCTATTTTAGTCAAGAATCCTGGGCAGAGATACCATGGCGCAATACTTTATCGAGTCATCTCGCAGGCAAGAGAATCAGGTGCCGAATCTTTTGTACCTGGCCTCCAACCGCTAGGACAAGTTCCGTCTGGACTGCAACGTTCATAGAAACAGTACTTCTCGGGAGTGCAATACCCAAAATAGCAGTCAGAGTCTTCCTCGCAACCCATGATGCATTTTCCGTCAACACATTCTTGGAAGCTAGCACAAGTTTTCCAGGTTTCTGGACCACATTATGGAAACTCGACACACTTTGCGTAGATGGCACAGTACGCATTCTCTCCGCAGTCATCATCAATGATACACTCGACACATTGGTGCTCTAGACCACAAACTCCAGGAACAAGATCACTGTTGGGACAGGGATCGTACTTGCAGTCCAGAGAGCCAAGGATCGGACGCCATCCCCATGTATCACATTGAGCAGAACTAGTGCACAAGACTTTTCGACAATAACCGGAATCATATATTGAAGAGTCGCCACAGTCATGTTGCGAAACACAAGGTGGGGAGCATTTCGAGCTAATGCAGCGCGCACCTGCATTACAATCAGTATCCAGATCACATTCACTAGAAATGCAGGTGCCCCAGGAACTACACATTCCATTATCACATTGGTTGTCAATGAAACACTCCACGCATTCTCCATTCAAACCACAACCACCAAGAATCAAATCCTGGTCCGAACAGGAACCGCCGTACCGACAATAGAGTGAGCCTGCTACTGGCTCCCAATTTTCTGAGCATGTGCCGTTACCAGGACACCACTCCAGTAAGCACTCTCCAGCCACGCAAAGGCTTCCGCGATCGCAATCTGCGTTGTTTTTGCAGGGAAGAACACAGGTAAAGTTCCGGCAGAGCATTAAATTATTTTTATAAGCGGAAATACAATCACTTTCATCTTCACATTCATAGCCCGCATCTATTGCACATTGGCCCCATGGAAGACATTTTAGGGGCGGTGTGAAGTGGGGTCCACTTCATGGTTTCGTCGGATCGTTCTGGTCAGGGAACGCTGATCGTACCATTTTGACAGCGATTTCTTTGAAGTTAGTGTTCATGAAGTTTTCAGGAATCCACGTTGTGTGCATAATCCAATCATAGCCACTAACTGGGTCTTCTGCTACCTGGTTAATTCTGATATGTGTAAATTTGGAACCTAGCTCGTCGTTTGCAGAGACTACGTATAGGTAACTCTTGTCATGATCACTTACTCCATTAAGTCCAGCTCCAGAGGTAATTCCAACAGTTGAAAACTAAAAACTGGTTATGAAAGCAGAAGGTGTCCGGGCTCCGGACAGTTGCCCGGATTTCGAAGACATATTGAAGCTACGGGGTGGCCGGGGCTGGTTTCTCTGCGGGTTTCGTCTCGGGCTTGGCTTCGGGTTTGGCTTCGGGTTTGGC
>CAZENH010000046.1:0-23008 GCA_964513625.1 uncultured Myxococcales bacterium | reverse complement strand
GCCTCGGGTTTGGCTTCTGGTTTGGCCTCCGGCTTGGCTTCTGGTTTGGCCTCGGGTTTGGCTTCCGGCTTGGCTTCGGCTTTGGCCGGCGCTTTTGCATCGGCACTGTCGGCAGGCTTTTGATCGTCCGGAAGCATGCCGGCCTCCTGGCCCTTTGGCAGCAGGTCGCCCTCCAGGGCGGATCCGCTGCGAGCAGACAAGGTTGCCAGCACCACCGACAGCACCATGAAGAGCACCGCCGCGCCGACCGTCAGCTTTTCGATGAAAGAGGCCTGCCCGCGGGAGCCGAACATCGTCTGGCCGCTGCCGCCAAAGGCGGCGCCCATGCTGGCGCCCTTGCCCGATTGCAAAAGCACCACCATTATCAATATCAGCGAAACGAAGACGTGAACTATTACTAAAAATGTATACATTTATTCTGCTCCTTGCGCAGCGTTGTGAAGATCAACTTTGAAATTTCAGTATGCCCGTAAAACTCTCGGCTTTCAAGCTTGCACCGCCGACCAGCGCCCCGTCGATATCGGGCCGGGACATCAGTTCACGGACGTTGTCCGGCTTGACGCTGCCGCCGTACTGGATACGCATCGCCTCGGCTACATCCTGGCCGTACATTTTTATAAGCAGGCCCCTGAGATAGGCGTGCACTTCCTGGGCCTGGTCGGGCGTGGCCGTGCGGCCGGTGCCGATGGCCCAGATCGGCTCGTAGGCCAGCGTCAGCCCGCGCGCCTGCTCGGGAGTGATGTCTTTGAGCGCGCCTTCGAGCTGGCCGGAGACCACCTGCATGGTGGCGCCCGCCTCGCGCTGTTCCAGGGTCTCGCCGATGCACACTATCGGCGACAAGTTCGCCCTGAAACCCGCCTTGAGCTTCTTGTTTACCGTCTCGTCGGTCTCACCGAAGAACTGGCGGCGTTCCGAGTGCCCGATGATCACGTGCGAACAGCCGATCTCGGCTATCATCTCCGCCGAGATCTCGCCGGTGAAGGCTCCTGACTGCTCCCAGTGGCAGTTTTGCGCCGCGACTCCGATGCGACTGCCTCTTAGCACCTCGATCACCGCCGGCAACGACGTGGCCACGGGCGCCAGCGCCATGTCGACAGATTCGAGCGACCCGGCCGCGGCCAGAATCTGACCGGCAACTTCGGCGGCCGCTCGCGAATCGAGATTCATCTTCCAGTTTCCGGCGATGAACGGCTTTCTCATGTCAACTTCCTCCGGCGCCCTGTTCTATGATTCGAGCGCGGCGATGCCGGGCAGCACCTTGCCCTCGACAAATTCCAGGCTGGCCCCGCCCCCGGTCGAAATATGCGACATCTTGTCCGCCAGCCCGGCCTGCATGACCGCAGCCGCGGAGTCGCCTCCGCCGACAATCGATACGGCTTGAGAATCGGCCAGCGCCCGGGCCACGGCGAAGGTTCCCTCGGCGAAAGGCGCTTTCTCGAAGACTCCCATGGGACCGTTCCAGAATACGGTCTTGGCTCTGGCCAAGCGCGATGCGAAAAGCTCGATCGTCCGCGGCCCGATATCCAACCCCATCCGGTTCGGTGGAATCGCGTCGACTACCTCGAATGAATCGGCATCGGGGCCGTCGGCCACAACGTGATCTACCGGCAAGAGCAACTCTACATTGCGCTCGCGGGCCATCTCCAGAAGTCCGGAGGCCTTGCGCAGCTTATCGTTCTCGACCCGAGACTGTCCGACCTCGTCGCCGCGGGCCTTGAGAAAAGTATAGGCCATCGCCCCGCCGATAAGCACGGCGTCAGCCTTGGTCAGTAGGCTCGCTATCACGCCGATCTTGTCCGATACCTTGGCCCCGCCGAGCACGGCCAGAAAAGGCCGGGCCGGGTTTCCGAGAGCCTCGCCCAGAAACCTGAGCTCCTTGCGAATCAGGTAGCCGACACCCTTCTCCTCGAAGTAGCCCACCATTCCGGCAATCGAGGCGTGGGCCCGGTGGGCCGTGCCGAAGGCGTCGTTGATGTAGATCTCGGCCAGATCGGCGAGCTTTTTCGAAAAAGCCGGGTCGTTGGCCTTCTCCTCGGGATGAAAGCGAAGATTCTCGAGCAATAAAACCTGTCCGTCACGCAGTTCGCCCGCCAGTTTCTTGACCCCGTCCCCGACACAATCATCGGCGGCAATCACTTCCAGCTCGAGAAGTTCAGCCAGGCGTGCTCCTACAGGTTCAAGGCACAAGCTGTCTACCCGCGTGCCCTTGGGACGTCCCAGGTGTGAGGCTAAAATTACCTTGGCGCCTCGCGCCACAGCGTGACGTATCGTAGGCAAAGCGGCGCGTACCCGCGTGTCATCGCTGATATGACCATCCACCATCGGCACGTTGAAGTCTACGCGGATAAAAGTGCGCCGGCCGCCGATCGGCAGATCTTCGATGAAGCGGATGGCCATGCCGTCAACCCGCGATGTGCTCGATCATGTCCAGCATGCGGCAAGAAAAGGCCCACTCGTTGTCGTACCAGGAAAGAACCTTTACCATGTTGCCGGCCATGACCGCCGTGTTCTCGGCGTCGACGATCGACGAACGCGGGTCACCGTTGTAGTCGTGTGACACCAGCGGCTCCTCGCTGTAGCCGAGAATTCCGGCCAACTCGCCGTTGGCCGCCTTGGCGAAAGCGGCGTTGACTTCCTCGGCCGTAGTCTGCTTCTTGAGTACCGCCACCAGGTCGACCAGCGAGACATTGGGCGTAGGCACGCGTACCGAGATGCCGTCCAGCTTGCCGGCCAGAGCCGGCAGCACCATGCCCACCGCCCGGGCCGCCCCGGTCGTGGTGGGAATTATCGAAGAAGCCGCCGAACGGGCGCGCCTGAGATCGGAGTGCGGCAGGTCGAGTATGCGCTGGTCGTTGGTGTAGGAGTGAATTGTCGTCATCAGCCCATGCTCGATTCCGAAAGTTTCGTCGAGAACCTTGGCCACCGGCGCCAGGCAGTTGGTGGTGCAGGAAGCGTTTGAGAGCACCTTGTCCTTGGCGGGATCGAACTCCTTGTGGTTCACGCCGAAGACGAAGGCCCTGACGTCTTTCGACTTGGGCGGCGCGGAGAGCAGCACCAGCTTCGCCCCTGCCTCGAGATGCTTGCCGGCCGTCTCACCGGTGCGGAAAATGCCGGTGCATTCGAGTACGACATCGATCTTCTTCTCTTTCCAGGGCAACTCGGCCGGGTTCCTGACGGCCGATGTCGTCACCTTCTTGCCCCCGATGGTAATGCTGTCCTGTCCAACCCCGACATCGAGCTTGAAGCAGCCGTGGTTGGAGTCGTGTCTTAGCAGATGAGCCAGCGTTTTGTCGTCGGTGATGTCGTTGACATGCACCAGATCGAATTTACCATCGAGCCCGTTCTGATAAATGGCCCTGGTGACGCAACGCCCGATACGTCCGAAGCCGTTGATTGCAATTCTTACCGCCATGAGAAACCTCCTCGCATTGTAAAAAACGCCTTGCTGGAATCCCGAGATTCCCACAAGTTCCCTATCCCGGGGGAGATGCTTTTATCTCAGCTCCGAAAAATAGTCAACCATGTAGATGCCCCCGGGGGCCGGAGTCGGGCATGGGGATCGGGACGCATCTCAAAGGCGACCACTCAAAAAAAGCACTACCCGGCGCCCGAAGCTCTCACCGCCGTAGTCCGGACGGCCTGGAACCGGCACGCCGGCGTGCTCGCGATGACGATTCCCCAGGAGATTGAATCCTTCCAGGCCGACGGAGAGTTCAAAGGGCTTCTCGCTCAGTATGTACGCAACCCGGGCGTTCAGCAACAGGGCGGCGGGCACTTCCATAATAAGATCGGGATCAATCATGCCGTCTGGGCTCCCCGATCTCGTAAAGTAGGCGTCGCTGAAGAAAAGTCGCAGCGAGGCCGACCAGCATGGGTTGCTCAGATCGGTTCCGGCGGCCAGGCGCCAAATCGGATCGAAGCGCGAGAGCAACCCGGTGCTGTTATCGAAGATCTGGCGGTAGCCGACATTCAAGACGATGCGCCACCAGTCCGTGGGCCTGGCGGTCAGCTGCAACTCGACGTCATGTCCGTCGAAGCCCGCCTGCTCGTTGACGAATCGGACGAGCCCCGGCTTGTTGACGTTGGGAATACGCACACCGCCGATCTCGATGTAATCATCCGCTCCAAGCTCGGAGTCGAAAACGATCTCATTCCTGTACCAGTTGTAGGCGAAATCGATCTTCAAAACGAGGCGCCCGTCCAGAAAGCTGCCCGCGCAGGATGTTCATTCCCGGCGTGTCTCGTACGGACCACAGGTCGGCCCTCATCAGGCCCGCGCCAGCGGCCAGCGACAAGGCTCCGATTTTCTCGCTGCTCCTGAGAGAAATCTCGATCTGACCCCGCTCGCCCCCGCGTAGCGAAAACGAGGCCCGGGGCTCGCTGCCCGGGGCGCGGGTGATGACGTTGACGACGCCGGCATAGGCATTGGCGCCATAGAGCGCCGAACCCGGCCCGCGAATGACCTCGATGCGTTCGACGTCATCCATTGAAAATGCCTGGACGGTCCAGGCGGGAAACCCGAAGAATTCGAGGGTCACGTCTCGCGAGTCGACCAGGAGCAGGACCTTGTCCGAAGCCGGGCCGGAATTCCTGCGCACTCCCACTCCGTACCAGAGAGGTTTGACGAGACGAATGTCCATGTTGGGCACCAGCCTGAGAGCTTCGGGCAGCGTCCGCGCCCCGGATGCCTCGATGTCTTCCCTGGTAAGGACGGTAATTGCGGACGGGCTCTGCTCCAGCGGCTGGGCGTGACGAGAGGCGCTGGTGACGGTCTCCGCGGGAGCGAAGTAGATGTCCATCTCCAGATCTTCTTGGCCTTCTTCCCCGGCCCGAGCCGGAGTCTGAAGATACAAGAGACACAGGCATGACCACCAGATGAAAGGGGCGCATGCAAGAATCCGCGATCGAAAGAAGCGTTCGATCATCAGTTTGCCCTTATGGTGCGATGGCGTTAATTCACCTACAACCTGTTGTCCGGTGAGCGCCCGCGCTGCAGGTCGTCCTGCTGGATATCGTCTTTCCCCCAGGGAGATTCGCAGACACACTTCTGACAGCCGCGCTCTCGATCCGGACTGCAGATCTTGCGGGTCAGGCAGTGCAGGCCGGCCACTTCGGGACATTCGCCGGCAACAGGCATCGTCTTGCAGCCGGCCATCAGCAACAAGCCAACCCCCACGGCAACCAGTAGCTTTTTCATCTTGAGCCGTCCCTCCTTCCGCCTGGAATCACAACATACGAAAGGAAGAAAAAAGTCAAACCGAAAAAAGTGTTTGCTCGAAGCATGTCATGAGAGAAAATGCAGTCGATTTTATGAACATGAAAGGCCCGCCATGTCGATTGCATCCAGTATCGTCGAAATTCTGTCGCCACAGGCAGCCGGGGCTTCGGTGGCCGACGTGCGCATCGGGTTGGGCTACACCGCCGTAAGCCTCTCGGAAGGCGGCACAGGAGTCGCGCTGACATTCCTGCCGCGTGATGAGCATTGCTGCACACTGGTCGAAGATCTGCATCCGATCGCGGGAACCGAAGCCATCGATCTGCTGGCTCGCCTGTCCTCGCCCGACCCGATCGAGGCGGCCCTGGGCCTTGCTTGCGCAAACGCCTTGGTCAATCGACCCGGCTCCGACTACCTGCCCGGAGACGTTCTCGAACGGATCGGCATCGGGCCTGAAGACAATGTCGGTATGGTCGGAAACTTCAAGCCGCTTGCCGGCCCCATCAGGCAGGCAGCGGCTTCACTGACGATTTTCGAAAGAGTAGCGATACCACAGGGAGAGATCAGACCCGCGAGCGAGGCTCGCAAGCGATTGTCGACTTGCCAGATCGCCTTGATCACCGGCACATCGATCATCAATCATACTATTGACGAGCTTCTCGATGCCGCGCGCGACTGCCGCGAGGTAGTGATTTTAGGCGCATCCACTCCCCTGCTGCCCGAGGCCTTCGGACAAACCGCGGTTTCTCTGCTGTCCGGCGTGGTGGTCGAGGATGCCGTTGGAATCATGCAGGCAGTCTCTGCCGGAGGCGGGATGCGAGCTTTCAAGCATCATGTCAGGAAAGTAAACTTGCAAAGACGCTATGCCGACAGGCACAGTGATTCAAACCCCTCGGGATAGCCGATGGCGAACAATCCGTCTTCTGCGTTGTCCGCGCTTTCTGAAACCATTTTCTGGTCGGTCAGGCGCCACAGGCTCTTCTCTTCCTTGTGATCGCGCCGGGTAGCGGCCATGGCGGCCAGTTCTGCCGACAGGGCCTCGATCTGCCGCTCGTTGTAGCCGTTTCGGCAAAGCTCATTGAAGATGCCGCGAACCATCGAAGGGCTGACTACTGCCGTTCCCTTGCAATCCAAATTTGCCATCACCAACCTCCCTTCTGCTTTAGAAACAAGCAGACAACGTCTGCAAGGGTTGCAAGAGTCGAGCCAACCTCCGGCGCCATACGGGAGTGGTTGTGTTACAAGCTCTTGACGCACTGCAAAGACGGGGTCTGCGTATAGACGGCTTCGCACCAGGGGGTCTGATCAGGGCATCTTTTTTCCCACCCGGATCACCTTCCACCAGGTCTGCGACCCCGACTGAGCGCCGAAACCCAGGAGCTTGCCGTCGGGACTCAAGCGCAACCTGCCGACCCAGTCGAAAGGATCGGAAACACTGTCTCCAGACACGGCGAACCATTTCTGATTCTTCTGTGCCGCGAAGGCCACCAGCTTGCCGCGCGGGCCGAAGATCGGCCGATCGACCAGATCGAAGCGCCGGTCGACATGATCGTCAACCACCATGATCCACTTCATCCCCTCCCTGGCGCGATAGGCCAGGGAGTCACCGCAATCGGCAAAGACCGGCCAATCCACCTGGTCGAATTTCCGGCCGGGCACACCGTCGAGCACCATCTGGCTTTCCGATCCGTCGCAGACGGCGTAGGCGAAATGCTTGCCGTCTATGCTGAAGGTCGGCCAACTCACCTGCTGGTGCGCCGGCAACTCACGCTCGCCGAGTACCACGAACATCTCGCCGGTGTTTCTGGCCGGGTAGGCCATTTTTCCCCCGGGGCCGAGCACCGGGCGCTCGACCATGTCGTAGTCCTCGCCCTTTTTTCCATTCAGAACTACGTGATGCCTGGTTCCGTCAACAACCGTGTAGGCCAATGACTTGCCGTCCGGGCTGAAGACCGGCCAACCCACCTCACTGAAACCCGGACCCTCGCTCCCATCGTCGCTGACCACATGCCAGAGCATTCCCGTCATCGCGCAATAGGCGAACCTCTTTCCGTCGGGAGAGAAGACCGGCTTGTCGACCCGAGAGTATCCCGAGCCCGGCTTTCCATCCAGAACAACCCGCCACAGATCGGCTTTTCTGCCGGCATAGGCCAGGCGCTTCCCGTCGCGACTGACGGTCAGCCAGCTAATCATCTCAAAGGACGGGCCCCGGCGTCCGTCGACTTCGAGCGTCCATTCGGCGGGTGTCACCATTGAGCCCTCGTAGCCTCGCAGATGGGGCTCGATCAACAAGCGATCGATACGCTTGAAATCCTGGCTCGCAAGCCCCTGTAAGACGATCAGCCCGCCGGCCACTCTTCTCAGGCTGAACTCGCGCCTCGGCGCCACCGGGCTGTAGGCCAGCGCCCGCCAGTCGAAGTAGCTTACCATTCGTTTCTGGACATATTCGGCCCGTACTTTCCAGTCGGCGGGCATCTTCACAAGCGGGTAGAGTTCGAGGACGGGCTGGTATGCCATGTCCACGGTTCCTGGTCGGCCCTGCTTGATGATCAGCACATCGGGCGAGACGCCGTTCTCAAGCTTTCCCAGAAGATGCTCCGGGGGAAAATCACCGGCGCCAAAGGCCGGGGCGACCAGCAGCATCGTCAAAACGAATGTCCAAGCGCGCATCACTCACATCCCCGGCAAGGCCAGATCGCCGTGACGCACCAGATGCAAGATAGCGCACAAAACCAAGGCGTGTTTTATCTCACCGCCGTCAACCAGGCTCCAGACGTTACCCAAGGGGTGTTCGAAAACCTCAATATCCTCGTTGGCGTCCAGGTGCTGGGCTTCGGTGCGGATCGCGTCGCGGGCCAAAAACGTATATGTGCGATTGGTCTGGAAGGCGGGGTTAGGCTCGACCATGCCGATCTGCTCCCAGTGATCCGTACTGTAGCCGGTCTCCTCGGACAGTTCGCGCTTGGCGGCATCCAGCGGGCTCTCTCCCTGATCGAGCATTCCGCCGGGAATCTCGGTGGTGATCGCCCCGCTTCCGTGACGGTACTGACGAATCAACACAAGCTTGCCGGCCGGGGTCACGGCCGCCACGTTTACCCAATCGGGTGAGTAGAGAAGGTCAAACTCGTGCTCACGCCCGTCGCGTAGCGAGCGAGAGCGCTGCTTGCTAATCGAGAAGATCCTGCAATGGTAGCTTTCTTTCTCTTCGAGCTTTTGCCATCCAAGCGCCTGCATCTGTCGTCCTTTCGTCACCTCTTTCGGCCGGCCTCAAGACCGCACATGCAGACACTACCACGAAGCGCGGATTTTCAAAAAATCCGCTCGGCATCAGAATTCGAACCGCAATCCCAGGCGGGCTGAGAAGTTCTCGGCGGCGATGGCGCCCAGGTTGAGGCCTATTCCATGGCCCAGCATGAAAGTCAAGGTTACATAGCCGCCGCCGTCGAGGCCGTTGTCGGTCAACTCGCCCAGCGTTATCTCGTCGTAACCGCAATCCAGGTTCGCGAGTGGACGGCCGATAAAGGCTGCGCCGAAGTCGAGGTGGAAGTTGTCGCCGCGCAGGCCGACACCACCGTACAGCAGGCGCCCGTCGAAAGGCGCATCCGCGGGTCCCACTCCCGTCTCGAACCAGACATGATTCAGCGAGCCCAGACGAAGGTTGAAGCGCGGCACCAAAAGTGCCCGGCCGCGATCGTCGAAGAGCAATCCGGCGCCCAGGTCCGCTCCCACATATTTCAGGTCGTAACCGATCAGCCCGCCCAGCGAACCCATGAAGTAGTCACGCCTGGTGGGCTCGAAGCCGAAGTGATTGGCCAGCGAACCGAACAGGGCGCCGGCGTCGGCCTGGGCAATCAAGCCGTGTCGGCTTTCGTAACGATAGGTGACCTTGCCGCCCACCTGGTGGTGGCGCTGTTCGCTCAAAACTTCGCCCCCGCAGCCGTAGCTGCGATTTCCGGCCAACCCATATTCGGCATCGGCCGAGATCGACGACTTCGATCGACCGCGATCGATCGTCGCGCAGAAAGTGTTCGAAAGGCTCAATAGAATGATGACTGTAAGTCTGCGTTTGTGTCTCGGACGCATTTTCATAAACCACCTCCGTTGCTTTTGACGCACTTAGTCGCAAGATGCGTGCCGTCTTGATAACGTCTGTTATTCAAGTAATTACGGGAAATGGCGCTGTATTCGAATTGCAACAGTGTGAGTCTATGAACTAGTGTATGAACTAGTGCCATGCGCGTGCTTGTGACCGGGCTCACGTTGGCTCTATTATGTTCGCCAAATGAGATCCAAGACGAAATGCGAGCTTCAACTGGACGGCGTCGAGCTGGCAATCGAAGAACGCAACGAAGATCCCTCGCGTCTGGCCGCCGACCACCTGGGCCTGCCGATCGAGCGGGTGATCGCCGCCAGTGTCGTGCGCCGTTCAATCGACTCGCGTCACGGCAGGCCTCGCTTCGTGCTCGGCATTCGCGCTGCACTCTCCCGTCCACCCGTGCATCTGCCTTTGCACTCTCGCCTGGTCGGCCCGCAGGAACGGTTTGCTCCTGCCCGGGCCGTTAGCGGCCGGCGGGAGGTCATCGTTGTGGGAGCCGGACCGGCCGGACTGTTCGCCGCCATGCGCTTGTGTCAGGCCGGCTTGCGCCCGGTGCTTGTAGAGAGGGGCCGCGATTTAGCCGCGCGCGACAAGGACATCGCTGCTCTGGTTGTGAGAGGGCATTTCCAGGCCGATAGCAACTTTCATTTCGGCCTTGGGGGCGCCGGCGCCTATTCGGACGGAAAGCTTTTCACCCGTCTGCACAAACCTGCCGTCCGCTATGTCTTGGAAGTGCTGCAGGCCCACGGCGCCGGCAGCCGTGACGAGATTCTGGTAGACGCGCAACCACACGTGGGCAGCGACCGCTGGCCACGGGTACTGGCCAGCCTGCGCAAGCAGCTCGAAGACAACGGCTGCAGGTTTTGCTTCGGTACGAGAATCGTCGGTCTGTCGCTCGAGGCGGGCAGGCTGCGTGCTCTGGTGCTCGAAGACGGCAAGCTCGCCTGCGAGGGCGCGGTATTGGCCTGCGGCAATTCGGCACGCGACATTTTCGAGTTCTTGCACCAACAGGGCCTTCCGATTCAGGCCAAGCCTTTCGCGGTAGGCCTGCGCATGACTCATCCTCAGGAAGTTATCGACGCCATCCAGTACGGCAACTACACAGGTTCGGATCTCGGGCCGGCCGGCTATCGCCTGACGTCAAGAGTCTCGGGCCGCGGAGTCTACACCTTCTGCATGTGTCCGGGCGGGACCGTCATTCCCACCCCGACCGAGGCCGACGGGCTTTCCACCAACGGCATGAGCGCAAGCGCACGGGATTCGGGCCAGGCCAACGCCGGCGTCGTGGCCGCAGTCTCGCCAGACGACTTCGGCGGCGCTAGCGATCCGCTGGCGGGCATGCGCTTTCAGCGGAAACTCGAACGGGCCGCCTTCACCGCGGGCGGTGGAGATTTTCGCGCACCGGCCCAGCGCCTGATCGATTTCATGCGCGACGAACCCGGCGCTGAAAAAACGCGGCTTCCTCCGATTAACTACCGGCCCGCAGTGACAGCGGCCGACGTCGGAGCCTTGATGCCCGACTGGCTCTCGGCCGCGCTCAGAGCCGGACTTGCCGCCTTCTGCAAGAAGATGCGCGGTCTCGATCATCCCGGGGCCGCCGTGATCGGCCTGGAGTGCCGCACCTCGAGCCCGGTCAGGATCGTGCGCGGGCCGGACGGCGCAAGCCCCGGCTGCGCCGGCTTGTATCCTGCCGGCGAAGGTTCGGGTTACGCCGGCGGAATAGTCTCGTCGGCCATCGACGGTATCCGCGCCGCCGACGCTCTGATTTCAGGATTTTGTAGTTGAGCTGGAAGACCACAGGCAGGGGAATCCGGCGCTCATATCAGTTTGCCGTGAACTCGCGCTCCTCGCTGTCGCTGATGGTCTCCTTGCCCGAGGTGCCGATCTCTATGGCCTTGTTCTTGCCGACTACGACTATTACGCGCCGGCCCAGGGTAAAGACCTCCTTGAGGAAACTCGACTTGGCGATCAACCTGAAATAGGCGCTCGAGAGGTACTTGACCTTGAGCAGGCGCATGCCGCTCTTGTAGCGCAAGTCGGTCCAGGCGCCGCCCTTGTAGCTGAAGGCCCGTCCCGAGACGTAGCGGATGCCGCTGGCCTCGTCCTCGTCGTCGCGCGGGGCCCGGGCGGTTTTCATGTCCTTGACGGCGTCGGCCATCGAGACGGCCTCCTCGCCGCTCTCGGCCTGCATGGCCTCGGCCTTCTTCTCGGCGAAGATGCGCATGTGAGCCTTGGCCTTGCGCCGCGGCGCGCTTCTGCCTGCCGAATCGTAGGCTCCCTTGCTGGCGGTGGTCTCGGCCTTGGGGGCAGTGGCGGGCATGTTCGCCTGTCCTCCCGCCGATCCTCCGCGCAGCGCACCGTCCATCGCCCAGCCCGGCCTTGTGGTCCGAGGGGGCGTCCTCATGATTGGGCGCGGGCGTGGTTGTTGCTCGCGGGCAACCATGTTGTTGCGGTTGTCCTCGGTAACCAGGTACGAGGTGTAAGGAGTCACGATGCCGTAACGTTTCGAAAGACGGATGACTTCGTTTACCAGTTCGCGACGCTCGCCGCCGAGACGGATGTTGTCGAGCAGAAAACCTATCTTGCGCGTGGCCCACAGGCGCGGGATGAAGTCGTTCTCGCGAATCGTCTTCGGGAACTTGCCCTCGAAGACGAACTTCTTGGCACCTTCGCCCATCTTGCCGCTCAATGTCAGCGCGCTGTGGCCGCTGGAACGATAGCGCCCCAGCATGATCACCTGGCCGCCCTTGAACAAGTCGGGTATGTGTTTGGGCAACACGTCGTACTCGTGGATAGAGCCGAAGTCGAGCGTGATATCGGACATGACCGGGTGGCTGACCTTATCGTAGAAAGTGGCCAGAGTGCTTTCGATCTCCTGGTTGGGCTTTACGTAGGTCGAATCGCCGTGATTGCCGCCCGATACCTTGTCGAGCAGCTTGGTATTGATCTCGTCGCCCACGCCGAAGACGAAGATCTTGGCCGCCACCTTGTTGGCGCCGGCGGTATGCTTGATGATCCGGGCCGGGCTGGTCTCGCCCACGGTCGGATGACCGTCGGTCATGAAGACCACCATGTTGGGTTCCGAGGTCTTGACGTGCCCGGCCAAGGCGGTGGTCAGCGCCTCATCGATGGCGGTGCCGCCGGCGGCTTCCATGTGATCGACGAAGTTGAGCGCCCGCTGGACGTTTTCCTTGTTGGCCGAGACGGGTCGCTTGACGAATGCCTCGACGTCCGTGGAAAAACGGATCACGTTGAACAGGTCGTCCGGATTGAGCCTCTTCAGGCAGTACTTGATGGCATCCTTGGCGTGGCGCATCTTGGCCCCTGCCATCGATCCTGAAGTGTCGATCACGAAAGAGATTCGCTTGCCGATGATCTCGCGCTCGCGGAACTCGCTCTTGGGCGAGGCCATCAACATGAAAAAGCCGGGTTCGCCCGGTTCGCGGTAGGTCAGCAGGTTCAGCCCGACGTCCTTGTCGGAAACCGTGTAGAACATCTCGAAATCGTGGTCGAGCGTGGCCGCCATGGTTTCGAAACCGGCCGTGGCATTATGATCGTCGCGCTTGTGGGTGTAGATCTTGTGGGTCGGCGAGTAGATGGTCTTGATGGGGGTCTTCGACTGGATATTGACAGACAGGGTGAAGTCTTTCATCGTCCGGGCGGAGGTGCGGTCGGTGCGCATGGGGTAGGTGTACTTGGTGATGCCGCCCTCGTAGGGCATTATCTGGCTGAATTCAATCTCGATGCGTTGCTCGCCCTTGCGCGGCACCGGGTAGACCCGGCACTTGAAAAGATCGCGCCCCAGGTACTCGAGCAGACCCGGGTCGCGCATGCGCCTGACTATCCCCTCGTAGATGTTGCGCGCCCTGTTCTTCTCCAGGATCTCGCCCTTGGTGCGCTTGCCGTTGATGTACAGGTAGAAATCTGAGACCGTGGCCCCCTTGGGCAACGGAAAAATGTAGGTGGCCTCGAGCACCCGGTTGGTGTTGTTGTAAAACACCTGATCGACATGGGTGACAGCCACTCGATCTTTTATTTTCACACTTGCCCGGTGGTACTTGATGCCCAGCGGGCTCAGCGAGCGGTCAGTCGGAATCAACAGACCGACGGCAGAGGCCGAAGGCGCCGCCAGGGCAATCGCCATGACTGCCAATAGTCTTAGAATTGTTGACTTTTTCATGTTCTTATCCCTCCTGGGGTTTACGGTCACATGTGCTATGGACGTGGCAAGCCCGTGAAAGATCTGACATCAATCTGTTGCCGGGCCCTGATTTCTTCATAGCGGGCGGGTCGCCTCTTGCAGCCAGGCTTTTGTCTTTTCGTCCAGCCTGGAGGCAAGTTCTTGGTAGACTCTCTGGTGATAGCTGTTTATCTGCTCGACGTCCTCGCGAGACAGGCCGTCGATTTCTATCAAATCCCGCTCGTAGGGTGCCAGTGTCAGGGTTTCGAAGCCGAGGAAGGTGCCCGAATCTGTTTGCTCACGTTCCATAACCAGCGCCAGATTCTCGATGCGAATGCCGAAAGCATCCTCCTTGTAGTAGCCAGGCTCAATCGACAAGACATTGCCGGCCTGAAGCGGCACCAGAACCTTGCGCATCGATACGGAAAACGGCCCCTCGTGCACGCACAGCGCCGCGCCCACGCCGTGTCCCGTGCCGTGACCGTAGTGCAGGCCGGCCGCCCAGAGCGGCGCGCGGGCCAAGACGTCCAGTTGGTAGCCGTCGGCCCCGGAAAGGAAGCGACTGCGCGAAAGCAGCAAGTGACCCTTGAGCACGGCGGTATAGGCCCGGCGCTGCTCAGCGCTGGGCGTCCCGAGCACCATGGTGCGCGTCACGTCGGTAGTGCCGTCCTGGTACTGGCCGCCGGTGTCCACCAGCAGTATCTCGCCGGACTGCAGCTTGCGGTTGCTCTCGGGCGTCACGCCATAGTGCACGATGGCCCCATTGGGTCCGCAGGCCGCAATGGTCTCGAAGCTGGGACCGATGTACTCGGGAAACCCCGAGCGAATTTCCTCGACCTTGTCAATGACGTCCTGCTCGCTTCTTCCGTTAAAAGATTCATGCAACCAGAAAAGCAGCCTGACCAGGCTCTCGCCTTCGCGCAGATGAGCCGCGCGAAAGCCCGCAATCTCGGCGGCGTTCTTTTTTGCCTTCCAGGCCGGCAAGGGACCGCTCTCGCGGAGCAACTCGGCGCCGGCGCCCGCCAGGCGGCTTTCGATCCAGCGCGAGCAAGTGGCCGGATCGATCCACACCCGCCTGCCGGCTCGACCCAGGTCGGAAAGGGCCTTTTCGATTTCGGAATATTCTCTAAGCGCAACGCTGCCGCCGAGCGCCTCGCGAGCTGCGACCGAGAGCTTGCCTTCGTCTACGAATAAAGAAACTCCTTCTTTTTCGACCACGGCATAGGCGATGAAGACCGGATTGAAAGACACGTCGGCGCCGCGCAGGTTGAACAGCCAGGCGATCTCGTCCAGGGCGCAGATGACGTGGGCTTCGGCGCCATGCTCAAAGAGCAGCCCGCGCAGCTTCTCGATCTTGGCTTTGGATGGCTCGCCGGCACAACCGGCGGGATGAACACGGATCTCGCCTGCCGGCGGGGCCGGGCGCTCGTCCCCCCAAACCCGATCGACCAGGTTGTCGTCGACTTCAACGATCTCGACGCCCGCTTGTTCGAGTGCCTTGGTGAGTTTCTCAAAAGAGTTGAGCGAGAACAGGCGCGGGTCGAGTCCCAGCCTGCCGCCGCCGGCGAGCTCGCCGGCCAGCCAGCTTTCCAGTTCCGGAACCTCGGGCTCGCCCATCTTGAAAAGTTCGATGCCGCTGCCCTCGAGTTGCCGAGAAGCCTGTACAAAGTAGCGCGAGTCGGTCCACAGGCCGGCCTTGTCGGCACACACTGCCAGCGTGCCGGCCGAACCCGTGAAACCCGATAGAAAAGATCTGCGCCTGAAGCACCTGGCCACGTATTCGCTCTGGTGCGGATCGGCGCTGGGAACAATGTAGGCCCGTAAGTCGTGCTCCGACATCAGTTTGCGCAGGGACGCAATTCTCTCGGGAACGTTCATCTGGCACCTCCGGGTAATCATCAGTATCATCAATGCCGGATACGGTCAAAGGCAGTCACGGTTCGAGATCGTAGCGCTCTTGTGATAAGATTGGCTTGTTCTCACGGAGGCTCGTTTGCACAGGCTGTATCTTCATTGCCTTGTCTCGATTTCTCTTATCGTTTACGGCTGCACGGGAACTATCCAACTCGATTCCGACGGCCGGGATACCGGCAACGGAATCGATGCTTCTGATGGAGGCGATGCAGGATCGGACCCGGCCGGAGATCCCGGATCGGACCCGGCCTCGGATCCCGGATCGGACCCTGCCTCGGATCCCGGATCGGATCCGGGATCGGATCCCGGAGCCGATGAGTGGGACGCGGGACATGACGAAGGTCAGAGCTGCTCGGGTCACGGGAGCTTGATGACCTGGAGTGACGGTCAGGTCTGCGCATGCGAAGCCGGCTATACACCCTCGACGATCGAAGGGCTCGACTGCGTGCCCACAGGGCAGGTGTGCAAGGGCGGCGCCATCGACTACGACTTCGACAACGACGGACAGAACGACACCTGGTTCGAACCCAGCGACTGGGAGTGCTGGCAATATGAGCTGGTCAATCTCACCCGGGCTACGCAAGATGACGGCGACGCGCCCGAGTGCCACAAGCCGCTGGCCTACAGCGTCGAATGGTCGGCCCACGGGCGCAACCATTCGACCCAGATGAAGGCCCAGGGAGGATTGTTCCACGCCGATTTCCCCTGGGGACAGAACTGCGCCTACGGCTGCGATCCGCCCTGCGAAATCAACTTGTACATGAACGGCTCCGACGAGCCGCCCTGTCCCGATCTATCGCACCACTGCAACATCATGCGCTGCGGTTTCAGCAACATCGGAATCGGTTATGTAGACACCTGGAACACGCAGAACTTCTACTGAGATCAGCGGGATACAATGTTGACAGCCATCTGGCCGTGAGATAAACAAGCCACAAGAGGGTCATGATCCCATGCGTCTTTTGCCAATCATAATCTTGTCTGTAGTTGTCCTGCCCGGCTACCCCGAAGCTGCCCAGCCTAAGGTCGACTCCGGGGGCTGGACACACATGATGTGGCACTTCACTCCCTCGGGTGGAGCAACTCCCGAACTGGTTGGCCGGGTGGAAAAGGCGGTCAGGAACTATTTTCAGAATCAGCGTACAGGCGCCTTGATGAACGGCGTGACCATGGACTCGGTTCTGCTGGTCGAGGGCAACGAGAAATACCTGCGCTGCGGAACCGGAGTCGAGTGCCTGGCGGGCCTGGGCCTGGCCGCCGGTGCCAGGTTCGTCATCGCCGGCGAGGTCGGTTTGAGCACGGGCCGAACACGCACCCACCTGGTGCTGGTCGACGTGGCCGCAAAGAAAGTGATAAGCTCGGCAAGCGTTGGCAGCAACGGTCCACCTTCGGACGATAAGCTCAAAGAACTATCGATAGCCATGTTCGAGCCCGAACGCTACAAGGGTTCGATCGAGCTCGAGACCTCGGTCACCGGGGCCGAGGTGCTGATCGACGGCAAGAAAGCGGGAGTGACTCCGCTGGTTGGCCCGCTGGCCGCCGTCACGGCCGGCGAGCATCTGGTCGAGGTAAAGAAGCCCGGCCACGAACCCTTCTCGCGGACGGTCCGGGTGCCGATCGGCAAGACGGTAAGGTTGGTGGCGCTGCTCCCCAGGATGGCTATCGCCGTTCAGACCCGACCCTTCTACCGCGACTGGCCCTTCTGGACCGCGGCCGGGGCCGGAGCCGTCGCCATGGTCGTGGCCGGAATACTTCACCACACTGCAAACGTGGCACAACAGAGCGCCGACAACTGCCGCGAAGGAGGCCTGACCTGCGGCGACTCGTACCAGGACAAGGCCGACTCGCGTTACCTGCAGGCTTACGTTGTCTACGGCCTGGGCGGCGCCGGGCTGCTGGCGGCCGGGCTGATCGCAATCATCGACCTGACATCGAACGAACCCGAGCCGAAAACCGGGCATGCAATCGGACTCGGCCTGGCCCCGCTTCCCGGAGGCCTGGCTCTCGACGCTACGTTCCGGTTCTAAGCGGATGACCAGGCTCTCAGTCGCTTTAACGTTTTTCTTCTATCTCTTTGCATTCTCGTCTCTCGGCGCGCTGGCCGACGACGATGTCAAGGGTCCGCTTGCGGTAGTGGCGCTGATCAACGGCCATGAAGACGATCTGCTTGCGCGCCTGGCGCAAGCCGTACAACACGAGCTTACCGCCGGGGGGAAGATCGAAGTGCTTTCAAGAGAGCGCACCGCCGCGTTGCTCTCGGGCGGTGGGCAGGCAGCGCCGGCGGCGGAGAACCTGGAACGCCTGGAAGGCATCTTCCAGCAGGGCTACCTGCAGTCATACAGCTTTCAGTACGGCCAGGCGCTGGACACACTCAAGCGGGTACAGGAAGGAATAGCCCATCTGCCGGCAGGAGCCGATCGCTGGCGGCTGTGGATCAAGACCAAGATATTCGAGGGCATCTCGCTGGCCGGCCTAAAGAAAGAAGACCAGGCGCTCAAGTGCTTCGCAGTAGTGTTGCGCACGCGACCGAAGATGACACTCAGCCGACGAGACTACTCGCCCAAGACCATCCGGCTGTGGGAAAAGGCCCGCATGCGTCTTAGCGGCCTGCCGCAGGGGCAGTTGGCGGTGGAGAGCGATCCGCCCGGGGCCGAGATCCTGCTCGACGGCCAGAAGACGGCCAGGACGCCTTTCATCGGTAGTTTTCCCCGGGGGCGCTACCACCTGCAGGTGCTGCACCCCAAGACGGGCGGCGCTCAGCGCTGGATCGAGATCGGCGAGCAACCCGTGCGCGTCCGCTTTCAGCTTTCTTTCGAGGGCGCACTAGCGCTCGACCTGGCTTACCCGTGCGTGCGCCTGCCGACCGGCGCCGACAAGTTGCCGGCCCAGTGGTGGCCCTGGCTGGGGGCCAGGCTTGGGCTGCGCTACCTGGTGGCGGTCGGCCGACACTCCGAAAAGGGACGCGCCTACCTGGCGGCGGCGCTTATCGATCTCGAGCGCGGACGCAAGTTGCGCGAGGGTTGGCTGGTGTTCGCGGGTTCGGGGCCCGAGGAAATAGCCGGTTACGCCGCCGACCTGTCCGGCTTTCTGGTGACCGGCAAGGCCAAGCCGCCGATCGAGGCCCGGGCGCTGCCGAAGGAGGAAACCATCGAGGAGCCCGTCGGGCAGCAGATTCCCGAGCTGCCGGTGAGCTACGAGCCGCGCCCCTGGTACAGATCCTGGTGGCCCTACACGATCGCCGCCGGAGTCATGCTGGGCGTGGGGCTGGGGACGACATTGGGTTACGAGAGTTACATGCGCGATTTTGACAAGGCGGTGACGGAAAGGGGAAAGGACGCCGCCCGGCAAAACGCCGATGCCTGCCTGGGGGTTGCGATAACGGCCTACGTTCTGGCCGGCGCCGCGGCGCTGACCGCGATTATCGCGCCCGTGACTTACAAGCCGAAAGAGATCTTCACCCAATCGAGCTTGGTGCCGGCTGTAGGCCCCGGCGGCGCCGGAGTCGTCTGGGTGGGAAGGTTCTGAGATCTGGAGCCTAGTTGGTGCAGATGCCGTCGATGCAGGTCTGCATGACGGTGCAGGCGTGACCGCACGAGCCGCAGTTGAACTCATCCGTGTAGAGATCGGCCTCGCAGCCGTCGGTCTGGTCGGCGTTACAATCACCGAAATGTGTAATACAACTACGATAGGTACACAATCCGTAACTACAACCCTTGGCGTTCGCGTTTTGGACTTGTAGGTTGCAGTCGACGACATTGTCGCAGCTGGTTCCGCAGTTGGCGGTGGCGTGGATCTGCTCCTCGCAACCGTCGGTCCGATCAGCGTTGCAGTTGGCCCAGGCGCTGGCCGGCGTTGCAAAGCCGCAGCTAAAATAGTCACACAGTCCGCCGTTGCAGCTTACGGCGGTTGCATGCTGAACCTGCGCCGTGCAGTCCACCAGGTTATCGCAGTTGGGCCCGCAGTTGGCCGTCTGCCAGATGTCGTACTCGCAGCCGTTGGCCCGATCGAGATCGCAGTCGCCAAAACCATTATTGCAACTTCCAAAGTCGCAGTTGCCGCTTGTGCAGATCGGATTGTCGCTGTTTTGCACTTGTGCGGTACAATCCACCCGGCCGTCGCAGCTCGAACCGCAGGCGTCCACGGTCCAGATGTCTTCCTCGCATCCGTTGCTGCGATCGCCGTCGCATGACAGGAAACCCGGCAGGCAGTCGCTGAAGTCGCAGGTCGAATCGATGCACAGGCTGTCTTCAACGTGATCAACCAGGTCGTTGCAGTCGATCTCGCAGGCTCCACAGTGCTCGGCCGTAATCCGAAGATCTGTTTCGCAACCGTCCGTCCAGCTATCGAGGCAGTTGCCGTAGTTGTTTCCGCAGGCGCAACTCCCCGCATCGCAGAATGCGTTGTCCCCGCAGGAAAAACCGCAGGCGCCGCAGTTGTCGATCGAGAAAGCCGTCTCGCAGCCGTTGCTGCGGTCGCCGTCGCAATCGAGGTAGCCTCCATCACAGACGCTGTAGTCGCAGGTGCCCAGGTTGCACTTCACATCCGCGGTATTTGCAAGCTGGGGGGTGCAGTCGTTGGCACAGCTTCCACAGTGCGCCGGATCGAACAAGTCGACGCACGTTCCGTCGCAGCACTGGCCTTGCGCGCCGCATTCGTTATCCTGACTGCAAAAACAGTGGTAGTGATCGCCGTCCGGATGAACCTGGCACTGAGCGGCGCAAGTCCGGCCGCACGAGCCGCAGTTGTCGTTGTCGATCGCCGTCTCGCAGCCGTCGCCGCGGTCGCCGTCGCAGTCGAGGTAGCCGAATTCGCAGCCCTCGCCCTGGGTTCCGTCGCCGCTGTAGCCGCACTCGCTTCCACCAGTGCCGTCGACGCACTCGGCCGCGATCACGTGCTGCGTCTGCAGGCTGCAGTCGGTGTTGCAGGTCCCGCAGATCTGGATGCTCTGCTCCGTCTCGCAGCCGTTGGCCGTGTTCGCGTCGCAATCGAGAAAGCCGGCCGTGCAGGCGTCATGAGTGCAGGCGCCGTCCGTGCAGTGCGGATTATCGGCGTTCTGCATGCCGTCTGCGCATTTCACTCCGCAGGCGCCGCAGTTCTCGGCATCGTTGTCGCCGTCGAGGCATTCTCCGTTGCAACAGATGTCGGAGCCTGTGCAGGCCGCCTGGTCCCCGCAGGAGCAGGTGCCGTGCAGGCAACCGTCGGCTACAGCCTCGTCGCAGGCATCGCAGTTCGGACCGCAGTAGTCTCTGTCGGTGGAGAACTCCAGGTTCATGCAGGCGCTCCACTGGCCTGAAGTACAGTTCTTGTGGCCCTCCATGCACTTGTCGTCCTGGTTCTCGTGGCAGATGGAAGTGTCGCCGTCGATGCATACCGAGACGTCGAAGCTGAAGGTCTTCTCTGCGCTGCTGTTGCGGCCCGTGGAGGCATCCTGGATTTTCACCTTGACGGTCAGCCCGCTGGCCGCCTCTGTCGGCGTGCCGCCGAGCGCGCCCGAATCCTCGTTGATCGTCAGCCAGCTCGGATGATCGCCGAGCGACCACTGGTATGGCTCGACACCGTCGGCCGCTTCCATGGAGAAATCGTACTCGATGCCGAGGGTGGCGTCCGGCAATCTCTCGGTTGTGATCCGGACCGGGTCGTGCTGCAGGCAGTTGCCCTGGTCGCACAGGTAGCCGGCGACGCAATCGTCGTTGGTGTCGCAGCTCGTATCAGTTGAAGACCCTCCGCAGGCGGAGAGCCAGGCTCCGCTCACAAAGAACAGGCAGATCGCTGTCAGTTTCTTCATCTTTTCCTCCCGTGGCGACAGAACTTCGTGAAATTCGCGCCTTTCGAATGGGCTGTCAAGTATCCTTTAGTTCGGCTTCGGCTTCAATCATGGAGCAACTAACGTGCCAGACTTACCGGGCCTGAAATATCAACAGGATACGACTCGAGGTGTGTCCGGAATGTGGACACCCGTTACCAAAAAACACTACACGACGACGGGATCGCTCGAATAGTTTCGCATTCTGGACGTCATTTTTGTTGTGTGCTAGTCTGCCCATCTATCGACGTGCCGTTCAGGAGGCGGGATCATGACGGGAACGAAAACCTGGATCTGCGGGCTCGCTTTGGGAGTAACGCTTGCGGCCTGTTCGGAACCGGTCACCAACCCCAAGTGCAACCTCAATACCGATTGCATCGCAGGAAGCCAGTGCAACCCGTCAGGGGAGTGCGTCAAGGCCGATCCGCTGGTGATCAAGGCGGCCACACTGCCCGACGCGGTGGTGGGCGACGGCAGTTACAGCCTGACTCTTCAGGCCGAGGGCGGGGTTTCGCCTTACAGCTGGTCGTACACGGACGCAAGCGAAGTAGACAAGCAGGGCAAGCTCGACTGGCTGGAGATCGACGAGGCTACAGGCAAACTCAGGGCCAAGGCCGGCCAGGCGCCGAGCGAGTCGGCCGAGGGGCTTCGAATCAAGGTGACGGTGCTCGACCGCTCCAACGGCGGCCAGGGCAACAGCGCCGAGCGTCTCTTCGACCTGAAGATCGTCGACTGCAACAAGGACGAGCTGTGTTACATAGCCGAGGGCGGCGCCTGCCAGGAGGGCATCCGCCACTGCGTGGACGACATCCTGCAAGCCGACTGCCTGGACGCGGCGCCTTCCGGCAGCCTGGAACATTGCGGACCTGACTGCGACGCCTGCCCTGCGGGCGCCGACAGATGCAGCGCCGGGCTTTGCAAGTGCGGCGGCATAGACGCCTGCGCCGGAGCCGAGAGTTGCTGCGGCAACGACGGTTGTTTCGATCTGCAATCCAGCGCCGGCCACTGCGGCGACTGCGATACCGACTGCGCGGCGACGGTGACGGGAGTCGCCAACTATTTTTGCAACGCCGGAGCCTGCGACTACGACGACTGCGATGCCAATCACTTGGATTGCGACGGGAACAGAAACAACGGTTGCGAGACGCTGGTAGACAAGTACAACTGCGCGGCCTGCGGCAACGACTGCACCGACGCGAGCGACTACCCGCAGACTGCGAACCAGGACTGCGAAAACTCCGTCTGCGCTTTCGACTGCCAGGCGGGATACGCAGACTGCATGGGCGACGGCGCGGGCTGCGGGACGCTGCTGGGCACGAACACCGATTGCACCGACTGCGGCGACGCCTGCTCGGGCGACGTCACTCCGGTGTGTCTCGACACGGCCGACCGTTGCGGCTGCAACGACCAGCAGGATTGCCCGGCCGACCGCCTGTGCTGCGGCACGAGGACCTGTGTCATTCACTCGGAGGCCAACTGCACCGGCTGCGGAGAGGCGTGCTCGGTTAAGGTGGGAGGTTTAAGCTGCAATGGCGATGTAAGCAGCGGCTGGGCCTGCGAGTGTAATGGATTGCATTCAGAATGCTGGGGCGCATATCAATTCTCGATGGCGACTTGTTACTCCCATCAATGCAGGTGTAGCGCGACGGAGAACTGCGCGGGAACGATTGACGACATGTGTTGCGAGGGAGGTGTCGACTATACGTGTGTGAACCTTTTGACCGATCCGGAAAACTGCGGCATTTGCGGCCGGGCGTGCGCGGCCTCCGAGAGCTGCTTGGGCGGAGTGTGCGGCTGCAC
>CAZENH010000045.1:0-38696 GCA_964513625.1 uncultured Myxococcales bacterium | reverse complement strand
AGGTCGATTTTTTACACTTTTCATAAAGCTCATTTCGTTGTAGATTACCGCTTCGCGCAGTGACTTCGGTCGCATTTATCAGGAGGTTTGTATGTATATCGGTAACCGGATCGCGAAAGCCTTTCTTTTCTTGGCTCCACTTTTAATCGGGACGGCCTGTCAGGACACCAAGATGCATAGCCTGGCCGATGACGTCTGGATGGTTAAAATCGTCGTCGACCCGCTCAAGGGCGCCTACGATATCAACGACACCATCGACGTCGACTACGTAGTTCTCGACTGGTACGGCAACAGCATCCAGGGAATCGGCGCGACCTGGCAGAAACCGCCCGCTTCGGACGTGGCATTTCTCGGCGGCAAGAGCTACCAGTTTGAAAAAATCGGAGCCTTCAGCTGGACGGTCACTCTCGACCAACCCTACGGACTCAGTGATTCGATCACACTCCAGGTTCCGGCCGTGCCTGGCTCGGTGGACATCACCGTGGATCCCGCCCAGGACTACTACGTTGTCGGCGACCAGGTCACCCTGGGATACGTCGTTTACGACCAGGAAGGCCATCCGATGACCGGCATCGGGGCGAGTTGGCAAAACCCGCCCTCGTCCGGTGCCCGGGCGGAGGGCAACGGACTGTTCAGCTTGCTGCAGGAAGGCTACCTGACCTGGACAGTCACACTGGATGCCCCTTACAATCTCAGCGATTCCGAAACGCTTGCGGTAGACGGGAGCGGACCGAGCGTCGAAATTGAAGTGCCCGAGCGAGGCGACACAATCCTGGATTCAGGCGCGACCCCCGAGGTTACAGTACGCGGCCATTTGAACGATGCCGTATCGGGTGTAGCCGGCCTGTCTATAAGCACTAACACGACGCCGGCCTGCCAGGCCACTGTTCAGGCCGACGGTTCGTTCTCGCTGGCCACCCAGGCCGCCCAGGGACTCAACGTCGTTGAGGTCGACGCCGTCGACCTGGCCGGCAACCACACGATCGCGACCCGGGCTTACCATTATTCTGGAGATTTCTTTGCTTACCAGAACGACAGCCAGGGCCGAACGGAGATCGCGCAAGCGGCAAGCGACTGGCTGACAGACAAGGCATTAGATCGCGGCAAACCGACGGATAACCCGTCATATGATCCTTGCGGCCCGGATGCTTCCGGCAACTACGTCTGTAGCGAGATCCGGGACATCGCTTCGTTGCTCGAACTGGCCTTGAACAACATCGATTTCGCAACCAGCCAGCCCGGGCAGAATTTCAACTATCCGATCATTGACCAGGCATGGCAGTTCGACCTGACATCCGAGATCAACGTCAAGGCCACTCTTGATGGAGATTTCGATTTGGATCTGGGTTTTGATCACATCACGGCCGGGCTGGCCAAGGTACTGGATCTTTCGAGCCGCACGGGTGGCGTTCATGCCGGTTTCAGCTACGACACCTTCAAGGACTCGGCCGGGCAGGATCACCCCGGGCTGGATGTCTCTTATGGACTAACCGCAACGTTGACCTTCAATATCTGGCTCGACCTGACGGCTACCGACCCGCTGGTACAGGTCGGGCTGTGCCTGTTGGCTGACAACCTTTGCAACTCCAACCCGCCCTATGATTGCCTGAGCGACTATCTGGTCGCCTGCAACGCTCCGGGCCAGGCTACTCCAGTGGCGCAGAGCATCTCTTACATTGACACACCGGTACTGGTGGGGCTGGCCGTCGACCAAATGTTGGCCGACCTCGACTTGGACATCGGCCTGGATTCATCCAAAAACCCTCAAGTGGCACTGGCTAATCTGGATATCAACCTTGGCCAGGCGACACTGGATGTCTCGGCGCTCGAGGATATCACCATCAACATAGGCACGCTGCACTTCGCTTCCTTCGAGATCGACCTTGGCACCTGGAATTTCCCCTCGACCTTTATCAGCGACCTGGCCAACCAATTACTCAATCCGCTGGTTAACGCGCTCAAGCCGGTGATCGAGTACCTGCTCGACGAATTTTTCACCTGTGCCGATCCGCAAAATCCGGTCTGCTACGTGATGCCGTTTTTCGAAGACTTCTTCTCGGCCTTCGCGATCGATAAAGACGTGCAAATCGAAAACCCGTTCGACACGTCACCAAGCGCGCCGCCTCTGGCCAGTGCCCACTTTCTGACGAAGTTCAGCGATCTGCTTTTCGCACAAGGGCATGGAAGCGACTTGACGCTTGTGGCGCGTATCTCGAGCAACACAGATCCCGATCTGCTGCAGCATCGCGACGATGATTTTCTGGGTCTGGCCCTGACGGACGGCTGCCTGGTCGACGAGGGTGATTTCACGGGCTATGATATCGGAGACAAATCGATCCAGATCGCTCCTGCTATTGATCTGGCTAACATGGTGCTATTCGCCATCTGGAACAACGGCGGTTTTGACCTCGACCTAGACGCGAGCCATTTCAACCTGCCACAGGAACTCGATGTTTCATCGCTGAGCGTCAATCTCAAACCCTGGCTGCCACCGATGTTGACTGCCTGCGGACGGGACAACGAGGAAATCTTGGCCGAACTTGGTGACCTGCGCATCGAGGGCGAGCTGACTACCCAGGCCGGCAACCGGATCACCTTCAGCGGTTTCGCGAGCCTGATGATACCTGCCCAACTGCGCGCCAATGCCGCTGCTGGCGGCATCGAGATCAATCTGGCGGATGCGCCGGAGTTCTCTGCGGCTGAGATTGATTCGTTGAGCATCGATGGCCAGGCGGCCGACTCCGCAGTACGCGGGAGTGTGACGTCGCTTATTAAGGATCAGCTCGCAGTGCAGCTTCTCAGGGCCTTCGCCGACATCGGTCTCGGACAAATAGGAGTGCTGGTGCCCAGTTTCGACATCTCGGCCTTCTTGGGTCAGGCCGCGGGTTCAGCCGAGATGACCATCGGCGACTTTGAAATACACCAGGACCAGAGTCACGCCATAGCCAACGGCGATCTAGTCTACTGAGAAGTACACTGCTTAGCGGATGGCCGCGCCCAGCGCCTTGCGCAGCTCGAAGTAATCGTCGGAAATCGAATAGAAGATCAATTCGCGGATCAGCGAGCGGTTCGATCCGGAGGGGCTGACCACCCTGGCACCCTTGAGAACCTGGACGGCCGCCTCGATGTCCCCAGACAACAGGAAACCGGAGCGATTGCAGGTGTGTTCGATGCCTTCCAGCCAGTCGCGAATAGAGACGTCTCCGGCTTGCTTTCGATAAGCATCTGCAAGCTGGCGCAGCAAGTTGCGCTTGGCCTTGGGAATCTGCTTATCCAGACCGCGCGCCAGGCGCGTTACGCTTTCATCCGCATGGACGAGTTCACCGGCGAAAGCCGTCTCGACCATGGCGTCGAGCAAGTTGCGCAGCTGTTTGGGAGACAGCGTTGCGGCCAACAGGCTCTCCGGCCGGGTAAAAGCTACCGCGCGACCGACCATGAAGCGCAACTCGGCAATCGACGACCTGCGCACGGTCTCTTCAGAAAACAGTATGGCGGGGGGTGAAGTGTTGACGGCAAGTATCCCCTTGATGCTAACACCCTTGCCGTAAATTTCGGGTTGCGGCAGGCCCAGTAATCCCAGCCCCTCGCGAAAAATAGAGGTTATCTTGGCACGGCTTCTGTCGATATCGAGCCTGTCTCGAGTCTTGAGATGAAAATCGCGCTGATCGCGTACAAACAGCGGCCGGGCGTAATCGGAGATAAAAGAAAACATGCGGCCCACCAGCCCTCTGGCCATTGGAAACAACAACAGCCGATCGTAGAGAGCCTCGTCAACCCGCCTGCCTGGAGGAATCGGCAGTGCATGGCGATGCTGCTTCAATAAAGCCATTTCGTCATCGTTGGCTTCATCCAGAAAGGCCAGCGTCGCCGCCAGACACAGCGTTCGGTCACGCCGGCCCTGATGATCATAGATCCTGCGCAGAGCATGGTAGCTGTCAACCGAGAAAGGGCTGTCGGCAATCAGTGAACGGTGAATCGCAACAGCCTTGTCATGCAGGCCTTCAGATTCGTAGAGCCTCGCCAGATCTTCACGCACTTTGAGATCTGCAGGCATGATGGCATGTAACTGCTCACATGCCTTGATTGCCCGTTTTCGATCCGTCAACCTGTAACGAAACAGATCTATCATCTCGGACAGGATGGGAACCCGGCGATCTGGTTGCCCGGCAATCGGCGGCGGCAGCCTGCCGAGGAGTTCCTCGTAAAGAGACCCCAGCCGCCGCCAATCACGCTGCATGTTGAGGATTTTCACGGCCGATGAATGCGCGCGATTGTCGAGCGGCGCGTGGCGAAGCGCTCGCAGGTAAAAATCCAGGGCCCGGTCATTGTCGTCCAGTCTTTCACGCTCGATGTCACCTGCGATACGCAGGAAGCGCGCACGTTGCCTGTCGTTCGGTGCCAGGTGAGCAAGGTGCTGCAACACCTCGATCGCTTCCTGATATTTCTCAGCGCGTGTAAGCACCTTGCGCAACTTTTCGAGCAAATCGATGCTGTTCGGCTCTTGTTCGAGCGCCTGCCTATAGGCCGGGGCGGCATCTTCGGGCCGATTGAGCGGTCCGGCAAGCAAATCTCCCAGTTGTACAGACAGGTTGAAACGCGTGCTGGGTCCCTGAGACAGCTGCAGAAGCTGCCCCAATAGATCGGCGGCCTCGTGATGACGCCCCATCTTACGAGCCAGTGCAGTACTTGCCCGCAGGGCCGGCAAGTGGCGCGGGTTGGCCTTGAGTGCCTTTCTGTACTGGTCGGCTGCCTCACCGGGCTGATCGAGTTTCACAAACCCTTGCGCCGCGAGGCAGTGTATGTCCGCGACTTCCGCCGGGTCCAGCCTGTGGCGATAATCATCGAGGATCTTTCCATACAGCTCAACCGCCTGTCCCCAGCGATCATGGCGGGCAAGGTGATAACCGTATTGAGTCAAGATCTGCAGATCGGCGGGCGCCAACTCGAGGGCACGCTCGAAGGCCGCGGCGGCATCATCGGGGCGATCGAGAGCCTCGGCGGTTTGGGCCAACTTGAGATGCACGGCAGCCAATTCGGCCGCATCCATATCGGAGTCGGCGCCAATTTTGGCAACGCGCTCCAGCAGGTTGTGTGCCTCCTCGTGTGAGCGTGTCTTGAGTCTCGCCTCAGCCACCGCACGTGCGGCCTGTAAATTGTCGGGGTCAAGCTCTTGAGCCTGCTCGTGGCATTGCAGTGCTTTCTCATCGTTCTGCAGGCGGTCGCGCCAGACGGTCGCCATTTCCACCAGGATACCGGCTCTGGCGATTGGATCGGCTTCAATACCAGCCTGCTTCTTGCCGTAGCGAATGACCTCGACCCAGTCCTCCCGGCGACGCGCCATATCCCTGAGCGCGGAAAACGCCTCTAGTGCCGGGAAGTCGTTGTCCGTGGCCTTATGGTAGGCTGCCTCTGCTTCTTCGGGCCTGAGCAGTTGTTCTTCGAGAATCTTGCCGACCTGGAAATGCATTTGGCTTTGCAAATGCAAATCTTCCACTTGTTCGGCCGCCCGGCGCAGTGCCGCTATCGCGCCCAGCCAGTCACGACTAGCTTGTAACAGTCTTGCCAGCGCGACGTGCACATCGACGTCCCTGGGGTTCTCGGCCAGCGCTAGACTGTAAAGCTCCACTGCTTTTTTCTGATTGTCCAGGTGCTCTTCGTAGACGTCCGCCATGGCGGAATACAGCCCGGCCTTGTCATCAGCCTGCTCGCACGACGAAATATGCCGTTCGTAGGCCAACACCAGTTGCTCGTAGTTACCGGTCTTCTGGTAAAGACTCTCTTGCAACTTGATTGCTTCGATATCCACGTTCTCGGCAGCCAGGAGCTGATCGAGATCTTCGAGCGCCTCGCGGCTCTTGTCCAGGCGTTCTGCCCTCAAGCTGGCTCGCCTGAAGAGCAGTTTCCTGCGGGTAGCCGGATCGCTGGCCGCCTTCAGGGTGCGTGTAATGATTGCGTCATACCTGGTAAGATCGTCGCGCTCTTCGTAAAGGCGCAGCAGCCCGTCGAGAGCCTCTTCACTGGAGGGTTCTTGCCGCAACACGCTGCGATAAGATGACTCGGCGTCTTCAGGTCGTCCGTCCTCTTCGAGCAGTTGCCCCAGGCGCGCCTGGAGCGTTGCGCTTCCAGCCATGAGCGACATTCGGCGATACAGCTTCGCCTTTGTTTTTTCGCTCGAAGTGAGACTAATCCCGTTTTCGAGGGCCTCGAAAGCCGCCTCCTCGCCAGAATCCTCCTGTAGCCTGGCTACCAGCATGTCCCAAGCCTCAAGCGAGTCTGGTTCATCGTGGGCCGCTCGCCACAAAGCATCAACCGGATCCTCCAGGATGCTCTGAATGTTCGGCAGTGTCGCTTCTTCCTCCATCGGGGCGTCGTCCAGTTCTTCTTCTTCTTCTGGTTCTTCTTCTTCTGGTTCTGGTTCTGCTGCTGCTGCTGCTTCTTCTTCTATTATCTCCTCTTCTTCGCTTGCAGCCGGCGCCTCACCCCTGACGGGACCTACCAGCGTGGGTTCCTTGTCTTCTTCTTCTTCTTCTTCTTCTTCTATTTCACTCGGCGTGCTTTCCCCGCCAGATCGCTCCTCTTGAGGCGGGCCCTGAACCAGAGTGGGCTCTCGATCCCGGTAAGGATCTTCCAGGTCAAGATCGATCGTCCGGATCTGATCTTCTTCAATCGGCGGCGGTGAAAAGATATTGGCCACATCGTTCCCGGTGGTTTGGTGTAGATCTTCTTCTTTTTCGGCTACCGGCAAAGGCGAAATCACTTCGGCAACATCTTCATCTTCATCTTCTTCAGCTTCTGTCTCTTCTTCTGTCTCTTCTTCTGTTTCTACGATTGTTTCCTCTTCTGCTTGCTCTTCCTTTTCAGCATCCCTGCCATCTATTTCTTCCCGTGCTTCTTGTTCATCTTCTGTAACTTCTTCCAAGAAGGTGGCTATTTGACCGGCCTCTCCTCTCAGGCGCTTGATGGCTTTCACGGCGGCTGCGGCCTCTGGATCCAACCCCAGAATACGGTCGTAGACGTCGGCCGCCCGTCCGTCGTTGCCAATCTTCTCCTCGAGAATCTCGGCTGCCTCGTAGAGCAACTCAATTTTTGGATCTGATTGGGAAATATGAGCTGCTCGACTGAGAAGCAGATTAACCAGGCCTTCTTGATCCTGCGCTTCTTCGAGCGTCGTGTGCAACGAACGAAATGCTTCATCCAGGCTTGGATCCAGCTCGATCGCCCGCCTGAAGCGATCTTCGGCCTCGGCCTGCATCCCGGATTCGGCAAGCAACAACCCGGCCCGCTCCTGCAACCTGGCTGCGGCAGTCTGGTTCATGGCAACAAGCTGTTCGTCGAGAACGGCCAGCAACTCGTTCGCGAAACCCGCAGATTGTGCCAGGCGAAACAACTCATCAATCAAACGTGGGTGACCGGGAGTCTGCTTTACCGTCCGGATCAGCTCGAAAAAAGCAAGATCACTGCGGTCGAGCTTCTCTTCCTGGATGGACGCGATTTCGAGCGCTATCCCGACCAGCTTATCAGGATCGGTCGTCTTCTCTGCACGTCCGGTCAGCAGTGATATCAACTCGTCCCAGACACCCTGTCGGCGATAGAGATCTTCGAGAATCTCCTCGCGCTGCTCCGCGGGAGGCGCTTCCTGGGGGTGCTCCTGCATGGACTCCCGGTAGAGTATCACCGCCCTCTCCCGGTCTCCGAGCTTCTCTTCGAGAATACGCGCTAAACGCTTGGTCTGCGCCTTGACCACCTCGGGCGGCAAATCGGGACGCGAGAGGAATGACTCCAGGGCCATGGCCAGGGGCTCGAATTCCTTGCCGTATTCCAGCAGATCCAGGCGGATCAGCTGGGCGGGCACGCAAGCCGGATCGATCTCGATGGCCTTGGAGACGGCGCCGCGGGCGAGATCGGCGTTGTGCAACTCATACAGGTGAAGATTCGCGAGCTTGGTATACAGCTCTACTGCGGTTCTTTCGTCATCAAGCCGGGTGCCCAGATCTTCGAGCACTGCTGCGAGTTCGAGGTGTTTCTCGCTGGCTACACCAAGATTATAGATCTCGTCGAGCAGTCCGGGTTCATTAGGTGAATAGCGCGCCACCCGGACGATCTCGAAAAACGCCGAAGCCGGATCCATGAGACCATCACGATACAGGCGGGCGATCTCGCGCCGCAACCTGGACTTGGCAGCTGGTTCTTTAGCGTATTTGATTAGCTGGGTGTAGGTCGATATGAGTTCCTGCCATTCCTCCTCTTCCCCGTAAATGCTCGAGATGGAGAACAGCCGCTCGGTCTCCGTACCGCTCAATTCCACCGCGCGCCTGTAGTATCCTTCGGCCTGGGTCTCGTCCCCCAGCCGCTCGGCGTAGAGTCGAGCCAGCTTCAGGTAGAGGGCGATACGCAACTCGACGCGATCAATACGCTCGACCACGTCTTCGTAGATTGCCAGAAGCTCCCTGAAGCTTTCCGTGCGTGTTGCCAGCTTTTCCATGTTGAGCAGGATGCGCACGTTCTGCGGCGCCAGCCGCGCCGCCCTGATGTACTCCATCAGTGCCCGATCCTCCTGCTGCAGACGCTGCTCATAAATCTGCGCCAGCTGCGCCCTTATGGCGAGCTTCTCTTCGGGAGACTGGGCCAGGTCGATCTGCAACAGGTAAATCTCGATCACCTTCTCCCAGTCCTCCAAGTCGTGATAGAGCATCGCCAGCGACCAGATGGCCCGGCGATTTTCGGGGTCGATTGCAATCACCCGGTGGAAAGTATCGACAGCGCTGCGCGGATCCGAGAGTTTTTCGTCATACAGGTTTCCCAGCCGGATCAAGGCGCGAACAATGTTCTTGGGATCGTCAAGCGCCGCGATGCGCGCTTGAAGGATTTCCACCATGGCCTGCCAGGACTCGGCGGCTAGAAAAATGTCCCACAGCTGAACGAATGCTTCTTCGTCAGCCGGGTTTTTTTTTAGCCGTTTCTTGAGCTTCTGGATCTGTTTGCCGCGGGCAGTACGCCCGTCGCCTTCGCGCGTGTTCTTCTTGCGTGTCTTGGCCATCGGTGCCAAAGACTTTACCGAAATGCCCCGAGAGAAGTCAACGAGTTAGTGGTCTTGTGCCGCTAAGTATGCGGCGCTACAATAGCAGACACAATCGAAGGGAGGCTTATATGCCGGACGAAACCAATGAAAAGCCCAAGAAGGTTAATCTCCAGATTCAGCTCGACGAGGAAATTGCTCAGGGGGCCTATGTCAACCTGGCCATGGTAAATCACTCGGAGACCGAGTTTACCATCGACTTCATCTATGTGCAGCCGCAACAGCCCAAGGCCAAGGTACGGGCCCGGATAATATCGAGCCCCAGGCACACCAAGCGCCTGATCGCGGCGCTAGCCGACAACCTGGCCAAATATGAAAAGCGTTTCGGCGAAGTCGAGGCCAGCGGACCCCTGCCTCACGAGGAATTGTTGCACTGAAAAACAAGGAGACATGTCGACTCTGTGCGAGGCCACGGTACACAGGGCCGACATGCCTCCGGGAAAACACTATTCGGCGGTCGTACAAATCATCGTCTGCTGATCCAGCATCTCACAGGTCATCTGGCCGCTCGGTTTGCCGTCAAAACAAACCGTTTTCTGTCCTTGCGCATAACAATCGAGCGGCGAAGAGGATACCGAAGCCCCTCTGGCATTGGCCCAGGCAAGCACCGAAATCAGAGCGACCGCTGCAAAAAAGACCATCAACCACCCAAACGCGATTTTCTTTTTCATGGCGATCCTCCTTTGCGGCTGACCTCTTCTATGTGTACCTTTCGCAAGGGCCGTGCCAATTCGACAAGTGTCCCTAATGCCCTGAAAAACCTAGCGAACGAAACGATTGCATCGTCAATCCGGACGGCATTTTGCCCGTCGCCGGGGCGCAGACTTGCCCTGGCGGGCAAGATCTTGCCTGGCATTTCGGATTGTCTGGAGCTTGAAAACCTTCTGTTCCGTGTTATCGTAACAAACGATTCAGCAGACCCCCGGAGTGTGAGATGGGCGAAAAAAACATTGACGGATCACTTCTGCAGACGACCAGCCTTTCACCGCAAGAACTGGCCCAGATCAGGGCACTTAAGAATAAAAGCTCGGCTGCAAGGGTCTCGCTGCTGATCACCTACCGCGACGGAGTCCGCATGGTTCCTCTGGCCGAAGGCCAGACTATAGTCATAGGCCGATCGCAGCCGGCGGACGTGTTCCTTAGGGACAACAGCCTCTCCAGGCAGCATGCTTGTGTAGAGCTGATCGATGGCGAGGTGTGGGTTGAAGACCTCAAGTCCACCAATGGCACCTGGATCAACGGAGAAAGAATTGAAAGAAGCAAGGTCGAGGCAGCGGACGATCTGGCTTTTGGGGCTGTCACGGCCTCGATACACATGCAGGCATCAGCCCGGGAACGACAGCTTGGACTGGATGGACACGACCGGTTCGCCGATGAACTCGAGGCCGAGGTCTGCAGGGCAAGGATTTTCGGCCGGACAGCGGCTTTGATGATGTTCCGCTGTGTGGACAAGAAGGAATATAATCCGAGCCGCTGGTTTCCCACTATTCGCGAGCAACTCCGTCCGTTCGACAAAATGGCTCTTTACAGCTCGGACACCGTGGAAATACTGGTGCCGGAGTCTTCGGAGTCTCAAACTCTGGATCTGGCAAGTCGGATAGTCAAAAAGGGGAAGAATCTAGTGTGCGGCCTGGGGGTATTGCCGGCTCACGCTGCTTCCGCCGATGAGCTGATAGAGGTTACCCGGACGGCTCTGCAGAAGACCGGCGCACGCAATCCGGTCGAGTTGGCCGGCGCGCTCGTCCGCCGGGAACCGCTCGGAGAATCCGTGGAGGCAACTCGGGATCTGGTAGTTTTATCCAGTGCAATGCAGAAGGTGTTCGGGATGATTCCCAGGCTGGCCAATTCCGCCATTCCGGTGTTGATCATCGGTGACACCGGAAGCGGCAAGGAGGTCGTGGCCCGTGCCATCCACATGAGCGGTATGCGCAAGGACAAGCCCATGCGTTGCATCAACTGTGGCGGGATTCCCCCCAACCTGGTGGAGAGCACCCTGTTCGGGCACGAAAAGGGATCGTTCACCGGGGCCGATCAGAAAGCCGAAGGAGTATTCGAGTTCGCCAACGGGGGCAGCGTTCTTCTCGACGAGATCGGCGAATTACCCGTCGCAGCCCAGGCCGCTTTGTTACGCGTACTCGAGACCAAGCGATTCACAAGAGTGGGCGCCAATAAGGAAATAGAAGTTGACGTACGCATCCTGGCGGCCACCAACAAGGACCTGGAGGCCATGGCCAACCAGGGAGCTTTTCGGAAAGACTTACTATATCGCCTCAATGCAATGACCCTGCAGATCCCGCCGCTGAACGAACGGCCGGAAGAAATTGTCCCACTGGCCACGCATTTTATGAAGCTAGCCAATCAGGTTAACGCGTGTAACGTCGACGGTTTCGATGAGCAGGCACGCGAGCTGCTGTTACGCTATTCTTGGCCGGGCAATGTACGGGAACTGCGTAACGCCATCGAGCGCGCGGTTGTCATTGCCCAGGGCGAAAGAATCACTATCGAGGATCTACCCGAAAAGGTGCGTGAAATCGAGCTGTCAGTCGACAAATCGGAAAGCGGGGATTCAGGAGACAATTCCCTGCCGGGAGATAGTGAGATCAATCTCAAGCTGGAAATGGAGCGCCACGAAGCAAACGTGATTCTCGAGGCACTGCGGGCTCACGGCTGGGACAGGAAGGAAACCGCCAGCGCTCTCGGGCTGCCTGTTCGCACACTTGCCCATAAGATGAAGACCCACGGTATCAAGAAGGTTGCATACCAGAAGAACTGAGTCTCGATTGGATGGATTACACACCGTGTCCCTGAGCGCGTAGCATCCGGTTTTTGCTGCAACGATGATCCGCTGGAATACTGCCGGGAATGAGGTGCCCGTCCTTCCACACCAGCAACGAGTCGCTCCAAACACGACCCAGCAATTCACAGTATGGAATGCCGTAGATACCGAGATCCCAAACCAGATAGTCGCCCAGTTCGGACACGGCAAACAACCGGCTCTGGTGGTAAGCCAGATGATTTATGGGCCCATGCAACTTGCCGTACTCAAGGCGCGATCCATTTCGAAGGTCCCAGATGCCCACCTGGCCACTGGAATAACCGAGTACCAGGGTTCCCGACGGACCTCCGATTATCACGGTTACAGGACTGAGTGGCGCGTCGCGTAACATCACTCTCGGTTTCTCCGCCGCCGAATCCGATCCGTCCGACAAGATCTCGATGTTGCCCTCCTGGTTTCCCGCGACAATCCATCTGCCCGGGTTTACGGGATCATCAACGCTGGCTAAAGCGCTGATACCCTTGCCGCAAGGGAAAGTTTTTCGCAGTTTTCCGGCCGGATCGAAAATGCGCACATGTCCTTCGGTCGCAACCAGAAGCTCCTTTTGTTCCGGGGTCCACGACAGGGCTGTCGCGGCAACACCCAGGTCCACTATCCGCCCCGACCGTGTAAAGAGCCTGGCCGTATCCTTTGTCAACACCCCGCAACCGTTCTGAGTGGCCAGAACACGATCTGCTCTGTCTACGACTTTTCGCCAGACCATACTGTCGCTACCAGTGTCCCAAAATTCGAGGTGCGCATCCAGTGTTGACAAACACAGTGTGCTGCTCTTCGGGTCTGCTGAAGCAAGCCTGGCAGCTTCGACGGCCTTGTGCCACTTGTCGTCTGCCGGAGCCGGTGAAACGGTTTCATTTCCCGGTACAACCCATCCCCGGTGAGAAAATAGCTGCACCTGCCCTTCGGTCGGCACATACAATAGCGGTGCCCGCCAAAGACATCCACCATCGACCGTGGAGCCAAGCGGATTTACGTTCCACAGTCTGACCGTTGCGTCATCGCCCACCGTGGCCAGCAACTTGCCTTGAGGATTAAAAGCCACACGATTCACGTCGCTTCTGTGCCCACGAAGCTCGACGAAGTTGCCGCTCTCCAACTCCCAGATCCGTGCAGTATCATCTCTGCTGGCTGTGGCTATCCTCTTCCCGTCGGGGTGGAACTTCAAATCGTAGATCCAGCCCCAGTGCTTGCCCAACTCGTGGACGTCCCCCGATCCAACATCAAGTATCATGAGCTTGCCGTCGACTCCTCCATACGCCAGCAACGTGCCGTCCGGATTGAAATCCAAGGCATTCACAAAATCCTGTGTATCGTACTTCTTCAGCAACTTCCCTGTCTTGACATCCCAGAAACGAATGCTTTTGTCCATGACGCTCGAGACCACCCATTTGCCATCCGGGCTGAAACAAACGTCGCTCACCATTGACTTGCTTTCCGATCCTAAAATGCGTTTTTTCGTCTCGATGGTGATTTTCTTCTTCTGTTTCCCGGTTGCCACGTCCCACAGGCGGACGGTTCCGTCCCCTCCTCCGGACGCCACAAGTTTGCTGTCCGGGCTGAAGGCAACGCTGTATACCGGAAGGACATGTCCCTCGAGGATTTTGTTTTTTTCAGCCGAGAAAGTTGTCACATCCCACAGTCGAACCTTGCCGTCAAAGGCTGCCGTGGCAACCCAATTACCGTCCGGGCTGTAGGCCAGGCGCCAAATCGTAGACAAATGACCGTTGAGGGTCGCCAGTTCCTTGCCGGTATTTGTGTCCCAGATCTTGACCGACCGGTCGAACCCGCCCGTTGCCAGGCGCGTGCCGTCCGGACTGAAGCCCACGCCGATAACCTGATCGCCATGTCCCCGCCTTTCTCTCTTTCGGGCCTGCCTGGTCAGGTCCCACAAGCGAACAGACTTGTCGAGGCTGCCCGAAACCATGTATTTCCCGTCCCGGCTGAATGCAAGCCGTGATACCATGTCACGATGGCCTTCGAGATCCAGAATCTGTTCACCCGACTCGGTGTTCCACACCTGGATGATGTCGTCTTCGCCGGATCCGGCAAAAAACCTGCCGTCTGAACTGAAAGCGCGGGAAGTAACCTTATTGGAGGAATTTTTAAGTGTCTTTGTGATCGATTCCGCCCGAACGTCCCATACATGGATCAGCCCGTCTTTTCCCCTTGTCGCCATCCACTTGAGATCTCTGCTGAACTCGATCGGCACCTTCTCCGGAATGAGCTTGCTCGTTCCCGAAGACAGATCCCATGTCCGTACGCCCTTGTCACTAGACGACACCAAGAACTCGCTGTCGCGGCTGAAGCGAGCCCACTTGACCTTCTCTCCCTCCGTGTCCAGGGTCCTTACGCCTGATGCCGAAGACAGGTCCATGATTCTGGCAGTGCCGTCTTCGCTGACGGTTGCAAGCAACCTCGATCTCGGCCCGAAGGACACCGACCAGATTGCTTTTTCACCGGTTTCGCCCACCTGTCGCGCGGACCCGGTGCTCGTGTTCCATATTTGGACCGTCTTGTCATCTCCGGATGTTGCAATCAGCTTGCCGTCATTGCTGATATCGGCTGCGTAGATACGTTTACCGTGATGGCCCAGGATTCTCGTCTTGTGCAAGTCTATGTCCCAGATCCCGACTTGCCCGATTTCCGTGAAGTACGCCAGGTACCTGCCGTCCGGTGAGAATTTGGTAGTGACGTACCCTTCTCGATAGGCACGAAATCTGCTGGATCCTGCCGTCCTGGTATCGATTAAAACTATCCAGCCGCCGAACAAGGAGGCCGCCACTGTTTTGCCGTCTGGTGAAATTGTTACCCAATGGACAATTTCGGGCTGATCCTCCCGCCACACAAGAGGATCTTTACTCAGTTGGGACCAGAGGGCCCGGCCGGATACGGAGTCTTCAACCTCCAAAGACGCTCGCAGCTTGGCACGCGCCTCGAGTACGTTGCCTTGCATCAGTATGGCCGAGGCCCCTTCGCGTTGTGCCACGGCCCGCTCGTGTTCCACTACCTCCTTCTGCAAACTGGTTTCGTGCTCTTTGGCCATGAAGACAAGGGCCATCACCCCCAGTCCGACAAATGCCGTAGCTATTCCGAACCGGATTTTCCAGGTGCGCCGATTTTCCTTTCGCTGCCCGGCATCTAAAAAACGTATAACTTGGCTGGGAACATCCGTTGTGCAGTGATCAACGGCTTTTCTGGCTTCTCGCAAGGCATCACCCTGCCACACCTCTTCGGCTCTCTTGCCCCGTTTCTCCCATAATTCGGCCGCCTGCGTTACTTCGGTCAAGAAAACAAGATCTTCACGACTTTCATCGATCCAGCGAGCCAGGCGTCCCCAGGTAACGATCAGAGACTCATGGACCAATTCCAGTTCGCCCTCCTCCTCTGTCTTCGACTGGCGAATGGTTATCAGCCGGGCCAAAGTCAAACGCCTGAGCACGTCTTCCGCGCGTCCATCGAGACCTTCCATCAGCTTCGAGCGTGTGAGCACTTGCCTGGTTCCCTCCCCGGTAACCAGACGCAGAAGAATGTTGCGGGCAAGCCGAACATCCTCCACCGACAGACCAGCCAAGATTCCATCGGCGTGTTGGGCCAGGGCACCGGCTACTCCTCCCATGGACGCGTAGACCTCGCGCCTGAGAACCCTCTCTTTTTCGTCCCTCCGGTCCCAGAGCATCCGGCCCGCAAACTGAAGCAGCGGCAAAGGTGATATTTCGTCTTTCACCTCGTTTACCATCTCCCAGACCATCTTTGGATCGTCAAAGCTATATCCAACAGCCTGAAGCGGCCGGACCAGGATTTCGTGCAAGGATTCCGGTTCGGGAGAACGTAACACGCTGATCTGGCTGATTGCCTCACGAACGTCTTTGCCTTCGGCCAGCCTGCTTAAGAACTCCTCGCGTATCGTGAAAATCACCCGAACCGGCATTTCGGGATCATCTGCCGCGGTGCATATAGCCCGCATGAAGGCACGCCTAACGCTCACGTTGGACACAAGGGTGTACAGTTCCTCGAGTTGGTCGACAAATAGAACGACCCGGCCTTGTTTCTTGTCTGCCAGGCGGTGCAACACCAGGTTCAGAAGCTGCGGGTTCTCTTTGAGTTGCAATGCCAGTCTATCGGCTTCGGTCTCGAGTGCCTGGTCGATAGAATCATCCAGCCGTTCGCTGCTCGGCAGCTCGAGTCCAGAGATTTCCGCTCCTGTCGATGCGGGTGTCTGGCGTCTAGCGGAAATGATCCTGCTGGCCAACACCAGGAAGGGATTCGCACCGGGTCTCATCTGGAGAACCACCAGAGGGCCCCTCTCTCTCAACCTGGGGATCACTCCGGCTTGAACGAACGAACTCTTTCCGGCGCCCGAAGGCCCCACTACCGGAAGGACCGGCTGCTGTCTCAATCGCTCTACAAAAGCTGCGATTTCCGAATTCCGTCCAAAGAAGAAATGTCGGTGTCTTTCGTCGAACGCCAATAATCCCCTGAAAGGACTGTCCTCAAGAAGCGAGACATCCCGATCGCTCGTGAGAATTTCAGTAAGACGACTTACTACCAGCGCGGCAGAGGGTCGCTTTGCGGGATCCTTGGACAATGATTCCATGATCAGATCCGTCAAACCCGGCGCGGTATTCCGATCCAATGGCGGAACCGGATAGGGACCAAGCACCCTGGCGGCCTGCTTGACCGATGAAGTTTCTTCGTAAGGTCTGCGGCCTGAAATCAGCTCATAGAGAATCACTCCCAGTGCCCAGATGTCGACCGCTCCTGTGGATTGTTTCTCCTCCCACTGCTCCGGCGCCATGTAGGCCGGTGTTCCCCGGACGCCTCTCACCTTAGACCCGGCCGGTTCCAGAATGGCCGATTCCAGCATATCTTCAGATCCGCCGTGCTCCTTGCGCCGGCTGACCCCGGCCAGGCCGAAATCCAGAACCCGAAGCCTTCCATCCTTGGCCAGGATTACATTTTCGGGTTTCAGATCGCGATGTAGAATGTCCCCCCCGTGGGCTTCTTTCAGCGCCTCGGCGATGGCCAGCCCTATTCGCAGGATTTCGGCCAGGCTGCAACGTTGCTGCTCCATCCGCTCGCGCAGACTTTGCCCCTCGAGGTATTCGAGTGCAACGTACGGCCGTCCGTGAGCCTCGCCAACCGCATAGATCGTGACAATATGCGGATGTGCGAAGCGGGCCGTGGCGCGCGCCTCAAACAAGAACCGATCGATGGCTTCCTTTGATCCGAGAGCCTCGGGCCGCACAATCTTCAGGGCTACCTTTCGGCCCAGTTTTGTGTCCCTGGCCAGGTAGACCTCTGCCATGCCCCCCTTGCCCAGTGGACGAATGATGCGAAAGTGATCCACAAGAGTGTCGGTTTCCAACAACCACTGATCTCGGGACTCCAGCTCTTCAATTGCCTGTGTCAATTTTGTTCTCCTGACATGACCAATACCAGGACTTTCGCCCCAGGCCAAGCTGTTCAAAAAACGATCTTATATGAAGTAGCAAGGGTTGTGCCAACTCACCTCAATCAATACCGCCCTTTTATCAAGTGGTTACATCATAGAGAATACTGCCTGGAATGCTAGGCTGGCAAACGCCGGCTTTCAAGGGCAAGATCTTGCCAGGTCCCCCCTATCCACACGAAATGTTTTCCCAAAGTGAATGTTTCATCTTTGGTGCTCGAGCTGGTCGAGCAGCCTGCGGGCATCTCTTTGACCGGGCACCAATTCCAGCACCCGCCGGGCTTCCGTCATGGCCTGCTTCAGTTCCGCCCGCTTGGCGTGTAGCCTGGCCAACTCGAGCTGGATCTGGAACAGGCCGTCGTCCAGTTGCCGGCCTGTTTCAAATTGTTCGAGCGCCTGATCCTCCAGCCCGGCACCCAGAAGCTCTCGGCCCAGGAAATAACGATAATGGGCATTTCGCGGCGCCAAGGCGACTGCCCTGGCAAACGCTTTCCGGGCTGCGGCGGGATTGGCCCGTCTCCGGTGGAGATGACCGAGATTGGCGAATGGCGCCGGGAAATCGGGCGAGGCCAGAATGGAGTTCCGGTATGAGAGCAGGGCTTCGTTGTCGCGACCCGCCCGGCTCAGGGCCACACCCAGGTTGTTCCAGGCCCGTGCGAAGTGCGGATCGATTCTTGTAGCGATTTGAAAGGCGCGTATGGCTTGCCTGGAACCAAACCCGCCCGACTCTCCGCCGGCCCAGGCCAACTCGGTGCCGACATTGTTGTAATAGTCCGCAATGGCCTCCAAATCGGTGACGACCCTGAACCTGTAAGTCCGCCCGGCCCTCCCGTCGAATTCAACGGCGATCCAGTCTGGGCCTATGCGAACCCCAACCAGAACGTGACCCCACTGCACCAGTACAGAACCACTCTTGCCAAACTCGTTCACTTGCTCGCTGGCGTCCAGGTAGTAGGCCCTGAGCCCGGCGGAGCGCGCCATAGCCACGAACAGGTTTGCATAAGAAAGGCAGTTTCCCTCTTGGCCGTGCAGCACCTGTTGGGCAGTACGTGTGCCGAAGCGGTCGTAGTGGCCGAGAAAACCCTTACGTTTGAAATAGCGCCGTAGCGCTGAAAGTTTCTGGCGATCGCCGTGGGCGTCCTCCGTGATCTTGGCTGAAAGCTTCTGGATGTCGTCATCCGCCTCGAAAGGGATCTGTAGATCTGATACTTCGAATCGCTTCAGTCTGCGGGCCAGATAGTGACGGATCTGTTGAGGTGAACGCGTGTCTTCAAGAGCACCGGATTCGAACCTCACATCGTTGCCGCCGACGGGCAACCTGGCCGCGGGTAGCGCCAAAATTGCCGCGGCTGAAATACCGATAACAACACTCAGCATATTCCACTTCTCCTGGTTGCTATTATACACTAAATGCGAGACCCGTGTTTAGCTCGCGCCGTTATCCCCGAACACGGTCTATTCTGTAACCTGTGTTTCCGGCCCGGCCCGAACGTGTCCGATTTTCGGACACCCCCTGGCGCCGAAGCACTGGCTGCGCACGCTTCTCGTTTTTTTTGACCCTCACAACGAATTGTAAAAACCGCGATTTTTCCAGCGGTAGATTGAGCTGCTGCCAACGGCACACATATTGCTAGTTCAGCCAACGGCCGGAGGAAAGGTCGCGGTCCCGGGACAAGCGAGATCCTCCATTCATCAAAGGAGGCAAGCCATGGCCGAAGGAGCCAGGATGCTGCAGGTGTACACCATCGTCGAGCGTGAGGGACTCGAGAAATCTTTCTGGGTCAAGGTAGGAGCCTGCTTCACGAATCGCGATGGATCTCTCAACGTCTATCTGGACGCTTTGCCAACTAACGGGCGGTTGCAGATCAGGGAGAAGTTCCAGGAACCGGCAGGCGAATGAGTCATGAGAGATCCAGGGTGTGCTTTCTTGTGATTACCAATAACAAAAGGAGATAAGTCATGAAGACAGTGAATCAACTGACGCTTATTTTGGTCGCGATGCTTTCGATGTTGTGTTTGACTCTGTCGGGCGCGCAGGCAAGGGCCGGTTCTTCGACTGGCGTAGTCAATGTCAATACCGCGAGCGCCGCACAGATCGCGCTGCTGCCCGGCATAGGAATCGCCAAGGCGAGAGCCATCATCGCCCGCCGGGAACAGAAACCATTCAAGACCGTCGATGATCTGCTTGCTGTAAAGGGCATAGGCAAGGCCTTGCTTTCTAAAGTGCGCGGGCGTGTCGTGCTCAACGGCAAGACAACCTTGGCGCCGGTAGCGAAAGCAAGGAAAACGAGGAAGTCCAAGAAAAACTGAACCGGCGGATCTTGGGCGACTCATCAAAAGGCGGGCCAGACAGCCCGCCTTTTTTTTCAAATATCACTTTACTCACGACCGCAGAATTTGAGAGGCTAAAAAGAGTTCAACAGGTGCAATCTTGAAAAATGTACTTTTCATGTCCATCGTATCGCTTTTTCTGGCCGCCACGGCCAGTGCCCAACCAGCAGAGCCTGCCTTTCTTGGTAAACCAAGACTTCATGGTTCTCCCGAGCGGGTCGTGTCGCTGGCACCCAACCTGACCGAAATAGTATTCGCTATCGGAGCCGGCGAACGACTGGTTGGAGTCACCAGGTTCGACGACTATCCCGAGCATGTTAAGAAACTTCCGAAAGTAGGCGGATTCGTCGATCCCAGCGTCGAGGGAATCATGGCCCTCGATCCGCAACTGATAATCTGCGTACCCAATCCAGGGGGCCGAGACAAACTGGACGTGATCACCAGACTGGGAGTTCCCGTGCTGGTATTGCCATCATACACTCTCGACAATATTTACAAGGCGATCGTGCGACTTGGTGTCGTATTCAACCGAGAAAAGAGTGCCGGCATACTGGTGGCCGACATGAAAGCCCGTATCGCCGCCATCAGGGCGCGCGTCGCGGGCCGGCCTCGGCCGAAGGTGATCCTGATATACGGACACAGGCCGCTTGTGGCCGCGGGCCATGGCAGTTTCGCAGACACACTGCTGACCATCGCCGGAGGAGATAACCTGCTTGGAAACTCGCGGGTGCGCTATCCCAGCATACCGATCGAGGCGCTTATCAAAATGGCGCCTGATGTGATCATCGATGCATCGTCCGGTGGCAAGGATGCCGAGACGACCGAGACCGAAGTGCGAGAAGAATGGAGACGCTGGAAAGTCGTGCCGGCCGTGAAGAACGGTCGAGTACACGCTTTAAACTCGTCCCTCTTCTTCAGGCCGGGTCCGCGCATCGTCGAGGGCCTATCCAGCCTCGCTAAAATACTGCATCCTGAACCAGCATCGGACAAATAGAATAGCCGCCCCGACCGGGGCGATCGGCTCAGATGCCTCACCCACCACCCGAACTCGTATGGGAGCAGGCGCCTGAAGAGATACCGCTAGCACCAGAGCCGGACGAGCTGAAAAGAGAAGACAGTCTCTTCATCTTAGCCTTCTGATGGCAATAGGGACACTCGCAGGGATCTTCCCGCTCGGACAATGATCTTAGCAGTTCGAACTGGTGTTTGCATTTTGAACACTCGTACTCGTACATCGGCATAGCGGCTTCCTCCTGCCTTCAATTCAACACAGTAATTGTAATACCTCTCAATCAAATTTCAATAGTCACAACGCACTTGACGACCGCTTGGATTCTTGCCTAATATTGACCGATATAGCGGAGAATAATGACAATCGAACAGTGGCGCAAAAAAGAGATCGATCTGGCCTTTCGTGGGCTGGATTCGAATCGCATCGTAATACTGCGAGGCTTGCGTGGATCCGGCAAGTCGACGGCACTCGGCGAGATTGCACGGATTCTTTCCGAAAGTCGCGAAGAGAGCAGCGTGGTCAGCATCGATCTCGAGGATCCAAGGTTGGCCCCAAGGCCTCGCAAGGAAACCCTTGAGCTGTTCTCAAGAGCCGTAAACGACTCGCACCAGAGCATGAAAACCTGGATTCTGCTCGACGAGGCCGAGAAGGTAACCGGCTGGCTGGCCTGGGCACGTGATTTCAAACGCAAAACCGGTGCCGGGGTGATAGCCGCTGTCTCCGGGCAACCAGACAATTTGATGGTTGAGGCTCCCGACATTTTCGAGATACCCTTTTTCCCGTTTGGCTTACGTCAATGGGCCGAAGTATTCACCGATAAGGCGGTTGATATTGCAAACGCCAGGGAAATATTACCCAGATTCTTGCAGATGGGTGGCCTAGCGGCATGTTGGGAAAGCAAGGACGGCGCCAGAAGTCTGGTTCGTCTGTTTCACGAGATCTTGTTCCACGAAGTACTCACCAAGAGTGAAGTAAGAGACATTGGAGCATTGACCGCTATAGCGGTCTATCTTACATCTTCGACAGCCGAATCATTCAGTCTCTCTCACATGAAAGGAATCCTGACAAGATCTCTGGATCAGGCCCGGGCCTTTTTGTCTCATATCGAGCAGAGCGGCCTGGTTCACATAGTCTCACGTATGGAAGACGCCCATCGGGATCGCCACGGAGCGGCCAGAAGGACATTCGCGGCCGATTGCGGGCTGGCGGCCGCGTTATCCGGCCGAGGGGTAACCGAGCACGCTCTTTCGAAGACTGCGGTTCACACTGAGTTACGCAGGCTTGGGGCGAAAGTGTTGGCCTGGAAAGTAATGAAGCGCACGGGTCTGTCCGCGACCGATCGTCAGGGCAAAACGCTTTTCGTGCAAGTAGAGTACGATCCGGACCTGGTCCGGGACACACGCCCCTTGGCCCGGGCAATGGCCAGGCACGCTTGCCGGCACGGCCTGTTGCTTTGCAATGAACCCGAAAGCGATGAGATCACTTGCCGTGCCGGAGTAATCTTCCGCCGTCCGGTCTGGTCGTGGATGCTTGAGCCCAATTTGTCTTTCGAAATACCGACTCGTACAAAAGAGATGCGCGTAGAAAACATCTCTCCCCCCGCTGTTCCTGCCGGATTGCCTCCACATCTTCTGTAGCTGTCTTATTTGCGGACCACCACTTCCTGTATTGCGTCCCTGTAAACATTAAAGAGCATCAAATGCGGCCGGGTATCGATCTCGAACCCGGCTATGGGGTTGAATGTGTACAATTTTGCCCCACCACCGCCGCTTACCAGATAAACCACGCCATGTTCTTCACGGCGAGCGTAGACGTGGGCGTGCCCGCTCAACACGTAAGATACTCCGTGCTTGAGTGAAAGAGACTTGAGTGCCGCGGCATCTTGCCTGGCCAGGTTGGAGTTGTGTTCCGGATGTAAGGTGTCGCCGTGCAATGGATACGGAGGGGCATGCAACAGGACGAACTTCCAGGGCACTGCCCGTTGCGCAGTAAGAATCCGGTCCAGCCAGGCAAGCTGCTCGTCACCAAGCCGATAGCCCGTGCCGTCGCGCAGGGTGGAGTCCAGCACCACGAACAACATGTCATCCAGCACCACAAAATAGCGCTCAGGGCCGAAGAGCCTCCTGTAGTGCCGGTCTCCCTGACACCTGGTTTCGTGGTTGCCCTTGACGTAGTAGACCGGATAGTCGATTTGCCTGCTGGCTTCGAAAAAATCGTCCAACTCGGCCGGCAGGCTGTTGCGCGTGTAGTCGCCGACTGAAAGCATGAATAATGGATTGGATTTCTTGCGTACTTCTTCGAGCAGGTCGAGGTATATCGAAATATGCTCTTTAATGTCACCGCCAAAAACAAAGCTGTATGGATAGCGCAGCTTGATCGGAGCGATCTTCAGCCAAATCTGTTCACCAGCAATCAATGTTCCCGACAGATGCATACTCAACGAGCCTTCGGGCTGTATTGTATAGTTGCCTGGTCCTCCCTGGCCGCGAACACCGAAAGACGAAAGACGATTGGAAACATTGTCGAGGATAACGTCCACGGGAAGAGTATGCTCCGAGCGGTTGCTCACACGAGCCACAGTCGAGGGCCCAAGCGAACGCAGCAACGCGGCGGCTCCTTTGCTCCGCAGGAACACGCCTCCTTCGATATCGAGAGCAAGGCCATTGTGCAGAAGATGTCTCGAGTCCGCGAGATCTGAAAGCCGCTCTTCGATCGAAACGATGCCATAGGACCTTGAAGCCAAGGGATAGTCAACGTGCACGCTGTTTGTCGCTGTAGCAGTAACTTTAACCCTCCCCTCGTCCGCTCGCCCGTAACGGGTGAAGATTCGTTCCGCTAAGACCTGTGGCCCGAAAATGTCGAACGAGCAATTGACGGCCCGCCCGGATTCGAGATTGTCGAGCATGAACGATGCGGGAAAGCCGATCACATGCACGCGAGGAGAAGGGTCTCCCTCGATCAGGCGCGCTCCGTTGGCTTGCCTGAAACGCATACCGCAGATGGTATCGGTACGGTCGGTATCTTTTCTGCAGCCGCCCGTTGAAACCAGCAGGCCCGTGAGTAGCAGGCTACAGAGTCTTTTCTTCATTGGCTCCAACCTTTACTTGCGTGTCTGTCGTGACTGACCGCCCGGCTGGAATTCTCAGCCGACCCCCGGGGCCGATGTGCATCACCAACCTGACACCCCGACCTATTGTCACACCGCGGCCTATGTGCAGGTGGCTCATTCCGGCCGGGTCCGCCGTCAGTCGGCGTTCGGCGTCCAGGGTCAGATGCCCGTAGGGCTTGTTCTCATACAAGATCAGAGAGCTTTCTTCCTCGAGTATGACGGGACCGTCGCTGATCGGCCCGGGTCCTGCGCACAGGTAGAGCCTCGCCCCGCATCCGATGTGCCAGTCGGGTCCGATGCCGAGGCGCGCAAGCCGTTCCTTTGAGGACCAGTAGGCCGGGAACAAATCAATTAGGGCTCCGTCTTCGACATTGGCGCCGCAGTCGCGCATCAAGCGCATGCACATGTCGGACAACATCCGTGTCGATGATTCGACCGAGTCGGTCCCGGTGACGTTCTTGGTCGGAAAGAACAGCTCGTCGCGCTTTATCTCGTATGCCCTGACCCTCGCCGGGTCCAGCGTGCGAGTAATATGCTGGTTGAGTTTCTCGAAAGAACTCGCAGACACCTGCCCGATGCGCGAGACGATCTTCTTGCCGGTGTATAGCGTCGGTTCGAAGTCGTCGCAGATCGCCTGGGTATCGATCAGATTGGTGTTGGCGTTTCCCGCCTCGTGCAACAACCTGCCGGTCTGCATGTCTCTGGCGCCGGCCACACGCGGATCGAGTACGTTGTACTCTATCACCTCCATGTTACCACTGTCCCTCAGCATCATCAGTACGCCGACTTTTTCATTCGGGTCGGTCTTGCGCACGGCGCTCAGCGTGAAAAGAGCTTTCTCGCGCAGGTGGAAACCCAGCCGGGGCAGGAAATACGGGCGAGCCGCCGGGTTATCCACGTTGTGCATGACAAGCTGATCGACGCCGGTCGCGCCAAGGAGGCCCAGAATCGGACGGTCATTTATTCGCGTTGTCAGCAACGCCCGGTAAACGCCTCCGTGCCCGTCACCTGTTTGATTGATGTGGCCGCCCCGATCTGCAATCAAGCAGCCTTGCATGTCCAGACGCGGTTCCTGGGCTTGTTGAAAAGCTATCCAGCTGTCTGCAGGCAAGCCAAACGGCTTTCTGTTTTTCAGAAACGCCAGTGTGCGTTCGTGGGTCAGTTGGCTTGTCAGAAACAGCACCCAGGGTAGGCGCCCGCTTTCGATACCTGCCGAAAGCGCCTGGGCAAGAATGATCTCGTAGAAACTCAGCCCGCCCACGGGTGAGATGGGAAAGGCGCCCTTTGGCTCCCTGGAATCAAAGCCGAACGCACGCAGAACTTCATTAGGTCTTTCCAGCGCCTGTTGCAGCCCGTCAAGCCCTGCGGCAAAACGGGTTCCCGCCCCGCCTGCGAAGGCCACCGAAGCCCATCGTCCTTTCTTGAGCGATTCCAGACCTGCCGCGCTGTCTTCTCGCAGGCGGGTTGCCTGGTCCTCGATTGTCACGAGCGGCACACGATTGACTTGAGCGAGACCGATTTGCTCGAGCTCTCCAAGTCGCAGCGCCTCACGGTGGCGCTCAACCCGTTCGAGATCCAGGCAGCTGGCCTCACGCAGAAAAGTCGACACCTGCTCGGGAGAGACATCGGCCAGGTACTTTTCAAAAACGCACGCGAGCATGCTGTCATCAAGCGCCCGGTAGACGGGTTCCAGTTCGGGCCAGCGCTCCAGCGCTTCCGCCAGAGCGGGACAGCCATTGAAATGTTCGATCCCCGACATAATCATCCACACTTTACTCGGCCTGGACAGCTCTGGCAATCAACCGTATTATGACGGCCCATGTCCAATAAGCCAGTCAAGACCCGATCGTTGTCCCCGGCTCGTTTTATAAAAGTACTCGCATTACTCTTCATCGTCTTGGTGCTTTGCGTGATTGCCGGCGCGCTGCTCGGCCCGGGAGGAACCGACCTGACTTCCCTTTGGCCGCTCGACCCGGACAGCAATCCACTGGCGGCGACCATACTATTGGCTCGTCTACCGCGTACTCTTCTGGCGGCCCTGGTGGGAGCAGCCCTGGCTGCCGTGGGCGTGGCCTTCCAGGCCCTGCTGCGAAATCCACTTGCCGATCCGTTTATCATGGGCGTCTCTGGCGGGGCTGCACTGGGCGGAACCTTGGCCTTGGCCCTGGTCGGCAGTGCCGGCATCGGCATCGCCCTGCAGGGCCCGGCGGCATTTCTTGGAGCGCTGGCAGCGACGATCCTGGTGTACCGCATCGGCCGGGTGGCCGGAAGAGTGGACACAATCACGGTTCTGCTGGTCGGAGTCGTTTTCAACGCCTTTGCCTCGGCGGTAATCATGTTTCTCAAAACGGCAGTCACTGCTACCAAGACCCGCGAGATTTTAGTCTGGCTGATGGGCAACATCGGCTATCACGAGTACTCGACGATCCTGGTGATCGCCGTAGGGACGATCGGCGGCATTTGCGTGCTTGCGCTAATGGCCAGCCGCATGAACGCCTTGGCGCTCGGCGAGCAGGGAGCTACGCACCTCGGTGTAGACGTCGAAAAAACCAAGGCGATCATCTTCTTCGCGGCTTCGTTGCTGGTGGGCCTGGCCGTCTCCGTATCCGGCCTAGTGGGTTTCGTCGGCCTGATAGTGCCGCACTTGATGCGCCTGATACTAGGACCGGATCATCGCCTGCTGTTGCCAGCCTCGGCGCTGGCCGGGGCGGCTTTCCTGGTGCTTGCCGACCTGGGCGCCAGGATGTTGTTCGTTCCTTTGTCCACGGAACCGCCGGTGGGAGTCATCACCGCCTTTTTGGGCGGGCCATTCTTTCTGTTCCTGTTGCGTCGCCGCCACCGGACGGCCTTCATCTGAAGAGCTGGTTTTTCAGATCAACTCGTAGCGCTTCAGCACACGATAGCAATCGGTCATGCCCAATTCGATCAGTTCACGCGACTTGTCGCCGGAGACTACCAGGTAGCTGCCCACGTTGCCCAATTCACGCGAGGGATAGATGCCGATCACCTGCACCGGGCGGTAGGGCTTGTTCTTGAAAGCGTTCGGGTCAACGTCCAGGGCTTTCAGCCGCTCGATCTCCTGGTTGGTGCTTTCGATCTGCTTCCTGTCGGCGGTCATGGAGGATGAGAGAATCACCTCCAGCGTTCGATCGGCGAGTTGGAAAAGGCTTGTAGGCGGCCTGAGTCGCGGCCGGCGCGGGCTCAGGAAAACAGTGAAGATGCGCGTGGCGCCGGCTTTCAGAAGAGGCTTGAGCGGTCGCAAGAGAGAGAAGGCTCCATCGATGTACCAGTACTTGCCGATCTGAACCGGCGCAAACAGAATCGGTATGGCCGAGGAGGCCAGCACGTGACGGTAAGTAATCTCCGAGTTGGCGAAAGTCTCATTGGTACGCAGCGAGATATTGGTGGCCGAGATGAACACTTGCACGTTGGAATGCGGCAGCATCGACCAGTGCACATTGTCGCGCAGGCGTTTGAACAGGCCGTGGTTGTCGAGCAACGATGTCCATTTTCTGAGCCGCCAGAGATCCAGGCGGGGACGATAGATCTGCAGCGTGGACATGCGCTGCCACACCTCGGACAGTTCCTCGATCTGCCCGGTAGCCGCTAAAACCGCGTTGATGGCGCCGATCGACGCGCCGCCGATGAGCTGGATGGGCGGTCCGTCCTTCAGAAGAGCCCTTAGGACACCTACCTCGTAGGCGCCGCGTGCCCCTCCTCCTGAAAGGAAGACGGCATTCATTGGATTTCAAGGTAGCCCCGTAAAAAGCGCGGGATACCCGAGGGCACGGCTACGCTACGCTTCGCCGCAAGACGTACCAATAGAGACGAAAATGACTTCGAGTGTGCTCGACTCGACTGAAAAGATGTTGCCATCTCAAGTTTTCTAGCAGACTTGACGCGGGCGGGCAAGAAAGTGTAACCATCGAACCGCGTGAGCCAACAGATACAAACACAGACAGCGATCGAACTGGACACCGTGGAGTTCAGATATGATGCCGAACCGGTAATCAGGGGAGTCGACCTACTGGTTCCCCGGGGAGGTTTTCTCGGTTTGCTGGGCCCAAACGGCTCTGGCAAGACGACCCTGCTACAGTTGATTTCCGGGGCAATCAAGGCCGCAGGCGGCTCAATCAAGGTGCTCGGACGCAGTCTTGCCGATTGGGATCGGCGTGAGTTGGCTTGCAACCTTGCCGTTGTTCCTCAGAAGTTCGAGCTGGCCTTTCCTTTCACTGTCGAAGAAGTAGTCTTGCTCGGACGCGTCCCGCACCGCGGGCCGCTCTCGCTCGATCGAGCAGTTGACAGAGAAGCAGCCAGGGAAGCCATGCAGCAGACGGGTGTCTATGAACTGCGTAGTAGGCGGATGCACGAGCTTTCGGGCGGAGAGTTCAAGCGGGTAGTGGTGGCCAAGGCCCTGGCGCAACAACCAAACGTCCTGCTGCTCGACGAACCGGCGGCACACCTGGATATTCGTCACCAGGTGACACTCTACGACCTTATTCGAGACATTCAGCGTCGAACCGGCGTGACAGTGGTATCCGCCATGCATGATCTCAACCTGGCGGCGGCTTTCTGCGACAGTGTGGCCTTGTTGAAACAAGGGTCTTTCGTCCGCAAGGGGACAATTGCAGAGGTCATGACTTATAAGAACCTGAAAGACGCCTACGAGATCGACATCTACGTGGGGGTGAACGATATTACGGGACACCGCCTGTTCACACCCATGCCGCCCCGCAACCGGGAGAAACAATGAACATGGCGCTAGCGTGCCTGCTGTTATCGTTCTTCATGGGAGCGGCAGGGCCCATGCAGAGATTCGAGCTGAAGCTGCCGGGCCGTGTATCGAGCGTTGTCCCGGCGGACGTCAACGGTGACGGGCTGGTTGATTTTCTCGTTTTCTGGAAGCAAGGCTTTCCACCCCGTACTACCAAGCGTGTCAGCCTCTATCTGGCTGCACCCGGAAAGCTCTCCACGCGGCCGACTCAGGTGCTCGGTTTGCCACGCGGTACCGTAGCTTTCGACGTCGGAGACATAAATTTCGATGGTCTGGCCGACGTGCTCTTATTGCGTGCCGACGGAATCTGGGTGCTTGCCGGACAGCAATCAGGGAGCCTTACCGCCAATCCCGTATGCGTGGTCAAGGTGATGACCTTGGCTGCGATTCCACACGAGGACCGCGTGCCGCGCATGTCGCTGCTGGTCGAACTGGGTCACGGCCGGCGCGGTCTGCTCGTACCGAGTGTGCCAATCGGGCCGCTGGCCCTTTATGTCAGCGGAGCGCATGACACATGGTTGCTGCAGCGTATGCTCAAGGTTCCCGCAAGAATAGAACTGTACACTTCGGCCGATGATTTTCGCGCGGCGCGGGACTATGGCGCCTTGTTCCAGATCGCCATTCCGCGCTGGCAGGCAGTCGACCAGAATGCCGACGGCCGGCCCGACCTGATGTTCTTTTCGCGTAACACCGTGGCCGTATTTCGCCAGCGTGCCGACGGCTCATTTCCCGCGGAACCCGATCTGTTGCGCTCATTCAAAATGCTCAGGCCTGAAGAGAGAATCAAGCCTGGGGCCCATGTCCAGATCCGGGCCGGTGATCTGAACGGGGACGGACGAGCCGACCTGGCCATAGACAAGACCGTGGGCGGTATCAGTAATATGAAAAGCGAACTCAGGGTTTACCTGGCCGACACCGCCGGTGACTATCCCCCGCAGCCAAACTTTCAAAGCCGCCGCGACGGCTGGGGATCTTCCGTGTCACTTTGTGACATCAACGATGACGGGCGCCTGGATTTGGTGCGTCCGCATGTTGAAATGGGCCTCAGCAGCCTGATTGGCATGATGCTGGCGGGCAAGCTTAATGTAAACTTCGAGATCCACTTCTCGCAAAAAGGCATGTTCAAAGACCGGCCCGATTTCTCAATTTCTTCAAAGCTGCGGATAGATTTCGCCTCAAACCAGGAACTCACCGGTCCGTATCCTGATTTTCGATCCGACTTCGATGGTGACGGTCTGCTCGATCTGCTTGTCGGTCACGCAGGCGCAGGCTCGGGCAACAACCCCGATCGGCTCGAGATCCGGCGTGGTCTGGGTAAAGGACGTTTCAGCAACGATATACTCTGGTCGCTGGATCTCAGCGGAACACGCTATGTGGTTCCATTCAAGCCACGGCCGAACGGCCGTCCGGGATTGCTAATCTACTTTCCCTTGATCAATTCGCGTCGCGGCGACGTCTGGGTGCTGTACAACATCGGGCCCTGGAATTGACTACATGAAAAGCCGAACACCGAAGCCGAAGTTGTTGCCCCACTTGGTGTGATTTACCGACCCGAGGTAACCGAAATCGAATGCGAAGCGCTGGGTGACGTATCCGACTCCCAAAGACCAGTATTGATCATCGCCACTCGGGCGCGAATTGTCGATCAGGTAGCCGCCCCTCAGTGTGATCTGACCCAGCAAAAGGTATTCGATCCCGAATGCATACGAATAACCGGTTTCCTTGTCTCCCGTCGGCTCTTCGATATCGCTAGGTTTCTGGAAATTGATGCCCCAGTCGAATGAAAGTTCCAGAGTCCTGAAAGGTGAATACATCAGCGCCGCAGACATCGAAATGGGATGTTCGAGGTAGTCGGCCGTGTTGGTCAGGTTGTAGCCGACAACGGCCAGGTTCAAACCTACCGAAGTGCGCAGCAGCATGCCGACGTCGACACTGACCGCATCGGTGTTGGGCTTGTCCTTTCTTTCAAAATCGAGGTACTTGATGTCCGTGCCGATCAATAATCCTTCAGTCAGCGGCACCGAAAAAGCCATGTCGTAGCGATTACCGGTTTTATCGTCGCCACGCTCGACGCGCGTGTAGGCCATACCGGTGGCGAAATACTGGATCTGGTTGTCCACCACGGATACGTGGAAGACGTGCTGATCGGGGCCATTCTCAGAATCGAACTTGGTAGCCAGCAAATATTGTGCCTCGAATGAATAACGCTTGAAGAGGCTCATGCCGGCCGGGTTGAGGACAATCGCATCGTTGCCGGTGACGATGGCCCGGTGTGCACCTCCCATTCCGAGGGGGCGCGTGCCCAAAAAGTCGTCGGCCGCAACTGAATAGGAAACTAGCAGGACAAGTATGACAAGTGCCGTACGGTTCATGGGCGAAAAACTACACCCTGCGACGCAAAAGGGCAAATAATCCGATCAACAGAAACAGAAGTTGGCCCGGAGCTCCACGGTGTGAACTGCTGCAACCGCAACCTGTGTCAGATGATGGGCAGGCGCGGTCCGCGCCGTCGCAATCCTGGTCTATGCCGTCTCCGCAAACATCCAGCGAACCAGGATGAATCAAGGCGTTGTTGTCGTTGCAATCGTCCCCGCCACAGAAGGTCGCCGAGTGACCGTCTCCGTCAGTATCGGGACAGTCGCAGGCCTGGTCCTGTCCGTCGCAGTCCTGGTCGATGCCGTCGCCGCAGATCTCCGATACGCCGGGATTGATGTATCCGTTGGTGTCATCGCAATCGTCCCCGCCGCAGGTCGCATCCCGATAACCGTCACCGTCATTGTCGGCGCAGGTGCACTCCTGGTCTGAACCGTCGCAATCCTGGTCGATGCCGTCGCCGCAGACCTCGGCAGCGCCCGGATAAATGCTGTCGACGCCGTCATTGCAGTCGTCTCCTCCGCAACTAACATCCTTGTGCCCGTCGCCGTCGGCATCGGCGCAGAACTGCTGGCACTGGCCTCCAACACAGCTCTGACCGTTGCCACAACTAGTGGTGCAACTGCCGCAATGGTTGTCGGTGTTGAGCGGGCTCTCGCAACCGTCTCCCTCCGTCGAGTTGCAATCGCCGTATCCAGTATTGCAACTTCCGATGGTACATACTCCGGCGTCGCAGCTGGCGCTTGCATGTTCGAAAGCGCACGCGTCCCCGCAGGAGGCGCAGTCGGCAATCGTTCCCAGCGCTTTCTCGCAGCCGTTGGTATAAGATGCGTCGCAATCACCGAAACCGGAGTCACAACTACCGATCGAGCAGGCGCTCGCTTGGCAGATGGTCGTTGCGTTGGCCGCCTGGCAGGCAATGCCGCAGCCGCCACAGTTGGCAGGATCGCTGCTGGCGTCTATGCAGTCATCGTTGCAGAAGATCAGGTTTCCCGGGCAGCTTGTCGTGCATGAGCCCGCGTAGCAAAATTGCGGGTCGCTGCAGGTTGTGCCACAGGCGCCGCAGTTCGCCGAGGTGTTCAGCGCGGTCTCGCAGCCGTCCGCATCGTCCGAATTGCAGTCGCCCCAGTCGGCGTCGCAATTTCCCATGCTGCAAACGGACGCCGTGCAACTGGGCGAGGCATGGTCGAAGGCGCAGAGGTCGCCACAGGCAGAGCAATTGTCGACGGTTCCGAGCGCCGTCTCGCAGCCGTCCGCATCGTCCGAATTGCAGTCGCCGAAGCCGGAATCGCAGTCTGTCATGCTGCATACACCTGCGACACACAGCGCCTGGGCATTAGCGTACGAACAGACGTTGCCACAGCTGCCGCAGTTTTGAGGGTCATTGTCGAGATCGGCGCAGTTGCCGCCGCAATCAGTTAGCCCATCGGGGCACTCGACGACGCACTCGGCGCTCAGCGTGAATCCGCCATAGTCGTTCTCGGTAAGTCCCTCAACCACCAGGTAGTAGGTCGTGTTTGCCTGTGCAAAGAAAGACAGCACCTCGGGCGGATTACCATCTTCGTCCTGGTAATAATCTGAAACCGCCAAAGATTCAGTCGGCAGACAGGCGCCGTTGCCGTCGTCGGCGATGGCCACTAAAGCCAGGTCGGGAGGTGTGCCTCCGCCGTCGTCAACGTGCAGGGTCGCCGTGATGCGAGCATCATAATCGACTGAAATGGCATAACTGAGATCGGGGCCCAATAGGCTCCAGGGCAGTCCCGGGTAGGCGCTGATGTTGTTCGCACCCGAACTGGTGTCGCCGTTTATGGTCTCGCCGCAGGAAATAGTGCCCGGCGTTGCGCACTGTTGGCTTTGGCAACTGAACGCATAGCTGAAGGATCCGCTATCCCCGTCGCGCCCGTCCACAGCGACGTAGTAAGTTTCACCGGCCTGGGCGTAGAAGGCCAGGTGCTGCGCTCCGGATGTCTGCGTCGAGATGTCGACACAGGCGTCCTTGTTACAGTTACCGGCCACGCCGAAGTCGGTGAAGGCGAAGGCGTCGAGTTGCTGTCCTCCCATGTTGGAGATCTGTACGTCGACGGCGCCCTCTGTCGCCGGAGTGATTTCGAAGATATATTCGTCGCCGCTCCAGTTGGTGTAGTCGGATCCGCAGTAATTGTTCAGATGGGAAGAGCCGTTGTCGGTGCTGGCGGTGCTTGATTCGCCGCAAGCCACGGCCAGATCGGAAGAACAGTTGGGACAGGGATTGACCGCCGTTCCATCGCAGTTCTCGTCGACCTGGTTGCCGCAAACTTCCTTGGCAGCCGGGTTCCTGAGCGGGTCGCTGTCATTGCAGTCGTCGCCGCAGGGGCAGCTGTCAGAGCTGTAGCCCGAGTAACCGTCGCCGTCGCCATCTGCACAACCGGTGCACTCCGTACAGGAGACACTGAGATCAAAGTTGCCATAGTCACCGGCGTAACCGTCGACTACGATATAGTAGCGCCCGGCCGGAAGCGTGCCGGCCAGTCCCTCGAAGCCGCCGCTGCCGCCCTCGTCCGAGCAGCCGGCCCAGACCGAGGAGTAGCAGTCGCTGTCGAGCTCGGGCATGATTACCAGGATGGCATCCCAGGCGCTGAAAAAGCCGTTGTCCGGATACAGGTCGATCTGCAGGTCGGCCCCATCCGGAATATCGAGCAGGTAGACCATCTCGGGGCCGTTATAGTTGTAGTCGTAGCAAGTGTACCTGTTGATCCGGTTCGAACCGTTTCCGCTGTTTTCCGAGATGTTGTCGCCGCAGTTGATAGTCGTAGGATTGGGACAAGACTGCGCCCGGGCCCGCTGGGTAGGCACGGCCATAAGGCAAACTGACAATACGAGATAACTTGCGGTTCTCATATCTTCCTCACTTCTTCCTCAACGTTCGCTGAATTCAGGTGCCTACATTAGACTCGATCGCCCCAATCTGTCAATCCGAGCCAGGGAAACTAGCCGCGCCGTCCGTTCGTTTGCTATTATCGGCCAATGTCGGGCATGTTCAGCAACTGGCGCCGTAATAGATTGGAACGTCGTGAGTTTCCGGCTCATTGGCTTATGTACCTCGAGCAACAAGTGCCTTTTTACTCGAATCTTTCAGCAAAACTGCAGGAAATCTTTCGCAGGAAGCTGAAAATTTTCATTTGGGAAAAGCATTTCATCGGCGCCGGCGGGCTGTCGATCACCGATGAAATCAAAGTTGTTATCAGCGCTGCGGCTGTAAGGCTAATCTTGTTTCTCGACTTGGCCTATTACGATCGACTCACCGAAATCGTGGTTTACCCCCACCAGTTCAAGCACCCGGACAGCGAGGATATTATGCTGGGCGAGGCCCATAATTGGGGGACCGTGGTCTTGTCTGACTCTGCTGTTCGCTTCGGGCTGAAGTACCCTTGCGACGGTCACGATACTGCAACACATGAGTTCGCGCACGTACTGGACAGAGCCAGTGGAAATTTCAACGGCACACCACGGCTTCGATCCTCGAAGCACTACCATCCCTGGGCCAGGGTGATGAGTTATCACTACTTGAGACTGAAGAACGGAGACCAAAGACAGTCGGAGGTCCTTCGAAGGTATGGAGCAAAAAATGAGGCCGAGTTTTTCGCAGTGGCCACAGAGTCTTTTTTTGAGCGGCCGGTTCAAATGAAACAACTTACGCCTGATCTCTATGAAGAACTGAAACGCTTCTACGGTTTCGACCCGGTTAACGATCCCACCTGTGGTTTCAGGCCTCGATCTTGAAACGCCAAGCGCACCACCATTCGGGCGGATGGGGATCAGGTGGGCAGCCGATGCACTCGGTGCTTATGCGCGGGTCTATGGCCCTTGCGAAGAATGGATACTCGACAAGACCTGCGGACTTGCAGGGATAATCCTCGAGACCCTTGCGCTTTCTGGCCGCCTGCACACGGCATTCGTTCATCTCCATTCTCAGACTGCCGTCCTCCTCGAAGCGCATCGACTGGCTGTTTATCCAGGCATACAACCGAAACTGTAGCGCCCGGGCCAACCCATCAAGGCCGGGCTTCTCGTCCATGCCCAGTAACTGCTTGATGCGGCAGGCCTCGTAAGGGGAAAAGTGCGCCCAGCAGCCGTCATTGCACAGCTTGGCCGTGGTCATGTCGCGCTCGTTCTCCACCGCCTGGAACCAGACTCCGTCGCCCACAAGCCAGTTGACGGACACCGCCCTGGCAAGTTCGACCAGCTTCTCGCGTTTCATTTCAGAAAGGGCCTTGGGCATTCCGTCCTTGGTCTCGAACCCCAGCACCTTGCCAAGCCTCTCGATCATGATTTTCATGCCGCGTTCCGCTGCCCGGCCTTCGAGCTTGTTGGCCGCCTCTGCTCCAAGTTGATGGGCGACCTCGGCATACCACATGCCATAGTGGACAATAGCCCTTCGTATGGCGTCCATTACCCAGACACCCAGTTCCTCCCGCGGCAGGTCTTCGAAAGCTCTTTGCCCCACGCCTGAAACTTCCCGTCCATCTCCCTTACTCGTCATGCCTCCGGCTCCTTCACGAAAATTCGGCTTTTTCTTGGGCGTATCATCAGAACCGATCACCGCTGAGTACGTACCATTCCTCACGCCTGAGCTGATTGTGGCCCTCGTTGTTCGGATGAACGCAATCGTCGGTGATCCATCGCTCAGATCCCGCGGCGTTCATGCCATGGTCGAAAAAGACGCCGTGATTGTCCACGAGATGGCCGCCCAACTCCTCAATGACTTCGAAAATGCGCTGGTTGAAAAGATTCAGGTTTCCGATCACCTGATCGCGAACCAGCGCCATCTGGGGATCGTTTATCTTTGCACAGAACCCCGAGTCAAATCCGGGGGGAATGGCGCCGGTACCGGCGGTGGGATCGTGGATATTTGTAATCAGGAACACTAGCGCGTAGCCCTGGCCGGGTTTCTCGTACTTGTCGCGCAGCAGGCTCACAATTTCGCGATAGTTATCCTGCAAACGGTCGGCCGCCGACTCGGTCAAGTTGGTGCTGATCATGGTCCAGATGCTGTCGTTGAAATCGTTGCCACCGCAGGTCAAGCTGACCAGAACATCGCCGCTTACGTCGGGCAGCGATGTGTTCTCGAGGTGTGCCAGGGCATCCGAGCTGGTGTCGCCGCTATGGCTTATGTCCAAGAACTGAACATCCGAATAGATGAACTTAAGATTGTGGGTGGCGTAGTTCGTATAATCCGGGTGGTTCTCCAGCATCAGCCTTGCATACCCTTTTCCACCGCTGCCGTTTTCAGCGCTGGCGTTGTAGCCCGCGGCCAGCGAGTCTCCAATATTGATATACAGTTTCAAATCATCGAGCTCGGCAACCGGGAATTCTCCCGGACCCGGATCGGCACCCGCATCGACCGGTAAATCTCCGGATTGATCGGCCGGGTCCGCATCGGCAGCTGCATCGCCAAGTGTATCTCCCGGCAGATCGGCCGGACCCGGGTCAGCCGAGAAGCCGTCGGCGTCCAGGACATCCGCTCCGTCGCCGTCTTCCCGGATGTCCGAGTCCCGATCTCCGCCGTCGGAAGCCCCCGATTCGCTACAGGCCGTCTGCAAGAGAGTGCCAAACAACGCCAGAACAACAAGAAGTAGAAAACGCCTCATGACCACCTCTTCTGTCGACATGATAAACGAAGCGACATGGAAACCACAACTGCATGTCAAAACGCCTCGACGGCAGCGTGCAGCGGAATTTTTCGTGACAGGCTGACAACACTGGTGCTACGGTCTGCCCGCAAAAAACAAAACGAAGTGTAAACTTGCAAGGCAATGCTATGCATTGCCGGATCAACAACAGACCTTGGAGGAACCATCATGCGAAGAACAAAAATGCTGCTCTCTTTTTGTACTATCCTGGCCCTGACCGCCTTGGCTATCGATGCTTCGGCCCGGGATTGGTTCGTCCGCGCCGGCGCCACCGGCGGCGACGGATCGAAGGCGAAGCCCTTCGGGGCAATCTGGCAGGGCCTCGACGGCTGCCTGGCGGGCGACAAGATCCACGTCAGCCAGGGCAAGTACTACGGTAAGCTGGAGACGGGCTCCTGGGTGATCCCCTGGCCGCGAGTCGAACTGCTCGGGGGTTACAACAAGCAGTTCACAAAGCGCAATCCCTGGAAGTACCGCTCGGAGCTTTTATGGAAGAAAGGTTCCAAGAACAGGAACTACGAGACGCGGGTGCTCGGATCGCTCCACGGCCACGAGGGCGTGGCCCTGGACGGATTCGTAATCGACATGCAGGCCGAGAACAACTACCGCTCCGACGGCAGCTTGAAAGAGCCCTATCCCAAGGGCGCCGTGCGCATCTTTCACAAGGGTTCCAGGATCGCCAACAACATCATCCTCAACTCGGCCAAGACGGCCATCAAGACCGGCATGGCCTGCACGGTCGAGAACAACCTGATCGTGAACCAGCTGATGAACGGCATCGAGGTCGTCGGCAGCAGTCAGCAGGGAAACATCCCGCTGACGGTCATCAAGAACAACACCATCTTGTTCACCTGGGACAACAAGGCCGGCCCGGGCACGGGCGCGACACGCGGCCTGGGCATTAATACAAAGGTCGGTGTGGACATTGAAAACAACCTGATCGGCTACACCGACAACAACGCCGTGGTTATCTATCGTTACGGCAGCGACCCGCTGTCCGTGGTCAGTCTCAAGAACAACGTGTTCTTCATGAACAGCTACTCGAATTTCAAGTTCCAGCTGGATGGCAAAGACATCGCCATCGACAACAGCGACATGGACTCGCTGGAGGATCTCGATTTCAAAGACCAGGGCGGCAACCTGGTGGCCAATCCGCGCCTGCGGCTGGACAAGGCCTGGATGGACAAGTTCTCCCGGCGCAAGCCCGCCCAGACCGGCAAGGTCACCATGGACGACATGAACAAGGCGCGCCGCGAGCTGGGCCTGCCGCTGATCGCCAAGGGCGGCAGGGCCGCTCAGGGAGTGGCGCCGGCCTGGAAGCTGGCCTCGGCATTGAAGCTGATGGCGCCGGGCAACAAGGCGGTCAAGGCCGGCGCCCGCGCCAAGGATCTGCCGGTGGTTTTCACCGGCGATGAGGCCCCGGTGGCCAGCGCGCCCAAGCGCGACTACCAGAAGGCCGAGCTGAAGAAGTACGTCCGCGATGCGCGCAGTGTGGACGGCAAACCGCTCGAGATGATCGTGGCCCTGGGCACGGGTGTTTCGCCCAGGGGCATGGACGAGGTCAAGAACGGCAACTACAAGGCCATCTACCTGTGCGTCCCCGAGGCGCACGGCACGCAGATCTACGGCTGGTATCCCAAGGGCACCCCGACCCAGAAGTTCCTGGACCCACTGGCCAAGCATAGCTACGGCTGCAGCTACAAGCCCGAGCGTGTCTACCGCGTGCGCGGCGTTATACACGCCATCCGGGGCGTGCCCAAGGCCGGCTTCATGATCGACAGCGTCGAGCTGTACGAACCCGAGGCCAAGGCCGCCCAGGCCCGGCCCAAGGGCCGCGACTGGTTCGTGCGCGCCGGCGCCAAGCACGGCGACGGCTCGCTGCGCAAGCCCTTCAAGGATCCGTACAAGGCTTTAAAGAAGGCCAAGCAGGGCGACACCATCCACGTGGCCGAGGGGACCTACACCGGCTTCATGAAAAGCGGGAGCTGGAAGATCGGCAAGAAGTACCTGGCCATGCTGGGCGGCTACGACAAGGCCTTCAAGACCCGCGATCCCTGGCGGCACCCGACC
>CAZENH010000044.1:0-40129 GCA_964513625.1 uncultured Myxococcales bacterium | reverse complement strand
TACGCCAGCGTCCCGATGACCCGACAGGCACGCGACGTCGTCCCCACCATTCGACGGTCTCCACCATTTGATCACCTCTCTAGCGCAATTGATCGAGACAGGTCTTGCGCAACAACTGGAAAGTCTCCACCTTTACAAGCCTGTTTTTTTGACAAACAGTACAGGGAAAACCGGTCGCAACTCAAGCATAACGCTTGACTGCAATCGACCACGTGAAATACTTGGGTGTGAACCACTTCCGGGAGTCTGAAGGCATTGTTCAACCCCTGACAAAGCATAGACCTGCATCGAACCGCCGTTCATTGGGAGACGAGCGATGAACCTGGAAAGATTGATGGAACCTGGAGTGATCGCGGTGATCGGAGTGTCTCATTCAAATCCCTTCAACCCGGCCAACGTCATCTACCACAAGAACAGGCTGCGGCACAGCGCCGACACCTATCCGGTCAACCCGAAGGGGGGCAAGCTGTTTGGAGAGCCTGTCTTTTCGAGCATCGCCGAGGTGCCCGCCCCTGTCGACCTGGCCGTTCTCGCTGTCCGCGCGGAATTTGTGCCGGGCGTGCTCGAGGAGTGCATCCAGGCCGGCGCGGGTGGCGCCATCATCATTTCGGGCGGCTTCTCCGAGACCGGGCACTTAGACCTCCAGAAGCGGGTAAAAGATCTGGCCCGCGGACACGACTTCCCCGTCATCGGCCCGAACTGCCTGGGTGTCTACTCGCCACCACAGGTCGACGCCTTCTTCCTCCCACACGAGCGGCTCATTGAGCCGCGTAAGGGCAAGATCTCCCTTGTCAGCCAGAGCGGTGGAATCCTGGTGGATCAGATGATCAAGCTCACCCAGGAGGGAGTTGGAATCGCCCGGGCGGTGAGCATGGGCAACAAGGCGGTGATCGACGAGGTGGATCTGCTAGCCTTCTTTGAGGGCGACCCGGCAACTGAGGTGATCGGTATCTACACGGAGGGATTCGCACCCGGGAGAGGACGTGAGTTCGTAGATCTCGTGCGTACCGCGAAAAAGCCCGTGGTGATCCAGAAATCAGGCAAGACGCCCGGCGGCGCCCGGGCTGTGAGCTCACACACGGCTGCCTTGGCCGGGGACTACGAGGTCTTTTCCGAGGCAGTCAGGCAAGGCGGCGCCTTCGAGGCCAGAAGCGAGGCAGAGTTCGTATCTTTCTGTGAGGCCTTGAGCTGCTGCCGGGGAGCCGAGGTCGGCAATGTTTGCATCGTAACCGCCTCGGGAGGCCATGGCGCCATTGCCTCAGATGAATGCTACGCTGCCGGTCTGAAAATCTCCGACGTTCCCGATCTCGACCGGGCCGCCCTGAGTGAGATGCTGTCCGGTTCCATCCGCCCCATCGTCTCCCTGGGCAACCCCGTCGATCTTACAGGCAGCGCCAACGACAATGACTTTCTGGCCGCCACCAGTTTTTTTATCGAGAAGGACTACGTGGACTGCATTTTGCTGCTGCTGCTTCCCTACTTGCCCGCCATCACCACGGACATCGGCGCGAGGGTCGCACTGATTGCCCGCCAGCACGATAAGCCGGTAATCACCTACATGCCCCACGTGGACCGCTACACAATCTTCATCGACGGTTTCGAAAGCAACGGCATCCCCGTTGCGCACTCAGTGGAGGGCGCCGTTCACATGGTCAGGGCACTCATGAAGGGAGGCCGCAGATGAGAGCCGGAGTCCCCGCCCTGCTGGAGCAGGCCCGCAAGGACGGCTGGGCGATGGAGCCCGTCGCCAGGGAGATCCTGCAGGCATACGATCTTCCCGTCACCCGTTTCGCCTGGGCGCATTCGCTCGAAGAAGCCCTTCAGGCTGCAAGCGCCTTGGGCTACCCGCTGATCCTGAAGATCGTCTCGCCCGAGGTGGTCCACAAGTCCGACGTCGGGGGGGTGATCGTGGGCATTCGGGACGAGGGCGGCCTGAAGCAGGCCTACCAAAAGTTGGAGAAGCTCCCGGGCTTTCAGGGTGTCCTTCTCGACCAGACGGCAACGGGCATCGAGCTGATCGTCGGCGCCAAGCAGGACCCCCAGTTCGGCACAGTGGTGCTGGTCGGCATCGGCGGCACCCCGGTGGAGATCTACAAGGATGTGTCAATACGCTTGGCGCCGCTTTCCGAAAGCGAAGCTGCCGATGCCATCGCATCCATTCGTGGAAAGGCGCTCCTGGAAGGATTCCGGGGCAGCCGTCCGATCAATCGCGACGCCCTGGTGAACCTGCTGACGCGATTCTCCGAGGCGGCCTATGATCTGCGCGAGCTGATCGAATCGATCGATCTCAACCCGGTTTTCTGCGGCAGCGAGATCGCTGTCATCGCCGATGCGCGATTCATGCTTATTTAGGCCGGTCATGGCCGTCAGGCGCAGGAGCGCGGGCCCGGGATTCACCAAGGCATTGTTCGACCCTTGAGACAAGCGTCATTTTACTTCTGCGGATCGAGGTATTTTTTCAGCCTGGAAGCGAAAATCTTTTGGCTCTTCCAGGTCACCAGGTAACCCCTTATGCCGATGAAGGTCATGATGCAGCCGAGGACAATTAGAGTCACGTCGAAAAATGTCCAGTGACTCGCCGGAAAACCGCGCAAGAGAGCAGAGCCCAGTGCAATGAAGGCCAGGCCGGTGCGGATGAAAGCCAGCTCGGTGCGACCCTTGGCCAGAACGGAACGGTAGCCGGACAGCCCGGTGCGGGAGCCTGCCAGCCCGGTGCGCTTCTCGGCCAGCTGGTTGCGTTCTTTCGCCAGCTCGGTTCGATTTTCCGACAGCCCGGTGCGTTTCTCGGCCAATTCGGTACGCATCTTGGCCCGGGCTGTGCGGTCCTCGGCCAATTCGGTTCGGTTTTCCGATAGCCCGGTACGTTTCTCGGCCAGCTCGGTGCGTTTCTCGGACAAGCTGGTGCGTTTCTCGGACATTTCCATGCTATGCGACTGGAACTCCATCTGCTTGTGCACCAGATCGGTGCGCGTCTGGGCCAGCTTCGTTCTCAGCCCGGCATCATCGGTCTGGATCTGCGCAAGCTCGGTGCGCCTCCCGGCCAACTCGGTGCGTTGGCGGTCGTACTCGGTCTGTTTCTGGACCAGCGAAGTGCGTTCCTTGGCCAGCGTGGTCAGAGCCTTGGCCTCCCTGGTTCGATGCTCGGCCATTTCGTTGCGCTTCTTCGCGAAGCTTACCACCTGCCCGGTCAGCTCGTTTTCCTGCTCGGCCAGTTCCACCAGGTTGTGCAATATTTCCTCGACCTGCGCGTCTTTGACACCTGATGCCATCAGCTGCTCCTTTGCATGAGTAGAGTATGTCGATCGACTCCAGTTGATAAATATGACTCAAGCCTGAGTAAAAACCAACCCGGCGCCGCTTGACAACAACTTCAGGCGTCAGTAGCGTTCTGATTACCGAGAACTAATAATGAGCTATGCGACCGGGGAGGAGGACCGGATGAAGAGGATAGTCGTTATGGTTGCGATGCTGTTTGCGCTTTGCTCTCTTGCCGGAATTATTGCATCAAGCTGCGGCGGGGACGGAGGAGGATGCCCGGGTATCGTCTGCAGCGACTGCGGCGCTTCCGGTGATTGCGATGTCACCTGCAGCGGGGACGATGTCGAGTACTGCGGCAACTTCGGCTACTTCGACGATCTCTCACTTCGCTGCGCCTTCTGTGCTCCCGAAGACTACCAGATCTGACGCGAACCTGGTTTCTCCGGTCTCAGGCCGCTTCATCTAAAATGCACCGCGGCCGGTCGCAGGCAGCAAAGAACCCTCCCGCTGTCGTCGCGCCGGATTTCTTCAGCGCCAGCACATGCGTTTCCTCGGGCTCATCCAGTTCGAAACCGCAGGCCGGACAGATGGCGCCGCCCGGCACGGTAACCAGAAGAGCGCCGCATTCGTGACAGTGGCTGAAGTAGTCCATCAGATCCTGGATTGATTGAGTGCGCATCGGGTTCACCTCCTGGCGTTCTTGATCCGGCTACCAGGCTAACCCGGGGGTCTGACATTTCTCAGCTCGGTGCGCTCACATCCAGCTATTCCCCGGACAGCTGCTTTGCTATTTGCTCCATTGCAGCCAGCAAGTCGTCGGGCGTGCAGCCGGTGTTGGTCATGGCGCCCTTCTCGGCGGTCTCGGTCTTGAGATCGAACAGGTTGGCGGTCACCGCGCACTTGTCTCCCACTCGCAACAACTGGGTGGCCAGCGACTTCTGGGCCGCGACGGCCTTGCCGAGTTCGATCTGGCAAGACTCGTCAACGCACTTGCTGTAAGAGCCCTTCTTCTCTTCCAGCAGCCTCGTGCGGAGTTGATCTCTTGGGATAATCTTGTACTGGCCGGTTTTCATCAGGGCCGTGCCCAGATAGACCGTCAGCTGCCCGAGCATTTCCTTGTCGAACCGGCCCGAGGCGTCATGAACGTCGAAAACGGCGACGATCGCTCTTCGCGGCCCCGGCCCGGGTTCGGCCACTGTTGCCGGTTGGTTGCCCTTGAGCAGCTCGAGATTGATCTCTTTCTTGCCGCCGGGAATCTCGATATCCATCCCCTTGCTCAGGTAACCGTCGCGGTCTGCGCCAATCATGATCTTTTGTGATATCGGCCGTGACTCGCCCTGCTTGAGCTGGCCGCGGGTACAGAATATCAAGCTGAGAATCGTGCCGATGCCACCGGCCGCTACCAGGCCTAACCCGGTTCCCCACTGCGCATCATCCCGTGTATCGTCCAGGGCCATGAAAAGCGAGCCGAAGGTCGCGGCCACCAGGGAGGTCGGCAACATGGCCCACCACCACTCGTTGAACTCCGTTACTTCTTGTTCATATCTCTGCTTGATGAGCGCCGGACCCTGTCCCATGAAACGCTGGCCGGAGTCGTCCTTGACCCAGACCCTGGCATCGGCCGGGGTCGGGTTGACCTTGATCGTCTGGGTTTGCGTTTCCTTGCGGGTGCTCAGGCAACCCCAGCACATGACCAGCATCAAAACGCAAGCGACTGACTTTGGTTGCATCCTGCTCATCGTTACCTCCCGGAAAAACCAGTGTCGATGACCTCGCAGCTGCCGGTGTCCAGCAGGCTTCTGAAGCAATGGGCCACCATCTCCTGCGAGTAGTCCATTGTGATCAGCCCGCCGTGACGCTCGGCGCTCGGGACCTCGGACATCGGATTGTGAATCAGCAGCCGGGTCGCGCTCCCGCTTCCGTCTGGCCATGAGAAATTGTCGGCGGCCGGCAGGGCAATCGTCTGCATGCCAAGAACATCGTGCTGAGAAGGCAGCGCCAGGTCCGCGCCGTAGGCCCTGGCCCAGCGGTCGGAGGCCGGCATGAAGATGATCGGATCGTCTGTGGCCTGAAAAAACAGCGCCGGCCGCGGCGGCGAATCGCCGTCTTCAGCCCTTTGCCCATAGGCCAAAGGATCCGCGCCGTTCATCAGGAGTTCCGCAAATCCAAGCACGATCTGGCGCTCGAACGTCTCGAGTTGCATGATGTCGTTGAGATACAGCGAGAAGAAACCGTACGAGAGCATCTCCGGATAGCCGCCCGCCCCGACGAACAGGGCGCCGGCCTTGACGAGCTCTCCCGATGCGAAAGTCATCGAGCCCGAGATGCCGCCCAGCGAAAGTCCCATGTAGAAGGCGCGCGCCGGGTCCAGCGCCCGGGGCGCGCCCAGGACGGCAGCAAGCGACGTGTTGAGCTGCTCGATTCCGCTGAGCACGGCCAGGTGATCGGCGGCCGCCTGGCGCAGGTTATCCCGGCTGGCCAAGGGGCTGTCGAAATCCAGAATGTCCAGGTCGTTGCCGCCCCCCGGCGAAGCGCGGTCGCCGTGGTACGGAAGATCGATGGAGACGAAGGCGAAGCCGGCCGCCGCCAGCGGACCCGCCAGCTTGAAGAAGTCGGCCTTGTCCTGGGTACCGCCGTGCTGGAATATGACGAACGGGTAAGGCGCCGTTCCGGTCGCGGGCAAGGCCACCACGAACCCGGGCTTGGTGACGCCATGCGGCTCGGGGGCCCCGTCCGCGCCGATCGTGAAGCGACGATCCTGGCCGCGATAGTCCGGAAGCGCGAGTATGCCGCTTGCAGCCGTGGGAGAAAGCAGCGCGGCCACCTCGGGCGACGGAGAGCGCTCTTGGAATGAGGAAAGTTCGCGGGCCTCGATCGATTCGACTTGAAGCACCGGCGCGGCCTTGATCCTTGCAAACAACCTGGACAACTCGTGCGAGCTATCGGCGATGCCTATCGGCAGGGCCAGCTCGGCCTCGGCACTATCGGGCAGCCGTTCGAGCGCGTCATTGTAATCTGGATGCGGCACTCCCTCGGCGTCACAGACCGGCAAGGGAGTAGCTCCTTCCAGCGCCCCGGTTTTGACTACGACTATGACCCGCTCGAGCCGCGCCGGAAAGGCATCTTCCGGTTTGAGCAGCAGGCTGTGCCCTCCGTTTTCGACACTGGCCGTGAAGCTTTCGGGATATTCCGTGCCGTCCGGGCCGAAAAGCGTGATCCGGCCCGCGTCCACGGAACTCGCCGTGCCGGAAAGCGGAATGACGATGGTCGGCCGCGCCGGCCAGCCGGAGCCTGCCATCTCGGAAAGTTCCGCATGCCAGGACGACCTGACCTCACCGAGCAACGTAACGGCGCGATCGCCGGCCGGGGGGCCCATAAAAACGTGGGTGCCGCTGTCTTCCCAGAGCGGAGTCGGCATGGCGAAGACACGACTCGAATCGGCACACGGGCCTGGCGCGTCGGTTCCGTTGTCAGAGCAAGCGCAAGCCAGTGCACAGGCTGCAAGCATCGCAACGATTTGTCTCATGACGCTCAATATGACATCGCTTCTGCCGTCAAGCAACCGATAACGTCAACAGCACTCCCTGACGAACGTCGTCCCGGCGGGTACTACTGCGTCCGAACAGGCGACACACTCGCGCACCGAGAAGTCGCACCAGGAGCCGGCGTCGCAGCCCGAATTGTAGCGGCATCCCGTGCGGCACTGCCTGTCGACGCAAATCTGGTCGCTTTTGCACCCGTTGTCGTCCAGGCAGCCCAGTATGCAATTGCCGCTGTTCAGATCGCAGTAGTACCCGCCGGGACAAGACGCCTGCCGGCAGTCGTCGGGCATGGCCTGGCACTGCCCGTCGTCGTCGCAGGACTCGTCCGCCCCGCACTCACCGCAACTCCCGCCGCAACCGTCGTCGCCGCACAGCCTGCCTTGGCAATCGGGAGTACAGTTGCAGTCCTGGTTGCAGCCGGACTGATCAGACATGCATCCGCACTGGCACTGCTCGATCATCACTTCCAGATGGCCGCAACTGTCGGCCCAATAGGTCGCACCCTCCAGGCAGGTTTGATACTCGTTGGGCGCGCAACCGGAGTCGGCGTTGCAGGCCCCGATCATAGCGGCCGAGAAGACGATAGAAATCATTAATATGGACTTCATCGCGGTCCTCCATGCCAATAGCGTGAGCAGATTTATTCTCACCAGTTGTAGACGGAAACACAAGGAGATATCCTCGATCTCCGGTATTGGTTCAGACCCGACCTGTTAATGGTAGCATTAGAGGTTGACAACTTGGCTGATCGTAAAGAAGCTTATGCGGCTTGCTTTCTCTGACAGGGAGGAATCGTAATGAACACGGCCAAACAACTGTTTATTTGGGCACTCTTGATCGCCTGCCTTACGGGTCTTGTAGGTTGTGGAGACAACGTCGAGGCCGACGAGCAATTCATCGGGGGCGAGTGCGCAGTGCTTGCGGACTGTGACGATGACAATCCCGACACCGCCGAACTCGAGTGCATCCTGGATTTCAAAGGCGGCTATTGCGGTCGCAAGGACTGTACCGCAAGCTCCGAGTGTCCCGAAGGTTCTCTTTGCGCCAACTACGAGGCAGGCAACTATTGCTTCAGAACCTGCGTCGACAAGAGCGAGTGTAACCGTAACCGCTCTGTGGAGAACGAATCCAACTGCTCTTCAAGCATTGATCCGGTTGAAGGCGGCGAAGAAAAGCTGTGCATCCCTCCAACCGGATCGTGATCGTTGAAGGAACCCAGTTCGCCGATGAAGTTTATCTTGCTGGCCGATGCGTCCACGAAGAAATCGTCACCTGCGCGGGGAAGCTGGTAACATATTTGTAAAATTACCGTCCGATTTGGCAGCGGATCCGACATTCAGATTGACCAATTCCGGCCGATCATGCGAGTATTGGAAAATTTCGGCCTTTCAGTATTTTACGTTGGAGCCAAAAATGAAGCGCGCGAACGCGATCTGCCTTTCGGCCCTGCTGGGGCTCGTGTTTTCCATTTTGCTGTGCAATTGTTCGAGCGGCACGACATCATCGGACACGCTCGACCTGTGCGATACCGATCAGGACTGCCCCTACGGCCAGTACTGCAACGACGGCGTTTGCACGAGCAGCGGCACGGCCTGCGACGACGACAATCCCTGCCCGGCCGGGTTCGATTGCCGTCACGGTTCTTGCTTCGCCTCGGGTAACGACGGCGGCAGCGACGGCGACGGGGGCATGGGCGACGGCGACGGAGGACATGTGGGCCCGGTGATCGAGATCGTCTCGCCGCCCGCAACCGGCAGCCCGCCCGTGCATCAGCTCAACTTCGGCAACGTGCTGGTCGGGGTCTCGGCCGAGCAGCAGGTGGTGATCGGAAATATCGGCGACGAGGACCTGCGGTTGATCGAGCTGAGCTTCGAATCGGGCGGCTCGGTCGACGATTTCAGCATTCCGCCCGAGATAGTCGACAGCCTGCCGATCATCGTTCCGCCGGGCGAGCAGACGACCATCGACGTGGTCTACACCGCCAGCGACGGGATCACCGATCACGGCGTGCTGGACATCATCTCTAACGATCCGGTCAACGCGCTTCAGAAAGTGCAGCTGCTGAGCGAGTTCAAGGGCCAGGCCAAGATCAACGCAGCGCCCACCGCGCTGGCTTTCGGAGACATCCCTGTAGGCGACAGCAGTCAACCTCTGACGATCACGCTCAGCAACCAGGGCACGGGCAACGCGGTGTTGACTATCGGTGATGTTCGCTTCGGCGTTCTTTCGAACCCCGATTTCGAGCTTTCGCTTCTCGACGCCAACCAGCAACAGGTTACACTGCCGGCTCTATTGAACAACGGCGATTTTTTGCTCGCGCTGGTCACCTATCACCCGCAAGCGCACGAGGCCGACAGCGACGAACTGGTAATCGTATCGGACGACGCGCTGACGCCTTCTGTTTCGGTTCCGATCACAGGCAACGGCGTGATCGGAGACATATCGGCCCAGCCCAGCCCGCTGGCGTTAGGGCGGGTCCGGGTGCTGACCCACGCGGAACATGTCGTCACCGTGTCCAACAGCGGCGGAGCCGCGCTCGAGTTGCAGTCCATATCTCTTTCCGATACCAGCACCGAATGGACGCTTACCAGCAGCGACGTCGATATCGACGATCTTTCCAACAACCCGCATGCGATGAATCCCGGCGACTCGGTCGATCTGCTGGTCGGCTTCGACCCGCAGGATGTCGGGGACGAAGCGGGAGATCTGCTAATCGATCACAGCGGCCCGGCGGCGCAGCTGAAAGTCGCGCTATCAGCCAGCGGATACATCCCGGCGGCCGTCGAGACAGTTCCTTCGCCTGCCGATCTTCTTTTCGGAAGCGTCGAATGGGACGCGGCGGTGCCGGCCGCAAGCGGCTTGCTTCCGTTGACGATCAAAAACGTGGGCGCTGAGCCCCTGGATATCAGCTCGATCCAGCGCGACTCGGGCACCAGCCTCGAATTCTCCTGGAACCCGGCCTCTTTCGCTCCCATCCCGGCCGGAGGACAGGCGCCGCTGAACGTCGTCTTCACCCCTTCCGAGACCGGCCTGAAAACAGGGGCGCTGCTGGTGGACACCAACGATCCGGACATCGAATACGGCGGGGTGACCGGCCGCTTCCCGATCAACCTGCAGGCCCGCGGGGTCGATCCCACTCTGGTGGTGACTCCCACGGCCGACCAGAATTTCGGAGACGTCGACGTCGGGCTGTCGGCCTCGATCCAGGTCACGATCATGAGCGGCTCGGCCGATCTGCTGCAGGTTACCGGCATCGGGATGAACGCCGGCAGCTCGAGCGACATGACGGTCATGAATGCGCCGGCCACGCCCTTCACTCTTTCGGGCGCCGGAACCTTGGTTACTTTCAACGTGCAATACACGCCAAGCGGAATAAGCGTTTTAGACGAGGGAACTCTGGTGATCAGCGCCGCGGACATAGGCAATCCGCAGGTATCGATCAACTTCTCGGGCACCAGCTCCAACTGCCAGCCGGGCTGGGCCGACTGCGACAGCCAGGTGGCCGGTTGCGAGACCCATACCGACGTCGACCCGCTTCACTGCGGCTCTTGCGACATCGTCTGCCTCAACGATCACGGCAGCGTCGGTTGCGTGGACGGCCTGTGCTCGCCGGGGTGCCAAAGCCCGTTCGACGACTGCAACGGCGACCCGATAGACGGTTGCGAGACCGACACATCCAGCAGCATCGAACACTGCCTGGGTTGCTCCAACCATTGCTCGTACGATCATGCCCAGGCGCAATGCGCGCCTGGCGGCTGCCAGATGGGCGACTGCGACGCGAACTTCTGGGATATCGACGGCGATCCGCTAAACGGCTGCGAATATGCCTGCACCTTCGTAAGCGACAGCGATCTTCCGGATCTTGGCTACAACGATGACAACTGCGACGGAATCGACGGCGATATCGACCAGGCCGTCTTCGTATCCAAAACCGGCAGCGACGGCAGCCCGAACTGTTCGATGCAGAACCCCTGCCTGACAATCGCCCGCGCGCTTTCGGTCGCCCAGTCGTCGGGCGCCGGCCAGGTTCTGATCCAGGCCGGAAACTATACCGAGATCGTCGAACTGGGCGCGGCCCAGGACGGGCTCGGCCTGTTCGGCGGCTACGATGCTGCCTGGCATCGCGGAGATCACCAGGCCGGTCAGTACGCCACCAACATTACGGGCGGCCTGCACACCGGCGACGGCCAGTACATGACCGTCAGGGCCCGCGCGGCGCGGGTGACTTTCTCGAACATCGAACTCGACGGCCCGGATGCCGGCGGATCGGTGGCCGGGCCGGGCCTGAGCAGCTACACCGTCCATGCCGCCCAGGGATCCGATCTGACTTTTTCGTATGTCACTTTCAACCAGGGCAACGGGCGCAACGGGGCCTCCGGCTCGAACGGCAGCAGCGCCTCCTCGGCGGCGGCAGCTAACGGCAACAACGGCGGCGCCAGCCTGGCTTCGGGTCTGACGGAAACCTGTCGCCTGTATGCCGGCGGTTCCGGCGCAACCGCGGTCGCGAATTCCTCCTGTTCGTCAGGCACCAACGGAGGAGGAGGCGGTATCGGAGGGCAGATGGACAATTGCTGCGTGATCGGCCTGTGCCTGTTGTGTGACGGCGGCGACGGTTGCAACTCGACCCCGGGCGCTGACGGCACGTCCGGCGGGCAGGCCGGCGGCGTATACGGCGGCGCAGGTTCGGGCGGCTCGGCCGGCTCGGACACCTGCAGCAGCGGTACTGACGGCGAACCCGGTCGCCCGGGCACCAACGGCTCGGGCGGGTCGGGCGGCGTCTCGGGCGGTACGATCTACGGCAGCTTGTGGTGGTCCGGGCGAGACGGCTCAGGCGGCCAAACCGGCACCAACGGCGGCGGGGGCGGCGGAGGCGGAGGCGGCGGCGGTTGCGACTACGACGAGCTGGCTCCCGACACGACTGGCGCCGGAGGAGGCGGAGGCGGAGCCGGCGGCTGCGCCGCTCCATCGGCCGGACAACTTGGCTACGGTGCCGGCGGCAGCTTCGGAGTTTTCGCTGTCGACTCGACGATCAATATTACCCAGTCGCTCTTCCAGCGCGGGGTCGCCGGATCCGGCGGCGCCGGGGGTGCGGGCGGCTCCGGACAACCGGGCGGCTCGGCCGGGTTTTCGGGCGGCGGACCGGGTTATGCTGGCGGCCAGGGCGGGGCCGGCGGCAACGGCGGCCACAGCGGCGGGGGCGGCGGAGGAGGCGGCGGTTTCAGTTACGGCATCTTCACCAGCAACTGCTCCGTCAGCCAATCGGCCAACACCTTCCAGGGCGGCTCGGCCGGAGCCGCAGGAGCCGGGGGAACGTCTCCGGGCACCAGCGGCAGCGCGGGAGCTGCCGGTGTTCTGGGAAGCGTCGGTTCATACTGATCATGGCCAAACTGATTTCGTGCACGGGCATCTTGGCCTTGCTGTTTTCCGGGTGCGGATCCGGATCAAATAATAGCGATGGAGGCGCCGACGGCGGAGATCTCACCTGCGCCGCCGCCGAGTTCAAGGTAACGGGCGATGTTGATGGAACACCGATCTCAGAAAACATGATCGTCGCCGGTCAGGCGCTTATTAATATTCCCGGCGACAACGGCTGCTACGTCAACGTTTATTTCGAGGGCGGCGGGCGTCTGCGGCTGGAGTGGGAAAACACGCTGCCCGACGGGCAAAGCGCCCCCGCCACGGGATCGGTCAACCTGGAGACTCACGGGAGCATCAACCTTGGCAACTGCTCGGGCGCGGGCTACGTCTCCGGGATCAGCAAGGAGACAAACGGGGTCTCGTTCGTGCTGCACGATTTGCACCGGGCCCCCTACTGCTCGGGCGAGGCCGTCTCCGGCGAGCTCAAAGGCTGCGCTGGTTTCAAGGTCGATTGATCGTAAGACGCTCAGACCTCTATTTGGGCGCCGACTTCCATGACCCGATCGGGGGGAATGTGGTAGAAGGCCGTCGCGCTAAGCGCGTTGCGCGAAAGGAAGGCGAAGATCTTCTCGCGCCAGACGGGCATACCTGACTTCTTTCGGGCCAGCAGCCTTTCCCGCCCGAGAAAGAAACTGATGTTCTCTAAATCGATCTCCAGCCCACGCGTGACGGCCATCCTCAGGACGCGCGGCACGTTTGGATCTTCCATGAATCCGTAGCGGGCGGTGACTGTATAGAAGCCGTGCTGAAGCTCGGCAATCTCCACTCTCTTGCGGGAACTCACCCGCGGAACTTCCTCGGTCAAGATCGTCAAGAAAACGTTGGTATCATGCAGAACCTTGTTGTGCGACATGTTGAGAGTCAAGGCCGGCGGGACCACGTTGAAATTGCCGGTCATGAAGACGGCCGTACCGTCCACGCGCTTGGGAGGATCGGCGGCGATCTGTTTCATGAACTCGTCCATTCCCACGATCAGCGTGTGAAAACGCTTGGCCAGCACCGCGCGACCCATACGCCAGGATCTCATCATGGTGTAGACCACGGCGCCTATGGCCAGGGGAAACCAGGCCCCGTGCGACAGCTTGATGATGTTTGCCCCGAAGAACGACAGGTCGACCGCCAAGAACAAGATCGTCAGCGAGCCGGCCGCCAGGCGGCTCCAGCCCCAAAGCCTGCGGGCCACCACGTAGAAAAGCAGGCTGGTAATCACCATGGTGGTCGTGACCGCCACGCCGTAGGCCGCCGCCAGCCTGCTGGAGCTGCCGAAACCGAGCACCAGGCCGATTGTGGCCAACATCAAGATCCAGTTCACCTGGGGGATGTAGATCTGGCCGATCTTCGTGGATGAAGTATGGATGATCTTCATCCGCGGCAGGTAACCCATCTGAATGGCCTGGCGGGTAAGCGAAAAAGCGCCGGAGATAACAGCCTGCGAGGCGATAATGGTCGCGGCCGTGGCCAGGATCACCAAAGGGTACAAGGCCCACTCCGGCGCCAGCGAGTAGAACGGATTGTGAGCGCTGCCGGGGTTGGAGAGCAACAGGGCTCCCTGGCCGAAGTAGTTGAGCAGCAGGGCCGGGAGCACCAGCACAACCCAGGTCAACCTGACCGGGCGCCTTCCGAAATGGCCCATGTCGGCGTAGAGCGCCTCGGTTCCGGTGACCACCAGGAAGACCGCTCCGAGTACGAAGAAGCCCGCGAACTTGTTCGCCATAAAAAAGGTCACAGCGTAATATGGATTGATAGCCGAGAGCACCCGCGGCTCGAGCAGGATACCGCGAACGCCGAGCACCGAAATAACCAGCAGCCAGAGCAGCGTTACCGGACCGAAGACGACTCCCACTCCGGCGGTTCCCCTGCGCTGGATAATGAAAAGCCCGGCCAGAATGGCGACTGTCACCGGAAGCACGTAGTCGCTGAAGGCCGGTGCGGCGATGCTCAGTCCTTCGACCGCGCTCATGACCGAGATGGCCGGGGTGATCATCCCGTCTCCGTACAACAAAGATGCCCCGAACAACCCCATCAACACCACCAATCCCAGGCCGCGCGTGCCAATGTTCTTTCCGCCGCCGGCCAGAGCGGTCAAGGCGATCACGCCGCCTTCCCCGTTGTTGTCGGCGCGCATGATAAAGCCCAGGTACTTGGTGCTGACAACCAGAACTAGCGCCCAGAAAATCAAAGACAGCACGCCCAGCACGTTGCCGGGCAGCGGCTCGATACCGTACTCGCCGAAGAAGCACTCGCGCACGGCGTACAACGGGCTGGTACCGATGTCACCGTAGACCACACCCAAAGTCACAAGCGACAGCAGCATCAAGCGCTTGCCGCGAGGTGCAGAAGCGTCCTCTTCGTGGTTTCCGTTTTCCAGATTGTTTTTTTTCGAGTTATTCACCGCAGTCGCCTGTTGATCAATCGGAATTTCAACTTCGAACCCGGATGGATTTATACACGCCTCGGACCAGTTTGCAAATTGCAGCGCTTGATCGCAGCACTTGGCAATGTTGTAATCATCGCATGAGCTTCATCACGCAAAGCTTCGATCATCTGCTTCAGTTAACCGGAAACCTTGCCGGCGGGTTGTCCTGGCGTGAAGACCGGCCCGTCAGGGGCATCATACGTATCAAGATCTCATCCAGGCTGTCACGCTTCAACGGCATGATTGTCAGCATCTATTTGATCGGCGATGTCTTGATCGATTCGGGTTTCACTCAGGCTCGCACGATGATTCTCGGGCGGCTTCGGGACAAGAAAATCAGAGCAGTCTGTCTGACCCATCATCACGAGGACCACAGCGGCACCTGCGGCGAGATCGCCCGCGAGAGGGATTGTCCGGTCTACCTGCGCAACCCCGATGCCCGTTTTTCGGAGGGCCTTTCCAATCTCAAGCCCTATCGCCTGCTGTGGTGGGGAGCGCCCCTTCCTTACCGGCCCGAGGAAATGCCCGAGCTGGTAGGAACCGGCGAGCAGGCGCTGAGCCCGATTCCCATTCCGGGTCACTCAACCACCCATACGGCTTTTTTCAACCAGGCCACGGGTGTCGTCTTCAGCGGAGATCTTTTCATCAGCCCGGGCGTCACAGCGGTCATGTCCCACGAGAACCCCTACGATTCGATTCGATCCTTGCGGCGAGTTGCCGGGTTGAAGCCCGCTAGATTGCTCTCGGGCCACGGGCTGGATATCGAGCGGCCCGCGGAATTGCTCGAGTTGAAGGCCGATCGCATCGAGCGGGCCGCCGACAAAGTCGTCCGGCTGCACGCGCAGGGCCTGCTTGTAAAAGAGATCCAGCGGCGCGTCTTCACAAGCGGCCGGTCCCGTGATAGATATACCGACATTCTGAGCGGCGGCGAGTTTTCGCGACTCAATTTTGTCGTGGCATGTATCAAGAATCACCAAGATCCAGCGGAGGGAAAATGAAAATATTATTTCTTGCTTGCCTTGCATTACTGCTCGGGTCATCGGGCTGTCCGAAGAGCCATGACTCGACCATCGCCGACGGTAACATGCTTGCCGGGCAGGATGGAAAAACAGACGCGTCGAGCGCCAAGCCGGCGGTAGCTCCCCGAGGCGAAATGAAAGACGGCAAGCGCTCGGGCGTCTGGACATTCTTCCACGCCCAAGGCCGGAAATCCGCCGAAGGCGAATACTCGGACGGGCTCAAGAACGGCAAGTGGACGTTCTGGGACGAGGCCGGCAACAAGATTGCCGAGGGCGGTTATCTCGCGGGCCAGAAAGACGGCAAGTGGACGGAGTGGGGCTCAGACGGCAAGCAGGTCTCGGAACATATGTTCAAAAACGGTCAGGAAATTTTCAAATAGATTTTCGTTACTTCTCGTTTCCCAAGATAGCCACCGAGCAGATGCTCATGACCGGGAAACCCCCCAGGTTGTGGGTCAGGCCCAGGCGCGGGTTTTTGATCTGCCTCTCGCCCGCGCGGCCCTGGAGCTGCTTGTAGACCTCGTAGATCATTCTCAGGCCGGACGCCCCGATCGGGTGACCGAAACATTTGAGGCCGCCGTCCGACTGGCAGGGTATCTTGCCGTCCAGTTCGAACAATCCGTTGTCGATGTCATCTTTCGCCTTTCCGCGGGGCGAGATCTGCAGGTCCTCGTAGGTCACGAACTCGGTGATCGAGAAGCAGTCGTGCACTTCCATCAGGCTGATTTCCTCGCGCGGGTTCTTGACCCCGGCCTCCTGGTAGGCCTTGCAGCCTGCCCGGTAGGTGGTTTCGACATGGGCGCCGTCCCAGTTGGTGTAGATCAGCTCCTCGCCGGAGGTGGACGCGAGCTGGAGCGCCTTGACCCAGATCGGATTGGAGCTGAGTTTCTTGGCGTTCTCGGGCGTGGTAACGATGGCGCAAGCGGCCCCGTCGCTCACTCCGCAGCAGTCGAACAGCCCCAGCGGCCAGGAAATGATCGGCGCGGCAATGGCCTGGGCTACGGTAATTTCCTTGCGCAGATGAGACTTGGGGTTGAGCGCCCCGGCCCGGTGGCTCTTGACCGATACCTTGGCAATCGCCTCTTTACCCTGCTTGGGGTCGAGCCCGTACTTGTCGAAATAGCGCGTGGCCATCATTGCAAAGGCGCCCGGGGCGGTCACGTTGGGGAAGATCATCCGGTTCTGCGTGCCCATCACCTGTCCGAAGTCGGGCAACCCGCCGTAGCCGGTGTCCTTCAACTTCTCGACTCCCAAGGCCATCGCGATATCGCAAGAGCCCGAGGCGACGGCGAAGCAGGCATACCTGAAGGCGTCCGTGCCGCTGGCACAGAAGTTCTCGACTCTCGAGACGGGAATGAAGGGCAGCTTGAGAGTTTTCGAGAGCGGTATGGCGCTCTTGCCGACGTTTATCTCTTCGAAGCAAGTGCTTAAAAAGGCAGCCTGGATGTCTTTCTTTTCAATTCCGGCATCGGCAATCGCCTCGCTGAAGGCTTCCACCATCAGGTCTTCCGCACCCTTGTCCCAAAGCTCGCCGAACTTCGTGCAGCCCATTCCAACGACCGCTACCTTGTTCCTGATTCCGTCTGCCATCGTCCGATCCTCTCTAGGCGCCGAGCTTGGGCACGGCTTTCCAGAAGTAACCGCTGGTTCCACGTAACTTGTCCAGATACTTGCGGCGGAAGCTGGTCTTCATCGGCATATCGACCGACAGATCCTCCATGCGGCAGTCGCTGAAGTCCAGCCACATCCGGCCGCCGCCCTCGAAATCGACTATCCCGTACGTCTCGGGCGGACTGACGCTGAAGGCCAGCATATCCGCGGTATAGGTGAAAACCCTGGCCTGCTTGCCGGCGAAACGGTAGGGCTCCATCTGGTCGGTAGCGCCGCATTCGGGATTTGCACAAATGCGCTGGGGCGGGAACTGCGGCGTGTTACAAGCCTTGCAGCGCGATCCGTACAGTCCCAGAACCGTCTTTCGCTCGCGCCACAGAGTAGAAAACGCCGTCGCGGGCTCGATCTCGGCCCTGATGCCTTTTTCCATGGGAACAATGTCGCGAAACACGCAGTACTTCTGGTAGTTATCAAGTTGCACTCCGGCCGCGATGCAGCCTTTTGCGCCCATTTTCCCGCTGGCCTTTTCCGCCTCGCGCTTGACCTCGAATATCAAAGCGTCCGCGCCCGAGCCGATGCTTACCATCAATATCTTGTCGCCGGGCTTGGCCTCCTCCAGGGCCGCCGCCAGAAGCAGCAGCGGATAGGCCGTGCCGCAGTCGCCCACGCCCGCCATCAGGTTGTCCTGCAGCGCTTCGGGGTTGAAACCCATACTTTTAGCCAACTGGGCCGCCGCCCTTGAGACCGGGATCGGCATGACCAGCTTGGAAATGCTCTTGGGATCTATTTTTGTTTTTCCCAGAATTCCACTAACGGCCTCGGGGACGATCTTGGCCAACCCGGCGTCGCGGATCCAGCGTTCTTCCCAGGCGCGGTCGAACCTCTGGCCAGCCTCCCGCCTGTGATCCACAAAGTCATATGAAACAGAGTGCGCGGCAATGAATTCGGCCATCACATCACGCCCGCCTACCAGTATTGCGGCCGCGCCGTCCGCAAGCACATGCTCCAGGCCGCTGCCCATTTTGGCCAGCCTGGTGTCCGCCGCGCAGACCAGCGCACTCGCAGCAGATCCGGCCTTGACGGAGTCGAGGGCCGAGAGCAGCGCCGTGGTTCCGGCCGACAGCTTACCGCTGACGTCGGCGGTCTTGATCTCGTTCGGCAAATCCAAAGCGGCCGAGGCGATGGTCGCGTTCTGCCTCTCCTGGTAAGGCAGCGATGTAGAAGCCAGGTACAGAGCGGAGACTTGCGCGGAGTCATGGCCGCACAAACAATCCATTCCGGCCGCCACCGCCATGGTGATGCTGTCCTCGTCGTAGTTGGCGACCGACTTCTCTCCCTTAGCCAGACCCGCCGTGAAAGGACTGTACCAGCCCATGGCCTCGAATATCAGCTTGCGCGGCAAGCGATAGCGCGGCAGATAGGCGCCGAACGAAGTGATTCCGAACATCGTCGATCTCCTTTGTCAACAGTTGCCCGTCTGCCCGAAGCCTATACTTTCCAGAGCCAGAGTCAACCCGCAGGCCCGGCACGAATCTTGCTCTTTTCCTCATACGCCCGCGCTGTTCGTCAATCGGCGCGTTTTCATGCGCTTTTTGACCAGGCGGGTGTGGCGCGAACTCACGCTGTTGCCGGGAGCAACACGGCAAGCCGGAGGTGAACCGATGCACGAGATTTCAAAAAAGAGCGCGATCGAGTTCGCTGTCGAGAGCACCATGCGCATGACTGCGCCCGCTGGTGCGTTGCGTCCGCGCCTCGAGCTGCGCCTGCGCCTGGCTCTGGGCGGCTTGATCGGCAGGGCTTTTCAGGTGCACGGCATTCCCTTTCAATGGACACCGCTGTTCGCGATTCCCTTCGCGCTTGCCGGTGCCTGGTTGCATTACCACGGGTTACTCTGGGCCGGCGTGCTGTGTTCCGTTTTTGTCTGGGTGCTGGATATCGCCGACGGTATCGCCACCGGGCTGTCCGTCAATCATCTCGCCCCCGAAGCGCGCCCGAGGCGCGCCATGGTCTTGCGCCGCTTTTTAGACACTTTCGTCGCCGATCCCATCGCGCACCTGTCGCTGTATGCCGTCTTCCTGCTTCTTCTTCAGCAGAATTCCGTCGTGCCGGACTCCCTGCTGTTAATGCTGGCGCTTACGGAATCGTTGAATGTGCTGCTCGGCGGGCTGTCCGAATGCAGCGGACGGCGCGACGAGTTCTTCTACGAGTTCGTACTGGATAGTCGGGGCAAGCAGCGCTTCTCGCCCTTCTACCGTCTGAGGGTGATCGGCGGGCATCTTTCCGCCTACTATGTCTACTCGCTGTTCCCGCTGCTGGGTTACCTGACTCCGCTTTCAAGCTACGGCGCTTTTTACTTTTACACTCTGCTCGGCCTGCGCGCGGCAATACTCACGGCGCGCCTGGTACAAATGGGGTCGACCCCTATTCGAATGGAAGCTTGAGCTGACCGGGCTTGGGTTTCTTCTCGGTCTTCGGCTTGGGTTTCTTTTCTGTCTTCGGCTTGGCTTTCCGATCCCCGAGCAATTGTCGGGCCAGGCTGGATTCGCGCTTGAAAAACCCCTCGGTGTGGAATGAATCCGCCAGACTGAGCAGCCGGTAATCCAGGTGATGAATCACCTCATGCAGCAGCGTACGAAGAAAAGTTCGGTAGGCCACGACCTGGCGTTTGGCCGCCGTTCGCATCCAGACGGTGATCTGGGCCTGCTTGCCTTTCTCGAAAGTGTACAAGCCGTGCAGCTCGGATTCTGCGTAGCTCGGGCGGCGGGTCAGCACCTTGATCTTGACCGGATCGACCGCAAGCTGCCTGCACAGTTCATCGACCAGGCTGTTGGCGGCCCGGGCGACTTCTTTCCTCTGGGTCGCGGGATTGCCGTCCATTTGCAAGGCCCGGCGCACTCCGGCCGCGCTTCTCTTGGCCTTGGCCGGATTTGCGAGAAGTATCTCGACGACTTCGTCCGAAGCCCTGTAGATTGCCTTCTGGCGGCTACTCAGTCGTCTGTAGTAAGGAAACGTCATGGCTGCCCGCAGACTTTATACCAACTTCGACTCACCAGGGTCAACCGCGCGGGCCTTGACCTGGGCCCGGAAATGGGTGACAAGGGTAGTGCCATGACTCACAGCCCTGCCAAGAACCTGGAAGCCGAGAGCATCGCTGGTTCGGATGACAGCCTCGACGTGCGCGCTCGAATTCTGGATCGAACCATCTACCTGATGGGCAAGCAGGGCACCACGGACGTGACGGTTCGAGCGATCGCCCAGGAGGCCGGCGTCAACGTCGCGGCCGTCAACTACTACTTCTCATCCAAGGAGCGGATGATTTCGCTCATGGCCGAACGCTTTCAGACCGGCTTCAAGGCCGTGATGGCGCTGCTTACCGACGAGCAGGTCGATCTGGAGCAGCGCCTGCGGAGTTGGGCGGCGACCATCGTCGGTTTTCTGGCCGAGTACCCCGGCATCCTGACGCTGATGGAACGCCAGCTGACGGCCCAGCCCCTGGACGCATTCGGTGAAACCCTTCGTTCGGCTATGCAGAGCGCCATCCAGCAGCTCGAGGCCGTGCTGCAAGAGCTGATCGGCTCGGACGATCAGCAGCGCCTGTCGTTCAAGCTCACCCTGTTCATTTCGACCCTGGCAGGTCCATACCCCAGCAAGTTCGATCAGCGCTCCAGTGAAAGAGGCTACCAGGCCCCCTCTCAACAGGCCGAGTTTTTAGACTTGTTGATGGAGCACCTGAAACAGTAGCTTGCAATCTTTTCATTCCGACTCTAGGCACAGCTTGTTGTATTTCAACGGCATTGATTGAAACATATAGTTTTAAACAATACACTTGAATCACATTGTTTGATGTGCTATCGAGCTGCATGGTTTATGGTTTTCATTAGATACCCGTCTTCGAAGGGAGCATGTCATGAAAATCCTGCTGGTTAGAGTGGCGGCCGACACCAGGTACCTGAGCGCGATGTACCAGGTGGTTCGGATGGAGCCGTTGTCGCTCGAGTACCTGGGCGCTGCAATCAAGGCTAACCACGACGTCAAGCTGATTGACATGCGGCTAGAGGGCGGTTGGGACGGGCTGCGTAAAGTCATCGAGTCTTACAAGCCGGAGATTGTCGGTACGGGCGGGGATTCCTGTGAGGCGAACGCCTGTAAGAAGGTGGCTTCGCTTGCCAAGGAGATCGACCCGGCCATCCTGACAGTCGTCGGCGGTATCCACGCAACCACCTGCCCGGCTGACTTCCTTCACCCGGACATCGACCTGGTTTGCATCAATGAAGGCGTCTTCGCCTTCAAGCAGATCGTCGAGCAGTTCGAAAAGGACAAGGACTTTAAAAGTATCGATGGCATTGCGATTAACGACGGCAAAACCCAGACCAAGACCCCCGAGCGGCCGATAGCCGATTTGAACAGCCTGCCGTTCCCGGACCGCTCGCTTACTCAACAAGTCCGGGGCAAGTATGGCTTCAGCCTGTGGGGCAAGCACCTGGCGCTCATGCGTTTCACCCAGGGCTGCGTGGGGCGCTGCGATTTCTGCCCTTCATGGGCTCAGACCGGAAGACGCTACTTGCGCCGCAGCGTAGAGAGCATGATCGAGGAGATGAAGACTATCCAGGAGCCCTACATCTACTTCGTCTGCGAGGAGTCCCTGCTGGACACCGAGCTTGCGCTGGCGCTGGCCAAGGCCATCCGGGAGGAGAAAATCGGCAAGAGCTTCGGGATGCCTCTCAGGGCGGACACCATCGTTAAAAAACCGCATGTGATCGAAGCCTGGACCGAAGCCGGGCTGGTGGACACCATCGTCGGCATCGAACAGGCCTCGGACGAACATCTGAACGACCGGGGCAAGACAACCAACGTACACGACAACATCGAGGCAATGAAAATTCTCAAGGCAAACGGCGTGGCCTGCACGGGCTCCATGTTCTTCAGGCCCGACTTTTCCAAAGATCAGTTCGACCAGCTGGTGGATCACACCATCGCTCTCGAGATCGACTGCCCGCAGTACTTCATCCTGACGCCAATCCCCGGAACCATACTGTTCGACAAGTCGCGAGACGAATTCGTCGAGCACAACTTCGACCTGTGGGATTTCAATCACGCCGTGATTCCCACCAAACTCCCGCTGATACAGTTCTACGATGAATACATGAGCGCTTTCAGGACCCACCTCGAACCGTTCGTGGTAGAACTCTACAAGAAGAAGCTGGCCCTGCTCACCCAGGATGAGTTGGGCAGTGAGATGGACGGCTTGCTGGGTTTCAGGGAAGTCTTCGGGACGCTTCACGAGGATCACCAGGAATACTCCGGCCCCGCGGCCTGAGTCCGGGCGCAACGGGAGCAAAAATGAGCATGCCGACCGTCGAGGAACTGTTCGCAAAGATGCCGCAGTCTTTCAACCCCGAAGCGGCCGCAGGTATTGATGCCGTGATCCTGTTCGACATCAGCGGCGCAGGCGGCGGCAAGTGGTTCGTCACTATCAAAGACAGCGCCTTGAGCATCGTCGAAGGATCCGATCAAAAGCCCGATCTGACCATTTCCGCTTCCGCAAGCGACTATGTCGGAATCGCCACCGGCGATCTCAACGAGCAGCTGGCGTTCATGACGGGCCGGATAAAGGCCAGGGGCAACACCAGGCTGGCCATGAAGTTGCCGAAGATTTTTCCCCGCTGAACTATTGCGCCGAGTAGTCGATCCGGCCGTCGCTCTCGTAGATGGTGATGAAGTAGTTGGCCGGCACGTACTTGTAGACCGAGACGCTGCCGGCCTTGTCTGGCCAGAAGATCTTCAGTTCCTCGGCCAGGCATTCATTTCCCAGGCCGAAGTAGACTCTCAATCCGCCTTGCAGGCCGAAGTGACCGTAGCCGCCCTTGACTTCCCTCTGCTGGCTTACGCCTCCGGCTCTGAGCACTACCCTGGCCCCGATGGCAGACACGTTCGAGGCACCGTCGCCGGCGCCGACTAAGCGAATCGCCATCCAGTTGGAGTCCTGCCCGACGTCGTTTCGATACAGGTGCACCTCGGCCTTGGTCCATGGGCAGTCGGGATCGGAGCTGCAGCGCATGGTGCTCGATCCGACCGCGATATCAAGGTCGCCGTCACGGTCGTAGTCGTCTATGGCTATCCCGTTGCCATAGTAGTGCGCCGCGCCCGAGGCCTGCGATATGTCCTCGAAGGTGTTATCGGCAAGCTGGCGGAACAGAAAGTCATGGTCTCCGGGGTAGTCCGAGCATCCCAGAAAGATATCCAGCGCGCCGTCCGAGTCGAAGTCCAGGAAAGCCGCGGTAATGTCCCCCTCGTTCCAGTCGGCCGATGTCCACTGGCGTTCGAGACCCATGGCTTCGTTTCCGGGCCGGGTGAATTGCCAGCCCCCCTGCCCGTCTTGCTCGTTCAGCAACAGCTGGGTGGGGTCTGCCGACTGGCCGATGTGCCAGTGACGGATCTCGGCGTTGAACAGATCCATGTCGCCGTCCGCGTCGATGTCTCCGCAGACGGTCGTGAAAGTGTTGCCGCCCAGGCGCCAGGGCTTGCTGTCGATAGAGCTGTTCCAGTAGTCGCTGGAACACTGGATTGCCGGGGCTCCCGGAGACGGGTCGCATTGCGGATCATCCGGAACCAGCTGGCAGTGGCAGCGGAAAAACTGGTTGTCGTCGTATTCGAGGATTTTGTCGGCTGCGAATCCTACCTTGTAGGCTATGTTCTCGAACTGGCCGTCCCCGTCGTTTTGCCACAACATGTTCGGTTGCCGGCCGTAGGCGCTGACCAGGATATCTTCGTCGCCGTCCGAATCGACGTCGCAGGCGCTCACTCCGTAGGTCGGCCGGTGGTTGACACCCAGGTCGAACCCGGCATCGTTGGTCTTCAGGCCGGCGGCCTCGGTCACGTCCGCGAACAAGCCGTCTCCGCCTCCCTTGTACAACCGGTCTTGCAAGCCTGTCAGGTAACCGTAGACCCGGTACCAGAAGCCGACGAACAGGTCCACTCGCCCGTCGCGATCGTAATCCAGAAAGGCCGCCGAGGTGGTCGACCAGCGCTCGTCCGGGCCGGGCGAGGTGTCGCTGGCAGGGGCCAGCTCGAAGGTGCCGTCGCCGTGCCCCAGCAAGATCTCCGACCTGTCGCCGGGATCGACGACCGATGTGTTGCCGTCCACGAAACTTCCGCTGAAGACATCCAGGTGGCCGTCGTTGTTGACGTCGGCGAAAACCGCGAAACTGGCCGAGCGCCCGCCGAGGCCGTCGCGAGTGGCCGTGTAGCCGGAGGCGTCGGTGTGCTCTTCGAAGATCCGCCCGCCTTCAGGGCCGGGCCTGTTCAGCAGCACCCGTTTGTATCGCACAGGCGGCTGTGCCGTAAGATCGTCCCTGATTGTATTAGTGGTGCTGTGGACGAAGAGATCGTCGAAGCCGTCTTCGTCGATATCGGCAAAGGCAATCCGGTTACCGTACACGTCGGCCCCGGAGGCGGAAAGATTCAGCTCCTCGGTCACGTCTGTAAAGTACGGCCCGTCTCCCAGAGACGGCGGCTGCTTGCAGACCGGTTCGGGGTAACGATGGATCGAACAGCCGCGCGGATCGCAATTGTCGTCGTCGTTCGGCAGGCAGCCGAACTGGTCACAACTTCCGACACACAGCCCGCAGTCACAGATCGGCAGGCAAACGGATCTTTCGGCCAGATAAACCGGTATCAGCCTGCAGCTCAATCCCAGCGGACAGCCATTTGGATCTCCATCACTAAGGCAGTCGCTGACCTCCGGCGTAAGCCCGCAGATGCCCATCACGCAAATCCCAGCCTGCCCGCCGGTCGCCGCGCACTCGCTGTCTGCCGTGCAGGCCGAACCGGGAGACGCGCCGGCAGGGTCCGGCGGCGTGCAGCTGTCCGGTTTCTTCTCCCCCGGGCAGCCCGCAAGAACCGCCAGGCCAAGCGCGGCCAGAACGACTAAATTTTCAGTGAGTCTCATACGATCATCCGAAATTCGGTTCGAGGTCTTCAGAACGATCCTTTCAAATAGACGGTCATGATGCGTCTCAGCTCCTGGCCGCCGTATGGAACGCCGTCCGCAGTGATCCCGCCGCCTTTTTCGTGATACCTGAAGTAAGGCGCAGAAAAAGTGATGGGCAACATGAACCTCATTCCCGTCTCCAGCTGTATCCCGCCTTCAGCTTGCATGCGCCAGCCAAACTTGCCCATCAGCAGCAAGTCGTTGCCCATTTTCTTTTCAAGCAGCCCGGCCAGCAACCCGTCCGGACTCTCGACGGCCGGATCGGTGAACTTCGAGCGCGAGAATAAAAAAAGGCTTCCCAGCAGGCCGTTTGCAAGTTCGTAACTGGCTCCGATCTTTATCAGGTTCTTGGGGCTGTAGGGGCTCGACTTCCGGCCTTCGACCAAGAACGTTTCCCGGTGGGTCCAGCCTGCATGCACAGAAAACGATTTCGACAGGTCGAAGCGGGCATCGAGTTCGCTGCCGATGATGAACATGTCGCCTTTATCCAGTTCGAACATGAAGCTGCTTTTGTCGAGGTCGGGCAGGCCGGTAGTCGGATCGCCGATGATCCTGGGCACCATGTTGATCTGGTCGGAGTACACATTGTAGTAAAGATCGAGCGATAGCGTGAGACGTTCATCAAGGAACTGTCCCAGGTATCCGACCTCGGCCGAAAAGAGTTTCTCGTTGGTCAGGTCCTGGTTGCCGCCGACCCGGGTCAGGAACTCCTGAAAGTGCTGGCGCTCGCTTCCGGTGATCGGGCTGTCCGAATCGAACTCGGCTATCGGGTGCACGACGGTCTCTAAAAAAGCCGGCTTGCGGAACGAACGAGCGACTCCCAACCGCAGGAACTGGCCATGGGCCGGTTTGAAGACGGCAGCCAGCCTGGGGCTCAGAAATGTTCCGGTCTGGGTGTTGTAGTCGAATCGCAAGCCTCCGGTCACGGTCATCCATTCGACCGGGGCCAGTTCACCGTGTACGAATGTACCGGTCCTGAACTCGCCGTATCCGATGCCGGGTTCGTGGTAGGCGCTGCTGGCCCGGTTGGGATAGCTGTTCGCGTCCAGCAGCTCGTCGGAGGTCATGTAGGTGAAGCGCCCTCCTCCACCGACGATCACCAGCAGCGGGTCCCAGAATTTCGGCAGCGTCCACTGAATCTGCCCGTCGACCGTGTCGCTTACGGCGGAGATCGGCTTGAAGCGCGCCAATTTCAGGCCTGCGTATTCTAGTTGCGCCTTGAGCGTGACATCCGAAGCGATCTCGCTCCAGTACAGCTGGGCCTTGATGCCGCCGGTCTCACAGACCAGTCTGAGCACTCTTTGGGAGAAGGTCCCGTCTATCGTGCCTACAGATGTCGGAACCGGGCCCTTCCCGCTTGACAGCCCGGCATCGAGCAACAAGCGCGAATTTTCCGACCAGCGGTACTCGACCACCGAGCGTCCCTTCCAGACCCGCTTGCCTAGCGACCTGAAATCAAAGAACGCCCCGGAGGTGTCGAACCCTCCGCCCAGGGATAACCTGAAGTCGCCCAGGCGCGTGCCGACCAGCCCGCCGGCCTTAAACCCCCCGAGCTCTCCTCCGGCCACCCGGGCCCAGCCGGAGGTCTGGTCGGGCGCCGAGCGTGTAAAAATGCTGATCACACCGGCCATGGCATTGGCGCCGTATAGTGAAGAACCGGGCCCGCGGATCACTTCTATGCGCTCGATGTCCTCGAGCGAGATCGGCTGTACTTCCCAGGGCGGCTGTCCAATCAACTCGATGTTTGCCTCGCGGCCGTCCACCAGCACCAGGTAGTGGTTGTTCTCGTTGGTCCAGAACATGCGCGAGGTCACCGACGCCAAAAAAGGCGTAGCCATGATCACGTCCATCCCGGGCACCATGCGCAGCAGGTCGGGAATGCTGCCGGCGCCGGACCTCACGATGTCGTCGTGGGTGATGACGGTGATGGCCGAGGGGCTCATGCCGATCTCCTGCCGGTGCTTGGCGGCGGACTCGACCACCTTTGAATCTTCAAGCAATGCGAACTCGTCGCTCAACTCGTCATCCGGGTTTTCTAAGTCGCCGTCTGAATCGCCTGCCTTGGCGGAAATACCTAAGAAGAACACCAGAAGAATCACGATACATGTGATCTTTATCGGTGAATACCGGGCATGTCGCATCTTGAACAGCTTCATATCAGATATTGTATAACGTTTACGAGAGTATGGACAGCAAGATTCCAGCGGCCATGGCCGAGCCGATCACGCCGGCCAAATTGGGACCCATGGCGTGCATCAGCAGGTTGTTCTGCGCGTCTTCGTGCTGGCCCATTTGTTGGGCCACCCGGGCCGCCATCGGAACAGCCGAGACGCCCGCCGCCCCGACCAGGGGGTTTATCTTGTGCTTCGAAACAAGGTTCATGAGTTTGGCGAATAATACCCCGGAAGCAGTGGCCAACATGAAAGAGAACGCTCCAAGAAAAATAATTTTCAAGGTGCTCGCCTTGAGAAAAGTCTCGGCGGTTGCACTGCAACCTACACATATGCCCACTAAAATGGTCACGATATCGACGAAGGCGGTCCTGGTGGTCTGGGCAAGCCGCTCGGTCACCCCGGACTCCTTCAGCAAATTGCCGAAAAAGAAAAAGCCCGTCAGAACCGCGGACCCGGGAGCGATCAGAATGCAGATCATAAAAGCGCCTATTGGAAAAGCTATCTTCTCGCGCCTGGAAACCGGGCGCATCGGGCGCATGCGAATCAGGCGCTCCTTGCGCGTCGTCAGCAGTCGCATGATCGGCGGCTGGATGATCGGCACTAAAGCCATGTATGAATAGGCGGCCATGGCTATCGGCGCAAGCAGGTGCGGCGCCAGGATGCAGGATGTGAATATGGCCGTCGGGCCGTCCGCTCCGCCGATAATCCCGATGGCGCCCGCCTCCTTGGCCACGAAACCCATCGCCAATGCTATCGTATAGGTAATGAAAATACCGAACTGGGCGGCGGCGCCCAACAGGAAAAGCTTGGGCCTGGAGATCAAGAAAGAAAAATCCGTCAAGGCGCCTATGCCCATGAAGATCAAGGCCGGGTAGATCTCACGGCTGACCCCGAAGAACAGATAGTACATCACGCTGAAATCGCTCGAACCCTCCGAGATCGCCTGGCTCACCGAGACGTAGGTCATCTCCTTGCCGGCGACCATGATCACCGGCACGTTTCCCATCAGGATTCCGAATCCGATCGGAATCAGCAAAAGGGGCTCGTAGTGCTTCACGATAGCAAGGTAGATGAAAACGATCCCGAGAACATCCATCAGTACATTGCCGAGGCTCAGGTTCGCAATCGCCGTTATCTTCAAGAATTCAGAAATCGTCTCCAATGCCAGTCTCCTGTGAGCCGCTGCTCGGTGTGGGGAAGCATAGCCACGGGTAAGAGCCAATTGCAACCGCCGAAATAGAAATTTTTTCGATAATATTCATTGACGGGTAGCGGTAGCTGATTATAAGAATGCGCTTGATCATGAAAGGATTTTCCAGACTCGGAAAAGTGCTTCCTTCACCGATGGTGCGCAAGTTGTGGCGCCTCTTGTTCTTGTGCGCCGTGGTGGGATTGATAGCCGGGCTTGGAGCTATCACCTTTTACATGCTGCTGGACGTCGGTCGCTGGTTTTTTCTGGAATACCTGGTCGGCTATCACCCGGCCTCCCCGGGAGGCGAATCTCCGCTGATAGCCGCTCCTCTGAACGAGTTGCGACGCTGGCTGTTCTTGTTGGTCCCCGCGGCGGGCGGATTGCTGAGCGGCGTGCTGGTCTACTCGCTGGCACCGGAGGCGGAGGGCCACGGAACCGATGCGGCCATCGACGCCTACCACAACAAGGCCGGCAAAGTCAGGGCCCGGGTGCCGCTGGTCAAGGCAATCGCCTCGGCTTTGACAATCGGCTCGGGAGGTTCGGGAGGACGCGAGGGTCCGATCGCCCAGATAGGCTCCGGTTTCGGATCGATGCTGGCGACCTGGCTGCATCTCAAGCCGCATGAACGGCGAGTTCTGATGGCGGCCGGGATGGGAGCCGGGATCGGGGCAATTTTCCACGCTCCCCTGGCCGGGGCGCTGTTCTCGGCTGAAGTGCTCTATTCCGAACTCGACCAGGAATACGAGGTAATCATCCCCTCGGTGGTCGCCTCGATTGTCGCCTACGGTGTCTTTGCCGCCAAGTTCGGCTGGAGACCGTTGTTCACCAACCCCGGTTTGAGCTTCAACAACCCGGCCGAGTTGCTGCCTTACTTCGCCCTGGCCTTGGTAGTGTCAGTCGGGGCAATTGCTTACATCAAGACCTTCTACGGCACGCGCGACCTGTTCAGAAAGATCCGCATTCCCAACCACGTAAAGCCGATGATCGGCGGTATCGGCGTCGGCCTGATCGGCTATTTGCTGCCCGAGGCCATCGGCACGGGATACGGCTTTGCCCAGCAGGCCCTTTTCGGCAATGTCGGCATCGGTATTCTGTTCGCGGTCGGCGCTGCCAAGATCCTCAGCACTTCGCTCACCATAGGCACCGGCGGCAGCGGTGGAGTGTTCGGTCCGGCCATTGTAATCGGGGCGGCCCTGGGCGGCGGCACGGGCCTGCTGATGTCGAGTGTCTTTCCGGGGATGAACCTGCAACCGGGGGCCTTCGCAATTGTCGGCATGGCGGGTTTCTTCGCCGGGGCGGCCAACACACCCATCTCGACCATCATCATGGTCAGCGAAATGACCGGTAACTACAACCTGCTCGTTCCGGCCATGTGGGTTTGTTTCTTGGCCTACATATTCTGTAAGCGCTACACCATCTACGAGATGCAGATCTTGAGCCGCTTCGACGCTCCGGTGCATATCACCGACATGATGCAGGCAGTGCTGCAGCGCATTCCGATCGATATAGCGCTCGCCGGCAGACCATTCAAGAAACTGACAACCGTACGCGAAAGCACCGATCTGCACGAGCTGGCCGAGCTCTTTTCACACAGCGAGTACTCGAGCTTTCCGATTCTCGACCAGGACGGCCGGGCCGTCTCGATGGTTTCCGGTCGCGAACTGAGGACGATCATCAGGGGCGAAGAACTGAGTCACCTGATCGTGGCCAGCGACTTGGCCCATCCGTTGGTCAAGATCGCCGCGACCGACAACCTGCATGAGGCCGTCAAGCTGATGGCGGACACCGGCGAGGACGAGATCTGCGTCGTGGATCCTCATGACCGCGACAAGGTAGTCGCGCTGCTGAGCCGCAACGACATCATCTCGGCCTATCACCAGGCGCTGGTCAGCGACCGCTCCGGGGAAAATGCCGATCAACAGCCGCCCGAAAGCGTGAACCTGGAAGAACCACCGACAGACTGATGATCGACCTACTGGCAGGTCAGGTGAATACCCCAACTGTTGAGCGTGCCGCTGTCCAGACCCACCCAGTCCTGGACGGTAAGAGTCCAGATACCGCTGCCCGAGCCGCCCACGAAATCGGATAGCCCTCCGGGCCCATCGACGGACAGCGTGCCTTCATAGTTGCCTACCACGTCGTCGGCACTTCCGCCGCTGCGGTTATGCAGCGTCACCGTGGTGCCGCCCGGCGATTGTAAGTCAATGGTCAGGTCGCCTTTCCAGGTATGTGTAATATCCATATCGACATTGATGTCCTGGATGGTGCAGGCCGTCGCCACGTTGATCGTGTCGGTTCGAATACCCGGATCAGGTATGGCGCAAGCGCAGTTCGAAGACTGGTCGACGTAGGTAACGAGGTTACAGCTGCTCGGTTCACCGTTGCAAATGTAGCCGTCTTCTACCACGCATTTCGAACTGCAACCATCGCCGTCATTAGCATTGTTGTCGTCACACTCCTCGCCCTGGGCCGTGTCGACATTGCCATCCGGGCAGTTCGTGCAAGGACAATCAAACGGGCAATTCTCGCAGTTCTCGTGCGGAGATTCGCAGCTCAGGTTGGGACAAGCCGCCGCCGGCGAGACGGTCACGTTCAGCTGATAGTTGCCGCACGCGCCCCCGGCCCCGTCGACATAGACGTAGTACAGCCCGGCCGGTAAGGAGGTCTGGATGTGCGACACTCCGCTTCCTGAATAACAGTTGTCGTTACAAACGCGGGCCGCTCCCGGCGGTGTCGTACCGTTTGGACCTGTTTCCATGATAAACAACACGGTATCAAAATCGGAACCAACCGTAGAAATATCGATGCCCGAGTCGACCCTCAAGGCCAGGTAGAAGACCGCGTCCCGACCACCGGCTCCGCTATAGGTGCACAGGCTGTCATTCACCGGAATCGTGCAGTCGGTGGCGGCAGAAGAGTCGCAGGCGGGACAGTCGTTGCTCGTGCCCCCCAGGAAAACACAATCGCCAAGTCCGGTACAGCCGTTGATACCCTGCATATCGGGAAACTCGAAGTTGTCGGTCAAAGTGCAGGTGTTGCCGGTGAAAGTGCCGCCCATGGTGATGTTGCCCGCCTCGGGGCCGTCGTCGAGATCGACCTGAGAGATATTGACATTCAGGTTGTATGCCCCGCAGGTGCCGGCGGCCGAGTCGACCGATCCGAAGTAGGTTCCTTCCGGCAGGCCGCAGAGTTCCATGGTTTCCGGCCCGGCTTCCTCCGAGCAGGCCTGGTCGGCGTCTACTCCCGGTGGCGGGCCGCCGCAGACGTCGGCGATCGGCACCTGGTCGGTCTCGGAACCGCAGACGGTCGATGTCCTGAGCGTTGTGTCGTAACCGCCGCTTGCAAGCGTCACGGTATAGAAGGCCGAGGTAGGCTGGCTGTCGTCGAGCGTGAACTGGAAGAACTCCTCGGGGGAGCCGCCCGCGGCCACGCTGCGGCAGGCCGGGCCGCCCGGGTAACAATCGCCGGGGATGTTGTCCAGGTCGTCGCAGGTGTTTCCGTTGAAATTACCGCCGCCGCTTACGTCAGGCGCCGTTATGCAGATGTCCTCGAGGCAGGTCGAACCGTCGCAAGTGCAGCGGTTGGAGCTGCAACAGCTCTTCGACTGGATCAATCCGCTGGCGTCGCAGATGAATTCCGCGTTGCACAGGTACTCGAGGTCGGCCCGGCACTCGAGCGTGCTCGGGTTGCACTCGTTGCACTCCTGACGCCCCGCATTGCATCCGTACGAACAGATGACGAGTTGCGACGAGTTGCAGGCCCCGTCGCAGGTGGCTTCCTGGGTGGCGTCCAGGCAGCGCGTACCGGCCGGCACGCAGCCGTAGGCGCACAGGTCGTTGCCCTCATCGCATGAATCGTTGGTGCAGGGATTGCCGTCGGCGCAGGCCTGGGCCGCGCCCGGCTGGCAAACACCGCCCAGGCAATTGTCGCCGGCGGAGCAGAACTGCCCGTCGTCGCAGGCGGCCCCGTCTGACCTGTCGTCGTTATGGCAAATGTTGCCGCCTTCGTCGCACCAATCGCTGGTGCAAGTGTTGCCGTCATCGCATGACAGTACCGATCCCCCGGAACAACTGCCGGCGTTGCAGGTCTCGCCGACCAGGCAGAAGTTCCCGTCATCGCAGGGAGCACCGTTCATCGGCACCGTATCGTGCGAGCAGCTGTTGCTAGCTTCGTTGCAGGAATCGAAGGTGCACTGCTGGCCGTCATCACAGGCGTTAGGCGCGCCTCCGCCGCAGGCTCCGGCGCTACAGGTAGAATTTACGTTGCAGTACAAACCGTCGTCGCAGGGCGTGCCGTTCGCAAGCTGGGTGTGATCACAAGTCAGGCCCGCCTCGTTGCAGCTGTCGGTCGTGCAATCGTTTCCGTCGTCACATGTGTTCGGCACTCCCCCGCCGCATGCTCCCGCGCTGCAGGTCGAACCTACGCTACAATAGACGCCGTCATCGCAGGGGGTCCCGTTGGCAACCGCAGAGTGATCGCAGGCATTCGTCGCCTCGTTGCAACTGTCTGCGGTACAGGGATCAGCATCGGCACAGTTGCGGGACGAAGACGGGTTACAAAATCCTCCGTTGCAACTGTCTCCGATGGTGCAGTAGTTGCCGTCGTCACAGGCCGCCCCGTTCATGCCCGCCGCGTCGTTGAGGCAGGCATCGTTCGCCTCGTCGCACGAGTCGGCCGTGCACTGGTTTCCGTCGCTGCAGGGGTACGGCGTGCCTCCCTGGCAGGCGCCTCCCAGGCATCTCTCCCCGATATTGCAGAACAGGTCGTCGTTGCACAGAATGCCGTCGGCCGCCGACGGGTCGTTGTCGCATGCGTTGGTCGTCTCGTTGCAGGAATCGACGGTGCACTGGTTGCCGTCGGAGCAGTTGCGGGCCGGCCCCGGCTGGCAGGCTCCGGCCAGGCACTGGTCGCCGTTCGAGCAATACTGCCCGTCGTCGCAGACGCTGCCGTCGGCGATCGGCTGGTTGTCGCAGATGTTGCCGGCCTCGTCACAAATGTCGCTGGTGCACTGGTTGCCGTCCGAACAGTTGCGGGGGCTTCCTCCCCCGCAGACGCCGGCCGTGCACACTTCGCCCATTGTGCAGTAGATTCCGTCGTTACACGCCGCTCCGTCGGGCTGGTTGGCGTTTACACAGGTATTGCTGTTGTCATCGCAGCTGTCCGCGGTGCAATCGTTTCCGTCCGAGCAGTTTCTGGGCGTTCCGCCCGCGCAAACACCAAAGGTGCATACTTCTCCCAGCGTGCAATACTGCCCGTCGTCACAGGACGTGCCGTTGGCTACGTTGACGTTCACGCAGGCATTGCCTACTTCGTCGCAACTGTCGCTGGTGCAGGGGTTCGAGTCCGAGCAATTCCGCGCGGATGGACCCGAACATGTCCCGGCCGTGCACTGATCGCCCAGCGTGCAGTATTCTCCATCGTCGCAAACTGTTCCATCGGCTACCGCCGGATGATCGCAACTGTCGCTGCTCTCGTTGCAGACATCGCTGGTGCATACGTTGCCGTCATTGCAGTCGGTGGAGCTCCCTCCCCCGCAACTTCCAGCAGTACAGAACTCGGATACCGTGCAAAAAGCGCCGTCGTCGCAGCCGGTTCCGTCGGCCACGTCGGTATTGACGCAGACGTCGTTGCCTTCGTCGCAACTATCGGCAGTGCAATCGTTGCCGTCCGAACAGTTCAGGCCAAAGCCTCCGCCGCACGTGCCGCTCGTGCAGGTTTCACCAACGTTGCAATACAACCCGTCATCGCAAGCGGTCCCGTCCGCCACCGCCATGTTGACGCAGGCGTCGCTGACCTCGTTGCAGGAATCGGCGGTGCAGACATTGGCGTCGGCACAATCACGCGCCGCACCGGAGCAATTGCCGCTCAGGCAGACATCCCCGGTCGTGCAGTACTGTCCGTCGTCACAACCGGTGTTGTCAGCCACGTTCTGGTGCAGGCAGACACTGTTCGCATCGTCGCACGAATCGGCGGTGCAGGCGTTCGAATCGTCACACGGATTTACCGCACCTGAACAAGTGCCTCCCGTACAGCTATCCTGGATGGTGCAGAAATGACCATCGTCGCAACCGGCGCCGTCCATTGCAGAGCTATCATTGACGCAGCTGTCTGCATTCTCGTCGCAGGAGTCGAGCGTGCAGCCGTTGCCGTCGTCACAGGGGTTGATGGTGCCTGTGCAAATGCCTTGCTGACAAGCATCTGAAAGTGTGCAGAACTGCCCGTCATCGCAGGTAGTGCCGTCGCTCAGGTTGAGGTGATCGCAGGTTCCGCTGGTGTCGTTGCAGACGTCCTGTGTGCAGGGATTGCCGTCCGAACAATCGCGGGCAGTACCGTTTCCGCAGACGCCCGAATTGCATGTCTCGCCCAACGTGCAGAACAAGCCGTCCGAACAAACCGTTCCGTCCGGAACGTTGGCATTCACGCAGGCATCGGCGACGTCGTCGCAGGCATCCGAGGTGCACTGGTCGGAGTCCGAGCAATCGCGGGCGCCCGTGCCGACGCAAGTCCCGGCCGCGCAAGTGTCGGACATGGTGCAATACTGGCCGTCGTCACAAGGCGTCCCGTCAACCATCGGCGGGTTCTCGCAGGCATCGATTGTCTCGTTGCAGGTGTCCATGGTGCAGGCGTTGCCGTCCGCGCAATCGCGTGGAACGGCTCCGGCGCACAGGCCGGCCGTGCAGACGTCGCCCGTTGTGCAGTATGCATTATCGTCGCAGACAGTCCCGTCCGCCAGGTTGGTGTTCAGGCAAGTGTCGCTGTCCTCGTCGCAGGCGTCCGCCGTGCAGGGATTTCCGTCCGAGCAGGTCCTTTGCGTTCCAGCTCCGCAGACCCCCGCGCTGCATGTCGAACCAAGGCTGCAATACCGGCCGTCGTCGCAGGCCATGCCGTCGGCGCCCGCAGTATGAGTGCACTCATCTGCCACATCGTCGCAGCTGTCTGTGGTACACGGGTTTCCGTCCGAACAGTCCCGGAAGCTCTGCGGAACACAGACACCGGCAACGCACTTGTCCGTCTCGGAGCAGAAGTTGCCGTCGTCACACTCGATGCCGTCTTCGGCCGGCGGGTGATCGCAGGCGTCGTTCATTTCATCACACAGATCCAGTGTGCAAACGTCTCCGTCCGAGCAGTCAATCGCCGTGCCGCCGCTGCAGTTTCCGCCGCTGCAGGTCTCGTCCTGGGTGCAGAACAGACCGTCATCACAGGGAGAGTCGTCTGCCATCTCGGTGTAGATACACATATCGGAACTTTCGTCACAGCTGTCTTCGGTACACGGGTCTCCATCCGAGCAGTTGCGCGGCTCTCCTCCGCTGCAGATTCCTTCGTTGCACACTTCGCCCACGGTGCAGAACAAACCGTCATCGCAAAACACACCATCCGCAACTCCATCGCAGGTGGCATAGTCGGGCACACAACTCGTGTCGTTCTCGTTGTGATAGCGGTCGTCACAGACGCAGACCGGCTTGTTTTCCAGAATCACGCATTTACCGTGCTCCGAGCAGGTGATGTTCAGGCAACGGGAATCCTCGGGAGTCAGGCAGGCGCGGTCGTCTCCGCACGAGATCGTGGCGGCCAGGCCGACAAGAGCCAGGCATAGACAGAGAACGCCTCCCGTCTTTTCACTTACAGATATCTTCATTTCTTGCTCCTAGGGCGGAATCAAAATTATCTAACGATACGTCGTATTTTTTAAGTCTAGCATGTTTCTTCTTTGTTACTCAATAGTTGTATCGGCATTGGGCCTATGTTATTTTTCGTGCATGAGACGTTTGTCGCCATTGCTTGCTTTTCTGCTTTTTTCTTCAGCTTGCGGCCAGAAGGATTGTTCGGGAGCCGGCGGCACTAACGATGCATCCAGCTCGAATCAATCCATGTTCGATGATGCATCTATCCCGCACACCCTGGATATTTACAGGCATTCCGATGACCCCGCTTTCCGCGCGCGGGTCGACTCCTGGTGGAGCAAGTTGGCGCTTGTGCAACGGGCAGCTTGGCTGGGTAAGGTCGCCAGGTTCGATTTGCGAACAAGAAAGCAATACAGCCTGGGCGCGACGGCCCGTGTTCGCCTTGTGCCCGCCTGGCCGGCCGGTCTGCCGGGCGCCGGAGATATGTGGCTTAGAACGAGCAAATTGACCACAACCGTAAATGGTAAGAGCTTGCCTGAGCGACGCTGGCCTCTGGGCCGGCGCTTTGAAATGACTACTCCTTTGGATCTCGACCTGGCAACGCTTGCCGGCGCGGCGACAACGGCGGCGGGAGATTACGAGATCGAGTTACGTTTTTCGGCCCAGATCTTCGAGTCTGCGGCCAAGTCGGCAACCGGCGCTGACCCGCTATTCACCGGCGAGATAACGGCGGGTCCCGCGTCATTCGAGGTGGCGGCCAAGCGTCCCGACGAGTTGGTAAGTGCCGTCGACGATCCCCTGAGGGATCCTTCTCGGAAAATCGAAATCACAATCAACGCCCTTGGACATACCGTCGATGCATACCCGCTGAAGGCAGGCAAACGTGAACTGGGCGTTGACCGGGCGCGGCCCAAGGCCGAATTGATCTTGAAAAACAAAAGCAAGCTGGCTACCGGCCTGGCCTACGCGGTCATGGCCTTCTTTGAAGGTAGCAAACCGCGCCAAGTTGGCTTTCTTTCAGCAAACGCGCTCGCTGAAAGACAGACCCGTGTCGCCGGCACACTCGACTTAGCGCCCCTTGTCAAGGCGGACGACCGGCTGTCTTTGCACTTGAAACTCATGCCTTCGGCCGATGTCGCTTACCGCGACCCGGAAATCGAAGCCTACTGGAACAAGCCCTTTGACCTCGGCGATATTATTTTCTCGATGGAATGACGAGTACTTCGACCCATGGGCATACGTCTCAAACTGACCCTGCTCTTGACCGGCCTACTGGTGCCCTTGCTGGGAGCAGGCGGGTTACTCAACGTGGCCATTCTGGAAAACAGCCTGATAGACGAGATGCGGGTTCGCGGGCTGGGTCTGCTTTCGGCGCTTTCCGTCCCCTGTTCCATCGCCTTGGCTAACCACGAGATCGAACGGCTGGATGACTACCTGGCGCAGCTTTCAAACAAACGTTCTATTCAACCTGAAGAAAAAGACTCTGCTGGATACGATCCGTTGCGCGATCTGATCTATCTTTGCGTGGTCAACGAGGACGGGCGTGTGCTGGCCCACACTCGTGAGACCAACTACGGCACCATACTGAAAGACGATTTCACGAGGCGCGCCATCGCCTCGAAGAAGCCCTTGTTCGAGAGCGTCAAACACGAGGGAAAAGCGGAGACTCTGGCCGTCTCGCTGCCCGTGGAATCCGGATTGCGTTGGGGCACACTGCTTGCCGAATTCTCTCTGGAGCGCCTTCATGCACGAACAACCTACCTGCGTCGGCAGACTTTGGGCATCACCTTGTTGTTAATCCTGCTGGCGCTTGGTGCGCTGTCTATTGGGCTTTCCCGGCTGGTGGTTCGTCCGGTCAAGGATCTTTCTTTTATGGCTGAGCGTCTGGGCGCGGGTGAGTTGGATCAACGGATCCACGTAAGGAGCCGCGACGAGATGGGAACACTTGCCAGCGCCTTCAACGCCACGGCGGCGGAGTTGGAAAGTTACACGCAGGACTTGCAAGAGAAAGTTCGACAGCGCTCACGCGAGATCGTCGATAAGAACGAGCAACTCGAACTCGCCAACCGTCGTCTGAACGAAGTTAATAAGCGGCTCGAGGAAATAGCCACAACAGACGGTTTGACCGGGCTTGCCAACAAGACTCACTGGCTCAGTCGAATCGACTTCGAGTTGCTGCGCTCAAAACGCGGCGGACATCGCCTCTCGCTGTTGATGCTCGATGTCGACAACTTCAAGCACTACAATGACACCAACGGGCACGTAGCCGGTGACCGGCTGCTTACGGAGTTGTCTGAGATTATTACGGGCAACCTGCGCGCCACCGATATTCCGGGTCGCTTCGGTGGCGAGGAATTCGGGATTGCGCTAATCGACACGGGACTTAAAGCCGGCCTGCGAGTGGCCGAGAAGATCCGTCGCGCGGTTGAGCGGGCGGACTTTCCCGACCAGGACAAGCAACCCGCTGGAAACTTGACCGTCAGCATAGGTGTGGCCGAGTTGCAACCGGCTCACGAGGATGCCAAGGCGTTGATCGAAATGGCTGATGAGGCCCTGTACCGCGCTAAGAATGCCGGGCGAAACAAGGTAGAGTCATGATCAGCATCAAGCCGTCGATCGTCATTCTGGTGTGCCTGCTGGCCTGTGTCACGTCTCGGGCTCGTGCCGGAGAGGTCGACAACGGTTCTTCAGAAGAGATTGTCTTCGGCATGACGCCGGTGCTCGGAGTTGAGGCAACCCGTGAACGCTTCTCGCCTCTGGCCGAACATCTTTCTGAGCTTATTGGCATCAAGGTCAAGTTGGAGGTGGCCGAAAGCTACGGGAATCTGATCGATCAGGTAGCCAAGGGAAATGTCGACCTGGTCAAGTTCTCACCGCTGGCCTACGTAAGGGCCAAAAAGCGCATCCCCAACCTGAAGCTGATCGCCGCCCATGTGGCCTACGGCTCGAAGACCTACTCGAGCTACCTGATAAGCATGCAAGACGGCAACTTCGGGTCTCTGGCCGATCTGAACGGTGCGCGGATTTGTTTCGCCGATCCCGACAGCACCTCAGGTTATCTCTACCCCGTAGCATATCTTCTCAAGCACAAGATCGTCCCTGAAAAGACTTTTCGCACGATCACCTTTGGCGGAAATCACCGCGCCTGCATCAAGGGCCTGATGGAGGGCCGCTTCGACGTGGCGGCTACATTCTCAGGCGCCATCAGGGATGCCCGCCAGGAAGGACTACCGGTAGGAGATCTGTTCATCCTGGCAAAGACCGGGCGTATCCCCTATGACGCCTACTGCCTAAGGGGAGACATTGATGAGCGACTGGCAGCCAAGATCAAATCCATTTTGCTCGGCATAAACACTCTCTCGAGTACAGGACGCAAGATACTCACTCCAACCCTTGGGATAAACGGCTGGATTGAGGCCGACGATCACCTCTACGACGGCATAAGACTGGTTGATGCACTTGTAAAGGCAGGGACGCAGGTCAAATGACGGCAGTGGAAAAAGCCAATCAGATGTACTTCTTTTGATTGTACTTTTTGGCCAGCTTGCTGCGTTCGTCACTGGGGAGTGACTGCATGTACTTCTTCCAGCCAGGGCACCAATTCGCGTGCCAACGCCACAAGCGCCCTAAAAACGACTTTGGATTCTTATCGTATCTGGCCCTGAAGCCACACTTTTCACAGCCCGGTTCCGCCATGGGATCCTCCTCAGATCATGATATTCACTGACGAGTCATCTTTCAACATTACAAATCACCTTGGACATCTTGGGAAAAGGCAGGCACGGAGGTATCGACGGAAAAGCCAGGGACGGAGGTATCGACAGGAAAAGCCAGGGAAAAGACAGGGACGGAGGTATCGACATTGTGAGGTGTCCGGAAATCGGACA
>CAZENH010000043.1:0-43249 GCA_964513625.1 uncultured Myxococcales bacterium | reverse complement strand
CAGGTTCCACCTTAACCACGCCCGTTTTTGGTCCAAACAATGGGGTCCACCGCACCATACTCTTTTTTCCTACAGTTAAAACTGCTTGGCTCCACCTGACGGGCGCATCGTCTCCGAAATATGCTACAATGTGGAGTGCAAACTGGCTGCCGGGAGGTGATGCGATGCGTGGTGTCATTGTGGCTGGATTTGGAGCCTTCTTGGCGATCTCGATCAGCGCAGGTTGCGGCGGTGAGAATCCCGGCAGCGCCTGCACTTCGCACCAGTCCACCGTTTGCGAAGAGGGGAACACCTACTGGCAGGACGGATGCGGCAGGCGTGAAGAGTTGATCGGCGCTTGCGATTGCGGTTGCGATGTGGCCGGCGCCGATTGCTTGACGCCTTGCGATTGCCAGCCCGAGTGTGCCGGCAAGTGCTGCGGGGACAACGGATGCGGCGGCACTTGCCAGGACGCTTGCGCCTCCTCGGGTCAGGTTTGCAACCCGGCTTCGTGCGTCTGCCAGGGCAGCTGCGATGCTTCGACTTGCGATGATCTGGGCAAGGAGTGCGGCCAGTGGGATGACGGCTGCGGCGGACAGTTGGAGTGCGGGACCTGCACTGGAGGTAGCTGCGACGCTGACGGCAAGTGCACTTGCACCGAAGGGCAACGGCGCTGCCAGGGGGCCAGCTACCAGGAGTGCCAGGCCGGGGTGTTCAACGAGTTGGCTGACTGCGGCGACGAGCAGACCTGCCTTGTCGATCTTGGTTGCGTCGATTGCGATCCGGCCGCAGGCAACGTCTGCTCGGACGGAAACGCGCACGCCTGCAACCCGGACGGGACCGTCGGCGACCTGGTCGAGACCTGCTGGACCGAGGCCTGTGTGGCAGGTGAGTGCGGCGACCCGGCCTGTCCGCCCGAAACCATGTTCATCTACGTGGTGGACGATTCCTACCGGCTGCTGAGCTTCAACCCGGCCGGTGGCGCCAACGAATTTGCGCTGATAGGAAACCTGAATTGCCCGGCCGGGGCGTCCTGGCCGGACTGGGGCGGCGGCGGGACGGCCACTCCTTTCTCGATGTCGGTCGATCGCAGCGGCCGGGCCTGGGTGCTGTACACCAGCGGAGAGATTTTCTGGGTCAGCACGACCGACGCCTCGTGCCAGGCCAGCCCCTATACCAAGGGCCAGGACGGATACAAGTTGTTCGGCATGGGATTTGTCAGCGACGAGGCCGGCTCCGAGGCCGAGCACCTCTTCATCGCCGGCGGCAACGTCGATGCCCAGGTGATGGGCGACATGGCGGTGATCGATCCCAACACTCTGGCGCTTACGACCCTCGGGCCCTGTCCGCAGGCCGAATACGGCCCGGAGCTGACCGGTACCGGCAAGGCCGAGTGGTACGGCTACTTCCCGGGTGCCGGCTCCACTTTCGTGGCAAAGCTGAACAAGCTAAGCGGACAGATCGACGACCAGTGGCCGCTTGCTGGCCTTTCGGGCGATATCCGCGCCTGGGCCTTCGCCCACTGGGGAGGCAAGTTCTACATCTTCGTGACCACCTATTCCGGCAGTTACAACTCGCAGGTTCTGCGGCTGGATCCCGCAAGCGGACAAACCGAGACGCTTATGAGCAACCTGGACTACATAATCGTCGGCGCAGGCGTGTCGACTTGTGCGCCGTACCGCTGAAGTGATGCTCAGGTTCCGAATGGAGTGAAGGGGTGAAGTTGAACCTTGACTTCATTTACGCCGGGGACGGTCTTGGCAATCTCTTCTATCTTTCCTGCAATCTTCATCTCTTCTGCCTCGGAGGTCTTGGTATTTACGAAGACCACGCCGTCTTCCGAGGTGACCTCGGCATCGGGATAATCCTTGACCAGGGCGGCCTTGACCGTCGCTGCCAGCGCCTCGTCCTCGATGGCCCGGCGTGACTCGTCGGTCGCCTGCAAATGATCGAGCTGGGCCGTATGGCAGATGATATCGACGGCGTCCCCGACCGTGATCTTGTTGACGTGAATCACCAGGTCGTACAGATGAGGATCGCTGGCGTCGATGCCGTACATCTGTTGGCTCCACTTCTTTCTTTCCTTGTCGATCCTGTCGATGAAACGACGGGCCGCCTTGCGCGAGACGCCGTCCCGCTTCATCACTACCTGGATGCGATCTTCCATGTCGGCGATTATACGAACCTTCAACGCGTGGCCGATATCGCGCACGAAGAAGTGGCCGGCCATGCCGTGATAGACGACGTTGTCATTCTTCAGGTGCGCCAGCAGCGCGGCCCTGATGTAGGTCACGTAGCGCTGCTTGCCGTAGGATATCCTGTCGAAGAGCGAGGGCGCATCGCTGATGGCGTGAACCAGTTTGACCTCGTCCACGTTGAATTCCTTGGATGCCTCGATCAAGACGTCACGGGCGACGCACTCGAAGCCCATCTTGGCGGCGACCTTTTCGGCCACTTCCTTACCCCGACTGTATGAACCCCTTGAGATTGTGATGATGGGCATCCCATGCCTCCCATCGCAGAGAGTTGATATTGTACTTTTTCCAGGCTCACAATAGGTACACTCGAACACGGCTGTCAAGGCCCCTTGTGATCATACCGGCCATGAGATAAATGTCTTACGATGACCGGGCAAGATAATCATGACCAGGCGCTTGCCGTTCTGGAAGCCTGGGGGATCGTGCCGAGCCGCATAGAGAGGATTCGTGCGGGGCATATCAATCAGACCTTTCGTATAGAGACACGAGAGGCCGTCTTCGCCCTTCAGCGATTGGCCGACATATTTGATCCGACAATGCACCATGACATCGATTTCGTGACCCGCGAACTTGCGTCCGCCGGAATGATCACCCCGCTGCTCGTGCCGGCAGGCAAGCATCTCTGGATAGAAGACGAACAGTCTCGAATCTGGCGCTTGATGACCTGGATAGACGGCGAGGTGGTGCTCAGTGTCGACGGTCCGGATCGTTGCCAGCAGGCCGGTCGGTTGCTGGGCCGCTTTCACGGCGCTTTATGGAACAACGCGCATTCATTCGAAGCCAGGCGAATAGGAGTTCATGACACGGCTGCGCACCTGGCTCGACTGCAAAAGGCTCTCGATAGCCAACATGCTCACCGGCATTACGATGCAGTCGCCGAGCTTGGCGACAGTATTCTGCAGGCGGCCGGAAAATGGACGCTCGGATGGGACGGATTGCCGGAGCGGATCGTGCACGGCGATCCCAAAATCAGCAACGTGATCTTCGATCAGGCCGGACAGGCGGTGTGCCTGATAGACCTGGATACGCTGGGACGCATGCCGCTCGCTTGTGACCTGGGAGACGCTTTCAGATCGTGGTGCCAGCCGGTCGGGGAAGACAACCGGGGGCCGTTCGATATCGACTTCTTCGAGGCGGGCATCAGAGGTTGGGCCGATGCGCCGGGAATACTGCCGGATCCTGATGAACTCGAATCCATTGCTCCGGCCGTGCGCGCGATCGCAGTGGAATTGGCTTCGCGATTCTGCCTGGACGCATTCGAGGAGAGTTATTTTGGCTGGGACGATTCTCGCTTTGAGTCCGCCTCGAAGCACAACCAGGCCCGCGCCGGCTCGCAGTTAGAGCTTGCGCACTCGATTGACGGACAGCTTGTCCGTATGCGACAAATCATTAAGGCGGCTTTCCGCAGGTGATGATCAAGTGATAGACTTCGATAGAGTGTTTTTTCGAGCCGGGAGGATTTGATGCGCGGCTTACTGATTATCGGCGCAATTTGTGTGGTTGTGGTCGGCGGTTTGATAATCTGGTTGCTTTCCGGCAATGACAATACAGCGGCGCCCGTTGCAGCGACGCTGCCGGAACCGCAGAATGAAACTCCCGCACCTGCCGAGCCCGTCAGGCGCTACGCGCCGGATCACGCGCGGCGCATAATGCCGGATGAGACGCGCGAGAAGCAGATAGAACAAGCGGGCAAGGACTCGAGCAAGGTGCTCGAACTGGGGCACGAGTTTCACGAGAAATGGTACGCCGACAGGAGCAAGCTGGGCGAGGAGCGGCATAAGCAGATGGAAAAGTTGTGGTTCGAGGGCCGTCGGCCCCGGGGCAATCCGGATTCGATCGCCAAGCTTCAGAAACTGCTTGAAGAATACCCGGACACAAACCGGGCTGGATGCGCCGCCTACGAATTGGGTCAGCACTACATGCGCGATCGTTCGCTGACGCTCGATCAGCGGCGCAAGAAGGCCGGCGAATACTGGCGCATGACGGAAGAACGCTACGGCAAGTCTCTTTGCGAGTTCAATGAGCACCCGGCAACGATGGCCGAGTTGGCCATGGCCAACTGGATCTACCGCAAGAGCGACCCGGCCATGGCGCGCAGATTGCTCGAAGACATCATCAAGAACCACAAGGGCGAGGCCGATCACCTGGGCCAGCCGGTAGAGACGCTGGCCAAGCGAATGCTCGAACAAGTCGGCCGCTAAAGACTCCTTTTTGTCTTTTCCACAATCGACTGGTGTGGCATAGTCCCTCATCGATTTATCGGGAGGTGACCGATGACGGAAAAGCTTCGCCTGGCGGTTTTCATCTCGGGAGGGGGCACAAACCTTCAGGCGATAATCGACAACTGCAAGAAAAGCGACTTTCCGGCGCGGGTGGTGGTTGTCGTAAGCAACAAGCCCGGCGTCTATGGTCTCGAACGGGCGCGGGAGGCCGGAATTCCCACCGAAGTGGTATCGCACCGTGACTTTCCCGAGCGTGCCGCTCATGAAGCCGAGATCGTTCGCCGTATACGCCGTTACGAGGTCGAGTTGGTGGTGCTGGCGGGTTACATGCGCGTCGTGACTAATACGCTGTTGAGCGCTTTCTATGACTCAAAACGTTGCCTGCCCGGAGTGATCAATATCCACCCTGCGGACACGAGAGCCTACCAGGGTGCGCACGGCTACGAGTTCGCGCTGGGTATCTTACCGGATCACCCCGAACGACTGACGGAAACCAAAATCACGGTTCACTTCGTGGATGACGGCGTGGACACCGGGCCGGTGATCATGCAGGCAGCGGTGCCTGTTCAGGCCAATGACGGTATCGACGATCTCAGGGCGCGCGGACTCGATGTTGAGCATCGTATCTATCCAGAGGCGATCAGGCTGTATGCCGAAGGCAAGATTTCAATAGGTTGCAACCAGGTTGAAATCGAGACCTGACAGGAGGTAACACATGGCAGGCAACATTGTTCGTCAGATCGATGACTGGGTCAGGGTGAGACACGTATTGATCAGCGTTTCCGACAAACGCGGCCTGGACATCCTGGTTTCGGGCCTGGTATCGGTAAACGCCGAGATGAAGATTTTCTCTACCGGGGGCACCTACAAGCGCATAGCCGAGATATTGGGACCCGCTTCGGTCGAAGAGCGACTGGTGCAGGTGTCCGAATACACGGGCCAGCCCGAGACACAAGGCGGGTTGGTCAAGACGCTCGACTTCAAGATCTACCTGGGGCTGCTGACCGAGAAATACAACCAGGCCCACCAGGACGACCTCAGGCGAACTGATGCTGTGCCGATCGACATGGTGGTCTGCAACCTGTATCCATTCGAAGAGACCATCTTGCAAAAGGACGTAACCGTCGAACAGGCCAGGGCCAACATCGATATCGGCGGGCCGTGCATGGTGCGCGCCTCAGCCAAGAACTACCTGCGAGTGGCCTCGGTAACCGATCCTGCCGACTACGAGGGCCTGGTCAAAAAACTCAGAAGCAGCGGAGGACGACTCGACCTGAAGACCCGTTTCGGCCTGGCAAAAAAAGCCTTTGCCCACACCGCAGCCTATGACACCCACATCTCACGTTTTTTGGCCGAACAGGCCGATGCCGAAGTGGAATGTTGTTACGACAAACAGGAGGTCTGACAGATGGCCGAAGATCTCAAGAAGGCCTATCGCACTCTGGCGGACGATCATTTCCCGGACGATCTCGAAATATCATTCGGAAAGGGCGACGAGCGCCAGACACTGACTTACTCCAAGTTGAGTTGGGTGGTCGACGGCGAGCGCAAGGGGTTGCGTTACGGTGAGAACCCGGGGCAGGAGGCGGCCCTTTACCGGCTGGTGAACGGCAATCTGACGCTGGGGGAGGTGCGTTTCATAGGCCCGGGGGAAGAACTCGTCTGCGGCGCCAAGTTGCACCAGTTCGGCAAGCACCCGGGAAAGACCAACCTTACGGACGCCGACAACGCCTTGAACATCTTGCGTTACCTGACGGATAAACCGGCCGTCGCAATCATGAAACACAATAATCCCTGTGGTGTCGCCGTAGGCGAAAGTCTGGCGCAGGCTTACGTGCGGGCGGATATGGCCGACAGGGTGGCCGCATTCGGCGGCTGCATCGGTTGTAACCGACCCGTGGACAAGACCACCGCCGAAGAAATCTCGCGACGATACGCGGAGGTGGTGGTGGCGCCCGGGTTCGAGCAAGGTTCGATTGACATCTTGGCGCGGCGTAAGAACTTGCGCATCATGGAAATCCGCAACATCGAGCGCCTGCGCGATTATGCACCCAGGCGCTTTGTCGATTTCAAGGCGCTGATCGACGGCGGATTGGTGTTGCAGCAGTCGTTCGTGCCGCAGGCTAGAAACAAAGAAGATCTCAAGCTTGCCGAAACCGATTACAAGGGCAAACACTACCGCGTCGAGCGCGCGCCGACCGAGGCCGAGTATGCCGACATGCTCTTCGGCTGGATGGTCGAGGCCGGGGTGACATCGAACTCGGTCATCTTTGTAAAAGACGGCGCCAGCGTTGGAATCGGCACCGGCGAGCAGGACAGGGTAGGAGTGGCGGAAATTGCGCGGGACAAGGCTTACAGAAAGCTTGCCGATCGCATATGCTTCGAGAAGCACGGCAAGCCTTATAACGAACTCGACGACGGCAACGAGAAGAGCGCAATTGACGCGCAGACGGCGGATATGAAGGGGGGCTTGCATGAGTCGGTCATGGTCTCGGACGCCTTCTTTCCTTTCCGTGACGGCATCGATGTCGGCCTGCGTGAGGGAGTCAAGGCCGTCATCCAGCCGGGTGGGTCGCTGAACGATTACCAGTCGATAGAGGCCTGCAACGAGCACGGCGCAACCATGGTCTTCACCGGACAGAGATCGTTCAGGCACTGAGGCTCCGGAAGGCTATGCCGCAACCTTTTCATTTGCGACCCGTCTATTATAAGGTATCGAGAACGATTACAGTCGATCGCCGGGAGGACCTCCATGACGCACAGGATCTCGATGATTACGATTGTGCTGTTGTTTTCGGCATGCACCGCCGAATCGGCTGCGCCTCGCGAGGTTACACGGCCTCCCCAGGCGGGAAGCGGAGTGGCACGGGCCTTGGTGCAAATCGTCTCCGGCCCGGCCAAAATCCGGGCGGCGTCTGGATTCGTCTTTGACGCCCGGCCCCGGATACCGCTGCTTGTTAGCGACGAAATCGAAGCCCCCGACAAGGGCTTCGTGGTGTTGCGTCTGAATAACGGCTATCTGGTGCGCGTCGAGGGCGGGGTTGACTTGCGGGTCGCCGACATTGTCTTGTTGAACGCGCCGCGGACCGGCGAGGGATTGGCCGCGCAGCTCGATCGACTGCTTTCCAAAGAGGAGAAGCAGCAGGGCGAACGAATTGCAGGTTGGCACGCGCGCCTGACAGGCGCCGAAACTGTTCCCACCCAGCAGGCCGAAGAGGAAACGATTGCCAAGAAAGTAAAGCTGGAGCGTCGCATGCTCAAGGTTGCCGAGTCCGAGAAAAGAGCACCCAGAGCACCCATGGAAGCGGTAATGGCCGACAAGGATAAGCCGCAGGCTGCGGCGAGCAAGACGCAGAGCAAATCGCTAGGAGGCGCCGGGGCCGGCCTGGCCCGCGAACAAGCAACTACGCTCGACAGGGGAGTTGCGGGTCGAGTTGTTGCGCCTGCTTGGCGTACGCGCATCGGAGACAAGGAGAAGGTCGAGAAGGGACCGCCGCCCGAGATTGTGGGCAGGATTATGAACGACCGCACTCTGTCTGCTTGTTTCAGCCGGGTCGTCTCCGGATTGCCGAAGGCGGTGCGACCACACGCGGTCGAAGTGCGGATAGAAGTTTCCGGCCACAAGATCGTACGGATTGTCTTGGGCGGCGGGCTGCCGCTGCCGGATTGCCTTTCAGGCAAGTACTTGCAAGAGAAAACGGCTCTTGGCCCTGCCGACGGCTGGGTGATCTTCAAGGTTCCGCTGCCTTGAGCCGGCTGCGCAACCCGCTGATTAGCGGACTGCTGCTGAGTTTCTTGCTGTCCGTGTTGGCCGGAGCCAATCGTTACGGGCGGCGCCTGCCCATCCTGGGAGATCTACTGGAATCACTCGAACGCCGGGCCGAAGACCTGCGCTTCGTAATCCGGGGCATTGTGCGACCGGGGCCCGAGACGGTCCTGGTCGTGTTCGATGACAAGAGCTATGCCGACGATCCGACCATCTTCGAGCGTCGAGATGGCTGGGCCAGGGTAATCGACGCCGTCGCCCAGACCGGACCGAAGATAATCGGAGTGGACAGTTTCTTCTCAAAGCCCGAACGGCTGCTGCCCGGCCCGTTGCAGAAGGCGCTCGATGATTTCATTTCGTCCGTTGGCGATTCGCAAACCGGGATGCCGGGTAGCACCGGGGCAGACGGGCCGATCAATCTTCTTTGGCGCATCTGGAAAGAGACCCGAGGCGATGCGCATCTGGCCGAGGCCATCGCCCGGGCCGGAAACGTTGTGCTGGCCTTGCACCTGGGACATGGGGGCGACTCCGGGGGCGCTGAGCAGGCAGGCGACGAATTGGCAAAGGGACGCTTCGGACAAAGCGTGCCCGGCCCGTATCAGCCCCTGCAAACTGAATCGGCGATGTCTTCCTTGCCGCTGTTATGCCGCGCGGCGCGTGCGCTGGGCTTCGTAACGGTATTCGAAGACGGCACGCGTACGGTGCGCGAGATGAAGCTGGTCATGGGTTACGCGGGCAAGCTGTACACGTCTCTGGCCATGCAGCTCGTCGCGGGTTACCGCGTGCTTGGGCGCGGCAGGCTGGCCTACCTGGGAATCGACAACAGCGTGCACATCGGCGAGAAGACGATTTCGCTCAACAGGCGCGACGGGTTCTATCTCAATTTCCGGGGTCCGGCCGGCACCTTCAAAACGATTTCGATGATCGACCTGCTATCGGGCCGCGTGCCGGACAAGGCGCTGGCCGGGCGCATCGTCCTTCTGGGTATCACCCAGTTTGGCCACGACTCGGCCCGCACTCCTTTTCAGACCACTTTTCCCGCGGTCGAACTGCAAGCCACGGCCACAGACAACCTGCTGCGCGGCGACTTCATAGTGCGCGCTCCGCCCTGGCTGGACGCCTTGGCCTGTCTGGCGCTGGGGCTCTTGATTTCGGCGCTATTCTGGCCGCGCCTTTCACTGGCTCCCTGGATGAGGGTCTCGGCGTCGCTGGCCGGCCTGCTTGTCTACCTGGGAGGAAGCCAGTACCTGTTCAGCACCGGGAACATTTGGCTGGCCGCGGCTGCGCCGAGCGGTGTTTTCATCGCCGTCCTGCTTGCATGCCTCGCGCTCTCTTATGTCGGCGAGGGCGCGCAAAAGCGCAAACTGCGCCGGGCGTTCGCTCACTATCTTTCGGACGAAGTCATTCGAGGACTGCTCGCAAGCCCGGGCGCGCTGGCGCTCGGCGGCGAACGCAAGGAATTGACCGTCTTGTTCTCGGACATCAGGGGTTTTACTAATATCTCAGAAAAGATTCCCCCCGAGGAACTTACGGTCTTGCTGAACGCATACTTTACGCCCATGACCAGGTCCGTGCTGGGAGCCGGCGGCCTGCTGGATAAGTACATCGGCGATGCTCTGATGGCCGTGTTCGGCGCGCCCTTACCGCAATCCGATCATTCAGCCCGGGCTTTAAGCTGCGCTCTTTGTATGCACGCCGAGCTTGCGAAAATACGTCCACTGTTTGCAGACAAAGGATTGGATCTCGACATTGGGGTCGGGATCAACAGCGGAGAGATGGTGGTGGGCAACATGGGCTCGGCTGAGCGCTTCGACTACACGGTCGTGGGCGATGCGGTCAACTTGTCGTCGCGGCTCGAGAGCTTGACCCGCAGGTACGGCGTATTTTGCATGTTGGGAGAGCGCGCCCGCGAACTTGCCGGAGACGAGTTCACTTTTCGCGAGATCGACCGGGTGCAGGTAAAGGGCAAGTCGCTGGCGGTATCCGTGTTCGAGTTGCTCGCGGGAGCGGATTACACAATTGCCAGTTACCAGGATCTGCATCGCTTCATTTCGGCACTGGCCGCATTCCGCAAGGGCGAGTTCGACAAGGCCCGACAAGAATTCGGCGCCTTTCAAAAAGTCAACCCGCAAGACCGGGTAAGCGCGCTATACCTGGAGCGCCTGGCCGGCCAGGGTGACAAGCCGCCGAGAGACTGGAACCCGGTGGCCGTGCTGCAAAGCAAATAAGAAATGGAGAAAGAGCAGGTGTACATTTCATGTTTCAGATCGAGCGTCTTGTTCTCTGCGACGGCGCTGCTGGTCTTCGGCTGCACCCATGGCTCGATTAGCGCGCATGACGAGCCGGTTGATGCGGAGGAGCGGGCCGTAGACCCCGACGGGGGCGATCAGTTTGAGCCCGTTGCCGATGCGGACGCCGCTGACCTGGGTGATCCCGCTGATACAGGGATCGATTCCGGAGACGAATCGGATGGAGACGGCTGGCAGGTGGACGACGCCCAGCCACATGACGCGGACACACAAGGCGACGACGGGCCCGGACCGAGTTCGGAAGTGCTGCTGTTCGACGGCGACTCTCGACAGTTCAGTTATAACGACAGCGGGTTCCACGTACTGATCAACCCGGGCGACCAGTTGCCGGCCGACAACTGGCTGGACCCTGTCGATTACTACAACGGCGAGTTTCATGTGCGTTATGTGATCAACTCACCCGCCGACCAGCCGGCGGGCAAACTGCAGACTTGCATCTGGACCATGGGCGACGACGGCGTCGGGGGAGATTATTTTCCTGAATCCTGCGGCCAGCAGGTGTCCCATGCCGGCCCCGGCGAGTATTTCGTGAGCGCGAGCCTCGCTCCAGCCGACTGGTGGAAGAATGGCGGGGTGCCCCTGGACTACTCTCACCCGGAACGCTTCCTGGTCCGCGTTGTCTTACGCGGCGAATCGGGCTGCAACGTCACCCGCTACAACGTCGACGGCGCCTGTTGGGACCAGTGGCCCGACTACGAAAACATGAATTTCAGGGTCACCATAGTGATGGTGGCTGCCGGCGAGTCGTTTTCCGGGTGGAGCAACTATCCTTAGAGCCGGGCATTTTCGCCCCCGGAGGAACCTGCCGACCGCAAAAGCGGAATTGACGCCCACCGGCTGTCCGTGCTCAACTAGCGAATCATTGTATTCGAAGATTCAGAATAAAGGAGCGGGTAAATGAAAGCTGCTGGATATAAGTCGTTGGTGTCATGGCTGGCGTGGAGTTGCTCGCTGTTCATTTTTCAGGCCTGCGGTGGATCGGGCACCAAGATCGACAAGGACTTCTGCGAAAGCTTGGGGCTCGAGTACCGGCAGACCGCGGACGGCAAGGGTTATTGCTACGGCAGCGGTATCGACTGTGCGCAAGCCGATGACGGCACATCATGCGACGACGGCGATGCCTGCACCGTGGCGGACGTCTGCGCCGCAGGAGTCTGCGCGGGAACTTCGTTGCCCGGCCTGGATGACGAGAACGCCTGCACGGAGGATAGTTGCGATCCGGCCAACGGCGAGATTACCCACGATCCGGTTCCTCTCAACGGAACGAGCTGCGACGACGGTGACGTGTGCTCGTCTGGCGATGCCTGTCGGGACGGGATCTGCGCCGGCGACTACACCGTGGACGTCAACGGCGACACGATTGATGACGGTGACGATTGCACGCGCGACTTTTGCGATGCCGACGGTACACGCAGCAACCAGCCTTATACTCCCGAGGAGGCCGTCGAGTTGGGCCTTGGAGGAATTACTTACGAGGACATCGCCAATCCCTGCCTGCAGTACGAATGCGCGCTCGGCAGCGGCGACAGCCCGCACATGAACAGCCTCGACCGGGTCGATTGCTCCGACCCGGACGCGGGGCGGACAAACGGCGACTGCGTCAACTGGACCTGCCAGAACGGACAGTGCGCCGCGATCGTCAACGCCGAGGTCGTGCAGAATGCTCCCGTACAGGGCGGGTTGGATCTGAACCCGGCCTGCCGCATGCGCGAGTGCAACACTCGCACGGGACTGGTGGACTACGTGGTCGATTCGGACAAAGTCGGCCGTGCCTGCGACGACGGCAACGGATGCACCTTTAGTGATATCTGCCACATGTACGGCCAGTGTGCCGGAGTGAGCCAGCCCCACGGAACACCTTGCAGCGACGGCAGCGCCTGCACTGTGGGTGACTACTGTCATGATGCAGCCTGTGTTTCCGGTCGTGACCTTTTTGCCCTGGCCAACGAGATCCCCGATCCGGACAATCCAGATCAGGATGACCAGTTTCGCGACCCGTCCGGAATCATCGCCGGCGGTGTCGAGTGTCTCGAATACGCGTGCGATTCGATTAGAGGTGTGGTGATCGCCCCGGTAGCCGACGGCCTGGCCTGCGATGACGGCAACCCGTGCACGGCGACCAGCGCCTGCGCCGCGGGCGAGTGCGTCGGGGTGCGTGACGGGACCAACGACGGGCAGCAGTGTATGAGCCCGACCAACGAGTGCGAGGAAGGAAGTTGCGATAAAGGGGTCTGCGTCGACTTTCACCCGGTGTCCGATTTGCGAGTGTGCCAAGGGCAGAACCCGTGTCGCGAACACCACTGCGAGGACGTGGCAGGCATAGGCCGTTGCGTGGACGGCGCAAACCTGACCGACGGCATCGTCTGCGGCCAGGTAAGCGATTGCCAAGACCAGATCTGCCAGGCCGGAGCCTGCCTGGCGGATCCCAATCTGACTACGCATCTGGGAGATCCCTGCGGTGATTACGATACGCGTTGCAACGCTCCGGCTTGCGATGCCAACGCAAACTGCCTGGTCAACCCGGTGGCCGACGGGATCGGTTGTTCGTTGAAAGCCGACGACCTGGTGGGACTGGGATTGGCGGCCGAAGACCTGGTTTGTAACGTGGGTTACTGCCGCGACGTCAGCGGCGTGGGCGTATCGGCCTGCCTGCCGCAGGTTTCAAACGAGGGCGGCGGCTGCGTCGACGCCAATCCCTGCGACGGCGCGTCGATGTGCCAGTCGGGAATCTGCGCCGAAAAGTACACCACGGACGATCCCAATGACCCCGACTACGACAACGCGCTCCCGACATCCGATTCGGCGACGCCCTGCGAGATGGACGGCGATCCCTCGACCGTCGGCCGTTGCAACTATCGTGGAGAATGCGTTGAGCTGAGCCGCCTGGCCGACGACACCAACGAGTGCAGCCGGCCCGTTTTCAACGCAGCCTCCGGTACGGTGGATCTCGAGTTTTTGCCCGATGGAACCCGCTGCAACGTCGTGCCCGTGAATCCGTGTCTTGAAAATCACGGGGTGTGTCTCGGGGGAGAGTGTCATGTGACGACTGTGCCTGACGGATCGCCTTGCGACGTCGCCGACCTGGAGTTGCCCGCACCCGAAGACCTGCCGGCCGGACACCGGCTGGAATGCTACGCCGAGGTATGCCTGGCGGGCCAGTGCGTCGTCGAAAGAACTTTGCAAAACGGTGACGAGTGCGATGACGGTGAGACCACCTGCACCGCCCCCGGCGCTTGTGACGAAGGTTTTTGCAGGGCCAGCGACACACCGCGCGGATACGGTGAAACTTGCTCGCCGCCCGCGGCGACGGGAATCGTCGACCTCGACGGAAGGCCGGTTCTGGCGGCCGACAGCGGCTGTTATGTCGCATTCGAGTGCTCCGAGACCGGCAGTTGCAGCGTGGCGGTCGGCAGGGCGCCGGAACTGTCGCCTTGCGATCTCGGTCAGAACGGAAACAGCTGCGATGGCTGGTGCAACGCCGGGGCATGCGAGGCGCACGTCTGGGGTAACGTGCCCAACTCGAGTTGTGACGACGGCAACCCGTGCACCGCTGATCAATGCAACGGCCAGGGAGGCTGCGCGCACCTGCAATTCGACGGTCCGACCCTGGGTTGTGAGGGTGTCGACCCACAGAACCCCTGCGCAGACCTGGAATGCGTGGGCGGAGCCTGTACGGCTGTCAACGACAACACCAACCTGTGCGACGACGGATCGATCTGCACTCTGGACGAGTGCATCTCGGGCCAATGCGTGGGCACCGCTAATCTGCTGTCGGATGGAATGCCCTGTGGAGACGCCGACGATATCAACGACGGGAACTGCATGCTTTCGCTGTGCGCCTCGGGCGTTTGTGTGACCGATGCGGGCTTCGAACCAGCCGGCGCGGCCTGCGGGTCCGAAGGACAGTGCCTGGTACGCGGCTTTTGCGACGGGGCCGGCAACTGCAGCGGCAGTATTTCTGCGCCCGACGGGACCAACTGCGATACCAACGGCATTCCATGTGACGAGGGCTGCCTGGACATCGACGGTCCTCTGGGCGGCGCGCCCTCGAACTGCGTGGCTTTCGCTGATTTCTTCGGACTGGTCACGGCCGGTGAGATGGCAGCCAACGGCAATCCGCTGGACGCCGACGGCTGGGAAGAACGGGCCTGCAGGCAACTCTATGACACTACCTATGATCCCGATTCGCCGGGCTCCGGCAACGCCTGCACACGTTACGTATGTTATTTCGGGGCATGCCGCCCATGGAACGAGGCCTTGCCGATAGACTCGGGCCTGGCCGGCAATCCTGAAAACGGGCAGTCTTGCACGGATGCCGGTGCCTGCACCTTGCAAGGCGTTTGCCTGGACAACGCCTGCACCAGCTACCACAACCTGGCCGACGGCACGCCCTGCGGCGAACCGAGCTGCGATGCCGAGGGCGACCGGGTAGTTCGACCCGTCTGTCAGTCGGGCGCTTGCACATCAGAGGAAGTTCAAGTCGATTCATGCACCAAGGGAGTCGCCGCCTGTTTGGATAACGCCTGCTTCGGCGGGGCATGCATGCGCACCTGCCGGGCCACCGACTTCGACTACCTCAACGTCTTCGAGGACATCGCCTTCGACGGCACGCCGCACCTGCTTGAACTTGCGAGTCCTTACGACACCAACGTCCATTGCGGTGATTTTACGGGTTCGGGCGCGGCCAGTGAGGCAGAGCGCATGGCCTGTGACGATGGAGCTATTTTGCTCGATCTGGCTGGGCAACTCGGATTCGTCTCGCCCGATGGACCGGGCGCGGACAGCGAGGGCTTCTGGTTTTTCAACCGCCGTTACCGCTACATTTCGATCTCGGCCAACGGCGTCGTGTTGATGAACAAGGACAACCCGCTGGCCCCGGCGGATGACAGCCAGACCCTGTTCGCCTTCGCCAACGTCGGCGGATCGGTCTTCGATCCCGACGCCGGCGACCAGCCCGGCGATCCAGTCAATGACGGAAGCAGTACGGCCCAGGCAAGGGCTTTCTTCGACGACCTGACGTTCATCAGCGATCCTCGTGAACAGCCCCCGGCCGACTCGTCAACGCCTTACGGCAATTTCACGCGCTTCGGAGAGATCTACACCAAGCACATGCCCGGCCCCGACGGACAGATCGAAAACGGCACACAGGGCAACTTTGACGACTACCTGATCGTTCAGTGGCACAGGGCGGCATTCTACGGCTGCGCGGAGAACGACTCGACCCGTTCCATCATGACGCTCGAGATGAAGTGGTGGCCGGCCAGCGGGATGATAGCTTTCGTCTATCCCAAGGAGACAAACTTCGATGGGACACTTGTCGGGCACTGGTGTCAGGAGGGAAGAGTCAACGGTGCTGACGCATCGATCGGGCTGGTCGATGAGGACGGAAGCCCGAAGAGCATGGCCGGTGAGAACGGTCTGCTGGTGTTCAATGACAGCGGGCCGGGAAGTGATGACTTCGACGGCTACTACATGTTCTGGCCCAAGAGCCGACCGGCCGACGACTATGCTGTCAAGGGAATGGAGTGGTTCGATGATCTTTCGATCTACGACGCTCAGACGGGTGGCACTCGCGGCAAGTTACTGTCCGAGGTAAGCGACTGCGACGACTGTTGCCAGCGGGTGGACTTCGACCAACCGTTATTTATCGACGGCCGCGCGCGAAATTTCATGAACGTCTGTGCCGACGGTTACATTCATTTCCTCGACTACGGGGGCGGCGGGGACGCAAGCCTCAACGCGGGTAGTGCGACCCTGCTCGACGGGGCGCAGCCGGTTTTCAAGGCGGCGCCCTTCTGGAGCGACCTGCGCATGGAGCAGAATGATCGCTCGAAGGTTTACTGGCTCGATGAGAGTTCGGGTTCCGAGCGCCGCGTAACGGTTCAGTGGGAGCGGGCCGACTATGATTACGCGATAAACGCCTTCGGCCTGTTGCTTGAGGAGCAGGAAATGGGTGAACCGCTTTGCACCAATAATATCGACGACGACAGTGACGGCCTGACCGACTGCGACGATACCAGCTGCGCTTGCGCGGCCGCCTGTGCCGGTCATGGCTGCGGCCTGACCTTCGAGGCCATTTTTCACGCGGGCACGGGCATGATCGAATTTCGCTATCTCAGTCCTTGGAGCAACTTTGAGCACGCCCGCGGTTCGACCAGCGGCGTGGCCATCGGCTTCGAGCAAGCCGTGGGCGGCGGTCACGGTATTGACCTGCTCGACGGCTTCGACGGCGGCGACATGTTGCCCACGGGCGTATTGCTGGACACTGCGGATGTCGATGAGCAGGTTCCCGGAAGCCAGCTCAATATTCTGCTGCCCCAGGCCGGTTACATGACGCCTTACGGATACTAGTCCCGCAAAATGCGCGCGGGCCAAGAGCCTCTAGCGTACTCCTTTTATTCGATCGGCTTCGCAGGCATTTTTCGAAAAGTACCAGCGGTGGCCGCCGACTTGAAGACACTGACTTCCGCAAGACATGATTTCCAGCACTTCGAAAGAACCCGAACCCAGGCCAAGCGGACCACTCAAAGTCAGCATGCCCATGGCGTATTCGTATTTATAGGTCAGTTCTTCTTTTTCCAACCGCCGCAGCTGCCCCTCAAACTCGTTGGCTTCATTGGTTTCTATCTTCCAGGGAATGCAGATCGTGCGGCCTTCGTACCTGTCCAGCCAGAAGAGCTTGCCTTGTCGACTGAGACTGCCGAAAGTGCCTTCCCTGAATGCCAGTTTTGAGACATCGAGCCACAACCCCAACTCGCCCCACGAAGAATAGTATCGCAGCCGAAGCCAGCCCCCCGGTTCAATCTTATTGTCCGCGAAAAAAATATTGTTCTGCTTGACATAAGCGACAACGCTGCCATCCGGCCCGTCTCTCAGCCAGCTGCCCTTGGTAATGGCTACCCGGTTGGGATGCGTCTCTCCGTGTCCGTGCCCGCTCAACTCTTGCGGTGCTCTCTTGCTGCTTTCATTCTTCGGGGCAAGATACATTTTGCCGATCGTGTCGGCTTTCAGCCATCCGGATTTTCCCGTCGTTGTTCGAACTCGCACGAATCCATTACGGGATTCCAGGCGTTCGACGGCGCTTCCAACCACGAGGTCCGCGGAGTTTGCCGAAGCAGATTTGTCCGGGGCCGGTCGCAGGGCGGTCGATTTGACGATAACGCTTTTCAAGCTGGTGTTCGGAAAATACAGCAACACGCGGACCGGTCCGTCTTCGACAATCACTCGCGGCAGGCGACCGGGCTGTATTACCACCAACTCGTCAGGCAGCTTGCCCGGCCGACCGACGACGTTTCCCGCGACTTTGGGATCATCCGGCATCAGCCTGACACGCTTCCAACTCGCCGGGCGAACCCTGATCCGGTAGCGAGTCTGGTACCCGTCTGCCAAGGCCTGCTTGCCCGGGTCTTCGAAAATTCGGGGATCGCTTTTTGAAAAAGAAGCGGACAGGATCACAAGCAATGAGGCAAAACCAAATTGCTTGAACGACTTGATTCGTCTCATCACTCACAGGGCTTTTTCGAGGGCCGCATACTCTTCATCGGGGATACTGAAGGTGTGTTCGGCTGAGGGGAAGGTTCTCCGGCGCACCTCGTCACAGTAGCTCGACACGGCTTTTTTCATGAGCTCACCCGTATCGGCGAACTTCTTCACGAACTTGGGTGTGAAGCCCGCTTCGATACCGACAAGATCATGGTAGACCAGTACCTGTCCGTCGGTGTCTGCGCCCGCGCCGATGCCGATGACCGGAATCTTAAGTCTTTCAGAAATCAGCTTCCCCAGCCGGGCCGGAACGCACTCGAGCACCAGGAGGATCGCACCCGATTGCTGCAAGGCCAGCGAGTCGTCGAGGATCCTTCGAGCCGAAGACGCGTCCTTGCCCTGGACGCGGTATCCTCCCAGCATGCCGGCCGTTTGGGGCGTCAATCCCAGATGGCCGACCACCGGGATGCCTGCCCCGCTCAGCCTGGCGACGGTCTCCGCCACCCAGCCGCCTCCCTCGAGCTTGACTGCCTGGGCCCGGCCTTCCTTGATGAATCGACCGGCATTGGTCAGCGCCTGTTCGATGGATACGTTGTACGACATGAACGGCATATCACCGATTAGCAGCGCTCGTTCGAGACCGCGGGAGACCGCCCGGGTGTGGTGCAGCATCTCGTCGACCGTAACCCGCGTGGTATCCGGGTAACCCAGCACGACGTTGGCCAGGCTGTCGCCCACCAGGACCGTATCGACCCCGGCCGCGTCTACGATGCGCGCGCTGGGGTAGTCATAGGCTGTCACCATGGTGATCGGAGTGCCGGTTTCCTTCATCCTGGCCAGCCTGGTCAGCTCGATCTTGTCGTTGCTCATGCCTTGCCTCCGCAGCTTGCTTCTATTGCCTTCACCAACCCTGTCAGTGTCGCGTTGATCGGGTAGTCGCCCATACCGGCAATGGCGCCGTTTATGAAATCTATTTCCGTCAGTTTGCAGGCCTGGATATCCTGGTACATGCTCGAGCGGTTGTCGGCAGTGCGCCTGGCTACCTCGGCCACCAGGGCCTGAATATCACCCGAGTCGAACACCAGACCTTTGTCCGACGCCGCGCGCAAGGCCTCGTCGACGGCGGCCCGCATCAGCTCGCGGCATTCTGCATGCTCTACAAGAGCGCCGTTGCGCACCCGCAGAATCGCGCTTAAAGCGTTGATACCCACGTTGACCAGTAACTTGCTCCACATCAGGCGGCGGATCTCTCGACTGGTCGCGACTTCGATGCCGGCGCCTGAAAGTGCCTCTGCAATGCGCTGCGTGCGCTCGCTTTCCGATCCGTCCAGCTCGCCGATGAAGCTATCGCCCAGTCCCGCATGATGAACGCGTCCGATCCCCAGAAGATTGGCGCCCATGGTGGTGCTGCCTCCAAGCACTCGTTCGGCAGGGATGACGCGTGCAAGGGCCTCGCAGTTGCCGATGCCGTTCTGCGCGCTCCAGACGACGGTCCGCTTGCCGATCAGTGCCTGGTGTTGGCGCATGGCCTCCTCGGTCTGGTAGGCCTTGACCCAGACCATGACCAGATCGACCTGTCCCAGCGCGGCCGCATCGGTTGTGACCTTGACTTTAATTTGATGATTGCCTCGCACGCCCTCGATGGTGATCCCGCGCGCTGCGATTTCCCGCGCCCGATCGGGGTCGCGGTCGAGCAGGGTTACGTCCAGGCCACCCTCGCACAAGTAAGCCGAAAACATGCAACCCATGGCACCGGGTCCGATGATGGCAACTCTCATTGGTCAAAGGTAGGAACTGGATGGGTGATAGTCAAGGGTATACTCGCCGATTTCCGTTTGTGTGATTAGCCCGGCTGAGATAACATGCCGCGCGTGGAGAAACTCTCGGTCATCATGCCCGTCTTCAACGAACGGGACACCATCGAGGATATCATCAAGAGAGTTCTCGATGTAGATTTGCCCATGGAGCTGATCGTAGTCGATGATTGCAGCTCGGACGGCAGCCACGCCTTGCTTCATGGCCTGGCCGAGAGAAACCCGGAGATACAACTGGTGCGCCACGCGCGTAATCGCGGCAAGGGGGCGGCCATCCGTACCGGGCTCGAACACGTAAGCGGGGACGTGGTGGTCATCCAGGACGCCGATCTGGAGTACGATCCGGCAGACTACCCGAAGCTGCTCGAGCCGATTCGTGAAGGACGGGCGGACGTGGTCTACGGTTCACGATTCCTGGGCGAGGAGCGACGCGAGTTCAAGCCCAGCCATGCCGTTGCCAATCGTTTCTTGACGCTGCTTTCGAATCTGGTGACCGGTCTCGATCTTTCCGACATGGAAACCTGTTACAAGATGTTCCGCTCCGAGTTACTTGTCGGCGCACGCTTCGTAAGCGAGCGCTTCGGCATCGAGCCCGAACTGACCGCATACTTCGCGCGATCCGGGGCGCGAATAAGCGAGGTGCCCATAGCTTATTCAGGGCGCGACTACGCGGCCGGCAAGAAGATCGGCGTCAAGGACGGCCTCGAGGCGATCTTCGCCATTCTCAAGTTCAACCTGCTTCCGAGTCGGCGACCGAAGTGATGGCCGGCTCGAACCCAGGCAGAAGACACGAGCTGCTTGCGGTCATTGCCATCTGCAGCCTGGCCGTCAGTGTCAGGTTGCTGTTTCTGGCGCGCTGGGCGGGTACGCCGCTTTTTTCTTCGCCGGTCGGCGACGAGTTGAATTTTCACCGGACCGCGCTTGCGTTGCTTTCCGGAGACGAACTGGGATCGTTTCTCTACCAGCCGCTCTACTCGTATTTTCTGGCGGGCGTTTACTGGCTGTTCGGACCGGACGTGGGTATTGTACGAACGATCCAGCTTGCAATCGGCGTAGGCACGACGGTCTTGTTTTACGGGTTGGGGCGCGAGATTGGAGGCGATCGTGAAGTCGCTAACTGGTCAGGACGTCTGGCCGGGATTATCGCCGCACTGTACGGCCCGCAGGTGTTCTTCGAGGGCCAGTTGCTTGCACCGGCATTGACGCTTCCGCTGACTTGCGGGGCGCTATGGTGCCTGTTGTCGGCGGTCAAGCGAAGCAAACTCTGGTTGCTAGTTGCGGGCGGGTTGTTATTGGGCTTGGCCTGCATGGGCAGGCCCAACCTGGTTGCTATGTTGCCTGCCGGCCTGGTTTGGCTGCTTGTAAAAATTCGTCCCCGGCGCCGAGGCTGGTTGTCTGCGGGTTTGCTTGTCATGGGAGTCGTTCTGGGTCTCTCGCCGTCCTGGATACACAACGCTGTTCGTGGACAGGGCTTCGTACCGATTTCATCTTCGGGCGGACACAGTTTCTTCATCGGAAACAATCCCCAGGCCACCGGCGGGTTCCATATTCCCTCAGGCTCGCGGATCGACGACAGCGATCATGTTTCCTACCGGCGATCACTGACGCTTCTTGCCGAGCGTGACGCCGGCCGCGAACTTGCACCCTCCGAGGTGTCAGCCTACTGGTGGCGGCGAGGGTTCGATTTCTGGATCGCGAACCCGGGGCAAGCGCTTGGACTTTGCGGCAAGAAGCTGCTGCTGGCGCTGAACGGAGTTGAAAGACCGATCCACCATCCATACGTCTTCGCCAGGGAAGTGGCGCCGGTTCTGGGTTACCTGCTTTCATTCGGCATCGTTTTTCCATTCGCCGTGCTGGGCGTCTGGCTCGGATGGCGACGCCGCACGGGAGTTGAGCTGCTGCTCGGCTGCGCCGGTATGTACCTGCTGACGCTGGTTGTCTTCTACGTAGCCGATCGATACCGGATAATGCTGCTTGCGGCATTAATTCCCCTGGCCGGTCTGGGCATGGTCGAGTTGGCGCGTGCGATTCGCGAAAGGGGATCACGGCGCGCCTGGCCGTATGTCTTGGCACTGGCCGCGGCCTTCGCCGTCACCCAGTTGCCGCTGACTTCGGCCCGGGCCACCAACCAGGCGCTGGTGGTGGGCTACAACTTGATGGGCAAGGCGGCGGGAGAGCGCGGCAAGCTGCTCGATGCCGAAAAATATTTCACCCAGGCGATAGATCTGGCCGGCCCGGGGCGGGGAGCGCGGGCGCGCGCTAACCTGGGCCTGCTGTTTCAACGTCGCGGTCAACTCGAGCGGGCGCGAAAGTTGTATATTGAAGCGGCCCGGGCCGATCCCGACTGGCAGGCGATTCGCGTGCGCCTGGCGCGCCTGGCCGAAAGCAAAGGAGACATTCAACAGGCCATACACTGGTGGCGCGAGGCGGCGGCGCTGATGGCCGATCCCGCCCAGGCCCTTGGTGAGATTGAGAGACTAGAGAAGCGCGGAACGATGAGATAGTTCCTCGATGCACTAGCCGGCCTTGACGCTGGAGTTGGTTCGTAATAGCGTCGATGTCGGAGACTATGCACATACCTGCAGACCAAGCCTGGGAGTCCGGATTCACGATAGGCAAGCTGTTGGCCACCTTCGTGTTTCTGTTTCTCAACGGATTCTTTGTGGCGGCCGAGTTTGCCCTGGTCAAGGTGCGGCCCAGCCGGATGCAGGATCTGACCAACCGGGGCAATCGCCGTGCCGCCACGGTGAACAGCATGCTCAGGCGGCTTGATCTTTACCTGTCGGCCTGCCAACTGGGTGTCACCCTGTCCAGCCTGATCCTGGGTTGGCTGGCCGAGCCGGCGGTGGCCAGTCTGCTGATTAAGGGCGCCGCCGCTCTCGGGGCAGGCATCGCAGAAGCATCCTGGGTTCATCCGCTGGCGTTGGCCATCGCGTTGACCATCATCACTTTGCTGCACATGACCGTGGGCGAGCAAGCTCCCAAGATGTGGTCGATCCAGAAGGCCGAGTCCGCAAGCATGCTGCTCTCCACCCCCCTGCGGTTGTTTACCGCGGTCTTTAAACCCATGATCTGGCTGGTGAGCAAGATCTCCAACTCCATGGCCAAGCTGGCAGGCGTCTCGGCGGATGAAGCCCAGCAGAGCTCCTACGATCTGGCCGAGCTGCGCTCGATCCTGAATGCCGCCGCCCTGTCGGGGCAGCTTTCAGCCAGGCAGAGGATGTTCAGTGAAAACATACTTTCCTTGGCGAAGCTGGAGGTCCGGCACATGATGGTCCCGCGGATCGAGGTCGTCTTTCTTTCGACTACCCACACCCGGGAGGAGAACCTGAGAACCATCCATGATACCGGACACTCCAGGTTTCCACTGGGCGATCCTGACCTGGACCACCCCAAGGGCCTGGTCCTGGCCCGGGATATCCTGGCCCAGATGCTGGCAGGCAAAACGCCCGACCCGGATTCGGTGATGCGCCCGTGCCCTACGGTGCCCGACACCATGCCGCTGTCCCGCTTCATTCTCAGCCTCCAGCGCCAGCAGACCCACTGCGCTTTAGTGGCAGACGAGCACGGCACCACGGTGGGGCTCGCCTTCCTGGAGGACGCCCTGGAAGAGATCGTGGGTCCCATCCGTGACGAATTCGACCAGCAGGAGTCCACGATACTCCAGGTTTCCCCAGATGTCTTCGAGATGGCCGGCTCGCTAGCCCTCCCGGAGGCGGAGGACACCCTGGGGCTCGACCTGGAAGACGAGGCCGACACCATCGGGGGCCTGGTGATAGCCAAGCTCGGGCGCATACCCGAAGACGGCGAGAAACTCGAGGTGGGACCCTACACCGTGACGGTCACTGGTACGGAGAAATCGCGGGTCACCCGTATCCGTTTCGAGAAGACCAAGACCGAGCCCGAAGAGCCGGTTGGATAAACCGGCGACAGGTGTCCCTAGACAATATTCCATCAGAGAATCGTCCTGTGACGCAGCTACTCACTATTTTCGATACACAATAGGTACATTCCAGTATCGCGCTTCAATTCAACGGTTCTTCCCCGGGGCTCATGAAGCGCGGCAGGATTTTGGCCTTGCGCGGAATGGTCATCCAGTCGCCGTTCGATAGCTCGAGCGGGGTTCGCGCGGGCGGGATCTTGTCGTGATCGGTTATCGGCAGGATGTACAGGTCGGCTCCCTCACGGGCGAATTTACTGTCTATCAGGGCCAGACCCACCTGGCGCCGGCCGGTAGAGGTGGCCGAGGTTACCACTCCGGCATATTCGCCTCGGCGAGCGGCCAGAACCGGGTTGCCCGGTCGTAAAACCTTGCCGCCCTTCTCGCACACCTCGTAGCGCACGACCGTTCGCTTGCGGTTCTGGTGCCATTCGAGCGCAGCAGTGCGGCCCGTAAAGAAGGGCTTGTGCAGCTTGACGTATGAGCCGTAACCGGCCTCGATTGGATTGATCTTATACGGCCCTGCCAACTCGTGCCCGTGTAGCGGAAAACCGGCCTCGGTGCGCAGTGTGTCTCTTGCGCCCAGCCCGGCGGGCGCGATACCCGCATCTGCGCCGGCCTCGAGCAGGGCGTTCCATACCTTGGGCGCCTTGTCGGGGTGTACGAAAATCTCGAAACCAATCTCCTCGCCGGTGTATCCCGTGCGGTTGACTATGGCCGGCTCTCCGGCGATCTTGCCTTCGAGCAATTCGAATTTCCGCAACCTGGCCAGGTCGTCCCTGAAAGAGGCAGGCTCGGAGACCGCTGACAGAATCCCGAGCGAGCGCGGGCCCTGTATAGCCAGGTCGACCCGGCAATCCGCCCCGCAGGCTGGATCCTTGAGGTTGCGAATGTCGACCTCGCCCCCGACGGCCAGTCGCGGAAAGCGCTCGTCCAGCAGCATTCCGCCTCCGGCCACGGCCCGGAACCAGTCCTCGTCCTCGTCGGCGTTGGCGGCGTTTACCACCACGATGAAGCGCTCGCGTTCCAGTCGGTAGACGATGATGTCGTCGATGCAGCGGCCGTCGTGGGCCAGCAGGTAAGAGTAATGAGCCTGGCCGGGGCACAGCATCGGCACGTAGTTAGTGGTCAGCAAATCGAGAAAACGCTCGGCGAACGGGCCGCGAAATTCGAGCAGGCCCATGTGGGCCACGTCGAACAAGCCGGCCCGGGTGCGGACCGCCTCGTGCTCGGCAAGGATGCCCTGGTACATCACCGGCATCAGCCAGCCGGCAAAGGGCACAAGGTGCTTGGGAGAGGTCAGCTTCTCGTGCTCTTCGATAAGGCAGGTCTTGTGTATGGGACTCTCTGGCGGATTCCACTCGAAGGCTTTAGGTTTTTCAGCGGACGCGACTTCGGGCGCCTCCTTCAGTCGCGCTTTCTGGCCGACGAAGAAGGGCTTGCCGAGATCGACTTCCTCGGATCCGGCTTCGTCTTTGCGGGCGAATACTTCGGCGACGGCCTGGCAGCCCGCCGGTTGCGCACCGGCCTCGACCAGTTGAGACCAGACCGCGGCTGCGGACGAGACGGGCAGAAAGATGTCGAAGCCGGGAGTGACACCCTCGGGTCGGTTGAGAACCACCAGCTCGTCCCGCTCGACCGCGGAACCCGGCTCTCGCGGCCTGGCGCCCAGCGCCTGCTCCAGCACCTCGGCGGCCTGCGGGCCGCGCAGCCCCAGGCAGGTTGTCGGGTTGCGGTCCTCTCCCGGCTCGGAAAGATCCTCGATCACGGCCGGTCCCTCGCACTTGATCCAGATATCCTGATCGTGCAGCAAATAGCCGTCGGACAGGCCGCGCAGCCAGGCCATGATCTCTTCCGGTTGCGATGTCGAAACCCGCAGCAGATATCGGTCGTACCCGGAGTCATCCGCGGACAGGCGTACTACGACGACCGGGGCCAGCAGATGCCCTTCCGGATCGAGCAGCCAGCTGGCCTTGGCGCGCTCCTCGGGCAGCGGGATAATCCTGTTGCTGCAGGCGCACTCCAGAAACTGGCCGGGCCGCCCGCGCCCGAGACCGAGAAGCAGTGCTCCGCCCGCGTCGATCAAGGCAGCGCCGTTTGTAAGCGCTTCGATTTCCTTGGCCTTGTCTCCGTAGCCTGCCGGCACCAACCAACCGTCCTTTTGCGTGAGTTTGACGGCCTGGCTCTTGTGAAGCGAGGCCAGCGGGGTAGGGCGCTCCCTGGTTGTGCCCGCTTCTATAGATTGCGTGAAATGCGGGTAGCTGCTGGCGGTTTCCCCGGACCGGGGATCGTCGACTTCGGCGATCAAAGCGCTCACATCGGCAGCGACTTGTTCGAGAAGTTTCTGGTCGATCTTGCCTCGCCCCCAATCGATACGCCCGCCGATGTAGCTGAAGGGATGAATGCCGCTAATCAAACGCGCGATCAGCCCGGCCAGTTTCTTCATCTGCGGCGGGCCGAAGCCGCGCTGGGTCGCCCAGGTGGAGCCGAAACGCAGGCCCGAAGGATGGATGGCGTTGGTGTCGCCGTGGATGGTGTTCTTGTTGCAGACGATACCGGCCAGGTCGAGGATGCGCGAAGCGATTTCGCCGGTCAGCGGCCGGCCGTTGGGGGTTTTTACTTTGCGCAGATCGAGCAGGCACATGTGGGTATTGGTTCCGCCGTATGCCAGGTTGAGTCCCTCTTCTTCGAATGCTTCTGCCAAGGCATGCGTGTTTTCCAGCACGCCGCGTTGCAAAGCCTTGAACTCATCGCCGGCCGCGATGCGCATGGCCACCGCCTTGGCGGCCAGTTGGTGGATGTGCGGCCCTCCCTGCTCGCCGGGAAAGACTCCCATGTCGACCCGGCGGGCTACTTCAGGATCGGTCGAAAGCAGCATGGCGCCGCGCGGGCCGCACAATGTCTTGTGGGTCGTGAAGCTCGTTACATGGGCCACGCCGACAGGATTGTTCAGAAGTCCGGCGGCCACCATCCCGGCCAGGTGGGCGATATCGGCCAGCAGCACGGCCCCGACGCCGTCGGCGGCGTCGCGCAACTTCCGCCAGTCGACGTCCCAGGGATAGGCCGAGAAGCCGCCGATGATCAGCTTGGGATGGTGCTCGGCGGCCAGCTTGGCGATGTAATCGTAGTCGAGCTTGCCCGAACGCGAGACCTCGTAGGGCACGATCTTGTGGGCAATCCCCGAGCGATTAACTTCTGAACCGTGGGTCAAGTGGCCGCCGTTGGTCAATGACGGTCCCATGACCGTGTCGCCCGGCTTGACGAAGGCGTTGTAAACGGCATTGTTGGCCGCCGCGCCGGAAAGCGGCTGGGCGTTGACGAAAATCTTGTCGGCCGAGGCCTGCTCATTGGCGAACACCTCGGCAGTGCGCCGACGCAGAGTCGATTCGAGGATGTCGACGTACTCGCAGCCCTTGTAGTAGCGCCGGTTCGAATAGCGCCGGTAGTGGGCCAACTGGTGCCCGAAAGATGAAAGTCGCGACGGCGGTTCGAAGAAAGTACGCGGCGAGGGATAACCCTCGGCGTAAATGTTGCCGAACTCGGATGAAAGCGCCTCACGAACAGGGGCAGGGCAGACACTCTCGGAAGCGATCAGGATGATCTTGCGCCGCTGCCGCTCGACCTCGCGGCTGTTCATCTCGTGAATCAGCGGGTCGACTTCTGCCAGCGATTGCTTTACCTGTTCGCTCAAGACGCGCCTTCCTTTCGGTGAAATCCCGTAAGCTACCTGATTGTGACCTAGCACTCGTGTTTTTTACTGTCAAGCGAGCGAATTATTGGTTCGCCACCCTTGACCATCGTAACGGGCTACCATAAACTGCGCCGCGTTGATTGAGAGAAGCCGAATTGCAATACTGTTGCTGACGAAAAGGAGCTGACGATGACCGCGAGAATCTTGAGCGGCAAGGATATTGCCGCGGTCGTCATTGACGTGGGTGTCAACCGTATCGGCAAGACCGAGTCCGGCAAGGACAAGTTGTGCGGCGATGTCGACTTTGAGCCCGTGGCCGAAAGGGCCTCGGCCATCACACCCGTGCCCGGCGGCGTCGGACCGATGACCATCACCATACTGATGATGAACACCGTCCGAGCCGCGAAGATGAAGATTACAAAATGAGTAAATTGATTGCCGTAGCCGGCAAGGGTGGTACGGGCAAGACCACCATCACCGCTCTAGCCATCAAGTATCTGCTGTCGAAAGGCCAGACGCCGATCTTCGCCGTCGACGCCGACCCCAACTACACTCTCGGCGACGCACTGGGTATCAAGGTAGAACAGACGATCGGCATGCTGCGAGAGGACTTCTTCGACGAGCGGGCGAATATTCCAGCAGGCATGTCTAAAGAGGCCGTCTTGCAAAGACAGCTCAACGTCGCACTGCATGAGGGACAGGGGATCGATCTGCTGGTAATGGGCCGCCAGGAAGGCCCGGGGTGTTACTGCTACCTCAACAACGTGCTACGTAATTTTCTCGATATTCTCTCGGATGATTACCGTTACGTAGTGGTCGATAACGAGGCCGGCATGGAACATCTCAGCCGGCGCACCACGAAGAATGTGGACCTGTTGTTGATCGTCTGCGACCACTCGGTCAAGGCGGCCCGGGCCGCGGGACGCATCTCGACGCTTGCCGACGAGTTGGATCTCAAGGTGAAGAAGAGATATGTCGTGCTGAATCGCACGCCGGACGAAGTGACGCACGAGGTCATTGCCGAGATCGATCGGTTTGGCCTCGAACTGCTTGCGACAATTCCAACTGATCCGGAGATTGCCGATGCCGACGCTCACGGAAATTCACTGGTCGGCCTGCCGGACTCGATTTTGTCGTATCAAGCGATCAGCGGGGCGCTCGACAATCTGCTCTAAATGTCGATATCATACCGATATTAATAATTAATATCTGGTTGTGCGGTTTTTTCGCCAGTCTCCTGTTTTTGAATCTATTCTATCGAGTCGATAGATGGATTTTATCAGCAGAAAAAGTGCTTGCAAAGAGATTTCGAGCGGTGTAATCAAGCAGACCGTTTGTTGTTGTTCCCGGGGGGAGTTTCTGATCTTTACCAAGCTTTTACGAGAGGTTTCCATGGCCAAGGACAACAAGATCAAGAAAAAGAAGTTCGACGGTACCGAGGTTGAGATCCTCGGAGAAACCTACGAAGACGGCAAGCCTGAAAAGGCGGCCAAATGGCGCGACAAGCTCAATAGCCGCGAGCAGATGTTGAGATATCTGAAGAACGGCGAGCGCTATTGGTTTGCTGACGAAGGGTATGGCTCAGAGCGCCGCAAGACGCCGGCCTGATATGCGTTTTAACACAGAAAGATTCGATGACGGCTAGTGCCCGCAAGGCAGAGAGGAGTTGTCATGGCTGTTGATTTGCCCAAGAGAAATTACTCGGGGTCGGTTCGCAACATTACGGTCGGCCAGGGCGAAAAATCCTTCATCGTCGGAGGCGAGACGGCTTTTCCGTTCTATACCTTCGAGGGTGCGATGCCCAACGAGCCCCGGTTCGGTCTCGAGGTTCTCGATTACGAGCCCGAAGACTGGGCGCCGCATCTTCTAGAGGTTTACGGAGATGCGGTCAAAGACCCGGGCGCCTGGGCGAAAAAGTGTGTCGAGTTCGGCGCCGACATTATCCAGGTATACCTGCAGGGTACCGACCCTAACGACAAGAACCTCGGAGCCGATCACGCCGTCGAAGCCGTCGGCAAGGTCATCGAGGCGGTCGATGTTCCGGTGTCCGTGTGGGGCACGGCCAACCACGACAAGGACGTCGAAGTGCTGCGCGCTGTTGCCGAGAAGTTCACCGGCAAACGCCTGTGCATCGGCCCGGTCGAGGAGGGCGATCACAAGCAACTCGGCGCCGCCTGCCTGGCTTACAAGCATGTGGCCATAGCTTCTTCGCCGATCGACATCAACCTGGCCAAGCAACTCAACGTGCTGCTCGGCAACCTGGGCGTGACCAACGAGAACATCTTGATCGATCCCACAGTCGGCGGATTGGGCTACGGACTCGAGTACTCATACTCGGTTATCGAGCGCGCCCGCACGGCGGCTCTGACCCAGCAGGACGAGCGCTTGCAGTTCCCGCTGTATTGCAACCTGGGCAAGGAGGTCTGGAAGACCAAGGAGGCCAAGTTGCCCGACGGCGAGATGAACCTGGGCCAGGCGCGCCCGCGAGGGATCCTGATGGAAGCCACCACGGCCAGCGCCCTGTTGGCGGCGGGCGCCGATATCTTGATCATGCGTCATCCCGAGGCGCTCAAGTTGGCCCGTCAAATGATGAGAGAGATGCTGGCCCCGTAAAAGGCACGGGACCGGCGGAGGATTACAAGTTGAAAGGTCGAGTTCATGTCGAGATCGAGCGCTGCATGACCTGCAAGCGCTGCGTATTAGCTTGCGCCGTGGAGCACTCGCAGTCGCAGGAATTTTTTACCGCCATGGCCGAAGTGCCGGCGCCCGTCTCGCGAGTGAGGCTGACGTCGGTCGAGGGCGCAGGCGTTCCGACCGAGTGTCGACACTGCGACGCGGCAGCCTGTATAGCCGCTTGCCCGACGGGCGCACTATTCAAGGGCGGCCCGGACATGCCGGTCATTTTCGTGCCCGGGAGGTGCGTCGGTTGCCGTAGCTGCGTTGTGGCTTGCCCTTACGGGGTTGTGCGGCAGCGCGAGGACACCGGCGAGATCTTCAAGTGTGACCAGTGCGTGCGGCGTCAGGCGCAGGGCAAGTTGCCGGCTTGCGTCGAGGCCTGCCCAACCGACTGCCTGACCTTCCGCAGCATCGATGATGTTGCCGGTATGCTGCGAAGGCTGCGCCCGGGCCAGACCGTACCGGGGCGAAGTTCGCAGGAGGCCTGAGATGAACAGCGTGGAAGTCGACAGAATTATCGACCGGCACGGGCGAGATCGTTCATCGTTGATCGCCGTGCTGCAGGACGTCCAGGAACATTACAACTGGATCAGCGAGGAGAACCTGGGCCTGGTGGCCCAGGGGCTTGAACTGCCGCTCAGCGAGGTATACGGCGTGGCCAGTTTCTACCGGGCACTCAGCCTGGTCCCTCGCGGCAAGACGATCATCAAGGTCTGCCAGGGTACCGCCTGCCACGTCAGGGGCGCCCAGCTTATACAGGAAGAACTGGAGCGCCAGCTGAAGATCGAGGCGCCGGCCACGACAGAGGATCTCGAGTACACCGTCGAGATCGTCAACTGTGTCGGCGCCTGCGCCATGGCGCCGGTTGTCGTGGTCGATGACAAGTACCACCCGGGAGTGAAACCGCATCTTGCCAAGAAGTTACTCGTGGCCAAGGGAGAGAAGGCATGAGATTCTCTTCAACGACAGAATTGAAAACCAGAAGAGATTTTCTGGTCGAAGCTCGCAAGGGAGTGAAGCGGCGGGTGATTATCTGCGCCGGCACGGGCTGCGTGGCCGGCGGCTCGTTAGATGTCAATGACCAACTGGTCGCGCAGGCCCGCCAGGCCGGGCTGGACGTCGAAGTTGCCCTGGAAGCCTGCGCGGGCGAAAAGCACAAGGGCAACGGCGGGCCCGACTACGTTTCAATCAGCGGCTGCCATGGTTTTTGCCAGATGGGTCCGCTGGTGCACGTCATGCCGGACGACATCCTCTATTGCGGAGTAAAGGTCAAGGACGTTCCGGCCATCGTAGAGGAGACACTCAAGAAGGGCGAAGTGATCGAGCGCCTGTTGTATCGCGATCCGGTTTCAAAGGAGCGCAAAAAGGGGCGTGATCAGATCGTCTTCTACAACCAGCAGCATCGCCTGGCGCTGGAGGCCTGTGGAGTTATCGATCCCGAGAGCATCGACGACTACCTGGCTCACGGCGGTTACCAGGCGTTGTCGAAGGCTCTCAATGAGATGAAGCCGGAAGACGTGGTCGAGATGGTCGACAAATCTGGCTTGCGCGGCAGGGGCGGAGGCGGTTTTCCGACCGGGCGCAAGTGGCGCTCGTGCCTGAGCGCGCCCGGAGACGTGCGTTACGTGATCTGCAACGGAGACGAAGGCGACCCCGGCGCATTCATGGATCGTTCGATAATGGAAGGCGATCCATTCAAGGTCATCGAGGGCATGACACTCGGAGGCTATGCGCTGGGTTCGTCGCAGGGTTACGTCTATGTGCGCCACGAATACCCGCTGGCCGTCAAGAGGATGGAGCAGGCCATCGGCGAGGCTCGCCGGGCGGGACTGCTCGGCGAAAACATCCTGGGCAGCGGCTTCTCTTTCGATATCAAGATCAACCGCGGCGGCGGAGCGTTTGTCTGCGGCGAGTCGAGCGCCTTGATGCGTTCGGTCGAGGGTCGTATCGGTGAGCCGCGGCCGAAGTACATTCACTCGACCGAGAAGGGACTCTACGAAAAGCCGACGGTCTTGAACAACGTCGAGAGCTGGGTGTGCGTTACGGATATCGTGAAGAACGGCGCCGATTGGTTCGCCTCGACGGGCACCGAGAAGTCCAAGGGCACCAAGGCCTTCTGCCTGGTCGGCAAGGTGAACAACACCGGCCTGATCGAAGTGCCGATGGGCATCAGCCTGCGCAAGATTGTAGAGGAGATCGGCGGCGGGATCATCGGCGGCAAGAAGTTCAAGGCCATCCAGACCGGCGGCCCCTCCGGCGGCTGCCTGCCGGCCGAGAAGCTCGATCTGACGGTCGACTTCGACACCTTGACCTCGGCCGGTTCGATGATGGGCTCGGGCGGCATGATCGTCATGGACGAGCGCAACTGCATGGTCGATGTCGCCAAGTACTTCATCGAATTTCTGCTCCAGGAGTCCTGTGGCAAGTGCGTGCCTTGCCGCGAGGGCCTGCAGCAGATGCACGTCATGCTCGATCGCATAACGAAGGGCGAAGGGCGTGATGACGACATCGAGAGGCTCGAGAGCCTGGCCCGGGTCATGAAGAATGCCAGCCTGTGTGCCCTGGGACAGAGTGCGGCCAACCCGGTTCTCTCGACTCTGCGTTACTTCCGCGATGAGTACCAGACACACATCACAGATCGGCGCTGCCCTGCTGGAGTTTGCAAGGCGCTGATTACATACAGCGTCAACGACAATTGCAACGGATGCACGCTGTGTTTGAAGAACTGCCCGGTGGACGCAATCACGGGCGAGAAGAAGAAGATGCATACGATCGATCCTGACAAGTGCACTCGCTGCGGCGCGTGCGAGGCCGTCTGCAACCAGGACGCGATTTCAGTGGAGTGAGGGCGATGCAACTTACCATCGATGGAAAGAAAGTCACGGCCAAGGCAGGTGAGACCTTGTTGCAGGTGGCTCGGCGCAACCACGTTGATATCCCGACCCTGTGCTACCACGAGTCGCTCGAACCACGCGGCTCGTGTCGCCTGTGCATGGTGGAGATCAGCAGGCCCGAGAAGTGGTCCGGCTGGAGCCGCCTGGTGGCCTCGTGTGTCTACCCGGTTGAAGACGGCTTGACGGTCAAAACGGACACCGAAGAGGTCATCGAGATGCGCAAGACACTGGCCGAACTGCTGTTGGCCAGAACGCCCAAGAACGCCGAGATGATCGCCTTTGCACGGCGCATGGGAGTGGAGCAGACGGCCTTCGAGGTCAAAGATGCCGATGAACAGTGCATCCTTTGCGGCCAGTGCGTCAGGGTGTGCAGCGACATCATCGGCGCCCATGCCATCGGCATGTACGATCGCGGGAGTTCCAAGAAGGTCGGGCCGGCCTACGGCAAGGGCTCGGATGCCTGCATCGGCTGCGGCGCATGCGCCCATGTTTGTCCGACTAAGTGCATCGAGGTGACGGATATTGGCATGAGCAGGAAGATCCCGCACTGGAACGTCGAGTTCGAGTTGGTGCCCTGCCGAATCTGTGGCAAGCCTGTCTCGACTCGCCAGCATATCGATTTCGTGCGCCGGCGCATAGACGTCGGTCCCGAGGTGCTCGAGACCTGTTCCGAGTGCCTGGGCAAGTTCTACGGCGCCAAAGTGGCCGCCGAGGGACACATGTAGATTGGAGCGGCAACGCTTTCAGGGAGAGCCAAAGGAGATATTGATGACGGAGAACAAGAGAAGCGTGGACCCGACGGTCATCGAGTTGATGGATGAATGCAGCGGGTGGTCGTGCGGCACGAGTTGGGATCGCCTAGAGAAGCAACAGCCGCAGTGCGGCTTCGGCCAGGGCGGCATCTGTTGCCGCAACTGCTCGATGGGCCCCTGCCAGGTGAATCCATTCGGCGGTGAGCCGAGGTACGGAGTCTGCGGCGTGGACGCAGATACCATAGCCGCGCGCAACTTCCTGCGCATGGTCGCAGCCGGGGCGGCCTCGCACTCCGACCACGGCCGCGGCGTGGCCGAGACATTTTTGGCAGCGGCCAAGGGCGAGGCGCCGGGCTACGAGATCAAGGACGAGCAGAAGCTGCTGCAGATCGCCATGGACTTCGGGATCGAGATCGGCGACCGGGCGGTGCAGGACATCGCCATCGATATCGGCGAGAAGGCTTTTTCGATCTTCGGCGAGCAGCACGGCCCGATTCCGTTTTTGAAACGCGCTCCGCTCAAGCGCCAGGCAATCTGGAAAGAGCACAACATGGAGCCGCGCGGGATAGACCGCGAGATAGTCGAGTCGATGCACCGCACACATGTCGGTGTCGACCAGGACCCGGTCAACCTGATGCAGCAGGCCAGCCGTTGCGCCTTGGGCGACGGATGGGGCGGCTCGATGCTGGCGACCGAACTGCAGGACATCATGTTCGGCACGCCGCAGCCGGTGCTGGGTCGTTGTAACCTGGGCATCTTGAGCAACGACCAGGTCAACATCATCATCCACGGGCACGAGCCGACCCTGTCAGAGATGGTCATGGTCGTGGTTCAGGATCCAGAGATGATCAAACTGGCCAAGGAGAAGGGCGCAAAGGGCATCAACCTGGGAGGCATCTGCTGCTCGGCCAACGAGCTCCTGATGCGCCATGGCGTGCCGCTGGTGGGCAACTTCCTGCAGCAGGAGATGGCCCTGGCCACCGGCGCGGTCGATTTGATGGCGGTCGATGTCCAGTGCATCATGTCCTCGCTTGGCAATGTGTCCACGAACTACCACACCAAGCTAATTACCACCAACTACCGGGCCAAGATTCCCGGTGTCGAACACGTCCAGTTCGAGGAGCACGATGCGTTGCCGATCGCCCGCAAGATCGTCAAGATGGCCATCGACAACTACCCCAACCGGGGCGCTGTGCACATTCCCAAAGAGACCAGCGACATGGTCGTCGGATTCTCGCACGAGACGATCAACTACTTGCTGGGCGGTATGTTCCGGGCCGCCTACAAGCCGCTCAACGACAACATCATCAACGGGCGCATCAAGGGCATCGCCGGCGTGGTCGGCTGCAACAACCCCAAGACCACACACGACGAGGACCACCTGGCCATGGTCAAGGAACTTATCGCCAACGACATCATCGTGCTTCAGACGGGTTGCTCTGCGGTGGCCTGCGGTAAGGACGGACTGATGTTGCCCGAAGCTGCCAAGTATGCAGGCGCGGGACTGGCCGAGGTCTGCGAGGCGGTCGGAATCCCGCCGGTACTTCACATGGGATCGTGCGTGGATAACTCGCGCATCCTGATGGCGGCCTCGGCCGTGGTCAAGGAAGGCGGCCTGGGAGACGATATCTCCGACCTGCCTGCTGCCGGGGCGGCGCCCGAGTGGATGAGCGAGAAGGCAATCTCGATCGGGCAGTATTTCGTGGCTTCGGGCGTCTACACCGTTTTCGGGACGGCTTTTCCAACGCTGGGCGCCCCGGGCCTGACCGACCTGCTGTTCAATAAGTATGAAGGCATAGTCGGCGGTATGTGGGATTACGACCCTGATGTGAAAGTCCAGACGCGCAAGATGATCGATCACATCGAGAAAAAGCGCCGGGCTCTGGGACTGGACAAGGGCAAGGAGCGCGTGCTGTTCGATATGGCCATGCGCCGCGAACTTAACGGTTGAGCGGGCAGAGAGACGAACTTCAAAGGAAAAAGGAGCGGCTAAATGTCCAAGATAATCGCTTCAGCTGGTATCCGCGGCGCGAGGAAGATATTCGAGCGGACCGAGAAAAAATACAAGGACGCCTTGGCTAAGTTCGGTCCCGACCAGGAAGTTGCCTATCCCAACACCGGCTACTTTTTGCCGGTGATCTATGGCATCCTGGGCATGCCGGTCAAGACAGTCGGTGACATGGGTCCGGTGCTCGAGCGCTGCCGGGCGCTCATTCCGCCGCCGGTCAAGGCCGAGCACCATCTGCCCTACCTGGCGCCGGCGCTCGACGCCGGGATGGCCACTTTGTTCGTCGAGGAAATCGAGGAGGCCATCGACCATTATCTGGTAAACCCCGACTACTATCAGCCGGGCGAAGATCCCACCGATGAGAGACCCTGGCTGGGAGCGGCCGACGACGTCATCCTGCGCAAGCGCGGGGTCGAGTTCGTCGACGGCACCGCCCCGGGCTTTGCAGCCATTTTAGGCGCGCCGCCCGACGTCGAGACCGCGGTCAAGATCGCCACCGAACTGCAAGAGAAGAACCTGTATGTCTTCATGCATGCCGATACCAAGGGTAAGCATATGGCCGACCAGCTCAGGGAAGCCGGGGTGCAGATCGGCTGGCCGACCCGCCTGGTGCCCTTTGGCGACAACACTTCGTCGGTCTGCTTCGCGGCCGGCTTTGCGACCCGGGCGGCTTTGAGTTTCGGCGGCCTCGAGCCCGGCGACTTCAGAAAGATCCTGATCTACAACAAAGACCGCATTTTCGCATTCGCCTTGACGTTCGGCGATGTGTCAGACGAGTGGTATGCCAACGGGCTGGGAGCCGTCAACTTCGGCTTTCCGGTCATCTCCGACACTCCCATTCCCGAGGTGCTGCCCACCGGCGTCTGCACCTACGAGCACGTTGTGTCCAACATTCCCCACGACAAAATCGTATCCAAGGCGGTCGAGGTACGCGGTCTGAAGGTGACCGTGGCCGAGGTGCCGGTGCCTGTCTCGTACGGCCCGGCCTTCGAGGGCGAGCGTGTGCGTGGTGAAAACATCTACTTCGAGGCCGGCGGTCCCAAGGCAGACACTGTAGTCGAGTGGACCACTTCGAAGCCGATGGAAGAGGTCGAGGACGGCAAGATCGAAATCATCGGACCTGAGCTCGACAAGCTCGAGCCCGGAACCAGAATGGGTATGGCTTTGGTGGTCGAGGTCGCCGGCCGGAACATGCAAGATGATTTCGAGCCGATCCTCGAGCGCCAGATCCACCATCTGGTGAACTACGCCAAGGGTGTCATGCACATCGGCCAGCGCGATATCGCCTGGTATCGCATCGGCAAGGACGCCTTCGAGAAGGGCTTCAGGTTCAAGCACCTGGGCTCGATCCTGCATGCCAAATACCACCAGGACTTCGGAGGAATCTGCGACAAGGTGCAGGTGAAGATCTACACCGACCAGGAGAAGGCCAAGGAGATTCTGACACAGGCGCGAGAGGTGTACGCCGTGCGCGACGAGCGTGTCGAGGGAATGTCCGACGAAGACGAGGCCACCTTCTACTCCTGTACTCTGTGCCAGTCGTTTGCTCCCAACCACGTCTGCGTCGTGACTCCCGAGCGCACCGGCCTGTGCGGAGCTTATTCGTGGCTCGACTGTAAGGCCGCCTTCGAGATCACACCCACCGGTCCCAACCAGCCGATCGAAAAGGGCGATGCCATCGATGATTTCAAGGGCCAGTGGGTAGGCGTCAACGCCTTCGTCAAGCAGGCATCGCGCGGCAACGTCGAGTTCTACAACGCCTATTCGATCATGGACAGCCCGATGACGTCCTGCGGTTGCTTCGAGTGCATAGCGGCGCTTTCGCCTTCCTGTAACGGTATTATGATAGTCGACCGCGACTACGGAGGCATGACTCCCTGCGGAATGAAGTTCACAACTTTAGCCGGCAGCGTAGGCGGCGGGGCAGTGACGCCCGGCTTCGTCGGTCACTCCAAGTCGTACATCACCAGCAAGAAATTCATCCGCGCCGAGGGCGGGATGAAGCGCATCGTCTGGATGCCCAAACACCTCAAGGAAGAGGTGCGCGCAAAGTTCGAAAAACTTGCGTCCGCCGCGGGCATACCCGACTTGCTCGATAGAATTGCCGACGAGTCGGTAGGAACAACAGAAGAGGAGATCCTCCCCTTCCTGACAGAGAAAGAACATCCTGCGCTGGGCATGGATCCTATGATGTAGAGCCCGTTAGTGGCACTTGCGAATCGTTTTTTGATTCCTTAGTGCCACGTTATGCTACGCTTTATCAGTGAAAGGAGGAATACCATGGGCCTCACCGGTATTCAGATTTTTCAAATGTTGCCGAAGACGAATTGCAAGGAGTGCGGCGTACCTACTTGCCTGGCTTTTGCCATGAACCTGGCGGCCGGCAAGGCAGAGCTGTCGGCCTGTCCCTACGTTTCCGATGATGCCAAGCAAAAACTGGCCGCGGACTCTGCGCCTCCGATTTGCACGGTGGAGATAGGCACGGGCGAGGGAGCCTTCAAGGTCGGTGGAGAGACGGTGCTCTTCAGGCACGAGAAGACTTTTTTCAACAAGACCGGTTTGGCCATGCTCGTATCGGACGACGAGTCGGACGAGACTATCGACGGCAAGCTCGGGCGCTTCATGGAATTGTCTTATGACCGCGTCGGCCTGACCCTGCGCGGGGATGCCGTGGCCGTACGCTCGGTATCGGGTGACAAGGATAAGTTCGCTTCTTTAACCAAGAAGGTCTGCGACAAGACCAACCGCGCCATCATCCTCATGACCGAATCCCCCGAAGTAATGGCCGCCGGAGTGGATGCCTGTGGAGACAGGCGCCCATTGCTGTATGCCGCAACCGCGGACAACGCAGACGGGATGGCCAAGCTGGCCAAGGAGAAGAAGCTACCGCTGGTCGCCAAGGCGTCCGGACTCGAGGCTTTAGCGGAACTCACCAAGAAGCTCAACGCCGCCGGCGTCGAACAACTGGTGATTGACCCGGGCTCTCGCAAGATAAACCAAGTGTTTCAAGACCAGATTCGAATTCGCGAATCTGCCATCCAGAAGAAATTCAAACCGTTGGGCTTCCCGACGATCGTGCTTCCGTTCGAGATGACCGACGACTTCATGATGGAGAACGTCTACGCTTCGATGGCACTGGCCAAGTACGCCGGCATCATAGTGCTTTCCGACTTCACCGGGCAGAACATCTTCAACCTGCTCCTTGAACGCCTGAACATTTACACCGATCCGCAGCGCCCGATGAAGACCGAGCAGAAGATATACGAGATCAATAATCCGGGCCCGGACAGCCCGGTGCTGTGCACCTCGAACTTCTCGCTGACCTACTTCGTAGTCTCCGGAGAAATCGAGAACAGCCGGGTTCCGTCATATCTGGCGGTATTGGATACAGAGGGCCTTTCGGTGTTGACCGCCTGGGCCGCCGGCAAGTTCGTCGGCGACCTGTTGGGCGAGTTCATCAACAAGAGCGGCATCAAGGACAAGCTCCAGAAACGCAACATCATCATCCCGGGCTACGCGGCCGTTATCCAGGGCGACCTCGAGGAAGAAGTCGGTTCCGACTGGACGGTGAACGTCGGACCGCGCGAGGCGGCCAACATCCCGGCCTATCTGAAGGAGAACTATTCGTAGGATCTGAAATATTGCGTTGAATCCTGTCAGGGAGGAAGTCATGTTCAGAGTTATCGCCGAGAATATTAATGTGATGTCGAAGAAAATCGGCCCGGCCATGAAGGACAGGGAGAAGAAACCGATACAGGAACTGGCCGAGAAGCTGGTTGCCAACGGATCGGATCTGCTGGATATCAATCTGGGCCCGGCCCGCAAGGGCGGCGAAGAGTTGATGGAATGGGTGGTAAAGACCGTCCAGGAGGTGGCCGACCTGCCTCTGTACCTGGATACTTCCAACACCAAGGCCATCGAGGCCGGTCTGAAGGCCCACAAGTCATCGGCCGGCAAGCCGGTGATTAACTCCATCTCAGCAAGACCCGAGCGCATGGAGGCTCTCTGGCCCTTGGCCAAGGAGTACAACTCTGGCGCGGTTGCTTTAGTGCTCGGAACCGAAGGTATCCCGCGCGACTCGAACGAGCGTGCCGCCAACGCGGCCATGTTGATGGCCCAGGGCGACGAGTTCGGCATTCCTCACGGCGACGTGTGGATCGATCCCATCGTGGTGCCGGTCTCCAGCCAGCAGCAGCAGGTGGGTTCGTGCACCGAGTTCATCGGCATGCTGGGCGCCATGTCTCCTGATTACTCAAACACCTGTGGGCTTTCAAATGTTTCGAACGGTTCACCAGACAACCTGCGCCCGCTGCTCAACCAGTGCTACCTGTTGATGCTCAAACATGTCGGGTTGACGGGCGCCATCCTCGACGGATTGGACACCGAGATCTTGAAGCTGGCCAAGGGCAGCCGACCGGATATCGAGGAATTGATAGGCAAAATTATGGACGGCAACGAACCGGATCTGGCCGGCCTCGACGAGGAGAAGCTCAGGTTCGCAAAAACGACCAAGATGCTCCTGGGGCAGACTCTCTACAGCGACTCCTGGCTGGATTTATAGGCCAGCCGAAAAAACCAAGTATTCACGGGGGCGCGACCAATCGCGCCCCTGTACTTTTTTGGGGGAGCAAATGTCGAAAGACGAGCGAAAAAGCAAGAAGCCGGGAGTCTTTTTCGCGGACGAGTCGATCGGAGTCTACCTGCCGCAGCAAACCAACTACGAAGACGCCGAGCGCATGGCCCGCGACGAACTTACCCGGCTCGATCCGGGCAGGCAAGCCAAACGTTGTGGCGCCCGAATTGCAGAGAGCAGGCACGATCGCACCGTGCTGGAGCTGAATTTTTTCAACAGGCCGGTGAGGGTGGTTTTTCCCGCCGGGCTTGTCGAGGATCCAGCCTCACCAGACGGGGTTCAGGTCTGGGAACGGATTCTGCTGCTGCACTATTTTTCCGGAAACACAATCCCGCCGAGCTACAGCGAGTTGATATCGTTTGCCCAGGCTCCGTCGGGAGGATTTTACTTCGAGGCATACCGGCGACGAACACACGAACCGATTGCCCGGGCATTCGGCAGGCGAGCCGATTTGTTGATCGAGGCGGGAGAAAGACTGGGCGGCAAGCGTGAAGACATCGGCGACGCGGCTGTCAGGCTGCCTGTTTTGCCGAAGGTTCCCGTAGTCGCCGTGATCCATGCGGCCGACGACGAGTTTCCGGCAGAGGCAAAACTGCTCTTTGAGTCCACGATCAACGCTTTCTTCTGCACGGAGGATATCGCTGTTCTCGGCGGTCTGGTGGCAGGCAGGTTGATCAAGGCGGCCGGTGAAATCGAAGGGAAAGGTGTGAAGTGAATGAGAAAGCCATTAAGCTTGCGGTAAGCGGCAAGGGTGGAGTAGGCAAGACGACCGTGGCCGCCTTGCTGATCAGGCACCTGGCCGAAGGCGGACGCCGGGTGCTTGCGGTGGACGCCGATCCCGTTGCAAGCCTGGGCGGAGCGCTCGGTTTTCCCGGCCACGAAAAGATTGTGCCGCTGGCCGACATGAAGGATTTCATTTTCGAGCGCACCGGCGCCAAGCCGGGGACGCTGGGCGGCTTTTTCAAGATGAACCCCCGCGTCGACGACATTCCCGAACGTTTCGCAAAAGTACACGACAATATACACCTGATGGTCATGGGCACGGTAGATTCGGGCGGTTCGGGTTGCGTTTGTCCCGAAAGCATTCTGTTGAAGAACCTGGTTCAACACTTGTTGCTCTATCAAAACGACGCTCTGGTGCTGGACATGGAAGCCGGGGTGGAACACCTGGGGCGAGCCACCGCCGGAGCGGTCGACTTGATGCTGGTGGTGGTAGAGCCCGGTTCGCGTTCGATCAATGCCGCCAAGATGGTTCGCAAGCTGGCCGCCGACATCGGTCTCGACCGTGTCGTGGCCGTTGCCAACAAAGTGCGCGGTATGGAAGATGAGCAGGCTATAGCCAAGGCCCTGGGAGACATTCCTCTGATTGGCAGCGTTCCTTTCGACCCGGCATTCGTCGAGGCCGATCTGGCCGGCCGACTAGTGTTTCAGTCGGGGATACCGCACAAGATCGGTGACATCATGCGGGGCATCATCGAAGCAGCCATGGCAGACTGAAATGTGCGGCAGATTCGCATTTTTTTCGCTTACTCCAGAGGATCTTACGGCTTTTGGCGTGGTCCCGGGTGATATCGGGCTGAAGCCGCGTTACAACATCGCGCCCACGCAGCAGGCAGTTGTCGTGCCGAACCTGGAGCCGCGCAGGCTCGAATCTTTTCGCTGGGGCCTGCTTCCCGGCTGGGCCAAAGATCTGAAAATCGGTTCGCGGCTGATCAATGCCAGGGCGGAGACATTGTCCGAGAAACCCTCATTTCGTGAGGCATACCGGAAACGGCGTTGCCTGGTTCCGGCCGACGGATTTTTCGAATGGAAGGATACCGGCGACGGTAAGGTACCGTACTTCGTCCGTTTGAAGACGGAAAGACCATTCGCGCTGGCAGGTCTCTGGGAGAGTTATCAGCAAAAAGGGGAGAGCCCGCTATTGACCTTCACAATTATCACTACTCGACCCAACGAACTACTCTCACCCATCCACCAGCGCATGCCGGTTATATTGCCTGTAGCTGCATACGATCGCTGGCTAGATCCGCATCAGGTGAGCAGCGAAGATCTCGGGCAACTGCTCGTGCCATACTCCGCGAGGGAAATGACGGCCTACCCGGTTTCGGCCAGGGTCAACTCCCCGTCCAACGACGACCAGGATGTCATCCGGATTGTTTTAGAAGAAGATCTGCGCTAGTATCTGTTCATCATTCATTCCGGAGGGCAATATCGTGAAAGTTCGTGCGTGTCTGTGGGTGACTGCATTTGCGTTTGCGTCGGGAGCTTTTAGTGGATGCGGATCGCAATCGGGCTCGAGCGGGGTGATGAGCGAAGATCAGGTCGTATCGTTCTGCGACGATCTGATCGGCGAAATCGAACAGGACTCCAGCCCCACTCAGCTGGAAGGCTTCGACGACGTCAAGCAATACGTGGCCGACTATACTTTCCAGGCCTCGGGCATACTGGGACCCCTCGCACCGCCGCCGCCGGAAGATCCGACCATCATCGAGCCGGAAAACGAGGCCGGTTTGTACCGCATGGTTGGAGTGCTGGCCTTGTTCAATGGCAACCTGGCGGCGTCCACCTGGGCCTCGGCCCAGGCGGCCAGACTGGCGCCCGCCGATTCCGGCTCACTGTCGCAGCTCGGAGTCGGAATGATCGAGAACCAGCGCTGCAAGGACGCCGAGCGGCTACTGAAGACAGCCAAGAGCCACGACACCCAAAAGAACGAGCTGATTCGATTGAGTCTGGGCTCGGCATATGCCTGCCAGAACAAGGCCGATCAGGCCCAGCAGGAGATCGCCGAGGCGCTCGACATCGCCCCCGACAGCGTGATGGCCCGC
>CAZENH010000042.1:0-44371 GCA_964513625.1 uncultured Myxococcales bacterium | reverse complement strand
GACAACTGCCCGTTGACTCCCAACGCCGACCAGGCCGACATCAACGGCAACGGCACCGGCGACGCCTGCGAACAGGGCGAGGTTGTAACCGACCTGTACGAGGAAGAGGACAACGCCTTGGCCAACCCGCAGGACATCGGCATAGTCAGGATGGGCTACGACTACCGAATGACCGGCTACTGCTCCGAGGCCAGCAACGACGGTGCGGGCTGGACAGGCGACTGGGACGTCTACCAGTTCCAGGTGGACAGCTCGGGCACCTTCAAGGCCAAGCTGCACTGGACGGCCCCAGACAGCGACTACGACGTGATCCTGCTGATGAAAGACCCTCCCGGAGAGGATCCGGGCTGGTACATCATCGATAATTACCTCGGAGCCAACTCCGGCACCGATCCGTACGAATCGACCATGGTCCCGGTTCAGCCGGGCTACACCTTCGGCATCGCGGTGCTGGGCTGGGAAGGCGGCGAAGGCATCTACACCGTCGACTTCGGCTTCAACTTCGTAAAGGAAGTCGAGCCCAACGACAGCGGCTCTACCGCCCAGGACATTGGAACCTTCACAGACGGCTACGGCGTCACCATTCTCGGAAACAGCGCTCTGATTCAGGGCGACGACGACCTGTACCTGTTCTTCGTAGACGCTCCCGGCAAGGTCAGCTACCAGCTCACCTGGGACGATCAGACACCCGGTTCCGACTACGACATCGTTCTCTACGACGGCTCGACGGGCCAGTACATAGACGGCGGCGCGGGGGCCACGACGGCCAGGCCGGAAGTGGTGCAAGACATCGCGGTTTCGACCGGGGTGCCTTACCTGCTTTTCGTCAACGGTTACGCCGGCGAACCCGGAGATTATCAGGCCTACATCAGCTTCACGGCTGACTAGAGCCTGAGATAAGGAAAGGAGGCCCAAGGTGAAACGAAATCGAATCACGACCCTGGCGTCGGTTTTGGTTGTTTTGCTTTCAGTTGCCCTGGCCATGCCGGCCATCGCCGGCGAGCAGACCGGCAAGCTGAAAGGTACAGTCTATGACCCCGACGGCGTGCCCTTGTCGGGCGTGACCGTCACTGTCAGCAGTAAGGTTCTGATGGGCAAGAGAAAGTTCCAGACATCCGAGGATGGCAGCTTTTTGTTCTTCGGTTTGCCCCCCGGCAAGTACACCATCGAGATCGAGCAGTCGGGATTCTTGCCCTTCAAGCAGGAGAACGTGATCATCAACATCGGCGGCACGGCCTCGCTCGACATCCTGCTCGAGGTGCCCACCGCCGAGGAAACGGTGGTGGTCACCGCCAAGCGGCCGGTGGTCGACAAGGAAAAGACCAACCTGGGCCAGAACTACGACGACGAGTTCCTCGAGGAAGTCCCGGTGGCGCGCCAGTACCAGAGCGTCGCCCAGTTGGCCCCCGGCGTGGTCGGCGGCTCCAACCCCAACGTCCACGGCGGTTCGCTGTACGGCAACCAGTACCTGGTCGACGGCATCAACACCACCGACCCCTCGACCAACACCTTCGCCGCCAACTTCAACTATGACGCCATCAAGGAAGTCCAGGTGCTGACAGGCGGGCTGGACGCCGAGTACGGCCAGGCCACCGGCGGTATCATTAACCTGGTGACCAAGAGCGGCGGCAACGAATTCCATCTCGACACCTCGTTCTACATGACACCCGACTGGCTGCGCCTGCGAGAAGGCTTCGAGAAGGACACCGTGGGCGAGGAGAACGCCTACAACTTCAACGTAAACGTCGGCGGCCCGATCATCAAGGACAAACTGTGGTACTTCGCCTCGTTGCAGTTCGACTACTCAAAGAGGTTCATCTCACCGACCGAGAACTTCTTCGATCCGACCGACCCCGATCTTTACCAGCACCCGGGCCGCAGGTGGTTGAGCCTCTTCTACCTTGGCAAGCTGACCTATCAGATGACCGACAAGCACAAGCTGACCTTCATGGTCCAGGGCGACCCGGCCTGGATCGATAACGCCTTGCAAGGCTCCACCATTGCTCCCGAGGCCGAGGAGAAACGCTACCAGTTCGGCGGCTTCTACTCCCTGGCATGGGAGGCCCTGTGGTCGAAAAACCTGTTCCAGCGCACCCAGATCGGCCTGATGCGCTCGGGCATGAAACAGTCACCGATGTCGGGTTGCACCGACGTGGACAGTCCCGACTGCCGGGCCCACGCCGACGCCGATACCGGACTGAGCACCGGCAACTACACGCGTAACTCGATCGATCACCGCTGGCGGCTACAGGTCGACTCGGCCTGGACATACTACCTGGACAACTTGCTGGGCGACCACGAGCTGAAGGCCGGCTGGAACTTTGCCCGCACATGGTCCGACTGGGATTTCAAGTATAACGGAGGCGGTACCTACACTGACAGGAGCGGGCGACCCTACCGTTTTACCGAGATCGTCCCCGACCCGGTCACCGGCAGAAAAGGATTTTTAACCGAGGACACAGGCTACACACTTGGCGTCTTCCTGCAGGACTCCTGGAAGATCTTCAAGACCTTGACCTTCAAGCCGGGCGTACGCTTCGACTACGTGCGCATGGGCGGCAAGGAAGGCACCACGGTGGAATATGCCACGGCCAGCCCGCGTATCAACCTGGTCTGGGACGCCACCGGCGACGGCAAGACCGTGGTAAGAGCCGGCTACAACCGCTACGTCGATCCCGGCTGGTTCAACGTGTCTTCATTCCTGGGCAACAAGCAGGCCTGGACGCGCACCATGGAGTACAACCCGGCTACGCAGAAGTACGACATCTTTTTCTCCGAGTCCAATAACCCCAACGAGCAATCCGGCGTGATCGGCTCGAACAACAACACCGCCCCGCACTCGGACGAGTTCTCAGTGCAGGTCGAGCGCGAGCTGTTTACCGACTTTTCGTTGGGGATCAACGGATTGTACCGCGAGTTCAAATATCTGTTCGAGGACGTCGAGATCAACCAGATCTGGAACCAGGACGGCTCTGACATCGTCGGCTACAAGAGTTCGCGCGAGAACTACATTTACCAGACCCAGAACCCGCGCGAGGCCTGGCGGCGCTACTGGGGCTTCGAGCTCGTGGCCCGCAAGGCTTTCAGCGACAACTGGCAGATGAACGCCTCATACACCTACTCGCGCTCGATGGGCGCTCCCGAGGGTTACTGGTCTTCATACCTGGACAACCCCCGCCAGGATCCCTACATGTGGAGCTTCACCTCGTTCGACCGTCGGCACGTGATCAAGGTCGACGGCTCCTATCACCTGCCCTGGGGCATCGAGTTGGGCGCAAGCGTCTGGTGGGCAACGGGCGCTCCCTACTCGAAGTTCTTCAAGGACAGCTACTACGGGCAGTACTACCTGCTGCGGGCCCCGGCCGGATTCGATCCGGATCACCCGGGCAACGAGTACTGGAACCGCACGCCGGACGTTCTCAATATCGATCTCAAGATTGTCTGGGATCTGAAGGAGCTGACCGGCCAGCAGATCGACATCATCGGCTACATCAACGATGTCATGAACCTGCGCTACAAGACAGACCTCGAGACCAGCGCCTATCCCGCGGGCAGCGCCCGCGAGTACGGCAAGTACTACGGCCTCAGCGACGGGCTGTCTGCTCAGCTCGGCGTACGTTACAGGTACTAGCAACACGAACTAACTATTTGGGGCCGTCCTCTCACGGGGGCGGCCTTTTTTGTTGCCCCTCGCAGGCCGCTGTGTTAAGAAGGCGCGTGGTTTTTTATAGCGCAGGTCGTGCCCAGGTGGTGGAACCGGTATACACGTACGTTTGAGGGGCGTATGGGGCGACCCTTGCGGGTTCGAGTCCCGCCCTGGGCATCGGTTATAACCCGTCCTCCCAATATCAGGGAGGGCGGGTTTCTTCCTTCCGGCAACTTGCCAAGCAGGCCTTTTCTGCGATACGCTCTCGTGAATGATGCATCTTTTTACGTTTCTTTTGATTAGCTGCGCATCAGGCCCGGTCGTCGGCCCGGGACTTGAAAGTCACTTGCGCTCGCAGGTTCCGGCGAGAATGGTGGCCCAGTCTTTCGGAGTGGATGTCGACGACGATGCAAAAAGCGAACCCCCCAAAAATAAGGCCAAGCCGAAACCGAAAAAGAAACCAGCGGAAATCAAGACCGAAAAGGACCTGTGGAGCGAGCCCGCCGACAAGGAAAAGGGCACGGGCAAAGCAGACGACAAGGGAGAAAGCGACGTCGAGGAGATCCCCGCGGACGAGATAGAAGATGTCGACACGGGGGACGAGGGGGTCGAACAGGGGCAGGCTGCCGAGGGCCAGGACGAAGGCGAGCAGGGCGAAGAGCCCCAGCGCGACAAATGGGGTGACGAAGAACGCATAAAGAACGCAGAATCGCTGGACAACGAAAAGGACCAGCCTGAAGGCAGGCCCACGGGCGAGAATCGCGTGCGGCCCGATGCCGGAACGAAAGTCCTTGTGTCCAAGAAGCGCACTCCTGCGCCGGCGCCGGACGCCGGCATGCCCAAGGGAACTCAACCCGACGCAGGCGCGGTTGTGGAGAGCGCGTCCGGGGAGGCGGCGAGTGAGGAAGGAGATGTGCAACCGTCGGGCAAGATTCGCCTGCCTTCGGGCAGCGTGGCCGACCTGTCCGCGCTGTGGGAGCAACGACGAATCCACCTGTCGCAAAGAGACTTCGAATTGGCAGGCCAGGATCTCGAACACTTTCTGCAGTTGAAGGAAGAACTCGATATCCGCAACATGTACGGTCATGCCCAGGCGCTGCTCAGGGAGGCTCGTAAAGCGCGCCAGGCCGAAGATCTCGATCTGGCGGGAAAACTGGTGGAGGCGGCGGTGGCGACGGCCCCCGACATGCCGGCCGTCTACATGGGCAGGGTTTCTTTGTGGTTTGCCCAAGATCCACTGGGAGTAGGCCGGTTGATGGGTGCCTTGATGGATGCATCCCGGGCGGCTTTCGTAGACCCCCTTTCGCTGAATCGCTTTTTAGTCGACCTAATTACCGGCCTGCTGATCGGGATGGTGCTGGCCGCGGGAATCTTTGTCCTGACACAGTTCTTGCGATATCTGCGCCTGTTCTTCCACGATTTTCATCACCTTTTCCCGGCCGGCGTAGCTCAACTGCAGACGGGTTTTCTTGCCGTTCTAGTGATCCTGGTTCCGGTTATTTTCAGGACCGGCATAGTGTCCGTGCTGCTGCTTTGGGCAATAATTGCCTGGCTTTACCAGCAACGCCTCGAGAGGCTGGTCACCTTCATGGTGGTCTTGCTCCTTTCGGCGATCCCGTTTGCCATCAATTGGATTGTGGCCGGCATCAACCTGCCCCAGACCCTGGCCGGCGATGTATCGGCCGTCGAACTGGGGGCGGCCCCGGAAAGAAGTTTGACTCGCCTGAAGAGCTACCTTGAAGAGGATCCCAGCTCTGAAGTCGTCCTGGCTTCGCTCGGAGGATATTACAAACGCACCGGGGAGATGAGTCTGGCACGTGGTTACCTGGAGCGGGCGATCGAAGCGCATCCCGAATCAGCCGTACTGCAAAACAATCTGGGAAATGTCCTGTTCTTGACGGGCGATCTGGACGGAGCGCTGAAACACTATGACCGGGCCGTAAACAAACGGCCCGATCTGGCCGAGCCTTACTACAATCTGAGCCGGGCCTATTCGGCAAGGCTCGATCTCGACAAGGCGCGCGATCACCGGCGGGATGCCAACCGGCTGGACGCGGAGAAGGTACGGCGCTGGATCAAGATGGCCAAGACCGGCCGGGCCCGAGATGCCGTTATTGATATTCAGCTCCCCGTCGGCTGGTTGCGGAAGGTTGTCGGCAAAAAAGACGGGCACGAGTTGCGGCAGGCCGCGGAGACCATCTGGGACAACTGGGGCGGCGTCGGCACCACGGACACGTTTCCGTACATCGGCGCGGGTGCGATTGCCTTGATGGTTTTGTTGCTGCTGTTGCGCAGAAAAATATATATTTCCGGGCCGTGTGTGCGCTGCGGTCGGCCCGTTTGCCGCAGGTGCAACTCGGAGCTGCCTGATGACACCACCTGCGGACAGTGTTTTCACGCATTCAGTCACAAGGACCAGGTGGATGCCAAATCGCGTATCGCAAAGGAAATACAGATACGTCACTACCGCCGGCGGAAGGAGAGCCTGGCACGATTCATCACCTTCGTGTTGCCGGGCGTAGGCCAGCTGGTGAAAGAGCGGCCTCTTCGCGGAGCTCTGTTCCTAACCGTTTTTTGCTGCGTGCTGGTACAGGTACTGTTGGGCGGCGACAGCCTGATGGTCGATCCTCATTCACTCGGAACTGGAATCGATTGGATCAAGTTCATTCCGCTGATGATCTTGTTTGCCGGCACCTATGCCTGGGCCGTTCTGGACGTATTCCGGGCGGAAAGTTGAGGCCGCGAGGAAAGCCATGGCGCTCAAGGGAACTCTAAAAGACTTTGGAATCGCCGACATTTTCCAGCTGATCAGTCACCAGTCCAAAACCGGTGTATTGCACTTGCATTCGAAGGATCAAGAGGTGCGTATCTCTTTCGTGAATGGTGACGTCGTACGGGCCGAATCGACGACGCGCAAGAGCAAGGATCTTCTGGGAGCAATGTTGGTCAGGGCCGAGGTTCTCTCCGAAGCCCAGCTGGAACAAGCTTTAGAGATCCAGAAGCGTACCCTGAAACGACTGGGAAACATCCTGGTCGAGCGAGGGTTCATCGGCCAGGCAGACCTGAAGCAGTTCACTCTGCTGCAAACGACCGAAACGGTCTACAAGTTGTTCAACTGGGAGGCCGGGACTTACGCCTTTGAGGCCGAAGACGTGGTCTACGACAAGGACACGGTCGATCCGATTCGTTCGGAAAACGCGCTAATGGAAGGCTTCCGGATGGTCGACGAATGGCCGATGGTCCGGAAAAAGATCACCTCGCTGGAAATGACATTCAAAAAAGCCAAACAGCTCCCCGGCCAGGCGGAGCCAGGCAGCGTCGATGACGAGATCGACAATGCTCTGGATGGCATGTTTTCCGAGGGCGGCGGCGGCGCCAAGGCAGAGAGCATCGGCAGAAACGAAGCCAAAGTATACGAGCTGATCGAGGATGGTCGCAATGTTCAGAAGTTAATCGACTTGTCGCGCTTGGGAGAGTTTGAAACCTGTAAGGCGCTGCTCAACCTGTTGGGCGACGGATACATCAAGGTCGATACAGTTCGCAAGGACACTGCCGGAGAGAAGCCGGGCAAACGGGTTCGCTCTTTCTCTTTCGGCCGCCTTTTCGTTCAGGCCGCTATGTATTTGTTCATTGTCGGGTTACTGTTCATTCTTTACCGAACGGTGGACGTGATGACGTTGTTCGAACCGTCCGGGGGCCGGCTTTTCGAGAATCCGGCGGCCAAGACTCTGGTGGGTAAATCCTACCAGGAGCGCCTGCGGACGGCCCTAGATGTCTATAGACTCGAGCGGGGAAACTTCCCCGAAAAACTGGAGGAGTTGGTTTCAAGTGGACTGGTATCCGAATCGGCGCTGAAGTTTCCCTGGCGTTCCGAGAGAGCCTATCGCAGGGGCGAACGCGGCTATCTGCTGCTTCGGCCTTTCGAGTGACCGAGATGAAATCCGTGTCCCGACCATCCGCTCCGGGTGGTGTCATACAGCGAGTCAGCATGGACGATCAGGGTCTGGCACGGATCGTTCTCGGCCCCGCCGACAGCCACCTGCACATAATAGAGCAAGCTCTGGAGGTTAAGGTTTCGCATCAGGCTACTGGGCTGACCATAAGCGGAGACGGGCATCGAGTGCAACTGGCGGTTAGCCTGATCGAGCAATTGTACGCACTGACACGGGAAGGGCGACCCCTGTTCGCGGCTGATATTGAACAGGCGATCAAGATTGTCTCGCGGGAGTCCGACGTAAAGCTTCGCGATATTTTCCTGGATACAATCTTCGTCTCGAACCGCAAGCGCGTCATTACTCCCATGGGTGTCAGCCAGAAAAAGTACCTCGACGCTTTACGACGCCATGACGTCGTTTTCGCCATTGGTCCGGCCGGTACGGGCAAAACCTACCTGGCCATGGCAATGGCCGTGGCGGCCTTGAAAAAGCAGGAAGTGCAACGCATCGTCATTACCAGGCCGGCCGTGGAGGCCGGGGAGAAACTCGGGTTCTTGCCCGGGGATCTGGCCGAGAAGGTCAACCCCTACCTTCGACCGCTATATGATGCCTTGCACGACATGATGGATCCCGCCCGCTCGGCGCGTTTGATGGAGAAGGGCGTAATCGAGGTTGCTCCGCTGGCCTTCATGCGTGGTCGCACACTGAATGACAGTTTCATCATCCTCGACGAGGCGCAAAACACGACTTCCGATCAGATGAAGATGTTTTTGACCAGGCTGGGGTACGACTCGAAGGCGGTCATAACCGGGGATATCACGCAGGTTGACCTGCCCGCCGACAAGGCCTGCGGTTTGATAGAAGCTCGACAGATTCTTGCCGGCATTGATGGAATAGAGTTTTGCCTGTTCAGCGAGCAGGATGTGGTCAGGCATCCTCTGGTGTCGAAGGTAATAATAGCCTACGAGCGAGCCGGGCGGCAGCGTGGCGAAGGCCCGCTGGAGCATGAAGATGGCAAACAATAGGAACTCCAAGGAGCGCGGCCGGGCCAACCTCAAGGCCGTGGTGGAGAAGACCGTCAACTTGCGCAAGTGGTTGCGTCCAGGCGCATTGGCGGCGATGCTGCTGGTTCTGGGTGTCACGGTCGCGGTTTTCATCAACCCGGCCGCCACCAGTCCCAGTCTGCCAATCAGGGATGAAGATGTCGGCAAAGTGGCCAGTGCCGACATCCGCGCGCCGATAAGCTTTACCGTGCCGGACATCGAGTCTACCGAGCGCAAACGCAGTGAAGCCGAAGAGTCCGTGCACTCGGTCTATGATTTTGAGATGGATCTGGGCAACGAGCGCGTGCTGCGACTGAAAGAAGCCTTTGGAGAGATGGCCGCGGTAGTCAAGGAACACCAGGCCTTACTCGGTAAGCAGGGCGAGGCCGACAAAAAGGGAGCCGATTCCGGGAAAGGCACGACTTCAAATGACGCTCAGAAAAAGAGCAATCCCAGGAAAGGCAAATCAAGGGATCATTCCTCACGCGAGATCGAGGCCCGCAGGGAAGCAGAACTGGTATCGTTGCGTGAGAGCCTGAAGGCCAAGCTTTACGCCCGCAAGGATCACTTCGTCAAAATCCTCCAGGTCGTGGTCGCTGAAGACGACTTTGCCAGGCTTTGCCAGGACCAATTTTCGGTCAATTCGCTATCGGCCATCAGCACACTGGTTGAACGCACAATGCGTCACATGATTGTCCAGAGCCGCGAATTGATGGCGGCCGAGAGAGCCCGGGGCATCACGGTGCGTTTCCTGCAGGAGGCAACAGAGGTACGAGAACAGGTGATATTGAATTTCACCAAGATACTCGATCTCGAAGAAGCGCTGCTGCGGGTCAGACAGACGGCCGCCCTGGAACTGCCGGATATGCCGCATGCCCTGCGGAACGTGATCGTCCGGCTTGCGGGAAAACTGATCGCTCCAAACTTGTCGTACAACCGTGTCGAGACGGACCGGCGAAAACGTGAGGCGCGCGAGGCGGTACAGCCGCTGGAGATTCGCATCCAGAAGGGCGCCAAGATCATTCGTGATGGCGATCTGATCAAGAAGACACACATTCGCATTTTTCAGCAGATGCAGAAGCTGACCGAGGTCTCCAACGCGCCCGAGATGGCCGTGGGGACGGTCTTGATAGTGATCTTGATACTGCTGATTGTAGTTTTTTTCTCGGCCAAGAACATTCGCGCCTTCAGGACCGAGACCAGGGATTTATTGTTTCTCGGCCTGATGCTGTTCATGTTCATCATCACTACCAAAATCTGGTTCTGGGTTTTTGGGGCGGTCTGGGAACGATTCAAGTTCTTTCCGCTGGAGTCATTCTACTACGCCATTCCCTTTGCTGCCGGCGCCATGCTGGTGCGCTTCGTGCTCAACAGCGAAATGGCTCTGGGCTTTGCGGCCGCGGCCTCGATCATAGCCGGCCTGCTGATGGAGAACAGTATCAGCTTCACGATCTACTGCCTGGTAAGCTCGATCATGGCGGCCTGGGCCGTTGCCTCGGCCAAACAGCGAGCGTCGTTGTTCCGTGCGGGCGCGGTCACCGGTCTGGCGAACATTAGCCTGGTGGTTGCCTTGACGTTGTTTGCCGGCACATTTTTCACACTGGAGACCATTTTCAATATGATCTTCGCCTTTGCCGGGGGAATCCTGGTGGCGATGATCGTCATGTCGAGCGCTCCGGTTGTTGAGGTTCTGTTCGGTTACACCACGGACATCAAGCTTCTCGAGCTGGCAAACCTGAACCATCCGCTGCTAAAAGATCTGATAGTCCAGGCACCTGGTTCTTACCACCACAGTATAATTGTCGGTTCACTGGTCGAGGCGGCCGCGGAGGCGATAAACTGCAACCCGCTTCTTGCCCGGGTGATGGCTTATTACCACGACATAGGCAAGGTTAAGAGCCCCAACTACTTTTCGGAGAACCAGCGTGACACCAACAACCCGCACGACAAGCTCAAACCGAGCCTGTCGGCGACGGTATTGAAAACGCACGTCAAGGACGGGGCCGAGCTTGCACGAGCCAGCAAGTTGGGTCAGTCGATCGTCGACGCCATTCTGCAACATCACGGCACATCGTTGATAAAGTTCTTCTACCAGAAAGCCAAGGAGCAGGAAGATCCCGAGAACCCGGTCAAGGAAGAGGAGTTTCGCTACCCGGGGCCCAAACCCCAGAGCCGCGAGGTGGCGCTGGTTTTACTGGCCGATAGTGTCGAGGCGGCTGCCAAGAGCATCTCCGATCCTTCCCCCGCCAGGCTGCAGGGGCTGGTGCAGAACATGATCAACCGTATCTTCGCCGATGGACAACTGGACGAGTGTGACCTGACTCTCAAGGATCTTCACGAGATTGCCAGGGCTTTCAACCGCGTATTGGCCGGTATTTATCACCGGCGCCCCGATTACCCGGAATCGGCCACCAAGGAACGTGAATCGGGCGAGCGCAAGACTCGCACCGGCGAGCAAAAGGCGGCCCCGGCCAAGAAAGAAGGCGCCGAAAAACAACGCGAAGGCGAGGAGAAATCCGAGGATCTCAAGCGACTCGGGATGTAGCCATGACAGTACGCCTGACAAGGCGGCCGGGCCTGCCGCCGCCAACAAGCGGCGCCGTCCGCAGGCGGGCCGAGCGCTTGCTTTGCCTTCTGAATCTCGAAGATCGAGAGCTTTCGATCCTGCTCACCGGCGACGAGGAGATGACCGAGCTCAACTCCTCCTGGCGAGGACGCAAAAGGACGACCGACGTGCTGGCCTTTTCGCAGATGGAAGGAGAGCAAGGGAACGCGAAGCAGCGCCTGCTTGGCGACGTTGTCATCTGCCTGCCCCAGGCAATACGCCAGGCGAGGCGTGAGCATTGCCGGCCGCTTACCGAAATAACCCTCTTGCTCGTTCACGGCACGCTCCACTTACTGGGCTACGAACACGTCGGCGCGGGACGCAAGGCGGCTGCAGACATGCGCAAGGAGCAGAAGCGCCTGGTTTCACTAATCGAGGGCAAAAAAAGTAATGCCTGAAACAGGTTCCGGGGGAAGAAGAAAAGGAGCCTGGTCTCGAGCGGCAACGGCCGTAGCCAGCGGCGTCTTGATGGCTTTCTCACTGCCGCTGGTGCCGCCTTTTATGGCTATGGGCGAGCCGCTGCTGGGCCCCTGGTCCGAATCATTGGCTCTGATTGGACTGGTTCCCTTGTTGTGGATCCTGCGCGACGCCTCGCCGCGGCGTGCTTTCTATCTCGGAACCTTGGCCGGACTTGCCTACTTCATGGTGTGCCTGTTTTGGCTGAACGTGGCCATGACTACTTTCGGGCACCTGCCGCTGGTTGCGTCGCTGCCGATTCTCGGATTGCTTTCGGCTTTTCTTTCGCTGTTCTGGGGGGTCGCCTTCTTCGCGGCCGTCAGGATCGGAAGCAAGCTGGGCTTTCCATCGCGTCTCGGTTTGCCTCTGGTCTGGGTGGCAGTCGAGTTCTTGCGCAACTATCTCTTGACCGGGTTTCCTTGGGCCTCACTTGGAACCACCCAGGCTCGCAGCTTGTGGCTTTCGCAGTTGGCCAGCCTGGGAGGAGTTTACCTGGTGGCCTTCGTTGTGGTTTTTAGCAACACCACGCTCGAGTCGCTATTGGCCTGGGTAAGGCGCCGAGCGCCTCTGGCAGCGCGCACGCTGGCCGTCTGGGCCTTGCTTTTGGGGCTGGCGTCGATATTCGCTTTCGTTCGACTGCAAGGCGAAGCGCCGGCTGGCGTCCGGCGAATACGAGTGGCGCTAGTCCAGGGTAACCTGGACGAGCGGGCCCACCTGGCGGGCGGATCCGCTCAGCGGCTTGTTTTCGCACGCATGCTGAGGCAGAGCGCATTGGCTCGAGAAGCTGGTGCGCTGCTTGCCGTCTGGCCCGAGGGGAGCCTGCCCGCGCCGCTGTCTCCGCTTTCGGAATCCATGGCAAATCTGGCGCCGCGATCGATGGCCGGGCAGCTTTTGCCGCCCGAGATGATCATCGGGGGCACTACCAGAAGCCACCATGACGGGAGCCCGCGGCTTACCATCAGCGCTTTTTTAGTGGATTCCGATCTACGCATCCAGGCTCGTTACGACAAACGCCACCTGGTGCCCTTCGGCGAATACGTCCCGCTGGCTTCTATCTTGCCTTATCAATGGTTCGTGCCTCCCGGCATTGTCTTCTTTTCACCGGGGCCGAACCACGCGCCGCTCGACTCAAAGGCGGGTAAGCTGGGAATAATGATCTGTTACGAGGCGATCTTTCCCGAGATAGCCAGAGAAGAAGTCGAAAGCGGCGCCCAAATGCTTGTCAACATCACCAATGATTCCTGGTACGGCAGAAGTTCGGCCCCGCATCAGCACCTGGCTCAGAGCCGCATGCGGGCCATAGAGACAGGTCGCTACCTGGTTCGGGCCGCCAACACCGGCGTCTCGGCGATAATCGATCCCTGCGGAAGGATAGTAGGCCGCCTGCCGCTGGGCCTGTCGCAGCGTGACGGCGATCGGATAGCTTACCGGGACCTGGAGCCGCCCCGGATGCTAACCGGAACCGTGACCTTGCTGGATGGCAAGACGATCTACACGACCATCGGCGATTTGTTCGCCTGGTTGTGCTCGGTAGCGGCGCTCGGTTTGTTGGGTTGGTCGTTCGTCAGAAAAAAATCTTAGCGCCGCAACCCCCACACTACGGGGGCCGCTGAAAAACGCGGAATGCGCGGCACACCCGAGGGCACGGCTACGCTACGCTTCGCCGCAAGACGTGCCATGAGATGAGACTATGACTTCGAGATTACTTGACTCAACAGTAAAGATTACGCCATCTCAAGCGGTCTAGTATGCGCCCAGTTCGGTGGTCGCCCCGTTGCCGTGTGCGGTCAAGGACACCGTGTAGTTGTCGCCGTGGCCGTTCTTGAACTCGTATTTGACCAGTCCGCCCGGGACATCATCGGAGAAGAAGAAATCCAGGTTGCCGGAATTGTTGTTGGCTTCGAAGCGTACGTGGTCGGCCGATATGCTCAGTTTTCCGGAATCGACCGTGACCGTGCCGACCTGGTGATCGCCGATCCACTGATCTTCAAAGGCCCGCGGCGCCGGGAAACCGCCCTCGCCGGGATCGAACTTGATCTCGCTGACCTCGGACTTTCCCATCCTGGCGAGCATCCGGACTATTCGGGTGCGATCGGCCGAAAAGAGAACCTCGAAGACCGAGTTGCTGTCCGCGTCCCCGCCCATGGCCTTCAGCCGCCACCATTCGCTGCCGTCATCGTTGCGTTTGAGGAGGGCTTTCTCGACTGTCAGCGGCTGCTCGGGGCCATCCGAGTCGCCGGCTTCCTGGACCTCGTGCTTCCAGCGGGTCCACTCGCCCGGCTGGTATGGATGGCGAGTCAGCCAGAATCCGCCGGCCCAGAAGTAAGCGGCCATCAGGCCCATGGCGTAGCTTTTGTACATGGGAGCCGAAATGCCGGCGGCGGCATTTGCGGCCATGGCGTTGGCCGAATCGTCGACGGCCTGGTCGACGGCCGCGTCGAAAAAGAAGCAGCCGGAGGTCAGCATGGATGTAGTCAGCAATGCCACCAGTGTTCGACAAACGGTCTTTTTGAGCATTTCGCATACCTCCTCTGAGCAGTTGAGAACAATCTGCTGAATTGAAGCTCTACAAGTTGCACTTGTCAAAGAATTTCAATTCCGTCATTGACCCTTTTGCTCAGAGTGATATGGGTCGCTCATGACCGTTTGCATAAGAATATCGGATCTTGTGAAGAAGTTCGGAGAGATCGAGGCAGTTTGCGGTGTCTCGCTCGAGATCGAGCGCGGTGAGAGCTTCGGGTTGCTGGGACCCAACGGGGCGGGCAAGACGACGACCTTGAGCATGATGACCGGGCTGCTTGAAGCGGACTCCGGCTCGGTCGAGATCGAGGGTTTGCGCGGCGCCGCTCCCGCGCGACTCAGGCGCGAGATAGGCGTCGCTCCTCAATCGCTATCGTTGTATGAAGAGATGACGGCCGAGGAGAATCTTGTTTTTTTCGGCCGCCTGTACGGGATTTCAGGCAAAAAGCTACAAGAACGCGTCGGCTGGGCGCTGGCCTTTGCCCGGCTCGAAGATCGCAAAGCCGAAAGGGTCAAGGTCTTCTCGGGCGGCATGCAGCGAAGACTGAACATGGCCTGCGCTTTGGTTCACGATCCGCCGATTCTGCTGCTGGACGAGCCGACGGTCGGCGTCGACCCCCAATCACGAAATCACATCTTCGAGAGCATCGAGGCGCTCAAGCGCGAGGGCCGCACGATCGTCTACACCACCCACTACATGGAAGAGGCCCAAAGGCTGTGCGACCGTGTCGCCATCATCGATCAGGGAAAGATTCTGGCTCTGGATACCGTTGACAATCTGGTTGCCAACCATGGAGGCGCATCGATTGTGGAGGCGACGCTGGCCGAGCCGCCCGCAGATCCTTCGGCCTTGCCGGGAGAACTTACAGGTTCGCTGCTGCGTGTCGAGACCAGGCAACCCTTGCAAGTGGTTGCCGAGATCGCCTCCAGCGAGATCAAGATCCTGAAGCTGATGGTCGACCAGGCCGATCTGGAGTCGGTGTTTCTCAACTTGACCGGCAGGAGGCTTCGAGACCAATGAACGGCATCTTGACGCTGGCCTTCAAGGATCTGCGGCTGCTCTGGCGCGATCGCTTCGGAATGTTCTGGGTGTTCGCCTTCCCGCTGATCATGGCCTTGCTCTTCGGCTCGCTATACTCGGGCGGCGGCGGCGCTCAGGACATAAAGATCGGCGTAATCGATCAGGATCAGTCGGCGCGCTCGGGTGCCTATTTGGAGAGCCTGGAGAAAACCAAGGCTTTGCAGGTTACTCGCCTGACGCTCGACCAGGCCCGCCAAAAAGTGCGCCAGGGGGATCTTTCGGCCTACGTGCTTCTGGAGAAGGGCTTCGGCGAGTTGAATTTCGGCGGCAACCGGGGACTGCCGCTGCAGGTGGGCGTCGATCCGTCAAAATCCGCCGTGCAGGCTTATTTACAGGGAATACTGGTGCAGAAGTGGTTCGAGTCGCTGCAGGACATCTTCGCCAAACCCCAGAGTCTTAGAAAGCTGGTAGGCCGGGGGCTTATGGACATCGATAAATCGGATGACGTCTCCGCCGAACAGCGTATGGTGCTCAAGACTTTCATGGGCAGCCTTGACAAATTTCTCGATTCCGTAGACAGCGATGTCTACAGCTCCGGTGAGCCCCTGGGAAACATGCAGATCAAAACCGTCTCGGTCATCAGCGACGCCGCCCGCCCGCACAGTTCCTTCGATATCACCTTTCCCTCCGGGATCTTGTGGGGCCTGATTGGTTGCGCAACAGCCTTCGGCATCTCGATCGTCAGCGAACGCAATTCCGGAACGCTCAGGCGCATCAGGCTTTCTCCACTGGGCCGTCCACAGATCATGGCCGGCAAGGGTGTGGCCTGCTTCATCGCCTGCCTGGCGACTTCCGTATTGCTTCTGGTGCTCGGCAAGATCTTCTTCAAGGTACATGTCGACGATCCGCTTTTGGCGGCCATGGCGCTTGTAAGCGTTTCGCTCTGCTTTGTGGGAATCATGATGTTGATTTCAGTGCTCGGAAAGACCGAAAGGGCCGTCTCGGGCGCCGGCTGGGCCGTCTTGCTCGTTATGGCCATGTTCGGCGGCTGCATGATGCCGCTGGCTTTCATGCCGGGTTGGATGCAGGCCGTCAGCAACCTGAGCCCGGTCAAGTGGGGTGTGCTGGCCATCGAGGGAGCCGTCTGGCGCCAGTTCAGCTACGCAGAGATGTTGCCCGCCTGCGGCATCCTGATAGGAGTCGGGGCGCTCTTCTTCGCCGTCGGTGTTCGCCTGTTCTCGCGCAGCGAAGCATGATTTGGTCGCGTCACGGCTATGTTCCGAGGAAAAACAACTAGCGCCGCAACCCCCACACTACGGGGGCCGCTGAAAAACGCGGAATGCGCGGCATACCCGTGGGCACGGATACGCTATGCTTCGCCGCAAGACGTGCCAATAGAGACGAGAACGGCTTCGAGTATACTTGACTCAACTGTAAAGATCCCACCATCTCAAGCTGTCTAGACAGAAATTACACAATATTGTATATTTACTGTCAATATGAAAAATGACTTTAATGACAGCCGGTTGGTGTCTGACTTTGATGAAAAGCTGGGCGGCGTGTTTATCATTTCCGATCTGGCAAACATGTTCGCCGAAGTCCATCGAACCGCTTTATACCGGCGAATAGATCGCCTGGTGGAACTCGGAATTCTATCTCGATTCTCCCGTGGAATATACATATCCAAGAACTATCAACGCGAAATCTTGTGTCAGAAACTTGCCCCGGATTCATACATCAGCTTTGGCAATGTTCTTGCGGATGCGCTTGTCATAGGCAGCAGGCCGGACTACCGGGTGGATGCCGTGAAAATCGGCAAGACGCGGGTTTACACCGACGGGACACTGAGTATTCGCCAGTTCGGCTGCATAAAGCAGGTCTTCTTTGGGTATTCGAGAATACTGGGGGTTCAAAAAGCAAGCCCTGAAAAGGCCTTCCTGGACACCCTGTATTTTTACCAACATGGAGCGAGATTTCATTTTGACATATACTCGGATGTGAACATGGATTTACTGGATGGGAAAAAGTTGGCGGACTACCTTGCTCGTTATTCAAACCCAAAGTTCGTAAGATTCGCGATGAGGATTGTCAAATGACTTCCAGCCAAAGCGCGAATATGAGCGTCCATGAATTCATGATCTGGGTTATGCACCGTTTTTCAGAAGTCTTTCGCGAGCATGCCGTTCTCAAGGGTGGAATGCAGTTGATGCTTATGAGTAGCGAGCGAGCGACAAACGATCTGGACTATGTCTTCGTGCCTTTCACGTCCAAGAAAGACATCGCCGCGCGCATTGAAGAAGTACTCGTGCAGTTGCCGGACGCAAGGGTGCAAGCAAGCCTCCACTCCAGCAGCGGAAGATTTCTGGTTACCCGGGGCGAGACCAGCGTGCAAATCGAGTTCGATGTATCGACCGATGTACCCACTGAACCGCTGACCACGGAACTCTTGGCCCGCAAGGCCGGGGTCTTGCCACGGGTAATTCGCGTCATGAGCAAGGAAGTTGCCATGGCGAACAAGCTGGCAGCATGGAATGAACGCCGCCTTGCCCGTGACCTCTACGATATCTACTACTGGTATGCCCATGTGGATGTGCTGCCTGACCAGGATGCGCTAAACAGCAGATTGGCGAAAATCTCCTCTCGTTTGCCCAAGTTCAAGAACCTCAAACACATGAGCCAGGCCGAATTCTGGGAGGTTTTTCTGAATGAAGTTCACGGCCTGGATGAAAAGGATTTCCTCGTGCAACTGGGCCCCTTGCTCCCACCCCATCGTCTGGAAGGACTGGCAGCTGTGCTCAAGGCCAAACTTTCTGAACTGGCATATCGTTACAAGACCGCTTGAGATGGCCATGACCGGCGGCCGCTCGGAGAGTGTGCCAGCCCACGACAAGCGCAGCGACCAAGAGGGTGATCACCACAATCGTCAACATAATATCTTCCAGGCTCTTCACAAGGCCAATATATCATCATCATGTGGCTGTTGTCTGCAATGGCAGCAGCCGTTTGTATCGGTGACTTGGAGGTAACGGACCCAGAACTATCGAATCATGGACGGAAAGGGCGGCAGGTAGTAGTCTACTGGTGTGGAGGTGAATTATCATGGCAAATAAATATACGGCGATGACCAAGCAGACGGGCGACTGGTGGATCGGGTGGATCGCCGAAGTACCGGGTGTCAACTGCCAGGAGCATACTCGAGAGGCTCTCCTCGAAAGTCTTCGCGGCACACTGGCCGAGGCGCTGGAACTCAACCGCCAGGATGCGATCGAGGCGGCCGCACCCGACTACACCGAAGAAGTAATCACCGTATGAGGCGCAAGAAGCTGCTCAAACACCTGCGCGAGCAAGGCTGTGTCTTTCTGCGCGAAGGTAGCAGCCATTCCTGGTGGTCCAATCCGGTTCGCAAGCTTCGCTCGTCCGTACCCCGGCATAACGAGATCAACGACAACTTGGCCAGAAAGATATGCAAGGATCTGGGAATACCCTTCTCCATGTGATTGAACCCTGTTGTGGGGTTCTTGAACGCCGGTCGTTTTTTCTCGACGGGCACGGTCCTAAGTGTTATTTCGCCATCCAGTCTACAAGAATCCTGGAGGCATCATGTTCAGAGAGATCATGGAGCGCCTGAAAAGTCTGCAAGAGAGGCTGGTTGCGCTCAGGGGGCCTCTTTGACGTAGCCGGCAAGCAGGCTCGCGTCGCCGAGATGGACAAGGAGATGGAGAAGGCTTCTTTCTGGGACAATCCCAGGCGGGCCGGCGAGATCCAGAAGGAGCGGTCGGATCTTCTGGAGACCATCGAGAGTCTGCTTGGCGCCGAGAAGAAGGTCGCCGAGGGGCTCGAACTCTGCGAACTGGCGGCGGCCGAGGAAGATGCCGAGATGGGCCGTGAACTAGAGGGCGAGCTTGCTGTGCTCGAGAAGAAAGTGCGGGCCATGGAGCTTACTCGCATGCTCTCGGGGCCCAATGACCAGCGCGACGCTTTCGTTAGCATCAACTCCGGTGCGGGTGGGACGGAGTCCTGCGACTGGGCAAACATGTTGTTGCGCATGTACCTGCGCTACAGCGAGTCGCGCGACTGGAAAACGTCAATCACCGAATACCTGGCCGGTGACGAGGCAGGCATAAAGTCGGCCACTTTCTCGGTCGAGGGCAAGGCCGCCTTCGGCTACCTGAGGGCCGAGGTGGGCATCCACCGCCTGGTGCGTATTTCGCCCTTCGACGCCGGGAAACGCAGGCATACTTCTTTTGCCAGCGTCTTCGTCTATCCCCAGCTGGACGATGACATCGAGATCGAGGTCCGCGACGAGGATCTCAGGGTCGACACCTACCGGGCCTCGGGAGCCGGGGGGCAACACGTCAACAAGACCGACTCGGCAGTGCGTTTGACACACAAGCCAAGCGGCATCGTGGTGGCTTGTCAGAACGAACGCAGTCAGCATCGCAATCGGGCCATGGCCATGAAGTTGCTCAAAAGCCGGCTCTATGACCTCGAGATGGAGAAACGCCGCGAGCAAGAGGACGCCATGTATGCCCAGAAGAAAGAAATCGCCTGGGGTTCACAGATTCGCTCATATGTGCTGCAACCCTACCGGATGGTCAAGGATCATCGCACCAAGCACGAGACCGGAAACGTCGACCGGGTGCTCGACGGCGATCTCGACGATTTCATCGAGGCCTACCTGTTACAGGATTAACTTCGCTCCCTGGGCGGAATCATTTGGCTTGCCGGGGTGTTGTGGATGGGTATGCAGCCAATCCCCTTGAGCGCTAGCTGGCCGAGTTGGCGGGTTTTTCCTTGACCGGCTGTTTTGGATGAGCTATCTTACGGCGATTTTGTGTCTGCAAAAACGCTTGGGAAACAATAGGTTATCCGGGAGAACAATGGAAGATCAAGTAGCCCAGCGACGCCGCAAGCTCGATGAGCTGCGATCCCGGGGCATTGACCCCTATCCAAATGATTTCAGTCCCGACTCCAAAGCGGCGGATGTCATCGAGAGTTGCGGCGATCTCGATATACTTGCTCTGGAACAGCTCGATACGATTTTTTCGCTGGCCGGGAGAGTGATGGCCTTGCGCTCGTTCGGCAAGGCCGCTTTTCTGAAGATTGCCGATCGATCCGGGGTTATCCAGGTCTATGCCCAGAAGAACGCGCTGGGTGACGAGGCCTACGAGATATTCAAGAAGTTCATAGAGGTGGGAGACATCGTGGGTGTGCGCGGCAAGCCCATGCGCACCCGAACGGGTGAGTTGACTATCGGGGCTAATCAGCTGCGTCTGCTCTCGAAAAGTGTCAGACCTTTACCGGAGAAGTGGCACGGGCTGCGCGATATCGAGACCCGCTACCGACGCCGCTATCTCGACCTGACCGTCAACCGCGAGGTGGTCGATCTGTTCGTCATGCGCGCTAAAATCCTCGGGTTTCTGAGGAGTTTTTTCGACGGTCGCGGATTTCTGGAGGTCGAGACGCCCATGATGCACCCCCTGGCCGGCGGCGCGACGGCCAGGCCGTTCATTACCCATCACAACGCTTTAGACATGGATCTCTACATGCGGGTGGCCCCCGAGTTGTACCTCAAGCGCCTGCTGGTCGGAGGGCTCGAGCGGGTCTACGAGTTGAATCGCTGCTTCCGCAACGAGGGCATCTCAACCCAGCACAATCCCGAGTTCTCCATGCTCGAATTCTACCAGGCATATGCCACATACGAAGATCTCATGGAACTGACAGAGGAACTGCTTGGCTCGTTGGCGGAGGATCTCTTAGATACCAGGAAAATAGACTACCAGGGCCAGGAGATCAGCCTGGAGAAGCCGTTTGCGCGCATGACGGTCAAAGGCGGCCTGGCAAAGGCCCTGGGTGTCGACCAGGCGCGACTCGACCAGCCGGATTTCATAGCGCATACGGCAGACGAGCTTGGAATCAACGTAGAGCCCGGCACGTTGCCAGGACAGTTGCTGATGACCTTGTTCGAAGAGAAGGTGGAAGAAAGCCTGATTCAACCGACTTTCGTATATGATTTCCCGCTGGCCGTCTCGCCCCTTTCACGCAAGAAGGACGGGCAACCAGAACTGGTGGATCGTTTCGAGCTGTATGTAGCCGGTCGCGAGATGGCAAACGCCTTTTCCGAGCTGAATGATCCCGACGATCAACGCCAGCGTTTTACCGCCCAGATGGATGCCAAGGCCAGGGGCGATGAAGAGGCCATGCCCTACGATGAGGACTATGTCCAGGCCCTGGAGTACGGCATGCCTCCGGCGGGCGGCGAAGGAATCGGCATCGATCGCCTGGTAATGCTTTTAACGGATGCGCCTTCCATCAGAGACGTAATCCTGTTTCCCCTGCTGAGGCCCCGGCAGTAGACGCTGGAGGGCCTGATGGTTTTCAGGTCCGCCGTGCCCGGAGGAGCACTTGGAGAAGCGCCGTAGCTGGAAATCATTCGGATTCGTCACGGTTGCCGGTGTGCTGCTGACGCTGGGCCTGATGCTTGGCGGGGAGTACTTGCTGCGGGTCGGCTGGAAGGGTGTCAACATGTCCACCGACACCATGCCATATCTGTTTCTGGCGCTGGAAGGCATGGTGATAGGTGGTCTGCTCGGCCTGCTGGTGGGCTACTATCCATCGTTAGAAGGATTTCTGTGCAGCCTGGTGATAGTCGTGCGCCTGCTTGTCAGGGACGATTTCCAGTTGGGTCTCGATAATTTCATCGAGGTGCTGCTCAAGTTCGAATCGCATTTTGCCATGCTTTATCTTTCGGCCTTCGTGCTTTTCTTGGCGCGTGGCGGCGGCCTGTACTATCCCTTTTTCGTCGGAATGCGTTACCTGCGCTTCAAGATGATCACCGCCATTTCCGTGGCGGGCGTGGCGTTGGGCGTCGCGGCCATGGTGGTGGTGCTGAGCGTGATGAGCGGTTTCGAGATGGATCTCAAGGACAAAATTGTCGGAACCAACGCCCACGCCATTGTGCAGAAGCGCGGACTGGATTTCAGCGAATGGCCGCTGGTGGTAGAGAAGGCCAAGCACGTGCCCGGTGTGCTGGCCGCCACTCCCTTCGTCTATAACGAGGTGATGGTATCGTCCGAGTTTAACATGTCGGGCGTCTTCATCAAGGGCATCGATCCGAAAAGCGCGGGAAAGGTGACCGACCTGGATAGCAGTATCGAGGAAGGCGATCTGCGCCTGCTTGTTCACCCCGAGGAGATCGACGCCTATCTCGAAAAACAGCGCCAGGCCCGCAAGCGAGAGCGTGAAAAGAGAGCCTCGGAAACTCTGCGGGTTGACGCCGGATTGGTTGATGGCACCACATCCGGCTCCGACGAGGCTCTGGCCGATGCCGGCGCCGAGAAACAGACGCCGCCCAGGGAGCAAGACAAGCAAGCACAAGCGAAGCCCGAAGAGAAAGAAGATATTATAGACAGTGTTCCCGCCGCAGGAACTGCGGGTGAAGTGCCGGCACCGGCGCCGCTGGTTCTCGAACACCGGGCCGACAAGACCCCGGCAATTTTCATCGGCAAGGAGCTTCTGAAGATTCTCAAGGTGCGTCTCGGTGATCGGGTAAACATAGTCTCGCCCCTGAGCGAGGAACTGGGGCCGAGTGGTCCGGTGCCCCGGGCGCGCACGTTCCGTGTGGCCGGCGTTTTCGTCACCGGGATGTACGAGTACGACGCCAAGTCGGTCTATATTTCCCTGAAGGAGGCCCAGAAGTTTTTCGGCATGGGTGATGCTGTGACCGGCGTGGCCCTGAGATTCAACAACATCGATCGGGCGTCAGAAATCTGCAAGGAAATCATGTCGGCCCTGGATGGTTATCCATATTTCACCCGGACCTGGTACCAGATGAACAAGAATCTCTTCACCGCCTTGAAGATGGAGAAGGTCGGTATGTTCATCCTGGTCGTCATTGTAACTCTGGTCTCGGCCTTCGGTATCATCTCCACTTTGATCATGCTCGTCTGGGAAAAGGTCAAGGAGATTGCGATCCTCAAGTCGATGGGCTCCACCGGCGACGGGGTGATGAAGATTTTCATGTTCGAAGGTATCACGATCGGAATGGTTGGAACCGGCCTGGGATTACTGCTCGGTTGGGGGGTCTGCATCTTGCTCAGGCGTTTCGGTCTGCAACTCGATCCGGAGGTTTACTATATCGAGAGCCTGCCGGTCAACATGGACCTGATCGAGTTCATCTTGATTGCCGGCATTGCCTTGCATATAAGCTTCATTGCGACGATCTATCCTTCGCGCCGGGCCTCTCGGCTGAGCCCGGCCGAGGGATTGCGCTACGATTGAGGGGATATTGCTTGAAAGCCTTTATTGAAGTAGATGGCCTGGCGAAGAGTTACCGGCTGGGCGGAAAGACCATCGAGGTGTTGAAAAACGTCCAATTCTCGGTGCGTTCGGAGGAGATGGTTGCCGTGCTGGGGCCCTCCGGCGCCGGCAAGAGCACATTGCTGCACATCCTTGGAACGCTCGATAATCCCGATGCGGGCAAGCTGTTGATCGACGGCCGCGATATGAGCAGGCTTTCACCAGACGCGCTGGCGTCTTTCAGGAACAAGACCATAGGTTTCGTTTTCCAGTTTCACCACCTTCTGCCCGAGTTCACTGCGCTCGAAAACACCATGATGCCGGCGCTGGTGCAAAGAACCAGGCGCCGGCAAGCGGCTTCCATGGCCCATGAGATCCTCGAGCAGGTCGGCCTGGGTAATCGCCTGGATCACCGGCCGGTCGAGCTGTCGGGCGGAGAACAGCAGCGGGTGGCGCTGGCCCGGGCATTGGTCTTGAAACCGCGACTGCTGTTGGCCGACGAGCCAACCGGTAATCTGGACGAACAGACCGGAGAAGGTATTCACAAACTGCTGTTCGATCTCAATCGCCGGCTCGGCATGACGACGGTGATCGTGACCCACAACCCCAAGTTGGCAGCCATGTTGAACAGGAGTTTACGCTTGCTGGAAGGCCGGGTAATCGAGCACCCGTCAAAGGGCGTCGAGTCTTGAAGACGGGCGCCACGAAATTGTTGTTTTTTGGTGTTCGTCAAGTTTCAAGATGGGCGCAAGTCTGGCATGATGCCGGGGCGGGCGAAGGGAAGGAACTGCGATGAGGGTATACCGGGGCGGTTTTCTGAGAATCGTCGCCGTGCTGGCTTGCCTGGCTTGGCTGCGGCCGGCTTGGGCGGGAGAGTTGCAGGCTATCGAGGTAAAGGGAAATAAACGGGTCGAGTCGGATGCCGTGCGCCTGGTTGTGTCCTCGAAGCCGGGTACACAGTTGGACCCGGCCACGGTGGGCCGTGACATCAAGTCGATCTTCGATCTGGGATATTTTGACGACGTGCGCGCCGAGGTCGAACAGAAGCAGGGGGGCGATGTCCTCATTTTCGTCGTCCGTGAAAAACCTTCAATCGCCAAGATCGATTACCGCGGCAACGACGAGGTCGACCTGGACAAGATCAAGGAAGTCGTCGACATCCAGCCCTTGTCGGTTCTCAACGTCGCCAAGATCAAGAAGAACGTGGAGAAGATCAAGGAGCTGTACGTCGAAAAGGGCTTTTTCATGGCCGATGTCGGCTTTGAGATCAAAAAGCTTCCCCAAAACAAGGTTTCGCTCACTTTTGTGATCAACGAACGGGCCAAGGTCGAGATCCGGCGAATCACTTTCAGCGGCAACAAGAACATCGGAGGAGACGAACTCAAGGGTATAATGGAGACGCGCGAGGGTGGTTTCTTCTCTTTCCTGACCGGCTCTGGAACCTTCAAGCAGGAGGGACTCAAGCGCGACCTGATGCGCATCAACCAGTACTACTACGACCATGGATACATCAACGTCAAGGTATCCGAACCGGTGGTTGAGATCAGCCGCGACCGCAAGAGCCTCTACCTGACCATCTCCATTGAGGAAGGTGAACAGTACCGTTTCGGCAACATGGATTTCGCAGGCGACCTGTTATGCGACGATCGTCAATTACTCGATCGGATCGAAAGCGCGATTGATGATGGAGGCGTCGGGTTGCCGCTTTCAAAGGAATTGACGCTGGAGTTGCGCAAGCGCATGAGCGACAAGGAAGTTGCCGCCATGAAGATCTCTGTACTGACCGATCTCGAAAAAGAGGTCTCCGGGCGCATCGAAAAAGGGATCTGGGAGGAAAACCAGCCGCCGCGGCCCAAGAGCGGGCCGTTACGCGAGCGTGTTCGAACAGAGCTTCTTACGCAACTGAAGACCGATGTCTTGAAGGAGCTATTACTTGTCAGCCCGGGTGAGATCTTCAACCGCACCAATCTCGGTATGAGCATGTTCCGCATCCAGGACGTCTACAAAGATCGCGGCTACGCCTACGTGGAGGTCGTGCCCAGCACCAACGTCGACAGCGAGGCCAGGATCGCCGACATCAAGTTCAATATTCAGAAGGGCTCGAAGGTATTCATCGAGAAGATCGAAATCGAGGGCAATCTCAAGACGCGCGATAAGGTCATCAGGCGCCAGTTGAGGGTTTACGAGGGCGAGTACTATTCGGGAACTGGACTTTCGACTTCCCAGCGGCGGGTGAACAGCCTGGGGTTCTTTGAGAAGGTGGAGATCTCCGAATCGAAAGGCAGCCGGCCGGATCGGATCGTCATCAAGGTCAAGGTAAAGGAGCGTCCCACCGGCACCTTCCAGATCGGCGCCGGGTTCTCCTCGGTAGAGAACTTCATAGCCACGGCGCAGATCTCACAGCAGAACCTGTTCGGCCGCGGCCAGACACTGGCGTTGATGGCCCAGCTCTCCAGCCTGCGGCAGCTCTTCTCGCTGAGCTTCATCGAACCATACTTCCTGGATACGAACTGGTACTTCGGCTTTCGCGTCTTCAACACCCAACTCGACTACTACACTTTCGTGCGCAAGGCGACCGGTGGAGATTTGACCCTGGGTTACGAGTTCATCGACGACTGGCGCTTGTCCCTGACCTATACGCTGGAAAACGTGGACGTCTCCCAGAGCGGCGGAATGAGATACTATAATCTCTTCTCGGACGGCTGGACTTCGAGCCTGCGCCTGACGATCTCCTGGGATACGCGCGACAACCGGCTGTTTCCAACGAACGGCCACTTGCTTCAGGGCTCGATCGAGCATGCCAGCAAATACACTTTCAGCGAAAACGAGTTCACCAGGTTGTCGTGGGTGACTCGTTACTACTGGCCGGTGTTCTGGGGTATTGTCTTGAAGAGCAACATCACCTTGGGCTACATCACGCCGGGCGCGCCGATCTTCGAGAAGTACTTCGTCGGCGGCATCTACACCGTGCGCGGTTATGAACCGCGCTCGATCGGCCCCAAGCTGGACCTGCCCGGAGAAAGCGAGGATCCCCAGTCATACTTGACGCCCACCGGCGTGGGCGGCAACAAGCAAGTCATCGGCAACATCGAGCTGGAATTCCCGATCTTTCCGCAGGTCAACATCCGCGGCGTGGTCTTCCTCGACGCCGGCAACTCCTACGGCGAGGGCGAACATATCTTCTCTGAACGTTACTCGGAGGACGCCGACGGAAACACGCTCAAGGAGACCTGGCTCGGGCTGTACTGGTCGACGGGATTCGGCTTCCGCTGGTTCTCGCCGATCGGACCTTTGCGTTTCGAGTGGGGCATCCCGCTGACTCGCAGGCCGGGAGACAAGGATATTTTGTTTGAATTTACGATCGGCAACTTTTTCTGATAAAGGCAGGCGAGAAGTTTGAATTCAGCAAGGGGAGAAGAAGTCGAACAAGGACAAAGAGCCGGCCGAAATGGCCGGGAAATCAAAGAGAGGACGAGAGCATGAAGATCGGCAGACTTGTATTGAGAAGCTCGCTCATTATGGTGCTTGGCCTGGGTATCTGGATCCCGTCGGCGGCAGGGCAACAGAAGATAGGCTACGTCAGTGTCAGCCATGTGTTCGAAAGCACCAATGAGGGCAAGGCGATCCTGAAGCGCTTGAAGTCAGAACACATGACAAAGCAGAAGGAACTGGATCAGCGCATGAAGGCGTTTCAAGAAAAGGCGAAGCAGTTCCAGCAGCAGTCGGCAATGCTGAAAGACGACGTGCGCAAGGAACGCATCCAGGTATTGTCCAAGGAAGAGCAGCAGCTCCAGGCGCTTTTCATGCAGTACCAGAACGATATCAACAAGAAGAAAAGCGATGCCTTGGGAAAGTTCGAGCAAAAGGTCATGGGCATAGTTCAGATAGTGGCCAAGCGCGAGGGCCTCGATTACATCCTGCGCCAGGAGGTGCTTCTGTTTGGACCGGACAAGATGGATATGACCAACCAGGTCATCCGCGAATACGATAAACGCCACTCGGCGAAATCCGGCAAGAAAAAGGGCAAGTGATCCTTGCCGCGCAGCCTGAAAGAGATAGCGCATCTTTTAGGCGCCGATCTGGTGGGCGCCGACAGGACGCTCGGCGGCGTGGCCGCGCTGGATGACGCCGGGCCGGACGATCTTTCTTTTTTCATGAGTCCGCGTAATGCGGCCGCCTTACAAAGCACGCGGGCGGGAGCGTTGGTCGTCACCCGCAGCGGCAGAGCCGGGCAGAGCGAGTTTCCCTGCCCGGTTATCGTGGTTGAAGATCCCCACTTGGCGTTGTCCAGGGTTCTCGATCTCTTCTATCCCGACCAGTCTCAGGAAGCGGGAATATTGCCCGGGGCGCTGGTCGACGAGCTGGCGATCGTCGACGAGCGGGCGCGCATTGAACCGGGCGCCAGGATCGAATCGGGCGTACGAGTGGGGTCGGGCACGCGTGTCGGTGGCGGAACTATCCTGTGCCGGGATGTGATAGTGGGAGACGACTGTCAGCTGGGACGAAACGTCGTGGTACGGGAGCGCTGTCGGCTGGGTAACCGCGTCAGGCTGGGCGATGGCGTAGTGATCGGTTCGCGCGGTTTCGGTTTTGTGTTCCAGGATAAAGCGCGAGCCGGCAAACGCGCCGTTCCCATCAGGCAGATCGGTACGGTGGAGATCGGAGACGACGTAGAGATCGGTGCCAACTCGACGGTCGACCGCGCGACGCTGGGTGCGACGCTGATCGGTAATGGCACAAAGATCGACAACCTGGTACAGGTAGGCCACAATGTCGTGATCGGAAGTGATGTGATCATAGCCGCCCAGACCGGGTTGTCGGGCAGCGTACGCATAGGTGACGGAGCGGTGCTGGGAGGGCAGGTCGGAGTCGCAGACCATGTCAGCATCGGGGCCGGGGCCCAGGTGGGAGCCAAGTCTGGAGTTGGAAGCGATGTGCCGGCGGGAAGCCGGGTAGCGGGTTACCCGGCCGTGCCGGTCGGGCAATGGTTGCGTGAATTTTTCTACAGGCGCCGCCTGACGCGCAGGCGCGCAGGCTCGCGCGACTCCGACGGAGAGACGAAATGACTCTCATTCACCCGACGGCTGTGGTCGATCCGCATGCCGAGCTGGCGCCCGACTGCGAGATCGGGCCCGGCGCCGTGATTGGACCTGATGTCCGGATCGGGGCGCGCACCAAGATAGGTCCCTGTGCGGTGCTTGACGGGCGGCTGACAATGGGTGCCGATAACCGTATTTTCGCACACGCCGTGCTTGGAACACCGCCGCAAGATCTCAAGTACGCCGAGGAACCGACCAGCCTGGAGATCGGCGAGCGTAACCTGGTGCGCGAGTTCGTCACCATCCATCGCGGAACGCCGCAGGGCGGCGGGGTGACGCGCATAGGCTCGGACGTATTTCTAATGGCTTACACCCACGTGGCCCACGACAACCTGGTTGGCGATCACGTGGTGGTGGCCAACAGCGTTCAGCTGGCCGGACACGTCGAGTTGGGCGAGCACGCCGTGGTCGGCGGTTGCACGGCGGTGCACCAGTTCGTCAGGGTCGGGTCGCATGCCTTCATCGGCGGGGGAAGCATAGTGGTCATGGACGTACCTCCCTTCTGCAAGGCCACCGGTAACCGGGCCCGCCTGCACGGTCTGAACAGTGTCGGCATTTCAAGGCGCGGCTTCGGCAATGAAGAACTGCGCCTGCTGCGCCAAGCCTATCGCTTGGCCTTCCAGTCTGGCCTGCTTGTTGCCGAGGCGGCCGAGCGGATAGAGAAGGAGATAGTTCCAGATTGCACCGCGGCGGCCGTGCTGGCTAAATTCCTGCGTGAATCGAAGAGAGGCATGACCCGTTAGGCCACTCTTACTATTCGGGTTTGCAGCTGAAGATCGGTGTGTCGCCGGAGGGGCCGCCTGTCAGGGTGAAGCTCACCACGGAGTCCTGCCAGTTGGCCTTCAGGCCGGGCAGGATCTTCTTGTAGTTTTCGCAACTGACTAGGTTGGAAGCTACCAGCACCTTGTATTTGGTGCCCGACGGGCAGGAGATCTGGATTCCCAAACCCTTGGGCTCGTCCTGGTACACGCCCAGCGAGGTCGTCAGAGTTCGCCTGTCCGAGTTGTTTTCGCGAAATGACATGCAAACCGCATTGTCTTTGTTGATCTCGAAGTTCCAGCGGTAGAGGTCAATGTTCTCTAGATCGATCGGGTCGAGGAAAACTATCTGTGTTCCATCGCTAAAGTCACAGTGTGTGAGGTCGGCGGAAAGCGTGCCGAGATCATCCGTGGGGTGCAAGCAGGCTGCAGCGGCTGCGAGGCTCGCCTTCCAGCAGTTCTCGCCGCTAAACCAGTCGCAACCGATTTCTTCGCCGATCAACTCGTCCCCGCATGACAAGCAAGAGACGGCCAGCAAGAGACAACCGGCGACAGCGGCAAGTTTCATGCTATTCGAGATCGATCACGTTACAAGTAATCGTGCGGATGACGCCTTCGATCATCTGGATGTGTGAGTAAGAAATCTTTCCAACGGCGTTGACATCATCGGCTTCGACCAGGGCGATCAAGTCGTATTGCCCGGTGACGGCATGCGCGGTCTTGACCCCATCTGTGGTGGTGAGCTTCTTGAGTATGCTGGGAACCGTTCCGGCCGCCCCCTCGATGAGAATATATGCTCTCGCTGCCATGAATTCCTCCACGCGGGTTGAGAATGCCCAACCGTACTCTCGAGCCAATCAAAAGGCAAGTGATTTTACTACCCGGCGGTTTGACTGACCGGCGCCGGAAATGGCAGGATGGCGGCATGCGGATCGTTAAAAAGCAGTTGGCGGCTCTTCTGTTAACCCTGGCGTTCATCCCGGGCTGTTCACCGGAGCCGTCCCGGCAGACGCTTGACGCCGGCGGAGCGTCGCCGGAGGGAGATATCGTGGCCCGGGTCAACGGAGTTGCGGTCTCACGGCGTGAGTATGAAAGCGCCCTGCGCCAGGCCGAACAGGATTACCGGTTGAAAAGCGGCAAGCTTGACGAGCACGAGAGAAAAACACTCAAAGAGCGCATCTTACACAAGATGATCCAGGATGAATTTCTGGTGCAGCAAGCCCGGGCGCAGGGGTTGAACGTCAGCCGTGAGGAGATCGATCGGCGCCTGGAAGAGATCAAGAAACAAGGAGGCGGAGATAGTGCCTATGCTGCTTTCGTCGCTCGACGCGGTCTCGATCCCGCGCGCATCCGTGTAAATCTCGAGCGCAACCTGCTGATCGAACGACTTGCGGCAAAGATCAAAGCCGGGCTGAAAGTCAGCCCGCAAGAGGTCTCCGATTACTACGAATCTCACCTGCAAGAATTCCGCGAGCCGGGCGAGGTGGATCTGGCACACATACTTTTTCGCGTGGGGGAGAAAAAAGCAGACGTGGAAAAACGGGCCATGCATGTGCGTGAAAAGATCTTGGCCGGCATGCCGTTCGACGCGGCCGCTCGCAAATACACGGATGACATCGCGACGCGCGAGCAAGGCGGCAGGCTCGGCACCCTCAGGCAGGGCGAGATGATCACGGCCATCGAGAAAGCCGCTTTCTCGACACCGCCCGGGAAAGTCAGCGAGCCCATAAGGGGGCCTTCAGGCGTGCATCTGTTGATGGTAAAGGCGGTTCGCCCAGGAAAAACGCGTTCTTTGCAAGAAGTCGAGCAACAGATTCTCACAAAAATTCTCGATGCCAGAGTGCAGGATAAGATGTCCGAGATAGCTACCAGCCTGGCCGAGCAAGGCAAGATCGAGACTCGCTGAGCAACGCTCCCGGCGCTTTTCTGTTGGCAGAAACTCCAACAGAGTGTAAACTCTACCATTCATAAACCAGAAAACGGCTTTCACGGAGATCAATATGAAAAAGGGCTTTTTTGCCGTTCTTTTACTGACTGCTGCTTTGGTGATCGGCTCCTGCGGGGGCGACAGCTTCGAAGAGACCGAGTACTTCGGAAAGTTCGATCTGGCCAACGACTTCGACAAGGCCGACGGTATGGGAAACACCGCGGTGCCGGTCTCGGCCGATAAATCGGACACTGCCGTCTGGGAGGTCAATAACGACTGGAGTGACAGCGACACCGCCGAGGCGCGCAAGGCGGGGTTGGCCTGGGACGCGAACAGCGGCCTGGACTGGAACGAGAAGTATGCCCTGTGGATCGAGAGCATGCGCAAGATCGACTCGGCTACCGGATCATACGCTTACAAGACTTTCCAGGTGACTAATCCCCAGGGAAAGACGATCCCGGCCCCGGTGCTGGAGTGCGCGGAGACGGCCTACTTTCTGCGGGCCACCTTCGCTTCCTGGTATCACCTGCCGTTTTTTGTCGAGGCGGTCGACAGCGACGGCACGCGGGTTTTCATGGGACACTTCGGCTGGCGCACGGCCCATGGACGCTACAAGAACTCCAACCTGTTCAAAAGCTGGTACAGGGATTACTCGGGTGGCAACTACTCAGCCGGCAACTGGCCGCACGACATCAAGCTGCGGGCCAAGAAGCTTTACGGCTCGGACGACGACTTCCAGCCGTTCATCGACGCGGATGCCCGGGCCGGGGCCTACTTCGATGAGCTGTTTCTCAACAAGCGCGTGGGCCATTTCTTGATCCTGCTGCTTTCCAACTTCGGCTCGATTCACCTGGCCGACAGCGCCAACACCTTCAACATCAAGCCCGAGGCGATCCGCGAGGGAGACGTCTTGCTCGAGCGCTGGCAGCGGCGCGGCATCGGACACACCCTGGTGGTCAAGAACGTCCAGGACGGGCAGAACCCCGGCACGCTGATGGCCGAACTGGTTTCCGGTTCGATGCCGCGGCGCCAACCCAAGTGGGAGGATCCCACCGCCTCCAAGCGCTATTTCACCTCAAACCAGACAGGCGGGGTAGGCAGCAACTACTCGGGCGACGAGTACGCCAAGATGGGCGGCGGCCTGAAACGCTGGCGGGTGGCCCGGGCCCAGGAGGGTTGGTACACAAACACCATCTTGCCCGAGGACGTGAACAACTGGATCTCCTCGACCGACTACCCGGCCATCGCCGCCCGCCCGGCCCAGTTTGAAGAGTTGCTCGACAAACTCGATCCCGAAGCGGCTCGCGACGCGCTGTTGCTGATTATCGAGGACAAGCGCGCCCACCTCCGGGATCACCCGGCCTCTTGCTCGGCGCGCATCGGGCGCGAGGAGGCTTTCAACGATCTTTACGATTTGATGCAGGAGCACTTCTACATGGACAAGGAGGAGGTCGATAAACAGTATCGCATTCTCGACGATTACGTTTTCGCCGAACTGGAGTACAGCATCTCCAAGACCTGCTGTTGGAACAGCACCACTCACGGCATGTACGAGATAATCATGGATTACGAACAGGGCTACCTTCAGTCGGAGGACGATTGCCGGCCGCCTTTGGTGTTCATGAACGACAACGGCTACGACGTCTTCAAGCAGCACGCCGTGGAAATGGGCCGTGGCGACGAGTGGGTCGACTGGTCCGAGGACGAAGTCTGCTCCCAGCGCGACGTGGCCAGTGACACCGAGGTCGATCACCTGTGGACTCCTTATTGCACGACTTTCGCCCCGGACGGCTGCCAGGCGGATCGTTTCGAGCCCAACAACAGCCGCGATGCAGCGGCTGCAATTTCGGACGGATCAAACACCGGCTTGACGGTCTGCGGCGGGGAAGAAGACTGGTACTGGGTGCGCCCGGGCCCGGGCACCATGAATGCCTCGATCTATTTCAATAACAGCGACGGCGATCTGGACATGAAACTCTACGACAGCCAGGGCAACCAGGTCGAGAGCTCGGCGGGCACCGGCGATTCCGAGAGCATCGAGCACCAGGTGTCTGAAGAGGACGACTACTACGTAGTGGTTTTTGGCTACAACGGAGCGGAGAACACATACGACATCAACCTGACGGTTCCATGACCAGGGGAAAACGATGACACGCCCGGCCGCTTTTTTGTTCCTGATGGCGTTTATCGCGGCTCCATGCGCGCATGCGCAGTCGGCACGAGCCAGCTGGAATGCGGTGACCCTGGACATCAACGGTCTGCCGGAGTCGATCTCCGGTTATCACATCTACTACGGAACTAGCCAGGGAGGGCCATACAGCCAGGGGTTCTCCACCGGCGATGTGCTCCAGACGCAGGTCGACGACTTGCAAAACAACCAGACTTACTACTTTGTGGTCACGGCCGTAGACCAGGCCGGCAACGAGAGTGGTTACTCCAACGAGGACAGCTACACGGTTCCCTTGGAGGACTGTAACAATCTCGCAGACGACGACCACGACGGGTTGACCGATTGCCAGGACACCGAATGCCCCGACGCCTCAGAGGTCTGCGACGGCTTCGACAACGACTGCGACGGAACGGCCGACAACAATCTCAACGCGCCCGCCTGCCCTTTGCAGGACGGCGTTTGCGCGGGTTCCAGCCAGCCTTGCGGCGGCGCTTCGGGCTGGCAGGCCTGCAGCGGGTCGACCTACGGAGCAGACTACCAGGCCCAGGAGACTCTGTGCGACGGGTTGGACAACGACTGCGACGGCGCTACCGACGAGGATCTCAGCAGCCCGAATTGTCCGCTGCAGAACGGCGTTTGCGCGGGTGCCCGGATGCCCTGCAACGGTGTAAGCGGTTGGGGCGCCTGCGGTGCCGCCGAATACGGAGCAGACTACCAGGCCGACGAGACAAGCTGTGACAATTTGGACAACGACTGTGACGGCTCGACGGACGAGGACTGCCCCTGCACGCCGAATGACAGTCGCCCATGTTCGAGCGACATCGGCGAGTGCAGCGCCGGAGTGCAATTGTGTGACGCAAACGGCCAGTGGGGCGCTTGCAGCGGCAAGCTTCCCGAGGACGAGGCCTGTGATGGACTGGACAACGACTGCGACGGAACAACGGACAATCACCTGGATGCGCCCGCTTGCGCCTTGCAAGAAGGTGTCTGCGCCGATTCCAGGCAGCCCTGCGGCGGACAGGCCGGCTTTCTGGCTTGCGACGCGTCGAGCTACGGCGCTGATTACCAGTCGAACGAGACCATTTGTGACGGGCTGGACAACGACTGTGACGGGTTGACGGACGAAGACCAGGTTTGTCAGACGACTGATGGCGGCAGCGATGGTGGTAGCGACGCGGGCGGCGACACGGGCGGCGACACGGGCAGCGACGCGGGCGCCGATAGTGGCTCCGATGCGGGACAGGGCGAATCGGATAGTTCGATAACGGTCATCGGCGGTTGCCAGTGCGGTTCTGAGACCAGCGGGAGTTCCGGTCTTTGGTTGATGGGTTTGCTTCTGGTGTTCACTTTCCGCCGGAGAGGTTGATCACGATCTCACGATCGTCGACGGCGTCCACCCTGCGGCAAAAATCCCTGAAATCCGGGTAGTCTGCCGGTGCTAAGCGGCCCGCCTTTACCAGTAGCGTTTTTTCGATTGTCAACTGGTTATCGTGTGCGCCTGCCTTGTATGAGAACTTGCTCAACGGCGCTATGAAGTCGGCCCCGGGCGGCAGTTGCGGCCGGGCGCCTTCCGGCAGCTCAACGGTCACGCTGGTAGTCGTGCGGGCCTCGGCTCCTATCAGCAGCGGTAGTGATCTGGATTGGCTGCCGGCCAGTCCCTGGCCCAGCCGGTAGGGGTAAAAGCCTTCACGAATTACGAGTGAACCGGCTTGGAGATGGGCGAAGCCGGGCACGCTCAGATCGTACTCGATCACCAGCGGCTTGTCGGGGTCGGACAAGTTGCGAATCTTGTAGTCCTCCAGCCTGGCGCCGCTGAAGTAGTTTCCAAGGCCCCCTTCGAGCGCCTGCCTGCGCCGGTTGGGGCTGAAAGAAGTAAGCAACTCGCGGAAGGCAGGGGCTTGGGCAGTTGGAATGCTCTCCGTGCCCCGACCCGAAAGATCCCCGTTTGCCGCAAGCTTTATCGCCAGGCGGATGCTTCTGGTCAAGTGCGGGCCGTGGATTTCCGGAAGCCTGGCGAATGGGTCGGAATCGACCGGAGAAGTGGCCTCGATGGCTTTTGCACCGGCCACGAAGGGATATAGAACATCGAAGGCATTGAAGCGCGCGCCGGGATCCATCCAGTAAGTCTGCCCACCAGTCGTTAGCGACAGTAGACCGTGGCGATAGGTGTCGGGATTCGGAAAACGGTATTCCGCGTGTGAGTCGGTGGATGTGCGTGCCAAGAAAACCCGGGGAGAGAGCCCCATTTCGCGCAGCAAGGCAACGAGCAAGATCAAACGATTGCCCTCGCGGCGCAACAAGATGTGCGGGGCGGGCTCGCCCAAGTTGGCAAGCTCGCCGGCCTGACGGATGTTGCGGGTGACCCAGTGAAACAGGCGCCGTATACGTGTCGGCGTATCTCCAGTGCCTGCGATTTGCGAAAGGACTCGTTTCAGTTCGGGCGACGGCAGGCAGGCCCGGTCGAGGCCGACGCGCAGGATATTTCTTAGATCGCTCCAGCTCGTTCCGAAGCCGAGCTGGACGAACGGCGCGTATTCGTCGATTGGGACGCTGTCCGGCTCGGGGGCGATTAGCGGCAGGTCGTGTGCCCTAAATAACGCGATCTGGAAATCGCCTTGATTATGCACGGCCGGGGCGGGAGTCTTGCCGTGAGCGTCGATTTCGAGCTTTGCCTCTCGCGGCAGCGCCACCGAATACAACGAGCGGAAGATGGACGTCCCCGGAGCACGGAAGTACCAGCGTTTGCCTAGCCAGCTTCCAGTACCACCGACCGGCCCGGTTGAGGGTGTGCCTGAAAGTGTCTCGATCTCGACGAAATCTCCAATCTGCAATTGCTTTAGCGAAATCGAATCTTTTCCCGGAATGGCCTCGGCGTCGAATACGCGGCCATCGGACTTGATCGTCCTGAGCTTCTCGAGATTGGCTCCCTCAGAGGGCGGATCGATTTCTCCAAAACGCTCGAGTCCGGCGGGTGACAGGACACGAGCGATGGTGTGGGTTCTGGCGACGCTTGATCCATCGCGGCCGACTTCAATCGACGTCTGGTCAAGCACCAACACAGCGTCACCTTGCATGCTGGATTGCGATTGCAAGAACTCCTCGATCAGTTTCTTGGCGTCAATACTCTGCTCACCGACCAGCGGCACGCGGCTCAAACCCGCGGCCGCGGCCGCGGCTCGCCGGGCCGCCAGATCCCAGGGCGCGCCGGCAACCCGAGCCGCCAGTGCAGCTTGAGCTTCTTTCCGTCGTCCCAGCAGATCGAGCAGATTCGCGCGCCGGCCGAGCAGACGCGGATCGCGCGGGGTAAAAAGAGCGGCCTGGTCGATAATTTTCAGAGCTTGCTCGACATGACCCTGGCCGGAGAGCAGGTCGCAAATAGCCAACCTGTCTTCCAGGCGGGCGGGATTGGCATAAACGGCTGCTTCGAGAATCTTCAGCGCACGATCTTCCTTTTCGCGAGCGATCCAGAACTCAGCCAGGCCCTCGAAGGCTCCCAACTGTTCTAGACGCCCGGCAAGCTGCTCGGCCCGATTTACCGAACCGAAATGCAGCGCGCGTTGGAACATGCGCCGCAGCAGGTCTGCGTTGTCCGGAAGTATGCCTAGCGCCCGATTGTAGGCCTTGTCGGCAGCCAGGTCCCATCCCAGCTTGGAAAACAGGTTGCCGCGAAAGTAGGGCCACAGAAAGCGACCCGGTTTGTCGGCTTCGAGGTCGGCCAGCACACCGAGCGCCTGCTCGTCATCCTGCTCGGCGCCGGGCAGGAGCATCAGGCGAAACTTGGCCAGGGCGGCAGCAGGGCAGGCAGACACGGCTTGCGTTAGATGCTCGCGGCTTCTTGTACGATCAATGGGCGGTGGCAGGTCGCCGTCCTCGAGAGCCAGCAGTCCCAGTAAAAAATGCAGCAACGAGGAATCAGGCGCAAGATGAAGGATCGCGGCCAATAGATCCCGCGCCCGGCCCGGATCGCCGTTTTCCCAGACGAGCATGGCGGCAATAATAGTTGGTAGCGGGTCGTAACCGTCGACACTCAAGCGACCGGCCGCTCGATCTCCCAGCGACAAGAACTCAGTCGGCTTTTCCAAAAGACCCCGTTGGTATTCCGGTGACTGACCGGTTAAAGACGCGCTCTCTTTCCACCAGGCGACTTGTGTAGGGTTGCCGTCAGCGCCGGTCAACTCGACAGCCAGGCTGGAGCCGGCCTGCGAGACGGGAATCTTGAGAAGCAGCCGGTGCCAGCCCGGGCCGGCGCTGAAGTTCAACTGTGCGACCCGGGGTAGCCTGCGCTTGTATGAGTCGTGAACAATAAGCGGAATGTCGTCCACAAATGCGGCCCAGGGTTCGTCGGAACGGATACGAAGCGCGAGATCGCGTTTGCAGGAATCCCGGCACTGAACATCAAAGAAGCTCTCGGCGTATGCAACACCCTGCCGGCCGTAAGACTCGATCGACAACAGGCCCCGATCGGCTCGTTGTGTGACAAGCAAGCGCTCCGGCTGTGTGACCAGCGGGCCGGTCTGGGGCGCAAAGGCGCGCTCGAAGTCAACCAGCGGGTGCCGGCCGAAAGGAAAATCGACTCGCCACAGCGGCACGACGCCCATCTCAGACTCCGTCTCATGCACAGCCCGAATGTCTCCCCGGCGCCGCTCACCCTCGAGAAGAATCAGACGCAACTCGCGCTTACATTCCAGACCCGCTCGATCGCCGGAGATCAGCTTGCGCAACCTGGCGGCGATTCGATCGTGGCCGCGGGGAATCTGGTGAGTGATCTCGCGAAGCTGAATGGCCGCCGCAAGGCCTGCGGGAGTGCCCGGAGCCGCCTCGACCGCAGCCAGCATGGCATCTCCTGCGTCCGCGAAATCCGCTTGCAGCAATAAAGCCAGACCCGCTCCCAGGTTTGCCCGTGCCTTGTCACGCATCGTTGTTAATGTTTTCTTAGCCCGGGTAAGATCATCCAGCGCGCCGCGCAGATCATTGCTTCTTACAAGTCTTGCCCATCCGCGCTCGAGGTAGTCGGCGGGCGTGTCGGGCGCAATTTTCAGGATGTCGCGCGGTCTTTGCTGTTTATCTTTCGCGCTTCCCCGATTCACGGCTCCCGGATGCATACATCCCGGGACGGCTATCGCCACAATCAGCAAACAGCCCGCGCCTACGGCTGCCAGGCGACTTGATGGTCGCCGGCTCATGGTTGTTTGCCTCCATCGCCGGGGCTTTGCAGCACGAGACGCAGCCCGAGAAGACGGTCGGCTCGGCCCAGGAATTCCCGGTATGATTTATAGTCGGCGGCCTTTATCAAGCTGCGCTCGATGCGTAGCCCGGCACTGACAACCAGGCCTTCTGAGCTTCGCTCTAACGAAATGTGCGCCGCTCCGTATGGACTTTCTACGCGGCCGCCTTTCGGAAGTTCGGTGACCAGCCAACCCTTGGGCATTAGCCAGACAACTTGCCACTCTACACTCCAGGGCGGGCCGAGCATCAGGTCATGCATACGGCTCTGGTAGGCCGCGAAGATTTTCTGGTAGATAGTGTGCCTGCCCAGGGCCGGTATCTCCAGTCCGCCGCCGACACTGCGGCCCAGATTCGGCACTTCGAAAACCGCCCGGGTGATCAACGCAAGATCGGGTCTGAGCAGGTTGTCCACGGACACTTTGCGAACCTGCGCGCCGGGGAACAGATCGTTCATACTCTTTTCGAACGCGCTCGTTACCGACGAGGCGCCGATGAAAGCGGCCCTCATGGTCGGCGCCAGGCTGCCCGTTACACTGACGACGGATTCAATATGCGCGCTTTTTCCGGCGGCGGGAGTTATTTCAAAGTCGATCCTGGTCTTGTTCCTGGCAAGCCCCGAAGAAGGCGTTACGACCAGCCCGCGTGTGTCCGGGGCAATGATCAGTGCCGGGGCGTTCTGATCTCGCGGCGGGAGATCGACTATGTCGGAGTAAGGGACGGTGGCGTCCAGCCAAAGTCCCTGATCCGGCAGGTGGCAAATGGCGTGATCGAAAACGGCAAAAGAAGCTGGTGAGTCGCCAAGCTGGGTGTTCGGGCTCGTCCGCACCAGGGCCAGGTCGGCCCGGATTCCGACCTGTTGCAAAAGGGCGGCCAGCAAGGAAGCCTTGTCCTTGCAGTCGCCGTAGTTGCGTGCCAGCACCTGGGAGACCGGGTAGGGCACGTAGCTGTGGATACCGAATTCCAGACCCACATAGCGCAGGCGATCGGCCACCAGGCGGTATAGGGCGCGGATCTTGTCGAGGTTGGTAGACAGGCCCGCGGTTTGCGAAAGAGCCAGGCGTCTGAGTTCGGGGCCCGCCACCAGTTGATCGCGCACCAGAACCAGGTAGTTCTCGGCCAGTTCATGCCAAGAGCGGTAGCTCGAGACGTGCAGATAGGAATGGGTTTGCAGGAAACCCGGCATGTCCGCTTCCGGTTCAACGGCCTTCTGTTTTTGCTGTTCCCAGGTGCGAATGATCTGCTTGCCGTTTTTTCGCACGCTGGCTGCCGGCCGGTTTGCGAAAATAGGAAACCCGTCGGGAGACAGCAGGACATAGCGCACTTCGGCCGCGGGTTCGTTGAACTGGAACGGTGTCAAATCTCCGAAGTAGCCGTCCATTAAATCCTGGCTGTCGACGTCGTCCACTACGTATATCAACTCGATCAGATCGCCCGGAGAGAGAACGGGAAAAGTAACCTGCCGGGTGTGCACGTCGTAATAAAGATTGTACCAGGGCTCGGAAACCGAGAAGTCGTCGATCAGCGAACTTTCATCGATCGATCCATCGGCATGCAGCACCCGGTTGCCCAGAATGCGAACCTGTTGTCTTCCGGGCGCGTACTCAATGCCAAAGGTATGCTCGGCATCCGCTCCGCCCGGGTTCAGGATACCGATTAGTTGTTGCCGGTAGTGCGAGGCCAGTCCGTTAGGATGCAAACGCACAACCGTGAGATCCATGAGTCTGACGGCTCCGGCTCCGTCACAAGGAGCCTGCAGGCACCATTTCTTGCTCTCGAGAAAATCGCGGACGTCACGTCGATAGGGCAGGTAGAAAGCCTGGCTGCTCTTCTGGATGAACTCAATCCGGCGCCTGAGCTTGCGATCCTGCGGGGAAAGGGCCAGCGCCCGTTTCCAGGTCTTCAAGGTCTCGGTTTCTCGGCCAAGCACCATCAATGCCATGCCCTGGCGAATTAAAGCGTCCGAAGCCCGCGGGCAGATCTCCGATGCCCGACGGTAGTTTTCGAGCGCCTCCGCCGGACGGCCGTTATGCAACAACAGGTCGCCTCGTTCGAGAAGCCGATCCGTTCGCTCGGGCGAAAGTTCGATCGCCGAATCCATCCATTTCTTGGCCGCTTCGAGATCGCCCCGTTCGACGGCCAGTTCGTACAGCGCGCGCAGCGCTAGTAAATCATCGGCTTTCAGGGCGACAAGCCGCCGGTAGATCTCCCGGCTGCGTCCGATTCTTTGCCGCATGCGGAAAAAAGTGCCCGCCAGCTGGAGTACCTCTGGCACGCCAGGATGCGTTCGCAAGAGCCTGAGGATCTCTCTTTCGGCAAGGCCCTCTAGCTGCAGCCTGTCGAAAATCTCGATTTGGCCTATTTTTGCCGGCAAATATCCAGGAGAAGCTCTAAGCGCTTGTGTGTGCGCGTCAAGCGCCCTGTCCAGTCGGTTGCGGATCTGGTAATGACGTCCGAGCAGCGAAAGCGCCTCGCCCCGGCAGGCCGCCTGAGAGGCGGCCTGCCCGAGCAGCCTTGCGGCAAGATCTGAATCATCGGTCGTCTGTGCCAGAAAGATATCGAGCCCGCATGAATGCCGGCCGGCCGCGGACAGCAGACTTTGTGCCTGCAGCAGAAGGCTCCTGGCTTCCTGCTGCCGGGAGTCACCAGTGCAGGTGACGCTTAAAGCGTCGGCTGCTTCGGCCAGCGCCAGGGGATCTTGTGAGAGGCGCCGGGCCCTCTCGTTGAACATGTCGGCCAGGTTGGAAAGCCGCGAGATCTTCAGCGGGCCGCCGGCAACCGGCCGGGCCAGCGCAGCGCGCAGCGCGTCTTCTTTTGAAATCGGCTTGAGCGCGGGGATGGCTCGGCCGGCGAGATCGCTCGCGGCCAGCGAAAAACTCCAGGCGCCTTCGTTCTGTACGATCTTGACCAGCAAACGATTGTCGCCCGCCGGAAGCGTCAAAGAGACGATATTCTGATCGGCGGCCTGCCGGTGGATGCCGGGATCGTCTATGACCAGTGTCCCGTTGATCCACACCTTGCAGGCGTCATCGCAGCCGGCCTCGATCAGTACCTTCCTTCTGCGCCCTGTGTGGATGACAGAAAGCGCGTAGGCAACGGCCCGTGTCTCTGGCCGCATCAACGCGTGCAACTTGACGACGCCGTCGACCGGGGCGCGGGGCGCCTTCCTGAAGAGCAACTGCTGACCCTTGCCGGCAAGCCGCCGGTCGAGATCGATTTTCTTCTCGGGCAAAAATTCGAACTGGTAGCCGCGTCCTGTCTGGTTGTCGAAGGGGCCGACGATCCACCAGTCGCGGATGAAGCCCAGCTCGGCGAAGGTATCGTCCGCCATCTTGGCTTCCCCGGCCGAGCGCAACATGCGGGCAAGCATGTCAGTGGCCATGCGCCTGAGCGGCATCGGGGTCGATCTGTTCCGGACGAGTTTTTTCACCTTTTCGCGGATGCGCAGGCGCGTGCGGGTCCCGGCCAGGTCTTCAATCTTGTGAAGCTCCCAGAGCGGTATGGCCCGCCGGAAAGTCGGCCGGGTTTTCCCGACTGCCTCCAGCAGGCTTTCGATGCGGCCCTCGATCGTCAGGTCCCCGGCCCGCGGTGCGGGCAAAGTCGCCTGGGCGCCAAAGAGCGTAGCAACCAGAAGAGCGGCGGGAAAAATGGCTGGCATTCAGGTCGTGTCTCAGTTCCAGACCAGATCGGGCGGCTCGATGACGATCAGTTTTCCGACCAGTTCTTCCTCGTTGGGCTGGTGGCCGAAGAAGGAGATGGTTTGCCGGCCGTCCTCGTTTTCGACGACCTGCATTTCGATGCCGGCGTAGAGCGCGCGCCGTTGCGCGTCGGCCAGAGCCAGGCTGCCGTTTTTTATCCCGGCCAGAATTTCGAAGGCGATCATGCCCTTCATATATACGAGGTCGGTAGCCAACAAGATCGCGTTGCGATCGAGCATGGAGGAGGCCAGCAAAACGTGCGCCCCCGAGGCGCCCTCGATCGACCAGATGGTCATGTCGGGGACGTAACCATTTCCGGAACCGTCGAAATCCTGGCGCAGCGCCTTGGCCAGGGTGGCGATCGACTCCTCGTACCAGTTCGAGTGAACCCGCACGTTGGAGTATTTCTTGTAGTTGTTGGCGAGCTTATTTAAAAACGAAACGCCCTGCCCGAAGCCGTGGTTATTAAGCAGCTTGGCGGCGCCCGCGGCGTTCATCTCTACCAGCGTCTGTCCCATGACAGGCTGGGCAATCAGCAAAAGAAGGCCAATCGAAGCTAATACACAACGCATCGCCAAACTCCAAAGCGGCATTATAGAGGCCGGCTTCGGCAGGGTCAAGTAAGGCAGGAACTATGCGAAAAGAAGGAGGTAATTGCGTTAGTTGCTTCATGCAATTACTGCAACAGCGTCCCTCGCGGTCGCATGTCGATCCGGTCAGGGCCGGGTTGAAAGTCGATCTCCCCGGAATGGTCACGAAGTATCTGCAGGATGGCGGCCGCGGCGGCACCGCCGGCGATGACCGGACGGGTGTCGACGATCTCGATCGGAACGGCGCCCACGTAGCTGATGCCGTCGTGGCAGAATCGCACTCTAGCCGCCAGGGCCAGGTTGCGAGGCTTGTTTGGCTGGTCGAAGACGAAGTTGCCCAGGCTGTAGAAGACCCACCTGCCGGCGACCTGCTCCACTGTCTGGATGACATGGGGGTGATGGCCGACAACCAAATCGGCGCCGTGTTCTTTAAAGAAGGTGGCCCAGCGCAACTGTTCGGCATCGGGGTAATGAACGAACTCCCGGCCCCAGTGGACGGTAACGATGACGAAGTCGGCATTCCGCCGGGCCAGGGCCATCGCCAAAGCGGCGTTTGCCTCGCCGGCCAGCGCCGGCGTGGGTCGATCATCGAGAAAGACGATACCCTCGAGGGGCATGCTGACGAACGCCAGCACGGCGATTCTCAGGCCGTTCATTTCGATGAAGCGAGGGCGGGATGCCCGGCGCAGGTTTTCGCCGAAACCGACGGCGACGATGCCGGCTCTTTCCAACAGGGCAGCGGTCTCCGAAAGGGCCTCACGGCCGAAGTCGTAGGCATGATTGTTGGCCAAGGAAAGAACACGGATTCCGGCCCGGGCCAGCAGGCGGGCGTAGCCGGGATCGCCGCGGAATCTGTAGCGCTTGGGGTAGCCGGCGGATTTGCCGGTCAAGGCGCATTCGAGATTGGCCATGACCAGATCGGCTCCGGCGAAGATGGTTCCGAACTCGGCCAGCGCGTAGCCCGGATCGTCCTCGAGCAAGGCCTTGCTCCTGACACCGCGGTCGAGCATGATGTCGCCGGCGGCCATGACGGTGACGCAAGCGTCCCCATCGTTTCGGCCGGCGGACAGGGCCGGCGCCGTGCCCGCAAGCCACAGCACCAGCACTGGCAGTCTTCTCAACATCCCGAGGAGTAGAAAAACACGTTGGGCATGGGGGGACAGGATTCGGGCACGAGAAACTTCTCCACCCAGCCGGGGCGCTCGGGCGCTTTTCCTTTCTTCAGCAGAGACTGCCACTTTTCATCGGTGAGACGATCGGCAGCCGGCCAGTTGAACTCGTAGTAAGAGAACACCGCTCCGCGGGTGAGAGTGGGGCGCCCGGCGAACTCGACCACCACGAAGATCTCGTCGGCGGTGCCGACCGCCTCCTCGAGCGCCGTG
>CAZENH010000041.1:51131-52406 GCA_964513625.1 uncultured Myxococcales bacterium | reverse complement strand
ATAAACTGTCGCCGGGATACCCCTAAATACCCGCCGGATGCCGATTTCAGGGGTCCAGAGTCCCCAGCGACCAAAAAATTTTCGCGTTTTCACCCATGATTTTTTCAGAAAATTCTTTTGAGATCCCGGCCAACTGAAGTTGCTCTTGATAGCGCTCGATGCCCAAGAGCGGGAAGTCGGAGCCGTAAAGCAGTCGTTCCTCGCCGGCCAACTCGGAAAAAATACGGTATACCTCGGGCCGGTAGAGGAATGGCGCTGCGGCAGTGTCGAAGACGCAGTTTACAAGTACGCCTGTCACTTCTTTTTTCAGAAGCTCGAAGAAAAAGATTCCACCGCCCATGTGGGCCAGTTGAAAGCGGGTATCCGGGCAGGACTGGATCAACTCGTAGAGACCCGAGAGCGTCATCGGGCTCTTGCCCGGGTAGCCGTGCCCGACCGGTTCATTGGTGTGCAGCAGAAGCGGGCGGTCCTCCTCGTTGCACAGGCGGGCCAACTCGCGCATGTTCTTCATCACTCCGGGCTCGGCCAGATCGTTCTGGTAGACGCCGATCTCGCCAAGACCCGCGGCCCCCTCCTGAAGCGATCGCCTGGCCTCGTCCAGCGCGCCGGGAGTCATTGGGTCGACCGAGGCCAGCGGCACCAGACGGTCGGGATGCAGGCGGGCGGCCTCGATGATGTAATCGTTGTGCATGCGCGCCCGGCCGCTGTCGCGCCAGGGAAATCCACACACGACCGCCGCGTCGACTTTCTGCTCGTCCAGCGCGGTCACGAGTTCAGCGACCGTGACCATCTGTGCGCCGGGATCCTTGTAGAGCCAGCCGAAGATCGGCTCCACCGCAGCGACCGACTGGCGACCCGAGACGATCTCGGGCGGAAAGACATGAACGTGGGCGTCGATAATCATGCCGGCAGTATACGATGTTTCGGGCATTGAGTGAAAACAACATCTGAAAAGAGTAAAATATTGAGACATGGTCGAGGGCCCCTGGGTCTTGGAACTGAAAGAAGAAAAAATGCAGCGTACTTTTCTTGTCGTAGCGCTCCTGGCTTCGCTACTGCTCGCTTGGGCCTGCGGACCGGAGCGAGCGCCTAATAGCCAGCCTTTCGGCCATGCGGCGGGCCCTGGGTGCTGATCTGCTGGGCTCGTACAACACAGGGTTTCTGCGGGCCGATGTCCCGCTGGTGGTTATCTTCATCTCCGATGGAGAGGACTGCGGAGAGCCCGGGGAGGTCAGCGAGGGCATCCCGACGGTTGGTGAGAAGATCTGCTCGTAT
>CAZENH010000041.1:41038-51031 GCA_964513625.1 uncultured Myxococcales bacterium | reverse complement strand
GCCCGGGGAGGTCAGCGAGGGCATCCCGACGGTTGGTGAGAAGATCTGCTCGTATGCCGCCCGGGGCGTTGGTCCCGCCGGCGGCAGGTACTATCCCGACGATCCCGAGCGCCGACCCTACCAACTGACGCCGGTGACAGAGTATTACGACTTCTTGATGAACTTGAAAAATAACAAACAGGGTATGGTGAAATTCGCCGCCATCGTCGGCGTCAAGGACACGCAAGATCTTTCCAGCACCACCATAGAGTACGCCAGCAACCAGCCGGACGCGGCCGTGTTGCCGGCTTGCTCGATCGCGGATTGCCCGTATCGTAACTGTGAAGCGCTACCCGGAACACGGGCCATCCGGCTGGCCCGGATGTTCGGATATAACGGATTCGTGGATACTATCTGCCGTGAGGATTTCTCGAACACCTGGTGGGAGTTGGGCACTTTCGTCAGCTGTCCCAGGATGATCTTGCTGTCGGAGCCAATTCTTGACCCGGCTTTAATCACAATCATGTTCAACCAGGAACCACTGCCCGAATACTCGTGCAGCATCCCAGGTCTAATTGTTTCTTGCGAAGGACCCGGCGACCTTTCATGTCCCGCGAGCGATTGCGTGAAAACATGGACCTACTCCCCCCCCGAAGATCCTCCCTGCCCGGAGGCGCCCGGTGGGACGATTACTCTGTCCCCGCAGGCAGATCTCTGCAACCCTGCGGGTGAGCAACCGATCAATCTGCGCATCGATCTGATCTACGTGACGACTTGTCGTTAGGCAATTGAGAAGATGGCTCCAAGGGCCTGCACAAAGGCTGATCGAGTGTTGTGCGGAGGCCTGACGTACGCCCTTTTAGGTGCCCCTCCGATATATTCCTCTGAACCGACAGAAGTGTCCGATTTCAAAGTGAGTGTCCGATTCTCGGACACACACTCCACATCTCAAATCTAAGGTTGGGTTTGTAGCAAACTGATTTTGCAGTGTTCTGCGAGTGGGTAGTAATGGCGGCACGTACATTGCAATCGCTACTTGGCTGTTTACGGTAACAAGTTGTGACCTTAGAAACCGGGCAGCCTGCAGCACAGGAGAAGGCCTCCTTTTCTGAAAGGAAATGCAAATGCATCTGGCGCGTGTTGAGGGTCTGATATACGAGGTGCGCGGGCGCCGCGTGATGTTGGATAGTGATCTGGCGGCTCTCTACGGTGTTGAAACCAGAGAGCTAAACCAGGCAATCCACCGAAATCTGCAGCGATTTCCGGAAGATTTCATGTTCCAATTGGACGATGATGAGTTTGATTCTCTAAGATCACAAATTGTGATCTTAAAGACCGGTCGTGGACAGCACCGAAAGTACCTGCCAAAGGTTTTCACCGAACAGGGTGTGGCCATGCTCTCAGGCGTACTTAAAAGCCCGCGTGCGATCCGGGTCAATATCGAGATCATGCGAGCTTTTGTGCGGCTACGTAGAGCCCTGACCCACAATAGAGAGCTTGCGGAAAAGCTTGTAGAGCTCGAACAAAAAGTGGCGATTCATGACGAAAGCATCCGGGCAATCTTCGACGCAATCCGTCGTCTCATTGAGGGACCGATTCTGCCAAGGAGGCGGATCGGATTTCACCCTGTGGAATCTAACTGAGGGTTGACTCCGTCCTTCCTTGCGAATAGGGTTTTTTCTCAATATGCCGGTATCGATTGCTTTCATCTTTTTGCTCATGCTGGCCAGCGCGGTGGCGATGATCGCCCGCCGCTGGGAGCTGCCTTATACGGTGGCGTTGGTAGTAACCGGTCTGGCCATCTCACTTCTGCGCGAGCATTTCTACCCGGGCTTCGACATCGGGCTGCACCTTACGCCCAAGCTCTTGTTCGTCGTCTTCTTGCCGATCTTGATCTACGAGGCGGCGTTTCATTTCAACCTGCACGATTTCAGGGACAACTGGAAGGCCATCGTCACGCTGGCGGCGCCGGGGCTGGTGGTCGGGCTGTTCGTCGCCGGCGGGCTGACTTTCGGCATCTTCAACCTGCTGGGTTTCGAATTGCCCTTTGTGGGCGCCTTGTTGCTCGCGGCAGTGCTGTCGGCGACCGATCCCGTATCGGTGATCGCCTTGATGCGCGAGGTGGGCGCACCCCGGCGACTGAGCGTGCTGATGGAGGGCGAGAGCCTGCTCAACGACGGCGTGGCGGTGGTGGTCTTCGGCATAGTGCTGGTGGCGCTGGGGCTCGGGCACGAGCACACCCGCATCAGCGTCACCTTCGTGCTGCAGTTTCTGAGCTGGGAGATCCTGGGCGCATTGCTGATCGGCTCGGCTGTCGGCGCCCTGTTGTCCTGGGTCACTTCAAGGGTCGACGATCACCTGATCGAGATCACCCTTACCACGCTGGCCGCCTTCGGTTCTTTCCTGCTGGCCGACAAAGCGCACACTTCAGGGGTGATCGCCTGCCTGACGGCCGGGATGCTGACCGGCAACTTCGGCGCGCGCTACGGCATGTCGGCCACTACCAGGGTGGCGGTCGGATCGTTCTGGGAGTACCTGGTCTTTTTAGCCAATTCCTTCGTCTTTCTGCTGATGGGCCTCGAGGTCAGGCCCGCGCACCTGGCCAGCAACTGGCTGCCGATATTGCTGGTATGGCTGGCGCTTATTGCAGCGCGGGCGTTGCTGGTGGGCGGCACGCTGCCCTGGATTGGACGCCTGGAAGGCAAGCTGCCCCGGTGGTCGGGAACTGCGATAACCTGGGGCGGGCTGCGCGGGGGCATCGCCATGGTGCTGGCCATGTCGATCCCGCGCGAATGGGCGTTTCGGGCGCTGACGATCGACGTGGTCTTCGGCGCCTGCCTGCTGAGTATGCTGGTCCAGGCGACCACTATGCGCCGTTTTCTGGCCTGGGCGGGCCTGGCCAGGGAGCGCGGCGGCCAGCAGCGCCTGCAGGAGATTCGCGGCCGGCTGCGGGGGCTGCAGGCAGCCTTGCGCTTTCTCGATCGCCAGCGCGAGGCCGGCACGGTCGACAAGGAGATGTACGAAGAACTGCACGCCGAGTTGGACGACGACCTGCGGGCCCTCGAACAGCAGCGGGTGGAGACGCGCGACGTCGAGGATCAGATGCGCAAGGAAGAACTCAGCGAACAACGCCGCCAGATTCTCCAGGTACGCAAGGCCGCCCTGCGCCAGGCCCAGTCCGACGGCCACGTCAGCGAAAAAGTCGTCCGGCGCCTGGTCGGGGAACTCGACGAGCGCCTGCATCGCATGGGCAAGGAATAGCCGACGGCTTGCCTGCCGGTCGCGCGTGTGTTTGAATGGCAGGAAAGAGACGCCTCCTAGAAGGGGTGGACCTGGTGAAATACTGCAATATCTTCTTGTTGCTCGTCGCCGGGCTGCAACCTGGTTGTTCGCGCGAGTTTGTCGCTCCTCCGCCTTCGCCCGAGATCACTTCCATCGATCCGCAGCACGGATTCATGGGATCCCTGCTGGTGATCAGTGGCACCAACTTTTCGGAGATTGCCGGAGGCAACTTGGTTTTTTTCGGGTCGAAAAGCGCCAAGGTGATCCTGGACGGCAGCACCTCACTCGAGGTCGAGGTGCCGCAATTGCAAGTCGGCGAAGATGTATTTATCACCGTCACAACTGCCGAGGGCCTGGCGACCTCGCCACAGTCGTTTGTTTACAAGGGTCCGGGCCATCCGCTACAGGAAGAACTGCATAGCACCATCGGCGTTCCCGCAGGGCCCTTTGCGATAACGCCCGGTCGCTTCAGAGATGGCCACCCTCCGCCAACGTTCGTGGCCGATAGCTGGTCGCACAGCATCGGTCTTTTCGACATCGAGGAAAAAACGCACGCCGATGTCGGGGTGGCCAACTCTCCTTTCTCGATCGCCCGCGCCTTCGACTCTGACGGTGGGCCGCTGGCCTTCGTCACCACCCTGCGCAGCGGTTCGGGGTCGGATCTGCCGACTCGCCTGCAGAGATTTCCTTTCACCAAAGCCGAAAATATCCAGTTTTCCACGCCCGATGATGTCGAACTTCCGGACATCGCCGGCGAACCGTTCCTGCCCGGTTACCTGTGGTCATACTGTCTCGATGCCGATTGCACCAACATACACCTTGCGGTTTTCGATCTTTACCGGCCGGCCTTGGTCTTGTTCGACCCCGCCAATCCAGGCACCAAGGACGTCATCTACATCGATAACCCCGACTCGCTGTGCCCGGACAAGCCTGAGGACGCCCGACCTTTCGGCGACCTGGTGCGCTACGACCCCGGCGATGGCGGCAACCCGCGTCTGCTGACGATTGTCGCCGGGCAGCCTGAGATCTGGAGCCTTCCCGAGGGCTCGGGGTGAGCCAGCCGCCTGTGGGCTCGGGATAGCTCACCTGACAGAAAGTTCTCGGCCATGGCGTTGTGCCGCGGGGGAACCCGCCTGTATGTAGCCGACGCTTCGGCTCCTGCGGTAATCGAGTTTACAATCGATGATCAAGATCCGCAGAATTTCCTCAAGGACCCGCGTGTACTTCAACTCTACGGAACACCGTTTGCCATGGGCTGCGGTTTGCCGGCGGATGATGCCGACCCGTCTTCCACGGCCGAGAGGCTGTATGTCGCGACCGATGAGGGTGTTCAGGTCATGGCGATAGACGCAACCTTCGACGGGCCTGACAACTCTCCGCCGATTACCGCATTTCTGGACATTGGCCCGCTGCAGGGCGGCCCCCAGTCCCTGGTGCGCATATGGAACCAGGTCAAGGACGACCTGACCGGGGATATCGCCAACATGGGCGACAGCATTGTCTTGGCAGACCTGATGCACGACCGCTTGCTCGTCATTCCGGCGGGCTCCGAGTCATCGGGAACCTGGCAGATCCCGGTCAGCGGTCCAGTGCCCTACATTGCTCCCTCGCGCTTCGACAACATGCTCTACCTGGCTGACTCTTTTTCCAATGTGCTCAGCATGGTGGACAAGAACACCGGTGTCTATGCCTCCCAATTCTTGGTCAACGACATAAACTCTTTCGGGGCCGCAGATATTTCCACGGCCAGGCTCGGCAAATCGGCCGAGGCGCTCCTGGTTCCCCTGCCGCCGCCTCCCGGTGAGGGCGTGCCCGTCTGCCGGGGTTTCGACCGACTGATCGTCAGGCTGGCGTCAGACGAGGGTTCGCTCACGGCCTGGCAAGACGAGTGGCTGAGAGACGGTTACTCACAGCAGTCCGGAAGCAGGGCCGAGATCGACTCGCACGGTTGCTTCGACGAGATGCTTCCGGCTCCCAGGTTCAACTCGGTACTCTTGGTGCGTTACGGGGAAGATGGAGAGGTCTGGTCGATGGGGCTCGCCGCCGATGCCGACAAACCGGAAGGCTTGATGGGCAAGGATCTGGGATTGCAGCTGGAAATTCCATTCACGGGGTCTGAGAGGTTGGTCCGCCTGAGTCCGTCAGAGGAGCTTCTGGCGGTCCTCCAGGGCAGCTCGGCCGATCAACCGGGGGTGAAGTTCATCTGGCTGGAGGGACAGAACGAATCTTCTTCAATACCCTTGGATGCCTACAGCGCGCTTTTCACTTACGACTTGGCCGTCACGCTCGACTCGGCCGGGCAGCCTGTCATTTACCTGGCCTTGCCCTCGTTGGGGGAGGTTGTCGCCCTGAAGGCCGGGGCCGAGCCCTACATCGTCTCTACCGCCGGCTCGCCGATGAGACTCTTTTTCAGTCCAGACGGCAAGCGCCTGTATGCCACTCAGCCGATGGAGGGCCGTATAAGCGTAATCGAGACCGGTTGCGAGCCGAGCGTAGGTTGCGAAAGAGTGCTCGACAACCTGGATGTCGGAGACTATCCCGACCAGGTGGTTTTTCATCCCTCCGGCGATCAGGCCTATGTGACGCACCTGGCGCGCAACATAATCTCGGTTATTGAATAGTGCCCGCGATTACCACTCTACTTTTTCAATTGCGAAGATGTCGCCGGTGTAAGTAGCGCGGGGATAGACCAGGGTCTTGCCGTCCGGGCTGAGATCGAAATCGAAAGTGTGGATGTCGTCGAGCTCGGCGACCAGCTTGGGTTTAGCGCCGCGCAAGCCGACCTTCCACAGCCGGGCGCCGGTCGGCAGGGCCTCCATGTAGAAAAGCCAGCGCCCATCGGCCGACCAGCGGATGCGGCGTTGCGAGCGCGTGAAGTTGGCTCGGCTGCATACCGTGCGCGATTTTCCACCGGCTACCGGAACGACCTTCAAGCGCGATTCGGCCGGGCGATCCTCCGCCGGCATCCAGCGGTAGGCTATCCACTTGCCGTCCGGGGAAACCACCGGGTAGCTCTCGCTACCGGGCTCGGCGTGCAACTGTCGTGGTTTTCCGCCGTCGGTCTGCCGAGGCACAATCCAGATCCTGCGTGGATCCTTTACGGTTTTCTGGCCGTCGAAAACGAGCGTGCGGCAGGAGTTATCGGCGCTCGGCGCCCAGACGCGGTAATAATCCCGTGCCAGTACGCTAAACCTCGGCACCCCGACGATGTCGACATCACCCAGGCGGCGATCGCCGCTTATGGTCTGGGCATACACCAGCTGCCTCTCGCCGCACCAGGCCATGTCGCGCAGGCCTTCTGGGCCGGCGATGATCTCCTCGGCTCGTTCGGCGGGTTCGTAGAGCACGAAGCTGAACTTTTTAGGATCGATGCTGTCGCGCTGCGAACGATAGGCGATCCGCGCGCCGTTCGGCGAAAAAACCGGAAAGCGATCCGCGCCGGCATCGTCGCTTATACTACTATCTCGTTTACCGGCCAGATCGAGGACAGCAATGTCCAGGCGCCGTTCGGCCGTGTTGAACAGAATTGCCGCCCCGTCTTTCGAGACGTCCGGGCTGCGCTGATCGCGGGTCGCACCCTGGGTCAGCGGCAATGACTCGCCCCCGTCTTCAGGAACGCACCAGAGTGACATGATCCCGCCGCGCTTCGAAGCGTAGACTATCCAGTCGCCGTCGGGAGACCAGGTGGGATCGGTATTAAAGGCTAAATTCTTGCGGCCGTCGCTTGTCAGCAAACGCAGCTTGCCGCTTGCGACATCAACGACACCGATGTCCCTTGACGAGCTGTAACCCAGGTAGTGCGCCACCACGGCCAGACTATCGCCGGTCGGGTTCCAGCGCGGCCTGAGATAAAAGACGGATTGGTCACCGGTCAACACACTCTTCTTGTTGGCTCCGTCCTGGTCTGAGACGAAAATGTCCAGGTTGCCATGATTGTTCCGCGCAGCGAAGGCCAGTCGCAAACCGTCCGGGGAAATATCTGCGCCGCCGATTCCCTCGATGACGGCTTGCTCGGAATTACCGGAGACCGATGTACGCCACAGCGTCGGTTTGTCGTTTGTGATCCTTGGAAAGATCAGAAAGTCACCCCCGTGTCCCCAGGCAAGTCCGGCCAGGTTGAACTCGGCCAGCGCGCCGGCCTTGTCGGTGGCTCGGACGGGTTTGGTGGTCTGGGGGTAAGAATCGGTCCAGATGTCTCCGTCGCGCAGGAAGGCGAAACGACGCCCGTCGGGCGACCAGCGGGCCGCCTGCTCCAGCGCCTTGCTGGATACCAGCCTGCGCAGCACACGCTGCCCGCCGGGTCCTTTTCTGCTGAACGAGTTTGCCACAAAGACGCCGGCCAGGGCCAGAGCCAGGAGCACGGCCGTGACCAGCGCCACTATCATTCGACGCCGACCGAGCGTGGCCGATGCCGGCGCCGGCTCGACACCCAGCGCCTCGGCCAGCGCCCGGGCGCTTTCAAAGCGTCGCTTTGGATCTTTTCTCAAACAGCGCATGATCAGCGCTTCGAGATCGGCGGAAATGGCGGAATTCAGATAGCGCGGCGGGTCCGGCTCCTCGGTAACCTGCTTGAGCGCCACCGCGACCGGCGTGGGTGCCGTGTGGGGTAACTTGCCGGTCATCAGCTCATAAACGATCACACCCAACGAGTAGATGTCGGCCTCCGGGCCGACCTCGCGTCCCTGGGCCTGTTCGGGAGACATGTACTCGGGAGTGCCGACGACCATGCCGGCCTCCGTATGCCCGCGCCGGGCAGAGGCCAGGTGAGCGATTCCGAAGTCGGTGATCACTACCCGGCCTGTGCGCTCCTCGATCATCACGTTGCCGGGCTTCAGATCGCGATGGATGATGCCGCGTTCGTGGGCCGCGGAAAGCCCTGCGCATATGCCGCCGACGATGCGCGTGACCGCCGTCGCTTCAAGTGGCGCTTCACGCTGGATCATGTCGGCCAGGTCGAGTCCCTCGACCAGTTCCATCGAGATGAAGGTTTGCCCGTCCATGCGCAACAGTTCGTGGATGCGACAGATGTTCTTGTGCGTCACAGAGCGGGCCAGCTTGACCTCTTGCCGGAAGCGCTTGAGCGACTCGGGATCGGAAGCCAAATCGCTGTGAATGAACTTCAGTGCCACTTTTTCGTCGAGCTCACGATCCAAAGCGCGATAAACCTGGCCCATGCCGCCTTCGCCCAGCAACGAGAGGATTTCGAAGCGCTTGCCGACTATATCTCCGGCCTGCACCAACGGGCGCGGACCCCGCCCACCCGCGGGCGCATCGGGATCCCAGTCTATCTCGAATACTTCGATCGGATCGCTCTTGCCCTTGACCAGCACGGCGTCGTAAGGCAGGCAGGCAATCTGCTTTTCGGCCCGCGCCACCGAATCGGAAACCAGGATCATGCCGCTCGCCGCCAGAGACTCGATCCTGGCAGCGGCGTTGACCACGTCACCGAAGATGTCATGCTGCTTTAGAATGACTTCTCCGAAGTTGATGCCGATGCGCACCGAGATGCGATCTTCGGGCTGTGCCTGGGTGTTGTATTTCTTCAAGGCAATTTGCATTGCCACTGCCGAGCGAACCGCGTCATGTGCTGTCGGGTATGAGGCCATTATGGCGTCACCGATTGTCTTTACCACTCTGCCGTTGTGCGCCTCGACCTCGGGAAACAGCAGCTGATTGTGGCGTTCGACCATGGCCATGCCGGCCTCGTCGCCGTGTTGTTCGAAGAAGGAAGTCGAGCCGACGATGTCCGAAAACAGCACCGCGCGCACTCCACGCTCGAAGGCATGTTCACCGGTTTCAAAGGCCGGTCTGACGATCATCTCCTGCACTTCGGGCGAGGGAGAGATGCTGCGGCCCAGGAGGGTCTTTCTGCCTGTGGTCGTGGCCATAGTTGGTGTAAGATACCAACTATGGCGGCAGGTTACAATTGAACTGGCATACTTCGTGATGTATGCAATGAAGCTACGTTCTTATTTGGAGGAAATCGTGCGCGCTTCGAATCTCGTTTGTATTCTTGTTTTTAGTTGTCTGGTGCTCGCATCGGGCGAGTCGTTCGGCGGGGAAGGAGGCAAGATGTTTCTTGGCCAGCAGGACATTATGGGCGTCATCGGCCAGATGCATGCCAAGTTCGGCGCCGGTGAGAAAGTGCGCTTCGAGAATGGGGTGCGCCAGGTGGCCGCCCTGTGGGAGGCACGCGACGGGAAGCCTGCCGATTTTGCCGGGTTCTGCCTGACGCAGTTCATGACCGGCAAGGATCTCGATGCCCTGTTTGAGCGCTTCGAGGCCAAGCTCGAGCAGCTCGACGGTCACATGACTGCCCTGGACTTGCAACTCAAGCACGAGATGCACGAGGACACCGGGCCTCTGATCCCGGTCGATCGTCTTTTCGCGGCCTTCGCCCCGGGTGCACACCTCGGCGAAGATCTCTTCTCAAACAAGTTGGCCTTTGTAGCGCTTCTGAACTTTCCCGTGAAATCACTGGACGACATGCTTCGCGACGGAGGCAACTGGAGCCGTCGCCAGTGGGCCGAGGCACGTTTAAGCGCCCGCTTCGCGCACCGAGTACCGGCCAGTGTCAACCAGGCGCTGGCCGCGGCTGACAGCGCGGGATCTACCTACATAGCCGGCTACAACATCTGCATGGATCGTGTGCTGGACAAGAACGGTAAGCCGCTGTTTCGCAAGGGGCTCAAGTTAATCAGTCACTGGGGGCTCAGGGACGAACTCAAGGCC
>CAZENH010000041.1:8219-40938 GCA_964513625.1 uncultured Myxococcales bacterium | reverse complement strand
TCGCAAGGGGCTCAAGTTAATCAGTCACTGGGGGCTCAGGGACGAACTCAAGGCCGAGTATGCGGATCCTGCGGGCAACCTGTCCCGGCAGGAGACGATCTACGAAATCATGCAGCGCATCATCAACCAGCAGATTCCGGCCGTGGTGATAGACAATCCCAAGCCTGCTTGGGATCCCCTGGCCAACACGGTTGACGGCAAACAGGCCGAGCGCGAAGCCGACCTGCGCTACGGTCATCTCCTGGACGCCTTTCATGCCCAGCGCCTGCTCGATCCATACTATCCCGACGCGCCGACGGCCATCGAGCGCGCCTTCGAGATCGAGCGCGAGATCCCGGAGAAACGCATAGTCGATCTTTTAGAGAGCGTTCTCGACGCTCCGGTGGGCGCAAAGATTGCAAAGGTGATCGAGAAACGCCTGGGTCGCAAGCTGCGCCCTTTCGACATCTGGTACGACGGTTTCAAGGCCCGCGCGGGAATCGACGAGAAGCAGCTCGACAAGCTTGTGCATGAGCGCTTTCCGGATGTGGCCGCTTTCCAGAAGGGCATCCCGGAAATACTGGCTGGGGTGGGATTTGACAAGCAGACGGCCGCTTTCTTGGCCGCCCGGATCGAGATCGATCCTGCCCGCGGTGCCGGCCACGCGCTGGGCCCGATGATGCGAACCGAGAAGGCACACCTTCGCACACGCGTGCCGCCTGGCGGTATGGACTATAAGGGCTTCAACATCGGCATGCACGAGCTTGGACACAACGTCGAGCAGGTCTTCTCGTTATACCGGGTCGATCACACCTTGCTGGCCGGGGTTCCCAACAACGCCTTCACCGAGGGATTCGCCTTCGTTTTCCAGGCCCGCGACCTGGTGGTACTTGGCAAGGCTCATAGCGACGAAGGCACGCAAGCGCTCAAGGCAATTGATACCTTCTGGTCGACGCGCGAGATAGCCGGAGTGGCTCTTGTCGATCTGGGAGTCTGGCACTGGATGTATGCCCACCCCGACGCCAAACCAGCCGATTTGCGTAAGGCAGTTGTCAAAATCGCCAAGGATGTCTGGAACAAGCACTACGCGCCGCTGTTCGGCGAGAAGGATAGCCCGATTCTGGCAGTCTACTCGCACATGATAAGCTATCCTCTGTATCTTGCCCACTATCCGCTGGGCCTGATCATAGCCTTCCAGGTGGAGAACTACTTCAAGACCCACAAGCTGGCCGGCGAGATGGAGCGCATGTGCATCCAGGGAAACATTCTGCCAGATCTTTGGATGAAGAAAGCGGTCGGTGAGAAGATTTCCGCCCAGCCACTCATCGAAGCAGCCACTGATGCCATAAAGAAGGTTCGCTGAAAACCGACAGCTTGGAATTATTTTTTACGGCAAGGGCGCAAGTAACTTGTCGAGGGCCTCTGTGATCATACGGTTGCCGTCCTGCGTGTGTTGCCCGAGATTGTTCCGGTAGCGCTCGCTGTTTGCCAGAAAACTGGTTACGTTTTCGGGCGTGATGATTTCACGGAACTCCCCGTAGCCGAGTTTTTGCAGGTAGAGCGAGTTGAGCACTTGTTCGAACTGCTTGCGAACAGGAACCGCCAGGTAAGGTTTGCCAAGAAAGACCGCCTCTCCCATCAGAGAAAAACCGCCGTTGGCAACTACCGCCCGGCAGGAAGCCAGGTCGGCGACGAAGCCCTGCTCGGAAAAATCCATGAGCTGTACGTTGCCCAGGCTTTCCTCGCGCCGGAAGCCGTAGACCCGAAAAGGGGCGTCCACCTGTTTGAGGACAGAGATCAATTCCTCGTCCGAGCTGGAAGTCTGGTAGACCAGAACGTGTTCGCCAAGCGAAACTTCGGCATTCAGGATCTCGCTGCGCAAAATAGGCGGATAAAGACTGGTGCGCTCCTTGCGCAGGGGCGGGAAGAAAAAGCTGGTGATCAGGTAATGCCTGCAACCCGGCAGTTTGCTTTTGATGATCGATTTTGCCAGCAAAAAGTCGTTCGAATACTTTTCAGGGATATCTACCGTAAGCTCACAACGGTTGATCACCTGCATGTTGTCGATCGAGATAACCGGAATGTCGTGGGTCAGGCCGAAGGTATAGGCGAAGCTTTCGAAGTCGCTGATGACCACGTCGGGCGAAAACGAGAGACTGAGCTCGACGAACTTCTCGACGTTTTTCAGCACCATGCCCGGTAAACCGGTCAGCAGATCCCAGAAAGTAGCGCTGCGGTCCACCGCGCCTTTCTCGTAAGAGATGCGCAGGCCCTCGATCTCGACCACGTCCGGGAAGTGCTGTTTCAGATAGGCCTCGGCTTTCCCGGATGCCACGATCATGATCTGGTGATCGCCGGACAAGTGATCCAGAATCACCCGGCTGCGGGTGGCATGTCCCATCCCCTCGCCGACGACACCGTACAGGATTTTCATATGCTGGCTCCTACGGCCGAGATTCCTCGAGGAGATTGGCAGGCGATCAGAAAGAAAAACCCAGCCCCAGGCCTCCCGGCGCGGGCACCAGGTGCAGCGAGGTCAGATCCTGCTGGCGTTGCCAGCGGCGCTTAAAATCTTCGGGGCCCGGTGCCGTTGCCGCCAGCACTATCCCGGTGACCAGGGTCGCCAGCGCAGCTACGTTGACCACGATGAAGACCTCGGCCTCCGGGTGGTGCATGTAGTCGACTCCGCCGCCCCAGATGATGGTGGCCTCGACGGCAGGTGTCAGCAAGGCGACCCCGATGCAGGCCCAACCGGCCGTGCGGCGGGCATGGCGGCTGCGATCCATTTCCTTCCATTCCTCGAGAGTGACCTCGTAGCGCAGGGCGGTGTTGTAGTCCTCGAGCTTGAGGCCGGCGGCCGTCCAATCGGTTTTAGTAGGCGCCCTATATGTCACCGGCTGTTTTTCGGCCGGCGCGTCCTGGGCAAAGCCCGCGAGCGGCCAAGTCAGGCAGGCGACGAGCGAGATGGCTTTCCAGAAATCGGCACTGAAATCGGGCATAGTTGAAACCTCTCTTACGGGTCGTCTAAAATCTGCCGAAAGCTTAACCTAGATCTGCAGGACTGGCAATAACTGTGATAGGATGTTGCGGCATGTCACGAATTAATTTCTCGTTAGTCATCATTGTGTCGTTGCTGGCTCGCCCGGGAGGGGCAATGGAAATAGTCGGTCATCGAGGTGCCGCGTACCTGGCGCCCGAGAACACCTTGCAGTCTATCAAGATGGCCTACGAACTTGGAGCCGACGCCGCCGAGATCGACGTTCATCTGACGAGCGACGGGCGCATCGTGGTCATCCACGACCCGAACACCGCCCGTACCGCCGGCGACGACCTGGAAGTGTCCAAGAGTAAGGCGGCGGACCTTCGTCGCCTGGACGTCGGCGCCTTGAAGGACGCGCGTTACAAGGGCGCTACGATTCCCTTCCTGGATGAAGTCCTGGCGATTGTTCCAGAGGGTCGCAAGCTGCTGGTCGAGGTCAAGTGCGGCGTCGAGATTGTGCCCCGGCTGATCGAAATCCTCGAGCGCTCGGGCAAGATCGGGCGCGTGATAGTCATCAGCTTCCAATTCGATGTGGTCGCCGAGGTCAAGCGCAGGCGCCCGAACTTACCGGTCCTGTGGCTGGTGACCTCGGACAAGGACAAAAAAAGCGGATCGTACAGGTCTTACGATCCCGCAATAATAGCCAGGGCAAAAGGCGCGAATCTTTCCGGCCTGGGGCTGCGCCATGACGGCCTGGCCGAGGATTTTGCCCAAAAAGCCCAAAAGGCCGGTTTATTACTATTCTCCTGGACGGTTGACCAGCCGGACGAGGCTCGCAGGTTACAGGCGCTCGGAATCGATGCTTTGATCACCAACCGCCCGGGCTGGATGAGAGAGCGACTTGGCGGCGGAAGTGTGCAAGCTGTTCCGTCAGAGAAATAGTGGGCTTAGCGCGTACTGTCCCGGTAGAGGAGGACTTATGAGGCACGGGAGACTTGTTTTTGTTGTTTTGCTGGCCGTTGTTTTTACCGGCGACTTGGCCTCTGCCCAGCCCGCGCGGCGCGAGTTCTACGAGAAATCAACCAGTACCTTCTTCAACCCCCAGCAGCTGGTTTCGAACATGGGGCGCAGGGCGGCGCCCAAGATTATCGAGGCTATCTCCACCCCGGGCGGCATCAATCCCGGCATGGCCTATCAGGCGATCCAGCAACTGGCGTTGACCGGGCATCCCGATGTGGATTCGGTGCTTGAACGTTTCTTGAAAGGCGGGATGCTGCCGGCCCAGTGGCAAGCCGCCACGCGCGATGCGATCATCAAGGCGCTGGCGGACAGAGACACGTTGCGCTCGCGCAAGGCGTTGGCCAGGGCACTGGACATGCCTGAAAATAGAAACTACTTCGCCGAGATCGTCAAACTCTGCGGACGCCTGCGTGCCGCCGAGTGTGCCCCGGCAATCGTCGCTTACATAAAGCGCGAGAAACGCTACTACGACGACAGCCTGATAAACCTGGCCCAGTGTTCGGGACAGGCGGCGGTCGAATTGATTTCGAAACAACTCGGCGGGCGAAAGGGCGGCCGGTTTTACGACTACGAGATCCTGGCGCTGGGGGTGGTCGGGCAACCGGGCGCAAAACTGCTGCTGGATACAATAGCGGCCGAGAAGCGACCGCGATTCAGCGGGAAGTGGGCGACCAATATTGCCTGGGCGCTTGGCCGCATGCAGGGCAAGGATGTCGTGCCCTTGCTACGCAAGATCGCATCAGGCGGGGATCCCATGGCGGTCTACCAGGCGGCTCTTTCGCTCGCGGCACACGCTGACCGGGCCAGCCTGGATGTGCTGCAGCGGGCGTCTGGCATCAAGCTCAAGCGGGACACGATCTACACGGACGGTGGACAGGATTCCGACTGGGGCTGTTTCAGGCGCGAGCGTCTAAATCAGGCCGAGTTCGATCTCGGCCTGGCCTACGCGCGATGCAAACTTGGTGAGCGGGACGCCCGGGCCAAGCTGAGCGCGGCCTCGCGCGGCAAGGACAAGGCATTGGCCTTGTTGGCCGATGCGTTTCTCCTGCGGCTCGGTGAAAAACAAGCAGCCGGACGCATCGCGAGTAAAATACTCGGGGCCGCGGCAAACGGTTTCGCGGCCCAGGCCACCGATCAGAGCTGGAACCAGGACATGCAGGCGGCGGTAGCCGCCCTAGCCGAACTTAACCCCAAGCTTGGCGTCGAGGTGGTCATGGAGCTGTCGGCCGCCAGCCACTGGATGTACAAGGAACTGGGACAGCGACTGCTCGGCGTCTTTCCCCGTTCGCGGCAAGTTGCGGCCCTGGTCTCTGCCCTCGGGCGAGGTAGCTATGCCCGGCGCACAGCGGCGCGGGATTGGTTGCGGCGGATGGGTGAGCCGATCCTGAAAACCATCGAGAAGAAGATGCCGCTACTCGACCAGGACGGACGGGTGCTGGCCGTTGAGTTGCTTGGCGAGTTCGACGACAAGGCCGGCGCGAAAGTCCTTACGCGCATGTCGAAGCGCGACAAGGCCTGGCAGGTGCGCAGTGCTGCCGGGCAGGCGCTTGCGATACGCTCGGGTGAATCTTGGCCACAGCGAGTGAAGATGCCGCCCGCAAAAGTACGGCCCGTGGTCTACAATGCCGAGGCCGGTATACCCGAAAAACCCGTGGGCGCTGCCGAACTCGGCGGCAAGGTGTTCGTCGCCGGCCAGGAAGGCTTGAGTAGCTACGACGGCTACCAGTGGCACGCGCTTGAAGCCAAGGGCCTGTGCCAGGGGCCGCTCAGCGCCATTGCCTCATGGAAGGGCAAGCTGCTTGTCTTTTCCAAGGGAGGAGTTGCCAGTGGCAACGGCCGGCGTTTCGGCTGCTTAGGCCTGAAGATCCCCCCAGTGCGACTGGTGCTTAGCGACGGCGCGCGCCTGCTTCTGGGAACCGACAAAGGTCTCTACGAATTTAGCGGCAAACGGGCCACGTTGCTTACGGGCTCTCCGACCCGGCGAGTTAGTGCCATGACCAGGCGCGGAAAGGAACTCTGGGTCGGCTACGACATACCTCAGATCAGCGTCACCGTGCGCTACTCGCCGCAGCTGTCGGCGCAAACCATTTCGGGTGCCTTGCCGCCTTCACTCTACAGGGTTACAAGCGGTCGATTCGTGCCCGTTGTTGAACCGCTTCTGGCCTATGCCGGCTGGCGTCTGCCCATGGATGTCAAGTCGCTGGCGGCCGATTCCGCGGGCAGGCTATACGTCGGTTGCACCGAAGGCATTCTGACCTTTGACGGGCGGGCCTGGAATATGCTCGACAACGGAGTCGGCTACGACGCCCGCTATCCAGTCGACGCTTTATACGTCTCGCGCGACGGATCTCTGCATGCTCTGCAGGGCCTGTGGATCGACTCGCGCGATGCGCATGGTCGCTGGCATCGCAACAAGGTGGCGCGCGAGGGAATTGTCGAGTCGTCCTTGCTGATGGCCGAGCGCACAAGCTCGACTTTCGTACGCTCGAACGGCGACACCTGGCTGGTGGTTGGAGATTTCGCCCAGTACGGCAATAAGATGCTGGAAGGCATGGCGCTGCGCGTGGCCGGTGCAGACACTCACTTGCGCAAATTGCCGCCGGAGACTTTGTTTGTCATGGCTAAGGCAGGCGAATGGCGCTGGGAAAATCCTGAAACGCGAGTGGGCCCCAAGAACGAGGCCCGCGTCGCCGGAGGCAAGAAACCAGTCGAGATCCCGGCGGCCCAGGCCAGCATCGAGGCGGCCGCCCAGGACCCCTGGGACTACGAGGCGGTCAGCTTCCAGTTCAAGCTGGACGAAAAGCCCTGGAGCAAGTGGCAGACAGGTAACGGTTTGCTTACGCCGTTGCTCGGCGAGGGTCAACACCTGCTACGGGCCCGCGCCCGCGACGAATCGGGAAACATCGATCCGTCTCCGGCCGTACTCCATTTCACGGTTCACACGCGCGAGTTGGCCGTTGTGCGAATACTGGACGGCAAGTTCAAATCGGTGTTTCCTTCTCAATACCGCAGGTACGAGAGCGAGGGACTGGGCAGCGTCGAGTTGGAAAACCGTGCCACTCACCCTGTGAAGATCAAGGTCAACATGCTGATCCAGGATTTGTTTGACACTCCGGCCGCGCGGACGATTAGCCTGCCAGCGGGGGCCAAGAAGTGGATCGACCTGGGCGCCCCTTTTAACGATAAGATTCTGGCCATGGGGAGCGGTGGCCAGGTGCAGGCGGTGGTCGAGCTGGAATTCGAGCACGAGGGCATCCAGCGCCAACTGCGGCGAACGTTCCCGCTTACCATCGAACCCGCCAACGCCTTCGACTGGTCCGATCCTTCGCGCCTTGCCGGGTTCATCAACTCGGCCGATCCGGCGGTGGTCGCCTTCGGGTCACGCGTATTTCGCGCCTTCTCGGGTCAAGACGGCGCGCGCATCATCCCGCTTCGCAACCTGGCGCTGGCCGCATATTTGTTCAGGGCGCTGGACTCCTTCGGCATACGTTACAAGCCCGACGAGGAGAGCCCTTTCAGCAAGGTCAAGCCGGGCTCGGGGCAGGTCATCGACAGCGTGCGTTTTCCTGCCCAGACCCTGCAGCAGAAGGTCGGCGACTGCGATGACCTGGTAGTGCTGTACACATCGCTGCTCGAACAGGTCGGCATCCGGGCCGCGGTTGTTCCGGTCGAGGGTCACGTCTTCGCCATGTTCGACAGCGGCGTGATCGAGGACAACCGAGGGGCCTTCAAGGTTCCCGACCAGTTGCTGGTCAAAAGAGAGGGTTCGCTGTGGATACCGGTCGAGGTCACCTGGTTGGGACGCCGTGGAGCCACCTTCGAGCAGGCATGGTCGGCCGGGGCCGAGGCCTATCACGGCAAGTACCGGCCGCGTTCCGAGCAGGTAGTCGAAGTGCGCACGGCTTGGGCCCAAACGCCTCCCGCGGCATTTGCTGGAGTGAAAATCCCGCAGCCTGCGCACGCTGTGGTGGAGGCCGGACGGCAAGAAGTGACCGATCTGCTGGCCGGCTATCGCCAGGCGGTGATCGGTAAGAAAGCGGTCGGCGGCGATCCAGCGGCTCTTTTGGAACGAGGTCGTCTGTTGGCCAAGAACGGCTTTTTCGATGCTGCCGAGGCGGCACTGGACAAGGCTCGGGCGGGGGGGAATGACTCGTTCGAGGTCGCTTATGCCCTGGGAGTGGTACATGCCGGCCAACTAAAGACGGAAAAAGCGCTGGCCGACTTTGGGCGGGCCGAAAGTCTCACAAAGGATAACTTGCAACTTTTCAGGGCCGCGATGGCCTTGGCCACGACGCTGCGCTCCGCAGGCAAGACAGAAAAGGCCAGGCAAGCATGTGAGAGAGCCATGAAGCTCAATCCGGCCGCCCGCTTCGACTCGAAGTACGCAGGCCTAATCAGGTTTCTGCGCTCGGCCCAGAAGACCAAGGCGGCCGGCGGACAAGCACCGCCCCAATTTTTTCAGCAAATGCTGGCCGGCATGTAAGCGTCTATCGTTTCGGAATATTGATCCTTTTTTCAATCGGCGTTAGACTGCGATTCGTGAGTGCTGCTACTACTAAACTGTGCTTGGTTGCAACAGCACTCATTTTCTGTCTGGGTCTCTCTTGGGCGGCCCGCGCGGCTGGACGCTCGTTGCCCGACATCAACGATTATGCGGACGACGGCTTTGGCTCGGACGCATCGCTTATGTTGCTTACGAATTTCGCCTACCACGGTTTCGGAGTCGGTGTCAGCGCGCAGTTCGCTTACCCCTTGTTTCCCTCTGGATTCATCGGTGATCCTCGCTTCCGCGACGCTCTGCACGTCGAGGGCGGATTGGACTTTTTGCGCTGGGGTTGGGATGTCGGCGGCGAATCGCTGGAGTTGATGATCTTCGCCCCGCGAATAGGGTTGCGCTATGCCCTCTATTTCACCGACACTTTCGCGGCTTTCGTGGGCGCGGGGATAGGCGCCGGTTTCGCTCGGGCAGACGGGGCGGACGGCAAGACGCGCTTCTACTGGAATACGGCCGGCGGCGTGATCTGGGATCTGAACGACGTGATTTCGTTGCGCGGCGAGTTCGGCTGGGGATACTTCGGCGACCTGTTGCGTATCGGAGTGCTTTTCAGGCTTTAGTCTAAGGCGAACGACAAGATATTCTCAATTCCCGGTGCAGACAGGATCGGGAGTCGTGCACAAGTGGCTGGTCTCGTCGCAGGCGAGTCCGTAGGCGCATTCAGACGAGACCGAGCAGTCCGAGTTTTCCGCCTTTAGTGGCACACAGATATCCGTGTCGCAGTAGAGATCGGCTCCGCAGTAAGGCTCTCTGCTGCCGCCGCATCTGTTGTTTTCGATCAGGTAGGCGCTACAGGTCTTGGTGTTGGTGCTGCAGTAGTTACCCGATGCGCACTCGAGGATGTTGACGCAATCGTCGCCCGTGTTTTGCAGGCCCTGGTAGGGAACCTCGCAACTGTCGAAAAATGATTGCGGATCGTTAGTGCCCGCGCAACCCAGGCTCTGGTAGGCATCAACGCAACCCTTGGCTTTGACGGCATCGTAGCTTGCTCGCCCGTCGGCGACGGCGTTGCGCATCAAGGTGACCAGTTGCTCGAAACTGCCGCTGTAGAAAGTGCGGCAACCACTCTCCCCGCTGAATGTGTGGGCATCTTCCATCTGTGCGATCTCGTCGGAATTGCAGCACTGGTAGGCCTTCATACAATAGGCCCGGGCCATCTCGGCAGCCAGGTCGCCGAGGCCGATTTCGGTGCTGGAGCCGCTGCCGCAACTCGCAACCGAAAAGGACAAGACCAGCGAAAGTGACAAGGTCGCTGTGAATCTAATAAACCTCATGAAAACCCTCCAGTACTGCTTCTTGTTCCGAATTGATGCTAACGCCATCCAGTCTGGCAGGCAAACTCAAAAATGTCAGGGGCAAGTGTTACAGGGAAAGAGTGACAAGGAGGTATATGATGAAATCGATTCTTTCACGACTTGACCCCTGGGAACATTGCCCCGACTGCGGATCACTGCTTGTTACCGTCACGGGCGGGATGATATGCGCCTACTGCGGCTACGATCATGATGAGTCCGACGAGGCAACCGGATCGCCGCTTAGAAGCCTGCCCGGTCGCCGTGGAGAGGGGGTCCGATTTCACCTGGCCGATGACGGTCCCGATTCCCTCGACCGGGCGGCTTGAGTGCTTGACTGCGGCTGTCACAACACCGGCGAGAGGACTCGGCAGACGCTTTCTGCAAAGCGTCTCAGGTGCGATTCGTCACGCATCTGCTGTGTCGTGATCTCGTGGGCGTGCTCCAGGTCACTTTCGAAAATCTCGTCCATCCTGGCGGCGAACGCCCGGCCGCTCACCAACACGTTGACCTCGAAGTTGAGTCTGAAGCTCCTGATGTCCAGGTTTGCAGACCCAATAGTCGCCCAGTTGCCGTCAATTACCATCGTCTTGGCGTGCAGGATGCCTGGACGATGCTCGTAGAGCCTGATGCCGGCTTCCAGCAACTCCCGGTAATACGACCGCCCGGCCCACTTGACAAGCCAAAGATCCGACTTGCCCGGCAATAAGATCCTGACGTCCACCCCGCGCCAACAGGCCGTCTTTAAAGCCAACAGCATGGCGTCACCGGGGATGAAGTAGGGAGTCGTGATGTAGACATTCTTGCGGGCCGCGTTTATTGCGCTGAATAAAACGGCGCGGATTGTCTCGTAACGCTTGTCTGGCCCGCTGTCGACCACCTGGACCATTTCCTCTCCCAGACATCCGTCGGCCGGGAAATCATGATAATATTCTCTGCTCAACAGGTTTTCGTCGGCGGCGAAATGCCAGTCTTCGCAAAAGATTTCCTGCAAGCGCCAGACGGCCGGTCCCTCGATACGCATGTGAGTATCCCTCCAGGGCGCGAACTTCTTCTTGCGGCCCTGATACTCCGTTCCGATGTTCAGTCCCCCGCAAAAACCCACCCGTCCGTCGACCACCAGGATCTTGCGGTGGTTGCGCAGATTTGGCCGCCAGGTCGGTCTGAAAGGCATGACCGGCATGAAGCGGGCGAACTTGCCTCCGGCGTTTTCCAACTCCAGCACAAAGCTGTCGTCGAGCCCCTGCGAGCCGACATCGTCGACCAGCAGCCGAACCTCGACCCCCTCGCCGGCCTTAATCACGAGCAAGTCACGGAAACGCCGCCCGGCCTCGTCCGGGCGAAAGATGTAGCTGGCCAGGTGCACGTGATGACGTGCCGCCAGAATGGCTTCCTGCATGCGGTCGTAGGCCACGTCTGTGTCGACAAAGACCTGGGATGAGTTGCCGGAAAGCACGGGCGAGCCCGTTACTCGCAGCGCGACGCGCTCGATGTCTCCGCTGAGAGACGAGTCCGCTGCCAGCGCAGCACAGTCCTGTTCCTGGTGGGGCGGTCGATCACCTTCGCTACGCAATTGATCCAACGAATTTGTGCGACGGCGTGTACGGCGGCGAAAACGGTTACGGCCGATTAGCAAGTAAAGCAGCGCACCCAGGTATGGCAAAAAGACAATCGTCAGAATCCAGGCCAGGGTGGCGCCGGCCTCCTTGCGCTCGTCGACGATCCGCCCGATCAGGGCAAAAGCGATCAGGTAGCCGGCCACCGTGGTCAGTACGGTAACAATCGTGCTGGTAGGTATTTGTGCTAGAGCGCTCACCGGTAAGATCATAGCAGAGCGAAGAAGGTCAATCCATCGCTATGGACAATCGGCTCGGATGATGTTGTGCTGTATTCAGGAGGTGGCAGATGGCATTTAACCCAAACTACGTGCCATGGATGAGCGTCTTGGGAATCCTGGGGCTGGGCATCGGGTATCTGGTCGGGGGCGGTGGCCAGGGACCCGAGGGAATGATTCCGGGCCTCTACGGATTGGTGATCGGCAGCGTGCTGGGAGTCGTGGTTCGCATGCTGGTCAGGAGAAGCTTTTCCCGAAGGCAGGAGTCAAAGGAGCCACCCGGTTGATACGAATCACCAGTTGTGCCAGAATAGACATTCGAGCGAGGTCATGATCGAAAAGAGGGCATTTCATCTGTTCGTGCTTGCCTGCCTGTGGCTAGTCGCGGGTTGCAGCTACGATCCGGTCTACGAGGGCGCCTTGTGCGACGCCGAGAGCGGGTGTCCGCAGGGATACGACTGCGTGACCGAGGGAGATTTGAGCCGTTGCCGGAGCGGGGCGAGCCATGATGGTGAACCGGCGACTGCTGACGACGGGGGAGACAAGGGACAAGACGACGGCGGACTCGACGGATACGACCAGGATTCAGACAGTGGTCCCGACTGTCAAAACCCGGACAAGGACGGCGACGGTCACCTGGCTGTAGCCTGTGGCGGAGATGACTGCGACGATTCGAATAATCACGTTTATCTCGATGCCGTAGAACTGTGTGATGGAGTCGACAACGACTGTGACGGAAAGACCGACTCCGAGGATGGCGACCTGAGGGTTACGGCCTGTGACAAACAAGACGGCGTATGCAAAGGGGCTGCCAGGGACGCGAGCCTGTGCAGTGACGGCGTATGGCTTGCATGCCGGCCGGGAGATTTCAGCGCTCACAACGCCGACTATGAGGTCGAGGAGACCCTGTGTGACGGGTTGGATAACGATTGCGACGGCCTGACGGATGAGAGCATTTCCGGACCGCCGTGTGCGAATACCCAGGGCGTCTGCGCCAATGCGACGCGCCCTTGTCTAGGTGAACAAGGGTTCAAGGAGATCTGCGATCCTGTTGACTACGGCGCGGACTACGAAGCCACAGAGACCCGCTGTGATAACCTGGATAACGATTGTGACGGCACCACCGACGGCATGGACCGCAGTTGCTCGGAGACACATTTCGGCTCATGCGCCCAGGGCACGGAAACCTGCTCGGGTGGTGAATTCAGCGGCTGCCCTCAGCCTGGAGATGAAATTTGTGATCCGGCGGGCGTCGACGAAGACTGCGACGGCTCGGTGGACGAGGGCTGCACGGGCTGCACGTCAGGCAGCACCAAAAATTGCCCCCTGCAGGCGGGCGTCTGCCTGGGCGCGCAAAGCACTTGCGTCGATGACGAATGGTCTGCTTGCGACTACGGCCCGCAATACGAACAGCCGCCCGAGACATCCTGCGACGGACTGGACAACGATTGCAACGGTGTTACCGACGGCATGTCGCGTCCCTGCAGTCAGGCACATTTCGGCTGGTGTTCGATCGGCTCCGAGACCTGCATCGGTGCGGACACTTGGGACGGCTGCCCTCAACCGCAGCCTGAAGTATGCGACACTTTCGACAACGACTGCGACGGCCAGATCGACGCGGACGATCCCGATCTGGTGACTACGCCTTGCGAGATAAACATCGGTGTGTGTGCGGGCGAACACTTTCATGATTTGGCCAAGTGTGCAGGCGGCGTCTGGAATTTGTGCGACGCCACCGAGTACGGGTCGGATTTTTCCGGCGAGAGTTGCGGCGATGGGCTGGACAATGACTGCGACGGATTGACCGACTGCGGGCCGCCGGACTGCGAGGGCGCCGTTCGTTCCTGCCAGAACGATTGCCTGGCCGGACAGCAGATCTGCCAGGCGGGTGCCTGGGCGGAGTGCCTGCCGGCCGTCGGTCCGGAAGGTGTTGCCTCCGGCAACTGCTTAGACGGGCTCGATAACGATTGTGACGGGCTGTCCGATTGTAGTGCCACGGATTGCGACGGCTACGTGGAAGAGTGTGCAAACCAGTGCCATCCGGGTCACGTGTATTGTCAGGGCGGGAGTCTGGTCGCCTGCGACGCCGCCGCCGTGGAAGAAGAGCGTGAGCGCAACGGAAACTGCGGAGATCACCTGGACAACGACTGCGACGGCAAGACTGATAGCGACGATGACCAATGCTGCGCCACGGCGGGAATGACGGGCGCCTTGTTACTGATGTGGGTGCTGCCCTTTGTCGCCCGGCGACGAAGGCGCAGGTCGGCTTGGGGATCGGGAACGAACAATTGAACACACTCGAAGAGCTGCCAAAACAGATAATCAAACGAGTAAGAAAGTTCAACGAGAACCTGCTGCCCCCTGAGCGCTTCCGGGAGTCGGTCATGCTGGGTCTCAGCGCGATCGAGGAAGTCTACTTTGTCGGCAAGAACGTGTTCGACACCTCGCTCAGCGTATCGGGCAGCCTGCTCTACGACGACGACTACCAGACGAAACGACTTTCCCAGTACGAGGGCCAGCGCAGGTTGGTGGTACTGGTAACCGGCTACATGCAAAGCCCGCTGAGCTTCTATCGTCTCGAGCGCCAGCTTGGCAACCAGGTGTTCGACACCTTCACCTACATCTGGGGTGATTTCCCTTACAGCCAGGATCTAACTCTCACTTCTGCACAACTCGAGGCGGTTGTGCGAGAGGTATACAGCCATACCAGGGCGGAAGAAATCTACCTGGTGGGTCATTCCCAGGGAGGAATCATCATCCGGGCCATGGTTCAACACGGCATGGGCGCCGATTTGCCCATCCGTAAATGCCTGTTTCTCTCCTCGCCTCATCAGGGTACCTGGGCCGCCCTGGCCGCCATACCTCACAGAGGAGTGCTGAGACTCGCAGGCCTGGTGCCATATATCCGCAAGGTTACCGGCGAAAGCGGATTGCAACTATTACCCGGCAGCGACTTCCTGAGGGAATTGAACTCGAGGCCGTTGCCCGGGAACATCGAGTTCTCATCGGTATTCTATGCTCTCGACCCTATGATCTGGCCGCCGACCAACGCCATCCTGCCTTATCCCGAGGCTAACAACCACTTCATCCGCAAGATAGGCCATGCCCAGCCGCTTTACTGCTCAAGGGCCCACCAGGTTGCAGTCAGCGAATTGTACGGTGTAAGACGTCCTGAAGTGCCAAACGAGGATAAATGATGCTGCCGGCCCCTGGCGATGTCGGCACGAAACCGGGCCGCGGCCTGCTCGTGGGTGTGGCCCTGGTAAGCTGTGCCAGCCTGATGCTCGAGTTAGTGCTGACGCGCATCTTCTCTGTAACTCTTTTTTATCATTTCGCTTTCCTGGCGGTCAGTCTGGCCCTGTTCGGTATTGGAACGGCGGGGGTCGTGCTCTACGTTCGCAGAACTTCTTTCCAATCAGACAAGCTTGCACGTCACCTGACCATTTACGCCGTGTTGTTTGGTTTTAGCGCCATTTTTTCGCTCTGGGTGGTGCTGACCAAGAAGCCGCCGCCGCGATTTGGCTGGGGATCGCTTCTTGATCTCAGCAGCCTCTATCTTGCAGGTGCCTTGCCGTTTTTCTTCAGCGGCATGTGCCTGTCGTTGGCCGTTACCTTGCTTCAAAAGCATGTCAGTCGCGTATATTTTTACGATCTGAGCGGGGCGGCCCTGGGCTGCTTGCTGACCATTCCAGCCTTGAATCTGCTGGGCGGCCCGGCCGCTTTTCTTTCGGCCGCCGCCGTTGGCACAACGGCCGGGGCATTGTTTTACTGGGGTAGGCGGCGCTTCTGGATCGTTGCCTTCTTGGCCGCTTGCTCTTGGGCGCTGGTTGGAACTGATGTCGGGTTAGAATTGTTCCGGGTGCCGTCGGTAAAGGCAATTGACGAAAGCAGTGTGGTCTATTCTCGCTGGAACTCGTTCTCACGAGTAACGGTGTCGAAGACACCCGAGGATTTCATGTGGATGAACATCGACTCCGATGCCGCCACGCGCATTTTTTCGGCCAGCGCCTATCGGGCCGGGGCTACTGCGAACATGCGTTTCTCAGAGACCAGGTTGGCGGCGCTCGTATATGCGCTTGCGAATGGGGGTCCGGCGTTGATCATCGGGCCGGGCGGTGGCGCCGACGTGATTGCCGCTTTGCAGAGAGGCGTCAAACAGGTCATCGGGGTGGAACTGAACGGGATCATCGCCAGGGACGTCATGCAGGATCGCTTCGCCTCTTACTCGGGAGATTTGTACAAAAGTCCGGGAGTGAAGATCGTAGTTGGCGAGGGACGCAGCTTCGTGCGCAGTAGCGGACTAAAATATGCCTCCATCCAGGCTACGCTAGTCGATACCTGGGCGGCTACCAACGCCGGGGCCTTTACCCTTTCGGAAAATACTCTTTACACGATTGAGGCCTTCGAGGACTTTATCGAGCACCTCGAGGACAGGGGGATACTAAGCATGACTCGCTGGTTGCGCAGCCCGCCACGCGAGTTCGTGCGTCTGGTTGGGCTGGGTGTCGCGGCGCTTCGACGCCGGGGGGTCAGCGACTGCTCTCGACACTTCTTCGTGGCCGCGGATGCGCGCATGGCGAGCTTTCTGCTGAAAAAGACGCCTTATACTTCGGACGAACTGGAACTGCTGCGTTCGAGTTGCTCGAGAGATCACCTGAGGGTGCTATACGATCCCGACAGACCGCGGGATCGGGTTGATCTGATGGGAAGAATCATCAGAAGTCCAAAACCTGAATCTGTCTGGGACAGCAACCCGTTGGATATCTCACCGCCGACCGACGACCGGCCTTTCTTCTTTTACACCACCAGACCGCGCGACTTTTTTGCAAGGCTTTTCGGTTCAGCGCAAGAGAAGAACGATATCGGCGTCCAGTTGCTGGCCGGCTTGCTGGTGATTGTTGTTTTTGCGGTCTTGCTGTTCATCATTGTGCCACTGCTTGCCTTCAGGAGAGCGGATCTCAAAGGATCCCGGGGGAGCAAGGTTTTAGCGCTTCTGTTCTTCGCCGCCATCGGCATAGGTTTCATTGCCCTCGAGATGGCCTGGATGCAGCACTTCGTTCTGTTCCTGGGTCATCCCATTTACGCGCTTGGCGTTGTACTTTTCGTACTGTTGCTCTCAAGCGGCACAGGGAGTTTTCTCACTCGCAAGATCGGCGAGAAGGAGGCGTTACAAAACCTGTGGCCAAGCGTATCTTTGCTGTCTTTAGTCGTAGTCGTCTACGCTCTCGGACTGGGACACCTTTTCAAGGCGCTGGTCGGGTTGCCGCTTTTCGCCCGGATCTCGCTGGCCGCGATCACAATCGCCATTCCTGGTTTGCTGATGGGCAGGATGATGCCCTTGGGCATCAAGGTTCTTTCGCTGCACGCTCCCGAGATCATACCATGGGCCTGGGGAGTAAACGGAGCCGCCAGCGTATTGGGTTCGGTAATGGCAGTGGCCGTATCCATGAACATGGGATACACGATTACACAGGTTAGTGCCGTCGCGGCCTATCTGTTGGGAACCGCCATGTACTGGTTGGCGTTCAGATCGCGCAAGGGCATCTGAGATTATCTGAGCTGAACAGGATCTATAGCGGGGGTATGATCGTGGAGGCCCGGCTGCACACCTCCCGAAGTGAGCGCCACGGGAACGCTCACGGCCGTCACGACAACGGCGCCTGCAATCGCCCACACCCACCACTGCTTATACCAATCGGTGTACCAGGGCGCGGCGGGCTGTATGGTCTCGGTCTTCGAGATGTTCGCCAGATCCGCCTGCAGTTTTCGATCTTTTTCGGCTTGAATAGCTTTTTGCTTTTCCTCGGCGGCGACCGCCATGACCTCGGGAGACAGATCGCGAAAAGGAGTCAGTACGCCTTCGACGAAATGTTTCTCTCCCGGCCGAACGGTAATGTCCGTGACGAAGTCGTTGTAGCCGTCCTTGACGATCATCACCTTGCGTTTGCCAACTACAACGTCGCGAATCAGGGGAGTGTGTCCCAGCATCTTGTTGTCGACGTAAACCTCCGCCTGTTTGACGTTGCAGGTGAACTTGACCAGCCCTGAAAACGGAAGCAAGTCGACCTCGACGTTGGTTTTTCTGCGGCTACGGATCTTGAAAGTCAATTCCAGCGTACTGTAGCCGGTTTTGGTGGACTTGAGCTTGTGCTTGCCTGGCCTGAGGCTGATGGGTTTCTTGATGGGTGTCTTGCCCTTGTATTTACCGTCGATGTAAACCCGGGCGCCGTCCGTCATCGACTCTATGACAAGTCTACCGTTACGCGGCTTGCGGGCTCTGGCATCGGGAAATACGGCCAGCACCAGTAACAAGCTCACGAGGCCGACGGTCGCTTTCTTGCATCGCGCATTCATTGGGGCCCCGGGGAAATTGCAATCCTTCTTGAGCCCATCACAAAACCGATCGAACACCATAAAAACAATAATTTCGTGGTGCCCGTCTGAGAAAAAGGGAGTCTTGGGACGGGTACCATCTAGGTGAAGTATAGGCTGAAAATGCGACGGGCATCAAGGCTTGTTTTTTTCATTGAGGAAGTGCTTGAGAGTTTTTACGTATTCGTGTTCCGAAATGAGTCCTTTTTTCAACATCAGGTGCAAAAGTGAGCGCAGCTTGACTTCCAACCCCAGCAAGTAGTCTCCAAGATCCATGCCGGTGGGAAGTGGGAGCGGCGCGCTCTCGGGAGCTTGCATGGCCTTGATCTCTTCGGTCAGGCGCGACATGGTGGAGTGCCTGTCGGGCGCCGCAAGGCGCACACCCGATCTGCGCCTGCTCTTCTTGCCGCGCGAGGCACGAATTTTCTCGGCGTCCTTGAATGTCTTGCTCTTTCCGCTGCCGTGATAGTTCTCACGGATGGCTCGTTGAATGACCGACAGCCCGGCCAGCGCCGGCCTAATAGTGCAGCCGGCGACATCCTGCATTCGCCTGATGACAGATCGGTTGAGGGGATCACTCATGGCGATCAACAGTTGCTGATTCTTGCCCTTGCCCTCGAGGTGCAGCGGGATCAGGTCGAAGCGTTCTGCCAGGCGGGCGGGGATTCTAGCCAGTGCATCGCGGCTCGGTTGCATGCCGCCCAGATCGGCTACCGGAAGGTTGAGTGCCTTGCCGAGCGCTTCGGTCAGTTGCCACTCGGCGATGATCCTGAGAGCCACCAGCGAGGTGCCCAAACGGTAGCCGGACTTTTCCTTGTACTCGAGAGCCTCCGACAGGTCTTCTTCGTCGATTAGACCATCCTCCATCAGGATCTCGCCGAGGCGCTTTCTGGCCATGGGGACAGCCTTTCAAGAAGCAGGACCAGATTTCTGTATACAGGTGCGGGTGCCTGCTGTCAATCTGGTGCCGGTAAGATTCTTGACTACTTTATCCTACATGTAGTATTATGTAGTTATGCAACACACCTTTGCAAGGAGGCGGCGTGTGAATTCCGATAATGATCGCAGGCAGGAGCAAAGGTTTGACAAGGTTTTTGCTGTTTATATTTGTGGTGCCTGGGGCACCTCGTTCGGGATCGCGCGTAACATATCTGAAGGCGGTGTGTTCATCGAGACTCCGGACCCGTATCCGCTTGGCAGTCGAATGAGAATCACCTTTTCACCGATGGTCGGCGATGCCGAGATGACCGTCGTCGGCGAAGTGGTACACCTTTGTTTCCTGGATCAAACCGCGGCCGGGGCCCGTCGTCGAGTGATGGTCGGGATGGGAGTGCGCTTCGTGGAATTCGAGCAGCAGCGAGCCGTCCCGGAAATTGCTATGGAAAGAGCCTTGATGCAGTAGTCCCGCGTTTTCTCTTGCATCGCTTTTTCAGTTTGTTATCATGCTTCTTCGATGCGCGATTAGCTCAGTTGGATAGAGCGTTGGCCTCCGGAGCCAAAGGCCACAGGTTCGAATCCTGTATCGCGCGTGCTGACTAGATTGCGACTCGGCAGCTTTAGGAAATGAGGTTGCTGCATGAGCCATAAGCTGTACTCCGGTTTACAAACTCGTGGTCGCACACCTGCGGGGTGTGACCCGAGGTTGTTACCGGGGTGCGCGTTTTGACTTTATTTTTTTGCAATTGCTGGAGCTATTCATGGTGAAGAGAGACCGAAGACAGGGCCGGCAGGATGAGAGGGAAGATCGGGAAGCCGAGCGACGAGAGAGAGAACGGCGTCGCAGTGTCCGGGTGCCTATCTCCATCTGGGTCGAGGAAACCAAGGGAGAAGATCTCTATTTCCAGCAGACGGGCAACCTGTCGCTGGGAGGGATCTACTTCGAACGCACCATTCCCCATCCGGTGGGTACGCGGGTGAAGCTGAAGTTCGAGTTGCCCGGCAAGGAAGGTGTGGTCGAGACAACCGGGGAAGTGGTCAACGTGCCCGACAACCCGGCCGATCTCGGGGCAGGCATCAAGTTCGTCGACCTGGATGCAGTGGAGGAACGCTTGATCCAGGAATACATCGACGAGCACGCCGATAGATCCTGAGCCTTTACTGAACTGCCGATATTTCCAGAGATAGTTGGAGTTCCTTGCCCGCCTCAATCCTGTAAAGACCAATGCTGCATCCCTGGGCGATCAACATGTCCGTTTCGTCGAGTCCCCGGGCATAAAAACGCCAGACGTTAGCCTTGTCGGGGATGTTGTCGATCACTGCAATCTGCACGTTTTTGAAGTCTATCGTAACCTTCTTATACTCCTGGCCATCGTAATCCGGAAATGTGACCGTATTTTCCAACTCGTCGCAGTGCGGCCTGTCGGCGTGAGTTTCAAACAAATAGACCGTGATGCTGGAAAGATCATCGGCAAGCCCCCTGGGAACCAGCAACCCGGCAGAAACCGTTGCGGTCTGCGGCTGTTCGCCGCAGCCCGTAGCAAACAGGAAAAGGACTGGTACTAACAGCAACATAAGCGCTCGATTGGGATTCATTCGATCACCTGTATGTTTACGATCGCCCGGCCCCTGTCGGAACCCCCCGCCGAGAGCCCGACGCCGAGGCCGACGGCCACGCCCGCCACGACACCTCCCACCAGCACCCAGATCCACCAGGTCGAGCCGTGATCCTTCTCGGGCGGTTTCTTTTCCGGAGGCGCTGACACGGGGGGCTCGATCGCCGGATTCAGCGGCTTTATTTCTCCGGGCTGCGGGTGTTTATTGATTCTGGGCGATGTCCGGGCGGCCAGCTTAGCTTTTACTTGTTCGAAGACGCGGACGATCTTGGGGGCCGTGCCCGTGGGCAGCTGGTAGTCGGCCCGCAATTTTAGTAGCTTTGCAAAAACGCGCTTGGCCGCCGGGAGGTCGTCTAAGGCGATGTTGCAGCAGGCCAGGTAGTAAAGCGCCCCCATGCGCCGGTTGTCGTCGAGGGTCTTGCTTGAGAGAGCCTTTACCAGCATTTCTCTGGCCTGCTCATAGCGGCCCTCGAGGTAGCCGCGCACGCCCTGGTCGACAAGCCCGGCGGCAGTCGGGGCCCTGGCGATGATCCTGTCCGCGCTCCCGGCCGAAACCGGCACACCAAACCAGACGGATTGCGCGATGCAAGCCACGCAGATGAGCTTGGTAAACAGCATTTACTGTTTCTATCCCCAAGCGGGAGGGCTGTCAAGGTGACCCTGGGCGCATGCGCTAAAGAGCACACGTTTCTTGCCGGGGTTGACAAAATAACTGTTCTCCTTATACTTGCCCGGTATTTTGGCCAGCAAGACAGGGAGTTCGCTTGAAGCTGTGGTTGAGAGAGATTGTGCCCGAAGGCTGCCAGGTGAGCAGGCAGCTCACTCAGGCTTGGCTGGAGGACGTCCTGTCCGGGTCGGGTTCGGTGAGTTTCCGACCCGGCGGCGAGTGCGAAATCACAATCCAGGCTCGGCGAGTGGGTGTCGACGTGCTGCTGCAATCGGACTTCGGGCTTGACTTGACCGCCGACTGCTCGAACTGCCTGAATGATTTCGCTTTACGGGTCACGGTCGGGTTCTCGGTGACGCTCAGGCCCGCGCCGGCGGCCAGCAGGGCCGTTGCCCAGGATCTGGAGCTCACCGAAGACGACCTTGGCGAATTCTTCTTCGAGGGCGACTTCATCGACCTGGGCGAGATCCTGCGTGAGCAGATCCTTCTGGCCTTGCCGATGTACCCGCGTTGTTCGGAAGATTGCCGAGGCTTGTGCCCTGTTTGCGGAGCGAATCTCAACCAGCGAGAATGTGGTTGTGAACGGGGTGAGGTAGATCCCCGCTTGATCGTATTGAAGTCAATTTCGAAAAACTGAGCCAGGCGTCCCGGGGCGCCGGCTACAGGAGACGGAGAAAATCATGGCGGTTCCAAAGAAGCGAAAGTCGAAGGCCAGGCGCGACACCAGGCGAGCGCACTGGAAACTGGATGCACCCAACGTGATCGATTGCCCCCAGTGTGCAGAACCGATGATGCCGCATCGCATCTGCCCGAAGTGCGGCTATTACAAGGGGCGCGAAGTCGTTAAGGTGTCCGACTGATGCAACCGGGATAAACCGGCATGAATGCGAGCCTCGTCACCCGGCCACACAGGTCCGGCTGCCGGGTGGCCTACCTTTTTCCCGGGCAGGGCTCGAAGCTCATGCTTGCCGGACGCGATCTGCTCGCCGCCAGTAGTACCGCCAGAAGAGTCTTTGAACAGGCCGCTGACGTCCTGGGCTGGTCGCTTGTCGACCTGTTCAATAACGGTCCAGAGGAAGAGATTACTCTGACGGCCAGGCTGCAACCAGCCATGCTGACTTTGTCGACAGCCTTATTGCAGGTCCTGAAAGAAGAGCTTCCCCAGATGCCTGCGGCCTGCCTGGGCCATTCGCTTGGCGAGTACTCGGCCCTGGTGGCTGCCGGAGGCGTGAGCTTCCCGGATGCCCTCAGCTGCGTCAGCCAACGTGCCGCGTTCATGAGCGAGGCATGTCCCGCGGGCATCGGTGGAATGTCCGCTGTTTTATCGCTCGAGCGCGAAAAGATAGAAGAGGTATGCGACGAGGTCGCAGGCGAAGAAGTCTTGCAAGTGGCAAACATCAACGCACCCAACCAGATCGTTATCTCTGGTCATCTTTCGGCCATCGAGCGAGCCGAACCATTGTTGATCAAGGCCGGAGCGCGGGCGGTCATCAGGCTGGTAGTGTCCGGGGCGTTTCATAGTTCGCTGATGCGGCCGGCGGCGGATCAGCTGGCCGAAGTGCTTTCTGGAATCGAGTTCTACACAATGCGCTGCCCGGTGTTGTCAAACGTTACCGGTGCTCCCCACGGCGAGGCGGGCAGCGTCCGCCGCTGTCTGGCCGAGCAGATCATCAGCCCGGTACGCTGGGTTGATTGCATGCGTTGGGCGATCGAGAGCGGTGTAGATTTGTTTATTGAGTTGGGCCCGGGCGGTGTGCTCACCGGCCTGACCCGTAGTATACAGAGATCGGCAGAGTGTTACTGCCTGGCCGGCACGGATTCCGTCTCCAGGCTCGCTAATCGGCTTGAGGAGGTGCATCAATCATGACGATCGAGGAGAAAGTCAAGCAGGTCATCGGCGGTGTCTTGAACATCGCTCCCCAGAGCGTGCGCCCGGAGGCCAGCCTGAAGGACGACCTGGGCGCCACGTCACTGGACCGTTACACGATTCTGATGGATATTGAGGAGAGCTTTTCGCTCGAGCTCGATGATCTGCCCGATGAAGATCTCGAAGAGAAGATATCCACGGTGGCCGACATCGTTGCCTTGCTGAAAGAGAGATTGCCGCAGGGAGAAGTGACATGATCACATTGAATCAGCCCGAGCGCGAAATGGCGATTGCCTGTGACCACGGGGGACTGGCACTCAAGGAGTATTTGCTCAGCTTGCTTACCGGCCTGGGATACCGGATCGAGGACTTGGGCACTAATTCACCCGATTCGGTCGATTATCCGGACTTTGCCTCGCGGCTGGCCAAGGGCGTAGCTGCCGGCCGCTACTGGTGCGGAATACTGGTATGCGGGACCGGGATCGGAATGTCCATGGCCGCCAACCGTCACTCGGGTATCCGCGCGGCCGTATGCACCTCGACTTACACCGCCCGCATGGCGCGCGCCCATAACGACGCCAACGTCCTGTGCCTGGGTGGCAGGGTGCTGGGACTGGGTGAGGCAGAGGACATCACACGAGCATTTCTCGAGGGGCGCTTCGAAGGCGGGCGCCACCAGCAACGAATCGAAAAGATCGATTCCTGCGCCGACAAAGAAGGATGAATTTTGGACACCAGGCCCGGCTGGAACGAATATTTCATGGAGTTCGCCAGGTTGGCGGAACGCCGCTCGACTTGCCTGCGGCGCAGGGTCGGGGCGGTGATCGTCAAGGACAGGATGATCTTGGCCACCGGTTACAACGGAGCGCCCACCGGCGTGACCCATTGCACAGAGACGGGCTGCCTGAGGGAGCGAATGGCGGTGCCATCCGGACAGCGGCACGAACTATGCCGCGGACTGCACGCCGAGCAGAACGCGATAATCCAGGCCGCCTATCACGGGGTGAGCATCCGTAAAGGAATATTGTACTGTACCTTCAGCCCGTGCTTGATCTGCACCAAGATGATCATCAACGCGGGCATCGAGAAAGTTTTCTTCGAGGGACATTATGATGATCAGCTGGCCGTGTCGATGGCGCGCGAGGCCGGCCTCGATCTGATTTGCCTGGGTGAAGCCGAGGACGAATCCGGCTTGGGAGGTGCTTCGTGAAGTGCCCGTTCTGCGGACAACTCGATAACCGGGTGATTGACTCGCGTCTCAGCAAGGACGGCCACGCCATTCGTCGACGACGCGAGTGCGACGATTGCAGCCGGCGTTTCACGACATACGAGAGAGTGGAAACCACCATCCCGATGGTGGTTAAGAAAGACGGGCGCCGCGAGCAGTTTGATCGCGAAAAACTCAAAGCTGGAATCATCAAGGCCTGCCAGAAGCGCAAGATCAGCGTCGACGAGATCGAGCGCTACTGCGATGAACTGGAACACAAAATGCAAGAACAGGGCGAGCGGGAGATTTCCAGTGTGGAAATCGGCGGCCGGGTCATGGATTACCTGCATGACCTCGATGACGTCGCCTACGTTCGCTTCGCCAGCGTCTACCGCTCTTTCAAGGATCTCAAGGAGTTCATGTCCGAACTGCAGGATATGATCAGCGAGGACAATCGCCGCGACAACAAACGAGGAGAGCGGTGAGAGGGAGTGGAAAAACGGCAAGACTTCCTGACCGCAGCGCCGAAGGTTTCATGCGCCGGGCTCTGCAGCTTGCACGCCGTGCAAGAGAACGTACCTGGCCGAATCCCATGGTCGGGGCGCTTGTGCTGAAGCGGGGAAGGGTAGTCGGCGAGGGCTACCATCGACGAGCCGGCCTGGCCCATGCCGAGGTCGTAGCCCTCGACCGGGCCGCGGGTTCGGCCCGCGGCGGAGATCTCTTCGTGACCCTCGAACCTTGTCATCGTACCGGCCGCACCGGCCCGTGTACCGAGCGCATTCTAGCGGCCGGTATCAGGCGCGTTTTCGTGGGAACTCAGGATCCCAATCCCGCCGAAAGAGGCCGCGGTATTGCAGTCCTGCGGCGGGCTGGAATAGACGTCGAGGTCGGGATCCTCGAACGCGAGTGTCGCGAGTTGAACGAAGTCTACAATGTTTTCATCAAAGGCCTGCGTCCCTTTGTCATTTTAAAGGCTGCTTCGAGCCTGGACGGGCGCATCGCGACTCGCTCGGGGGATTCACGTTGGATCTCATCTGAGCCGGCCCGAACTTATGCCCACCGGTTGCGCTCACACGCAGGGGCCGTACTGGTCGGGGCGCGAACGGTTAAAGTCGATGACCCGCGCCTCGACGTGCGCCATGTGCCGGGACGCAATCCGGCCGTGGCGGTTCTCGATGCGCGACTGGCTCTCTCTCCACGAGCCCGAATCTTCAAGCTCAAAAGGTATGCGCCAGTGATAGTTTACACATCAAATAAGGCACCTCTCAGGGCCGAGCAACACTTGATTGAAGCAGGCGCCAGTGTAGTGCGGGTCGCGGAACGCAGAGGCCGATTGTCGCTTCGGCGAGTGCTTGCCGATCTGCTGGCCCGAGGAGTTTTTCGCCTGCTGGTCGAGGGCGGCTCCGAGGTCATGGGCAGTTTTTTCTCAAATCGGCTGGTGGATCGGCTGGAAGTCATCGTAACAGGTCGTATACTGGGTTCCGCCGGTGTTCCCCTGTTATCCATGGCCGGGCCGACCCGGGTGGCAAAGGCACCTCGGATAGATTCGCCGAGTTGGAAGAAGCTTGGGCCCGACATGTGTTGCAGCGGCAAGCTCGAATGGCCGCGCTGAGAAAGGCCGGATATGTTCACTGGAATAGTCGAAGACCTCGGCACGATCGTCTCCATTGAGCGGGAAGCGCAGGCTCTTGCTCTGATTGTTCGTACCGGGCTCGACAGCCAGAGCATCCGACTGGGAGATTCGATAGCCGTAAACGGTGTCTGCCTGACGGTCGCAGGACAAAAGGGAGACGTTCTATCTTTCGATGTCAGCCATGAGACTCACTCGGCAACTACCCTGAGCCGCCTTGGGCCCGGAGACGGGGCGCACCTGGAGCGCGCGCTGTCATTCGGCGGTCGGCTGGGAGGGCATCTGGTGACCGGTCACGTGGATGGAGTGGGCGAGGTGACCAGGCGATCGCAAAGCGGGCCAAACGTCGACCTCGAGATTCTGGCCCCCAGCCTGGCTGCGGCCTACCTGGTTTCCAAGGGTTCGGTGGCAATAGACGGGGTCAGCCTGACGGTCAACCAGCCACGAGGGAAGCGTTTCCAGGTGACACTCGTGCCCCATACTCTCGAAAAGACACTGCTCGGCGCCCGGCGTGCGGGTGACCGGGTGAACATCGAGGCTGATATCCTGGGCAAGTACGTCAGACATTTCAGCGGCGCATCGGGTGGGGCTTCAATCGACGAGGATTTCCTCAAACGTCATGGCTTCTTATAGTTGTATTAACTGCGCGGCCTGCATATTTAGGTTGCGGCTCAGCCGCGCTGTGAGATAGTTTCGCAAGCAATGGATAACTCGAACAAGAAAACAGAGATTGTCGGCAGGGTCGAGAAGGCTATTGAGGAGATCCGGACCGGCAAGATGGTCATATTGGTCGACGATGCCGACAGGGAAAATGAAGGCGACCTGTGCATGGCGGCGGAGTTGGCTACGCCCGAGGCGATCAACTTCATGGCCAGGTATGGCCGGGGACTGGTCTGCCTTGCTCTGACCGACGAGCGTATAAGGCAGTTGCGGCTTCCGATGATGGTCGATCAGCAGCAGAACGAATCCCAGTTTGGAACAGCCTTCACCGTGTCGATCGAGGCCCGCCGGGGAGTAACCACCGGCATCTCGGCCCACGATCGGGCGACGACCATCGCCGCCGCGGTGGCCGATGATGCGCGGGCTGACGACCTGGTCAGTCCCGGCCACGTCTTTCCGTTGCGGGCACGGCGCGGCGGCGTGCTGGTGCGAACCGGGCAGACGGAGGGCTCGGTAGATCTGGCCAGACTCGCCGGGTTGAAGCCGGCCGGCGTGATTTGCGAGATCATGAACGATGACGGCTCGATGTCGCGTATGCCGGATCTGGAAGTATTTTCGAGAACCCACTCTTTGTCGATAGTCTCGATCGCCGATCTGATCGAGTACCGGCTGCGCAACGACACGCTGGTGCGCCGGGTGGTCGAGGCCCGCCTGCCGACTCGTTATGGCGGTCCTTTTACGGCCATTGCTTACGAAAATGACGTCGATCCCCACACGCACCTGGCAATCGTCAAGGGGGAGATCGACCCCGCCAAGCCGGTGCTGGTCAGGGTTCACTCCGAGTGTCTGACCGGTGACGTCTTTGGTTCGCTCAGGTGCGATTGCGGAAGCCAACTGGCCGGGGCGTTGGCCATGATCGAGCGCGAGGGTGCGGGAGTGGTTCTTTACCTGCGCCAGGAAGGCCGCGGCATCGGCATCGTAAACAAGTTGAAGGCCTATAATTTGCAAGACGATGGTTGCGACACGGTCGAGGCCAACCATCGGCTGGGCTTCAAGTCGGATCTCAGGGACTACGGTATCGGCGCTCAGATCCTGCGCGACGTGGGCGTGCGCAAGATGCGCTTGTTGACAAACAATCCCAAGAAAATCATCGGGCTGGAAGGCTATGGATTGCAGGTTGTCGAGCGGGTACCAATCGAGATCACACCCAACCGGACGAACATCGGTTACCTGCGCACCAAGAAGACCAAGATGGGACACGTTCTGACCAAGCTGGACGAAAGCGGGTCCGGCCGGCAATGACCGGAGGTGAGTGATGCCGAAGATCTACGAGGGCCAGTTTGAAGGAAAAGGACTCAAGGTGGCGGTTGTAGTCAGCCGCTTCAACAATTTCATCAGCGAGCGCCTGCTCGAGGGAGCCCTCGACGCGCTCGGTCGCCACGGAGTCCGGGACGGTGATATCGCAGTCTTTCGGGTACCCGGGGCATTCGAACTGCCCGCTGTGATCCGCAAGCTGGCCGCCGGTTCCGGTTTCGATGCCATCGTTTGCCTGGGCGCTTTAATCCGCGGAGGAACTCATCACTTCGATCTCATCTCGGCCGAGGTTTTCAAGGGTGTGGCTGCGGTGAGTATCGAGTACTCGGCGGCCATCGGAATGGGCGTGATCACGGCCGACAGCCTCGAGCAGGCCATTGAACGGGGCGGTTCGAAAATGGGCAACAAGGGATTCGAGGCGGCCATCGCGGCGATCGAGATGGCTTCGCTTTATCGGCAGATGGGGAAGAAGAAATCCTGAATTCTGCGGAACGGTTAGTCACTACGCAATGGGCATTCGCAGGAGAGCCAGGGAAAGCGCCCTGAAGATGCTTTACGCCTGCGAGGTGGGCGGAGAGCCTGTCGACTGGGTAATAGGGCGTTACTGGGAGGATTTTGAGCCTCTGCAGGAAGGTCGCGAATTTGCAGATCGACTTGTAAGAGGCACGATGGCAAATATCGAGCGAATCGACGAGGCAATCAAGTCGATCAGCATTCATTGGAGAATCAGCCGCATGGCTTGTGTCGACCGCAACATACTGAGAATGGCGGCTTACGAGATTTTCTTCGTCAAGGATATTCCCAGACGAGTCACGTTGAACGAAGCTATCGAGATTGCCAAGAGATACGGGACCGAGGACTCGAGAGCTTTCATCAACGGCGTGCTCGACAAGTTGGGCGACGAGGGTAAATGAGAGAAGTAGTAGGAATTAGCTGCGCCCAAGTGGGGCTTTCGGCACTGGACGAACTGCAGGTAGACGCCTTAGTACTAATGCCTTTCAAGGACGAACACCCTCTCAAGGGTGCCGCCGGCTTTTGCGACTGGCGCCTGAACGGCCGTGTGAGTTCGCTGTTTCTATCGGACTGGTACCAGGCCCAGGCGCGAGACGTCCTGATGATGGACACCTGCGGGCGTATCGGCAGCAAGTGGGTTTTTCTTTTCGGGCAAGGCAAGCGCTACGGCATGGATCTGACGATCTTCAGGCGCAACATCAGGCGCATGCTGGAGACCCTCAAGAAGGCCGACATCCGGAGCATGGCCCTGGAATTACCCGGTATCGATCCGGGGCCGCTTTCGGCCCCCGAGGCCGTGGCGGCCTTCCTGGACGAGGCGCGCGAGATCTACCGCGGCTCGAAGATAACCCTATTGGCGCCCTATCCGCGTTTTACGGAATTTGTCCACCAGGTGGCGGCCGATTTTGATGATGTAGAGATCTAGTTTATGACTTATTCGGCGCTCGTCGTCTGAGCGCTAGCCCCAGGATCAAAAACGCCAGCCAGCCCAGCGATGGTGCCCGGCTGGTTGAGCATGCACAACCTGTGGCGCTAGTCTGATCTTGTGACTCAGTGACTTCGTTCTCGGCGCGCAATCCAGCGGCCTGCTGCCGCGAATGATCTACGCGATGCATGTCGCCGGGCTGGATCACATTTGAAGGTCGCGGCACCCTTGGGTACCGCGCAAACCGCGGCTGAACGTCGACCGACAACCTGACCGGGGTGGCGTCAAGGCTGCGATAGGCGCCCGGTGTCCGCGCACGCACTTCGATCACGTGCTTGCCCGCAAGCAGCAGGCGCGGATCACGCACGCGCAGGGTGGGCCCCTGCATGAACGGGCTCCAGAAGCCGCCGTCTAAGCTGAACGAATACTCGGCCGGATCGCCGGAGGCGGTAGACGCCTGGATACGCAACTCGGGGTAGATCGGCCCTCCCGGCCGGTAAATTGACATCTGGTCGAGAGACGGAACTTTAACCTCGGCGATGCTGGCCAGGGTGACACGCCCCGGGGTAGGCGGGGCGGCAGCCATGCTCAAATTGGCGTACAGACCGAGGTATTCGAAATAGTCCGTTCCAGCCCGGGGCATGACGCCCTTGATGCCTTTGATCTCGAGCGCGAATCCCTCGATCGGGGGTATCTCGATCGGGGCAATGGCGCCGGTCAGCATCGGCAAGGCCATACCTATAAGCGTGGGAATCAGGCTCTCCAGGGCCTGCGGGTCTTCGGCCAGCAGCTCGTAGTTGCTGGCGACCACATTGTCGAGGTGTATGCTGTCCTCTCCGAAGATGGGGACAATCATGTTGTCCTGGTCCATGTCGAGACCCAGATCGAGCGAGAGATCTATAGTGAAGGTGAGAATGCGGGTCCAGTGCTCGTCCAAGAGAACATAGAAATCCAGCATCGTTCCGGGCATGAAGACATACAGAAGAGGCTCATCGATTACCCGGTTGCCGTCGGCGTCGGTAGTGAAGGTACCGGCCCCGATCTCCATATAGGGTACGTGCCCGGGTTTCAGCTTGAGTCTGACCGGCACGTTGCGCCCGCCGGTAAGGTCGTTCAGTGAGGCTAGTCCCATCAATGAAATGGTTGAGGAGGTCAGCAAATCCGTCGTCTCGGTGCCGAGTGAAAGGCACAGCACTCCCGAGAGGAATGTCTTGTACATGAACCAGTCGAGAAAGGCGTCCGACACCCCGATGCCGGCCATGTAAGCATCTCCGCTACCGGGAACGGTCGACGTGAAGGCCAGCCTGGGAGGCGACGCGTTTGATGGAACCTCTAAAGGATCCGGTTGCGGCACGCACTCGTCGCGAGTGGTGTCGACCGCGCCGATCATGCGCATGTCGAGGCCGTCGTCGACGATCAACGGATCGAGCAGCGGATCGCGCTCTTGTCCTGCTGCCAGGAAAAGGTTCAATGACTGACCGCCGGCCCCGCCCAGTCCGCCCAGTTGCGCTGCGAGATCCACCGAGCCGGCCATGCCCAGCGGTACCAGCCGGCAGGCCCCGCCTTGCTTGCAATATCCATTGTCGCAGCTCGAGCCCGTCGGACAACCTCCGGTGTAGTAGTCGCAGGGCAGGCAAGTGGCGTCGGAGATGGCCGAATCCAGAGCATCGTTGACCTGGCTGTTGAGCTGATTGTTCAAAGTCCCGGTCAAAAGGCCTGCGATCCAGTTGACGACATCGTTGATCACGCCGCCCAGTCCGATATCGCTCAGGAAACCCCAGTCACAGATTATCTCGTAGTCGTTATCGCTAATGGACATCGAGACGTCATTGACCTCGAAGGACAGCAGGTGGTCGATGATATCCGTGTAGAAGCGGACGTTGGCTAAAACGTGTTTGTTACTGACGCTGATAGGAATATCACAGTTGAAGGTGCCGTCGATTGTGATTGTTCCGCTCAGGTTGACGGTGGCGTCAAGGGCCAGCGTGTCGGGCGCCACCCGGGTCATATTGGCATCGACGATCTCGGCGGTCAGCGTACAGCCGTTGTCGCAGATGTGGATGTTGATGGTGATGCACAAGGGACACCAGCCGAACGATTGCGAGGCGTCGGTAGGGGGCATGTCGAAGGTCAGGCCGCCCTGCATGAAGGTACTAATAATGTCGGTCAAGTTGTTTTCGATGAATCCAAAAGCGTCGGGAGTCAAGCGCGCCTGGACGGCGTCGTAGATCCTGGCCTCCTCGGCCACGGGTGCAGCTAAAGGCGTCAGGCAACTACAGGTCGTTCCGCCGCAAGCCAGGGTGACAAGCAGGACGATATTGACGCACACCAGACGAAAGACATAGCGGCGGGACAGTCTCATTGGATTCCTCCCGGCAAAAACCAAGGTATATTCACTCTAGCACACCGGGTAAAAAACGAAAAGGCTCTGCGATAATGTGGTTTCCCACATTCTCGGATGAGCAATAGCAATTCATTTGGCGGAAGAAGTTGCAAGCCAACCACGGTGGTGGCGAGCGGGGGCCCCCCGGCGCGCGGAGCTTTTGCGAGCACGACGGGGGTGGTCGCCAACGGCTCAGGCATCACCCGCTTATCCTGGAATATGGGGTGGTTTGACAGTTTTATTAACTACAGGTTACGTTGAGGCCGTGGACTGGAAAAGCAAACTGAAAACGCTTGTAACAGTCGACCGGGAGAGCTGGGGGCATCGCAAATTCATCACTCGTGCCCGGGCCCTTTTTTATGCCCGGCTGGCTTTCCTGGCGATCGGTTTGGGTATCCTGGCGATCCCCCGCTGGTCGCGTTATTTCGGGACCGAGGGCCGGGCGGCCTTCATCTGGTACTTTCTGATCATTGCCTATAGCGTCGGCAACTACCTGTTGATCGAACGGGGTTGGCTGGGAAAGGCCGCGACCTTCGTCACTCTTTCTTTCGATTTAATCATACTGGTGTACATGATTGCCTACTCGGGTGGCTTGAGAAGCCCCGTGTTGCCGACGCAGCTTCTTTACACGATTTTCTTCGCCTTGCTGTTTCCGAATCCACTGTCGATTGTCCCGCCGCTATTGGTCTTGCCAATAGTGGCCAAGATAGATACCGAGATACCCACTCGCGTCCTGCAACTCGAAGACGTGTTCATGTTGGTCTGGTATTCGGCAGTGAATTTCATCGTGGTGTACGTGATAGTCTACTTGAACGAGCGCGAGGACAACCAGCACAACGAAGTGGTGGCGTTGCAGAAGAACCTCAAGATGATGGCTGTAGTCGAGGAGCGCAACCGACTGGCGCGCGAGATTCACGACGGACTTGGCGCGTCACTGTCATCGCTGATTATCCAGTCGGAGTACCTTCA
>CAZENH010000041.1:0-8119 GCA_964513625.1 uncultured Myxococcales bacterium | reverse complement strand
CGTAAGCATTCCGGCTGCAGGAATGTCGAGGTCGAACTGGTGCACATGCACGGAGTCCTGCACCTGATTGTCACCGACGACGGCGTCGGATTCGATTTCAAGGGAGATCTGCAGGGTCATTATGGCTTGACCAACATGCGCGAGAGGGCCAGGCAGTTCCAAGGACAGATGGAAGTTGAAAGTTCGCCCGGCCAGGGTTGTAAAATATTTTTCACGATACCCTCAATCAATCCACGGACGGGACAGTCATGGAGCGATACAATGACCGACATCCAGGTAAATAGCTGACGTTTACCTGTAGCTGGGAGATTGACATGGATCCAATCCGCATATTCGTGGTTGAAGACCAACCCAAGATCATCAAGAACTTGATGAAGCTTCTGAGTGACTCGGACGAAATCAAGATTGTCGGCAAGGCCATGTCCGGCGAAGAGGCGCTGGAGGGCATCGAAGACGCCAAGCCGGAGGTGATCTTGCTCGACCTGGGCCTGCCGCAGATGAGCGGCATTGATGTCACCCGGGAGGTCAAGAAGAAGCACCCGGAAATCGAAGTTCTGATCTTCACCATATTCGACGAGGAAGACAAAGTTCTCGAGGCGATCGGTGCGGGCGCGTCCGGCTACCTGCTCAAGGGAATGGATGCCGAGAAAATCGTCGAAGCCATTCGTGACGTTCACGACGGTGGCAGCGTGATTCAGCCAAGCCTGGCCCGATCATTGCTGCGTCACTTTCGTGCCCCGCCCGACAAGGCGAAGGAAGAAGCTTACCCCAGCCTGACGCCCCGGGAAGCCGAGATCCTGCAGATCATCGCCAAGGGCCTCTCCAATGCCGAAGCGGCCAAAGTGCTCAATATTAGCCGAGCCACGATCCGCACTCACCTCGAGCACATCTACGCCAAGCTGTCGGTATCGAACCGGGTGGAGGCGGTCACAGAGGGTATCCGTCAGGGACTCATAGACGTGTGACGCCCGTGTTCGGCGGAAAGTCGCACTTCATTCCGAATAATTGTCGGAGCTTTTTTTGATACTCTCGACCAGGCTGCCGTCGAATACGATGACTACCTCTTCCTCGCGCACGCTGGTCGAACCCTCGAAGAAGAAAAGGATGCTGTTCTTTGTCTTGGTGATCGAATAATAACGCCAGCGTTTGCGTCGACCATCGAGCCTCTTCTTCTCATAGGGATCACCCAGAAGCTCCAGGACGTCCTTGGTCGTGGAAATATGTCTCCTGATGCCGCTTGTGTGTTCGATGGGAAATTGCTTTCCGGTAGTAACCCGCGGAGTCTCATCGACACAGGCGATGGGAGAGCCGCACACGCATGCTATGAGCACGAGAATCGCCAGGCTACCGATGCGACCGGTCAAGCGTGCGGGCAAAACTCCCTTCATCTTGTTCTCCTCGACGTGCGCATCAACGGAACACCTCACCGTTGGCCTTGTATCCCGGTGAACGCAACCCGATAGAGCCTATCACATGTGAGTGCTGGCGCAAGACTCGAGTTTGGTCTCCGTCCACTACGCGATTTTCCGACTCACCCGGTTGGGCCGTGGCGGGTACGAACACCTCGGCCAGCGCAGCGGGTGAATATCCCGCATTGTTCTGGTTTGTAATCAGCAAGGCTCGCGAACCGCTGCCGAGCCACTTCAAGGAACTTCCGCCCGAAAATACTTCGACTTCGAAAAGTTGCGGGTCGGCAAATCCGTTGAACAGCAGGACGGCATTTCCAGTAGCCAGCGAGGTTCCCAGGGGGAGGCGAAGGTAGCCTCCGGAGCCCCAGACCATGACTCCTCCCAGGTCGAGCCGGTATGGGCTGGCGTTGACAAGCTCGACATACTGGTCGCCGTCGTCGGCTTGTCCGTCACCGCCTACGTCGAACCCGCCCGGATCCACGAGCACTTCGTTTACTACCAGGTCGCCGGGCAGCGGATGGACTGCGGCTCCAGCGGGAACCTGTTCGAGGAGAACTTCCAGAAGGTAATCACGCGGGAGTTGCCCGCGAAGTTCAACCTTCAAAAGAACCTCTCCATTGTGACGAGCCGGATAAGCCGGCGGCGCAGAGAGCAGATCCGGGCCCCGGTCGTCGTTGTAAACCAGTACCTCACCATCGGCAGACAGCACAGACAGGATGGTGTCCGGCACTTGCGAATCATCCGCAGCCCAGGTCCTGGCCACCAACTGCTGCTCGATAGCGACGGGGATTCTGAAGAAATCTACCCGATCCCCCGCAGCCGGATCCAAAGAAGCCTCGACAAGCAGGTTTTGACCCACAAGCACCTGGGCCGTGGATGGATCGTCGTTGGCCGCGCTACCCTCTTCAGTGAGCTGACCCTCGAACGGCTGAGAGTCGATCGACACGGACATTCCAAACCCGGCCTCGCCACCACCGTAGCGGTCGCCGATCAGCAGCTGCAGCTCCTGGTCGTTTGCCCGAAGCCAGGTCAAGGCGGCTCCCTTCTCCGGATTTGCCGATGACATCACCGAGCGTGTGAGAACACCTGAATGTGAAGGTTGTTCGAGCAGCAGGTAAGGCACCGCCGCAGAGCCGGCCGATGCTCTTGCCGTGACAACCAGTCGCTCGCGCCCATCATGGGGGGCTGACAGAGAAAACGCTCCCAGCGCCCCTTGGCGTGGAGGGGTCCAGTCGAACTCCCACCCGGCGGGAGTCTCCGGATCGAGCGTCCTGGAATTAATATCGACTTCGAATTTTCGATTTGATCCGCCGACAGGTGAGCAGAGGTGATCGAGATCGGCGCGATCCGTTACCCTGGCGAACAGCTGACCTTCTCCGGTGCCCAGCCGCTCGAGGGCCGCCGTCGCCGGGTCTCCGGCCCGGCCGAGGGCGTAAGAAGCCGGCGAGTTGCCGCCCGTACAGGCTAACAATTCTAATGCAGGAGAAAATACAGCGCTTGAAGCGGAGACTGACACGACTTCTCCCGGCAGTTTGGGCAGCTGATATACCACGCCGCCGCCGTCAAAGGGCAATCGTCCCGAAGTTGTGCCTGCGGTCTTTTGCTCCTTGCTGACTTCGATCTTGAGCGTCAGCTCGGCCTCTCGGCCGCCGAGGCCGATGCCGTCGACAACCAGCAAGGCTGGTCCGTTCAGACAGGCCTCTACGCGGGCATCCGGCGAGCCGGGACAATCGGATCGATTATCGTTGAAAACCAGCGGAAGGCCGCTTTGCGCATCGACCAGTGTCAAGGCCGGGTCGGCCAGGCCCATGCCCGTTACCGAGGCGTATAACAGGGCCGTTGTCATCGGCCTTAGTGAGAAAACACGCAAGTGTCCCGGAAAGAGCATTATTTCTTTCTCCAGGCTTTCGAAGGGCAGTGCCCGGCGCGGCAACGAAATCAGGTGGGTTTCAAGGCGGTATCCAAATTCATCTCCTCCGATCGCCTGGCCGCCGAAGCGGTTATTGTAGTCGGCTACCAGCAAGAAATACTCGCCAGCCTGACTGAAGAACACTTCGAGGTACGAAGCCGAGCTCTCACCGTCGTCGTCGTTGACCCTGTCAAACAACAGGCCGCCGCTTGCCAAGTCGCCCACTTCTAAAATCGGGTCGATCGGCGATTGCCCGGGGCATGGGAATGCCCTGAAAGACATTGTTTGACCTGCCTCGGCTTCAAAAACGAAATAGTCCTGGTCGGGAATGTTCCCCGGTGAACCGATGATACCGTCCACTCTGCGGCCCACGGGCAACACAGGCGCACTGGATAGATCGTCATTCGCGGGTTCGATCTCTTTTACTGCCGTATCCTGACAGGCGTCGCCACCGGCGGTGTCCAAGTGATCGGCATCCCGCGGCACGCACTTATTGTCGGCGCAGGTCATTCCGCCCGGGCAGTCGGCTGGTCCCCTGCACTCGTATCCTTCCGAGCAGGCGCAGGTCAGCAGGCCGCAGATCGCAGCCACACCCAGGAAAACGACGCAGCTTTTTCTGTCTGTCGCCACCCGAGCATTATAGGGCTTGACTGGAAGAAAGAGAAATAGTACCCGTTCGGTGTGCCAAAGTTTCGTTTTGGCTCGAACCGCATGGGGTCGGATGAATATGTTCAAGCGCATTCTGGTGGCTGTCGATTTCTCCGATTTCAGTCAGGAGGCTGTGCGCATCGCCTCCGGTCTGACCGGGGGCGATGATTGCCATGTTCTTGTTCTGCACGTCTGCAATGCTCCCAAGGCTGTCGATCCGGCCATCATGGTGGCGCAGAGCAGCGCGATAAAATCGCTTATTGAGTTGCAGCAAGAGATGGCCAAGGCTGCCGGTAAGAAGCTTCAAGACTGGATCGGGCGCTATGACTGGAACGGGGCCAGCGTCGGCAGCGAGGTTTTGAGCGGGGCGGCCTATAAGGTAATCGCCAATCGGGCGCGTGAGATTGAAGCGGATTTGATCGTGATGGGTTCGTACGGGCGCTCGGGTTTCGCGCGCCGGCTGATAGGTTCGACAACCGAGAAAGTGCTACGCAAGACGCGTTGCCCGCTTCTGGCCGTGACCATCCCCGTCCTCCAGGGTTGATCAACTATCAACGTATCTTTTTGAGAACTTCCTTGCAGTGGCCCGAGAACTCGCCGCCGGCATCCAGCTTGACGCAGTTGCCGCAGTATTCCTTGGCCTGCTCACGCCCGTCCTTCGTGTCGATATTTATATTGCCGGCGATCATGCAGTAAGGTTCGGCGTTGGAGGCGTCTGACTTTTTGGCAATCTGGAGAATGTTCAAGAACTCCTTGTGGCGGTTCTTGGATGCATAAATCTTGGCCAGCTTGACACAAGTTTGGGATGCCAGGTTGCCTTCGCCGCTTGTTCGCAGGCCGGGCACGGCCAGCTCGTACTGCGCCTGCGCACGGTCGACGTCGGGATTGGTTTGTGCCACGAAGGCGTCGCCAAGCCGCAGGTGCGAAAGAGCCTCGGTATCCTCGAACTTGGTTGCTTCCTTATAGTATTGCTTGGCCTTCTCGAAATTCTTCTCGCCCAGGTAGGCGTCGCCGATCAAAATCGATGCCTGCCCGCTCTCGGCGTCCATCTCCTGTACGCGCATCGCCCGGGAACGTGTGCCCTCGTAGTCTTTCATAGCCAGATATATAGCGGCTTCCTCGAGCGCAAAATCCGGTCGCGAACCGTCCAGGCGCAGGGCCTTCTCGATGGCCTCCTTGGCCTGTTTTAGTTTTCGCTGCCTGCGTAATTCCTTGGCTCCCACGAACAGGAACAACGCGTCGCTGCTGTGTGCCTTCATCAGAGTGGCGAGTTTGGTGAGGCCCGCCCTCCTCGTCTTGCGCTCTCGAATCTTCAACACGGTATCGATCAATTCGGCGTAGGCCTTCTCGTTGTCCGAGGCTGTCGCCTCCATCTCTTCGTGAAAATGCTTGAGCATGTCGGCGGCCACTTTCCGCCTGCCGGGTGAGTCTCCCCATAGTAGAGCCAAAATCCCCATATAGAGAGTGGATTTGACATGCTCCCTGTCGGACTGCAGTGCGCGATGGAAGGCCTGGGTGGCCTCACGGTACATGGTGCGTCGCATGGCGTACAACCCCAGACCAACCAGCGCCCGGATTTCCGACTGCTTGGCACCTTCCATCAGGTGATCTCGGGCTTCTGCCAACTCACCCTTTTTCAGAAGCACATACCCCAGCGCGGTGTGCAGTACTGCAGAGCCCGCATTTTCTTTTAATCCTTCCTCGAGTATTTTGCGCGCCTCGTTGGTGTTGGAGCTGGCGTACATTGCCATTAAGCCCCGGGCGGCCGTCAACATAGAGTTGCTTTCCTTGGAGGCCAGCGCCTGGTTGATGTATTTCATGCCTTCCTGGTAAAGCGCCTTGGGACCGCTGAACTCGCCGGGCAGCACGGCGCAAATGAATGCACCCCTCGACAGGGCCTCGAGATGATTCTTATCCAGCTTGTATATTGCGCGGTAGTTTTCCAGAGCCTTTTTGTAGCCGGCGTAAGTATCCTGGTTGAAGGAGGCCCGTCCCTTTTCTAGATGATCGTTGATCTTCTTCTGCTTGATGCCCGCCTGCCAGGTGTATATGACGTAGATCACCAGAATCACGGCCAGCACGCCGCCCATGTAAAGAGTGTACTTTATGCCCTTGCGCTGCGGTTTACGGTTGCGCTCTTCCATGTCGTTGTAAATGTCGGCGATGCGCCTCTTATGGGCCGGGCGCGGGCCGGAGCGCGGCCTGGGAGCCGGGCGCGGCTGGGCGACGTGCATGGAAGGCTCGGTTATTATATCGGCGGGAGGCATCGCTCCCGGTTCGCCAGGTTGCGTGTCCGGCGCCTGCTGCGGTGCTACTACCGGCATCTGGCGCTCGGTTGGTCGTTCCGACATCGTGGGCGCCGCGGGCGAAGCTTGTTGCGCTGCCGGTTGCGCTGCCGGTTGCGCTGCTGCCGAGCGAGGGGTGTAGTCTATGCCGATTTTCAGAAGTGCCTCTCGGGCGGCGGTCATGTCGGGATCGATATCAAGGGCTTTTTTCAAGTGGCCGACGCCTTGCTCTTCTTTGCCCAACTTCATCTGAACGTTACCCAGCAGATGATAGGCCTCGGCGTTTTCCGGGCTTAGCTTGAGCAGCTTTTCCAGCTCGTCGATGGCCTTCTGGTGTTTGGCCTGGTCGGAGTAGATGCGCGCCATGATCAGGCGGCCTGTCGGCAAATCAGGGTGGGCCTTGATGCCTTTCTTGCACACGACCATGGCTTCGACGAAGCGGCCCATCCCCAGATATGCCTCGGCCAGCGGTATGAAGGCCTCTGAATTTGGGCTGGTCGCGAACTCGTATTCAAGCTGGGCGAGGTCGTTCGATGATGTACTCACCATGTATGCAACTCCGCAGCGAATCCCACCTGATAACAAAAAAAACGAGTACCGCAAAAAAGACGCTTGTGTCAACGGAAATTCAAATAAATGTCGTCAGCTGGCAGGCTGGTCTGTCGATTTAGGTTGAAATACTCCCGGCAATGTCTAGAATAAGAAGCATGACGCGCTGCGCCAAAACAGCGATATGGAGGAGTCGAGTATGGATCGCATAGAGCTTATCAAGAAGATGTTCAAGGAACACCGCCTGGGTTTCATGATGGACGAGGTCATGAGCGGTAGCCACCATTTCGTAGACGGGGCCGGGCCCTCTGGAGAGTTTCCGATGGAGTTCAGGGTTACCTGGGGCACGCGCCACATGGTCCCTTACCTGAACCCTTTCGGCCACAACTTCATGTCTAACTTTCTCGAGGGCACGGTGACCGTCGGCGGGCTGGTCGAGAACGCTGCCTGCCGGGGCACGCTCGATTTGAAGTACTTCAGCGAGGCCAAGATCCGTTACAGCTTCAACTTCAAGGGCCCCTCGGGCGAGCCCCTGCACTACGTCGGCGAGAAGGTCAACATCCGCCCCTGGAACCTGCATCGAACCCATACGACCTGCTACGGCACCATTACTGACTTGAAGACCGGCAAGGATATCTCGAGATCAATTCTCTATTTCAGGTTCGGCACGATACCCGCGTTTATAGCCAGTATGCGCCTTGGATAATCATTTTTAAAATAGAGTGTTGAAATACATCCGGGGTACGGGTATCATCTTGGCTCGTAAACGGCCCTGGAGAGAACCGGATGCGGAAAAAGACGACTTTTTTTATGCTGCTTTCGCTGTTTTTCGCCGCCGGCTGCAATAAAAACGCAGATAAACCGGTTGATCAAGAGAAGACAGCGCCGGCGCCAGCGTCGGCATCGCAGCCGCTTGTGCTCGGCAAGGCCCTGGCCGGAGCCGAACAGGTTTCGGTTGCCGACCTGCTTGCGAATCCCAACACCTATGACGGCAAGACGGTTCGCCTGGAGGGAAAGATCGAAGACTTCTGTCATCACAAGCGGGCCTGGTTCGGTATCGGCGCCAAGGACGGCAAGGGAATGCTGCGCGTGTTCTGCGCGCCCAGGTTCCAGGCTCCGGCAGACTGCCTGGGCAAGCAGGTCGTGGCCGAGGGCAAGGTCGAGTTGAACACAATTCCGGCCGAGCAAGTCGCCCACTACGGAAAAGAGCACAAGTTCCTGGACGGAGTAAAAGTAGAGCCCGGCAAGCCGGTAGTATTGCCGATCGTGCGCGCCTTCGGCGCTGAAATAAATTGAGCCCAAGGGCACAAGGGAGAGAT
>CAZENH010000040.1:0-52488 GCA_964513625.1 uncultured Myxococcales bacterium | reverse complement strand
CCTGTCAACATATTCTAACAATTACAACGTTGTTGTAAAACGCCACCGGCACGATCGTCGAGAGCCTTTGTCAGCGTTCTATGACTTCGTAAGCGGAAGGTTTGGAAAAGCGCAGCAGTGCCCAACCGGCCAGACCCGAGATCAACGAACCGGACAGAGTGCCCAGCTTGGCCATGTCTTCGAGCGGCGAGCCGGAAAACGCCAGCCCGCCGATGAACAGCGACATGGTGAAACCGATCCCGCCAAGCACGGCTACGCCCCACAACTGGCGCCAGCGCACCCCGGCCGGCAGCTCGGCCAGCCCCAGCTTGACCGCCAGCCAGGCCGCGCCGAAGATGCCCACCTGCTTGCCTACGACAAGCCCGAGCAACACACCAAGAAAAACCGGGTCGCCCACGGAGGCACCCAGGTCGGCGCCCAGGGTCACCCCGGCGTTGGCCAAAGCGAACAGAGGCATGACCAGGAAGGCGACCACCGGCACCAGGGCGTGTTCCAGGCGTTGCAGCGGCGCGGTCGAGCGCTCGATGGCCTGCTCTAGTTCGACCAGCAGGTGCTGCTGGGTCTGGTTGAGGAACACACCTGGATGGGCGCGTTCCTCCCGCTCCAGGGAGTCGATCAGACCGCGGGTCCGGCTGGCGAACTCCTCTCGCCGAATGCGTGTATTGGCCGGAATCGTCATGGCCATCAGCACGGCCGCCAGCGTGGCGTGGACTCCGGATTTGAGGAACGCCAGCCAAACCGCCATGCCCAGCAGGAAGTAGAAGACCGAGTTGCGCACTCCCAGTCGGCTGGCAAGGATCGCCGCCAGCAAGCCGAGTCCGCCGGCCGCCAGGCTGAACAGCAAGATCGTATCGGTGTAGAAGACCGCGATGACAACGATAGCGGCCAGGTCGTCGACGATCGCCAGAGCAGTCAGAAAGACCTTCAACCCCAGCGGCACCCGGTCGCCCAGCAGGGCCAGTACGCCCAGGGCGAAGGCGATGTCGGTGGCCATGGGCACGCCCCAGCCAGCCCGACCAGGACCGCCGGCGTTGAATGCCGTGAAGATCACCGCAGGCAGTACTACTCCGCCCAGGGCGCCGGCGATCGGCAGGGCCGCCTTGCGCAGGCTGGCCAACTCGCCGCCCAGTACCTCGCGTTTGATCTCCAGGCCCACCAGGAAGAAGAACATAGCCATCAGGCCGTCGTTGATCCACAACAGCAGCGGCTTGGACAGTGCAAAGTTCCCGGCGCCGACAGTCACCCGCAAGTTTCGCAGCGCCAAGTAGCTGGCCGCCCAGGGCGAGTTGGCCCAGACGATCGCCGCTGCCGCGGCCGCCAGCAGCAAGATGGCGCCCGAGAGTTTGTGGCTGGCGAAGGCACGGATGGGTTGCAGCCAGAAATCAATCGGCGGGTGATCCTCGCCCGAATGTTGATTGGGATCCATGCTTGAGGTTCCCCCCTTAATTTCCCGGTATCCTGATACCCATTGGCAGGCCTGTCAAGGCGCAGGCATAAAGCCTAGGCGGACGTTTGTACATTGAGAACGTTAATTCATCTCTAATATTAATGTTCTTAATGTACCAACGTCCCCCTCTATTTCTCTCGGAGGGCTAGAACTTTATCAGGTATTCCTTCAGACGAGCCTGGTCGTTACCTTCAAAAGAAATGAACTGTCCGCCGTGCCGATGTCCTCTTTCGCACTTTTCGTTCCAGACAATTCTGCCCTTGCACCGAATCTGATCGCCCGGTTGCTTGCTTCGCAGAGTAATACTCACATCAACCGACTGGCCCTCTTTGATTTGCCCTGGGATCACGAAACAAGTGCCGTCTTTTGAAAGGTTTTCGGTCCAGGTGTCGTAATCCTCCAGGGTGCTGACCTTTACCCTCAGGCGAACCTGATAACGAACAGAGCGCCTATGGTAAGGATAGCTTTTTTTCTTATCGTCGATCGTGTCAGTCATGGTGTTATTTTATACACGAAGCGGACTTCTTTCTAAAGAATTTTTCTATTTCGAGCGGGTTAGGCGGAAGACATCCGGGCGAAAAAACCGTACAATACGAGAGAAAAGGAGGAACAAATGAGATCAGTCCATGCGGCAATTTTTGTGTTTTCGATGATCTGCTGTTCCATCCCGGCCGCCGGGCTGGCGGAGGAGGGCGACACGCTGCGCAAGGTGTCGGGTGAGTGCATCGAGGCTCTCCTGGCCGGCCAGGCCGACAAGATCCACCGGCATATTGCAACCTTCGAGGAAATCAGCGCGCTAAGCAACCGGATCAAGGACAAGATGGAGTACCTGAAGGCCACAGACGACTGGGTCGACAGGTTGATCAGGGAGTTCAAAGAGGCGCGCGAGAAAGGATCGGTCACCTTCGACGGGGTTGAGATCAAGGACGCGATGATATTTTACCCCGACAAAGACAAGATAAAGAAGACCGGCGTCCTGGCCGTCGTCCAGCCCCTCTTCAGCATAAAGGGCAAGCCGCGCAAGGGCCTGTTTCCGATGTTCTTCGTCCAGGTCGGACATCACTGGAAGATATCCATCAAGAAGTGATCTCTAGCCCCTTTGCCAAACGAACCTGCCCTGGTCCCAGGATATCTTCCGGCATAGACCCATTATCCTTTTGGTCTTGTGGTATTTTCTTTTTCTCGTATCGATCCTGACGACATGAAAGCCCGGCAGATTACCTTTCGTGTTCCACATGACCAGCGCCACGTACCTGCCGTCGGGGCTGATCGCTTTCAGATCTTGCCAGTCTTCGGTAGGCAAGGGCGGGATCCATTCACCCGAAAATCTAATTTCGCAAAGATTGTACGGCGACCCCATCCTGATCTCGCGAACATTCACGAACTTGATCCGCAGATCCTTGCTCATGTCCCGCTCCCTGGAGGTTAGACCGCTTGATAGAGTGCGGCACTAGTTTTTCCTTTTAGACCATGCCGCCGCGAACACCAGAACCAGCAGGCAGAAGGCGAGCACCGACTTTTCGGGGGTGGTCGCGCAACCGCACCCGTCGCCGGTCACGTCGGGACCGGGATCGGAGCCGGCATCGGCCGAGCCATCCGGCGGCGGGCCCGGGTCCGAACCTGCGTCACCGCCGGGATCCGATCCGGCATCGCCTCCGGGATCCGATCCCACGTCTCCGCCCGCGTCCGATCCCGCATCAAAGCCGGCGTCGATCCCTCCGTCTTCGTCGCTGACCTCGTAGGTCACCTGGAGCACCGGCCGCAACGACTGGTTGGTGTTCTCCGAACTCATGTAGGCCGCCCCGTCGTCCTGATCGGAACGGATGACGAAGGTGACCCGCCCGTTGCCCGAGATGGCCGAGTCCAGACCGGTGAAAACGTTAGTACCGCTGGCCGGCACCAGGCCGATGTCAAACAGATCGCCCGAGGCGTCGCTACCGGCCAACCGGTTGTTCCAGGTCGGTTGCATCTGGTCCCAGGCGTCGGTCGCGGGAGCGAACTTGCGGATCACCCCGCCGTAGCCCCCGTTCGAGGTATTGAAGATCAGCCGCGCGTCGGTCACTACTGCGTTACCCGGCAGGCCGCTTACGTCGAAACGGATGAAGATCACCCGCTCGGCCGTCCCGCCGCCGACGCTCAGGTCGCTGGCCGCTCCGAAGTTGACGTCCGGGCTGCGGGCATCGATGTGAACGTCCGCCTCGGCCCCGAAGACCGCCGTGAACTGACCGCTGGCAGCGTTGACCACGATGGTCAAATCGCGTTCGTCCTGATCGCCGTCTGTGTCGGTGACCCGCGCTTTAAAATCATAGTTCCCCGCACTAGTCGGCGTGCCGCCGATGACGTCGCCGTTCAGATCGAGGCCCGGCGGAAGTGATCCGCTCGCCAGGCTCCAACTCAGCGGCGCATCGCCGCCGACGGCTTGAAGGTTTGCGTTGTAGGGCAGGCCCACGGTGGCCTGGCCCAGCGCGCTGGTGACGATGGTGGGCAGGCTGTCACCCGAACTCATGTCGACTATGATCACGTCCGAGATGATCGGCGCCGGGTCGCTGATACCGTACTGATCGTCGCGGCCGAGACAAAAATAGCGCTCGGCGAAACGGTTGAAGGTCCACTGATTTATCTCGTTGCCGTCGAATATAAATTTGATATTGCCGTTGTTCCACTGCACCCGGTAGGTGTGACTATCGGCCCCGTTGACGGCGTCATTGGACCCGACCCGGGCCTCCACCCGGGTGTCGATGGACTGGGGCGCCGCCAGCACCTTGAACGGGTTGTAGCCGGTGCCGATCCGCCAGTTCCAGAAGGATCCGGTCTGGAGGTAGTGCCCGTACTGGTCCTTGTTCTCCCAGCCGGAGAGCGGGTGCGATTTATCGACCCCCTGGGCCGGCGCGGTCCAGCCGCGCATCTGGCACTCGAAGTAGCCGTTGGTGATCAACTGGCCGGCATCGATGACGATCTTGCCGCCGGTGGAATACCATCCGCCGTCTGTGTGAAACACCCCGCTGCCGTCTTCGACACCGACCGTCGATTGGTTCAAAGGATCATTGACGAGCACCGTCTCGGCCCCGGCGGGTACGCATACGAGCAGCAGGCAGCTTACAGACATCCAGACAGGCAGGCTACGAGTCATGATTCGGTCCTCCTGGTCTCAATGGACGAAGCCTAGCACGCTTCAGTGAAAAAGGGATAGACCCCCGGCAGCATGTCTCGACCCACCAGCATATTCCCTTGTATAGCGGTGGGTTATAATATGGGCCGGGATTGTGGCGGGTATACCCACCATTTTGGCCTCTAGCTTTCGGAATCCTCAAATTTTAAAAATGTTATTTTCCAGTGTGTTATCCAAACCGGCCTGGTTGGCACACATCCTGCTCTAATGCGTGCGGATTGGTGTGACTACTTTCCCGGGGAGGTTCGCGGCATGAGAAGACAGTCGATTACCTGGGCCTGCCTGCTTCTGCTTGGAAACCTTGCAGGATGCGCCGCATACGGTGACGGGCCCGGGGACGAAGAGATCGGCCGGGACGCGGACGGCGGAGGCGATCCGGGAGCCGATTTACGTGACGGCGGCGATTCTGCCGCGGATGATTCCTCTGATGCCGGAAGCCCTGATTGTCCCGCGTACGTTTCGGCCCTGGCTGATTGTCCCTACCAACTCTTCCGATCGACCGTCGAACCAGGCACCTGCATGCAGTTCCGTTGCCTAGAGCAACGCTGCAAGTCGAGCGCCGACTGCCCCCCGGGCGGAGCGCTGGAGACCGGGCCCGTCTGTGCTGCCGGCAACTGCGTCTTCTGCGCAAACGACGGCCAGTGCGGGACGAATCGTGTTTGTCGTGCGGGAAGATGCATAACGCCAAGGACAAATGATTGCACTCCCACGGGTTCTTGTTCGCAGTCGGGCTGCTCGCTTCTGGATCCTTCCGAGGTCCCCTGCCCGGTTTGTGCCTGCGACTCGATGTTCTCCATCCAATGTTCAACCGATAGCGACTGCCTGGTTATCTCGCACTACCCTTACCGTCGCTGCCTCTACGGCCGCTGCGGCGACTGCGCGAGTGACGAAGATTGCCAGTGGGGCCAGTGCCTGCCGCCGGGGCTTTGCAACCTGATGGAGCCCAACCCCGATGTGCTCTACGGCACATGGCTGCTCGGCATCGCTGCCGGAATGGATCACTTCTCTTACTTCCGTTTCGAGCCCGACGGCACCTTGCGACGGGGACGATACGAAATGGGCGGGAGCTTTTCCGACGATATCCCTGCATTACCCTGCTGGCCCCGGGGAGAGATCCCGACACCGCTTCTGGGGAGCTGGGAGCCGGAAATCACAAATTCCGGTTTCCTGTTTATCCGCATGTCATTGAACATTTCTTGTGACTCCGGAGAAGGCTGGTCCGCCCGCTTCGGCGTGGAGCTTTCCGCCGATGACTCGCTGGCCTGGTTCCGCAACGTCGACGGCGACTACGACCTGCAGGCCATCCGGATGCCCGCTTCCTCGTGCAGCGACGATTTCTCGGTTTGTGAATTGCCCGATATCTACTGATGTAAAACAGGTGGGAGGAGAAAACATGACTGGAAGATACTATTTGATGGCGTTGGTTCTTGTTGCCGGTTGCGGCTATTCGACATCCGGGCCCGGGCCCGATCCCGTGCCGCAACTGCCCTACGCCTGCGGGCAGGAGTTCGCTTCTACCTTCCAGGAACCCTGGATGATCATGGACCGGCCGGCTCAGATGATCTCGTTCTCGCCGGATTGCGTGCGCTGCATTACCATCGAGGCGGACAGCGGTATTCTGCGCCTCAGCGATCTCGAAAAACGCACAACGACTGAAGTGGACTCTCAGGTTTACCTGGCCCGCTTCAGCGGGGATTCCGAGCGGGTCTTGTATCTCAAACAGACCGACCAGACATTCGAGTTGTTCGTTGCGGGAAGACAGGGAGTGTTCAAGATCGACTCGAACCTCAACTCCGTTTTGATTCAAGCCCCCGGCGGTAAATCCGTCGCCTACCTGAAAGATTATGACGATCAAACCTACCTGGCCGACCTGTACCTGGCGCGGCTCGATGTGTCGCCGCCCGCGGCAGAGAAAGTGGCCGGGCTGGTGATGGGTTCTCCCTCGTTCGCCTCCGACGGCAAGCATCTGGTGTTCTTGTCTGATCCGCTGTCGCACACGCAAGAGGCGCCCGACTACCCCTGCACCTGGAACACGGCCGGGCTGCGCTCTTACTCGGTCGATGATCGGTCGCTCGTGACGGTCGCCAGGGACATCATGGCCTATTCTTTCCAGGTCTCTTCGGACGGCCAACGGGTGTACGCCGTCACCGACTACGACTGCCTGAAGCAGACCCGGGCACTGCGCAGTTTTTCGCTTAGCGGCCAATCCGACCACACGCTGTTGCCCGAAACGACCTCAGCCTTTGCCCCGTCGGACATGCTCGAGATTCCCGAGTTGGGATTTTTGGTGAGCGCGATAGTCTCCTACGGGGACGACCCGGCCGACTACCGTTCCGAGCTATGGTCCACCCGGACGGACGGCTCCGGAACCCGGATGCTGGCCGAGAACGTGATGTCCAACGCGCAGACCTGCATGTACTTCATACCCTACCAGCTCGCCGCCGACAACATCCTGCTCTACTTGCAGCGCGAATCTTACGACATCATGGCGCTGGACCTCGACGACCGCGACGGCTGGAAGGTGTCCGGAGGCAACTACGGGCTGTACGTCGATCTTTCGCCCGACGGCCGCAACATTCTTCATCTCAGCTCCGCCGAGCGCGATGGTCCTGCCGACCTGGTGTTGACCGGGATCGCCTCGGCCAAGCAACGCGTACTGGCACACAACGTGATGTCAGGCGCCAGGTTCGACTGGACTCCTTCGGGAGAGCGGGTGATCTTTTTCACCGACAACAGCGCCACCGGCCAGCCCCGAACTCTTCGCGCGACCGGCGTCGATTCGCTGGAGGAATACATCGTGGCCGACGATGTCCTGCCCGGCTGGCTGTGGAGCTATGACTACGCCCTCCACCCGGGCGGCCACTTGATAGCCGTCCAGCGGATCGGGGGACTGTTCCTGCAATTGATTCCCTGAGTGCCTCTCCCGGACATTACGACGCCCCGGGATCGATGTAGCCCGGCAACGATTTGAAGGGAACGAACTCCACGTCGATTTCCCCGTAGCTTCTCACCCAGGGCGCAACCGGATCCAGGCAGACAACCAGGTTCTTCCCTTTCGGGTATCGGCGCCGGAACGATCGTAAGCCGGACGGGTCGAAATGACGATAGTGACTCTTGCACTCTATGGCCAACACCTGTTTACGCCGGCCGGGCTTCAGGATGAAGTCCACCTCGTGTTTCTGCTTGTCGCGCCAGAAATAGACATGCTCCCGGGGCCAGCGCGCGAGCAACTCACCAAGAACCAGGTGCTCCAGCAGCAAGCCGCGGTCCTCATCGCGCAAGGAATCGATTCCCCGAAAATAACATACGAATCCGGTATCGAAGGCAAAGATCTTGGGCTGGCTCTTGACCTCGGCGGCCGATGCTCCGCTGAAGGGTCGGAGCACAATCACCACGAGTGTGACCTGGAGCGCCTCGATGTAGTTATGCACGGTCTGGCGGGAAATCTCGCATGCCGTCGCCAAAGCCTGGGCTTGGAATAGGCTGCCGCTCTGACGAAAGAGCAATTCCACGAGCTTCATGAAGGCAGCCTTGCGCTCGATCACGAAAAGCTCCTGCAGATCCTTGGCCCAGTAGGAATCGATCCATTCCCGGAAACCTTCGTCGTCAAGCCGATCGGCCAGCAGGAATGGGGGTAATCCACCCCTGAGCATACGAGTATCGAGATCGTCCGTGCCGAAGCTGTCAAGGTCATCCAGGATCGACGGCGTCAGCCACAGCGTGTGCTTACGTCCGGTTAATGTGTCGCGAAACTTGCGCTTGGCGGCCAAGGTGGACGACCCCGTCGCAACCACCCTGGTGTCCGGAAAATGATCGGCGGCGATCTTGAGAACTTCAGAAGGATTGATCAGCCTGTGAATTTCGTCCAGCACCACGAATCCGCCGTGATGCCTGGAAAAGAAACTCTCCGGATCCTCGAGTTGCTGCCTCACTCGCGGTAACTCGCAATCGAAGTGGAGCGCGTCGTCGATCGAACGGCACAGCACCGTCTTTCCCGCACGCCGCACACCTGCAAGCCAGAGCACATTGCGCGACTCCAGTCTTTCCAGGATCCTCTTTTTCCAGAATGGCCTGGCAAACATGTAGACATCTTAGCATATGGTCATACCATTAGCAAAAACGTCTTCGATTTCTTCAGGATCATGGGACTAGCATGGGTAAGGACCCAATAAACATCACTCACCGGGGCGGTTGACCACGAAACTGAACGAGCCGCGCGGACCGGATATGGTTACGCGGATCTTGGTATCGGACTGGCGCAGAAAACTGACCGAGACATCCTTGCCGAAGGGAGTGTCCAGCGAATAGCTGCCGGCCTGGGGCACCGGGTCTATCCAGCGCATTTCGACGTTGTCGACGTCCAGGTTCCACTGGCCCGACTGCCCCATCCATTCCCGCTCGCCGTCCACCTGAAAGCCGACCAGAATGCCGTCCGCAAGCGGCTGCTGTAGCCGGTCGCCGCTGCCCTGGCCGCTGCGGTCGTCGGCAAGCCTGGTCCAGGTGGCATCGTGCACCACCCGGCGACTGACCGAGTTGGCGTCCCAGGTGACCGTGGCGCTGCCGTCGAGTTGCATCAGCTGGTTGGACAGCCCGGTCCAGGCGTGATCGACCTGCACCACCCCGGGCTCGTTCGAGGTCACCGTCAGCGAGTGCGAGCCCGAAAACGTCTGCCCGCGCCAGGTGCAGTTGCCGGGCAGGGCTCCGTAGGTGATCGTCAGTGTGGCGCCGTTTACAACGATCTCGGCGCAGGCAAGCTGGCTGTGTACAAAGTCGCGGATCTCTCCCGCAGCTTGTTCCAGCGCCTCGCCGATGGTGAAGTTGGTGGTGATCTCGATACTGTTCGCCTCTAAAGCCGACGACTGCGAGACCAACTGCACTTCATCGAGAGCCTCCTTGGCCTCTTCCAGTGTAAGACCCATGCACCCGGGAAGCAGCGCCGCGGCCAGCAACACATTTATCAGCCGTGTCATCTTCGTCTCCTCTCCTGACCCGTTCGGAATACTTGCAATATTCTTGACCGGATAACGCGTCAATGACGAATCGACGCCCGCCGACTGGAGAATATTCAGCCGTTCGTCAAAGAGAAATCCCTTTGATTAGACTTACTCACGCCGCCTGGCTTCCGGAAGAAGTTTCAAGGCCGTAAGCGCCGCCGCTCCAAGAGTCAGGCCGCTGCCTGCCGGCGACTGGCCGCAGGCGCAGCCTTTATCGGGTGTTTCGGGCTCTGGAAGAGGCTTTATAAACTGGCAGACGAAATTCCTGTCGGATGATGAGCCCAGCAAGAGTTCCTGGGCGTCTCCGTTGTACATCTCGCGGCCGGCTTCTTCCCACTGGCGCCACAGGTCTCCGTCTATCTTGTGATAGGTCTGCATGAAACCGCCGCTGTAGACCCGGTAGAGATTGTATCCGCCGGGGTAATGAATGGTGCAGGCGGTCTCGATGCAGGGCAGGTCGCCCAACTCGGGCTGGTGCGTGACGATATTGCGGTGGCTGTGACCGGAGAGGACTGCGGCAACCTTCTTCTCCCGCTCCAGCAACGAAAACAACCGCTGTTGATCTTCTGTAAACAGGCTGAAGATGATCGAGGCTTCGTCGGTCACCGGATGATGCAGGACCACAAACAATCTTTCATCGCCCAGGTTGCCGATCTGATCTTCCAGCCAGACCCATTGCTCCTCGCTCACTTCGGGAAAGCCGGTCGAGAGGTTCGAGGAATCGAGGATGGCGAAACGCGCTCCCTTGTGGGAGAAGGCATAGTGAGTGACGTCTTGCTGCATCACCTTCTTGTAGTAGTCCTCGGGACTCTCTCCCTGGCGATCGTGGTTTCCGCGAACCGGGTAATACGGTTTTTCCAGCTGCTCCAAGAAAGATCTTGCGGCCTCGAACTGCTCTTTGGTGTACTCGTGCGACAGGTCTCCCTTGACCAGCGTGAACTCGACCGCGCTGCGGTTGATTGCCTCGATGACCGCCTGGTTGGCCACCTGCCAGCAATCGGCGCCGACCAGGGGACACTCGACCGGCACGAAATCACCCAGGCCGCTGACCGACCCGGCCGAGGTCAACCCGACGTGCATGTCGGTTATGGTCGCGAAGGTGAACAGCTGCGTTCCCGGGGGCGGGCCCAGTGTATCGAAGACGCCCGGCGAATACTCGACGGGCTCGGCGTCGATCCCGTCCGCCCGGATGACATAGTGGACGGTCTGGCCCGGCGGCAGGTCCGTAAGCTCCACCCGGTGGTAACGCACGCGCCCGGCCGGATCTCCAACCTCGGAATCCAGGCGATCCGCGGCAGGGCCGTATGCCAGCGAGCCCTCGGTCGGCTGCCGGCTGTCCCAGGTAATCACGGCGCCGTCCGATGTGATCGTTACCAGTTCGGCGTTCTCTACGTCGGCCGCGGACTGTGCGCGCGCCCGGCGAGGCAAGAGAGCAAGAGCTCCCGCTCCCAAGGCCAGACGGCCGCCGCTACTCAGGAACCTGCGTCGGCTCATGGACATGGAGAGATTATAGCACCAACCTGCAAGTCACGGGGAAAATCAGTCGGGATAGAGCTTTCGGGTTCCTGCCGAAGCCAGGCGGACCGCGCGCCGGCGGGATACCAGCCGAGTGGTGATAAAAGACGCCAAACGACTAGGGCGGCCCGGCACTACCAGCGGTTCACGACCAAGTTCGTCGAGGGTCTCTGTGGCAACCTGGCGCGGAATGGTCGGGGACGGCACAAGGCGACCCGGCCTGGCCGGATTGGTGGCCCGGTAGGCCGGTGTATCCACTATGCCCGGGCAACATGCCAGCACGTCCACTCCCCGGGGTTTGAGTTCCTCCCATAATCCCTCGGCCAGCACTCGCAAGTAAGCCTTGCTGGCCGCATAAGAGGCCACCATGGCCGTGCCCTGGAAAGACGCCATGGACGAGACGATTACCACACCACCCCGGCCGCGGGCCTGCATGCCGCTCGCGAAATGGTAGACCAGCCTGGTCGTAGAGCGGCAATTCAGCTCGATGCATGCAAGATGCTTCTCCTGCTCAACCGACAAGAATTCGCCGATCGGGGAAAGAGCCGCGTTGCAGATCAGCAGCCCCACGGGCCGGTCTCCCACCCAGTCGATCGCCTGCCGGCAGCCCTCGGCGCCGGCCAGGTCACAGGCCAGGTAGTCCACCTCTCCACTCGCTCTATTTCGCATACTCATAGCCGCCTGTTCGAGCTGCATTGGGCGCCTGGCTAAAAGCATTACCGAAAGTCCTCGCCGGGAGGCCTCCTCGGCGAAAGCCAGTCCCAAGCCTTCCGAACCGCCGGCCACCAGCGCCCAGGGTCCGTAGCGTTTGGTGAAGTCATTTTTCGCGTTCAAGTCGAATCTCCGAGCCAGAGTCGATCAACTTCTTACCCGAGCGGCTTGATTTTGGCAAGCAGCTGTCCCGACTGGCGTTTCTGGACATTCAGCTCGGGTTACGGGAAGATATCCGCATACGCGTGTGGCGACGACAGGTTCTAATGGGAGCCGCGAGAGAACAGATCAAGAAACTCATGGCCGGCCTGCTGCGCATTCAGCCGGGAGAAGGCGTCAAGACCGCCTTGATGTTCGGCATCCTGATGTGCAGCGTCGGGGCTTTCATTATCGAGCGGGTGGCGCGGGACAGCCTCTTCCTCAGTCGCTACAACGTGGACTACCTGCCCTACGTCTATATCTGGGTAGCCATCGGCGTCAGCATCCAGTCTTACTTCTATTCGCGCATTGCCGACCGTTTTCGCCGCGATCGGATCCTCAAGTTCACCCTGGCAGCCGTGCTGGTCGCGACACTGCTTGCCCGCGCCTGCCTTTACTGGGCCGGCGACTGGTTCTATCCCGTGCTCTACGTCTTCGTCGAACTGGCCGGCACATTGCTGATCATCGAGGTCTGGACGCTGGCCAACGATGTCTTCACCACCCGCGAAGCCAAGCGGCTGTTCAGCCTGGTGGGCGCCGGAGGCGTGCTCTCGGCGGTGATCGTCGGCCTGTCTGTTCGCGGGCTGGTCAAGATCATCGGCACCGAGAACCTGCTTTACCTGGCCTCCGGCGTACTGGCTGCAGGCCTGGGGCTGGTCTTCAAGCTCTCGGTTGCCTGCCGCGAGGAACTGCTGGCCAACATCTCAGAGGCTAACCGGCAGATCCGGGCCAGAATCAGACTTTCCTCCGACTGGACTCGTTTCTTCAAAAACCGGCAAATGGTCTACGTTGCCGGACTGGTGGTCATTCTTGGATTCGTAGTCACCTTCGTCGATTACCATTTCAAAATCGCCGCCCGCTTCGCATATCTCAACCGCGAAGAACAACTGGCCGGTTTCTTCGGCGCCTTCTGGGCCATCACCGGCGGAATCAACTGCTTCATTCAGTTCTTTGTAACCGGCCGCCTGCTCGAACGTCTGGGCGTGCTGGTGGCCTTGCTGATATTGCCCATCTCCTTGATGGCGGGCACGGTTGGCATTTTGATCCTGCCCGTCCTGTTGACCGCCACGATTCTCAAGGGCTCCGAGACCGTGTTTCGCTACACCGTCAACGACGCCTCGCTGCAGCTTCTGTACTTGCCGGTGCCCGCCCATTTCCGCGGGCGCGCCAAGGCCTTCATCGACGGCATCCTGCGCCCGGTATCGATCGGCATCTCGGGCGTGGTGCTGGCCTGGGTGCTGCCTGAGCTGCCGCCCAGCGCTTTAGGCTTGATCCTGCTCGCGCTGCTTTGCGCCTGGATCATTTTCGCCGTCGGCGCCAGGAACCAATACTATCGTTCGTTGATGCAAACCCTGCAGAAGAGTCGCTTTCATTTCGGTGAGGTGGGCAGCGTTATTCCCGACGAATCGGCGGCCAAGGTCATCAGACAGGCCTTGACCGATCCCGACGAACAGAACGTGCTGCACGCCATCGATATGACCCAACACAGCCCAAGCGTCGACTGGAGTGATGACCTGGTGCGATTGTTGACGCACCGCTCTTCGGCCGTGCGCACCCGCGCCCTGCAACTTCTGCGCGAGCGCGGCTCGCTCAAGGACGGCCCACACGTACACGCATGTCTCAAAGATCCGGCACCGGCCGTGCGGGCCGCCGCCGTGGAAACCTACTGCGCCATCGGCAAAGAGCGCGCCATACGTTTGATCGCGGGCTTTTTATCGGACAAGGAACTCTCAGTGCGGGCGGCGACCGTCGTCGGTCTGATCCGTTACGGCGGGCTGGATGGCGTGCTCAACGCTGCCGAGAACCTGAAAAATATGCTGGCGAGCCAGCGCGCCTCTGAACGGGCCATGGGCGCCCAAATTCTGGGAGACATCGGGGTCAAGAATTTCTATCATCCGCTGCTCGAACTCATGGTCGACGATGATCTCAAGGTGCGCCGGGCTGCCATCCGCGCGGCCGGCAAGATGCGAAGCCCCGAATTGCTGCCGGCACTGGTTTACCGAATTGAAGATCATGATTGCCGCACCACTGCAGTCGAGGCGCTGGCCGCTTTCGGTTCCAGCGCCGTCAAGCTGCTTCTGAGGGTTCTCGGAAATCCCGACGAACTGTCGGGCACCCGGCTGGCCGTTCCCGGCATTTTATCCAAGATCGGCGATCAGCAGTCCCTGGACGCGATGATGTCCCACCTGGAAGATCCCGATGACGAAATGCGCAGCCGCGTGCTCGAGGCAATCCATCGTCTCAGGCTTCGCAAGCCGCACCTGAAAACTGCACACGAGAAAATCGAGCGAGCACTGATGATGGAGATCCGCAACCTTTATCACCAGTACTACACCAGACTAGATCTGGATCTTCCGGCCGACAGCCTGCTTGGCGAAGCGCTTGCACAACATCGCAAGAAAACCGTCCGGCGCGTCTTCTTGCTGCTGGGCTGCCTCTTCCCTGTACGAACCGTGGATGCGATTTACAACAACCTCTCGGCACCGTTGAGAAGAATACGCTCCAACGCGATCGAATTGCTCGACGGCATGCTCGAAAAGGAATTCAGACGGCTACTACTGCCGTTACTGGACAGTTCGCTGATTGACGACCGTCTCGAACTCGGCTCCGATATTTTCGGGCTCAAGAGAATGAGTCGCTACGACAGGCTATCAACGCTTCTGGAAAGCGGAAACTCCTGGCTGGCCACCTGTGCAATCTGGACCTGCGGCTCATTCGGTTGCCAGGACTTGCTGTCGGAGCTGCTCTTCTGCCTGGGTTCCGATTCTCCAATTGTGCGCCAGACTACCCTGTCCGTTCTTGTTAAGCTGCTGCCCCCCGAGCGGGCCAAGGCGACGGTCAGAAAGCACGAAAACGATCCCGACGCTGACGTCAGCCGTTATGCCGGATGGCTGGCCTCCCAACTGACGGCGGCCTGAGTGAGAAAGACGGAGAAATCCTTGTCTGGCGCGGTCTACAGGTGGTTCGGGCTGCGGCCGGGCGAGGCGGGCAAGACGGCCGGAATGTTTCTTTACATGCTCACGGCCGTCGGAGCCTTCATTACCGGCCGCATCGCCCGGGATGCCATTTTCCTCAGTCGCTACGATATCGATTACCTGCCATACATGTATGTCTGGGTGGCGGGCGTCATGGTCGTCTGCAGCTACGTCTACTCGCATTTCGCAGACAGGTTCCGCCGCGACCTGCTGGTGCTATGGGTGACCAGCCTGTTGTTCATACTTATGCTCTGCGCCCGGGCGATGCTTGCTCTCTGCGGCGAGTGGTTCTATCCGGTTCTGTACATTTTCGTCGAAGTGATGGGCGGGCTTCTGTTGATCCAGTTCTGGACATTCGCCGACGACATCTTCAACACACGCGAGGCCAAGCGCCTCTTTGGGCTGGTGGGCTCAGGGGGAGTGGCGGCCGTGGTCGTCTTCGGCTCGATCGTCGGTGCTTTTGCGAAATCAATCGGCACCGGCAACCTGCTTCTGATCAGCGCAGGGCTTTTGGCGGCCTGCCTGGTTGTGGTCGCAGTCCTTTCGCGCTCGCTGCGCGGTCGCCTGGCCGGATCAAATCCCGGGCAGGCAAAGAAAGGCGCCATTTCGCTCAGTTCCGACTGGAGCAAGGTCTTTTCGTCGCGACACCTGAAGATCATCGCCTGGATGGTGATCCTTACCTTCGTTGCGGTAACAATCGTCGACTACCAGTTCAAGATCATTTCCCGCTTTACCTACCTCAACCGCGAGGTTGCTTTAGCCCGCTTTTTCGGCATTTTCTATGCCGTCTCGGGAATCCTGTGCCTGCTGATACAAGTCATGCTGACCGGCAGGCTGTTGCAAAGGGCTGGGATAATAGCCTCGCTGCTTCTCTTGCCGGCCTGGCTGGCGGTGGGCAGCATGTTGTTGTTCGTAGCGCCCGTCCTTTGGGCAGTCACTCTGCTCAAGGGCGCCGACAACGTCCTGCGCTACAGCATCAACGACGCCGCAACCCAGGTGCTTTTCCTGCCCATCCCGGCCAGGATCCGCGGGCGGGCCAAGACCTTCATCGACGGTATCCTCAAACCGTTGGCCCAGGGAGGCACCGGTCTGGTCATAGCCTGGACGGCGGCCCTGGTGGGATATCGAGCTGCCTGGCTATCCCTGGGCTCGCTGGCTGTCTTGTGTGTCTGGACGATTATGGTACTCGGCCTGAAAAATGAATACGTGCACACACTGCTGAGCACGCTCCGTCAACGCAAGCTGCACTTCGGCGAGTCAAGTCCAGCCATCCCCGACGCTCAGGCCGTAGAAGCCCTGAGGCAAACTCTCGATGATCAAGACGAGAGAACGGTATTGCACGCCTTGGAAATGGTGCCCTTCGTTCGTCGGCATGACTGGTCGCAAGAGTTGGGGCGCCTCCTGAACCATGGGTCCCCACGAGTTCGATTGCAGGCCATCCGGCTGCTGGAAAAGGAAGAAGGACAGACACAACTAGACGGAGTCTTGGCTCGATTTCACGATCCCGACAAGGCCGTGCGTGCCGAGGCCGTGCTCTCGTACTGCACCGCCATGAAAGAAAAATCCCTGCCGATAGTCGAACCTCTGCTGCGGGACGAATCGATCGAAGTCAAGGCCGCGGTGGTGGTAGGGTTGATCGGGTCGGCCGGCCTGGATGGAATCATCATCGCGGCCGAAGTGCTCAAGGAACTTGTAGGGTCGACTGATCCGAATGTTCGCCGGACGGGGGCTTGGGCCATAGGCAAAATCGGCATTCCCAGCCTTTATAGCAGCCTGTTGACTCTTATTGCCGACCCTGAACCGCAGGTTCGAGCGGCGGCCGTGAAAGCTGCGGGGAACCTGGGCTGCCAAGAGCTCGTGCTACCCTTGATCTACAGCTTGGCCGATCCGCATGTCACCAAGGTAGCCGTGAAAGCGTTGGGAAATTACGGGGCAACGCTGATAACAACATTGCGCACGGCGCTCGATAATCCCCAGGAAGATCCGGCCATCCGCCAGGCCATACCCCAAATTCTGGCTCGTATCGGCGGGCAGCTGTCCATGGACGTGCTTTCCAACATCCTCCAGGTCGACGAGACTTTTCTTCGAAGCAAGGCTCTCGATGCAATCTTGCAACTGCATCTGGGGCAAACCAATCTCAGGCGCGACCGCGAGATGTTGCGCCGGGCTTTGCACATGGAACTGAAGAATTCTTTCCAGCTGCATGCGACCATGACCGATCTGACTCCGCTGAACCACGACTTGCTGATGGAGAACTTTCGTCACCGCATTGAGCAGACTCTGGATCGCATCTTCAAGTTGCTGCGCATACTTCATCCCGGCAAGCATCTCGACACGGTTCAACGTAATATCGCGAGCTCCAACCCGGTTATCAGATCCAACTCGGTCGAACTTCTGGACAATACCCTGGACGCCGGAACGCGCCGTTGCTTGATGGCGCTGCTCGACGAAAATGATCCCGAGACCATATCGGACTTGGGCTCGGAACTTTTTCCGTTGCTGCACATGACGGCCGAGAACTGGCTGCATGAACTCGCCCTTGACGATCACTCCTGGACGGCCGCCTGCGCACTGGACGCCATCGGCCACATGGGAAACGCTCGTTTCGCGCCTTTAGCGCGCTTGCTGCTTGCGCACGCCTCGCCGCTGGTGCGACAGACGGCGGCATTCAGCCTCGGAAAACTGCTTGCCAAGGAAGGCCGCCGGAAAGATCTTTCCCCGCTCGTGGAAGATCCCAATCCCAAGGTGCGTGAAGCCGCCCGCTTTTTATTGGCAAGCGGGTGAATCTGGATGTTGACGCAAGGCCCCGTGCCTGTGATATGTTTGCGGCATCGATCAAGGAGGAGAACAGGCATGCTCAAAATGAACACTATTCTTTTTACTGCAAGTGTCTTTTTCACGCTCGGCTCCCCGGCCATGGCCCAACAACCCGCACAATCTCAACCGGCCGACGCCGCCAAGAATGTTCCAACAGTCGAGGAGATCCTTACGCGCTCGGCGGAGGCGATGGCAAAGATCAACGACTATACCGGCAGAATGATCAAATACGAGCGTTTCGGCAAGGAAGTCGAGAAGGCAGTCATGGAGTTCAAATTCGCCCGGCCTTTCAAGGTCTACATCAAATACATTACGCCTCACAAGGGGCGCGAGGCGATCTTCAAGCGCGGCTGGAACGACAACGAAGTCAAGGTGCACAAGGGCGACTTTCCAGACCTGACACTCAACCTGGACACCCACGGCGGTACGGCCATGGATGAAAACCATCACCCGGTTACCGACTTCGGTCTCGAGAACACTATCCGCATTTCCGGCAACAACCTCAGAAAGGCCATCAAGCGATCAGAGGGAGACTTCAAGGTAACGGACGCCGGCACGGTGCTGGGCCAGCCTGCCTGGAAGATCGAAGCCCGTTTTCCCAAGGGCGGTTACTATACGACAGCCAAGGATGACGAGACTCTCTGGGACATTGGAAAGCGCACGGGTCAAGACCCGTACATCATAATGTACGCCAACAAGGATTACGACGACCCGGACGACCCGGACGAGGGAGACAAGGTCTTCATTCCACGCTACTACGGAGGTCGCAGCGAGTTCATCGTCAACAAGGAAACCTGCATGCCGATCAAGGTCTCAACCTGGGACTGGAACGGGCTCCTTTACGAGTCTTACGAGTACCCCGTTCTGAAATTCAACGTGGGCCTGACGGCCAAGGACTTCGATCCCGACAACAAGGCGTATGACTTCTGAGCAGGCGCGGTTCGGCAGGAGTTTTCATAGATGGACGCGAGTGAGGCTACAACTGTAATGGCCATTGACGTTGGAGTCACCAACGTCAAGGCCGGCCTGGTAGACAGAAACGGGCGTATCAACCATTTCTCGGCGCGCCCGGCCCCGCTTGACAAAGGAGCCGCGGGTGTGGCCGACGTGCTGGTACAGGTTTGCCGCGATGTCCTGGGAGAGGCCGGTCTCAAAACCAAAGATCTGGCCGCCGTCGGTTGCTGTACGCCGGGCTGTGTCAACCCGGAAACGGGCGTGATAGTCGCCTCGGCAACTCCCGGATGGGTGGGCATCGATGTCAAGGAGCCTCTGCAGGCCTCGTTTGACAGGCCGGTCACCGTCGAGGGCGACGGGATCGCCGCGGTGCTCTCGGTTTACACCTTCGGCCCCAACCGGGGTCATGACAACCTGCTGGCCATTACCATCGGAACGGGCATCTCATGCGGTTACATTCTCGACGGAAAGATCGTGCGCGGGGCCGGACAGGCCGCCCTCGAGGCGGGACACATGCCACTGTTTTTTCAGGGCCGGCCATGCTCCTGCGGACGCCGTGGCTGCTGGGAGGCGCATGCCGGCGGCGGGGCGCTCAGAAGTCTGCTGCGTGAATATCAGAGCGCGGGTCACCAGTTGCCCGGACTGCCGGAAGAACTTGCCGAACTGGCCATGGCCAGCCACGAAACCGCAATATCAATCTGGGAAGAACAAGGTGTGCTCTTTGGCCTGGGTATCGCCGTCTTGCTCAATGTGCTCAACCCCAAAACCGTGGTGCTGGGTGGAGGTGTCATGCGATCGTGGTCGCTTTTCAAGAAATCGCTGCTTAAGACCGCGCGCGAAAAGGCGCTTCCGCGCAACTCCGAGGCTGCCATCGTTTGCGCCAGCGACCCCGACCGCATTCCGCTCCTGGGCGCGGCGGTTGCGGCTATAAACGCTCAAGGTCCAGCCGGTTTTTTCTCTTCTTCTCAGGCACACTGCGGCCGATGATCTCCACCGTCGAAAAAGTTCTGTTTTTGAAGTCTGTTGACTTGTTTTCAAGGATTCCCGGCGAAGACCTTGCTCAGATTGCCGACATCGCCCAGGAAGTCGTCTTCGAGAGCGGTGAACTCATCATCCAGGAAGGCGAAATGGGCGATTCGATGTTTCTGATTGTCGAGGGCCAGGTGATGATCCATCGCCTGGGACAGGAGTTGACTCATATCGGCGAGCGCGAGGCCTTTGGTGAAATGGCGATCCTCGACAACGAGCCGCGCAGCGCCTCGGTCACAGCCAGCATAGATACAACCTGTCTCAAGGTTGCCAGGGAAGATTTCTACGAGTTGATGTCTGAAAAAATCGAGATAGCCTACGGTGTCATTCGCGTGCTGACCCACCGCCTGCGCGACGCCAACAAGAAGCTCTCTGACAGCGGCCCGCCTCCAACACCGGCAGAGTGACAATCGCGACACACCTGTCGTGTCAGCGCGACTACGTTTACCCGAGCCCATGTGAGCGGGATCACGCGGCCAAAATCGGCGTTTCGTCTAAGCGCTGGAAAACAAGCAAAAACCACCCCTGCTCTCAACTCGTCCAGAACTTTCTCGTCACTGGCACGTAAATTGCTCATATGAACTGTCGACTGGAGGTGAGCCATGATTCGCATGACATTGTGCCCCAACTGCCGAACAATCCAGAAAGCCGGCACTGTCTGCACGATATGCAAATGCCCGGTGGCGCATAACCCGCCCCCAAAACGTAAAAAGGCGGCCAGACATTAATAACGGTTTGATTAGCGAGGCCTTGTTGTATGCGTATAGCGATCAATCCACTCCAGTACCGTTCGGTGCCATAACCTGGAGTTTTGCGGTTTCATCACCCAGTGACTCTCGTCTGGAAAGTAGAGTAACTTGCTAGGGATGCCCTGCCGCTGCAGGGCGTTGAAGGTCGAGAATCCTTCCGTCTCCACGACGCGGTAGTCGCGCCCACCATGTATCACCAGCATGGGCGTCTTCCACTTGTGAACGTTGGCAGCCGGCGAGTTGCGCGCGTACACCTCCGGCACCTTCCAGGGCGGACCGGTCATGTCCCACTCGGGAAACCAGAGTTCCTCGGTGTTGAAATATGAACTATTGGTGTCGAAATCGCCGTCGTGGTTGACCAGACATTTAAAGGGGTGATCCTGGCCCTCGATCCAGTTGATCATATAGCCGCCGAAAGATGCTCCCAGCGCGCACATGCGCTTGCTATCGATGAACTTGTATTTTTTCAGTACATGCTGCAACCCGGCAATCAGGTCTGAGTATGGTCCCGGGCCCCAATTGCCATGGATGGCGTCGGTGAAGGCCTGCCCGTAACCGGTCGAGCCGCGAAAGTCGATGCCCAGTACGACGTAGCCGGCCCCGGCGTAGAACTCCGGGTTCCAGCGGTAGTGGAAATCGTCCTCCCAGGATCCCTGCGGACCGCCATGCACCAGGAAGGCCAGCGGGTAACGCCGACCCTTCTTGAAATCTACGGGTTTCAGCAACCAGCCGTGTATGCGAAAACCGTCGTGGGTGAACCAGATGTCCTCTGGTTGGCTCACACGTGCCTTTTCAATTCGCGCATCATTTACATGACTGACTCTGGTTGTCTTGTCGGTGGCCGGATCGTAGCTCATCACCTCGCGCGGATGAACCATGCGATCGCGCAGGAAGATGAGCTTGCCATTGCCCGCGAGCTTTGGATATTTGTTGCAGCCATCCTTCACCAGGCTGCGCACCTGGCCGCTTCCGGTGTCGACGGCGAAAAGACGCACGCGTCCATCTTCTTCGGCCGAGGTATAGATGGTGCGACCATCGGCCGACCAGACTACCTCGCGCGCCGAGCGATCCCATTTGGCGGTCAAGGGACGCTTGTTGCGGTTTTTCAGATCCAAAATGACTATGTGGAACCTGTCCGATTCATAACCCGGCCGATCCATGGCCAGGTAGCCCAGCAGCTTGCCGTCGGGCGAGAACGAGGGGCCGGTGTCCCAGGCCGGATTATCCGACGTAAGGCAGCGCGGCTTGCCCCGCACGTCGGCCCGCGCCAGGTAGATCTCGCTGTTGGTATGCCAGGCTTCTCCGGCGGACGGCTTGGACGCGAAAGCAACGCTCTTGGAATCCGGAGACCAGGCCAGCTCATCGGATCCGCCCCAGGGCTTGGTCGGGCTATCCTGGTCCATCCCGGCCATCAGGTCGCGCGGCTTTCCAGCCTCGAGCTCCATGACGAACAAATGGTTGCGCCGACCGTCGTTCCAGGTGTCCCAATGGCGAATGAAGAGATGATCGAAGATGCGGGCCTTTATCGGGCTCTTCTTGCGTTGATCGAGACGCTTTGCGCTGCAGGCCAGCGTCTTGCAATCGGGAAACACTCCCGTCCAGAAGAGCACCTTGTGACCGTCGGGCGAAAGCTCGAAACCGTCAATATCCAGCGGAAGGTCGCTGACCCGCTCGGCCTCGCCTCCGCCGAGCGACAGGCGCCAGATCTGCATCGAGCCCGAACGATTGGAGAGAAAGACGATTGTCCGGCCGTCCGGAAGCCAGCGGCCGTTGGTGTCCGTGTCTGCCTCATAGGTCAGGCGCTTTTCGATCTTTCCGTCGAGCGATACCAACCCCAGGTCGGTGTTACCCTTGTTGGAATCAACATCGTATGCCGTGCGGGAGAAAAGCACCCAGGCCCCGTCCGGAGAAGGCTGAGGATCGGACAGCCGCACCATGGCGAACATATCTTCCCAGCCGAAGGCATGGGTGGCTCCAGCGGCGCTGCCCACGGAAAGCGTGAACAAGACAGTCACCATGCAAAAAGGAAAAAGTCTCTTCATGGCTTGAAACCTCCTTGAAAAATTTCTGCACCGCCTAACTTCCACCAATCATCCCCTGTCGTCAAGTACCTCTTGTCCTTGCTCACGATGAGCGGCTCTGGTATTTTCGATTTGTATTTCGACAGAGTTGCCGATGGATAATGACACGATCATCATGAAGGCCGTTTCCGCTCCCCTGGAAATCAGGGTTGCATTCGATGCGCCCGACGGCGGCAGGCAGACACTTACATTCAGCGAACCTTTCCGCGTGGGTCGTGAAGACACCTGCCAGATTTTGTTGGCCGACGAGGTGGTCAGCAAGCAACACCTCGAGATCTACCGCGACAAGGAGGGCTGGTGGGTACGCGACCTCGGCAGCATGAACGGCACCTTCCTCAACGGTGAGCGCGTGCAGCACGCGCTGATCACACGCAATTCCGAGATCCAGATCGCCCCCGACGGGCCGATTCTGGTTATCGAACTTCTCGGACAGGAAGATGCAACCGCCATCCAGACAAGCGTGCCCGAGCAGGATACGGGTCGCACTATTGAGCATCGGCCCGAGACCGTGCCCGATCTTTCGTCCGATCCGCAAGAGGAGCAAGCCCAGGCGTCGGTTACCCAGGTTCTCGAAAAATACACCGCCGATGAGCCCGACCAGAATGCCGGGCCGCATACCCTTCTCATGCGGCGAGCCTTCAAGCGCGTAAAGAGAGCCGAAAAGGCCCGCTATCGGGTGATTGTGGCGGTAGCCTGCCTGCTGCTCGTTGTCGCCGTGGTGATAGCAGTTTACCAGCACATCAGGCTGGCCAAGCTCACGGAAATGGGTGTGGACATCTTCTACAACATGAAGACGCTCGAGATCCAGGTCGAACGTCTGCTCGAGAAGGCGGCCCGAAGCGGCGATACTGCCCAGCTGGAGAAGCTGGCCGAGGAACGGCAGCAACTTGAAGAGATGCGTCAGCGCTACCGCAGCTACGTCGACGAGACCGGGATTTTATCGGTCTATTCAGACCCCGCGGATCGCCTGGTCTTCAAGGTGGCGCGCCTGTTCGGCGAGTGTGAGCTGAACATGCCGCGCAAGTTCGCCGCGGAAGTGAAGGAGTACATCGAGAAGTGGAAGTCGACCAGCCGGTTGCGTAAGGCCATGAAAAGGATCGACCAGGAGGGTTACGCCACACGAGTTTTCAAGGTCATGGTCGATGCCAACCTGCCGCCGCAGTTTCTGTACATCGCGCTTCAGGAGAGCGACTTCAAACCGCGCGCTTTGGGTCCCAAGACGCGCTTCGGCATCGCCAAGGGTTTCTGGCAGATGATCCCGACCACCGCCGCCCAGTTCGGCCTGAGAACGGGGCCGCTTGTGGAACTGCGGCGCTACGACCCGCGCGATGAGCGCTTCGATTTCGACAAGGCCACAATCGCCGCGTCGAAGTATCTCAGATATATCTACAACAGCGAGGCCCAGGCATCAGGCCTGCTGGTGATCGCCTCGTACAACTGGGGGCACAACAACATCCGGCGACTGCTGCGCAAGATGCCCGAAGACCCGCGCTCGAGAAACTTCTGGAACCTGCTGGCAAGCGGCAAGATACCCCGGGAGACGTACGACTACGTGCTCTACATCGTCTCGGCCGCGGTCATCGGAGAAAACCCGGGCCTGTTCGGCTTCGAATTTGACCCTCCCCTTCGTGGTCTGGAATAACCCACGCTCCAAGAATTAGATTGATCCATGTGCCTGTCTAAGGGTACAACCAATCAAACCTTTTTCTTCAAAGAAAGACGAGGCTGAGATGAGCCCACCGAAAAAAGCAGCCAAGAAGTCTGCTAAGAAGTCTGCAAAGAAGCCCGCCAAGAAGAAAAGCGCAGGCGTAAAAACATCACTCGATTCCAAGGTCGAGCGCTACCGCGAAAAAGCGCGTCGGGGCGATCCGCGGGCACAGTATAACCTGGGAGTTCTTTACGTACGCGGCAAAGGCGTTCGCAAGAACGCCCGGCGCGGTACCGACTGGCTTAAAAAGTCAGCCGCGGCCGGCTACGCAATGGCGCAGCTCGATCTCTCCTGGTGTTTCTACGAGGGCGTAGGCGTCGAGAAAAACCAGGTCACGGCCACCAAGTGGGCCGAGAAAGCTGCCCGCCAGGGAGAGCCGACGGCCCAGTACAACATGTATGTTGCCTACAGCCTCGGTACCGGTGTTCGGCAAAACGACGCCAAGGCGATCGAGTGGTTGAAGAAATCCGCCCAGGGCGGCAACCTGGATGCCCAGACGGAATTAGGTCGCTTCTTCATCGAGGAAGGCAAGACCTCCAGACAAAAACAGCGCGGTGTAGAGATGATCAGGTCGTCGGCGAAAAGCGGCGACCCCGATGCGCAGTGGACGCTTGGGCTGTTGTATGAAAACGGCTGGGGAGTCGACACCAACGCAGCCCTGGCTCTCGATTGGTATCGCAAGGCAGCAAAAAAAGGCTTTGCCCAGGCCCAGACCAGCCTCGGCCTTGCCTACCTGGCCGGAGAATTGTTGCCATCCAATCCGGGCTTGGCCAAAAAATGGTTCGAAAAGGCGGCCAAGCAGGACAACCCGGACGCGCTCTTCTCGCTGGGCGGCATGTACCTGGCTGGAGAGGGCGTCAAGGAAAACAAACCCATGGCAATGCGCTACCTCGAACGAGCCGCCAAATTGGGCGACGAGGAAGCCATTGAGCTGCTCGACGCAATTCAACGCGCCACCGGTCAATGACCGAAGCACACTGGCATGGAAGCAACCCAGATCGACCTGTCCGTCATCCTGCTAGGGGCTGCCTTGCCCATCGCCGCATTCCCGGTCGTGCGGCTGCTATTTTTGCTGAACATCAACGTTGTCATGCTCATCAAGGTGCTCCAGAAACTAATCGCGGCCGACAACATCGACCGGGCTATCAAGCTTTGTGCGGCTGCACCATCTGCGGTGGCCGCCCGCGGGACAAGAGCTTTGCTGACCGCATACACCAACGGGGTGACCGACTCATTGGCACTCAGGAAAGCCTTCGAGCAGGCAACCGGCGGGACCAAGAAGACGATCGCCAAGTTCTCCTGGATGAGTTGGGCGGCCATTGCAATCGTGGCCGCCGGAGCCCTGCTGTCGATGAACATCGTGCCACAGCCTTATCATTTCGGCCTGGGCGGGGCATCGCTTGTGCTGGCCTACGTGGGGCTGAGCAATTCGCGCAAGATCTCCCGCGGGGCTCTGATGGTACAGGAAAAGGTCATCGAGGCCCTTGAGTCCCATTCACCGGCCGACTAATTAATCCAGACTTGGAAAATGGGTCAAATGGGCATTCCAGGAAATCTTCTCAGCACGGCCATGGGGGTCATGCCGCACAAGGACGTCGAGCGCGCTCTCGAGACGGCGTTATCGCTAGACGTACCTTTCTGGCCCCAGTTGCCGTACTACAGTTACTACGAGGACATGTACGTCCAGGCTTCCGAGCACTTTCCCGGCATCGTACTCGACCTGGAAGAACGTACTCTGCGTTTCTCGATGGACAAGTTCATTGCCGAATTCGAAGAATGCATGGCCCACTTCGACGAGCCCGAGTACTTCGATGTAAGCGAGAGATATTCGGCCGTCTATCATCGCTTTCTTGATCTGGATCTCGCAGATCGGCCGGCCATCCGCGGCCAGATGGAAGGTCCTATTAGCTTCGGCTTCAACGTGACCGACCAGGACGAGCGGCCGATAATTTTCGACGACACCATCCGGCCCTTCCTGCTCGAGTTCATGGCCAAGCGGGTCAACGCGCAGCTCGCCCGGCTCAAGCGGCTCAACGCCAACGCCTTCATGTTCGTCGACGAGCCCGGCCTGCAGTTCATTTTCAGTGCCATGTCGGGCTACGGCGATCAGGCGGCCAGGCCCGATATGGAGAACTTCTTCGCAATGATCGACAGGCCGCGCGGTGTGCACCTGTGCGGTAATCCCGATTGGGATTTTCTGTTGGGGCTCGACCTGGACGTGCTCTCGCTGGACGTCTACACAAACGGCGAGATTTTCTCCAAGTATTCCTCCGCCATCAAGAGGTTTTTGGATCGCGGCGGTGTCATGGTTTGGGGAATAGTGCCTTCAAACTTCGAGCCATTCGGTCAAGAAAACCTGGACTCGCTCGAACATAGGCTTGAGGGCATCTGGGGGCATCTCGAGAGCAAAGGCATCGAGCGTAATTTTCTGATCTCGCGCAGCATGATCTCGCCTGCCACCTGCTGCTTGATAAATCCCGACCGGGAGAAGACCGTAGAGAAAGCATTCGCGACGACCGTTAAGCTGTCGGCCCGCCTTCGTGAAAAATACTCTGGCTGCACATGATTTCCGCCGTCCCAATCACCTTTGCTTTGGCTTCATGTGCATTCCTTTGATCATCTGCCGCTCAATCCTGAAGGCCTTCTTGACCTGTTTAATACGTTCGCGGGCCTTGCTGTCGCCGGGCGGAACCAACTTCCCGGCCGCGTTCAACACCTTGCCCATCATACCCAGGTCGCCGGAGAATTCGTCGCCGTCGGACTTTCTCGACCTCTCGCGTTGCAGCCTGGCGATGCGCTCCTCGGTTTCCTGGTCGTGGACGCACAGCACGGTCTGCAACAGATCTCGCAGTTTGTCGTCCATCATGTACAGGCGGGTGACGGAGTTCTCGTCCGCGGCCTCCATAAACTGTTTCACCTGCCGGCCCGCCTCCGTCCTGACAGCGTTGATCTGGGTAGTATCCTTGCATTGCAAGACGAACGCGAAGACCGCGTCCGTCAGGTTGGTGACTGGCGGCTGGAGTTTGCCGATGGTCGTCACCAGGTATTCGTCCTGGGCCTGTTTCTCGTTGTTGATGATTGCCACGGCGGCTTCGGCCAGGCGTTTTTGCCTGGCTTGATCGTCGTAGAAAGCCTTCAGGCGAACCAGTACATTTTCGCAACTGCCGTGGGTGGTTTTGTACAGATGAACCTCATCTGAAACCAGTTTGGCAAAGTCATCGACTTCCTGGTGGCTGTCTTCGAAACAGCCGACCACCGCGATAGCTCCGATCAAGATTGCCGCATGTAAAATTTTCAGGCGCCGCATGGCAAACCTCCCCGGGAAACAGTGACTCTCAGGATATAAATACGGCCCTCCTGTCTCAGGCACCAATTTACTTCCCGCGGGCAAGCCAGTCAATCCGGTTTTGAATATCCGCAGTCGATCGAGGATTTTTTCCAAAGCCGCCGTCTGATAACTCGAGATCTGTCCAACAGCAGGAAGCGCGTTGACGTCTAGTGCTTGTCTTGGTTATATGAGTCAACGACCATCCTGCAATTTTCGGGAGGCAATCATGACCTGTTCTCGCATGCTCACCTGGAGCGTAGCTTGCCTGGCATTGCTCGCACCGGCCTGCGGCGGCGGCACCAGCAACACCCAAGAGATCTGTTCGCTGGAACATCCCGCCGGGAAATGCCCAGCCGGCCAGACTTGCGTAGACGGCCAATGTCGGACGGACGAGGCAGCCTGCGATATCGATCATCCCAACGGCACCTGCGAGCAAGGTCAGGTGTGTTTTGAAGGAGCTTGCCTGGCCGAGTCGGAGCTGTGCTCGTCGATCAAGCCCTCAGGTCGATGCCCGCAGACAAGCACCTGTCTCGATGGAGTCTGCCGAGACGACGGCTTGTTGTGTTCAACAGACAACACCACCGGCTTGTGCGAGGCCGGCCGCGTTTGCCTGGACGGTGACTGCCTGGCCACGGCCGATTTATGCAGCGGGCAGAACCCGGACGGCCGCTGTTCGCAGGGCAATACCTGCCTCGACGGTGTGTGTACCGACGACGATCTGATCTGTGGCCCGGACAATCCCGCCGGGCTGTGCCCGGGCCAACTGACTTGTGTTGCCGGGCATTGCACCGATACGGAGCATGCCTGCGGCCCGCTCTATCCAGACGGCAGTTGTCCTTCGGGCAAGACTTGCCTGGACGGCACCTGCACCAGCGACAACCTGCTGTGCGGCCCTGACAACCAAACCGGCCTGTGCCCGGCGGGCCAGAGCTGCGAACAGGGAGTCTGCCAACAAACTTCCTGCGATCAGTGTGCCGAGGTCGGCAAGCTGCGCTGCCTGAACGAGCAGGTGCAAACCTGCGAGTTGGGCCAGAACGGATGTCTAAGCTGGAGCGACCCGCTCGATTGCGGAGCCGGCAAGACCTGCCTGGGAGAAGGCGAGTGCCTTGACATCCCCGACCTGGTCATCTCCGAAATCCTCTACCGCGCACCCGGAGCCGACAATGACACTTTCGTGGAGATCTACGGCCCGGCCGGTACTGAGCTTGCCGGCCTGGTGCTCGTCGGCGTCAACGGCAGCAGCGGCAACGACTATCAGCCGATTGAGCTCAGCGGTACGATTTCTTCCGACGGTTTCTTCGTGGTCGCGCATAGCCTGGCAGATTCAGCCATCCTGAACGAGGCCGATCAGTTGAGCGACAATGTAGACTACCAGAACGGGCCCGACTCCATTCAGCTCAGATTCGGTGCGGCGATCGTCGACGCCGTCGGTTACGGAGATTTTGCCGCCGGCGACACCTTCGCGGGAGAGGGCACGCCCGCGCCAGGTGTGTTGGACGCCCAGAGCCTGGCTCGCGACGAGAATGAAAGCGACACCGACGATAACGGCGTCGACTTTCACGCATTGCTGCAGCCCACACCGGGGGCAATCAACGTGCAACAGGGTCCGCAAGCCCCGGTGGCCGTGCTGGCTTGCCCTCTCACGGGACAGGTGGATCAAGACCTCGAGTTCGACGCCAGCGGTTCGAGCGACGATGTCGCCATCGTCGACTATCGATTCGAATTCGGTGACGGGGACAGCGTCTCCGGAGTAAACAACCTGGTCGAACACGCGTATACCGGCGCCAATAGCTACACCGTCACCCTGACCGTCAGCGACGGAGACGGACTGACCGACAGCGATTCGTGCCTGGTGACAGTCTCGGGCGGTTCTCAGAATACTCCGCCCGTGGCCGATTTCGTGGTAGTCAAGCTTGGCGGGCTCGAGGTGCAGGTTGATGCCACTTCGTCGCATGATCTCGAAACGCAGGATCTCGAGATGCGCTGGGACTTCGACGACGACGGTATCTGGGAAACAGGCTGGTCGACGGTCAAGACCTCGGGCTACAGCTACACGACTGATAACAGCTACAGCATCCGCCTCGAGGTGCGCGACCAGGGAGGGTTGACCGACCAGTCCGTTCGTACGGTCACAGTTTCGAGCGGCGAGAACCCGATCTACGCGCCGGGCATCATTCAGTCGGACACCACTTGGTCGGGCATCGTGATCATGGCCAACGACGTCACTGTGAACCAGGATGCCACGCTGACGATCACGGCCGGAACGATGGTGCTGGTGGCCGGTGACTACACGCTGGAATCAAACGGCCCGCTGATGGTGAACGGAAGCGCGATTGAGCCCGTGATTTTCACAACCTATTACGCCGCGGACAACCAGCCGGGCAGCTACCAGGGCGTCATCTGCTACGACCCGACCACGCGCATATATCACATGCTGATCGAGTACGGCACGACTTGCCTGACCCTGTGGAACAACGGCATCGTGGCAGAGGACGTCGAGGCCCGCTCGTGCGTTACCGGCATCCAGGTCTGGGGCGATACCGATCTGACGCGGGTGATTGCCCACGACAATCAGCAAGACGGGCTGGCCGTCGGTGGCTACAACGTCAACGTACGCAACTCGCATTGTTATGCCAATGGTGAAAGCGGCCTGCATTTCAATGACTGGTCTTCCAACACGGTGCATAACGTGTTCCAGTCGCAATTCGAAGACAACGGTCTGCACGGAGTCTTCAAGGAAGGTCCGGGCACGCTCAACCTGACCGAGAGCGACTTTGTGGGCAATGGCCAGGAAGGAGTCAGGCTATCCTGCAGCAACCAGGGCTGTTCGGAGACCGTGGCTCGCAGCTGCAATTTCAATAACAACGCAGGTGCCGGCGCCTACCTCAGCGGCAACACCAGTTCCTGGCCGCACCTTGCCCTCGACGCGGCCAACTGCGACATGCTGGGCAATGAAAACGGCCTGGTCATACAGGACGCCGTCATCACGCTGGACATGAGCCTGATCAGCACGAATCATCGTTACGGCATGAAGATAGACTCGCAACTAACAGGAAGTGTTTGCAACCAGAACAATATATACGGCAACTCCACCGTCATGGGCATGGCGGAGGTCGATCCGATGGTGACGCTGGTCACCGACGACCAGTTCACCGGGACGCAGACCACCAGCTGGGCCGTGCCGGGCGGTGAGCTCGCGCGCTACTTCCACTATCAGATAATCGGCGGCGGCGACTCCTACAACTTCAGGTTTGGCAGCACTCCCGGTGGGAGCGATCTGACCAACGGCTGGGTGTCCGGGGGCGATTACAGCTCCGACGTCTTCATTCCCGAGCAGAAAAGCGTCGACACGATCTACATCGGGTTGGACGACACCAGCGCCACTTCGGGAATCTCGTTGACCATGGATGATGTCGGTTACGAGTCGAGCGGCGTGATCACCGAGTTGTATTGTGTCTACGACGGAGCGATAGATGCGCCGATTGATCTGAGCGGCAACTACTGGGGAACGCCCGATCCAGAAACGGTCAGTTTTCTGCGCGGAAGCGGTGACGCTGATCTATCGGGTCCGCTCTCGTCACCGGTTGCCGGGGCAGGCAATCACTAACTATCTGAGGGATTATACGGCCGGGGCGGCCGGGGCGGCCGGGGCGGGGCCGCCGTCGTATTTGACCGCCAGGGCCAAGAGGCCCGCCAGGATCATCGGCGTGCCGAAGATGGCGTCGGTGGTGAACACCAGCGGCAAGCCTCCACAAATAATCAGGATGGCGGCGTTTGCCCAGCGGTTGAACTTGCGCATGATGATCATGACCGAGATCGCCAGGCCGATCACCCCGCAGGCTATGAGCGAGTAGGTACCGCCCTTGAGAGCCGAAAGCTGGCTGCCGGCCTCGCCGCTGGAACCGGCCAGGGCCGTGGCAAGCTGTCCCAACCCCGAGTTGAGATCTGAAAGCCATTTGAATCCGAGGAAAAGGCCAGCCAATGCTCCCAGTATACCAATGATCCCCGCTGCGTATTTCATGATTCCTCCCATGGAAAGTGGTTAGTGCAGCGTTTCAATAAAAGCGCCGCATGTCAAATCTCAGACGGATGACATTCTTTTTTTCCAAAAACGCTGGAAGCCGGCAGTCTTGACCGTATATGCTGACAGGACTTTGACAAAAAGGAGATCGAAATGGGCGACGTCATCGGACGCAATCATGTCTTCGTAAAGGAGCTGGTAGGCTACTTCAAGGCGGCCAACGCTTACGAACTGTTCGACGAGAGCGGTAACAAGATAGGCGAGGTCAAGGAATCTGTGCCCGGCTTTTTTCGCAAGCTTCTGAAGTTCACCGACTTCAAGACCATGCTGCCTTTCAAGGTGCACTTCTACGACGAAAACGGAATCATCTTCATGACCATCTGGCGCAAGTTTTCGATGTTTCGCAGTAAGGTTCACGCGGCCGACGGCGACGGACGTGAGATCGGCTGGTTCAAGCAGAAGGTTCTCTCACTGGGCGGCAAGTTCTACATCATGAACAACGACGGTCAACAGATCGGCGAAGTCAAGGGCAACTGGAAGGGATGGGACTTCAAGGTCGCCGACTCCGACGGGCGTGAGGTGGGGCAGATCACCAAGAAATGGGCCGGGATCGGCAAAGAGCTGTTCACCTCGGCCGACAACTACATCATTACCGTCGACGACAGCATCCCAAAAGACAGCGACGTCCGCAAGCTGGTTTACGCGGCGGGCATCTGTATCGACATGGTGCTCAAGGAACAAGGCAGGTAGGAAGCCGCTCTACAGTCCCCACTCGATCCCGGCCGCCAGGTAGAGCAGCGGCTTGAAGTTGAGATCGCGTGGCTGGTCGGCGTTTCCGGCGCTGCCGAGCGCCTGTGACCAGAATCCAAGATCGGCCAGCAGGGCGAACGAGTCGCTGAAGTACCAGGCGTACTCGAGCGACAGGCCGGTCGCCATTCCCTTGGAGGCATTCAGGTCCACTGTGTCGACATCGCCCACCAACTTGGTCTCGCCCATGAACGAGCCGAATCCCAGCGATACGCCGGGGCGCAGCTCCATGTCGGCGGCGGGGAAGAAGCGAAGGTAGACGCGCGCACCCACGGCCGTGAAGTTCAGATTCGTATCCCTGTTGTCACGGATGAGCGGCTCGGCCTCGGTGTGGATGAAAAGACCGAACAAACCCAGCGACAGCCAGCGCAGCGGGCGGTAGTCGACCTGCAGCGTGGAAACCGATCCGGTCGTGGTATGCAAATCGCCCACCCGGTCGAGATTGATGCCGCCGCCGCCGAAGCCGGGAAACAGCAGTCCTACCTTCAGCGCGATGGCCCAGTCGTACTCGCGGTCGGGGCCGGCTTCTGTCACGGGCTGCGGTTCGGACTTGGCCTCCGGCTCGGGCCAGGGCTTCAAATCCGCGAGTGACCCCTCCTCGGCAGACTCGACCTTGGTAGTCCTCTCTGGTGTGACATTGCCAGATGTCAATTTGTGGGCAATCTCCTCGACGGCCTTGAGCAGATCGTTCTCACCGCAGGCGGAGGCCGCCGTAGCCGCGCGCTCGGCGGCCGCGCGCTTGAGATCGTAAAGCGTCCCGGTCACGCGGCACTGGCTGCCTATTTTCAGAACCTTGGTCGCCAGCGATTTCTGGGCCGCCAGCTCGCGACCCAGCTCGATCTGGCAGCTCTGGTCGAAGCATTTCTTATAGCTGCCCTTCTTGGTCGCCTCGAGCCGCTCGCGGATCTGCGCGCGCGGAATGACCTGGTAACCACCCTCGATCAACATGGCCGACAGATAGTCGGTCAGGTTGCCGAGGACGTTTTCGGAAATGCCGGCCCCGCAGTCCTCGACGTCGAAGACGGCCACGATCGGCCCCTCGGCGGCGCGGGCAGACCCGGCAAAAAGCGCCAGAGCCAGCAGGATGTAAGTAACAGTCGTCCGGTTCAGATGCATCTCACCCTCCTGCACTATGCCAGCCAAGGATATACCGACAGGCCCGGTTGGCGTCAATAATCAGTTGATGGTTTGCGAGACCGGCGGCGGACTGCTATCGTTGGCTTGAATACATGAAGGGAGATGAGTATGTCCAACATCAAGATCACCTGCATCGGTTGCGGCAACATGGGCCTGGCGTTGGTCAAGGGCATGGTCGGCGCGGGAATCGTCACGCCCGCGCGAATCACCGTCAGCGACAAGAACCAAACCCGGCTCGTCCGGGCGCACCGTGAGCTGCGGGTCAAGACGATGAAGAGCAACGTGCGAGCGGTGCGCCGTGCCGACGTGATCTTTCTGGCGGTCAAGCCGCAGATTCTCGACAAGGTACTGGCGGAGATAAAAGACGCTCTGCCCGCAAAGACGCTTCTAATCTCGATCGCCGCGGGTTTTCCGACTGGCTTGATAGAACGCATGCTCGGCGACCGACCGCGTGTGGTTCGGGCGATGCCCAATATCGCGGCCGTTGTCAGTTCGGCGGCTACCGCCATCTGCGGGGGTAAATATACGCGCCGCGGCGAGGTGGCTCTGGCTCGCCGGCTGCTCGAGGCCTGCGGGACGGTGATCGAGGTCGACGAGGGCTTGATGGATGCGGTCACCGGACTGTCGGGCACCGGGCCGATGTACATCTTCATCATCATCGAGGCGCTCTCGGACGCCGGGGTGCGCATGGGCCTCTCGCGCGAGGACTCAATTCTGTTGGCCACACAGACCGTGCTTGGCGCGGCCAAGATGGTCGGGCAAACCGGCCAACACCCGATCTTCCTCAAGGATCTGGTAACCTCCCCCGGAGGAACGGCCATCAATGCGCTCTACAGCATGGAGAAAACCGGGCTAAGGGCGGTGCTGATGGAGGCGGTGGAGACCGCGACGCGACGATCGAAAGAACTGGGCCGGCCCTACAACGGCAAGCACGAATGACAAAAATCCACCTGCTCTTTTCAGAATACTGAGGCCCGCGCGGCGGCCGCCTCCAGGCCAATTCTTGATTATTCAATAATAACCGCACGATATATCTCCATATGTGTTCGGCATGAGGTTTGCAATACGGACACAGGAGCACACCAACAACTATTGGCATAACAAGGAAGGATGATGATGATGATCGGACGCCTGGGTATTCGAACCGTTGTACTCGTTGCGCTCGCAAGCATGTGGACGCTTCTCAGCGGCGCCGACGGAGGCTGTTTTGCCATCCCGCCGCTCTGCGCCGATCTCGATGAGGCCGCCTGCCTGGCGGCCGATAACTGCAACGCGGTCTACGTCGCCAGCTGGCGCGATTTCGGGGGCGGCTGTGACGAGCTGAGATGCATCGGCTCTGAAGAGGTCTTCGAACGCTGTGAGAACAAACCCGACTGCGCCTCGTTCGACGAAGCGACCTGCCAGGCAGAACCGTTATGCCGCACGATTTACGGTTTTCCCGAAGACTGGAATTTACTGGACGGTTACGGCCCACGCTGCATCGTGCCCCCCGATCAGTTCATCGAATGCCTCGACCTCGAGGCCGACCCGTGTGCCGACCTGGACGAGAACGAGTGTCTCAGGAGGCCGAACGACTGTGAGCCGCATTACCAGCCGACTGCCTGTGAATCAACCGACTGCCTGCCTCACTACGAGAACTGCCAGCAGATCCTCTACGATATTCTGCCTGCAGAAAATGGATGACCCCGGCGTTCGCGCCGGTTGATGAGAGGGGCTCCGGTTTTCCGGAGCCTCTTTTTTGTTAAAATTGGTCCACGTTCTTTCGACTTGTCACCTGGGTGCCTGAGCACTATCATACCCATTATGGATCGCAGACAGTTCATCAAGGCGGCGCTGGCGGCCACGGCCCTGCCGGTTGTGACTCCTAACTGCGCAGTGGTGCCGGTCAGACCCGACGGTTCGCCGGAGAGCGTGCCAATCGATGATTTTCTGGCGCAAGGCGCACGCGTCATGTGGTGCGCTCCGCACCCTGACGACGAATGCTTCTCGGGCGGAATTCTAGCGCGGGCCAGCATCCACTACGGTAACCCGCTCTACTTCATGATCATGACCCACGGTGACGGCGGCGAGTGCGGCCTGAGTCGTGGTTGCGAGCCGGATCTGGCGACTGTGCGCGGGCAGGAGATGGCCGCGGCCGCCAGGATCTACCGCGCCGAGTTGCAGCATGAGCATTTTTTCAACGCCCCCTTGCCGGTCTCGAGTTTTCCCAAGAGGCACGAGATCTACGCCATTTGGAAAAAACATGCCGATCCGGTGCGGGTAATCGCCCGGGCCATCAGGAAGTTCAAGCCCGACCTGGTCTTGACCTTTCATCCCGACTGGGGAGCCACCGGTCACCCTGAGCACCAGCTGACCTCGCGCTGCGCCACCGCGGCCGTGAGATTGAGCGCCGATTCCGGACAAGACATCGACGGACTCGAAGCGCACAAAGTCGAGCGCGTCTACTATGTCCTGAACCGGGTCTGGCTTCTTGTACTCCTGTGCCACGCCGATCCCGGCCCGACTACCGAAACTTTCGATGCCACGCTGCCGGCCAGTGCCGATAAGAGTTGTGTCGATTTCATGATAAGCGCCACTCACGCTCACCGCACCCAGCATAACGACATGAGAGGGGTGCGCACGAACCGCTCGTTGTTCACCGAGCTGGATCTGCGCCAGCTAAATCCTTTCACGGAAATAAGCGACCCGGCCGAGAAAGCCACCTAGTGCCTACCCCAATACCATCCGAGGAAAGTGTGCTCACCAGGGGTAAGAAGCTCAACTTGCTGCAGAAGCTCAGCTATGCAATCGGCAGCTTCGGGGTCAACTACGGTGCGGCCACTTTTGCGTTCTTGGCCTACTTCTACTACGGACGCGAGACGGCCTCGGGAGAGAAGATCGTCTACGTCTCGATCGGCGCCTACAGCGTGATCTGGTTCTTGTGCAACGCTATGAACGGCATCACCGACCCGGTGGTGGGCTACCTGAGCGACCGCACCCGCTCGCGCTTCGGGCGGCGCAAGCCCTGGGTACTCATCGGCGCGCCGTTTCTGGCGCTCTGTTTCTTTTTCGTTTGGGCTCCGCCCGATGACGGACCGACAATTGTCAATCAAGTGGTATTGTTCAGTTCGCTGTTCGGCTTCTGGTTTTTCTTCACCGTGGTGGTCGGGCCCTATCTTTCACTGCTGCCCGAGATCACTCCCTATGACGACGAGCGCGTCAAGCTGTCGGCCATGATGAGTCTATTCGGTGACGTGCTGGGCACTCTGGCCGGTAATCTGCTGCCGGTTTTCGTGGCCCTGTCAGCGGCCGGCTGGCTCTTCTTCTCGGACGGCTACACTCTGGTGGCCGTGATCGGTGCAGCCGTAACGCTGGTGCTCTCGATCGTGGCGGTTCTTTTCGTCAAGGAAAGCTACGTTCCTCCAAAAGAAGTCTCCGTGGCCGGGCGCGGGATCGTAAGAAGCGCACTTTCAGAGTTCGCCACCACATTCAAGAACCCCGCTTTCCCGCCTTACCTGGTAGGCGTGTTTTTCTACCGTATGGCAATCATGATCACTTTGACCCTGACCCCCTTCGTGGCCACCAAAATCCTCGGCTCGTACCCATCGACAACAACAGACCTGAGCATACTCTCTTACCTGCCGGGCGTTGTGGGCAACAGCGGTCTGCCAGACTGGGAGCAAGCGGCGGGATACCTGATGATGGTTGTGTTGCTGGGTGCCTTGCTCTTCTTTGCGCCGGTGTCAATCGTGGCCGCCAGGACCGGCAAACGGTTCTTGTTTGTGCTGGCGCTGGCCTGGCTGGGGCTGGTACTCGGCCTGATGTCTTTGATCGGCTTGTTGCCGTTCTGGTCGCCCTTCGTCCAGGCGCTTTTCATGTTCGCCCTGGCCGCCGTGCCGGTGGCCATAGCCCTGGTTGTCACGCGACCGCTCCTGGCGGACGTGATCGACGCCGATGAGAGGTTGACCGGCCTGCGGCGCGAGGGTGTCTACAACGGCATGGAAGGACTGATAATGAAGGTTGCAGCCGGCCTTGGGCCGTTGGTAGCCGGGCTGATCTTCGCGATCTTCGGCGCCTCGACGACCGAGAACCTCGGCATTCGCATCTGCGGCCCGGTGGCCGGTGTTTGTCTGCTGATCGCCGCCTATGCCTTCAGCAAGTATCCAATAAAGAAATGAAACGTCTGTTTCTAATCCCGTTCGCAGCCTGCCTGCTCGCGCATTTGACGTTTACACCACCGGCGACCGGCCAGGCGAAACCGGAGGCCCAGGCCCCCACCTTCCGTCCCACCAGCGCCCAGCAAAACTATCCCAGGGTTCGCGCGGCACGCGATCGCCGCAACGACGACATCAAGGCGCTGTTTGCCAAGGCCGGCCTCGACTATCCCCCGGCCAGAACGCTACTACGCGTTTTCAAGCTCGATGACACGATCGAGTTGTGGGCGGCGCCGCGGCACGCCAAGAAGTTTGTGCATCTGAAAGACTACTCCGTCTGTATGCGTTCGGGCTCACCCGGTCCCAAGCGCCGGCGAGGCGACATGCAGGTTCCCGAGGGCTTCTACGAGATCACCCGCTTCAACCCCACCAGCCAGTTTCTGCTGTCGATGAAGGTCGGCTATCCGAATCGATCGGACCGCATTCGCGGCTACCGCCCCAACCCCGGCGGCGACATCTACATCCACGGTTCGTGCGTCACAATCGGCTGCTTGCCGATCACCGATCGCTGGATAGAAGAGTTGTACCTGATCTGCCTCGACTCGCACTGGCGCTTTGGCAAGCGCACGCTGGTACAGATATTTCCAACCCGCCTCAACCAGGCGGGCAAGGCCAGGCTGAAAAAAGAATTCGCCGGCCGGCCCGAACTACTGGCATTCTGGGATGAAATTACCCCGGGCTACACCCTGTTCGAGAAAGACAAGACCCCCGCCCGCTTCCGGATTGACGCACACGGGTGCTACATCTTCGGGCAAGCCAAATAGGCGATAGCTGCTCAGTAGTCGAACATTCGCAATTCACCCAGCGACTGAGTATCCTCGGTCGGTCCCAACGGGGAAAAGGCCGCGACCGAGCGCGCCCCGCGATCGTTGTCGTACACCACCAGGTCGAAGGCGAAAAGGGCTTCCGGCTGCGGCGGCTCTTCAAGGAAGCCCAGCTCGTTCCAGGGAATGCGCACCTTGAAGGTGTAGCCCGCCCCGCGCTGGCAGTCGTTATTGGGGCGAGGCCCGTTCAGATCGAAGCGAAAGTAAATCTCATCGGGCGACCAGGGTTGCCCGTCGAGCCTGCCGTAAGCCGTAGTCCCCGAAAGGCTGAAAAGCGCGCGGTAGGTTGTCACGACCCCGGGCGAAACCGGCACTCCGATCAGCACCTCTATTGCGTCGTCTTCCAGGATTTCCGTCCGCTGCCCGTCGCTGCGATTTTGCGCGCAAAAGAGCTCGTCGCCGCTTGAAAGCGCCAGCAGCAAGGCACTGCCGTCCCGCAGCGCGTATATGTCGCAGGTGTCCTCACCCGCCTGAGGAACGCGGTGCAGGGCGACTGCCCCGGAGTCCAGAAAATCGTCAATGCCCGGCTCGATCAAACCAACCTCGTTGAGTCCAGCCAGTCCGGCATCCAACAGGCGGGTCTTCAAAGCCAGCGCCCCTGAGCCGTAGGCAAAATAGCTGCGAGGGGCTGAGCCCGCCGGATTTGGTTGCCAATCCTCGGGCCAGAGGGCCGAGATCGGTTGCGCGCCGCCGTCGTCGTCCTGGATCTCGATCCCCACGGCCATGACCCGATCGGGACCGGGGCTGAAATTGTCTGAAAGCGAAGACAAGGGAATTGCGATAAAGACGTCATAGCCGGAATCGGTCATCCTGAAGTTGTGTATGATCGGCCCGGCCGCGCTTTGCGGCTTCCATATCTCGACAAAGCGGGCCGCTCCTGCGGCCACGGCAATGTCGTCGAAACCGCGCTCCTGCTCCTGTGAATCGCCGTTGCCGTCCAACACCAGCACAACCAGATCGCCGCTCCACCAGTCGCCGTCGTTCGGCACCACGAGTTCGTCTTCAACCTGCATCTCGACGTACAGGTGATGCAAGTTGTAGCCGATGTAAACCGTTGCCGGCCCTACCTCAAGGCTTGCCGGAATTCCCGTCGGCTGCAGGCCGGTCAAGGGATCAACCAAGGTCGGGACTGCGTGCGCCACCGCCGAGTGATCTCCCGTGAAGAACACGCTTGCCTTCCTGGCGCCGCCATTCAGCCGTAGCGGGGAGCCGAAGCCCCAGGACAAACGCTGCCCGTCGGCCGCGGAGCCTTCAAGCCGTAGCCTGTGGGCCTGGCCGTCATCGAGCGGGCCGAAAGAATCAGTGCTTTCAAATCCATCGATGGTCCATGAATGGCTTCCGTCGTCAAACGCGACGTTGAGCTTGCTTACACCGTCGAATGGATCTTCGTTTGGAATGGCTTTGGTGAAGAGGTTCAGGTAGAAAATCGGCTTATCTTCGTGGCCGCAAGCGGCGAAAAGACTCAACAACAACGCCGACAACCATCCAGCATGTTCCACTGAAGATCGCAGCCTGTCGCCGTGCCGAATCACTTGACCTCAAGCCCGTGTTTCACAAGCAGGTCTCGAAGGTGATGTCGATCTAGTCGCGCCTCACGAGCCGCCTTGGATACATTGCCTTCATGACGCTGGATCAAATCGCTCAAATAGGCCTGTTCGAAGGAATCGACCACCCGCGACTTGGCCTGCTTGAACGGCTCGCGCCCAACCGACAGCCGCGCGTTACTCTCTCCGATTCCGCGGGCCAGCTCGGACAAAAATACTTCCATATCGAAAGGCTCGGCCCGATGCAGCGCGAATGCGCGCTCCACCACGTTTCGGAGCTGGCGCACGTTTCCCGGCCAGGAATAGTCGGCAAAACGCAGCATGGATTCGTCCGGAATGACGGGAGCAAGATCGCCGCCGCCGGCTTCGCTCAAGAAGTGCCCGGCCAGTAAGGCCAAATCCTGACCGCGCTCGCGAAGCGGGGGCAGCCTGACGGTGATCACGGCCAGGCGGTAGAAAAGATCTTCGCGGAAGGCGGCCCGGGCGACTTCTTCTTCAAGGTTGCGATTAGTGGCGGCAACCACACGCACGTCGACTCGCGATGGTTTGTCCGCGCCCAGCGGCTTGAACTCGCCCCGCTCGATTGCCCGCAGCAGCTTCGGTTGCAGCTCGGCGGGCATGTCACCGATCTCGTCGATGAAAATGGTGCCGCCCCGCGCCTGCTCGAAGCTGCCGCGCCGGTCAGCCGAGGCGCCAGTGAAGGCGCCCTTGCGATGCCCGAACAACTCGCTTTCGGCCAGGTTCGCGGCGATGGTTGTGCAATCGACGACCACGAAGGGAGCAGCGCTGCGACGGCTTTCTTTGTGGATCGCCTCGGCCAGGGCTTCCTTGCCCGTGCCTGTTTCGCCTTCGAGCAGAATGGTCAGATCGGTCGGCGCAACCTCCGTCAAAGTTGCAAAGATCTCGCGCATGCGCAGGCAGCTTCCCAGCACTTCGTGGAAACTGTTTCCGGATGCGGGCTGCGGTCGCAGACACTCCTGGTGTGGAACCACCTTCAAGAGCGTCTGGCCGACCCGGATGTTCGCCCCCGGACCGAGCACCATTTCCTTGACCCGCGAGCCGCCGAAGAAGGTCCCGTTGGTGCTGTCCTGATCCTGGATCCATGCTCCGCTCTCGGTCTGGCGAGCCAGAATGTGGCGCCTGGAGACGGTCGTATCCGTCAGCACCAGGCCTGCCTCCGGATCGCTGCCGACGCAGACGGGCTCCGGGCCGAGCCGGCAAAGTCGACCCGCATCCGGGCCGTCAACTACTACGAGCGCCAAGGAAGACGGATCGCGCCTTATGGTCACGTCCGGATCGCGTATCAGCTCGGTGGAGTTGCAGTCTTTTACGCCCATGACGTGCGATCTTAACCCGCACCCGATCGAACTGTCAAAGCGAGCCCCTGCGTTTATTGGCAACTTTTACCAAAAAGTGTAGATTTGCACCAATGTCAAGTTTGACCGAAGGCAGACCTGCCGTCGTCTTGCTGCTTTGCCTGTTCGCAGCGGGAGCAGCCCGGGCCCAGGAGACGGTCAGCATCGTACTCTCCGGCGGACAAACCGGCGCGCTCGACTGCCGCGAGTGGAAGCGGCGTATCGCCAAGGCGCTGGACGACGTTCCGGGGCTGATGGGTGTAATTCCGGTTGCGCCCGCCGATGAGCGGGCCGTCAAGCAGGGAGCGTCGCGAGCAAGAGAACTGCTGGCCGAGGCGCGCACGGCTAACCGCAAGTTCGATCCGGACGGGGCCCGCAGGGCGCTTGCTGCTTCCCGAGACAGCCTGGTGCTTGGTTGCGGAGGAGTCGATCGCGATTTCTGGCGTTCACTGTTTCTGACCGAGGGACTCGTCGATTTCATGTCCGCCGATGCCGGCGCTGCACGGGCGGCATTCTCGCACCTGGCCGCCATCGATCCCGACTACGAGCCCAGTGAAAAAACCTTGGCTCCCAAGATCATCGCCCTCTATCGCCAGGCCAGACAAGAAAGCCTGAGCCGCAAGCGGGGAAGCCTGGCGCTCGACGGAATTCCCCGCGGCGCAAAGGTGAAACTGGACGGCCGTGAGGCCGGCAAGATCCCGATGATCAGCGAGTCACTGGTCGCCGGCAATCACTGCCTGGAGGTCGAAGCTCCATCGTACGATCCCTGGGTAGCGGCCTTCACGGTTCCCGAAGGCAAAAACCTGCGACTGAGAGCCGTACTATTTCCGCTGGCGGCACGGCGCATGCTCGAAGATCGGTTTCAGATCATGGCAGTGGCCGATCCCGGAGAACTAGCGCGCCTGTTTTCGACGGACTGGTTGCTGTACGGCAAGGTCAGCCCGAACGGAATGATGTTGTGGCTCGTATCGGGCACAAGCGGCAAGGTCGCGGGTCCCAAAAGTTGCAAACTGGAACCGCCGAACCAGTTTGCAGACTGCCTGCGTGATTTCGTGCCTTCCAGTCGCAAGCGACTAACCGCTCCGCCTGCAAACCTGACCGCGGCTGACGTTGAACCCTCCCCCGCTCCGGAATCCACCGAACATAAATCGGGCGCAACCAGCTGGTATCGCAGCTGGTGGTTTCTGAGCATCGTCGGGGGAGTGGCTCTGGCCACGGGCGTGACGCTGGGCCTCGTGCTGACTTCCGATTCGAGCCAGACCGGCTACCGGGTGATCGTCACCCGTCCCAGGTAAGAGATGGGCTCGTACCGCATACTCGGACGCGTCGGTTTCGGGGGTATGGCGGAAGTCTTCCTTGGCCGAGTGGTCGGCGCCGCCGGCTTCGAGAAGGAAGTCGCCATCAAGAGCATTTTGCCGGCCTATACGACCGACCCCCGCCTGAGCGCGATGCTGGTCGAGGAGGCCAGAATCGCGAGCCTGCTGACCCACGCCAACATCGCCCAGGTTCTGGACTTCGGCCAGATCGAGGGGCGCTACTTCATCGTCATGGAGTACGTCGACGGGGCCAACCTGGAAGAGATCCTGATAAACGCGGCCAAGCAGGATATCCGCCTGCCGCTACCGCTAGCCTGCCTGATCTGCCGGCGGGTGCTGAACGGTCTGGCCTTCGTGCATGCCCGCTGCGATCGATCGGGTCGCCCGCTCGACCTGATTCACCGCGACGTGAGCCCGCCCAATATTCTGATTTCCCGCTCGGGAGAAGTGAAGCTTACCGACTTCGGCATTGCCAAGGCGGCCAACCGGGCGATCGTCACCGAGGCCGGAATGATCCGCGGCAAGGTGGCCTACATGTCGCCCGAGCAGGCCGTCGGAGCCGAGCTGAATCAGCAGAGCGACCTGTTTTCGCTGGGCGTGGTGCTGCACGAGATGCTGACCGGCGGCAGGCTGTTCGACGGTGACGACCAGGTCCAGGTGCTGCGCAAGGTGAGAGACGCGCGCATTGATCCCCCTTCGACCGGCGTCCCCAACCTCCCCGAGCAGATCGACAAGATCGCCGTTCAAGCTCTCGAGCGCGAACGCGACCGGCGTTTCAAAGACGCCCGTGAATTCGACAGGGCGCTGGAGTCGGCCGCGCGCGAGCTGAACCTGTATGCTTCCGAGGCCGACCTGCAAGAATGGCTGCGGCCGATCATGCCGGCCCGGCAAGTCGAACCGTTGCCGGCCGCCGGTGATCTGATTTCATTCGGCGGGCCCCCTCCGCCCGCGACGGAGGGCACCCGGAAGATCCCATCCGCTGCGACCACCGCCAAGCGTACGCAGGTGAGCCGGTTTGCCTGGCTCGGCCTGATCGCAGTCATGGCCGGGCTTTCGGTCTTTCTGGTGTGGTTTCTCGGGCCGTATGACAGAACGACTTCGCCGCCGGATCCGGACGGCACGAAAACAATTGCCGCACCGGCAATAATTGTTCCGGACGCGGGGACAAAGCTTGCCGATTCAAACGATGCCGGCTACGGCGCAGTTGCGGACGCGGGCGTCGCAGCGGCAGAGCCTGGCGCCGATCGCCGGACTGTGGTCGTCAAGAGAGGCGTGGGAACGCTGCTCATCAACTCCGAGCCTTGGGCCAAGATCTACATAGACGGCAAGGACACCGGGATCACCACGCCCACCGTGGATGGGATCCGCCTGCCGGCCGGACGCCATCGCGTCATGCTTACGAATCCCAAGCTGGAACTGTCATTGACCTTCAGCGTGAAAATCGAAAAGAACCGGCGCTTCAAGCGCTTTGTAGACCTGAGACGGGAAGGCGTGCAACACTAGATCAGTCGATCAGGTCATCCAGGTAAACCGTGCAGCTGTCGTTGCTGCCGTCGGCGTTGGGGAATGGACAGCTGAAGTACATGGTGCGGGAGGCGCCGGTGATGGTCACCGCCCCGCTGCAGCGCCGGGCTGTGAAGATCACGTGATCGTCTATGCAACCGCTCGAGCCAAGCAGCGTGCCCAGCAGATCTTTGAAAACCAGGCTGCAGCCTTCCTGAAAGATGTCGTACATGACCAGCGGATCGCCGCTCGACGGAACCCCCGGGCAATCGCCGCTTATAGCGTAGCTTCTGGCGACATTCTCGCACTGGTCGGCCTGGCAATTGCCGGCTCCGACGCAGTCCTCGGGACAGTTGCAGCGGTTTTCACCCAGGCTGCAAACGCCTTCGTCTGTGCCGCAACGGGTGCACACGAAACAAGGGCAGTTGGGTCCGACGCACTGACCGTCCTCGGGAAGATAATCGGGAACCGCGACCAGCCCGGCACAGCACTTGCCCTCCTGGTCGAAGTCTTCGAACTTCTCGCCCTCGCCGAGGCAGTCGGCGACGCAGATGCCGGACTGATCGTCGCAGCGTTGGCCTTGCGGGCAACTAAGGGGTCCAGCGATCAGACGGCAATCGGTTACACACAAACCGGTGTCGGGGTGACACACCTGGCTATCGCCGCAGTAATCGACGCAGTTCGTGCCCGGGTCACAGTTGACCAGGCGGCAGTCGAGCTGGCACAGGCCCGTGTCGGCTTCGCAGACGTAGCCTTCCCGGCAGCCTGCCGAGTACAGGCAATTGCAGGGATCGGCCTCGTACTCGATCGGCGTCCAGCTTCCGTTGGCGTCGCACATCCAGCATGCGGGTTCCTCCGCCAGGTTGTTCATGCAATTACAGGGCAAAGTGGCTCCCTCTACGCACTCGGGCTGAGGACAGTCATCGGGGCAGTTACAGGAGTTCTCGGCCTGTCCACAAACGCCGTCGCCGCAATCGACGCAGACGAAACACGGGCAGTCGGGGCAGGCACACGAGACCTCTCCGTTGACGACGTCGGGAATGCAGTCGTCCGCCTTGGTCAAACCGGCGCAACAGGTTTGCTTGCCCTCGAAATCGGTGAAACGATCGCCGGCGGCGTGGCACTGGGTGGCGCACTGATTCTCGGGCGAGTCGATGCACTGCCAGGTATGATGCTCGTCGCACTCACACCAGGATACGTTACTTCCATCCGGGCAGGCATACGGACGGGCGTCGCCGGGCAGGCACTCACCGCAGTCGGCCGGACAGTTGCAGGGGTTTTCGCCCGGGCCGCACTCGCTGTTTCCACAGTAGGCACAGACAAAACAGGCGCAATCGAAGAAGTAGCATTCGCCGGCGTTGTATTCGGCGTCGTCGATGGCAGTCAGGCCGGCACAGCATTGCTTGTCGTCCCCCATGAATCGCTCACCCTCACCCAGGCACTCGCCCTGGCAAACACAGTGACCTTCATCGCCGCAGATGGAGGGACAATGTTCGATGAAGCCGCAGTCGGCGTCGGTATCGCAGGCGATCTTGCACTCGCACTCACCGTTGCCGTTGCAGAAAGCCGGGCAGTTGAGCGCGTAACAGTCGTCGTCCGAGTCGCACATGCCCTGACAGCGACACTTGCCCTCGCTGGTGCAGAAGGCCGGGCAGTTGAGAACGTCGCAATCTGCGTTCTCCGTACAATCCTTGTTGACGATGCAGTCGTTGAAGTCACCGTCGAAGTTACTGTCGCAACAAATCGAATCGTCGCTGTTGGTCAGGCAGCACTTGCCCGCCAGCGGAGCATCCATGCTCCCACCGTTGCTCTGGCAGACCAACTCTCGCAGCGCTTCCAGATCCTGTGTATCAATCTTCCCGTCCCCGTTGATGTCCCCGTCCGAGTTGCTGGAACCGGAAGCCAGCCAGCCGCTCAACAGTGTGATGTCGGCCTGGGTCAGGTGGCCGTCACCGTTCAGATCTCCCTTGGTCTTGTTCGAATACTCCGAGCATGCAGCGCAAGCCAGGCAGGCCGTAAGCCCAACCAGAATCGCAAATCGAATCATTTTCATCTCTCTTCTCCCATTATCGTTAGACGCAGATTCATGTTACAGATAACCTCAGCAAGAACCGCGCCAGAAACCGGCTTAAACCATATTACACCGGAATAACAAGAAAAGTCGCAAACAGACGGTTTACAAAAAGGGCAACAAAGACTGGTTCCGGGAGGGTTGACTACCCATAATTTATCTCTGTTTTCCAACCCGCCGAAAGTGCAGCGAAAATACTGGTGGCTGGACCCCCACCCTTTTCCCTCCCGGACTGCAACGGAATGAGGCGCCGATGGGAACTATTCCAGTCCGCCGACTATCGGCCCGGAGGCATGGCGCGCCAAATCCGCAGCGGCTGCCTCGCCGTAGCCTTGCCGATAGCGCTCGAACCACAAGCGTGCAGCGGACATTTCGGGCGGCTCGTCGCCCTTGGTGAAGCGGGAACAATCGCACTGGTCGTCGACCTCGTCGAGTTCCAGTAACGCTCTTTTCGTTTGACCTTGCGCTGAAAGGCTACTGCCTTCCCTGATCGCACTGTTGCAGCGGCTTGCGCACTGTCCCTGGTAAACAACCCAGACGGCTCCACCGATGATTGCCAGCACAATCAAGAAACCAAGGAATGTGGTTAATCGAACCGACATAGCCTTTTGATGATAACACGCCGGTTCACAGGCTGTAGCATTTTCATTGCTTGTCATCCTCCGGCGGTGATGATAAAGACTCCGTATCAAGTTCGATCCTGAATTCATTCAAGGGAGGTGTTTCATGAAATCCAGTTCATTACTTGCAATCTGCCTGTCCGGTTGTCTTGCGGTCTGGGCCGGATGCAACGACAAGAACAAGGCCGAAGAGCCTGTCGAGAAGCCCGATACGGTGGCCGCGGCGCCGAAACCCACTGAACCCGCCAAAGCACCAGAGCCTGCGAAACCCAAGGCCATCGAATACTCGGCCGAGACTGCCGCCAAACTGATCGGCGACATGGAAAAATGTGAGTACGACTTCAACTGCAAGGCCTACAAACCGCTGGTGTCCTTCGGCAAGAAGGTCTCGGCCGACCTGGCCAAGTTCGCGACAGACGCTGCCAAACCCGCCAAGGCCCGAGCTATAGCAGCCAAGGCGCTGATCACGATCAAGGACCCCGCCGTCGGCAAGCAAATGCTCGAGGCAGCCAGGAAGGAAAAAGATTTCATGCTGCGCGACAAGTTGTACTCGGCGGCCGCCGCAGGCGGTTCGGATGAGATCTTCAACGACTTGACCAAGCTCTACCTGAGCAAGGCCGGCAAAGAGCACCAGATGCAGATCCGCGCCGGCATCCGCCTGTATCAGAAGAAGGCGCTCGACTGGGCCATCGAAAAGCTGCCGAAAACCAAGAAGAATCAGCAAGTCGAAGTCGCCGACATTATCGTCGACCTGGCCGACAAGGATTCACTCAAGGCCATTCAAGGTCTGATCCCCAAGGTCAAGGACATCATGGCCAGGCACCGCCTGGCATCCAAGGCCATCGCTTTAGGCGACAAGGGCAAGTTCGACATACTTATCAAGGGCCTCAAGTCCAAAGACCAGTACGACCGCTCGGACGCCGCCAACTTTTTAGCCGGCGTGATCAAGCAACTTCCGGCTGACAAGAAAGCAGAAGTTATCAAACTGCTCAAGGCAGCCAAGAAGAAAGATCGCGGCGGCCTGACCGCGATGGGATACAACAAGTGCCTAAAAGCACTCGAAGGTGGCGCCAAGTAGACACATAGGTTACGATTCCCTGATGCGAGTATTCTTCTGGGGCATATTTTTTTCTCTCGTTTTCCTGACTGTTGTCTTTGTCAACTCCGGTTGCAGCGAAACGGGCTCGCCGAAAATCGACTGTATCGACCAAGATTACGACGGCTACGGAACCGGGGCGGAATGCGCAGGGCCCGATTGCAACGATTACGATACCCATTGTCACGCCGGTATGTGCTGTCCCAGCGACTGTACAGACAACGACGGCGATGGCCGTGGGGAAGGTCTCGACTGCCAGGGACCGGACTGCAACGACAGCGACAAGCTTTGCTGGAATGGCAGCTGTTGTCCAACGGATTGCATCGACAACGATTCCGACGGCTACGGTAGCGGCGCCGATTGCCTGGGTGACGATTGCGACGACAACCTGCCGGCGGTTCATCCGGGTGCCCAGGAAATCTGCAACTCGATCGATGACGATTGTGACGATTCGACCGATGAAGACGGCGTATGTCCCGACTGTATCGACAACGACAATGACCTGCATGGGCTTCACTGCGGAGCCGGGCCCGACTGCGATGATAACGATATCAACTGTTATGAGGGCGGTTGTTGCCCATCGATCGACGCTCTGCTGGAACTTTACCTTCTGGACATATGGGCCCAGCCGCTACCGGAAAGTGAAGCCGATCTGAGCGTGACCCTGAACGGCACCGAAGTCGATCGGTCGGGCTACCCGATCGTCATTGTCCCGCTCTCGCAAGCCGGTTCCTACGAGGTAACCCTATCTGCCCCGGAACACGTCGATCTATCCTTGACTGTCGAGTACGACGGTAGTGATAGCCTTACAAGCGTGACACTGACAACCGCTTCGGGAGCCTACCGGCAGGGCCTGTCGCTCAGCCACGAAATACGCAACATCGATGGAACCGATATTCCCGTGCATACCGTTTACCTGGGCCTAAGACACAAATGGTTCTCGGCGGAGGGCCGCCCGGCCCGGCGGGGCAACGATATCAGCCTGCTGATTAACGGCGAAGAAGCCTGGGCTCGGATATACAACGAACTTTTATCCGCCACCGAATCCGTGCTGATCTCCTCCTGGTGGTGGATGTCCGACTTCGAACTCGTGCGCAACTGGGCCACCCACGCCTACCTGACGCCCGAAGAGCGCTGGGACAACACGATCATGGGCGTTCTGGAACTCAACTGGGTCCATGTGCGTGTCCTGATAGGAGAGTTCTGGGGGGACCACGACATCATGGACTGGCTGACTAGCGACGCTGCCCTGATGGGTTACGCCGAAGCCGACGACGATGACTTCGAATTCATGGGACAAGGTAATCCAACCTACGGCGAGTTCCTGGTTGAACTGACTCCTTTCTTATTCGGCCAACGTGTCAGAGAAATGCACCCCGAGACAGCCGCCCGAGCCTTTGACGCCGAGGACGAAATCCCGTCGACTATTCTGCCCTACTGGGCTGATCTGTCTGACTGGCCCTTTGTTGACATCGACATGGAGATTGCATCCTGGCATCAGAAGTTCATGGTAATCGATCATGATCTTGCTTTCATCGGCGGCATGAATATCAAGAGCACCGACTGGGATTCACAGAATCATCTGGTCTTTGACCACCGCCGTATGAATTTTGACGCTACAGTTGAGGAGCGTGAAGAAGTCATCAACAAGGAGCGTGAAACCGATCTGGGGCCCAGGCGTGACTACATCTTGCGCATCGAGGGCCCGGCCGCCCAGGACGCCGCGGATGTTTTCCAACACCGCTGGAGCCAAGCCATTGCCGACGGGGTCACGTTTGCCGAGAACAGCACCGATTTTACCGTCCAACGCGATATTCCCGAACATCCCAACGGCAGCCAGGTTCAGATAACCGCCACCATGCCCGAACCGTTTTGGGAACATGCCATCGCCGAAACCTGGTTCAATGCAGTTGCCCAGGCCGATGACTTTATCTACATCGAAGATCAGTACTGGCGCATCCCCTGGCTTGTGGACGCCATTGTCGAACGCATGCGCCAAGCGCCCAATCTCAAGTTGCTGGTAATTACAAAACCGGTCTCCGAATGGCTCGACCCCGGCTGCGAGTGGACCGCAATCACTCATCACCAGTTACTCGATGAATTCGGCCCCGATCGTTACCGCACCTATCAACTAAGATCCTTCGACTCGGTGGTCACCTGGGGCTGGGATGAAACCGAATCACGATATGCAGACATCGATACCCACTCGAAGTTGCTGATCGTCGATGACAAGTTCATGAGTATCGGTTCATGCAACAAGAACAACCGCGGCATCATATACGAAGGCGAGCTGAACGCCGCTGTACTCGATCGGGCTTTTGTGAGTGCCCAGCGCCGGCGGATTTTCGCCAATCTGCTTCCGGCCGGCACTCCGGCCACCGATAATACGGCTACCTGGTGGCAACAATTCATAGACGCCGCCGCCTGGAACGACAGCGTCTATACTGCCTGGGATGACGAAGGCTGGGATATCGACAATGGCGACGGAAGCGGGCCGCTGCCCCATGAATATCAACCGGCCGGTTTTGTCTACTCACTCGAATTCAGAGTTTCGGACTATTGTTTTTTCGAAGGCGTCGGACCCGATATGACTGCCTGGGCAGCGTTCGACAGATGGGTCTTCGGACAAAATTCGACCAGTGACATCACGAGCGTGGACCATTTACCCGGCAACTGAGCAATTATCGGGGTCAGCTCCAGAGGTACGAGATCTTCAGCATCAGCACGTGGCGGGCTGGACTGGTCAACAGGTCGTCCATCAGCCGCCCGAAGCGGAACTCGGCCAGTTCGCGGTCGTCGCCGAAGGCGCCGCTATAGACCAGGTAGGCAACCGAGCCGGGCAGATACTCCCAGCGCAACACTATCGACAGATTGAGCGCGCTGTCCGCGAAGTCGTAATCGTCCGCCACATCGGCGGCCGGCATCAAGTCGGCAACGTGGATTATCGAGCCGGCCGGGACGGGCGCCGCCAGCTTGGCGCCGTAGTCGACCGAGGCCATGAAGATCTGCGCGTAGGCCTGCAGCGTCAAGGTGGTGGTGAAGGTCAAGGTGCTGCGCAGGGTGACGTCCCAGACTTCGGTGTGCCTGTCGGCGAACAGGTAGCGCTCGCCGCCGGCCAGGTCCTGGGTGTCGATCCAGCGAAGGTCGCCGTTGCGCCTGGTGAAGCCGGGAATCAGCTCGAGTTGCAGGCGGGCCGACGGGTTGACCAACAGGTCCAGCTTGAGATCGACGTCGTAGCCGTGCTCGGTGCTGTAGAAGCCGAATTCCAGGCTCGCCGAAAACAGCTTGAGCTGGTCGCTGCCCGCCCACAACCAGGTCTCGAAAGGAAAGCGCTCACTGCACAGGGTCACTTTTCCGGCCGAGCGCGTCTCGCGGTCGTCGCAGCGCCGCGGCTGCGAACCGGCGTAGGCGCCGACGTACCAGTTGTTCTTGAAGGTGACCGTGCCGTTCAGGTTGAAACCGTCACCCAGCCTTAAAAAGGACGCGTTGCGGTACAGCCAGCCGTTGGCGTTGATCTGGATGCGTGCGAGTTCGCCCAGCGGCTTGAGCCGCCGGTACTGCAGCCAGAAATAGGCCATGAACAGATCCTGGCGATCCTGGTAACCCATATCGTTCAAGGCCAGCGTCGGGCTGCGCCATGTGCCTCCGACCGCCCCGACCAGCGACTCTCCGCTGACCTTGCGAAAAACAAGGTCGCCCCCGTATCCGAAATTTCCATCACGCTCGATGGCCGCCCGGGTGAAATCATCATGCCAGGGGACACGTCCGTCGCTCAGATAGCTGAAAAGGGTCTTGAAAGTCAGCTGGTACTTCTTGTCGAGCAGTTCCATTTGCAGGTCGCTTCCGCCGGTCACAGCCGAGCCGTCGCTCGGGGTGGCCATGGCAGTGGCCATCAGGCCGAGCGCCGAGTGATCCCAGAAGCCCTGTTTGAGGCGCAGGATGCTGAAGCTCGAAAGCGGTTCTGCCAGCCGGTTGATCTCGCCGCCGCCGGCCAGCCTGACATGCGCATCCTCGCGCGAAGTGACAGCCTGCAGCAGGCCCATGGAAAACCGCCCGACGTTGCCGGCCAGCTTGGCAGCCCCGTAGATGTGGGTCATGCGCGGCTCGCTAAGGCTCTCTTCGTCGTCCGCCAGCTCGACCGGGCGCGGCGCGCGACCGATGCGCCGTGTGTAAAACAGCTCGGCCAACGTTCCGTCCCCGAACTGGGGCGTCATGAAGAGAGTCTTGTCCTCGAGGAAAAAGGGACGCTTCTCGGGAAAATATGTCTCGATGGTGGACAGGTTGAGCACTACCTGGTCAACCTCGACCTGGCCGAAATCCGGGTTG
>CAZENH010000039.1:23298-55267 GCA_964513625.1 uncultured Myxococcales bacterium | reverse complement strand
CGACCTTCGGGTTATGAGCCCGACGAGCTACCAACTGCTCCACCCCGCAGTCGAGAGGCGTATCTTAGCCGGAATGCATTTTGTGTCAAGTGTTTTCAATCGTTTCTTGTATCTTCCCTAAATGCTTGACTGACGCCGGGGTGGGCCTTATGTTGTCTCCCGGAGGAATCATGGGAGCCTATCCGAAAGTGCTCGTGACCGGAGCGGAGGGAGTCGGCAAGACCGCGCTCGTGCAGAATATCGTCGAGCGCATCAAGGGGGTCAGCGCCACCGGCTTTACCACTGTTGAGCAGCAAGACAAGAAGGGCCGCTCGGTAATGGTTTTCAGGAACCTGGACGGCCGGGAAGTCGAATTCGCCGTCTCGGGCAAGGTCAAGGGCAAAAAGGGCAAACGGGTCGGCAAATACACGGTCGATGTGGATACCTTCGAAGAGGCCGCTTTAGAGGCGATTGCCTTTCACCCCGAGTTCAACTTCTACATCATCGACGAACTGGGCCCGATGGAGGCGCTCTCGCGCATGTTCTGCGAGACGGCCAAGATGCTCTTGAAAAGCGACAAAGTCGCCGTGCTGGCAACCGTCGCCAAGGGCGGCCACGGCTTCATCCGCGAGATCAAACGCCTGCCGGGGATCGAGATGATCGAACTTTCAGGTACTGGTCACGAACAGATCGAAGACGACCTGCTGGTAAAGTTCATGACCGCGCTGGTCAAGCGCGAAGATCAATAGTCGAAGGCCGCCGTCAGCATGATCCGCCGGCCGAGCACCTCGCCGCCGTAGTTCTCACCGTCATTTTTCAAGACGCCGGCCTCCTCGCGGAACCTTTCGCCCAGGGGATCGAACAGGTTGATGCCCAGCTCCAGCTTGCCCCCGGCGAAGTCGAAGCGGTAGCCGACGTTGGCTAAAATATTGACCCGGGTGGGCATGCTGATCGGCACCGAGGGCGAGACTATCGAGTACGGGTTGCGTATCCAGGTGTCGGTCGAGCCGACCAGGCGGGCAGCCAGGTTGATTCTCAAACCCCGGCTCAGGCTCAAGCGGCCTCCCAGGCTGACTATGAAACGCGGGTAAGAGCGATACTCCTTGTTGTCCTGCTTCACCAGCCAGGCGTACTTCAAATCGGCCCGGCAAAACAGGCTCAGCTCTGCTAAAGGCTCGTACTCGGCGCTGAGATACATCCCGACATTGTCGGTGTCCTCGTCGTTCGTGTCGTAGCCAATCTTGCTGTTGTCCACGTTAATCTTCGGTCCCAGGGGCGTGTTCTGCATGTCCACGTCGGACCTGAAGCCTATCTGGTCGCGGGTGAAGCCCATGTAGGCATCGGCTCCCAGGCGCAACTTGCGATCGAGCATGGTTCCGTGATAGCCGAACTCGACCGTGGCCAGAAACTCGTTGGCCAGGTCGGACCTGCTGACTCCCTTTACCTCGAAGAGTTCCTTTATTTCCGGAAAGGCCGGATTGGCGTCGACTTTGAAGTTGGTCGAGGTCTCCATGATGGTCGGCTTGCGAAAGGCGGTGCCGCCCGAAAGGCGCAGGTAGTGCTCGCCCGCGGGATTGTAGACAATCGCCCCGCGCGGGCTGACCGCAAAGTCGGTACGGCTGTTCCAGTCGAAACGCAGCCCGGCTTGCAGGAGCAGCCTGTCTCCGATTCTCTGCTCGTCGTGAAAATATGCCCCGGCCCGCTCTTCCCAGATGGTGGTGTTGGGATCGACGAACTGATCCGAATGGTAGCGGGTAACGCGCACGTCGACGCCGAGGATCAACAAGTTGCCCTTGAAGGGTTCGAGGTCGTACTGCGCCTCGACCTGTCCGGTGTCGCCGTAGATATCGAGGGTCGGGACCGTGCCCAACTCAAGGCCTAGAGCGGGGTAGGTCAGCAGCAGTTCGATGTCGAGATCCGTACGCAGGCCGTACCAGTAGGCGCGCAGGCTCAGATCGCCGAACTCGGCCCGCGCCTGGGCGTACGCCAGCACAACCTTCTTGGCATCAAGGTATCCGGCCAGGGCGAACATCCTTCCGCGGGCGGCGCAGATGCCCCCGTCGAGCGACAAGTCGCCCCCGGGCAGCTTGATCCGGGCGGTCGCGTTGCCGCGCATAACCTGCTTGGCGCGGCTGTCGCGCACCATCCAGAAATCCGCCCGGTCGTAACCCAAAGAGGCCCTGGCCGCGACGGGCCCGATTTCCCCGGCGGCCGCCGCGTAGGTCCTGAGGTCTCCGTGTTCGCCGGCTGAGAGTCTTGCCCCGGCCTGCAGATCCTTGGGGGGCTCACGGGTAACCACGTTTATCACGGCCGAAACAGCGTTGGCTCCGTAGATGGCCGAATTGGGACCAAGCACGATCTCTATGCGCTCGATATCGGAAAGGCCGATCGGCAGGATGCCGAAGAAAGGCGCGACAAACAACTCCAAGTTTATTTCTCGCCCGTCGATCATCATCATTACCCGGTAAGATCCTCGTATCTCGGCGGCCGGGTACATCGGGTCGAACTCGTAGACATCCACCGCCGGGTAACGACGCAACAGATCCATCAGATCCAGAGCGCCCGAGGCCTCGATCTCACGGCGGGTGATGATGATCACCGCGGCCGGGCTGAAGCCGGTCTTCTGCTTGTGCTTGGCGGCCGAAACGACCACGTCCTGGTCTTCCAACAGCGCGAACTCGTCCTCGAACTCGTCGTCCTCGGCCTGGGCGAAGGCCGGGCCTTGAAATAACACCGTCCACAACAGGACGACTGCCAGGCCGGAGCTGAGAATACGCGACAAGCAACTCTCCCTTAGATAGCAGCCCGATTGTACCCGGAGTCTGAGCCCGAATGTCAAGATTGCGGCAATCAAAACTGCAGGCGGGCGGTCAGCATGGCGCGGGTGTCGATGATCTCGCCGCCGAAGTTGGTTCCGTTCTCGATAATCACGCCGGATTTCTCTCTGAAGCTTTTGCCGAATGGATTGAAAAGTGAAAAACCCAGATCGACCTTCACATTATTAATCACGATGCGGTAGTTGAGCGCGGCCATCAGGTAAATGATGGACGGCATATGCATCCAGAGTACGGGCACCAGTGAGCTTCCGGGATCGCGAAGTTCGTCGTCGCGGGCGGAGACGTAAGCCAAGCTCAGGTGCAAGCGCAGCCCGAAGGGCAGCCGCAGCGTGCCGCCTGACGCCAGCTGAAGCTGTGGAACCTTCTTGTCGGTGATGCTTTCCGAAAGCTTCCAGTCGTAGCGATACTCGCCCCGTATGAAAAGCGTAAGCATCTCTACAGGCTCGCCGCTGATGTCTACGTACAATCCCAGCACGTCGTAATCCTCGTTAAAGTCGTTGCCGTAGCCGACCCGGCTATTGGCCAGGTCGATCTGCAGCTGAAAGGGCGGCGGGCGAAAATGGATCTCGTTGGTGAAGTTGACCCAGTTGCGGTTGAAGTTGAAATAGGCGTCGGCCGAGACTCGCAGGCGCTCGCCGAGCATGGCGCCGCGGTAGCCCAGCTCGATCCCGGTCAAGATCTCGTTCTTCAGGTCGGGATTGCTGATGCCCTGAGTTTCGAAAAGGGTCTTGACCTCGCTGAAGGCCGGGTCGGCCTCGATCTTGAAGTTTGCGCTGCTTTCGATCATGGTCGGTTTGCGAAAGGCGCGCCCGGCCGAGAGGCGGATGTAGTGCTCGCCTGCCGGATTGTAAACTATCGAACCGCGCGGGCTCAAGGCCGGATCGGTGACGTTGTTGTAGTCGAAGCGGCCGCTCAGAGAAAACAGCAGCCGGTCGATCAGCTTCAGCTCGGTGTGCAGAAAAATTCCCAGGCTGTACTGGTCGACCTCGGGGTCGACGAATGTCTCCGAGCGGAAATTTGTGTACCGGAAGTCGGAGCCGGCAATCACCAGCCACTTGCCGTCGAAAAAGTTCAGATCGTACTGGGCCTCGGCCTGGACGGTGTCGCCTCTCAAGTCGAAGGGCGGCACGATGCCCATTACCTGGCCGGTGGCCGGGTAGACCAGGTCGAGGTCCAATACGAAATGCGTCCGCAGGCCGTACCAGTAGACCCTGGTTTGCAAGTCGCCGACGTTGCCGGTAAGCTGGGCGTAGGCCAGCATCAGCTTCGAGAAGTTCATGTAACCTATCGCGCCGTAGATACGTCCCTCTCCCGCGACCAGACCTCCGTCGGCGGTCAGATCGAGCGGGCCCAGTTTCAGGTTGGCCTTGATGGTCGAGCGGATCAGGTCCTTGGGAATCGAGCCGATATCCATCCAGGCCGCCGACCTGTCGATCCTGAACGTGCCCTGTAAGGCCAGCGGCCCGATGCCGCCCTCGATCCGGCCGCCGGCGCGCAGGTTGCCGTGCTCTCCGCCGGCCAGCGAAAAATCGGCTTTTAAAGTCCGACCCGGTTTACGACTGGTAATGTTGATGATGGCCGAGACCGCGTTGGCGCCGTAAAGGGCCGAGTTGGGGCCGAAGATGATCTCGATTCGTTCGATGTCGGGCAGGCCGACCGGGATCAGCTCGTAGAACGGGGCCGGGTAGATCTCGGTGTTGACCTCGCGCCCGTCCAGCATGATCATCACCCGGATGGTGGCTCTAATCATGGCCGTCGGGTAGAGCGGGTCGAACTGGTAGACGAAGATGGCCGGGTAGAGCCTGAGCAGATCCATCAGCGTCGTGGCCCCTGACTCCTCGATCTCCTTGCGGGTGATGACGATTACCGCGGCGGGGCTGAAGCCGATCTTCTGCTTGTGCTTGGCCGCGGTTAAAACTACGTCTTCTTCCTGCAGCAGGGCGAACTCGTCCGAAAGTTCATCTGTGAACTCGGGTTCGCTCTCGTCGGCGAAAGAGGCGAGCGGGGCACACAATACTATCATCAGTACGAGTGCCATCAGCGCAGACAGGCTGAAAATACCCCTGGACATATCGGTACACCTCTTGTGGATTTGCCTAGAATACTACATGTGCGCGGAATGACAAATACTATTTGATGACGCCATTGTAGCGGTACATCCAGTAGGGCAGCAGCCAGGGCCAGGGGGCCTGAACCTCGCGCCCGTCGCCCCCGTCGATCACCTGGTAGGGATTGCCGTTCCATTTCATGGTGCGGATCTCGTCGTAGGGCAACACCGTCGTGAACTGCGGATCGCCCGAGCGGTCGGCGACGTCAAGCACGGCGTCCACACGATGCGAGTTGTCCTCGCGCCAGACGCGCCAGTCGTCCGGCCACTCGCGCATGGTCTGCAAAGCCTCGTCCAGGTGGTAGCCGTCGGAGACGAAGCCGGCAATGATGGCCGACCAGCAGGGATTGCGTTCGGGCAGCTCGTATTCGTACATCGAAAGCAGCGAGTCTATCCAGCGCTGGCGGCGCATGGGGTCGGGCTCGTAGCGAATCAAGCTGTGATAGGCCAACATGGCCAGCTCGTGATCGGAGTGGTTGGCGACGGATTTCTTGGTCACCGTCCAGACGTCCGAATCGAAGTCGACCAGCTCGCCGTAGCGGTTGTCCAGCAGGTAGAGGTAGGCGTCGTAGAACTCGGTCTCGCCGGTCATGTGGTAGGCGGCAAGCATGTGGCCCAGAATCTCGATCGCGTTCAGCCAGCCCCCGCCGTAGGCCGCCGAGTAGCACACGTCGAGCGGGTGGTCGATCAAACACTGGTCGACTCCGTCCAGCGCTACCGGCAGGTTGTCCAGCCCCCAGTGACCCCAGGTCGTCTGCCGGCCGTCCAGGTCGATCAGGTAGAAATCGTTGTCGACGATGTAGTGGGCCAAGGCGCCGGCGTGCTCGGCGAGCGTGTCGCGCTCGGCCTGGTCCGTCGCGCAAAAGTCATAGAAGACCGGGTAGCCGAAGAAGTGCCCGGTGGTCTCGTCGGACGAGGTGTCGTCCTTCCAGTAGTAGTCGTGGCCCTGGTAGTTCTCCACCAGGTGCCAGTTGTCCTGGGTTGCCTTGGAGTCGAAAACGCTGCCCTCGTCGTCGCGCACCAGCGAGCGGGTAACGAATCCGCGCGGCATGCCGGCGGCTTCGAAACTTACCGCCGGAATGTCGATCTGCTGCATCATCATGCCCATGGCTCGCCGGGCCTTGTCGCAGTAGCTGGTGTCGCCGGTGGCCGCCGCGGCGTAGCTCCAGGCCACGATCTGCATCTGGGTCCACAGGCCGTCGTTGTCGTGATCGTGGTGCTGAATCGGCTGGCTGGTGTCCCAGGGCTCGTCGCGGCGCCCGTCGTCGGAGACGAAGTCCAGCCGCCAGAAGCCGTCGTTGTAAGAATCGAACAGGGCGGCCTTGTCGGCCAGCGTGGTCGGCACCAGCGACACCCGGGTAACGCCCGATGGCGTTGCGATCCAGCGGGTGCCGTCGGATGCCAGCCCGACGGCCGTGACCGCCTCGGCCGGGATCCAGCGCAGCGAGTGATAGTGATCGACGTGCTCGAAGTCGCCCTTGACGACGGTTGCGCCTATGGCGTGACCGAAGGCCATCAGATCTCCCGATGCCCGGACCGAGCCGATATCGCCTTCGGGCAGCCCAGCGACTCCCGCTTGCAGCAGGCGATCCGAAGAACCGCCGACCAGCGCCGCTCCGGTCGCGCAACCGGCCAGCACTCCGCCTGCGGGCAAGGCGCAGACCGCCCGCACGTCGTCGTCGGGCAACGCGCCCTGGGCCTTGTCGAAAGTGGTCAATGTCGCGCCGTCGAAGCGATCGAGACCCGTGCTTCTTGCCAGCCACAGGTTGCCGGCCGAGTCGAGCGCCACATCTTCAACGGCGCCGGCGCCGGCCGCGGCAACGCCAGAGGCCGCGCCGGATTCGATCTTGTAAAGCCCGAGATCGGTCCCGACCCAGACTGTCTGGTCGTCTGCGGCAACCGAGCTGACCGTTGCCGGCACCGTGATTACCTGGCCTGCCGAGTTCTCGATCAATTCGACGGCGCCGCTGAGCGCTACGGCCAGCTTGCCGTCCGTTGTCAGCGCCGAAGAAAGGTCGACCACGGCGACGTCGCCGGAAGTCAAAGCGACCTTGTCGAAACGATCGTTGGCCGAATCGAACTTGTAAAGGCCGCTGGCCGTTCCCACCCAGACGTCCGTGCCTATGGCCGAGAGCGCCCGCGCGTCGAGATCGGCGAGCTTGTCGGTCGTCCGGTAGAGGGTCGGGCGTTCTTGCAGGTAGCTGTCGTCGGCGGCCGTCTGCGCGTGCGTGCCGACCTCGTAGATCAATGTATGATCGGGATACCCGCCGTCCTGCCCGCCGTCGGTCGATGCGCTCTGGCCGTTGCAGCCGATGGCCAGGGCGCAGGCCAGTGCGAATATCGCCGGTAGATGGAATTTGTGGTTCAGCATGTCGAGCCTCCCCGAACTCTTTTTCAGGTCTTGATTCCCAGACGGTTCAAAATGAAGTCAACCCGTTTGGGTTGAACGTCTTCGAGTCTTGCGGCCAATTTCTTCTCGATGCCCTTGCCGACCAAGGGCAGCTTGATCTCGACCCGGCCGCTCTCGGTCATGCGGCAGGCCTCGTCGCCCATGGCTTCTACCCGGATCAATCCCTCGATCTCGACGTTGCGGCCGTGGTCGATGAAGTATCGGTTCCAGACGCCGGTCATGTCGTTGATGCTCCAGTCGTAAAGCACGGTGGCCCTGAGAGGCTTGCCCTTGATCACAGCGCCCATTAAGCCCCAGCCGGAATCGAGAAGCTCGACCTTCATCTTGACAACGCCGGCCGGTCTGCCGATCTCGTTGGCGCTGGCTTCGAGCGCGCCGAAACGCAAGGCCATGGCTTCCTGGAAGGCGGGTGTCTTTAGCAAGGTGAATAATTTTGCCGGGGGAACCGGAAACTCGGAGCTGAACTCGAACTCGTACATGCAACACACAGTTTCTTCGAGGAGGGCAATGTTGTCAACCTGCTGAGATTTGATGAAGATGTCATTCATTGCGGTTACAATGAGAAGCAGGGAGGCGTATGAGCAGGGAACACCCGGATTTTCTCGACCGCGCCCGGGTCGAGGGTTTGCGTTACGGCGAGGACGCCTGGGTATTCTTGCGCGAGCTTGGCCAGAACGCCCGCGACGCCAAGGCTTCATCGATCGACATACGCACATCCGAGCGCGATGGAATCGAGAAGCTCAGCTTTTCGGACAACGGCGGCGGGATGACTTTCGAGCACGCCCGGCGTTACCTGTTCAGGCTCTACGCTTCGAGCAAGGACGACGATCCCCACTCGGCCGGTTGCTATGGAGTCGGCTTCTGGTCGGTGCTGCGTTTCGCTCCCGATCTGATCGAGGTGCACTCCGTCTCCGGCAAACACTCGTGGGCCGTGGAACTCACGGGCGATCTAGAACGTTCCCGGCGCATCAGTTGCAACAGGCGCGTACAGGGAACCAGCGTGGTGCTCAAGAGACAGGCCCGGGCGGGGCAGTCTTTTTCAGGCCAGGTCGCCTCGGCCGTATCGCGCTATCTTTCGCACCTGAGAACCGCGGGGCGCAAGGCCCGGCCGCTGCCCGTCTCTCTGGACGGCAAGCCCATGCAGCGCCCGTTCTGGATCGAGGGTTCTTGCGCGCTTGCGTTCAAGGACGGGCCGGTGGAAGGCGTGGTCGGGTTCGGCGAACGGCCTTCCTACGTCCTGTACGCCAGGGGCTTGCCGGTAAAAAAGGGAGACTACATCGACGAGCTGGAGGGCAGAACCCGCAAACGAAGGCCCAACGACGAGCGCGAGGGGGCTTGCCCGGTGTTCTTGCTGTGCGGCAACGATCTCGACGTAGACCTGACCCGCATGACGGTTGTGCGCGACAAGCGGCTGGACAATTTGCTGCAAACCGCCCGCAGGCGATTCGACGAGTTGATCAGGCGCACGATCGACAAGGCGGTGGGGCGTTCGCCGGCCGCGCGGCTGTGGGACGGCCTTGGCGGCATCATGCGCTCGCTCCGATCCGCGCCCGGCTGGACGCGCTTTGCGCTGATCGTTCCCGGCCTGCTGTGCCTGGGCTGGCTGCTCGGGTTGCTGGCCTTCGCCGTGAGTCCCGGAAACGGCTCCGAGGCCGCGGGCGGTCGGGTAGTCTGGAAGAGGCCGGGCACGAACGGCGGCCTGCAAGAAGAACGGGGCAAGCAGCCGAGGACCCTGCAGCCGGTTTTCGAGCCGGAATCGCTTGGACATATGAAGATGGGCACGGTCAGCGCCCCGGTGACGGAGCCCGACTGGGCCCTCGAATACAGGCCGCCTCGAGCGCTGCTTTTCAGAATCGCGGCCTTCGAGCAGTTCGACCCGCACCAGGGATGGCTGCCGCTGGTCGGCGGCCGCGACTGGCGGAAGCCGGCAGGCGCCGGGGCGGGCGGCGAGACAATCTCGATCAGCCTTGCCATCGACGGCAGGCCCGGAGACTGGCTGATTCCGCTGCCGACCGGCTTCGAGGCCCAGGCGGGAAGCGCGCGGATCGGCAAACGCCATATAGCGCTCGAATCCAGCCGCGAAGGACTGCTGAGAGCCAAGATCCCGAAAGACATGAAAAGCGGCGAGCTGATGCTCAGGCTCGACTACCGGGTTGTCAGAAGCAAGAGGCTGCCCGAGGGATTCGGGAAGGGCGGCAAGGCCCGGGCCGCATGGCCGCCCGATGTCGAGGCGGAGCTCGATGAGATTTCCAAGCTGCCGCTGCCCCAGCGCCTGGACAGGGTTACGGCCTTGATCCGCGGGTTGATCGGCTACGACCGCTCGCGGGGAACGGCGCTTGCCTACGACGAGGAGAGTCAAACCGATTGGGTGCAAAAAGTCCTCAAGATCGGTTTCGGTGATTGCGACGTCGTCAACGGCTTGCTGGCCCTGGCACTGCGCCGGGCGGGTGTACCCGCAAGGCTGGCGGTCGGCCTGGTAGGCCGAGACGGCAAGATCCTGCCCGGAACCCACGCCTGGGCGGAAATCTACGACGGGGGGCTTGCGGCCGTCGACGCGACGCTGGGCATGCCCGAACGCTCGGGATACGCGCCGCCCCCTGCCGCGGTTTCTGCAAATTCCAGCCCGTCCCGCTTGCCAAAAAGCCGGATGCTGGTTACGGCGATCAGCGCGGGGGCTTTCTTGCTGATGATTGTGCTGATCGCCTTGATCTACGGTCGCAACTCCACCAGGAAACTCAGAATTACAAGAAGCACTTCCTCGCAGCGAGATCTGCTGGCCAACCTGGCCATGGATGCGATCAGGCGCCCTAGGGCCTGGCGTGACATCCGGGGTCTTTGGCAGCGGCGTTTCATACCTTGCCTCGGCAAGAAGTATACGAGTCTTGCGAGAATCGCCAAGCTCGGAATGCGTGGACGGCTGTTCGTCGGCCGCCAAGGCGACCAGCTGGCGAAGCCGGCCGTTCGCAGCGGCGCGCTGGTGCTCGATCAATCAGACCGGTCTTTTCGCGAGCTCTATCCGCTCTTGCCCAACGCGCGCTATCTCGAAGAGCTCGAGCGCTACAAGCCGCTGCCGCGGGCTGCCGGCCCCGCCTGGGAACTGGTTGCAAAAATGGATGATTTCCTGGTCCGGGCGCATGCGGGAGCGCGCCTGCGGGCAACCGGCGGCCTTTCGGACAGGCTCTGTCGCGACATCGATCTGTCTCCGATCAAGCCCGGCAGATCCTCCGGCTGGTCGCGGCGTTTCCTGGCCGTCAACCTCGATCATTCGTTCTGGCGGGATGCTTGCGATGTATACCGGACGAACGGGCGATTGGCGGTCTGCATGGCGATCGATCGACTGGTGCTCAATTCGTGGTTGCTTGCCGAGCAGGCGGCTCGCCTGAGACGCCTGGCCGCTAAAACGGCGCTGGCCGGGGGAAGCCGATGAGCGACGTCATTCTCGGGGTGGATGTCGAGGCCGAGATCGTCAAGCTCTCGCTGGGCAGGCTTGAAAGCCGCGCCCATATCCCGCTGGCGCTTGCGCGCCTGGCCGCGGCCGGGCACGCGCAAAAGGTCGAGATCGAATTGGACCGCCGCCGGTTGGAAATCCGGCACGATGGAGAAACGCTCGACGGTCGAATCCTGGAACTGCTCGGGATCGTGCTGGACGGCGGACGCAGCGAATGGATGCGACACGAAGCTCTGGGAAAACTCGAATCGGCCGGCATGCTCGATTTGCTGGTCGCTTTCACGCCGGGTTTCGTGGGAACCAGGCTCGAGCTGGGCGATCCGCTGAATCTTTTGGTAGAGTTCGAGCGCACAGCAAGGCTGTTGCGTGTCGCAAGCAAGGCCGGCATACGCGGAACCCGCCTGGTGGTCTACGGAAAGCGTCCCGATCTTCGGCGTGAACTCAGCGAGTTGAAAAACTCTCTGGGCTATGCGCGATTTTCGGTCGAGCTTAACAAAGAGCGCATCAGCCGCGGACCGCATCTGCTCGAGGTGCTTTCCGAGATGCGCTATTCAAACGAGCGTTTCAGCGTTCTGGTTGGAATTCCGCGCGATGGCCTGGTGGCGACGACGCGCATACTGCTGAACGGCGTGCTGCAATCGACCGTCTGCCAGAGCCTTCCTGACGGGCTGGTGTACGAGGCGCTGGTAGAATTGCAACAGGCCGAAGACGACAAGCAAGCGCTCGAGTTCGCTCACCGGTCGGCTGCCGATCTGATTGTCAGGGTCAAGGGCAAGATCGACGAGATGTCCCAAGTCGATCGAGAGCGCATCAAGCACCTGCTTTTCAGGATGGTCTCCAGGGGGGCCGGGTTAGAGGTGATCGAGGGCGCGCGTCTTTTCGAAACCTGCGCGGGAGAGCGGCTGACGCTCGGGGAATTGCGCGGCTCGGCGCTGGGTCGCATCGTCAGGGCGGTGTCCCCCGGCGCGCGCCGGGAACTTTTCGACATCGGATCGGGCCGGGTCTTTTTACTGGACGAGGCCGACCGGGCCTTCGTTGAAAAGAGCCTGCGCCTTCTGGTGCGCGAGCCGCCCCGCAGGACCGTCGAACGGGCGACGGTCAGGCTGTACAGGCGCTTAGGTGAAAAGGCCAGGTTGTGGCGCGAGCGACTGGCCGAGCGCCTGGCCGGCGCCAAGTTGCCGCGGGAAAAACTCGACGGGAGAGATCTCGAATTTCTGAATCGGCTCGATGAACTGCTGCGAGCGGGTCTGGCGCCGGCGTTGGATGCAAAGCGGGCCGAGTTCAGAAGCGGAAGAATCGGGGCCTGCAGGTTGGCGCGCGACGACGGAGACAAGCTGCTGTTGCTGTCGCTCGGGCACCCGTCGGTCAGAAGAATGATCGAGGCTCAGCTGCGCGATCCGCGGATGCTCTACGCCGCGCTGATGTCCCTGGCCGGCGGCGCCGACGTTTTCGGCCAGGCCAGAGAGCGGGCAGTCGCAAAGATCATGGGCGCCGGTTGAGCGATGATAAATTCCTTGTTCTGAAAACCGTTTTTGAATAGTGTCCCGGTGAACTCATCCTGAAAGTGTCTTATGGGGAGAAAACCGATGACGGTCAAGGTGAGACAGATTGATTCGAAGGCAGATCGCAAGAAGTTCGTCAAGATGCCCTGGATTGTCTACCAGAACGATCCTCGCTGGGTGCCGCCGCTTCTTGCTGACAGGTTGGAGACCATCGATCCCGGCAAGAACCCGTTCTTCGAACACGGCCAGGCCGCCCTGTTCCTGGCCGAGGATGATGACGGCCGGCCGCTTGGCAGAATCAGCGCCCAGGTGAACAGGCTGCACAACGAGTACCACAACGACAAGACCGGGTTCTTCGGCTTCTTCGAGTGTGTCGATGACCAGAAAGTGTCGGGAGCTTTGTTCGAGACGGCCGAGGGCTGGCTAAAGGACAAGGGCTGCGACAAGGTGCTGGGTCCCGAGAGTTTTTCGACCAACGAAGAGGTCGGTCTGCTCGCTGAAGATCGCGAGGGCCCGCCGATGATCATGTGCAGCTATAACCCGCCCTTCTACACCGGGCTGGTCGAGGCCGCCGGTTACCAGAAGGCCAAGGATCTCTACGGCTGGTTTTACGAGATCGGCAAGGTGCCCGAAGCGCCCATGCAGGTGGCCGAGGCGGTCGAGAAACACCCCGGCCTGGTGGTGCGCAGGGCCGATCCCAAGAACATGGAACGCGACGTCAACATCGTCCGCGACATTTTCAACGCCGCCTGGAGCAAGAACTGGGGCTACGTGCCCTGGACCGACGCCGAGGTCAAGCACTCGGCCAAGATGATGAAAATGATCATGGCCCCCGAGATCACCGCCATCGCCGAGGTTGACGGCCAGCCGGCCGGGATGATGCTGGCCTTTCCCAACATCAACGAGGCCATCAAGGATCTCAACGGGCGTATTTTTCCAACCGGCCTGCTCAAACTGGTCTGGCGCCTGATGCTCCACAGGCACAGGTTCATGGGAGCCAGGTTGTTTTTGTTGGGCGTCAAGCCCGAGTTTCGCGGTAGCGCCCTGGGCGGGCTGAGCGTGCTGCTTTACGTGCATGCCCACCGGGGGGCGCTCGAGTTGGGAATCAAGACCGGAGAGTTGGGCTGGACACTCGAAGACAACAAGAAAATCAACACCGGCATCCAGTTCATGGGCGGCCGGCTGGGCAAGATCTACCGGGTCTACGGCAAAGACCTCTGAGCAGCGACTCTCCTCGGGTAATATTATTTACAAGTGCTACAAGTTCTAAGCCCCGAAGGGGCGATGGAAAACAGCCTGGGGCTTTAGCCCCAGGTACAGAAGCTCGTGTTATTTTTGCGCCCTGAAGGGGCGCGGCTGATTGCTTGAGGCGGCAAATCGGCCGGCAGCGCCCCTTCAGGGCGCATAGAAGAACGACCGAGTTTCCCTGGGGCTGAAGCCCCAGGCTGTTTTCCATCGCCCCTTCGGGGCGAACAGCGGTTCACTTGGAAGTGACATCATTTTTCTGCGGACGAGTGCGCGGGACCCGTACCCTTGTTTGTTGCAGGCGCTTGGCGCGCGTTACCAGTTCGGCGGGGATCGTGAAATCCAGTCCCAGGGCCTTGTCGGGCGACTCGTACAGGGCATGATAGACGGCGTAGAAGCTCAGCACCTTGCGCACGTAACGGCTGGTCTCGTTGTAGGGAATTTCTTCGATGAAGGCGTCCAGCGGCAACTGACCGCGTTTCGCCAGCCAGCGATAGACGGCCGGTTCGCCTGCGTTGTAGGCGGCCAGCATCAAGGCCGGTTGATCGCAGAAGCGATGCAGCAGATCGGCCATGTGGGCCGAACCGATCCTGATCGAGATCTCAGGCTGCAAAAGTTTCCAGAAGCGGAAACCCCGAAGCTTGATGCGCCGCGCGGTATTGTAGGCGGTGCGCCGGACTACCTGGGTCAAACCCAGGGCCCGGGCCGGCGAGCGCGCGTCGGGCCTAAAGGCGCTCTCTGCACGCATGACGGCGAAAAGCAAGGCCGGCGGTACGCCGGGATCGCGGGCCGGGCTCTTGACGATGTCGTAGAAGGCGCGCGGGTAGGCGAGCTTGGCGTCGGCCAGAACGGCTCCCCGGGCGGGACCGGGCAGCCCGCCTTCCCAGCCGACCGGCGCCGACCACAACGAACGGCTGTATTCTCCCATGATCAACCACAAGGTGGATGCCACCCGGCGATCGTCCGGGGCCAGGCTGCTGCGCGGCAGGCTGAGCAGGGTGGCCCGGGCCTCGAAAGGCAGGTTCATCTGCAAGTAGCTGGCGGCGGCCGCGACCTCGGGATGCAGCGATTCCAGGGCCGGAAAGGAGTTTTCCTGTTTGTGCTCTTCTTTTTCCTCTGTTTTCTGAACCAGGCCCAATTGAGAGAGTCTCTCGCGGGCCATCAGCGAATAGTAGTCGTAGGGGTGCTCGCCGGTAAGCCGTCGATAATCTGCCTTGGCTCCCTTGGTGTCGCCGAGAATCAAACGGGTCCTGGCCCGCCAGTAGCGCACGCGCTCGATGAAACGGCGCGCATCGAGCTCGGCCGCGTTTGATTGATTGGGTCCGGGTCGCTCTTCGAGCTGGTTTGCATCGTCTGCGTCTTCGTCCGTCTCGGAATTTTCTACCTCCTCCGGCTTGTCTTCCGCGGATGCGTCACCGCCGGCAAGCTCCTCGGCCAGGCCGACCAGCAAAGACTCCACGGTTTGGGGTGGCTCCGCCTGGTTCGGTTCAGAAGAGGCCAGCAGGAAATCGAGCCAGGGCAGGGCCTTTTCGTGCCGCCCGGAAAGGATCGACATCCAGGCCAGACCGAAACGGCTGTGCGCGGCAGCCTGGCTGTCCGGGCGCTTTTCTATGCATTGCATGTAGGCCCGCGTTGCGACCTCATCCTGGCCGCTGCGCCCGGCGAGATCGCCGGCCAAAGCCTGGGCCCACGAAGCGGCCCGGCTCTCCGGCCATTGACGAGACACTTCCAGGTAGGCATCGATGGCGGCGCGCCTGCTGCGCCTTGCCAGTAAACCGGCCAGGTCGACGCCCGCCCGCGCGCGATATTCGGGATCCCCGGCCTTGCGCTTTACGCTTGCGAGCAGGTTGCGAGCGGTTCTGAACCAGCGGTAGCGAACGGCCACTTCGGCGAACAGCAGATCTATCTGGCAACGGACGTTGTTGGCGCTCTGGTAGGACACCAGCGAGCGGATGCGAATGAGCCTGTTGAGATCCTTGCGTCCGCGCGGCCTCTCGATGATGCGCCTGGCGCGTTCGAGCAAGGCATCGGGATCCGCGGGCTTGGGCCTGATGTGCGCGGCGCCGAGCGCGCTCAAGCGCTCTGTTGCCCTGAGTCCGGCGGCGCTGCCCGGCCAGAGCCTGGCGGTCAGCCGATACAGGCCGGCGGCCTCGGACAGGATCTTTCGACGGATTGCCCGTTGTTCTCGTCCCTTTTTTAGCCTGAGTCTCGAAGCCATGCGCGAAAGGCAATCGGCCTGTTGCAGGCGGGCGGGCGGCTCGGCCCTTTTGCCAAGCAGCAGATCGGCCGTTTGCGATGCCAGGTCGCAGGCCTTGTCGTCCTCGCCCGCGCGCAGCAAGTCGCTGATTTGCGCGCGGCGCGCCAGAAGCCCGAATCTCCCCGAGAGCGGAACCCGGGCGAGCAGGCCGCGGATTTTCTCGTGGTCGGGCTTGCCTTGCCTGGGGTTGGAAAGAAGCAGGCTGGCATGATACCAGGCGATATGCGAGGCAAGACCCGACGGCAGGTCCTTGGCGGAAAGATCCTCGAGCGTCTGCAAGGCAAGCGTAGCTTGTCCTTCGCGAATCAGGGCTAGAACGTACAGGAAGTTCAGCGCGGCTGTTTCTTGCTTGTCCGGTTCGGCTTCTTCCAGGGCTGCCTTTGCCAGGCGGGCGGCCGTGGCTGCCCGCCCTCCGGCAAGAGCGCCCGCGGCCCTGAGCGAGCGGGAATCGTGAAGCAGCGGAGGCAACAGTTCGCCGTCTTGCGCGCTCACGGAGCTTGCCGGTACGGACAACGACACCACCAAGGCAAGCAGGCCGGAAAGCCTAATGGAACATGTAAAAACCCTGTATGCGGGTCGGAAGATCAGGAGATGACCTCGAACTCGCGACCCACCTTGGCGAAGATCTCGAGAGCCTGGTCGAGTTGTTCGCGGGTGTGGGTGGCCATTACGCCCAGTCGCAGCCGCTCTTTCTTGATCGGCACGCCCGGGTGGACGACGGCCGAGGCATAGATGCCGAGATCGAGCAGGCGCCGGTTCATGCGCAGCACCTTCTCGGTGTCGCGGATCATGACCGGGATCACCGGCGTAGCCGATTTGCCGGTGTCGAATCCCAGCTCGGTAAGGCCGCCGAGCATGCGCTCGACGTTTTCCCAGAGGCGTGCGTGCCACTCGGGCTCGGATGACAGCAGCTCGAAAGAGGCGCACACGGCGGCCACCACGGCCGGGGGAATCGAGGCCGAGAAAACGAAGGGCGAGGCGTAGTGGCGCAAGAAGTCTATCAGTTGGCGATCGCCGGCGCAGAAACCTCCCACCGCGCCGGCGAACTTGCTGAATGTGCCGGCGATGACGTCGGCCCCCTTGGGCATGTTGAAATGTTCGAGCAGTCCCTTGCCGGTCTCTCCCAGGATACCCAGCGAGTGGGCCTCGTCGATGCAGATGCTCACCCCGGCCGGGCGGCACAGATCGAAAATGCGCGGCAAGGGGGCGATGTCGCCGTCCATCGAGTAGACCGAATCGACGATCAACATCCGGTGGCCGTCGGACTGCGAGGTGCGCTCGACGGTGCCCGCAAGGTCGTCCATGTCGTTGTGGACGAAGGTGCGTATCTTGCAGCCCGACATGGAGCAGCCGTCGATTATCGAGCGATGGTCCAGGTTATCCAGAAGCGCGATGTCGCCTCGTCCCAAAAGACCCTGGATCGTTCCCAGCAAAGCCTGGTATCCGCTGGCGAACACCATGGCCGACTCAGTGCCGTAGTTATCGGCGATTTGCTCTGCCAGTTTACGGTGCAGGCTGGTCGTCCCGCAGGCCAGGGGAGATCCGCCGATACCAAGGCCGTAGTCGCAAAGAGCCCTGGTTGCAGCCTCGATCACTTTTGGATGCACCGAGAAACCCATGTAGCTGTTCGAGATGAAATTGATGCACTCGCGGCCCTCGACGGTGATCAACGGACCGCATCCGCTCGACACCTCGCGCTCGTAGGTATCGAGGCCGGATTCTCTGAGCATCTGCAGCAGGCCGAGCTGGCCCTGGATCTTTTCGCGGTATCCGCTCACAGGCCGTCCTTGGAAAGCTCACAGCCCGCCCTGGAGCACTCGGCGGCGGCTATCCTGCTGGCCAGCAGGTTGCGTTCGCAGCCCAGTTGGCCAAGGCTGCTTTCGATGCGTCGGCAGTGATCAGCGGCCGCAAGGCGGGTCCACATCGACATTTCGTCGGTCGCCTTGTCGCGGGCCAGCTCGCCCTGGGCCCGGGCCAGGTCGCAAAGCATCAGATAAAGACCCAAGGCCGCATCCGCGATGCGGCGCTGGTCCATCTGCTGGGTGAACACTTTCAACCCCAGGCGCTTCTTGTGCCCGGCCAGAGTCGTCGAGAAAAGCTTCAGCAGATCGTCGAAGCGCCCGCCCAGTTCGCCAAACGGCCCTGAAACATGTGGCCGCAGGGGAGGGGTGTCCTCCAGCTGCGCGTTTTTCCATGACAGGGCAGCGGAAGCGACATGAAAGCGCAGCAACTCGTTGGCACCTTCGAATATCCTGGAAATGCGGCAGTCGCGCAGCAGGCGGGCGACGCCGGTGTCTTCGATGAAGCCCGAGCCTCCGTGCAGTTGAACGCAGTCGTCAGCGATGCGCCAGGCGGTCTCCGAGCAGAAGACCTTGGCCACCGATGACTCCCAGCCGATCGAGTCCGGCGATTGATCCTCGAGACGGGTAATCAGCCGGATCACGTTTTCCATCGAGTGAAGCCCGCAGCGCTGCAAGGCAACCATCTCGCGCACCATTCCGAACTCGCCGATGACGCGATTGAACTGCCTGCGCGATATGACTTGCTCCAGGGTTTTCTCGGCGGCCTTCTTGGCCAGGCCCAGAGAGCCCGCGGCCATCAAGGTACGCCCCCAGGAGAGTACCTGATTGAGGTGATCCAGTCCACGCGAGGCTGTGCCCAGAATGTGGTCCTTGCCTACCCGCACGTCCTCGAAGATAAGCGACCTGGTCGAAGAGCCCTTGATGCCCAGCTTGTGCTCCTCGGCTCCGCGATCGACGCCGGTTGAATCCAGCGGCACAAGAATCATGCTGTGTCCCTTGCGGGAGCCTGCCAGGCCCGGAGTGCGGGCGATGATGGTGGCCAGCTGGGCCAAACCGCCGTTTGTCGCGAAAATCTTTGTTCCGTTGATGACCAGCTGGTCGCCGTCCTCGACGGCGGTGGTCCTGACTGCGGCGATGTCGGAGCCGGCCTCCGATTCGGTGACCGGAAAACATGCAATCTTCTTGCCTGTGGCCAGGTCGGGCAGGTAACGCCTCTTTAGATCCGGGCTTGCCAGATGACAAAGTCCCCTTAGTCCCAGGCCGGAGTGAAGTCCGATCGTCACTCCCAGCGAACTGTCGGCGTGGCTCAGAGCCTCGATCACCCGGCTGGCGCCCTTCATCGAAAGCCCGCTGCCGCCGAACTCGGTCGGGATGGTTATCCCGAACAATCCCATCTCGGCGGCCCTTTCGAGCACATCGGCAGAAATTGCCGAGCGGGCGTCGATCTCGGCGGCATCCACGTGTTTTGCAGCGAAGCGGGCAATGGCGTCGAGCAACAGCTCGATCGTCTGGCACTCTTCCTTATCGCCGGCGACCTGGGTGATCTGATCTGAGATCGCCTCGAAGTCTCCTATGATCCTGGCAAATGGATTTGTATACGCGCTCATTTGCATGATCCGATCACCGTAAAAATCAGTCAGAACTGAACCGTGTTGAGCTCACGGTCGGCCCGGCGCAAGTGCTGGCGCGTGCCGTAGAACTCGCGCCACAGGTAAAGATATCCTTGCTGCAGGCGCTCGGCGCTCATCTTGGCCGGTCTGAAGACCACGTTGGAATCGTTGTAGTGTTTCCAACTGCGGTCGATGATGCGCTCCTCGGCGATCATCTTGCGCCACATGGGAGTGCCGGGATAGGGAGTGGCGATGGCGAATTCGGCGATGTTCAATTTGACCCCGTTTGCGAACTCCAGCATGCGATCAAACGTGCCCTGGTCGTCATCCTCGTTGCCGATCAAGAATGACAGGTAAGGCTCGATCCCGAAGTCCTGGCAGATCTTTACGCAGGTAGTGGCATTTTCGATAGATTCCGGCTCTCCCTGTCCGAAGGCACTTCGCGTTATCGGGTCGAATCCGCCCACCAGATAGAAGCGCTTGACGCCTGCCTGGTGCACCAGGTCGAAAATGTCGCGATCGAGGTTGAGAAGCAAAGGCATCGAGGTTCCCAGGTAGCTCAAGCGGATATTCTCAGTCTCTCGCTTCAGAACCACCGTTTCGAGCAGCTTTCTGAACCTGCGCCTCGCACCGGATGCGAACATCAAGGCCGTGTCTTCAGTCAGCGAGCAGCGCTTGCCGGCGGCGGCGAAGCGCCTGAGTGTACCCAGGATGTATTCTTCCGGAAAATGGCGGATTTTCCTGCCCAGGTATTCCGGCAGGACGCAGGCGTCGCAGGTGAATGGGCAGCCGCGCGAGGTCTGCAGCGGGTAATCGTCGGGCGCGAAGTCCTGATCCTCGGCATTCAGGTAGAGATCGACTCTTGGTTCGGGAAGCAGGGCCAGATCAGCGGGAGCCTCGGCCTGGTAGACAGGCTGCAAGTCGCCCGCGGCGGCGTCTCGGCAAAGGCGCTCCCAGACCGGCTCGCCCTCGCCAATCACCACTGAATCGAAGTGAGCCTGACATTCCTCGGGCATCATGCTCGGGAAGATCCCCCCGGCTACGACAGGCTTGCCCAGGGATCGGATGCGATCGGCAATCTCGAAAGCACGGCTGGCCGCGGGCGTGAAAAACGACAAAGCATACAGATCGGCATCTTCCAGGTCTTCCAGGACGGGGTGGATGCGGTCGTCTACGAAGGCGACCTCGAACTCGGCCGGGGTGCAGGCCGCAACGGCCGCGATACCCAAGGACGGCGAGCCGATGTATTCGTTACAGGGAACGCAGTCTAGAAGCTCGGGATGTGACTGTGCGTGGCGCTCGAAGGCAGGGTAAATGAAGAGGATCTTCATCCGGCCCGGCTCGATAGCATGAAGCCGTGAAGCTGGTTGACGACGTCGCCAACGCTCTCGACGTCCATGACGTCTTCCACGTCCAGGTCGAGTTCGTAGCGGTCGCTGATGCGCGAGAGAAGCTCCATGCTCTGGAGGGAGTCGAGCCCCAGGTCTTCGCGAAGCCTGTCGTCGTTGCCGATGGTGTCCGGGTCGAGCCCGGCGAGTTTCGATAAGATCTCTATCAGGTCCTTTTTGATCTGTTCCTGGCTGATTTCTTGCACCTGTTCCTCCGGTCGAGTTGATTTGCCAGGGTGTCTAGCATGCTGGAAGCAGCGTGTCAATACATAAGTGCTTGATTATTCATCACTACCGACCACGGCGTCAGTTTTCCCGGGCACGCGAGCGAAAGACTATAGATTCTGGTCGGAATTCCGACTGGCTTGGATTGACTTTTTTCAGAAGATGGAGTATTTCAGCGTACATTATCGTACACGCTCACATGTGATCAGTGAGTATCTGAAAGAAAGGAATTTTTTATGCTGAGAAAAAGTATCAGAATTCTATCGCCGGTTGCTTTGGTTGCACTGCTTGCTTGTTTCGGCATGGCCTGCAATGGAACTTATTCGGGGGACGTAACGACACAAGTGCACGCGGTATCCTCTGAGTTGTCAGTGTCAGGGCCTTCGCTGTCCGAGATTCAGGTACAGCGAACCGCTTTGCGAGCCGAACTCGCGGCCGATCGGGTCGATATCGACAATCAGCCGGCGGTCAAGGTCGAGTTGAGCCTGGACGAACTGCACCAGCTGGCAGAGACTGAAATGCGGCAACGTACCGTTTTTCCCGGACCCAAACTTCTGGGAGTGGTCTACCCGGTAGCGGCATCGGTCAACTTCCGTCAGTTGCAGTCTGTTGCTCTTTCCATCCGCCCGAAGCTGTTGACGGTCGGTTCGGTCAGGCTCGCCGGCGACGGTGGTTTTGTCTTTAGCACTTCGGTAAATTCCACGGGCGCCAAGGCAATCCGGCTGCACCTGGCCGGGATGTCGCTGCCCGAGGCCGCGGAGCTTTTCATCTTCGGGTCGGGAAGCGACGCCTTCGGTCCGTATACCGGCAGCGGCCCCGAGGGAAACGGCGAGTTATGGACACCCAGCATCGACGGCTCCGTTGCGCACGTTCTGGTACGCTATCACGGAACGCCGCTGGACGCCGATCTTACGGCCGACTGGTTCACCATCGACGGCATCGGTCACATAGAGCCTGCCGCACTCGAGCTGAACGGGCCGGACGCTGCCGAGAAGTACGGCATCGGAACACAGTGCTACGGCGCGAGCTGCACCGAGAACGCTTCCGGTCACCTCTCGCAACTCAACGGAGCGGCAGATGGAATCGCCGAGATCCAGTTCATCGACGGCCGCTATATTTACATGTGCACCGGCGGTCTTCTTTCGGACAGCGATCAGTCGAGCCAGATCCCGTATTTTCTGACCGCCCATCACTGCGTAAGCCGCGGCAAAGTGGCCAAATCAATCGAGGCCTACTTCCAGTACCAAAGCTCCGGCACTTGCGGCGATGCCGAGCAAGATGGACTCAAGCTAGGCGGCGGGGCGACGCTTCTGAAAAGCGCATCCAGCAGCGACTACACCTTGCTGAAGCTGAACAACCAGCCGCCCGCCGGCAGCGTCTTTTTGGGCTGGAGCACGGCCGACATCGCCTACGCTGACGGCACTTCCCTGTACCGCTTTTCGCACCCGGCCGGCGGACCGCTGGCCTACAGCGAGCACATGGTCGACACCAGCAAGGGCACCTGCCGGTCCTGGCCGCGCGGCGGCTGGATCTACAGCAGCGATACTTTTGGCGCCACCGAGGGCGGCAGCAGCGGTTCACCAGTTCTCAACGCCCAGGGCCAGGTGGTCGGTCAACTCAGCGGCGGTTGCGGCACCAACGTCAACGACGAATGTGACTCCGTCAATAACGCCACGGTCGACGGCGCCTTTGCGCAGTACTACGCGGACGTCGCCCAGTGGCTGGGCAACGGTTCTTCCGGCGGCTGCACGGATGCCGACGGCGACGGTTACGAAGACGAAGCCTGCGGCGGCACGGACTGCAACGACGCCAACCAGGCCGTCAACCCGGGCGCGTCCGAGATCTGCGGCGACAGCCTGGACAACAACTGTGACGGCAATGTCGACGAGGGCTGCGGCGGCTCATGTTTGGCCAAGGGCGAGTCATGCAGCGCGAACGCTGATTGCTGCTCCAACAAGTGCAAGGGCAAGGGCGGCAACAAGAGCTGCCGTTAGACTCTTCGGGTTCCAAACTAGCTCAGTGACAGGCCTTGAATTGTTCGAGGCTTGTAGCACGCATGCGGCAGGCGATCTTGTCCTTGCTGTCCGTGTTCTCCAGGCAATGATCGGCGCAATCGGAGATTGAGCGTGCCTCTTCCAAACCCGCCTCTTCTTTCTTTACGGAGGATGGTTCTTTTGCGGTGTCTTTCGCCTCGTTGATTTGTTCCCTGATTGCCTCGAACTTGGGCTGGTACTCATTCTGCTCGGCCTCGACGCGTTTGTTGTAGTCCTTCTTGATACGCGCCTTCTCTTTTTCGCTTGCCGCCTTGTCCAAGAGATCCTTTTGCTCGGCCTCGAGACGCTTAAGCTCATCTACCAGCTCTTTTCCCAGGGCATCCAGCTTACGCTTGAGTTCGGCTGAAGCTTTCGGCTTTACGTCCTCCTTGCCCGTGCCGGCATTAACCGCAAGTTGCTGCTGGTGCTTGCAGGCTTGCTCACATTCCTCACGGGAGGCTGTATCTTCTACGCAGGAAACCATCAGCAGCAAAGCTAGCATTGGCAACAATCGTAAACTAAATGCAAACATCATCCACCTCCATATTGTTAGACTCCCAAGACACCCCGCTCGGCAAGGTCAGCGATTTCTTCGGACTCTAACCCGAGCTCGGCCATGATCTCGGCCGTGTGTTCGCCTAAGCCTGGGGGCGGAAGGTTAGGCTTCAGGCAACCTGCAAGACGTAGCGGCGATGCCATCTGGGTAAGCGATCCTGCCAGAGGATGATCCATCTCGAAGAACATCCCGCGAGTTACGAGCTGCTCGTCTTCGAGCACTTCTGATCCCTCCAGTACCGGTTCGACGCAGGCGTCGACTCCGGAAAAGATCTCGATCCACTCGCTCTGGTTGCGCGCTAAGAAGGCCGCCGCCAGCTCGCGTTTTACCTGCCTGCCTTCCTCTCCCAGGCAGGCGCCCCGCTCACGCAACTCGGGCAGGCCGAGCGCCTGGCACAGGGCTGCGAAGAACTGCGGCTCGATCGCTCCAGCAGCCATGTGTTTGCCGTCTTTGGTTACGAAGATGCCGTAGCCGGGTAAGCCGCCCGCAAGCGGAGCCTCGCCGCGCTCAGGCTGAGGCTCGCCGGCCAGCACGCTCTGCATGGCGAGCAATGTGGTGGTCAAGACGCCGTCGGTCATCGACAGGTCGAGCCACTGCCCATGCCCGCTTCGCTCGCGCTGAAACAAGGCGCCCATGATGGCAGCCAGCGCCTGCCAGCTACCACCGCCGACGTCGGCAATCTGAACTCCGGGCATCATCGGCGGGCCTCCCCGCTCGCCGGATGCGCCGAGCACCCCGGCCCGGGCGCAGTAATTGATATCATGTCCGGCGCGCAGCCTGTAAGGTCCGGTCTGGCCGTAGCCGGAAATCGAGCACAGGATGATGTCGGCCCGCGCTTTTTTCAACTCTGCATAGGCAATACCCAGGCGCTCGATCACCCCGGGTCGAAAACCCTCGACTACGACGTCGCACACACGCACGAGATCGAAAAACAGTTCCCGTCCACGAGCTGATTTCAGATCGAGCGCCAGCGATCGCTTCGAGCGGTTGAGCGCCAGAAAGCCCTGGCCGATACCGTTCTTTTGAGGCGGCAGGTAGCGCATCAGGTCGCCCCGGGAGGGATCCTCGACCTTGATCACGTCCGCGCCGAGATCACCCAAGATCATCGTGGCCAACGGACCAGGGTAGAGGCGGGTAAGATCGATGATGCGCACACCGGAAAGCGGCGGGAGCGTTGCACTCATGGTTTTTTCTCTCGGCCGTCTCCCACGGCAAGCGGCACCAGGACGGGAACGGAACTGCCCGACAGCTTTTCCAAAGCCCGTTGACAGGCGGCCTTGTTGTCCCGGCCGGCGGCGCTGAGAGCCTGCTCGACGGCACCCAGTTTCTTGCCCGTGGCCAACTCGACCACCTTGATCTTGCCGCTGGCCTTGCAGAAGACGAAAGAAGAACTGACCGCCCGGGAGATTACGCTGGTCACGCTGCCGTAAACCAGCACGTCGGCGTGGTTCTTTACGGCTTCGGGCGCCTCCTCGATCGTTTCGGTCAGCGCCAGGTCGTCGGCGGCCACGCGGGGGTCGACCAGCAGCAGGCCGCGCCGCGCAAGCTTGCGGCCAAGGATATTTCCAAGGCCCGAGTGCGCTACCCTGCGGCCAAGATGACTCTCTTCGATCAAGATCATGACCCGCCGGGCCGCCTGACCCGGCGAGAGATAGGCAAAGCGCGCGCCGCCGATGGTATTGTGCTCGAAGATTGCCCGGTAGCTCTTGTCTGCGGCATTGATTCCGGCCCGCGACAAAATGCCGCCCGCATCCAGGATCACCTTGATGAAACTGTCTTTATGATCCACTACCGCCAGTTTCTGAAAACTGGCGGCGCATGTTCCGACGTCCGAAGTGACGGCGCCGACAGCGTCTTTATTGCCCGGAGGCAGGAAAACAAGCGGCAGATCTTTTATCGGAAACTTTTCCCGGCCGGAGACCAGGTAGGCCCCGACCACCAGGGGCAAGGCCAAGCTGCCCTGGGCCTCGGCCCTCTGCCCGTCGCCGCTGATAGTCACCAACTCGATCGAACCTAGCAGTTTTCCGATAGAGCCGAGCAACTCGGAAACCTGCGGGCCGCGCCGCGATGGAAGCTCGCCGGAGGCCACGGCCTCGAACAGGACACGAGCACGTTCCGCCGCCGAGCGGGCCTCGAGCGCGCGCAGGTAGACTATCAGCGCCAACGACGGATCGCGCGCCGAGGAAATTGCAATAGAGGCCTGCCCGGCAAGATCTGCACATGAGTCTTCGTGCTTTCCGATTTCTTCAGAAAGCATCCCGGAAACCTGTTTGCGATCGATCACCAGCATAGCGGCAGATCGGGACTTGTCCGAACTGCTCCAGCGCAGTGCGAAGCGAGGATCAAGGCTTTGCAGGGGCACGCTTTCCCGTGCGCCCGATAAAACATCGAACCAGTCCGGGTCGCCGGATCTGCTCTTTCTGGCCCGGCTCAGGGCCGCGCGGTATTTCTGATCGACAACGTTCGACAGGTCGGCGCGAGCCTTCCTTTCCGCATCCGAGATGTTTGCGCCCTCGGCGACTCCGATAATGTAGCTTGCAAGAGGGTAGCAGCGGTGCTGCCGGCTGACCAGCCAGGCCGGATGTCCGATGCGCGCATGCATGCAACCTGCGGCCAGGAAAACCGTGGCAAACAGTGCCAGGCATGCTGGAACCAGTCGTCTATTCATGGAAAAGAAGCGTACCGAGCGAAGGCGGTGCTGTCAAACCATGTCAAACACAGCGCCGCCTGAAAACGCCAGTAAGAAGCATGAGCAACAACAAAGTCCATGAGCTTTTTGGAATATTGCCAGAGGTGTTGCAGCCGCCGCCTTTCTTGGGCAGGCACAGGCCTCCCTGGCAACTGCGTCCGCCGCCGCAGTCGGATCCCTCGGCCATGTCCGCGTGCGCGCAACCCGTGGCCGCGTCGCAACTGTCGGTCGTACAAGCGTTGCCGTCGTCGCAATCCAAAATCTCGCCGGTCCCGCAGGCGCCAGAGCTGCAAGTCTCCGCTCCGTTGCACACATCGGAGTCGGCGCAGGAAGTTCCGTCCGCGGTATCGGAGTGTTGACATCCCGACAGTGCGTTGCAGGAGTCGTCGGTGCACGGGTTGTGGTCGTCGCAGTCGAGCAGCATGCCGCGCGTGACGCATTTTCCGGCCCGGCATTCGTCGTCGCCGTCGCAAATGTCGTCGTTGTTGCAGGTCGAGCCGTCCGCCAGCGGGGTGTTGACACAACCCTGGCCGGTTACGCAGCTTCCGCTGACGCAGGGAACGGTCGGTATGCACTCGGGGGTGACGCCGTCGGAGACGCAGGCGCCCGACTGGCAGGTTTCATGCCCGTTGCAGGGATCGCCGTCGGGGCAGGCTGTGCCGTCGGGCGACGGGGAGCAAATTCCGGCCGTCTTGTCTCCCGCGCAGGTCATGCAAGGCGCGTCGCAGGCGCTCTCGCAACAGACGCCGTCCACGCACAGGCCCGAGTAGCACTGGGCGGGGTTGGTGCAGTCCTGGCCGTTGATGGCGAATGAGCCGATGAAGTCGTTGATCCAGCTTTCGAAGACATCGACCTTTGTCGAGCATCCGTAGGAACTGCAGTTAGAGTCACCATAGGATGTGATACCCGCGACGTACTCCACTCCGCCGCGCTCAACAAAAGCCGGCCCGCCCGAGTCTCCGCTGCAAGTGCCCCCTCCGTCGGCCCGCGAGTGACAGATGGTATTCGCGGCCAACGGAGCGCCGCCGGTGCCGGTGCAGCCTCCCGAGGTGGTGCATACATCCCAGAGGGGCAGGCCGATGGTAAGCTTGGTCCCCAGATGCCCGTCCTCATCTTCGCCGAAGCCGACATATTCCACAGGCATACCGATGTCGCTGCGGGTGATGGCCAGGTTGGCCGGCAGGTGCGGAATTGGATTGATGCCGAGTGGCGCAGGAGCGGTCAGGCGCAGAAGCGCAATATCGTTTCCGATGGTTGTGAAAAGATCAAAATCCCAGTTGGGATGGTAGATGATCTCGCTTACGTAACGATCTTCGAAATCGCTGCTGTCGAAGCCGAAGTGCACCAGGTATTCTCCGGGTTCCCAGCCCTCGGCGCAGTGTGCCGCTGTCATTACCACGGTCGGGGCGATCAGCGTGCCCGAGCAGTAGTAGACCCAGCTGCTGCCACTCGCGTGGGTTTTCGTGAAAACCACTGCCCGGTGCTCCTCCGAGTGATCGGGTATTCCGTTAATGATCGGTGTCGACTGGCTTCTGAACATATGCTGCGCTTCGGGTCCTTGGCAGGCCGAGGCCAGCAAGCAAAGCATGCAGCCGCTTGCAATAATCCAGGTCTTCGAGTTCATCTGAATCTCCTCAAAGGTAGCGCCAGCAGCAGGCCCAGGAGCACGAGAAGCGGCAGCGACGAGTGATTAAAGTCGCCGGCCGTTGTGCACCCCGAGCCGCCCTTGCCGGGCAGGCACAGGCCGTCCTGGCATGTGCGGCCCGAGCCGCACGAAGTGCCCTCGGCCAGTACTTCGTTCTTGCAACCCGATCCGGAATCGCAACTGTCTTCAGTGCAGGGGTTCTGGTCGTCGCAGTCGAGTGCCGTACCCTGCAGGCATTCACCCGCCTTGCAAGTCTCGTCTCCGTTGCACAAGTCGTCGTCGGCGCACGAGGTATCGTCCGCGACGTTATCGTGCCGGCAGCCGGAGACCGAGTTGCAGCTATCGGTAGTGCAGACGTTGCCGTCGTCGCAATCGAGAGAAGCGCCGGCCGGCTCGCAGCGGCCCTGGTGGCACTGGTCTGCGCCGTCGCAGACATTGTTGTTGTCGCAAGCCGTGCCTTCGGTGATCGGGACGAACACGCAGCCCTGGCCGGCGACGCAGGACCCCGTGAGGCACGGGCTGTCAGGAGTGCAGTCCGGCTGTATGCCGTCTGTTGCGCACATGTCTGCTAAACAGCTTTCGGCCCCGTTGCAGGGATCGGAGTCGAGGCAGGCATGCCCGTCCGGGGCCGGCAGGCACTGGCCCTCTTTCTTGGGGAGATCGCAGGCGTTGCAGGGCTCGGCACAAAGCGACTCACAGCAGAAACCGTCTACACAAAAGCCCGAGTTGCATTGGCCTGCAGAGATGCAGCTGTCGCCGAGTTCCTTGGATGTGCCGATCACCTCGTCGATGAACGCCGAGTGGCCGTCGACCTTGGTGCTGCAGCCGTAGTTGCTGCAACGCCAATCTCCGTAGGAGGTTATTCCGGCAACGTATTCCACGTCATCGCGCATATAGAAAGCGGGGCCGCCGCTGTCGCCGCTGCAAGTTCCGCCGTCGTCCATCTGGGCGCAGAAACTCGAAGGCACCATGCTGGCGGGACAGCCGCTGCTTTCGCAGACGACGTCGATGTCTCCGGTCACGTGCAGCTTTCTTCCCGAATGGCCGTTCTCGTCGAGGCCGAAACCTACGTACTCGACCTGGGAGCCGACGTCATTGGATGTGATACGCAGGCTGGCCGGCAGCGGGGGAATGGGCACCGCCCAGCCGGGAGCATCTTCAGCCAGCACCAGCAACGAAATGTCGTTGGGCACGGGAACGATCGGCTGGTAGCCGGGGTGCAGAATGACCTGCGTCACCTTGCGCTCGGTCATAGTGCCTACCACGTTGCCGAAGTATACCGTCGCGTCCTGAGGCTCTATCAGGTCGCCGGATTCGGCCATCACGCAGTGGCCGGCCGAGAGCACAACGTTGGGGGCGATCAGGGTTCCCGAGCAGGACCATGCCCCATGTCTGCTGATGACCAGCAGGTAAATGACAGCCATGTGCTCGGACGTTGTATCGGGTTGCCCGTTGATGATCGGGCAGGCCGAGCTTGCAAGCTTGCGGGAAACATCGGGAGACTGGCATCCGGCCAATAGACCGAGTGTAAGAATAAACGCCGTTGCCGAATGGATATTCTTCATTTGTGCTCCTGTGATGGTCAGGAACACATACTACCTCAAAGTCTAAGGAGCGTGAAGGAGAAAAGTAGGATCTATCAGGCCAAACCGACGCAGCGCTGGACGTAGAGCTTGATGTGCTTGCGGTCTACCGCCGAGATGTCGACGAACTTCAATGCCTGCTTTTCGAAGAAACCCTTGACCTTGCGCCGGACGATCCTGCAGCGGGCCCGGATGATCTCCTTGCATCCGGGCAGGCTGAGCTCGATCACCGAATCGTGCGCCCGGGGACGTTCGAGGCCCGAGGGGCTTTCGATCATCAGGCCATCCGCCGAGATATCCGCAAGAAGCGGGACGAAGTACTTGCCGCCGGTGGTCTCGCCGACGAGCAGGTTGACCGTGGCTCTGCGTGACTTCCGCTGATCGACCTTATTCATGACTCCCTCCTTTGTGGTAAAATATCCTACATGTAGGATAATTTATTACACATAACAGGTCAAGTTTCTTGCAATCAAACGGGGACGGAGTAAGTATAGGTCCCCGAGGAGTCAGGGAAAATCAGGGGTATGAGGAAAATCAAAGGATGAAGACTACAGAATGGAAAATCGACCCGAGCGTGAAGAAATGGCTTGCCGTGGACGATGAGTGTGAGCCTGACAATACGCTGGAGCAGCGCTTCGACCGCTGGCTGGATGGCGTGCTCGAAGATCCGTGCCTGGTGCGTCTGGGGCGAGTGTTGGTCGATCCGGCCGTCATGTGTTCCAGGTTCAGCTGTGTTCCCGAACGCTGCGCTCCCTGGTCGGAGCGCGGGCGCTACAAATCCTGCTGCGCAGACATTTATGTGCCGGTCACTCCGGCCGAGCGAAGAAGACTTTCCAAAAAACGCGACGTGCTTGTGAAACACCTTTCAAGGAACGAGCCGCGCTTGCGAAAGATGCTCTCCCGCGGCCAAGTGCGTGATTTTTATCTGGACGAGGACGGAGATGCTCTCTCGCGTCCCTCTGGACGATGCATTTTTTCGCTGAAGGACAGTCAAGGGCGCCTGCGATGCCGGCTGTACCGGGTGGCTAAAAAAGAGGGCATTCCGATTACGGAAATACAACCCTTCACTTGCCGTATCTTTCCGCTGGTGCTCGTCCATCTGGCCGGCGGCCAAGTATTGCTTACTGTTCTCAACCGCAAAAACTGTTCCGCTTTCGAGTCCTATCCGCCGACGCGTTTTCCCTGTCTGGCGGACAACTCGTTGCCTCTGCTCGTAGACTCGATGTCATCGACACTCGACTGGATTTTCGGCCGCGGCTTCGCCAAGGTTCTGAGAAGCTTCTATGAGGTCTGATTGACAGGCTGCTCGGCGCGTTGTTAGACTGCCAGCGGATTTGAATAAAGTCGTGCAGATCGAGTCTCTTACCTGATGGAGGCCGGGCTTGGAACGCGTCCAGGTGATTCGTGGAATGCGGGATATCTATCCCGAGCAGGCTCGCTGGTGGCGGCGGATGGAGAGCCAGTTGGTCGACTTTCTCGATCTTTACGGCTACGGCGAGATCCGTACCCCTGTCATCGAACACACGGGACTTTTCAAGCGCTCGATCGGAGAGCAGACCGACATCGTCGAGAAGGAGATGTACACCTTCGAGGATCGCGACGGCAGCATGCTGACCTTGCGTCCCGAGGGAACCGCGGCCGTTATCCGCTCGTATATCGAAACCAGCCTCTTCCAGCATGAACCACTAAGCCGACTGTTTTACCTGGGGCCCATGTTTCGCCACGAGCGTCCGCAGAAGGGCCGCTACCGGCAGTTTTCACAGGTTGGCGTCGAACTCATCGGCGCGGCTCAGCCCGCGGCCGATGTCGAGATGATAGACATCATGGTAAATTGTATGGCTGCTATAGGCCTTTCTGACACTTCGCTCGAGTTGAACTCGCTTGGCTGCCCGAACTGCCGGCCTGCATACCGTACAAAGCTTATCGACTATCTTGATGACCACACTCAAGACCTTTGCGAAGATTGCCTGCATCGCAAGCAAACAAACCCGCTGCGCGTGCTCGACTGCAAGCAGGAGGGCTGCAAACTGGTTGCCGGGCAGGCCCCACGCATGCTCGATTCGCTGTGTGCCGAATGTGCCGAGCACTTCGCTTTGGTTCGCAGTGGTCTCGAGAACATCGAGATTCCCTATAACCTCAATCACCTGATGGTGCGCGGACTCGATTACTACACACGCACCACTTACGAGCTTCTAGCTCCCGGTCTCGGGTCGCAGAACGCGGTGGCGGCGGGCGGACGCTACGACGGGCTGGTCGAACACCTGGGCGGGCCTTCCATTCCGGCGGTCGGCTTCGCCGCCGGGCTCGATCGCATTCTGTTGCGATTGTGTGAAACCATTGCCGCACCTTCGAAACTGCAACCCGTCTTCGTAGTCACCAAGGGAGAGCCGGCCTGGCTCGAAGGCCTGAGTGTCTTGCGAAAGCTGAGAAAAGCCGGTATCGCCGCCTCGTGCGACGTGCGACAGGGCAGCCTGAAGGCGCAGATGAAGCGGGCTGATAAAATGGGAACACGCTTTGTTATCTTGCTTGGAGAAGACGAGATCGAGCGCGGAGTTCTGACGATCAAGGACATGACCGCGGATGTCGACTCGCCCGACAAACAGTTCGAGATCCAGATCGACAAGCTTGTCGACGAGCTCGCCGCCAGGTTGGC
>CAZENH010000039.1:3253-23198 GCA_964513625.1 uncultured Myxococcales bacterium | reverse complement strand
TACAAGGGCAAGGGCCTGATGGTGCTGGCGGTGAACTGCGACTACCTGCCCGAGAAGATTGCCGCGGTTGAAAAATTCATAAGCCAGGCCGGCTTCAGCTTTCCGGTTCTCAAAGATCGCTTCGGCGCCTTGCGGCGCAGGTACGGTGTTACGAACTTCCCGACCATGTTCATCCTTGACAGCCGGGGCGTGATTGCCGACATTCGAGTCGGCTACAACGAAGAAAAGATGCCTTTTCCGCTGGCGGACGTCCAACGCATGCTGGGCGTGGCTCAGAAGCCCGCGCTTGAGAAATGACGGCAGATCCGTAAAGGAGGACGACAATGAGGGGCTCAAGAACAATGATTGCAGTAATAGCTTGCTTGTCTCTTGCGGCCTGCGCCGGACAGCGCGCCGCATCCAACGCGACGGTGACCCACGCGCCCAAGGCCGACGCGCAGACGGCGACCGGAAAGCTCCCAAGGGTTGTGATCAAGACCTTCTCGATCAACGGTATCTCCAAGGACGAGGCCTCCGGAATCGCAGGCAAGTTCTGCGTGGATGTCTCGAAGTCCAAGAAAATCGATCTGATTTGCGCAGAGGATCTCGTGAATCTTTTCGAACACAAAGAAGACATGATCAGGTTCGGCGCCTGCAACGAGAAGGACTGCCTGGCGGAGATGAGCGCCATGCTCAAGGCCGACTTCTTGATCGTGAGTTCGATCAGTAAGGTCGGCGAGACGTTCATCTTCAACGTAAACCTGGTCGATGGAGCCAGCGGCGCCGTCAAGACCCGCTTTTCCGAGAACGTGTCTTCGGGCAAAGTGGAAGATCTGCTGGTGGCGGCGGACAACCTGGCCGTCAAGCTGATAGCCGAATTTTAAATTCTAATTCTATTGTCCGGCCGTGGCCGGGTCGGGGGATGAAAGTCCGTGGCCCTGGACGCCCCCGAGCACCGCCGGGTCGGCGGTGCCGGCGATTCCCAGCCCCTGGCTGCCCCATATCAAACCGGCAGGGATCGGATCGACGCTGGCCGTGCGGCTGCCGGCCGGCCCGAATAGCATCTGCCGGGACAAAATATCGCCCTCGACTCCGGAGAGAGTCTGCAGTCCGTTGCGCAAGGCTGTTCGGCCTTGCTCGACTTCCGCTTGCAACTGGGCCGCAACTTGGCTATCGAGGCGGATCTTGAAATCAAGCAGGTCGGTCGAGGCCGGGCAGGCGGGGTTTCCGCGCCCGCGTCCCAGGTTGTCCGAATACTGCCTTCTGTCTCGGCGACCCTGCATCTGGTAGATCACTGAAAGCGCCCGGTTGGGACAGGGATACTTTGCGTCCAACCCGACGGATTGCTCCAGGAGTTTCAGCGCCCCCGGATAGTCGTTGGCCATAAGCCGGCCCATTCCTCCCAGGTACAGCCCCAAGGCGCCGGAGTTACGTGTGGCGAAACTTCCAAACAGCGATCGTTCCCGTTCGTTTGGCAACACGCCCACGTTACCCAGAAGCTTATTGAGCACATTTCTCTCGAGTTCGAAGATCTGCTTGGAATCGCCCTCGGTCTTGAAATCACTCAGCAGAGAGAAAGGTTCGGGATCGAATAGTTTGATATCGACCCGAACCTCTTCCTCGAAGCCCTTCAGAAAACGCCCTTGAACGACCAATCCGGCGCCGAGCGCCCTGCCGATCTCCTTGGCGGCGGCGTCATGATCGGCAACCTTCCAGTTTATCTCCCGCAGACGCATGGCTTCGAGCGCCTTGTCCGGGCCGATCACCCATACCAGGTCGAGTTTGGCAAGGTCACAAGCCAGCATGCGCGCCAGTGTGTTTCCGAGAAGCACGTAATCCGGGTATTCTTCGGGAACATCGAAGGGTAAAACCAGCAAGGGCCTCGGAAGACCATCCCGATCCAGCAGGCCCTTTTCGCGAAAATCATCGATGCGTTCCTCGACGGCCTCCCTGGTAAGCGCCGAACGGGAATTGCTCATTCGCGCAAGGTGAGTCTTGAAGACACCTGTCAGCCGGTCGTTGGGATATTGTTTGACCAACTCATCGAAGCTGGCCATGGCTCGCGCCTGCCAGCCGAGGTGTTCGCGGGTGATTGCCAGGTAGCGCCGAGAGATGCGATCTGAAGGCTGCAATTCGACGGCTTTTGTTAAATGCTTCTCGGCCAAAGCCTCATCGCCGAGATCCAGGTAGCTCAGGCCCAGGGCCCGCAGGGCCTGGACGTCTTCGGGATGCGCCTTGACCGCCTCGGAAAGAAGGCGCGCGGCGGCCATGTGCTTGCCCTGACGGGCGAGTTGCATCCCGGTGTAAGCAGGCGTGCAACCGGACAACCAGGCAGCGACGAACACAAAGGCTAGAATGTTGCTACTTGCGTATCGCATGACGGGCTCGCTCAGAAAATCATCTGGAAACGGACCTTGAAGAAATTGCCCTGGACAAGGTCGGATTCCCCGTCACGGTTAAAGTCCGGTGCGCCGTTGGCGTCGAGTTTCTTGGCGTCATTGACGATCCACATCTCGACGTCGACGTTGAAACCGCGGGTGATCGACTGGCGATAGCCGAAGACCAGTTCGCGCACTATTCCCTGTTCTCCGATTCCCCAGGCGTTTTGGGCCTCGATCTTGCGATCGAGGTAGCCGTAAGAGATAAACGGCCCGCCGCCGGCGCCGATATTCAGCTGCTGGTAAAGCTCGATCCACCAGCCGAAGGGCTTGCGCTCGCCCAGGAAAGGCTGCGGGTTCTCTGGGTTATTGGGATCGTCGAATCCCGCGTCATCAAGATCGCCAATCACCACTTCTGCGTAAAGCTCGGTGTCGCCGAGGAAAGAGCCGGCGCTTTTTTTCCAGATGACTCCGAAATCGAAGCCGTAGTCTTTCCGGCGCAGGTTGTATTTCTCATGGAAGTTGATCCTGTGAAAATTATCAGAGGCGTCGTAGTACCCGGCGTTCTCGTAGCTGTCGATCCTCAGGCTGTCCTCGCCGTACATGAAAGAAGCGCCCATGCCGATGATTCCGAACTTGTCGATGTGGAAGGCCAACCCGACCCGCCCCGAGTATAGAAACAGGGTGTCATCGGGATTGCGTTCCATGACAGCGATCGACGGCAGGATGTGGAAGTTGCCCGCCGCAAGATCGAAATCGATTCTTAGCCCGTCGCCGCGGAAGCGGCGATAGTCGGTGGCCTGCAAGTGGTACTCGGGAAAATCGGTGAAGCGCCCTCCGAATGGGTTGCGCACTCGCCCAATCGAGAACTGGACGAAATCGAGCTTGTAGTAGCCCCAGCCTTCGAGCAGGGCCGGGGTCGAGAATGTATCCGGTTCGGATCCTGCTCCGGTGGCCAAGAGAGCCCCGTGGAAGCCGGCCGACTCGCCGCCGAAGCTGCTGTCGAAAACAAGAGTCAGCTCTTCGAAGCCGAGCTGCAGGGTTTTACTGGGTTCATCGGCCTGGCGGGAGGGAAAAGAGCGCCTGAAACTGGCCGGGAACTTGTGGAACAGCTTCGAGTCCGAGGCGATGAAGGCGAACTCGCAGACTCCCATCAGCCGCAGGTTCACCGGCGACAATATCGGCGAAAGAATCGTCTCGGTTTCCGGTTCGGGCACCGTGTCGGCAAGCGCGGCCGTGGTTGACAACAGCAGGGTCGCTAGAGCAAGCGCGAATTTTCTAATCATGGTCGATATCTCCGTGAATTCAAGTTGAAATCAGAACTGCGATCATTCATAACCGGTGCCGCGCGGGGGCTGCAGCGTTTTTCCAAGCTGGCCGGCGGCGCTCGATCCGAATAACGGCTCACCGCCGTCTACTTTCAGCGTCGTACCGGTAATGAAGCCGGCCGCCGGTGAAAGCAAGAACACGACGGCCGCGGCGACTTCGCGGGGAGTACCCAACCTGCCCAGCGGGATGTAGCCGACCGAATCCAGAAAAGTCTTTCTGAACTCCGGTGCATAATTGTCGACACCGCTCGACAAAATCACTCCCGGCGCAACGGCGTTGACCCTGACTCCCAGTGGTGCCCACTCGAAGGCCAGGCTCATGGTCAGGTTGGCGACACCGGCCCGCGAGGCCCCGGTGTGAGACATCATCGGAAAACCGTTCGAGATCTGAGCAATGATATTGACGATCGAACAGGGATTGCCGGTGGATACACATCTTGCGACCACTGCCTTTGACATCATGAATGTGCCGGTCAGGTTTGTCTCGATCACCGCATCCCAGCCCTTCCTGGACATGCTCAAGGCGGGTGAGGGGAACTGACCACCAGCGTTGTTGACAAGTGCATCGACGTGTTCGAAGCGCTCGAAGACGTCTGACAACGCGTTGTCGATCGATTGCTGTTGACGGATATCGCAGGCAATCGTCATAACCCGGCCGGGAGCGTCGATCTGCTCGAGTGCTTGCCGCCCGGCCGTCAGATTTGCTTCGTTTCGGCTGGCAATTACGAGATCGGCACCCAGAAGACGCAGTTCGGCGGCGATGGCCAGGCCGATGCCCGTACCCCCGCCCGTCACCAGTGCCAGCTTGCCGGAAAAGAGCCCCTGGCTGTAGATCGATGGATCGCGGAACATGTCTTCCCCTGTGGCATCAGATGTCGATCTGCCTGGAAATTACCTCGTTCATTACTTCGCGCGTTCCGCCGCCGATGTGATAGAGGCGGATGTCGCGGTACAACCGCTCGACCAGGAACTCGCGCATCCAGCCGTACCCGCCGTGCAACTGGAGTGCCTGGTCGATGACTCGCATGGCCATGTCCACGGCTGCGTTCTTTGCCATGGCCACCTCTTTGATAAGAGCCTGGCCGGCCGCGACACGGCTGGCCAGAGCGTAGACATAGGTACGGCAAACATCTATGCCGGTGGCCATCTCGGCCAGCTTGTGGCGGTTGACTTGAAACTTTGAAATCGGGCGGCCGAAGACCTTCCTGTCTGCGGCATAGCCCGCGGCCTCTTCGAAGGCCATCTCGGCCATGCTGACCGCCTGGGCGGCCAACAGCAGGCGCTCGCCCGCGAAGTTGCGCATCAGCACTGCAAAACCCTCGTCGAGGTCGCCAATCAGGTTGTCGGCCGGCACGCGCACATCATCGAAAATCAGCTCGGCGGTATCCGATGCGTGCCAGCCCATCTTGTCGAGTTCGCGTCCCACGCTGAAACCTGGAGTTCCTCTCTCTACCACAATGACCGAGATGCCCCCGGCACCCTCGCCACCCGTTCTGACAACCGTGGTGACCAGATCGGCCCGGGCCCCCGAGGTTATGAAAATTTTTGATCCGTTGATGACGAAATGATCACCCTCACGCACGGCCCGGGTTTTTATGCCGGCCACGTCCGATCCGGCGTCGGGCTCGGTGACGGCCAGGGCGGATATCCACTCGCCGGAAAGCACCCGCGGCAGCCAGCGTCGTTTCTGTCCTTTGCTCCCTGCATTGACAATCGGCGGCAGGGCAATGGCCAGCGAACCGAGGCCGGCGGCCAGGCCGGGAGAACCCGATCTTGTCAGTTCCTGACTGAGGACGACGGCATGAAGCATATCGCCGCCGCTGCCGCCGTACTTTTCGTCGAATCCCACACCCAAAAAGCCGGCCTTGGCCAGCTCGCGGTACAGCTCGCGCGGAAACGTCTTTGCTTTTTCCCAGTCGTCTACATGGGGCTTGATGTGCCGGCCGACAAAACGACGCAACTGTTCACGCAGCAGAAGGTGCTCATCAGAAAGGAAGACATCGTCTGCCAGGCACCCCATATACAGTTCCTCGTCTCAACGATGACCGGGCACTGCGCCGCGGGCAGGTCTAAAAAAAAGTGCCGAGGACAGGATTCGAACCTGCACATAGTTGCCTACACTAGACCCTGAATCTAGCGCGTCTACCAGTTCCGCCACCTCGGCACCGCAAAAAACGAAATACATCAAGCGGCGATGGGCGGCAAATTTAGAACGGGTGCGGGACAATAGTCAAGGCTTTTCAGGGGGAATTGGTGCTCGCTGTCGATGATGTTGTAGCATATGCTCGTGATTCGTATAGTGGCCATGGTGCTCGTTCTTATTTGCGGCTCTGTTTCGGTCGCAAGGCCCGGGGATGATTCCGACGAACGCGTCAAAGAGGCGCTCTGGCGCGGCCTCGAGTACATGGTTCGCTCTGCCTCCGATCCCGACAACTTCGAGGAGTATGCCTCCGACTACCTGTTTTTCTTCGCCGATCTTTCACGGGTTCCCGACGCTTTAGTCGGCCTCCGGGCTAGGCAAGCGGGATTGAAGCTGGGTGAGATCTACCTCGAAAAATATTTTGATCTCGACGAGGCTGACGCAATCGTTGACGGTGCTTCGGCATTGTGGGCGCTGGATGCACTGGGTATGGATGTCGAGGCGCCGCAGGTGTTGCTGCGCCAGGCGGCGGGTCGCTTCGGGGCCGTCGATTACTGGGGATTCGATCCTGCAAGACGCGAGGCCCCGAATCTCGACCAGTTGATCGACCTGTTGATTGGGTTTCACTTTACCGATCGTATCGATGCAGGATTACCGGTCAGCTTCGCGGAGGCGCTGCTGTATGTTCCGTCAGTGGAGTACTCAGACAACCTGGAGATCGGCGGCGGGCGTTACGTCGACCAGAACAACCTGGTGACCCACCTGGTCTATACGCTTTCGGGCTATGCCTCCTGGCTGCTCGATCCGGCCCTGGTGCCGCGTGAACTGGATTACATCCGTGGATCCTTCCTGGCCGCCCTGATGTGGGCCGACCCGGAAACGCTTTCGGAATTTACAGACAGCCTGCGCCTGCTGGGCTACGGCGACGACGATCCGGATATTGCCGCGGGTAAAGAGCTGCTCCTTCAAATGCAGCGGCCTGACGGAAGCTGGCAACCTGAGAATCCCGAGGACGAATACGATCGTTATCACGCAACCTGGTGTGCCATGGATGCGCTTCGGGACTACTCTGCCATTGAGGTCGAGCGGGGACCGCAGGACGTCCAGACCCTTGAGCTACTCAGCCGCTGGGCCCGGCAATACGCGCAAGGTGCGCCAATCGATCCGATGCTGCCTGTCGCCCCCGACGAGAAATAGGTCTGGTCATCTCATGAGCAAGATGATCAGCAAGGGCAGGCTTCCGAAACACATGGCCAGTAGTCCGGGGCATCAGCCGCCTGGGTTCGTATCGCCCGCTTCATGGCTGCTTGGTACTGGTTTTTTTCTTGACGGGCTTCTTGGGCTGGGGAGCTTCATTGCTGGCCGGAACATTGATGACCGGTGAGGTATTACTGTTTCCGTCAATGGGCGATAGCTCTCCAACGTGCTCCACGTAAGCCCGGGTGCGCCCCTTGAACGACCAGGTCACGTTTCCGTTGTACTTCCAGCCCAGGTACTTCGATTCGCCTCCGGAAACTGTGGTTACCAAAAGAGTGTTTTCCTGGTTCCCGAAACCCAGTGCCTGGCCCCTTGGAGTTTTCTTGTCGCCGCGATCGGGATCAACTGGAATCCACCCATAGCCGGGCAAATATATCTCGACCCAACGATGGAAAACATTGTCTACGAAAGCGTCGTCCCCGCGGGTGACCACCCCGCCAACGTAACGCGCCGGAATTCCGGCCGCACGGCACAGCGCAATCAGCACAAAGGAATACTCGGAACAAGACCCGGTTCCTCTTTCGAGCAGCAGCGGAACAGGATCCCAACCGCCGGAAAGTTTGTAGTCCAGCTTTTCGAGTACGAACTGGTAAATCTTGCGGGCAATCCAATACGGATTGGTTTCACTACCAATGGCCAGCCTTACCGCACTTCTGACCGCCGGGTTATTCAAGCGGTATTTCGAATTGTTGGCCAGGTAATTCTTGCGGATCGACTTTGGTACGGTGCCAAGCGGCCGTACCTTGTCGGGCTGGATCCAGAAGCTGGTCCTGTACAGCTTGGTGTCCAACGACATGCTGAATTCGAGACTCTTGCCGGCCTGGATATCCGACCTGTGCAAATGAGCAACTTTTTGACTCCAGCGATTTGTAAAATAGTCGACATCGGGTGCAGAGAAGCAAGGACCTCTGATGATGTCCTGGTTGTAGCGCTTTTCCGGTACCGCGATGTAGAAGTCCGCCTGGCTGATCGGATCCGGTCCCTGGTTCTGGAAATGGATGGTGTAGTCGATTCGCAAACTCTTTTCTTCGAGACGCAAAACAGAAGCACCTTTGGTGACGTTGAGCACATAAATCTTGTGGCTCTGATAATCGACGTTCCACAAGTGCTTGCCGTCCCAGGCCAACCCGAAAGGCTGGGGTCCCGGGCTCTTGAGAATACCGATGACGTGGCCCTCGCGCGGGTCGATACGGTACAGTTCGTCTTTATCCCGGTCGGCCGCCCACAGGTACTTGCCGTCGAAGGTCAGCCCGGTCACCGCGTTGGCCGGTGCCGGGAACTTGCGCATCAGCGTACCGTCATCTGGATCGAGGCAATTGATGACGTCATCCTTGCCGGAAGCCAGGTACAAACACTCTCCATCCCAGGCCATGCCTCGCGGGGCCTTGATGCCCACCTTGAAAACCCGATCGACAATTCCCGTTTTGGGATCGAGCCGGAAAATCTCCAGTTCATCCCGATCGGCGATCCACAAGTGCCGCCCATCCCATGTCAGGCCGGTGGTTCGCAGACCGGGAGTGGGAAGTTCTCCCAGGACCTTGCCGCTGAGCGGGTCGATCCGGAAAAGTTTATTCGCCTTGCGGTCAGCTATCCATAACGATTTTCCGTCGAATGTTGCTCCCATGGGGCAGCATCCCGGTGAGCTGGTTTCTCCCAGGACATCTCCAGGCTGCAGCGCCCGGGCCTGGATTGGTAAAAAGACAATCGCCAACAGCAGAAAAAGACATCGCCGTATTCTAATCGTGTGCATGAGCGTCTTCCTCCGAAAGGCATTCTATCTTTTTTCCTTCGGCCGTCATAATGGATTCTTTAACCCCAGACCCGAGCGAATCACAGGCACAGCGTCACGGCCAGGTTGTCGGCGTCGACCCCGATGCAGACGTTGAAGGCGCACCGGTTGTCGCCCTCGCAGTACGAGTGCCGCATGTCTCATTTTATCAGCAAGATGACCACAAAGGGGAGGGCCCCAAAGAACATCGCCAGCAGTCCGAAAATCCGCTTGCGCGTGCGCCTCAAAGCGCCGGCCAGGCCCAGGCCGAAGGCCAGTATCGACCCCATCAGCAACGGCGCACCAGCGTAGATGAAATAAATTTCATTTCCGAAACCCTGTCCAGCCGGGATTGGATGGTTTTGACGCCAGGCGTGCATCAATAGAATATCTACAAGCAGTCCGACGGCGGCAACCATCGACAAAACGAACGCTCCGATTCCCAGCCTGGAGTGCTTGACAACCAGGGTCACGATTCGATCGCCTCCATTGGCGGGCTGAAGACCGCCTCGGATCAACCCGCATTCATCACTCGAGATCGGCTTCTTGCAGTTTTATGGTAGCTTAACCGGCCGGGATTGCAACGTCTATTCGGCTCACACAGATCGGTTCGGCTGCCTGCCGTGTTTCAGGAAAGTGCCGTCATTGTATTCCTGGAAAGCCAGGCGCAGCTCTTCTTGCGTGTTCATGACGATTGGTCCGCCCCAGGCCACCGGCTCTTTGATTGGTTTCCCGGCCACCAGTAACATGCTGGCGCCGTTTTCATCCGCTTCGCCCAGCAGAACATCGCCCTTGCCGAATATCACCTGTTGGTTGCGGCCGATCGCCGTCTTTTCGGAGCCAAAGAGTCCTGAACCTCGGTAGAGATAACAGAAAGCGTTGCGCGAGTCATCCAGGGCCAGTTCGAAGCCGGCATTCTTCTCTAAAGTGAGATCCAGGTATATAGGGTCCATGACGATGTCATGAACCGGTCCGGACACGCCGGATACTTTGCCGCATATGAGCTTGGCACTGACCCCGGCTCCCAGTTCAACACTTGCCAGTTCGGATGCAAGCACGTCCCGGTAGCGAGGCTCCATCATCTTGTGTCTCTTCGGCAAATTGGCCCAGAGTTGAAATCCTTCCAGCAGAGCCGCCCTCTGGGGCATCTCCTGGTGAACGATACCCGAGCCGGCCGTCATCCACTGCAGCTCTCCCGGTCCGATCACTCCCTTGTTGCCCAGGCTGTCGCCGTGCTCTAGCGTACCCGAAAGCATGTAGGTGATTGTCTCTATGCCCCGGTGAGGATGCCAGGGAAAACCCGCCAGGTAGTCTTCGGGATTCTCGGATCCAAAATGGTCCAGCAGCAGAAAAGGGTCCAGATCGACGTCGACTTCTCCGAATACCCGCATCAGGTTGACGCCTGCTCCTTCTCTTGTAGGCCTGGCTTTCCGGATGCCTATTACTTTTCGTATCTTGTTCATCCGACCTCCCTACAGCAATGAAACTGTGTACCTGAGTTCATTTGTCAACGCAGGAAAGCGGAAAACCGCGATTGCTATTTCGTCGACCGGGGTTTGAGTCGCGCCCTGAGTTCGCGAACCGAAGAGCATGCTTCTGTGTCGCCAATCCGACAGCTCTGATCGTAGAGGCTGAAGACCTTTTCCCAGACATCGCATTTTTCGCTGTTTCCGCAGGATCTGACGTAGTAGTCGGCAGCCAAGCGGTCGGATTGTTGCACGCCATTGCCGGATTCGTACAGCCGACCCAGTCTGTAGCAGGCCGGTAGATACGGGCCGTGGCAGGCCATTTCATAGTACCCGGCAGCCTTTGCGTAATCCTTCGCGATCTCGGTGCCGTGATCGTACATCTCGGCTATTTCAAAACATGAGTTTTCCTCGCCCGACTTGCAAAGTCGCGCGTACATGGCGACCGACAGCTGCACATTTTTCGGCAGGCCCTCTCCACGCCGGTAAAGGCCCGCCAGCGTGAAGCATCCTCCGTAATCGCCGCCGTCACACGCCTTTTTGTACAACTCCAGCGCCCGGGCGGCATCCGGCTTTAGCCCCTCGCCGGAGCGGTACTTGTCGCCGAGTTGCCCACAGGCGTTGGCATTCCCGGAATTGCATCGATCTTTCAGGGTCTCAATCTCGGAATGCTCACAGGCTAAGACACAAAGAAAAACCAGAAGAGCAGAAATTGTAATTCTGCATACACCTGTCAGATAAATTGATGTTGCCATCTCGAGTGTCTAGAAAGCCTTTCCCAGCAGTCGTTCGATGTTGTGAAGCAGGATGTCGTGGGCGAAAGGCTTGATGACGTACTCGTCCGCTCCAGTCGCTAATCCTTTCTGGGCATCCTCGAGCTCTGGATAGGCCGCCGTCAGCATGATGATCGGGATCTTGGCGGTCGACTGGTCGTCCTTCAGGCGCCGGCAGATCTCGAATCCGTCCATACCGGGAAGATTCAGGTCGAGGATGATCAGGTCGGGCTTTTTCAGCATCGCGCTCGCCAGGCCGCTTCTGCCGTCCCCGGATTGGATTACCTGGTGCCCCCGCCCGGTCAGGATCTTTTCGAGCAGCTTCCGCAGGTCAGGGTCATCGTCGATTACCAGGATATGAGCCATTGCAACCAATCAGATAATTAGTTTAGCCTGCCGCAATTTCGACTGCTAACATTGGGTGTTAGGGGCTGTCAAGGTTACTTGCAGACCGGGCGTTGCTTGGTCAGCTCGCGTGGGGACAACGCACAGCGAAAGCCTACGTTGGCATTGCGCCCGGGGGGCCACTCACCGAATCGATACGAGGTCCTCAATGTCTCTTCCTTGCTGATCCAGGAGCCTCCCCGAACCGTGCGGTACCTCGCGGAAGCGGGACCCTTGGGGTTCTTGTTCGGAGTATTCTTGTGAAAGTCCGGGTCGTATCCATCGGAGCACCATTCCCAGACGTTTCCTGTCGCGTCGTACAGGCCGAAAGGACTCCGGCCCAAAGGGAACGACTCGACCGGTGCGGTAGCAATGTATCCGTCCCGGTAGTGCTTGATTGCATTCTCTCTCGGAATTTTCTTCCTGGCGGTCTGATCGGCGAAATTCCCGACAGCCTTTTTATCCTTGCCAAGGGACACAATGCCCTGGTTTCCCCAAGGGTAGACCCGGCCGTCCAGACCGCGTGCGGCCTTTTCCCATTCCGCCTCTGACGGCAGGCGCTTGCCCGCCCACCTACAATAGGCACGGGCCTGTTCCCAACTCAGGCAATTGACGGGATGGTCTTTTCGATCCAGCTTGCCCCAGTTGCATGCCCAGGCGGTTCCCGGCTGCTCGGTTCCCATCCAGAAGGGCATATTCAATCCTTCCTGAGAACAACATCCCGAATCCACGCATTCTTTATATTCCGCTACGGTGACTTCGTGTCGATCGATGTAGTATTCGGCCATTCTCACCAGGCGGCCTGGTTTCTCATCGTCATCGCAACTGTCTTTGATTTTCCGGTTGGCGCCCATCCAGAATTCCCCGGCGGGCACCTTGCACATGGGACCTCCACGTCCGCTGGGAGATGGCCGGCAGCGCGCACTCTCGGCCTGCGCCCGGGCCGGGCCGGGCTCGAACCAGAAACCGCCGGCCGCCGCCAAAACTGCCGCGCCAAATATTGTCATATAAATCTTTGAATGGTGTCGTTCAAAGGTAGAAGCGTTACACAAAATGATCCTCCAGCATGGCGTCTCCTCCGACAAGCTGAATGCCCAAGCATCGTAATGGCGATCCGTGGTGACGTCAATATTGACTTTATCATATTATGAAAAGCAGCCAAGGTTGACAGCCTGACACAAGCGTGCAACCTTCTGCTTTCGAGATGATGCAGCTTCCGGATTGAGACAATGGAGATCGAGAAAAAGATCGAGGCGCCGGGGCCGGTCAGCCTGGCCGCCGTACTGCACCGGCCGGACAAACCGTCCGACGCCGGCGTTGTCGTCTGCCACGGAATGCTTTCCAGCAAGGAAAGCCGCAAGCACACCCAGATAGCCCGGGGTTTGTGCGCGCGGGGATACCTGGCCCTGCGTTTCGACTTTTCGGGGCGTGGCGGCAGCCCCGGCGACCTGTTGGGCTTGACCTTCACCCGCCAGCTCGACGAGTGCCTGGCCGTCGTAGAGGCGCTGCGGGGGGAGGGAGCGCGGCGAGTGGCACTGGTCGGCTCCAGCATGGGCGGGGCTGTGGCAATCATGGCCGCCGCTCGCGGGGGCGTGGACGCATTGGCTACCATGGCCGCCGTGGGCCATACCGATCTGTTGCCCGAACGGGCTGCCGGAGAAAAGGGCGTCGCCTTGTGGAAGCGCAAGGGCTCCATCTTGATGCAGGGTCAGCGGGTAGGCTACGCCTGGGTCGAAGATGCGCGCGCTATCGACCTGCCCGAACAGGCCTCCAGGGTCGACTGTCCCTGGTTGATATTGCACGGCGAGCGTGACGAAGTAGTGCCGCCAAGCGACGCCTTGGACTTGCAGGCGGCATCCCGCATGCGTGCCGAAGTCGAGATTGTGCCAAACGCGGACCACCGCTTTTCAGACGATAAACATCGTGACCATATTACCGCTAGAATTATCGATTTCATCGCCGTGAAGTTATCCTGACGAGAGGGCGCAAAGATGAGCGATATCGAGAAACTTCCGCCGACCTTCGGGCTCAAGGACGTCTTTACCGGCATCAACCTGATGGGCGGGGTGCTGGCGATTATATTCTGCATCCAGGGACGCATTGACTACGCGGCCTACGCATTCCTGCTGGGATACGTCTGCGGTGATTCTCTCGACGGCTTCGTGGCCCGCCTGACAAACAGCAGCAACAAGTTCGGCGGCGAGTTCGATTCGATAAGCGATCACGTGGCCCAGTGCGTCGCTCCGGCCGCGATCATCTTTACTTTTTACCGCGACATGAACCCCTATCTGGCAGGCGCCTTGGCCGCCTTGTTGATCGTCACCGGCTCCATCCGCCATGCCCGCGCCGCTACCGTGGCTGTCGATTTTCCCGGCGCATACATGGGCCTGCCGAGAACCATTTCGTCATTCTTGATTATTTCCTTCCTGAGTTCCGGTTTTCTGGTCGGCATACCGGGAGGTCGCTGGGTAGGCGTCGTGATGATCGTGCTGGTTTCGGCCCTGAACTTACTTCCTTTGCCTTTTCGCACCCACAAGAGCGGGCAGAAGCTCTACGAGAAGTTTCTGGCGGCAGGCTTTTTCTCGATGACAATCTTGGCCCTGGTGTTCATCAGGCCCTATACCTTCGACATCGTCTTCGCCTGGATCCTGATCTATTCAATCTTCTCTTCCATGGCGCTCGAACCGCATGAACGGCGGGCCTTTTTCGCAAGGGCCCGCGAATGGGCTTACCAGGTGCGAAGCGCGAGGTAGTCTGAAAAGTCGTTTCCTGGACGGCGGCGTTGAATATGCTACACTAAGGTAACAGGAGCTGACAGTTGGAGCTCGTAGAGAACATCAAAGTACTCAAGGTATTTCACGAGGCTACCGCCTCCGACCGGGGCGGAGAAGTCTTGCTGCGTTGCGCTGACGACACCGCCCGGGTCTTTTTCGTGGGCGGCAAGATTGCCTGGGCCACGGTCTCTACCAACAAGCGCACATTCACCGAGTACTTGATCGCGAAATCCGCTCTGAAGAAGGACGAGGTCCAGGAGGTATTCGAAGAGTGCAAGCGCAGCGGCAAGAACTTCGGTGAAACCATCGTCGAGTGGGGGCTGCTAGACGAGCAATCCCTGCGCGATCTATTGCTCAGACACCTGTCCGAGTGCCTGCTCGAGGTTTTTTCGTGGCCGTCTGTCGAGAGCATGTTCATGCCGGAAGACCGGCCCTACAAGGGCAGCCTGACGTTTGATTTCGCGGAGTTGCTCGAGAGCGTCATGGCGCTGGATGCCGAGGGCAATCTGCCCTTTTCCGGACATGCCACGGGCGAGATCCTGACCGAGTTGAGCGCGAGCGGACCTGTTCCTTTAGAAGTGGAAGAAAATCAAGAGGAGGAAACAGGCGAGGCAGAAACCGAAGAGAAAGGGGTCGAGGTAGAGGCCGAGACCACCGAAAAAGACCCCGAGAAGAAATGGGGGACAGATCCGACCCAGCCGTTTGTGCCCGCGTTTTCCGGGGAAATAAAGTCCGAACAATCGCAGCCGGAACCCGAGCTCGAGTCTACCGAACCGCGGGCCCGCCGTGGTGGTATCGGAAAGTACATAATACTAATATTTTTACTGATCGCGGTTGGAGCGGCCGCCTATTTCATGAGCGATCGCTTTTTCGGAAAAAATACCACAGCAACCGAGGAACCGCAGACACTGCCGATTACGCAATCCGGGCAAGCGGATGCGGGAACGAGTCCAGCTGATGCGGGTGTGTCGGACCATGCCGACCTCGAGGTTACTGACGCTGCAGACTCCGGAATCGCGGACGCGACTGACTCCTGCACTACAGACGCCGCGGACGCCGGTCAGCTTGACGGCCGGGCCGACGCCAAGGTTTTAGCGGAAAGAACGGGCAGCATCAAGGTACTGAGCAAGCCAAAACACTGCAAGGTCTACCTGGACGGGATTTACACGGGAAGCAAGACACCCTGCACTTTGAGCGGCGTGCTGGCGGGTCGCGAACACGTAGTCATGGCAGTCAAGAAAGGCAGGAAATCTGCGTTCGTGCGGCTCGGGCTGGACGAGGATCAGCAAAGCATTGCAAGGCTGGTGCTGAAAAGATCCTCCAGGCGCCCGAGAGGCCGCGTGAGTGTGAAAGTCGAATCCGATCCTCCGGGCGCCGCGATCTACGTGAACGGCGGCAAGGTAAGAAAGCCCACTCCGACGGTGATCAAGCTGAAAGCCGGACGCGATACCAAGCTTCAGTTGCGCCTGGGCAAGCTCGAGTGGACAGGCAGCGTGCGCCCGGTTCCCGCTGAAAAAATAACAATCAGCGCCAAGCTGAAGTAGCGCTTGCTTCGGGCATTGCAATCGGTTCCCCCAAAAATCATCAGACTCATCAAGGACGATTCGCTTCGTAAGGAAAGAACTGCAGCCGGCTGATGCAGCTATCGTCGTACTTCGTGCCCTTCTCAACCTCGTCTATCCGTAGAGTCAGGCTTTTAACTTTCAGCCCACCGGGAAAGAACACCGCCTGCCACTTTACCAACTCGTTACAATTGTTGGGCGCCGGCCCGCATTCGTTGTGCTCGAAGCGGTCCACGGTCACCTGGGCTGATGAGCCTCCGGCCAGGATGCTGAACTTCTTTACCCGGTTGTTCTGCCGGGCGGTCTTGAACGACTTGGCGAACATGGGCGCGAAATAGAACCCGCCCAACTCTAGCTTCTTCTTGAATGTTATCGTGACGGTCTCGCCGTAACCAGGGCCGGGTTTGCCTTCACACCAGGCGGTCTCCAACTTGTCGTCCAGCAGATTCTCGGCCCGGTAGCGGTTGCTCTTGCCCTTCAGCGTCGAGGAAGCCCGGATCCTCTCGATCTGATCACGGGCGATCAGCTTGCGCTCTTCGCACTTCATGTCCTGTATGCAATTGCTGTAGCTGATGACCAGATCCTTGGCCTGAGAATTCAACGCCGCGCTAACCGTCAGAATCATGATGATCTTGTTCATGCTCGCCTCGCCGAAAATCATACCACGCTTTCAGTTTAGCCGCATGTTTGGTTTGCGGCAATTACGGGCCGGGAGGCAATTCCCAGCCCCACCGTCCAGAACCTCAAGGACCGCCGCCACGATCTGTACCGGGTAGCCTGGAGCTCCTGACGCAAGGCCTAAATTTTCTGTCGGTTTGAGGGATGCTAAACACTTTTCTCCGGCATCGTTATCGGCTCTCCGGGCAATGGGGGGCTTGCCGAATAGACCTGGTCGACGCGGATGCGGCCGAGTTTTCCGGCCGGAGTCAGGCTGATTCCCTCGAAGACTCCCTTCACCTGATAGGCTACCGGGTCCATGGTGATCACCGCGGCGGCTACAGCTTGGTCCGCCTTCAAGGCCTGGAGGTTCTTGCGAAACAGCCGGGTGCCGAAGAGCATCAGGTTCTTTGTGTCCGGCACGAGCGAAAAGGCGGGAACTATCTCGGGATAACCGCTCTCGCCCTTGAAGGCCAGGACTCTGAGCGCCTGGCTGCGGGCGAACTTCTCGGCTACCCGCGGCGGCAAGCCCGACTTCTTGCCCCTGCCGGTGATTGCTCGTCGCAGCAACAACGGAAGCAACTCGCAGGCGACGTTCAGTTTGGAAAGTTTGCGAACCTCGCTAACCGCAAGCAGCTTGAAAACGGCCGCCCGGCGCACGCCCACGTAGGCATTGTAACGAAACATGTCCTTCTTGTTGAGGTAGTCGAGGTACGGGCCTTCCTCGGCGAAGCATTCGAAATCAGCCCTGAGAGTCCAGATCGACAGGTCTTCCGTCATCACACAGGCCGCGATTCTATGATCGCGTTCTAGATTCGCGCGGGTTTTGTGAATCAGAAATTCCGCGAAGATCAGTTTTCCGTCCCCGATCGTATCCAGCGAGATGATCGGCACGACGTTGGGATTGCCCTTGCCGTCGAGCGTGGCCAAGAACTTGGGCACCATTTCCCCGTGCAAGGCGGTTGTCAGGTCGGGAGAAAGGTCTTTCCCGGCGGGTAGCTCGTTCATCCGTTTGCTCCCTTCGTGGAATCACGGGTTGGTCCCGACCATCTGACCGATTCGACTCCCTCGCGGCGCACGATTTCTGTAAGTCGTTCCATGGCGGCGCTCTCGATCAACGGGACGCCGCCCAGCGTAAATTCGCGATCCAGCATTGCGTATTTAGAAGCGCACATGTTCGAAAATGCCAGCAACTCGAAGCGCTCTAAAGTAGGCACGTTGTCTCTGAGATGTCTTGCGATGGCGATGATGTTTTCCTGATCATCGGTCAGATCGGGAATGACCGGCGTGCGCACCCAGACGGGCAAGCCCTTCTTGACTACTCTCTCGAGGTTGGCAAGCACCAGATCCAGCGGGCCGCCGACCAGCTCGCGATGCCTGGCCGGATCCATGATCTTGAGATCGAAAAGAACGAGATCCACCCAGTTCAGCAACGGGCCGAACCACTCGATACGGGTAACGCCGCATGTGTCCAGCGCCACGTGTAGTTTTTCGGCTCGACAGAGCCTCAAGAACTGGTGCACGAAGGTCAGGTGCATCAGCGGCTCTCCCCCCGAAAGAGTGACGCCGCCTCCCGATGACTCGAAAAAGACCTTGTCGCGCATCAGTTCGTCGAACAAATTTTCAAAAGTGTACTCGTTGCCGATTCTCTGCAACGAGTTTGTCGGGCAGGCCGCGACACAATCGTAACAGGTCTCGCACAGCGTGCGGTCGATCCGTACTCTTTCGCCGCTCAGTTCTATTGCCGAATGCGGGCAGGCGGCCCGGCAGTCGCCGCAGGCGATGCAAGTGGCGGCCGTCCAGGCCAGTTCCGGCTGGGGTCGCATGCCTTCCGGGTTGTGGCACCAGGGACAACTCAACGGGCAGCCCTTGAAGAACAGGGTAGTGCGAATACCGGGGCCATCCTCGGTTGAAAAACGCTGGATGTTGAAAAGCGTGCCTGTATCCTCGGACATGAGATTCTTCTCAGACCGTGTGGCACAGGCGGGAGATGATCTCGTCCTGGATCTCGCGTCCCAGCGTGACGAAGTAGGCGTTGTATCCGGTCACCCTGACCAGCAGGTTTCCGTATTCGCCGGGCTCGCACTGCGCCCGTCGCAGCGTTTCTGGATCGATGATGTTCACCTGCAGAGCGGTTCCACCTTGTTTGGAATAGGCACGCAAGAAAGCGGCCAGCTTGTCGATGTGCTCTTCGTCGCGCACCATCGACGGCGACAGGCTGATCGTGTGGCTATCGCCGTTGGGGGCGCTCTCGAGCCCCAAACCGGCGACCGAACGGGCGTTGGCGGTCGGCCCCCGGCGATCGCGGCCGGTAACCGGGCAGCTGCCGTTCGAAAGATATGTGCCCCTTTTGCGTCCGTCCGGCGTGGCCGCCGTCCGGGGCGCGTAGGAAACCCAGTAGTTCCACGAAAGATACCCGGCGCGATAGCGCCTGCCGGTGGCCCGTGAGGTCTTTTGGGCAGTCTGGGTAGTCCAGAAGGTGGAGACCTGCCTTGCCAGTCCGTCGGCGCTCTGGTCGTCGTTGCCGTAGCGAGGCGCCTTGTTGGAAAGCAACAGTCTCAACTTCTCGTGGCCCTCGAAGTTTGCGCTGATGGCTTCAAGCAATTCGGCCATATCGACGCGCCGCTCCTCGTACACCAGGTGTTTCAAAGCCAGCAGGGAATCGACGGTCGTGGCCAGCGCCACACCCTCTACGGTGATGTAGTTGTGACGAGCGCCGCCGGCGGTTACGTCCTTGCCTTGCTCTGCGCAACCTCCGACCAACAGCGATAGAAACGGTGTCGGCGCGTAGCGCGCCCGGATCGAGTCCGCCAGGTTATTGACCGCGATTATCCGGTCGAGCTGATAAGAAAGCTGGGTACGAAAAGCCGCATGGAAGTCCTCGAAATTGTCGAAGCCGACGGCCTCGCCCGTTCGCGGTCCGATTTGCTTGGCGCTGCCCAGGTCGCGGCCGTCGAACAGGGTAAGTTCCACGGCCTTGGCCAGGTTGAAGTTGACGTCAACCGTGCCGGATCGATCGCAGCCCTGGAGAGTGTTCTCCAGGCAACCCACAGGTGCGTAGTCCCAGAGCTGATCTTCGGGCAGTCCCTGCCAGGCCAGGCCGCGCATCGAACTCTCGTCGAAGTTGAGCAAAAAGGGCGAGCCCTGCGAACGCGACACCAGCGAGGCCACCCGCTGCAAAAGGTCGGGCGGAGTATTTTCATGCAGCCTGATGTTCGGCTTCGGTTCGAGCAGATTTATCTCCTCGATCACCTCGAGCATCAGCCAGGTCAACTCGTTGGAGGCGTCTTTACCGTCTGCGTCGATGCCGCCCAGTGTAATCAACTGGCCGAAGGAGGAGTTGATACCCTGGTTATTGCCCACCCGTCCCTGGAAGTCGTAGGCGTAGTTGTGCTTGATCCAGAAGCACTCGAGCAACTCCTTGGCCTCGTCACGCGTGAGCCTGCCGGCGTCGATGTCGGCCCGGTAGAAAGGATACA
>CAZENH010000039.1:0-3153 GCA_964513625.1 uncultured Myxococcales bacterium | reverse complement strand
GCCGAGCTTTTCGATCTCGGCCGCGATGCCCCGCATACCCAGGCGCAGAACACCGGGGTAATCAGGAATTATGTGCCCCGGCACGGCGCCGCAGTTGCCCACTCCCTGTGCGTCTAGTTCGCGCACCTGATCCAAGAATTTTTTCTCAAGACGATCGTAGGATGCTGCCTCCTTTTTTGTCAGACAAAGCGACAAGGCGGTGCTGAACTGTCCGCCGACGATCAGCTCTCCTTCCAGTATCTGCACCGGCAACCGCTGTTCGATGACTTCGGCAAAGAAAACCGCCCGGCGCTCGATCAGCGGCAGCTCGAAAAAGCCGTCACTGAGCGGAACGACTTTTGCGCAAGCGGCCAGGCAGTCCTCGAAGGCCGTCATAAAAGGGAACATCTCCGGCACGACCGTCCAGTTGTGGGGGCAAAAGACCCGGTCCCAGGCCGTTCCGCTAGAATAAGCCCGGACTTCGTTTCGAAAATCGCGGGTGCGAAAAGCGAAGTACTCGTCGCGCAGGCGCTTGACCCTGTCGCCAAGCCGTTCTTCGGGATTCCAGATCATTTGATGAATCTAACATTTTTCATTCATATTCCAAAAGCAAAATGCTACTGTGACCGACATTCAAAGGTCGCCCAGGAGGGATTATGGAGATCGAAAAGATCCAGCAAGCGCTCAGAGATGCGGGACTGGACGGATGGCTGTTTTACGACTTTCACAACCGCGATCCCATAGCCTACCGCGTGCTGGGAATGGACTTCGGCAAGTTCACCTCCAGGCGCTGGTTCTACTTCATACCGGCCAGCGGAGCGCCGCGCAGGTTGGTACACCGGGTCGAGCCCCGCAAACTCGATTCTCTGCCCGGCGAGATCACGATGTACCTGAGCTGGAAAGAGCTTCACCAGTCGCTGCCTGTGGTGCTCGGCGACGCCAAGCGCATCGCCATGCAGTTCTCGCCGCTGGCGGCCATTCCCTATGTTTCCACGGTTGACGGCGGGACGATCGACCTGGTGCGCGGCCTGGGATACGAAGTCGTTTCCTCGGCCGACCTGGTGCAGGCTTTCGAGGCGGTCATCGACGAACAGGGCTACCGCTCGCATTTGGAAGCCGGCGAGAAGATGCAGCGCATCAAGGACGGCGCCTTCGAGATGATCGGCGAGTTCGTGCGAGACGGCAAGAAGCTCAGCGAGTACGATTTGCAGCAGTGGATCGTCGAGCGCTACAATCAGGAAGGTCTTAACTGCATGAACGAGTTTCCAATAGTCGGGATAAACGAGCACCCGGCCGATCCACACTTCGAGCCTACCCGGGACAACTCTTTTCAGTTCAAGCAAGGCGACAAGGTATTGATCGACCTGTGGGCCAAGCTCACCAGGCCGGGGTCTATTTTCTACGACATTACCTGGTGCGGCTTCGTCGGCAACAATCCGCCCGACAAATACCGCGAGATCTTCGGCGTCGTGCGCGACGCCCGCAAGGCGGCGGTTGACTTCGTGCGTGACAAGTTCAGCAAGGCAGAGCCTTGTCATGGCTACGAGGTTGACGACGCCTGCCGCAAGGTCGTGGCTGATGCCGGCTATGGTGAGTTCTTCATCCATCGCACCGGGCATTCGATCGGCGAGGAGGTGCACGGCAACGGGGTCAACATCGACAACCTCGAAACCATGGACGAGCGCTTGCTGGTGCCGGGAATCTGCTTCTCGATCGAGCCCGGAATCTACCTGGCTGGCGAGATGGCGGTACGCTCGGAAATCGACGTCTTCATCACCCGGGCCGGCGAGGTCGTTGTGGCCGGAGCCGAGCAGGAAGATCTGATCTTGATAGACGGCTGACGGAGGCGAGATGACCGTATACCTGTGGCTGATACTCGGATACCTGCTGGTGCTGGGGGCTTACAACTTCTGGCGGGCCAAGAAGGTCAAAAGCCAGGACGACTTCATGGTGGCCGGGCGAAGTTTGCCGCTGACCGTGATGGTTTTCACCCTGATCTGCACCTGGATCGGCTCCGGTACTTTCATCGCCGGGGCCGAGTACGCCGCCCGGGCGGGCTGGTCGAGCATGTGGCTGCCGGCCGGGGCCTGGCTGGGCATCATCGTAATATTCTTTTTAGCCGGCAAGATTCGCACCTTCGGCCAGTACACGGTCGGCGACATTCTCGAGGAGCGCTACGGAAAGTTCGCCCGGGTGTTCGGGGCCATCGCGCTTATTGTCGCCTTCACCACCATCGTCTCTTACCAGTTCAGGGCCGGCGGCTACATCCTGAACGTTATCACCAAGGGCAGCATCTCGGTGGCCGAAGGACAGGCAATCACCGCCGCTTTCGTGATCATCTTCACCGCATTGGGAGGCATGGTTGCGGTTGCGCACACGGATCTGCCCAACGGCATCATTATCGTGCTGGCTTGTCTTGGGGCCGTGCCCTTCGTAGTATCTTTTGCGGGCGGCTGGCATCACGCGGCGGACATTTTGCCCGCGAGTCATTTCCAGGCCTTCGCCCAGGACTTCGGCGAGTATCCGATCTTGAAGGCCGGGGGCTACTTTCTGGCCACCATGATGCTGCTGATGGGCGTCCAGAGCATGTACCAGAAGTTCTACAGCGCCCGCTCGCCTCGAGACGCCAAGCTGGCCGTGGCCATCTGGGTAGTGGGCACCATCATTGTCGAGGTGCTGGTGATCGTGATCGCCATCTACGGCGCGACCGCCAACTGGGACGCCCTGCAGGCCGGAAAGATCGACCCGGCCGCGATCGTGCTGGTGGCCGCCGAGAACCTGGCCGGGGCCGGGGGTGTGGGGGCCGTCTTCGGCGTGCTCTTGCTGGCTGCCGCCTGCGCGGTGGTCATCTCGACCGGGATGAACTACCTGCTCAGCCCGAGCACCAACATCATGCGCGACATTTACCAGCGTTTCATCAACGCCGAGGCCTCGCAGAAGAAAATGGTGGCGCTGCAGAAGATATTCGTTTTCGTCATAGGTCTTTTCGCTTTCGCCATGATCTTCATACCCACCGTCCTGGAGTTGAAGATCTCGGTCCTCAAGTACTCCTACTTCGCCTATACCATGTACGGCGTTTCGATCACCCCGGCACTGCTGGCGGCGCTGACCTGGAAGCGCGCCACCCGGGCGGGCGGGGTAGCCTCGATCGTTTCGGGCGCGGCGATGGCCATC
>CAZENH010000038.1:46573-55458 GCA_964513625.1 uncultured Myxococcales bacterium | reverse complement strand
ATAAGCTGTGACGATCTCGAGTGGTGTAAAGAAGGTGTTTGCCGTTGCCAGTCGGGTTGGGAACGCCAGGGCCCGGACTGCCTGCCCGTTATTCCCACTGATTTCGGTTCGCGGACGGCGGCGGACGTGTGTGCCAAATGGAAAGCCGACTATCCAACCAGGGCCGCCTGGGTCTGGCAAGCGGGCGCGGATGACTGTGACGACGGCACGCTCAACCCCGAGTCTATAGACGACGGCATCCGGCGTATAAATCTGTTTCGCTGGCTGGTTGGCCTGTACCCGGTTTTCAACCAGCGCTCGTTGAACGTCTACGCCCAGCCCTGCGCCGTGATGATCAAGGAAAACGGAAGCCTGAACCACAGTCCGCCCGTCGACTGGAACTGCTACACTTCCGAGGGGGCTTCGGGCGCATCCAATTCCAACGAATGTATGGGACGCTCGGACCCGGCCGGGGCGATCGACGCCTACATCGGAGACAACAACGTCTCATCGCTTGGCCACAGGCGTTGGCTTCTCGATCCGCCCTACAAACCGTCCGGCATCGGTCATGCCACGTCCTGGAACTGCACATATGTCATGACCGGAGGCAACGACTTCAGACCGGATTGGCTTGCCTATCCCCCGCCGGGGCCTTGCCCGCGGGCGGCAATTCTGGGCAAGTGGTCGTTGGGTGTCTGGGGCTTCGACCAGGACAACACGACGGTAACCGTCACCGACCTGACCACCCAGGAGTCTGAGCAGCCGGTAGCGGAATACCCGGGCGGCTGGTACGGAAGCTATTCATACCTGGCCTTCAGTCCCGGAGGCATCGTCGCCGGGCACGACTACCAGGTCACGGTGACCGAGACGCGTACCGCCCCGGGAGAGCAGCCCGCAACCATCACCTATACGGTGCAGGTCGTCGACTGTTCGCAGTATTGATTTCATCAACCTGATACCGGCCGGAAACCACTGTCCGTGGTGTAAGATGCTAGCCTCTTTATACGTTTGTATGTTAGAAAAGCGGGGATCAACGCGACCCGATGGAGCGAGATAATGAAACGCATCGCCGTGTTATTAATACCGTTTGTGTTTGCCGGTTGCGCTAGCATGTCATCGCCGCAGCAAGCGGCCTACATGCAAATGCCCCCGGGAAGCGAAGGCAAGAGTATGGCGCCGGCCAAAATGAAATCGGCCGGCTCGATGCCCTTCAAGGACAAGGCCGGCTACAGCCAATGGAAATTCGACGCACAGCAGGCCCAGCTCACCAAAGGACGCCAAGTCAAGCCCAAGGTAATCTATCAAGGTTATTTGAAACTGCGGGTGAAGAGGGTTCTTGCCGCGGCCGATGACATAATCGCCATCACCGAAAAAGCAGGCGGTTACGTGGAATCGCTGACCGCCCGGGTGGTGGTTGTCAGAATACCGGCCAAGAGCTTCGAATCGATCATGGATCAGATGGCCGCCGTCGGCCAACTGCTCGACCGGCATGTCAAGGCCCTGGACGTGACGGCCCAGTTCACCGATCTGAACGCCAGGTTGCGGATCGCAAAGCAAGCCCAGGCCCGGCTTCTGGCTCTGCTCAAGCAAGTCCAGGACGTGGAGGAAAGGCTCCGCATTCTCAAGGAACTCAAGCGCCTGAGTGAGGAGATAGAATCCATGGAATCAACCCGGGCCACCTTGCAGAACCTGATCGACTATTTCGTCATCACCATAGAGTTCGAACCGGTAAACGAATCCAACCGCGAAGTCGTTCACCAGTCCCCATTCCCCTGGATCCAAAGGCTTGCCGCGCACTTGAGCACCATCACCGAGGGCAAGAACGACATCCATATGGACGTACCCGCTGGCTTTGTGCTGTTCGACAAGGACGACGTGTTTCGCGCCCAGGCGGCGGACACAACAACCATACGAGCCGGCAGGGTCGACAACGAGCCGCTGGGAGACGGCGATTTCTGGGCCAGAGCCGTACAACACGAGATGGAAGGACGCGATGAAGAGCTGATCGAGTCGGGCAAGGCCGGTTCGCTTAACATCAGGATTTTTCGCAACCGGGACGCGCCCCTTCGTTACTACCTGGTAGGCGTTTTTGCGAAAAAGGACAAATTGTACGTCGTCGAAGTTTTCAGCCCCAATCAAGCCGCCTATACCAGGCACAAAGATGATGTAAAAAAGGCCCTCGATAGTTTCCGGGTCGAGTGAACGGAGGAAGCCACGTCATGTTACGGCGAATCCTGTTTTCCGTGTTCATGGTCTTTCTTGGGGCCACGCAGCTGGGCGCGGCCCCGACCGTCAAACAAGAAAACGAAAAGGAAAGAGTATGCGCCTTCTCGGCCCGGGTGCTTCTGAAAGTAGTGCATCCCGTCGAAGCGCGTAAAAAAATAGTCGGCCTGATCGATTCTCTGGGCGGCTTCCCTTCGGTGGTTACCGATCAGAAACTGATCATTCGTGTTCCGCCCGAAAAGTTCCCAGGCCTGATCCGCGATATCGGCCAATACGGGGTGGTTGTCGAAAAAACCATGCAGCGCGAGGACATCACCGAAAAACTGGCGCAGCTCGGCGGACGCCTGCGTTCCAAGCAGGATATCCTGGAGAAGCTCCGGAGCTTCTTTGACGATTCCAATGTCAAGGCAACCTTGCAGATCGAGAAAAACATGACCCAGTTGGTCATTGAACTCGAGAAGGTCAAGGGACAGCTCAGGCTGGCCATAGACAAGGCGCGGTTTGCGACCATAGAAGTGGCTTTCAGGTTCCGCAGGCGTGACCGGATCGTCTACGTAAACTCTCCCTTTCAGTGGCTCAATTCGGTCGACCTCGATCGCTTTCTGGCGGAGTTTTGAAAATGGTCAATTCCAAGAAGATTCTGGTTGCCGTCCTGGGATGCTGGCTGGTCGGATCGGCCTGCGGACCGACCTTCAAGATGACCACACCCGACGGGTTCGTCAAGTACGAGGAAGGTTCGGATTTCAAGATGATCACCGCCGACGGGGTCAGGTTGAAGGCCAGGCAGGTGGAAAACTATCCGCGGGCAGACATTGCCTTCTGGAAAGACGCACTGGCTCGCCATATGACCGAGCGCGGCTACGCCAAGAAATCGGAACATTGCTTCAAGACCCAAAAGGGTCTCGATGGTTGCACGTTAGACTTCCTGCTGCCCTACGGAGCGGACGACTGGATCTTGCAGGAGACCATATTCATCGAAGGCGACCGGATCGTACTGGTCGAGGTGGCCGGACCGTTCCAACTCTTTCAGGCCTACGCCAAACCCCTGCAAGAGGCGCTGCTCTCGTTCAAAACGTCCTGACTATTCCACCGGCTTCTGGTAAAGCGGGCCGGGGTCGGGGGCAGGCAGGATCAGTATCGGGGTCTTGCTGGGATCGCGCACGTTGTCCTGGATGGTTGTAGGCCGGTCGGCGGCAATGTCCGCGCACGTGCCGATGCCGTTGATCACCTGGCAGTGCTGGTCGCTATTGCACTTGGCGCAGTCGGGCATGGGCTCGCACAGGCCCGTTCTCGGATTACAGATATGTTGAGGATCGCACCAGGTGAAGCACTCGCCGCTCGCCACCCGGGCAGTGCCCACCGCCGCGGCCAAGCCGACGTTGAGGGCGGCGCCGACAGCCTTGGAAGGTCCGCCGCATCCGGCCAGAATTGACAAGGGAATCAAAAACAGCAGCAGAATAATTTTCACATCGCACCTTCCAGGAACCAAAAAGCAACTACATATTACCACGCTTGGCGGCCTTGCTCCTAATTCCGGTCGAACACCAGTACGATCACCGACAGGCAGATCAACAGGTAGCCCGCGACCACCCGGCAGGTCAGCTCCTCTCCCCAGGCGAAATAGGCCACGCTTCCTGCAAGCACGGGTTCTGCCAGTGTGACGGCCGAGAGCCAGCCGGCCCTTATGTAGCGCAAGGCATTGTTGAAGGCGGTGTGCCCGATCATGGTCGGCAGCAAGGCCATCAGGACGAAACAAAGCCATGTTTTTGCGTTGTAGTCGAAAAAAGGTTTGCCGAAAAAGGGCAGGCAGATAAATCCCACGAGCGCGGCTACCCCGTAGACGCCCGTGACGTAGGCATGGGTGGGCAGCACCCGGCGCAGGCGCTTGCCCAGCATGAAGTAGACCGTGAACAGTATCGCGCAGGTAACCGCCAGGATGTCACCGGCCAGGTGTTCGGGGTTCAGATCGAGATCGTCGAGTCCGATTACCGCTGCGCCGGCGAGTCCCAGGCCGATGGCAGCCATCAACTTCCATCCCACTCGTTCGCGGTAAATCACAAATGCCGCCAAGGCCACGAATACCGGGTTGATCGAGAAGAAGATTGCCGCGTTGGCCACCGTAGTGGATTGCACGGCGGCGATCCAGGTGAAGAAGTGGACGGCTAAAGCGATGCCGGAGAACAGCAGCATGATAAGCTCAGACCTGGTGAGTCTGCGCAGCGCCGCCAGCTGACCTCGGCCCATCAGCGCAAGTAACACGGTCGAGATCATCAGGCGCCAGGCTGCGATGGCTACCGGGTGGGCCGTGCCGATGCGTATGATGTTCCCCGACTGGCTCACGGCCAGCGTGCCAATGATCAAGTAGATGTAGACGCGAGTGGGTATCGGCATTTTCAGTCGTGACAGCAGCGAAAGCCCGTACCGGCCTGGTGATACTGTGGGCCGGCGTTGTTGCGGAACCAGCAAGTCACGAGTTCCAGGATGGCGTCGTCGTAGTCGCCGCCGAAGATCGGTTTTACGAAGCGACAGTCGCGAGCGTCCTCGCAATCGGCCCACTCGGACACGTTACCGCTCAGATCCAGTACGCCCGAGGAACTTGCGCAGGATGAGAGCTGGCCGCAGGGCAGCACGACCTGGTTCTGATCGAATTCGTTGCAGGTGGCCGCCTGGTAGTTGTCGCCATAGGGAAACTGCAGGTCGGAGACACCGGCGCAAGCGAAGTGCCACTCAGTGTCGGTGCACAAGCGCTTGCCGCGCGCCGCGCAGGCCGCCTGGGCCTCGTCCCAGCTGACGTCGTCCCAGGGCAGCACACCGCCACGCGAGCAGGCGTAGGCCGTGTTGTAACCGCGTGCCTGGGCCGAGGCGTCCGGCCGCGAAGCTTCCCACTTGTCGATCCAGAACGTGCCCGATCCGGCGTCCAACTGGATCGCCTCGTCGGCCAGCGGAATATCCTCGTCGGTCTCTCCGTCGCAGTCGTTGTCCAGCGCATCGCATGTCTCCGCCGTTTGCTGTCCCCAGTCGGGTGTTGCCGAGCACTCGGTTGCTTGACCGTTTGCCGTGCACAGGCGCACGCCGTTGCGCCTGCAGACTCCATCGCCGGCGAAACAGGGCTGGTTCTTGTCGGCGAACGGCTCGTCGATCGCGCCGTCGCAGTCGTTGTCCAGGTTGTCGCAGGTCACCTCGTTCTGCTCATAGGTGCCGGGATAGCTGCAGTGCCAGGCTCCATTCTGGCACCTGGGCTGGACTGCGCTGCAGACCCCCTGGTCGAGGCAGGTGATTGTCGGGGCGCCGGGCTCCTCGTCTGTCGTTCCGTCGCAGTCGTCGTCAATGCCGTTGCAGCTTTCGTTGCCGGTGGCGTTGCAGGCATACTCGCAACCGTCGATCGCGTTGCCGTTGAGATCGTGGTAACCCGGATCGCATGAGACGACCGTGCAGGCGCCCGACAGGCACTCGCCGGTGCCGTGGGGCGGGTCGCAAGGAAGCAGGCAACCGCCGCAGTTCTGCATGTCGCTATCGAAATGAAAATCCTCGTCGGTCTCTCCGTCGCAATCGTTATCCTCGTAGTCGCAGATCTCGGCCACCGGCAACGGCGCCGTGCAACCCGTCCATCCGCCGGCCACGCAGATTTCGGTTCCGCTGCCGCAGGCGTTCGTGCATGCCTGTTGCAAGTCTTCGTCGGTCATGCCGTCGCAGTCGTTGTCCTGGTTGTCGCAGACTTCGGTAGAACCCTGGCCTGGTGTAACGTCACAGACACTGTTTAGCTGATCTGTAGAACAGATGTATGTCCCTGACACCTGGCATTCGCCCAGGCCCACCTTGCAGGGCAGGCCCAAGAGCGGAAAGTTCTCATCGACCGAGCCATCGCAGTCGTTGTCCGCCCCGTCGCAGCGATCGATCTCGGGCAGGCCCGGGCTGACGTTGCATACCATGCCACCGTGGGCGCCGCAGACGTAAACGCCCTGGCGCTCGCATTCCCCTAACCCGACGTCGCAGGAACCGCCCACGTCGGGAAAGTCCTCGTCGGTGACTCCGTCGCAGTCGTTGTCGATGCCGTCACAGGTCTCGGACGAGGAAGGCCCGGGAGTGGCGCTGCAGACCGTGGCCGTCCGGTCGGCGTTGCAGATCATGATGCCCGGTCGGGCGCAGGCTCCCAAACCGGCCTGGCAGGCGCTGCGCAGATCGGGAAAATCCTCATCGCTTTGCCCGTCGCAATCGTTGTCTTTACCGTCGCACAACTCGTCCGCCGGGGGAACCTCTCCGTCGCACTCGCCCCATTTGCCGGCCTGGCAACGCTGGGTTCCACGCCGGCAGACGCCCTGGTCGTTGCCGCAGGTCTGGAAGGTGCCGTCGATGCAATCACAACCCTCGTCCACCAGGTGGTTACAGTTGTCGTCGAGGCCGTTGCAGCTCTCGTCACGCGGCCAGTTGGCGCCTTCGCACGAGCCCCAAGCACCTTCGAAACAGCGCTGGATGCCGGCGTGACAGATGCCGGTGTTGACCCCGCAGGGACGCGACTCATCGCCCGTGCAGCCGCAACCGTTGTCCACGGCCCCGTCGCAATCGTTGTCGAGGCCGTCGGCACATTCCTCCGGCATAGGAGGGGTGCCGCCCCGGCACGGGCCCCAATGCAGTGCAGCGCCTTCTTCTATACAGCTCTGGACGCCGTAGGTGCACTCACCGATGTTGCTGCCGCACAGGCGGCTGTCATCCGGCTGGCAGTCGCAGCCCTCGTTGACCGCCCCGTCACAATCGTTGTCCAGGTCGTCCGAGCAGATCTCTCCCTGGGCCGGTTCGACGCCGCCCTGGCAGGGGCCCCACTGGCCTTCTTGGCATTCGGAGACTCCCTTGCGACAGGCGCCGACGTCGCTGCCGCAGCTTTTTGTTTCTCCCGTCTTGCAAGGGCAACCCTCGTCGGTCTCAGCGTCACAATCGTTGTCGATCTCGTCACAGGTTTCATCGGCGCCGGGATGAATATCCTTCCGGTTGTCGTTACAATCGGTGCAGCTATCACAACCTTCTCTTATGTCGCAAAAGCCGTCTTCGTCGAGGTCGGTGCAACTTGGCCGGACGATGCACTCACCGTTTCTGCAAACGTAACCTTCAGAGCAGTCGTTCGAAGCAATGCATTTCAACTGCGCATCGGGCGAGCCCGGTTTGACGCCGCCGCAGCCTGCCTGCAAGAGCAGGCCGAATAATGCACCGGCCAGTAATGCCCAGCGACGCTTGATACCCAGGGCCAACGCTATAATCAGTAAAAACAGCGCGCTGGAAGCGCCGCCTGAGTGCGTTGCAGAGCACGAGCAGCCGCCGCCGATCTTGCCGAGATGTCCAAAGTCTGCAGGCAAATCTCCGACGGCGCCGTCGGCCTGACCGCCGTCTTGCCCGCCGTCCGGCTCTCCGCCGTCCGGCTTGGTGTCGCCGCCGGCGTCGCTGTCTTGTCCGCCGTCTCCGTCAGTTGTGACCCCACCGTCGGTCTTGCCCGAGCCGTCGTCTACGCAGTAGCCGTCCCGACAGATGCTTCCCTCGGGGCAAATCAGGTCCAGGCAGCCGTCGGGAATGCACTGCCCGCTTGCGCAGGTCGATCCTTGTGGACAATAGACTCCCAGGCAAGCATCGGCCACGCACTCACCGTCTTGACAAACCTGGCCGGCCTCGCACCGAATTCCGGCGCACAAGCTGTCCGTGCAGACGCCGTCCTGGCAGACCTGCTCGGGCGAGCAGTCGCCGCAGCCGACTTCCAGGCACTCGCCCTGGCGGCAGTACTGGCCGTCCGGGCAGTCGACGGCGGCGCAGGCATCCGCTTGGCAAACGCCCGCAACACAGACTTCTCCGGCCGGGCACTCGTGACCCGCGGCGAAGCAGTTTGTCGCCACGCATTCGCCCAGGCTGCAGACCTGGTCTTCGGGACAGACGATCTGGTAGAGCTCACAGGGGTCCTGGCATTTGCCGGTCTGGCTGCAAATCTCGCCGGCCGGGCAATATACTCCGCAACAGGGATCGCTGACACACCAGCCGTTTACACATGTGTCGGAACCGGCCGGGCACTCGCCGGAGCTGCAGGCCGAGGCGCACTCGCCGCACAGACACACATCGTAGCTGCCGCACAGGTCGCCCTCGTCCGTTTTGCCGTCGCAGTCATTGTCGCGCCCGTCGCACGACTCGGGCGCGGGATCGACCGTTCCCGCGCAGTCGCCCCACAATCCCTGCGGATTGCAGACCTGCTGTCCGGGCCGGCAATCGCCGATGTCGTTGCCGCAGGGCCGCGCCTCGCCGGGAGTGCACTCGCCGCAGTCGGGATCGAGATAATCGACCAGTCCATCGCAGTCGTTGTCGATACCGTCGTCGCAGATCTCGGGCACGGCGTCTTCGTCGATCAGGCCGTCACAGTCGTTGTCACGGCCGTCGCAGACTTCGGCCGACGGCCCGACTTCTCCCTGGCAATCGCCCCAATTTCCGTCCGGCTGGCAGGTGCGGATGCCCTGTTCGCAGTCTCCCTCCGAAGTGCCGCAGGGCTCCTGCTCGCCCGGGGTGCAGGCCGTGCTGCAGTCGCTGTCGAAGACATCGGTCATGCCGTCGCAATCGTTGTCTATGCCGTCGTCGCAGATCAGTTCGACGTCGGGGAATCCGTCGTCGACCAGGCCGTTGCAATCGTTGTCCAGCCCGTCGCATTCCTCTGGGGACGG
>CAZENH010000038.1:0-46473 GCA_964513625.1 uncultured Myxococcales bacterium | reverse complement strand
TCACAATCGTTGTCGATGTTGTCGCAGCTTTCCGGCCCTTGTTGCGGAGCGGTGCAACCGTACCAGCTTCCGTCGACGCAGAATTCCACCCCGCTGCCGCACTGGTTGGAGCAGGCCTGTACGAGATCTTCGTCTACCAGGCCGTCGCAATCGTCGTCGTTGCCGTTACAGCTTTCGGCCTGTGGCTGGGGAGCACTGCAGGCGCCGAAGGAGCCGGCGTTGCAGATGCGTACCCCGTCGCCGCAGGCAGTCGAGCAAGGCTCGGTGACGTTCTCGTCGATCAGACCGTCGCAGTCATCGTCCGTATTGTTGCAGGTCTCTAAGGGCGCCGATACCAGGAGTCCTTCGACCTTGATCAGCATGTCCTCGAAGTCATTGTCGCCGCCTCGAAACAGATCTTCGAAGCCGAAGTAGAAGGCGGTCGGGTCCAGGGTCGACTGGTATACCAGGTGGTGGATGTAGGGGTCGGCCATGTTCTGTTCGAGGATGTTCAGGCGCGGCTCCGAGTAGTAAATGTAACCGTAGTCCGGGGCCACGTCGTTGTGGGCTTGGCTTCCAGAGATTCCCTCGGGTGAGACCAGAAAGAATCCGATCGGGCCGCCTTTCCAGTCGGGGTTGGCAACGCTGTCGAGACAAAGTACAACCGTGCGCTTGTTGCAGGTCGTCTCGGGGGGGATCGGCTCGGCGTTGACGCCGTCGCACGGGTCGCTAGAACCGTTATCGTAGCTCGAAAACAGCACGGGGTGGCGGTTCTGTGAGAGAGTGACATCGTCGCCGACGTTGTACCAGCCGAAAATATTCTCGAAACCGGCTCCCTCGGCGATCAACGTGAAGGTGAGTTGAAGGGCGGGGTAGAACGTCTCGGGCACCAGCGAGGCGTCCTGGATTGCGTCCAGGCTCTCTCCCTGAGCGCTTAGATAGCCCTGCAGATTGCCGCCCTGCGGTATGCCGGTGCCGTCCGGCTGGTAATAAAGATATTGGGCGGCCGCAGGTAAACTCGCCAAGAAAAGCGCGCATGCTAGAAGTGTGCAAAAAAGGTTCTTCTTGCGTCTCGCAACCATCTTCGGTAGCCCGCCTTTCTGGACAAAACGCGCGGCTTTGCGCTCCGGCCAAGCCCGGATTGCCTTTGTCGGATGGCCCTGCTCCAACTATGGCTATTATAGCCGCCGGGACGGACGTACGTCAACGTGGGAAAAAAGGTTGCATGCTGTCGCCGGGCGTGCGAACAGGTAAAAAAATCGTGGAGGAAGTCATGACGGAGCTGGTGACCACCGGGTTTGAGGGGAAAGTATTCGAGATCGTTCTCAACCGTCCCGAAAAACGCAACGCCATTGACGGCGGGCTGTGGACGGCCTTCGGCGAAGCCGTGCGCGAAGCCGGCAGGACTTCCGGGGCGCGGGCGGTGCTGATCAGCGGCGCGGGCAAAGGATTCTCGGCCGGCATCGACGTCAGCGCCTTTTTTCAGCTTTCCGCCCACTACGGCGACGACTGGCTCGGGCGCATGCGAACAATAACCGACGACTTTCAGCGCGTTTTGACCTCTCTCGAACGGCTGGAGTTGCCGACCATCGCCCAGATTCACGGACACTGCCTTGGCCTGGGTATGGAACTGGCGCTGGCCTGCGATTTTCGCCTGGCCGCGGCCGGGACCAAACTTGGACTGCCGGAATCGCGGCTGGGCTTGATCCCCGACGTAGGCGGGACGACTCGCCTTACGCGCCTGGTCGGCCCGGCCCGGGCCAAGGAGTTGATCATGACCGGCAAACAGATCGATGCCGAGTTGGCCGCAGACTGGGGGATTGTAAACCGCGTCGTGCCCATGGACGAACTGCGAAAGGCAAGCCAGGAGTTGATCGCAGATCTTCAGAAGGCGGCTCCGCTGGCCGTCGGCATGGCCAAGCGGGTGATCGACGGCCTGGTCGACAGCGACCGGGGACTGCAGCTCGAGGGCTGGGCCCAGAGCCAGCTGATATCCAGTGAAGATTTCACCGAGGGCGTGCAGAGTTTCGTCCAGAGGCGCCCGCCCGATTTCAAGGGTAAGTGAGCTTGAAAGCAAAAAAGGGATTTGCGGTGCGCACGGCTGACTGGAGTGCCGACAGCGAGGCCATCCGCCGCGTGCGCCGGGTGGTCTTCATTGAAGAACAGGCCGTCTATCCCGAGGAAGAATGGGACGGGCTCGACCCGCATTGCGATCAGTTGCTGGCCGAGGACGAGCGGGGTAGCGCCGTCGGCACGGCGCGCCTGTCCGCGGAGGGCAAGCTGGGCCGTATGGCGGTACTAAAAGAGTGGCGCGGTCGTGGCGTGGGCGCGGCATTAATCAAATCGATTGTCGAGTTGGCCCGCGGCAAAGGTATTACGCACATCGAGGCCGACGCCCAGGTGCGCGCGCTTGGCTTCTATTCCGGCCAGGGTTTCAAAGTCTACGGGCCCGAGTTCTTCGATGCCCGCATCCCGCATCGCAAAGTTTGCCTGGATATCTGAAACGCTCCCGGATTACCAGATTAGCAATAGCGTTTCTTGTGGCGCAGGAGGTTGCAAGCCAACTGCAGTGGTGGCGACCGGGGGCCCCCGGCGCGCGCAGCTTTAGCGAGCACGACGGGGGTGGTCGCCAATGGCTCTGGCATAACCCGTTAATCCGGGAAACGATTACTTCTGGCGCCCGCGGAACTTGGCGATGATGTTCTCGATCTGCGTCACCAGTTCGTCCGTTCCGCACTTGCCGCGCGATGAGGCCGTGGCGTCGGTGGCCGCCTTCCGCAGATCGAACAGGGCGGCGGTGACCACGCAGGACGAACCGATGCGTGAGATGGTCGTCGTCAGCGTCTTCTGGGCGGCGATCTCACGGCCGATCTCTATCTGACAGGATTGGTCGTAGCACTTCTTGAAGCTTTTCGACTTCTGCAAAAGCAGGCGCTTCTTGATCTCGTCGCGGGGCACAACGTGAAAAAGTCCGCCCTCGGCCACCTTGTTGGCCAGGTAGTCCGTCAGTCCGTCTATCTCGGACGGGCTTAGCCGGCCGCTCTTGTCCTCGATGTCGAAGACGGCTACGAACGCGCCGCGCATCGCGGTCATACCGCCGGAAACAGTATTTTTCACCGCGATCGTGGACGTATCGCCGGTTTTCATGCCGCCCGATCCGGAAACGGCGGCCAGCGGGCGCCAGTCGGGTTCGCTCCTTACGTCCGGAATATGACTCAGGCCGCCGCAGGCCGCAAGATTCGCAGCCAGCAAGAGGTAACTTGCGATGCGCCCGATCATCCGACCGTTCTCCAGGCCGGGGCCGCTCCGGCGGCGGCCGTGTGATTCGAAATCAGCCGGGCGGTTTCGCCGACGGCCTGCTGAACCCAGAAGCTCATGGCCGAAAGTATCTGCTCGCTGTAGTCACCGTCGGTGACCACGATGGCCGAATCGTTCGAAATGCCGGCAAAGCGCCTGGCATATGCGGACCCGTCCGGAAAGCGGACGGTGACCTCCGCGTTGACCACCGCGTAGACACGGATACCCATGCCGACGTCGGGCTCGATGAAAAAGTCGATGATGTCGATCTCCATCCGGATGGCCCCTGCGTCTTGCGGCTTGGCCGATAGAAATCCGGCACGCTCCAGTTCGCTCTTGACCACCGAGGAAAACCAGCTAGTCAACGGAGCATCCAGAAACAGATCGGCGCTTTCGCTTCCCAGGCCGTTCTTCTTGCATCCGATCCGGCGCTGGTCTGCGCGCCGATCGCTGACGCGGGTAATCGTAAAAAGGCTGGGTGCCGCGGAGATTTTTCCCGTCAAGGGCTCGAACTTCAAAGTCAGAGTAGAATCGATCAGCGTGCAAGCAGGCAGAACCAGCGTCAGGCAAAGGCTGATGAGAATGGCGGCATACTTCATCGGTTAATTCCTCTCGCAGGGGAATATAATCGGGTTGCTGAGAGTTAATTGTCAACAAAATAGGGCGGCCAACGATGTGCTTGACAAGGACTGGCTGCTCTTTTAGTTTGCGGCCCGGTACAATGATTGTTGCTAACGACCTACAGAAGAGTTTCGGAGATGTTTGCGCCTTGGACGGCGTGAGCTTCGAGATCGGCAAAGGCGAGTGCGTCGGCTTGCTGGGGCTGAACGGCGCCGGCAAGACCACCCTGCTCAGGATCTTGGGATGCCTGCTGACTCCCACGGCCGGAACGATGACGGTCGAGGGCCGCGACATTTCGGGCGCTGCCAATTATGTTCGCGGCCTGATAGGTTTCCTGCCGGAGGATCCTCCACTCTACAGCGAGATGAAGGTGGGCGCCTTTCTGAGCTTCGCCGCCATGATACGCGGTATTCCGCGCACAGACGTCGGCGGGCGCGTGCAGGATACCGCCCGGCGCTGCCAACTCGACAAAATGATCGACGAACGTATCGAAACGCTCTCATACGGCTACCGCAAGCGTGTCGGTATCGCCCAGGCAATTGTCCACAACCCGCCGCTGGTGATTCTGGATGAACCCATCGCCGGCCTTGACCCGGCCCAGATTGTCGAGATGCGCGAGTTGGTGCGAGGCTTGCGCGGTCAGCACACCGTGGTCATCTCCAGCCATATACTGACCGAGATCAGCCAGACCTGCGATCGTATCCTGGTCATGCAGCGTGGAAAGATGGTCGGCTCGGGCACGGAGGAAGAGCTTACCGGAGGCATGGGTAAGGAGCAGCGCCTGGCCGCGGTTGTCCGGGGCGAAAGACAGGCCGTCGAAAAGGCCCTGGCGGGCATGTCCGGAATCAGCTCGGTAGCAATTGAAGATCGTGCCGACGGCGCACTCGATTTGAGCATCGGCACCTCGGAGGACATCCGGGCCGCGCTCAGCCGGGCACTGGTACAGGGCGGGCTCGATCTGATCGAGTTCGAAAGAAAGAAAGACCAGCTCGAGGCTACCTTCCTCAGGTTGACCGGGGACAAGGAGGGCGAGCGGTGAAAAGCGTCTACCTGATTGCCCGGCGGGAGGCCCTCTCCATTCTGCGCTCACCGCAGGGGTTCATCATTGCCGCGCTGTACCTGGCGCTGGTAGGCCTGGATTTCAACCTGCGCGTTCTGGGAGGCGGCGCCAAGTACTCGGCCGACGTTTTGACCGGATTCTTCCACGAGCTATCCGGCTTCACCATGTTTTTCAGTGTCTTCATCTCCATGGGCTTGATTGCCAAGGAACGCGAAACCGGCACGTTTCCGCTGCTTCTTTCCTCGCCGGTCAAGGACTTCGAGATCATCCTGGGCAAGTTCTTCGGAGCCTATTTGTTCCTCATGCTGCTGACCCTGGTGACCGTCTACATGCCGCTTCTGGTCATGGTCAACGGCAAGGTGTCCTGGGGCCATGTCTGCGCGGGTTACCTGGGAGTGTTGCTTCTCGGGTCGGCGGTTTTAGCCATAGGTACTTTTTGCTCGTCAATGACCCGATCGCAGATCGTGGCCGTATTCCTGACATTGGGAATCGGTATGCCGCTGGTGCTGTTCTGGCTGCTTGGGCGCTTCGCCGACAAGCCGTTGAATGATATTTTCGCCTATTTAGCGATTCACAACATTCACTTCGCGCCCTTCAAGGCGGGCAAGGTTCACTTGCGCGACATCGTCTACTACTTTTCGGTGACCGCCTTTTTCCTGTTCGCGGCCACGCGTACGCTGGAGTCACGCCGATGGAGGTAGGCCGGAACAAAAAACCTGCCTGGGGTAGCCTGCGCGGTCCCCAGCTGATGATTCTTTACGTTGTAGGAATGATCGCGGTCTTCATCGGCGAGCGCCTGGTGGGTGGACATGGATTGAGCCGACTGCTGGTAAGCGGGCTTGGCGCCGTGGCCGCGCTGCTGGCTTGCTTAACCTGGATCACAGCCTGGCTGCGTTCGGAAGGAATTTCCAGGCGCATCGAACGGCTGGCGGGTCTTCTGGCGCTTGGCGGTCTCGTATCCTTGGGACTGTACCTGCTGGGATCCGATCTGATCATGGGACCCGCGCCTCTGGGTAAGGGCAATCAGGCTATCGGTCTGCGGCAATTGCTGAGCGTGGCCTGGCCGATCTTGATGATTTGCACGATCTTGCCGCTTACCTTCCTGCAGGTCAGTGCGGCCTCGATGGCCCGCGGCCGCGGAATAGAGATTGGCCGCATCCGGGCTTCGGCGCTCTCCGGTGCAGTCAGCGCGGCCTTCCTGTGCACTCTTTTCCTGGCAAACGCCATTGCCGACCGCAAGGATGTGAGCATCGATCTGAGCTACTTCAAGACCACCACGCCCAGCCAGGCCAGTCGCTCGATGATCAGCGGCCTGGACAAGGACACCCAGGCATTGCTGTTTTTCCCGGCCGCCAACGACGTTCTCGAACAGGTCAGGCCCTATTTCAAGGAGCTTACGGGATTGTCGCCCCACTTCAGCGTCTCGATTGTTGATCGTGCCTTGAACCCGGAGCTGACCCGCAAGCAGCATATTTCCAGCGACGGCACGATTCTGCTGGTCCGCGGCGAGTCCAAACAGAAGATTACGATCGGCGCCGACCTCGAACGCGCCAAGCGCAACCTGCGCAAGCTGGATTCGGAGTTTCAGAAGGCCATGTTGAAGCTGCATCGCAACAAGGATGTAGTCTACCTGATTCGCGGCCACGGCGAGCGCGGCCCGGAAAGGAGCGCGAATGACGTGCGACCGGGCATCTTGGTACTCAAGAAATTCTTGATGGCCTTGAATATGAAAGTCGAGAATCTCGGTCCGGTCGAGGGGCTGGCCAACGGAGTCCCGCCGGACGCCGCCCTGTTGCTGTGGATCGATCCGACAGCTCCGCTGTTTCCCGGCGAGGCCCAGGCCATAGAGAGCTACCTCGACGGGGGCGGGCGAATGTTGATCACCCTGGACGTCGACAGCGGCGCTGCCGCGGATCAGGTTCTGTCTTACCTGGGTCTTACCTACATCCCGGTCAAGCTGGCCAACGACAAGGCTTATATTCCTGTCGACCGCACGCAGGCCGATGTCTACAACATCGTCACAGGCTCGTTCTCCTCGCACCAGTCGGTGACGACAGTTTCCCGGGACAGTCGCCGCTTTCCGGTACTGTTTCCAACCTCCGGATATCTCGAGAAAGCCAAGACGGCGTCCAAGACAAAGCGCGTCGTTTTCACCGTTCGCTCGCTGCCAAAGACCTGGGCCGACGCGGATGGAGACATGCGGCGTTCCGCAAAAGAGCGCAGCGCGGTTTTCAATTTGGCCGCTGCGGTCAGCATGAAGGTAGAAGAAAAGCAGGCCGGCGAAAATGATCAGAAGGCAAAGAATGCCGCCGGCGCGAAGCCCGACTTGAAGCCCGCTGAAAAATCCGCGCTCAAAAAACCGGGCGAGAAGTCAAATAAGAAAACCGCCAAGAAGAAAGCGCTTCACGCCAAGAATGAAATGCGGGTCGTTGTTTTTGGAGACAGCGACGTCTTCGCCGATCGTTATCTGGGCTTTAGGGTCAGCTTCTCGGAAATCGGCGGCAACATGCAGATCCTGGCCGACGTGCTCAAGTGGTTGGCCGATGAAGAACGGGTTCCTGGGTTGCCGGCCAGCGAGGAGGACATCAAGATTGTCCACACCCGCGACGAAGACGTGGCCTGGTTTTACGGGACGGTGTTCGCGGTGCCCGTGATCATACTGCTGGTCGGCTTCGCGACGCGCTGGGGGCGCGGGCGGAAGAAGAAGAGGGTTGCCTGATGAAACCGCGCATCTCTCTGTTCGTGCACTTCGGGGCCTTGCTGGTGGCGGCAACGGCTGCCTGGTTTGTTTTCACCTCGCCGGAGGTCAAGCAGTCAAGGGGCAAAGTGGTGTTGGACTATAAGCCTGCCGATCTCACCCGCCTGGAATTTGTGACCTCACGTAAGAACGTGACGGTGACACCCCGCAAGGGCGGAGGGTTCACCTTGACGCTGAGCGAGGTTCTGCGCAAACCGGCGATCGCGAAGGAGAGCGCAGCCAAGAGCGACGGCGGCGTGCCAGATGCCGGAGTGCCTGACGGCAATGCCGGAAAGGCAGTCGATGCGGCAAAAAAGCCTCCCAAGCCACCGATGATCACCGAGAAAAAATCAAGCAGTTACCGCGCGAATTTCGAGCTCGAAAGCCAACTCGATCGACTCTTGCCGTTGTATGTTGAAAGAGACCTGGGTGAGCCGGAGGCCGACAAGCTCAAGGCCTTCGGTCTCGATGACAGCGATCGCACCTTGACCATCGAGATCGGAAAACAGAAGGCCTCCTACAGCATAGGCAAGCAGACATACGGCGGCGCAACCAACTACGTGCGCCGCTTGCCTGACGGTCCGGTCTACCTGATCTCGGCCTCGGCGCTGCGCGGCATCGATATACGGGCACCCAGGTTTCTGGAGCGACGTCTTGTGGAGATCAAGAAAAAGGACTGCGATGCCGTCGATGTCATCTCTCCAGCCTCCGGCGGGGAACGCAAGCTGCAGAAACACAAGCTCGAACACAGCGACAGGTGGGCACCGGCCGACGAGCCCGACACGACAGACTCGCTGTTCGGAACCTGGGTGGGTAGAGTATTCCGTTTAGCCGCCGACGAATATCTCGATGCAGAACCGCAGCCGGCGCCGCCGGTAGTAGCCAAGATTCGCTTCATCCGGGATGGTGGTGTGACAGACGAGGTCGTTATCGCCGGCGGGCAGGCGAAGAACGGCAAGAAGCAGTATTTTGCCCACAGCGCCTTCAGCGGGCAGTGGGTCAAACTGCAGCCGAGCGGTGCTACTGAAGTAGTCGACGACCTTACGAACATTCTCAAGCGCGACTGATAGTACGGATCCTAAGAGTGCAGTTTACGGATTCCTTTCTGGATTCTTGGTTGCACTGTTGTTATATTTCTGCAAACCGGGAAAGGATGACAGATGCACACCTGCACCCACCATTCCAATGCACGGGCCGCTTGGATCTGCTCAAAGTGCGGGGCTACTCTTTGTCCGGCCTGCGCTATTGGAGACGAGGTGCAGCGTGTTCCGATCATCAGATGTATACACTGCGGAGGCGTCTCCCAGCAGATCATGACCACCAAGGAAATCGTTCCCTACTGGGGAATGTTTGCGACTTTTCTCAAGGCGCTGTTTTGCCCCAGGGGATTGTTACAGGTGCTGGCTTTAGGCGCCGGTATGTTTTTCCTTGGATTGATGCCTCTTATCGGCTGGGCGCTGGCGCTGGGTTTGTATGCAGGATATTACTTTCTGGTCATTACCCACTTTGCCTACGGCGAGGAGAATCTTCCTGTCCCGGACGATTTCAACGACGTCTGGGATAACCTCATTTCGCCTTTCCTGCGCTTCGTAGTGGCCACTCTGATTCTCTGGGTTCCGGCGCTGCTGTACATCCACCACAAGCTGGGTTTGTTTTTTCTGCTGAGGTACCCGAACACTATGTTTCACGATCCTGTACTCGTCGTTATCGTGATATTGAGTATCGTTTATTTCCCCGGAGCGATGATTACGGCCGCCGTTTCCGAGTCGACCTTTGCCATGCTCAACCCGTTGTACGTCATCGGCATGGTGGTCCGCATCCCGGGGCAATACCTGTTGACGGTGGTCGTTTGGGGCATGATGTCCGTGGCCAACGTTTACCTGAAGGCATTCGTGGCGCTGCATCTTGTCTCTTGTAGCGGATGTTCCGTGCTTAGGACAATATTCGTGGGGGTTGTCTACCAGGGCGTCGGGCTGTTCATTCCGTTGATGACCGCCATGGTGCTTGGAAGGCTGGTTTACCAGAACCGCAAATTGCTGGGCTTTGGCCACCCGAGAGATCTCCTGGAACCCGAGTTTCCGAACGCCAAACCACGGGGTACTGCTCCCGAAGGAGGTTGGGAAAAGCCGCGGGTGGTCGAACCGCTGAAGCCGATATCCCTTGATCCTGAAGAACCAGAAGAACTCAAGGCAGCGAGGACGGAGCCTGTCGCGTCGTTCTCCCCCCAGGATCCCTCGAGCGCACTGCGCGCGGCCCTTCAGGCATCGGATATTGAACAGGTGACACGGGCCTACAGCGAGTTGATCGCGGCGGGCGGAATGCCGGATCTCGATCCGCCGCTGGAGATGCGGCTGGCCAACATACTCGATCGCTCCGGGGATTCGCTGGGGGCGGCCCACGCTTGCCGGCGCGCCGCCGCGCGCGATGCCGGAGGCCCGCTTGCCGCCAGGGCCATCTTCAGCGCCGCTCGACTGCTCACAGAGAAACTCGGCGACCGCGAACAAGGCGTTGCAATGTACCGTTACCTGGTGGAAAATTTCCCCGCAGATCCATTGGCCGATCGGGCCCGCGAGATGCTACGCCGTCTGGGTGTCTGAAGCAGAATCCGGCTTCACTGTTTGGTTTTCTCGTCGTATCCTATCGAGATCAGTTTCAACTCCACCGGTTCGGGGGTTGATACCTGGCACGAAAAGACCAGTTCGACCTCCGCCGCGCATCGACCGGCGCCTTGCTCGCGGTCTGCCCACCAGCGCTCCAGCACGAGTGCCTTGTGGCCGCGCAGGCCCGAGGGCGGCTGGTCTTCGGCCGAGTATTTCAGTGTGGGCACCAGCCAGTGGGTCTTGCCCTTCTCGTCGTCTACGACCACGGCCAGCGTGTCCATCTGGGTCGCGCTCGGCGAATCCAGTCTGAAAGGATTCAAAGGGCTTGTGTGAATCAGGGCGAAACGCGGCTTCAGACCGGCGTCCTCCAGGACGCGAAAAGCCAGCGCCGACCAGGAGCCGGCGCTGCCGTACCTCTTGCGGGCGGTTTTGCTGGCCGGTTCAGTCGGCATCCAGCGCAGCCAGGACGGGTGTGGGTCGGGCACTACCTTGACCCGCTCGTACATCCACTCGGCCGTGGCCAGGACGCGGCGAGCCTTTTGATCATCCTTTACCGGAGTTACCAGGAAAGGATTCACTTTCTTGCGGCCGGCTACCTTGCCGGACCTGGCCATCCAAAGGGCGGTGCGAAAGATTCGTCCGCGCAGGTTTTTCCAGCCCGGGCAACGCGGGCTGAGCGTCGCGTAAGGCAGGCGCTCTTTCGAGATCGGCATTAGCGGCTTTCGCAGTTCGAAGACCATCGGGTAGGCCTTGGGCGCGCTTGTAAGCTTGACGCCGCCTGAAGCATCGACCAACTGCGCGTCCATGTCGGGGCGGAATTCGTCGTCTTTGTGACCGAAGCTGACTTTCGAGCGCAAGACGCAGAAGCGATCGCTGCCGAAAGTCCACTTGAGCTGGTCGGGACCCGAGATCGGACGGATGATCTCGACTATGTCACCAACCACAAGCGGCCCGATCCTGAAGGTTGTCTCGCGTGGAAATCCGTTTTCACATGGCCAGTCGACCAGCGGCACCGTCCGTGTTGCCTGGACGTTGATTTTTTTGGGAGTACCGTCGCCCATCCATGTGTGGACTTCGACCGGCGGCACGTTCTCACGGTAATGTATGACTCTGAAGTTGGAGGCGCTCACGGCGCCTTTTTTGGAAAGAATCTTCATCACGCTGCGCCTGACGGTCATGCGCTTGGTCGGCGCCGCGGTGATCGAGCCACCGCCTTCCTCCCCCACCAGCAAGTACGAGGTCGGATCGTAGCCGCCGCCCCAGTAATCGTCGTAACGCTCGTCCAGATAGACCAGCACACCAGGGCCTTCGGAGCAGCGCTGAGTGAAACCGGCCTCCACCTGCTCGAGCGCCACCTGCGGAAAATGCCTGGCGCAGCCGCAGACAGATCCCAGGACCACTGAAAATACTATTGCGATTGACATGCGCGACATGAAAAAATCTCCTTCCTTGGCCTCGCAAGTTGTCCCGTTAGCATCATTCACGTGGAAGCGTGGTTGTCAAGGGTCGAGTTTTCGTATTCGCGCCTTCGCTGCTTGACAATACACAGGGCATGTGGGAGCGTTTTTTTAGGAAGGGGGCTGCAGATGGACGGGGTGATGGTATTCACTGCTACCAAGGCAAAAGAGCGTGAGGGAATTGGCGAGCGCGTCACGGACTGGTTGCGCTCCGAACCGGAGAAGAACGTCAAGGACGTCACTGTCACGCAGTCCAGCGATGACGAATTTCACTGTCTGACGATTACCATCTTGTATAGCACAATCGAAAGCTGAGTCCGGCTGACTTTTTCGGCCGTACCTGTTCTTTATCGGATTTCAGGGTGATGATCGCCGTAATCAGCCTGATCGTGCTGGCCTTCTTGCTGTTGCTTTCTTCGCTCGTCACACTTGGTTTGACCAGAGTGCCGGTGGTAAGGACTCCCGTCGTACACCTGACAAAAATTGTGTCGGCTTCAGGCGCGGGTAAGGGGCAGCTGATCGTAGACGCCGGCTGCGCCGACGGGAGGACGCTGGTCATGCTGTGCAAGCTTTGCGGCGCGAGCGGGCGGGGCTACGAGATGAACGCCCCGGTTGCCCTGGCAGGCAAACTACGGGCTTTGTTTTCCGGTCGGGGACTGAAGGTGAAAGTATACCTGCGTGATTTTTTTCGTTGCGATCTTGATGATGTCGATGTCGTCTACTGCTTCCTGATGCCGGGCGTAATGGAACGGGTGGCCGATAAGTGTACACAGGAGATGCATAAAGGCGCATGCCTGGTTTCATTTATGTGGGAGGTACCCGGATGTATCCCCGAAAAGACGCTATTACTGGGTGCCAGGGCCGATCCCTTGTATGTCTATCGGATGCCTGTAAAAAGCGCTAAGCAAGCCGATCCGGTCGACCAGAAGCTCGGTGAAAAACTTGACGGGTCAGATAGCTGAGGCTATCGTCTAAGCATGAACGGAGCGACTGGCAACGCCGGAAAGTGAGACGGTACGCGGCTTTTGCGTTGCCACGCCTGCCACAAGGAGGGTTCGATGGGCTCGGGCACTAAACAGAAGACTACAACCAGGAAAAAATCCTCGAAAAAGATTCGCCAGGGCCTCGAACAGATGAGTTCTCGCCAGGCCAACGTGATTAAAATGCGTCACGGGCTTTCTGAAAAGTTGTCCGCCGCCGTGGGCGATCCTCCGGCCGGCTGCGATGCGGAGACCGTCAGGCGGGTCAGATCTGTCGAAAAACTGGTTCTAAATCGGGCCCGCGGCATTGAACCCGACGAGCCGAAAAAGAGCATCAAGGACAAGATCATAAAGACCCTCAAGCGCAAAAGCTGACCACCGCGGGTTTTGCGGCACCTGGTTCGCAATGGTGCCTTATCAGTAAATTTCTTTTCCAAATGAACGCTTTTCAGGTTAGCGTGGGCACTGCAAGCCGCTCGTTGTGCGCATGCCGCTATTTCGTTGACACTGCGGGAAGTTGGCGTAAAATCGGGTGATTCGCCTGCTAGAGAATCGAGGAGGTTAGATAGTGCCGCAGGAAAACGCTGGAAGTCGCCTGCCTGCCAAACTCACCATCTGGGTGTCGGGCCTCTGGATTTTCATCACGGTTTTCTCGTACATTTTTACTCGTTTCATCTTTCCTCTAGACGCCGAACAAGAAGTTGCTTTTGGTGTAACGCTCTGGGCCGGCGCAGCCGTCTTTTGCGGCGCGTGTATCTTCCTGTTGCGGGTTGCCCTGCGTCCTCTGCTTAGTTTCATATCTTCATGCGCGGATGGCCGCCAGGTCAGCGATGCTGACCTCGAACGTTCGGCCCGTACCGCCAGAAATCTGCACTTGAAGGCCGGCTTGGCGGGATTGATCGGGCCGGTGGCCATGATGCTTCTGGTTGCCGCTGTCCTGCAAACCCACCATCTTTACTTTTTGATGCTCGGGTTGTTTGACGCCCTCTTCCTGGCATCGATCCTTTTTCTACTGACCCAAAAATGGATAGCCGGTTTACAGGAAATCGTCGCCAGTCACCGTCAGGAAGGAGTTCTTGGCGGTCGGGTCATTTCGCTGAAACTGAAGCTCGTGATACTCGGGTTTTCGCTGGCATCGGTTCCAACGTTGATGGTGGGCAGCATGAGCTTCTTCACCGCCAACCGTCTGCTGGGCGGTGAAATGGGCCGCAATTTGGCGGAGAAACTGGTCTATGTAAACAACGATGTCGGCTCGTTGATCTTGTCTGGCCTTGGAAGGGTCGAGATCGAGAACTACCTGTCCGATGAGGCCGAAAAGCTGGGCCCGGGATCATACATTCATTTCGGCAAGCCGAAAGGCGATTTCTATCGCTCCGCTCAGGCCAAGCCTCTTCCTCCCGACGTTTTCAAGAATGTAATCGAGGCCGGTAAAAATCGAAAGGTTGGCACGCTCGAAGATCCTTCGTCGGGGCGGGTTTATTCCTACGCCTTTTCGAAGGACGGCAACTGGGTTTCGATTGCGCCGATTCAGGCCGAGTTGCTCAGCCAGACAACTCGCGACCTGTTGTTTCTGATCCTTGTGACCACGCTTTGTTCCATGCTGATTGCCGCCGTGGTCGGATACTTTTTCGCCGACAATATAGGCGCTTTGATCAAGCGCATGGCGGCACTGACCAGGGACGTGGCGCGCGGTGAGCTTTCACACGAGATAAGGGTTATCAGCGACGATGAGATCGGAATTCTCGGCGACAGCCTGCACATGATGGTTGATAACCTGAGGCAGATGGTACGCGACGTCGCCGAGTTGGCAAGCCAGATTGCCTCTACTTGCAACCAGCTACTGGTCAAGGCTTCGGCTATTTCCACCGGCGCCGAAGTCCAGTCGCAGTCGGTTCACGAGACATCCGATTCGATCAAGGACATGAACGCCAACATCCAGTCGGCCTCAGACAACTTGCAAGCACTGGCCCAGTCATCCCAGGAGACTTCCGAGGCGGCCAGGAAAGTCGGTGAGAGTTTCAACCTGATGTTGGCCGAGACGCTCGGATTGCAGGAGACGGTCGAACGGACGGGAGAGATCGTCAAAACGATGGGATCATCGGTCAACGAAGTGACAAGCAATATTAAAGAACTGAGTCAGGGCGCCGAACGTTCGGCAATGTCGATGGCGCAAATGGATCGCTCGATCTCCGAGGTCTCCAAGAGCGCCGCCGATACCGCCCAGATAGCCCGAAAAGCCATCGAGGTCGCCCAGGAAGGTGCAGTGGCCGTGCGTCGCACGATCGAGGGCATGGATCGTATCGTCAGTTCCAATCGCGATGCATCGAGCGTGATCGTGGGCTTGGGAAACCGGATCGAAGCCATCGGCAGCATCCTGGGTGTGATTGACGAGATTGCCGACCAGACCAACCTGCTGGCCTTGAACGCTGCAATCATTGCGGCCCAGGCCGGAGAACACGGGCGTGGATTCGCAGTCGTGGCCGATGAGATCCGCTCACTGGCCGAACGAACCGGGTCCTCGACGCGTGAGATTGCACAAATGATCAGCGATATCCAGGAAACCTCCGAGGAAGCCATTAAGGTCATGCGCGGCGGCGGGGCCACGGTCAACGAGGGCGTTTCTCTGGCCAAGCAGGCGGGTGACGCCTTGAACCAGATTCTTCTGAGCTTTCAGAAGGCGGCCGAGAACGTCGAATCCATCGCGGGCAACACCGAGGGTCAATCCCGCTCATCGGAGGAAGTGGCCAGTGAGATTGCCAACGTGGCTGAAATGGCCGGACGCATTTCCGAGGCCGCAGCCCGGCAGTCGCGTGCCGGAGACGATCTCCAGGGCGCTTTCAGGGAAACTTTGAAGACCAGCCAGTCGTTGGGAAAGATAGTCAACCAGCAGGCGCAGGAAAACCGTCAGGCCATCGCGGCGGTGGCAGAGATGAACGAAGCCACCACTCGCGCAAATCAGGCCATCCTCGATCAGTCAAAGGTTTCCGACGGCATCCTTAGGGCCGTCGAGCAGATCCGCGAGATCGCCAAGAACCATGCCAAGGCTTCACTGGAGATGGGCGAGGCGACACAGACGCTGGCGGAGAAGAGTGCCCGGCTCAAAGAGGAAATCAGCGAGTTCAATGTATGATCCGACGACTGTCGTAGGCCCATTCCGCGGCTCGATGCACGACGGGTTGCAGCGCGCGCACTTGCCTCTGCTTTTTTTGATCTTGTTCACATCCGTCCCTTTTGGTTGCGCGAGTTTGGGTTCGCCTCAAGGCGGGATGCGACAGACGGCAAACCGTGAGGCCGGAGCGGACGATACGTCCGGCGTACGCCAGGTCACAACCTACTTGGCCGACGAACTGTCCCCACGCCTGACTCCCGGGGGCGATCTGGTCTACGTATCCAACCAGGGCGGCAACCGAGACATATGGATTCGCCCTGCGAATGGCGGTCTGCCGCGCAGGCTGACAGATCACTCGGCGGACGACTTCGACCCGGCGCTGTCGCCCGATGGAATTTCGATCGCCTTTGCTTCCCGGCGCCTGGACGCCAAGGGCGATATTTTCATCATGAGGCTCGACGGATCCGGAGCCAGGCGGCTTAGCAACAGGGACTATGCCGACCGGCAACCGGTTTTTCTGTCGGCCGGCCGATTGGCCTTCACCCGGATGCTGAAAGACGGCAGCGAGGCGATATTCACAATCGATCTGGTCAGCGGGAATATTGAACGTCTGTGCTCGCATCCGGGATTCGATCCGGCTCCGTCAGCGGACGGACGCTTTTTAGCTTTTACCTCGCTGGACAGGAACGAATCGACAACCCGCGCCTGTATCCGGGTACACAGGCTCTCGGATGGAAGGGAGGAGTCACTGACCGGTTGCCGGAGACCGGAGGGTTTTGCTGCCTGGGCCACACGATCGGGGCAAGCATGGGTGGTCTTCTCGCGTTTCGCGGATGACACAAATGCCGACGGCAAGATCGATGTCGACGACCGGCCGTCAATCTGGAAAGTGAGCTTTGCAGACTTCGAAGGAAAACGACTTCGGGTGGAAAAACTGCAGCCTCTCACGCCGGGCACTTCGGCCGACATAATGCCCGTTGTCCATGGGGATAGAGTCTACTATGCGTCAAGGAACGAGGCGGATCTCGACATCTGGTCGGTACCGCTGACAGGCGCTGCGCCGCCGTCGAGTTGCGGCGCGGCCATCGAACTGACCGGGAAACTCGACTCGGAGCTCGACCGTTTATTTGTTCTGCGGCGGGCGGCGGTGGAAAATCCCGGGACGAGTGACTCCAGACGCTGCTTGCTCGAGGAGGCCGACACTCTTCTGGACTGGGGCAGGTATACACAAGCCGCCGAAGCATATGCCGGTCTGGCGAGGGAGGCGAGGCGCGACGATATTCGCGGACAAGCTCTTCTGGGACACATTGCTGCCAGCATGGAAGAAAGGCTCCCGCTGGGCATGAGCCCTACCAGGCAGGAGGAAAATCGTCCACTGGCCGCCAGCCTGATCGCAAGCCTGAAAGACACCGGAGCCGATCCCGAGTCGAAAGAATTGGTTCGCGCCGACATCCTGCGACGGGTGGGAAGATTCTCGGAGGCGCTCGATGCGCTGCGGATACCGCTTGCCTCAGGGCGGAAAGATCTGGTTGCCCGAGCCTACGGGCTTTCCGGCGATGTCCTGGCGACCCTGGGGGCTGACAATGACTCTCTTGGGAACTATCTACGAATACTCGAGATGCGAGCAGTCTCACACAAGGTGCAGTTGGACGCCGCCAGGCGTACCATCGCCCTTGTGCGAAGGGGGCACCAGTCGGGGTTGATAGCCGAGGATCCCATCGAGCGCCTGGAGGCTATCGTCGCCGCCTGGCCGAATCTGCCGGTTTTACCTGCACTGGCTCGTTTGGAAATCGCCGACTTGCATCTTGGGGCGAAGAACACCAGGCTGGCCCGCAACTCGTATCGCATGGCCGCGAAGCTTTCCGGCGATGTTGAGCAAATAGCCACGCGGGCGCTTCTGAGTCTTTCTAAAATGGCCGAGGCGGATGGTGATCTGGCCGAGGCCTTGGACGATGCCAACGAGCTATTCGAGCGCTTCCCCGCGCTACCCAGGGTGCGCGGCCTTGCCAGGAGGCGAATCAAGAGTCTGGCCGGCAGGCATGCGCGCGATCTCGTGCACAAGGGCGAGATCGGCATGGCCATCAAGGTGTATCGCAAGCTGATAAGCCAGCAAGCAGACGACATCGTGGCGCACCGGCGGCTGATGGAGTTGATGGCCGGGCTCGGCCGGGCCGCTGAGGTGGTGGAGGATTATCGGGCCGCACTCGACCTGCGGCCGGACGATGCTCTTTCACTGTATCTATATGGATTGGCGCTGACATACGATGATCCACCGAAAAATTTTTATAAGGCGCGCGATTTGATCGAACGTTCGCTGTCGCTCAATTCACAGGCGCCATTTGCCCAGCAGACTCTTGGTTGGATCGATGAACAATTGGCCAGGTTGGAAGCTGACGAAGAATGGCTTCACCGTGCTGCAGATGAGTACCTGGCCGCCTTGAGCCTTCTGGACGCCAAGAGCGATCCCAGGGCCGAGGCGGATCTGCTGCTCAACCTGGGCAACGTCCATTACGCGCTGGGTAACCAGCGCCAAGCATATACTTTCTATGACTCGAGAGAGAAAAAAAACATATCTTTCATGAACGAGGAACGGCAGCTCGTGTTTCTCGAACAGTATGCGCGCTCGGCGCTGCTGTCTGATCATCTCGACCAGGCCATCGACTCCTTTTCGCAGGCGGGCAAGTTGGCCGTAAAGCTCGGCCGTAAAAAACGCTTGCCTTGGCTGGTGGCCGGACAGGCGGCCGCCTACCAGTTGGCGCGCAAGTTCGGCCCGGCCGCCGAGACCTTTAGCCGCGCCTGCGGTCTTTACGCGCTGGGCAAAGACAACAGGAGATTGGCATCATGCAGGCGCAACGTGGCTTATAACCTCTACATGGACGGCAAGAAGAAGGAGGCCGCCCGGGAGTTCATCCTGGCTGAAAAGCTGTTTGAAAAGTTTGCAGGCAAAGGCGAAGGTGACGACAGTAGCGTTTCCATCAGCCTGGCGGGATCCGCATCCAGGGCTGCTCATGGCTTCGACCGCGCCGGAGAGTTGAATTTTGTGCGCACGTTTCTGGGGCGCATTTTTCTTCAATCGGGAGACCTGAATCGGGCGCTTGCAACACTGCAGAAAAAGGCGGCCCTGCTTCAGGGACGAGTGGCGCGCAAGAATAACCTCGACCTGCTGCTGGACCTGTCACTGGCGACCAATCAGCTCGGCTCGTTGTTCGTAGACCTTTGTCAGCCGGAAAAGGCAGCCGCTCTTTTTGATAAGGCCGCGAGACAGGCGCAAGGCATTTCCAATTCGCGCGGACAAGCACTCAACATCATCAACCGCTTGGATCTACTGCTGGCCGGGATGGTAGTCGCGGATCCCAGAGAACTCGTCGACCTGTTGCGACAGGCTTTAATCGTCGCCCGGCAAACGGAATCGAAAGCCGGCCTGAAAGTGCGCCTGCAAAACGCTCTGGGGGCCGCCTGGGCGGCCGTGGCCGATACGAGTGCGCCCGCCGGAGAGACTCGCTCGTTATCCTTCAGCGACAGATACACAAGAACGCTCGATGAACTTGGCGCCGCTGTTGCGGCCTTGCAACATTCGGCCGATGCTTTCGAAGGGGCGCAAAAAGAGGCCTTGCTGGTGCCCGGTCGTGCCGGAGCGCGGCTCGGGGCCGTCGCAGGTTGGAACCTGGCGCAGGTTCTCGATCGCCTGGGAAAGACGGATGAAGCCCGGAAAACCAGGCAGACCGTTCGCAAGCTGGCGGCCGACCTGGCTTTGCTCGGGATCGAATGGAGAATAGGAGCGACCAATTCCGATCCGGGCTTTAGGCTTGAATCCTTGTTGCGCCTACCGCCTTCAATCGCCGGAACAGACCAGGACATCATGGCGGCCAAAGATCGGGAGATTCTCTTCGAACAGCTGATCTCAAAAGCGGCCGATCGAAACTCTGCGGGAGAGGCGCTCGTTTTGGTCGAGCGGCTTTTTGCCAGACGACGCCTGGCCGGCGTGCGCGCGGGAGATCTCAAGCCGCAAGAACCGGATGAGCGTGACTTTCTGGAAGGTTTGAAAAAGCGCACAGGCATTCTCGAAAAAGCCATGATCGAACTTACCTCGAGCGACACACAGGAAGAAAAGCAGTTGAAGAAGCACGAAGTCAGTCGAGCTCTGGACTCATTGGTTCGCTTTAGAGATTCCGGCGGTAAGCCGAGTGAGGCACTGCGGGCGTTGTTTGCCGCCAAGGTTGCTGAGCCCGAAAAACTTTCGGCGATCCTGGAGCCGGGTGAGGCGATCATCGAGAGCTTCGCTCTTCGAGAAAGCTTGTTGCTGTTCTGGATCGACAGGCAGGGAGTCTCGCTCGTGAAACTACCGCTAGGTCGTGCCGAGATACAGCGGGAGGTGGCGGCCATCGAGGGCTCGGATTCGGCAAGAGCCGCCGAGGCCCGTGGGCGTCTGAGCAAGTGGATCATTGAACCGCTTGGCAAGAGGCTTGGTAAGATCGAATGTCTGATTGTAGTGAGCAACGATCTCAAGCTGCCGTTGGAATGGTTGATCTACTCGGGCAAGACACTGGCCGCCGGTCTTCCGGTCTCTCACCTTTACATGGCATCCAGCCTGCAAGTGCTGCGCACTATGCGCAACTTTAATTTCCGGCGCGCCATGTGGATCGGCGCCAAGGGCCGCCTAAGCGAGGAGATCGGCAAGCAGATCGAAAAGATTTTTGGATCGCTCGAGTTCGAACCCCGGGTCGGAAAAGCGGTCGAGTCAGCGGGTGATTGCGGTCTAGTGGTTTGGTCGGTTCCGGCGACGATCGACCCGCTGCGTCCGCTTTTGTCGAGCTTGGATCCGGACGCCGAAATCGGCTCGCTGGGCGGCCTCTCATTAGGTGGGTTGGCTTCGCATCGAAGCAGAACCGGTTTGTGGGTCATGACCGGAAAGGGGCTGGACCTTGGAATCGGGCAAGTAGGATCGGGCCTTGAACAAGCCATGTTCGGTGCCCGGGTGCCCGCCATGCTGATCGATCCCGGCGCCGCAAATGGGGGTCTTCCGGCGACGGTGCTTAGGCGAACGGTGGCCGGACTGGTCGAGCACGGCCCCGCGCGTGCTTTGGCGCGCGCTTTGGCGCAGAGCCTGGACGAAGTCGACCAGCCGGCTTCGGCATGGCGCGATTTAATCGCCCTGCAACTCTGGGGTGATCCTGGATTGGAGGCCGCCGGGCGTAAACGTTGCGCTGAGTCGGCCCTGGCCGGGGCGATCCAGGAGGCCATGAGCGCTTACCGGAAAAAGGAATGGGCCCAATCGTTGTCAGCTTTTCTAGAAGTGCGCACGCTGGCCGGGTATCTGAAACAGAAGAACGTCATGCCTGTCGTCGAAAAGGGCATCGTAACCAGCGCATTCAATCTCTCCCGCTTCGACCTGGCTATCGAGCACGAGCGAAACATTCTCGAACAGGCGCGGTCGTCTGGCGACAAGTTGCTCGTCGCTCGCGCCGAGCAGTTCATCGGGGTCATAGAGTCGCGCGCCGGTAAGCACCAGGAAGCGGTTGGATGGCTTTCGAAGGCGGTGGCCGACTTCGACGCGGCCAAATCTCCGGCCGACGCGGCCCAGGCGACTGCTACCTTGGCGCTGGCGCTGGATGCCTCGGCCGACTACGAGAAGTCGCTGAATGCGGCCAGGAATGCGTTGAAAAGATTCGAAGCCCAGAAAAATGAGCAACAAGCGCTGCGAATGACGAGGTTTGCAGGCAGCATATATCTCAAGCGGCTCAACATGGCGGCCACCGCCAGAGATTGGTTTGCCCAAGCGCGTGGCATGGCTGCAAAGGCGGGTCGCAAGGAGGTCGAGGCGTCGGTGCTTCTCGATCTGGCGCGCACGGAACTGGCTGCCGGCGCCTACGAGGAGGCGCTCGGATTGGCTAGGTCAGCCGGGAGTGCTTACCGGAAACTTTCGGATGAACGCGGACAGGCGGAAGCGCTTCTCGAGCAGGCCAAGGGCCTGTGGTATCTGGGTGAGTACAGCCGTGCCACCGAGGCCAAGCGGCGGGCGCTGCGCCTTACGGAATCCGGCACAGACGTGCGCTTGGGAATCATGGCGCGTTCGCTGGGCGGACTGATCGCGATGAGCATGGGCGATCTGGACTCTGCCGCCAAGGCGCTTAGCGAGTCGCTCGAAAGGGCACGCAAGGCCGAGTTGCCCGACGAGGAAGCCGTTCAGCTCAACAATCTGGGCATCGTATTCCGCGAGAAGGGCATGTATCAAAAGGCGCTGACCCTGTTCAAGAAAGCCATGGAGATCGACACCAGCCTGAAGAGTCCTCTCGGTCTGGCATATGATTTCCGGAACATCGGGATCGTCGAGCAGATGCTGGGGCGACTGGATCCGGCCGGCCGACACCTGTCCCGGGCTCTCGAGCTGACGCGTAAGATCGGCGACAGGTTCAACGAAGTTAAGATCCTGTATGGCTTGGCCCGCCTCGAGATACTCGAGGAAAAACTCGCTTTGGCTCTCGATCATGCCAAGGCGGCTCACGATTTAGCCGATAGGTTGGGACTGAAAGAAGTCGTCTGGCGGGCCTTGCGAACCATGGGGGAGATCGCCCGGCGGCGAGGCGATCTCGACCGGGCCAGGCTTCATTTCGCGGGATCGATAGCGCTGGTCGAGAAGATGCGCGCCAGTTTGAAGATAGAGCGCATACGCAGCGGCTTTCTCGACGACAAGTACGCACTCTACAGCGATATGATCCACTTGCTTCTCGAAAGGGGAGAGGTCGTGGATGCCTTTGCCTACTCGGAGCGCTCTCGTGCCAGGGAGTTTCTCGACCTGCTGTCGAACAGGCGCATTGCCGTGGGCCGGCCGACTGCGAGAGAACTGCTGGCCGAGGTCAGGAAGCGCCAGGACCGGCTTGCCCGCCTGGACGAGGATGTACGCCGCTTGAAAGGCGATCGAGAGGCGAAGGCACTGGGTGATCAGGCCGAGGCCCAGCGCGAATTCGATCAGGCGCTGGCACGGCTGCGGAGACATGACCCGGGTCTGGTCGACTTCGTGCGCGTCGAGACGGCGGGTGCGGACGAGGTGCGCTCCATGCTGCCGAAAAGCGTGGCACTGCTTTCGTACTATGTGACCGAAAAGGACACGCTTGTATGGTTGATCCGATCTGATCGGATAGTCACTCGGCAAATCGACATCTCCAGGACTCGGCTGGCGGAGCGGGTTGCCAGATTACGACGGCTGATGGAGGGTTTCTCGCCGGTTGACGACGAGCTTGGCGATCTGTACGACTTGCTGGTGCGGCCGTTGGAAAACGAGTTGGAGGGGATAAACGTCGTCGGCATACTGCCGCACGATTCGCTCAACTACTTGCCCTTCGCGGCCTTGAAACCGGACAAGACGAGCTATTTCGCCGATCGGGTGCGCCTGTTCGAAAGCCCGTCGGCCAGCGTCTTGCGACTTCTGATCGAGAGCGCGCAGGACAAGATGGGACCCGCAGGTTCACTGGTGGCGTTTGGAGATCCGGCCTTGCCGGGCCTGCCCGACGATCTGCCTTTCGCCGCCAAGGAAGCCCGGGCAGTGGCCTTCGAGCGCTCGGGCGGCCGAGTATTCGTCGGCCAGGCCGCGACCGAGGCCGAACTGCGCAGCACCGCGCCTACCAGCGAGATAGTCCACCTGGCATGTCACGGCGATTACCGTCCAGCCAATCCCCTGTCGAGCGCGCTTCTTCTGGCGCCGGGCCAGGACCAGGACGGCCGCCTAACGGCTCGCGAAGTGCTTTCGATGTCGCTGTCGGCCAGGTTGGTCGTGCTTTCGGCTTGCCGAACGGCGCTCGGCAAGATAAGCGCCGGGGACGAGATAGTCGGGCTGGTCCGGGCCTTTCTGGCCGCCGGTGCGCAGAAAGTTCTGGCCTCGTTGTGGCGTGTCTCAGACGTGGCAAGCGCCATGCTGATGAAACGTTTCTACCGCAACCTCAGGACCCAGACCGCTCTTGAAGCCCTCTACCGCGCCCAGCAGGTTGTCCGCCGCTACTTCCCACACCCGGCCTACTGGGCGGGATTCATCTTGACCGGAGCTTGGTGAACAGCCAGCCCGGCCCACAGGTTCTGAAGATTGAAAAGCTTCGGCGATTTCCACCTTGCTTAGGCGATGCTCATGATTCGTTGCCGAGGTAACGCTTGATCGACGCGGCCAGCTCGTCGATCTTTTCCTGGCTGTCGTATGGAGGAAGGAGTTCCAGGCGCGGGCCCCGGCGGCCTTCCGCGGGGCCGGGCTTGAGCACCCCGCGATCGGCGAAAGCCAGTATGGCGTTCTTGATGGCTTCACGGTTGATAGACTCGAACAACTCAATCTCACCCCGGGCGAACAGGCGTCGGCCGACGCTCAAGGTGCGGGAAAGGAAGTCTTTTTGCGGTTGAGGGCCCGCAAGCAGATTCGAGAGGCTGCCGGCCGCCAGCGCGTAGCTCTCGATGTAGTGTTCGATTACGGCCTTGAAGATGGCGCGCTTGTCTTTGGCTTCGGCCGGTTTTACCACGAAACCGTTCTCTTCACGCACCGCTCCCTCGCGCTCGAGTTCGGCCAATGCGCCGCGCACCACATCCTCGAAATCCCGTTCTGAACGGAATAGGAACTCGAACTTGAACAAGCGCGAGAGTTCCCGGATGCGCGGTGCCAGCGCATCGAAGGGAACCGCTTCCACCGAGAACGACTCTAGCGCCATTGTAAAGATGCTGGCCGGCACGAAATGATGGATGATGTTGTTGCGATAGTAGTCGAGGGCCAGTCGCTTGCGTTCGACCGTCGAGTAGATCAACTCCTGGCCGGTGTGACGCATCGAGATCAATCCGTCGCGGGCGAAGCGGGCAGCCGATTCCGCCAGGCCGCGCGGAAAATCATCGAGCGTCGTCGAAAAGCGCTGGTGACCGCTGGTCCGGATCCAGTCGGCCACCCAGTGGGCGCGTTCCTCTAGATCGCCCTGGCTCATGCCTCGCCGGCGGTGGGTCAGAAGCGCGAAGGCCAGAAGCGCCGACGGCGTAACCGTGTGAACCTGGTTGATGCGGTACAGGACTCGGAAGGCTATTTCCTGCACCAGTGAGCGGTGTTCTTCTTCACTCATCGATTCGGCGACCAGTCCGCGCCGACGCATGTGCTCGACCAGAGATATGGGATCGGCCACTTGCACGTAGATCTTGCCGTACTTGGACTTGAGGTGACTGGATGACTTTACCAGGCTGGCGACATCTTCTTTCTCTTTATCCGCGCCGGAGAGTTCTTTAACGTAGGATCCGCTCTCGACGATCTTCTCGTAGTCGATCGAGATCGGGATGAACTGGATATCGTTGCTGGCTCCTTCCTGGAAAGCCTCGATCAGCCAGGAAAGGATGCCGAATCGTGGGCTGAGCAGCTTGCCGGTGCGGCTGCGAGTGCCCTCGATGAAGAACTCGATCGGGAATCCTTCTGCCATTACATAGCGAAGGTAAGTCCTGAAAACCGTCGGGTAGAGTTTGTCTCCCTTGAACGAGCGCCGCAGGAAGAAAGCGCCCGAATGCCGAAAAATCGGACCCATCGGCCAAAAAGTCAGGTTGATGCCCGCCGCGATATGCGGCATGGGAATGGCATACTTGAGACACAACTGGCTGAGAATCAGGTAGTCGACGTGGCTCTTGTGGCTGGGACAGAAGATAACAGGCGATTTACGCACCGCGGCCCGGATTTTCTCGAAGTCATCCTCGTTGACCACTATGCCTTCGTACATGCGCCGCCAGATGAAGTTCAGCGCCTTGTCGAACATGATCGGCCAGCGGATCCTGGGCTCGGCCGCGATCTCGTCCAGGAGATCATATGCTTTCTTGCGCAAGGCCTCGGCCCTGGCACTGTCGCCATCGCCCTGAGCGGCTATCTCTTCTTCGATCTTCGGATCCTGGAGAATGATTTTTTTAAACTCCGCCGGGGGGCGGATCCTGGGGCCGGTAACGTCGAAAACCTCGAGTGACAGGTCCCGATCGAGCCGCAGTCGCAAGGCTTCGGTTTGCTTTGCGATATTCGCGGTGGGCTGCTCGGCAAGGAAATCTTTCAAGTTGATCGGTTCGGCCACTTTGACGAATGTATTGCGGAAGTTGCTGAGCAAGACGAACAACGAGCGCAGGAATCCTGGAGATTCCTGCATTCCGAAAACGGCGTCGGTCAGAACCTTGGATTCCTTTTCCGGGTGGATGTTCCAGAACACCAGATTTGGAACGAGATAGATGGGTCGCTCCTGTGTCTGCTGGGCCGAGACCAGAGTTTCGAGCAGTTTCTCGTCGCCGTCTTGCTCCGGGCTGGTAATGGTTGCCGGTCGGTCGAGAAACAGCATGGCGGTGCCGTGCCGCCTGAGCACGGCTGTAAGTTGTTTCCGCGAAAGGTGTTCGCCGTCCTCATCGAGATCTTTTTCGCTTTCGTCGCCCAGGGTGCGCATACGTTCGAGCAGTCGACCGATGGGCTGCAAAAGAGTCGGGTCGACACCGTTGACGAAGCTTGCCAGCGGCAACCCGTTGCGGTTGCAAATGTAGTTCAGGTACAAAAAGTGGAGCAGGTTGGCCGAGCGGGACAGGTAGATGATATCACCCTTGGCGGCAAGCTCGCGAATGCGTTCGATGGCCTGTTCGGGGAACCGAATCGGGTTGAAATAGCGGGCAAAGAACGAACGCAGGAACGGGCCGTACTGATCGTGCATGGCCAGAGGCTGTAAAACAGTCTTCACTTGGCGGCTTTCATCGCTGCCCATATTGCAGCTCTCCTGGCTCCGATCCCGGAGACATGAATACAGCAGGAAGATCCAAGGTTTCGATGAAGTAGTCAAGTGTTTCGGGTCACTGGTGTTGAAACGCGGACCCGGCTGGAATATCATTTGCCGCCATTTCAATACCGCTCAGGAGGAACTTCGATGGGCAAGAAAACAAAGATACTAACGGCCGTGATTGCCGGAGCCTTTCTGGCTGTCTGTTTGCAGATCGGAGTCGAGGTCCTGGCGGCTGAAAGCGACGACGTTCCGGCGCCGCCCGAAGACATCAAGACTGCGCCCAAGAAATGGGAACCTTTGGAGTTTGCCCAGACGGTGCCCGTGGAGTGGGGGACGGTCATCTCGATCAACCGCGTCGAAAAGGGCGGCGAGTCGTACACTTTCTGGTTCCTGAGCACCGACGGGACGCTCAGGGGCGTCACCACCCGGGAGTTCACCGGTCCGAACCGGGCCAGCTTCTTTCCCGAGGTGTACGTGATTCACAGGCGCTGAGACGAGTTGCATCCAGCCAATGGAGAGCTTGTTCCTCCAGGACTTGTGTCATCAATTGTTGAAAGCCGCAGCCAGGCCACGGTCGAAGGTGATCATGCGGCGCGCCGAGCGCCGCCGGCAACAGGCCAGGTGGATGAGATCGCGCGCTCCCAACTCCGTATAGCGCCCGGAGAGTTCACGGGCCAGGAAGACGTCCGCGGGTTCCACCGGCCAGACGTCACCGATGCAACCCTCGACCAGCTCGAACGCCGCTTGCAAGGTGTGGTTGCGGTGCACCGGCAGGTAGGCGTGCAGCAGTTCCTGCAGCACCTCGGCCGAGGTGCAGGCCTGGTTCTCTTTGCCCGAGACAATGCTTGTGAAGAATGCCCGGGCCTTTTTCTTCAGAGGATGAGGTCCGCCGACTGCGTACATGATGACGTTGGTGTCGACGAAGATCACGTGTCGGAGCCTCCGTTCCGGATGGATCGCTCGATGACCCGGCGGTGTTCGGACCAGCTCGGCTCCGTCTCGACCTCGAGCCGATCGCATCCGGCGAAAAACGCCGCCAGCTGCTCGGCGTCTTCGAACTCTCGCTTCTCCCGCCGGCGCTCGATCCGCTCGATCGCCGCCTTGCGCATCCAGGCGCTGAGCGACAGACCCTCCCGCCTGGCGGCCTCGCGGAAATGCTCACGATCCTCTTCGTTCAGGACGACCTGTATCCGGCTGGCCATGTTACACACTCCAGTTACACATACACCATGTTAGTACACTCTAAGGGATTGGTCAAGCATGCCCTCACTCGGCTCGCCCGGCCAGAGTGCCGATCCTGACATGTGTGCTTTGAGATTAGGAATGCTCGACGGGTTTTAAATCGAAGGCTATTCTGGAAAGCCAATCTTGCACCCGCAGCAGTTCCCCCTGGTGACGAGGGAACTGCGATAGCACCGCAAGCGTGGCGCCCGCTTTTTTCAGCTTTCCGAGACGGTAGTAAGCCAAGACCAGCAGGCGCATGTTCTCCGCCGCCAGGGCCGGGTGGGAAAGACCATGTTCTCCAGCCCGCTCGAGGTAAGCCAGGCACTTTTCGAACATTCCCCGGTTGAAAAGTTGCCTGCCTATCAGGTACCAGGCTGCGCCCCAACCGGGATCCAGCGCCGCCGCCTCGCGCAGATCGAGCATGCCGGCGATGTCCAGCTTGCCGGCTTCCAGGAAGCCAATAACCTTCTTGCCGGCCTGCCCGTGATCGAGGGCCGCGATCTTGATCGCCGCCAGCCGGTCGCTGTCGTCGCTCAGGTGGGCGTCCAGTACCGCTTTCCAGTGTCCTGATGACTCCGATCCGCGGCCGGCTTCGAACAAAACGTCCCCCAGACGGCCGCCTACGGCAATTTGCCTGGTGCGAGGAAGATCTTCCCGCTCGGCGAGCTTTTCGAGTATGCCGATTGCCGCTGTGTAGTTCTTCTGTCGCAGGTGAATCTCGGCCATCATCTGAAGTCCGGTCGGATCACCGGGAAGGTGAACGAGCATTTTTTCGATCGCGCTTTTGGCCTGCGGGTAGTTTTTTCTTCCGAATTCGACCGCGATAGTGGATCTCAACGCGGAGATCTCGTGGGCACACTTGCGTGAAAAAACGCTTGGGCGCTCAAAGCGCAGACGAGCGACTTCGACGATAGCCGGAGCCAGCTCGCGCTCGTCCAGGAACTTGAGCCACTCGCCGATCAGTCGCCTGGCCGGTTTTCCATAGATCTCGTCCAGGCAGCCGGCTCCATAGGCTTGTTTGAACATCGTGAATTCGTAGTGATCCAGCAGGTAGCGCACGAAAGAGCCGGCCAATGTGTATGAGCGCCGTGAGGCCTCTGTCCAGAAACCTATTGGATCGAAAAGCGAATTGATATCCGGAGCCAGTTTGGTCTTTATTAAAGCCGCACTCCAGGTGTGCGGATCGTATTTTTCGGACGGCCAGTCCACGGCCACGGCCAGGCCTTCGATCAGTCCTACGTTTTGCCAGAAAAACGCCCGGGCCGAGGCTCTGAATGGCCATGAGCCGAATTCCCCCGCCATCACATGCACGAGTTCGTGCTTCAGCACGGGGTGGGGAAACGGTTCGGCATTCAGGAACATGGCTACTTGCCAGGGTTTGGCGTACTGAGTACGGCCCGCTCCGGTGAGCTTGCGCTTGGAAGAGGCCGAGGGAAAAACGTAGCTGTCAATACGCGGAAGATCAGGTTGTCCGAACACCGAGGCGATTTGCCGGAAGCGAAACTCGTGATCCTCGGCCAGCAGACGCGTCTCCTGGTCAGTCATGCCGGGTGGGTGGTGAATTGCAAAATGTGGAGTCAACTCGACATCGCTCAAGACCGCCTTGACCGCCGACAACGATCGCCCGAACCCCAGTCGTGTGTCGCTCAGCTTGAGGCCCAGGCCGACTAACAAAATGGAGATAAAAAAGTAGACTACCCTGCGGTAGCGAAAAAAGACGCCCGGTCGTGAGCGATTGAGGTTTGGATCGAAAAAGGCTGTCACCAGCGAGAGCAAGACGAGCGCCCAGACCAACCCGAAAATACGCGACCAGACCAGTGCGCTTCCGGGCTCGATAACCTCCTCGAATATAGGCCCGGATAGCCAGCCGACGATCTGGTTGAAAGAGTCCATCTGCGGCCCGCCCCAGAATTCCCAGACGTTGTAAACCGCCACTGCCAGCCAGACCAGCGCATAGACGGCGCCGCCGGCGAAGCGCCAGCGCACACCCAGGCCGATGGCGGTTCCCCAGATTGAACAGACCATCGCTGTTGCCGTTGGCAGGAGCAAATAGAACAAGAACCCGATTGCCAGGTTGCAGTTGGTTACCCGCAAGGCATTGAGTAAAATGATGGCCAGTGGTGCGATTAGTGTCGCCAGATTGTGGAAGATAGCCCGAACGCACAGACCGGCTGCTACGCTTCCCGGGCGAGTGCCGCTTGAAAATACGGCTGGGCGCCTGCGCGCTACTCCTATGGCCACCGGTCCGGCGGTCGCAGAGACCAGGGCCGATATTGCGGCGCAGAACTCGTAGCCCAGAACATTGAACAGCGGAATGAATGCCAATACGGCTGAGAATGCCGCCAGCAGTCCAGCGGCGATCCAGAAGGAAGGCCCGGGAAGGCTGAAGCCTGGACGAGGACTGGGCGCCGGCGCGGGAAGCTTCGTTTCAGCGGCCTGCATGTGTCTTCTCTAGCACCGCAACCCTCGAACTACAAGGGCCGCAAAAAATTGACGGCCGTCCCCGGTCGAGCTACGATGTGAAACCGGACCTTGTCTCCAATTGTACGGGTGTTTCGATGAGCGACGAAATCGGCCAGGAAAAACGCGAACATATACGAGCGCCCATAGAGTTGAAGGTGGAATACAAGAAGATGAACACCTTCTTCGCCGACTACACCAAGAACATCTCCAAGGGCGGTACCTTCATCAAGACCGACAGACCTCTGCCGGTGGGCACGGCCTTTCTGTTCAGGTTGGTCATTCCCGCTCTGGCCGAACCGGTCGAGATCAAGGGTACGGTAATCTGGATAAACGGTCAGGAAGAGAAAGCGCACCCGGAGATCGAAGAACTGGGCATGGGTATCCGTTTTATCTACAACGATGACAATCAGCGTGGTGAGTTCGAACAGATGGTCGAGGGTCTGATGCGCGAGTCTCTGGGAGACCTGCTGTTTGGTAAACTGATGGGTCGTGAAGATTCCTCGTGATACAGTCCGGAGTTCAGAACGTTTCCAGAGTCATCTTGTCGATATTGAAGCTCAAATAAGCACTCCAGAGCTTGGCCGGGTCGCTTTGCGCGCTGAACAGTCCCGTTGGGTAGAGCCAGCTGATCTTGTCGAGCCAGGTCCACTTGAGTAGCTCTGATTCGATGGTCCCGATTTCCGGACGGCGCTTGACCTCGACCCGAACGACAACCGATTTGATGCTTCTCTGCCGGGCCGTCAGAATGTTCTGAAACAGCTCGACCGCAGGGGCTCGTTCGGCGGAGGGAAACTCAAGCCGGAAGTAGCAATGGTAGAACTCTCCCGGCACGTCTTGGTAAGTGACCAAGTTGAGATCTTCACCGCTGCGAACCTCGGCCCGATAGTCGTCGGGATGCAACCTGGAAATGCTGACCTCCGGGGAAATCAGCGCGCGCTCCAGCCTGAGCGAGTCCATGGACTTGGAACCCTTCTCGAACTCTTCCCGCCAGCGGCCGAAATCCTTGGCCCACAGATTTTTCTTCTCGTCGCTGGAGAGGTTGCTTTTTTCCATCATTCCGGAAAGTCGGGGGCCGAGCATGTCGGCGTACAAGTAGATGCCGACAGCATCGCGTTTGCGCAAGGCATCCAGGAAGTCGCGGGCGGCCCGGCATGGATCGGCCCAGTGGGAGCTACGCAGGACGACCAGCGTCCCCAGTGCCAGGTAGGGCAGGCCGAGCGCCAACCCGGCGATCGCAATCCATTTACGCCTAGACACGCCCGATTCCCCCTTCAGTTGCCGGTCTCTATCCCCTCGAGCCGAACAAGCGTACCCTCTTCTATTCCATGAGTCTTGGCGAAGCCGGCGTTCACTTCGAGAATGTACATAGACGGCATCTCGACCTGGATGCGTTTCAAGGACATCGGCTGGGTGTTACTGGCCAGACCCACGACGCGCATGTTGGCGCCGATAAAGATCATGTCCAGTGGAATATAGGTGTTCTTCATCCAGAAAGCGTGATTGTCCTCGAACTGGTAAACAAAAAGCATACCCGCCTCGGGTCCGAGCTTCCTGCGAAACATCAATCCACGCGCCCGATCCTCGTCGTTGGAAACTACTTCGACGCTGACGCGCGTGGCCTTGCCGTTGTGGCCCTCGAAGACAACGGCGGGCGGCAGGCTCGCCCTTTCGCGGCACCCCTGGTTTGCGGCACAGCCGAACAGCAAGGCAAAGATAATTGCGACCGTCCCCCAGGCGAACCTGTTTTCAAAAAGAGAGCTCATCGAATATTCTCCACTTCCGAGGCGTCGGATAGTAGAGTAACAAATACTGTCTGCCTGCACCAGGAATTGGCACGGGTCGCACGAAATGTTACCGTCTTTGAAGACTTCTATACCCAAGGGGGTACAGATGACAAAGCTCTTAAGTTATGTTTTCGCCCTTTTTACGCTGGCCGGTGTTCCCCGGGCCGTGGCCGGCGGGACTTTCTCCGGTGACTGGTCTTACCAGGCTTTAAACGCAGGGGATACGAGCTTCAAGGTCGAGCAGGCAGGACAGGCGATAACTTTCTATCGCGTCCTGCACCCCGAGTTCGAAGGAAAGCGATACAAGCTCGAGCACATGTACAAGGGAGAGCTTGCCGCAAACAAGATATCGGGCAAGCTGTTCGTTCGCGAAGAGGGTATGGCCGAGTTCGAGTTCCTGAGACCGTTCTCGGGCGAGATCCGGGGAGCAGACCGCATGCTGGTAGACGATATGCCTCTGAAGAGGGTCGGGGGTGTGACCTTAAAAGAGGCCTTGGCCCCGTCGGGCGGCGATGCCGCTCCACAAAAAGAAGATCAGCGCACCGGTTATTCGCGGGTGGTTATCAAGCGCGACAAGCAGGCCAAGCCGTCCAAGGCAACCGCCGAGAAGACCGTCTCGGCCCCGGGTGAGATTCCCAGACTGATACCGGTGGGGCGTCGCATTGAAAGTGCGCAAGGCAAAGAGGTCGCCGCCTTGATCAACAAGGCCGATAAGCTTTTTGCGGCCAAGGCTTATGCCCCGGCGGTTGCCAAATACGCGTCAGCCCTGCAGATGGATTCTCACAAGGTAGAAGTTCTCTACAAGCTGGGCGTGGGACACGGCACGCTGGGATTGTTGGCGGCCAGAAACAAGGATACCGCTGCGGCCCGCGAGCATCTGCAAAAAGCGGTCAAGTTCTGGGAGATGGCTGCGCGCTACGATCCTTACAACTGGGGCGCCAAGGAAAACATCCGGCGGGCCATAAAACGTCTGAAGTCCCTGGGTCTCGATCAGCCCAAATAATTTTCATTATTTCCGGCGGCGTTCGAGGTCCCCCCAGCGTCGCTCCAGCCAGGGCCTGATGCGCATCTTTCTCATGGCCGGGGCCAGGAAGTAGCGCAAGGTTACTATTGTGGCAATCAGCCCCGAGCCCAAAAGACAGATGATTGCTCCGACCGGAGCAGGATCGGGTGCCAGTACCGCGGGCAAGGCCCCGATCAACAAGCCGGCGGCGACCAGCCCCCAGAAAAGATCGATTCCGGCGCCGCGCAAGGTTCTGCGCAACATGGCGCTCTCAGGGTCGCGAACCTGCACAGCCAGTCGCCCTCCCTCGAGGTCCATCAGGATCTGGGAGACCTGTTGGGGTACCTCGTTCAGCAGGTTCGAAAGCTGCAAAAGAGCACGGCCCGCGCCGCCGCGCAGGTCGTCCAAGGAGTAGTGTTCGGCAAGCAACTTCTTGACATAGGGCGCCGCCACCTGGCCGGGCTCCATTTCCGGGTAGAGCTCGCGGACGATACCCTCGACCGTGACCATTGCCTTGACAGCCAGGGTGAACTCGGGAGGGATGCGCACCTGGTGGCGGGTCGAGAGATCCAGCAAGCGGCCAAGGACCTGGCTCGAATCTATCTGACCCAATTTCTCTTCCAGGCCTTCTTCGAGCGTCTCACGAATGTCTTCTTTCAGCCTGCCCAGATCCGCCCGGCTGCGCTGCGAGCCGACCCGGTAGACGATTCGTGAAACCGTGTCTGCATCCTTGAGCACGATGCCGAGTCCCAGTAGCGTCAGCGTCGAACGCTGGCCACGCGAGAGGTGTCCCACCTGGCCGAAGTCGATCAGTCCCACCCGCCCGTCTTCCATGACTATCAGGTTGCCGGGGTGCGGATCGGCGTGAAAGAAACCGTCCTCGAAAGCCTGCTGGTAAAACCCCTCGATCAGGTTCATGGCCGCTCGCCGGGCAAGTTCGCAGCCCGGCTCGAGTTCGGTCACGCGCTTTCCCGTAAGGCGCGTCATGGTCAAGACACTGGGGCCGCACAGATCGTCGATCGGCTCGGGAATGACCATCGTGGTACGTTGCGCGAAACTCTTGGCGAAGGCCCGCAGGTTTTGCGCCTCGCGCGCGAGATCCATCTCGAACCCGATTGCACGATCGAACTGGCGCACAACCTCGGCCGGTTCGTACAGCGCGCTCTCCTCGACCACGGCCTCAACCAGGTGCGCCAGGTAGTAAAGAACGTCCAGCGAGCCGCGGACGTTCTGTTCGATTTCCGGGCGCTTGACTTTGACGACGACCTCGCGCCCGTCCTTGGTGGTGGCCAGGTGCACCTGGGCGATCGAGGCCGAGGCCAGCGGCACGGGATCGATCGAGGCAAACAGCTCTTCGGGATCCGCCCCCAGGTCTTCCCTTATGATACGCACGACCTCCTGAAAGGCGAAGGGTGGGGCATTGTCCTGCAGGGTGGCCAGAGCCTGAATGTATTCCTCCGGCAGAAGGTCGGGCCGGGTCGAGAGCAACTGGCCCATCTTGATGAAAGTCGGACCCAACTCGGTCAGCATGCGAGTGAAACGCTCGGCCGGCGCCTTGATCCTGTCATTCTCGGTCTGCGGCTTGCGAATCTTAAGCCGTTCGAAGATTCGCGCCCGGTAGAAGAGATCTCCGAAACCGTGCTTGACGACTATTGTAACAATCTGTCTCAGCCGGTTGAGATCGCCTACTGCCTCCCTGAACAAGCGAATCCTCCTTCCTTTGGTGTTATTGATATTTCTAACTTTTATACTAGCATATTGGAAATGAAAAAGTTGCGATCAAAAGCGGCCTCTTGTGGTAGTCTCGAAGGTATGAAAAAGACAAATTTCCTTTTCTTGGCGGCATTCGGCCTGGTTGCCTTGTCCGCCTGGGCCGGTTGCTCGAGCGATGGCTCGACAGCCTGTGTGACGAACGACGACTGCAGTCCCGGCTTCGTCTGTTCGGACGGGGTTTGCCATGAAGCGCACGAGGGCGGGCCCGACGCCGGCGATCCCGGCGGCGACCCCGGCGGAGATCAGCTGGGCGATCCAGGCGGCGACCCGGGCGGCGATCCGGGCGGCGATCCGGGCGGCGATCCGGGAAGTGACCAGGGAAGTGACCCGGGCGGCGACCCAGGGCCGCAATGGATAATCACACCCGGAACCGGCATCGGGCCTGTTCAGGTAAGTCAGAACCGCAATACGTTCTTCACTCTGGGCCAGGTGCGCACCGAGTTGGGAGAGCAGGGGACGACCGTCGACTCGGCCAGCTATACTCTCGCGTTCATAAACCAGAGTATGTCGGTGACCGGGATCGATTCCAACGCCTCGCCGAACCAGCAGTTCGACAACGAAGATCACATCATATCGATCGCGGCCGGGGCCGGTCTCAACGCCAGCACGATCGAGGGTCTGGGAGTCGGCTCGACCCTGAGCGAGGTGCACGCCGTGGGCCGTTTTGCGAGCCCCGATCGTTCCGGAGTGGTTCCTCCCTACGGACAGTACCCGGGCGGCAAGATGGAGTACTACTTCGGCCAGGGGTTTTTCGTGGGTTACAACAGCCAGGACCAGGCCGCCTTCATGACCGTCACGCGCTCCTACCCGCACCCGCCCGACGGGACGATCGACCCGTCCGGTGGAAGACTGATTTTCGGAGGCACGTCGATCGAATGCGGAGACGGTTACACCAGCGGCACCAAACGCGACGTGCACCAGGGCATACTCGGAGCGCCCGATTGGGATTATGGCTTCAGCATGGACATCGATACCCAATACGGGACGCAAAATGTAGACTTCTTCATAGACTCTTACCGCATCCTGGGAATGGAACTCATCGGCGGAGACGACACCGTGTTCATCTACGACGTCGACCGCCTGGTGATAATATCGCTTTACCTGCCGTACTACGGCAGAACCTCGGCCGGGCACGGCCTGGGAACCAGCAAGGGCGACTGGGAGTCCGAACTGGGCTCGCCGGCCTCGACCGTCACCGACCCGGGCACCGGCGTGACCGCCCATATCTACAACACCGGTTCTCGGAAATTCGCCGTCACCTACACCAACAATGGATCGAGCCAGAGCGACGTGGCCGTTTATCTTGTGCTCAACTACCAGACGACACCTTGAGCCCCTTGCCACAGACAGACAACTCGGTGCATAATGTCCTATCAGCCTTTTTGTGCCGGGATCACCGGCAGGGAGTGATCTGGTGAAAAGAATACACTTCTTGATCCTGATAGCCGTCTTCGCAACGGGTTCGCTGGTCGATTGCGACTGCAACGACACGACTTTCAACTGCCCCCCGGATCGCCTGTGCACCACCGTCGATGATTGTGATCCCGGGATCGACTGCACCAAGGGCTGCTGCGGCGGCGAGGTGGTCTGGGATTGCACCGAGGACAGCGACTGTGACCAGGCAGGAGGCGAATGCTGCAAGGATCACAAGTGCACGACAGACAACTGCCCCGCGCCCTGCGAGAATGCCTGCGGACGCGACTCGGACTGTGAAGATCTCGGTGTCTGTATGGCCTGCGTCGACAAATGTTGCGCAAGCTTCGCCTGCGAGTCGGACGACGACTGTCCTCCAGACGGAGATCTGCCGCGCTACTGCGCCGAGTTCGATGCCGATCTGGGTTGCCGGCGTTGCGACTACATCCGTTGCGAGACGGATGCACAATGCGAGGATCCGGATTTCGCGCTGTACATCGAGTGCACCCAGGAGGACTACCTGCCCAAGTGCAAGCAGGGCACCTGCGTCTGCTCGCATCCCTGCGGCGCGCCCTGCCAGGATCCCTTATACTGCTGCAAGGCGACACGAACCTGCGATCCACTCCCGGATCCCTGCCCCGATACGACCTGCCCGGCCTGCGAACAGATAAACTCGGATCCCGGGGGCACTCTCGACGACGATAATTGCCTGATCAGCGGGGCCGATTGCCACTGCGAGCCGATGCCGCCCCTGCCGGACGCCTTCGCCGGCCAGCATTCGGCCATTGCGCTCGATCGCGACGGTATTCCTGTCTTGTCGGGCTACTTCGGTCAACCTTACGGAGATTTGATCTTCGGCGTGGCCGATTCGGCCGAGGCCGGTGCGGCGGTCAGTTGGCAGTTCGTCGACGGGGTGCCGACCGACGCTGCCTGTGTCGGCGCCGCGGATGGTCCGCGCGGCGGCATTGCCGAACCGGGCGACGACGTGGGCTGGGACACCGACATCGTCACCGGCAACGGCGGGCGCGCGCGCATCTCTTACTTCGATCGCACCAACGGGGCGCTCAAGTACGCAGCCCAGCAGGCCGACGGGAGCTTTTTGGTCCACACGGTCGACGATGACGGGATCACCGGGCGCTTTTCGTCTCTGGTGCTCGACTCGGCCGGCCGGCCGGTGGTGGCCTACATGACCGTCCGTGAAAACCTGACCTCGATGCTCAAGGTAGCCCGGGCCAAAAACCCCGCGCCGGCTTCGAACGCCGATTGGGATATTTATATCGCCGATGCGGCTGCGGTGCCTTGCCAGCCGAGCGACTGCGCCTCCGGCGAGGCTTGCCTGGCAGATACCGGCACCTGTGTGGTTCCCGATGATCCGGCCAACTGCAACGGCGGAGACGGTTGCGCCTCCGGCGAGGTATGTGTTTCCGCGGCCTGCCAGGCCGAGGCATCCGAATCATCCCTCGATGATTTGCCGTTGGGCGTGGGAGTCTTTTGCAACCTGGCTCTGTATGCCGACGGCAGCCCGGTTGTTGGTTATTACGACAGCTTGCGCGGCAACCTTATGCTGGTCTGGTGGAACCCGGGCGCCAACGATTTCGATCCGCCGGTCATCCTGGCAGGAGAAGACACCAACGGCTACGACCTGGGTAACCTGGGGGCCGATGTCAGCATGTTTGTCACGGCGCCGGGCAACGTGGTTCACCTGAGCTACCAGGACGCCGACCTGGGCGACCTGTACTATATGACCTTCCCAGACAAACAGGTCGGCAGCGCCACCGTCGAGTTGATCGACATGGGCGCGCGCGATGCAAACGGCGATCCCACAGACGCGGCCGGCGCTGTCGGAGATCTTCACTGGGTCGGCAACTACGCAAGTATCACGGTCGATGCTGCCGGCGACGTCAGGGTGGCCTACCAGGACGGCGACACGACCGATCTGGACTACGCTGTTCGCAATTCCGCCGGCGTCTGGAGCGTTGAGATTATCGCCCGCAAGCTCGCGGGAGACGCCTTCGTCGGCGCCTATGGGTTCTTCACCGACCAGATCATGAACCAGGCAGGCGACCTGGCTCATGTGAGCAACTTCAAACACAACCTGCAAACCGATCCCTGGACTTCGGCCATCGATCTCCGCGTGCGCTGAAACCGCCGGCCGAAGCCGCCGGTGCCCAGGCTGGCGCCGGCGGGCGGTTTCGATCTATAATGAACACAACCGGGTAGTCTGGATGAGGTAGTGTTGCGCGCAGTCGCTTATACAATAAGTGTCATTCTTGGCTTCGTAGCGGCGGGCTGTGCCAGCCCGGCGGTCGGGGTGTGTGGCGGGGGGTGCCCTGCGGGAACGGTTTGCGACTACGAAAACAACCGCTGCGTCGAGGCCCGTCCACCCGATTGTCCGCGGGATCTTGGACGCTTCCTGTCGGCGGCTGTCGATTCTTCAGAGCAGATCATTTTTTCAGCCTACGCAGGCGAATATGGCGACCTGGTGGTTGGACGGTTGCTGCCCGATGGCACGGCCAGTTGCGAGTACGTGGACGGAACGGCCGGATCGGGGGGAAAGCCCGGCTCGCCGGATATGTCGGGTGACGACGTCGGTCTGTATAGCTCTCTCGACCTGGATGTGTTCGATCGCCCTCACGTAGCCTATTTCGATCGCACCCACGGCAAGTTGAAGTATGCAAGGAAATCGTCCGAGGGTTGGAGTGTTGTGACGGTTCCTCACCCGTCGGGTGAAAACGACGTCTACGGTCGCGCTTGCTGGCTGCGTCTCGATTCGACCGGGATGCCGCACATCGCTTTCTGGGATGAGAGCAGCGGCGAGTTGGAAGTCGCTGGCAAACTATCCGATGGGCGCTGGTCGCTCGAGAAAGTGCCGCTCGACGCAGGTCGCGGAGGATGGCCCGGAAGTTTCGGCGGTGAGGTCGGGCGCATCGTCTCGCTGGTGCTCGACTCCGATGACCGTGAATGGGTTGCTTTTCGCGATGTACACGACGGTTCGTTGAAGGTTGCCGGTAGACAACAGCAGAGCTGGATGGTCTTGCTTGTCGATCCCGGCCCCGACGTTGCCAACTGGTTGTCCGCCGCGCTGGACGGCGACGGCAACATGGCCGTGGCTTACGACGACCGTTCGACAGGTAGTCTGATGTACGCCTGGAACGAAGGTGGCGTTCTTTCAAGGCTTGCCGTGAACGACGGCAGGGTGGCCGACAGCAGCGGCGCAGTGCGTCGCTATCCGGTGGGACAACATTGCTCACTGGCCTTCGGTGCGGACGGCTTGCCCGGCGTGCTGTATCTCGACGCAGCCAATCTTGATTTGCTTTACTCAGTGGCTGACCGCGAAGGAGGCTTCGAGGCACCGCGGGTAGTTGCATCGGAGGGAACGACGGGTTTCTTCAACAACCTGTTACCAGGCCCGCGCGCGCTAAGCTGCAGCTATTCACGGACAGCCAAGGGTGATCTTCAGGCACGGATTTTTTTAACGGATCTCGATCTTGTTGCAGGTAAGAGGGGTGTCCCGTGAACCTCTCTTGCCGCAATTGCCTTTGTTTTCTGTTGGCGCTTGCGATCCCCGCCCTTGCAGGCTGCCGGATCGATTCTCCCGAACGGGATCTGTCGAAAGCCGCCATCGGCACGGACGTGATCGAGTTCCACTACCCCGGAAGTTCAGGCCGGCGGCTTGCCGTTTTGGCCACGGGGCTTCTCGATCAGGCGGGCACTAACAGTCAGGATGCCGTCATCCCCGAGGTGTCCGGCTCGCTCGACTGTACGAATTTCAAGACCGATCCGTCCGGGCTTTCGGTGCAGCTGTCTGCGATCGATATTTTAATGTCGGCCGGGAGGCTGGAAGCAAACCTGGAGGTCGATGTCTCTGACCCGGTCTTGACCCTTGGAATATTCTCCGGGGAACAGCTTGTTGACAGCTGCGAAATACACGTATCCATTCCCAAGCAGGATGTCATGCTTCGAATTGTCGCGGGCCAGGACAACGACCAGCGGCCCTTGATCTTCGTGGACGGCGAGCCTGTGCTTTCCGGGGAGCCCGTCTCGACGGTGACCGATCCCTATTGTCAGGCGTACGGCAGCCAGGTCGTCGAGACGGCCGTCTCGCGGGCAGTCGCGGGCGCCGTTTTTCAGGCGAGCACACTGTTGGCGAATGCCCTGGTCGAGGCACTGGGGAGCACACTCGGACTTGACACGGCCGTCGCGGGCAACGTCGCACGATTGGAGTCTGCGGATGCGGATCCAGGCAGGCTGCATTTCGATTTCTGGCCGGGCGCAGATTCGAATGTTTTTTCACAGACAGGAAGCCGGGTGGGTCTGGCCGGGGGTTTTGAATCTACTCGAGCCGATTGCGTGCCCGCGGCGGCGGCCGATTTTCCGGGTTCAATGCAGGTGCCTGCCGAGTTCGCGGAAAAAGTACCCGGCACGGGCGCAGAATACCAGTGTGCCATTTCGGTTAGCGACGATTTTCTGCAACAGGCATTCAGCGCCGCCTGGCGCGGCGGATTGCTTTGCCGCACGGCAGCAGACGGCGAACTGCAGACAATTGATCTTGCAGATCTGTTTCCCTCCCTGCTTGCCTGGGGAGAGCCGGGTGGGGTCAGGCTGGCCATGTGGCCTGGCGGGCAACCTCAGCTGGCCTTCGCGCCGGCCGATACCGACGCGGGCGAGAGCCTGCCTCGCTTGTCTCTGAACCTGCCCAACCTGGGAGTGGATCTGTATGTGAACTTTGAAGGCAGCGACATGCGCATGCTGGGTGTCGGCGCCGATGTCAACCTCGAGCTGGCTCCCCGAATCGAGGGAACCCATGTTTTTCTCGATCTGGTCAAGACCCACGTGGGAGAGCTGTCGATAGAATATTCCGAGATGCTGACCGAGGCTGCCGGCAGCCTGAGGGCCTCGGCGGCCGAGGCGCTTTCCAGGATAGCCGGACAGCTCGTGCAACAGTTAGGCCCGCTGGACGTCCCGATGGTCGCCGGAGCGGTGAACCTGCTTGGTTTCAAACGCCTCGAAGGCCGCACCCTTCTTTATTTCGGCCCATGAGCAGCTTGCGGGTAGTGTCCTTGAAAACGACGATGATCTTGTTGGGCTGCTTGACGCCCATTACCACGCCTATTCCGAAACCCGCGTGAACTATTACCTGTCCGTGCGAGTAGGTCTCCGCCGGGTCGTAAGGGATCGGCGAGGACAGATCGCGGTCACGGCTGGCTTCTTTCCAGGCCTTGTTGCTCGGCGGAGGCGGAGGCGCCCAGGTGCCGGAGGTTCGACGGCGCATCTTGCTCCCTTCAGGTCTTTGGCTTGCCCTTGAGTGATTCCAGCGTTACCAGGGTTCCTGCGTCGCGAACCATCGGCGTGCGGGGAGGGATGTCCTCGGGCACCTCGGAGATTACGTCCTCCGGACGCGATACCATCAGCAGGTCGTTGGGAATTTCGCGTCCGGGATGGATCAGCACCTTGGCTCCCAGCACGGCCCGGTGTCCCACGCAACTAGCCATGAACGAGCGCCCGGTGCTCATGCGTTGGCCGTTATGCATCACCTTGATATCGCCTACGAATTTTGCATCCAGTAAGCTGCACCAGCCGTGCAGGTAGACTTCGCGCCCGATTACCGCCATCTGGGTCTTGAGGTTTCCGAGTGTCGAGCCCGGATAGCACAGCGACGAGACCAGGAAGAAATTTTCTGTCAGATAACAGCCTTTCCCGATTACCGAGTTGGTTACCACCGCGTGGTCGGCGATGACCACGTCGTCGCCCACCAGGCTGTTGCGCACGCAGGCTCCGGCGCCAACCTTGACGTTGCGTCCTAGCTGCGAGAACTCCAGGTAGGCGGTTGGGTGGACGTCGCAATCCGGCCCGCGCAGGTTCATGCCGGAAAGAACCTTCCACTTGTTGAAAGACATCTTGCGCAAAACCGCCCATATGGCCTTGCCGGCAGCACGCAGCTTGTGGTTACGGAAGTAGCCGTTCCAGGTGATTCCCAGGGCCAATTGAGAGAGCCACAGCAGGTGCGTCCAGTGCGAGATCTGACAGCAGACCGTCGAAGTGAACGGATATTTGAAATAACGCTCCTGCTCGTCGATCACCGGCAGCCTGACCGAGTGCACCACCTCGCGCATCGGCACCAGCAGCGGCGGGCACAGCTCGCCCAGTGCCGCGCGCACTTGTTGCGGATCGTCGGGGAGTTGTACATCGGGAACGAGCCACAGGTCATAGACAACCCTGCCGCGATTGCCTTCCCAGTCTTCACGGACGACATCCTGCAGCGGCAAGGTGTGTTCGACCGAGACGCAGCGTTTCAGTGCCAGCGCCGCCGCGGAAGTTTTCTCCTCGGAGGCCGTTTTCAGGAAATCACCCAGGGCCTTCTCGCTGAAGTACAGGTAGTCGGGGGCCAACAGGCAGGGTCTGTCGAGCGCTTCCGATGGCTTGTCTATTCTCTCAAGCTCGACTCCGTGGCGCAGACAGGCGCTCTCCTGCGCCTGGGCCAGCGTTCCAAGCATCACCTGAGCTTCGAGTATGTCATCGCCGAAGGGCTGCAGCGTCGTGCCACTGTGATAGATGTACATTTTCATGGCTCGATCTCCTGTGGCTCGTAACCCGGCAGCACATCGGCAATCTTGCGGATGCGTCCCTGGTGGTAGACGTGCGGGACGAGCTTTTCCGCCGACTGCGGCAGCTTGACGACACCCTCTTCTGGACGCATGACGATCATGGTGCGGTTGGGTACGGCTCGGCCGGGCAGAAAGATGGCCCGCGTGCCGAGTACGCACTCGTGGCCGGCACAGCCACCCAGTAGCCAGCGTCCGGTGTCGATCTCTTCTCCAGCCTGCTTGACTTTTACCGGCTCCTCGATCGCCTCGTCCCAGAACATGACTCCCGAGGTGATGAATACCCGCCGTCCGAGAACAGAGTTTCGCAGCATGAAACTCGCTAAAGTAGAGCCGGGATAGAAAGTGCAGCCGATGAAATACGAATCGTTCAGCGTGTGGCAACCTTCTCCGACGACACAACGCTTGAACTTGGTGAGATCGGCAATCTCCACACCCGCTCCGATGATCGAATCCCTGACGCTCGAGAAGGGGCCCAGTTTGACCTTGTCGCCGAGGATCGAGCCCTCGACGTGGGCGGTCGGGTGGATATCGCACCCTTGGCCTATGACGCTCCGGCGTATCGCCCGCCTGTACGGATTGCGACCCCGCGAACGCAAGCTTCTCTTCAGCCCGGGTCGATCCTCCCAGTGCTCTTCGAGCCGCACCCAGGGAAGCAGGTGATTGAGCCAGACGATGTGAGTCCAGTGATGCACCTCGGCGGCCAATAAAGTAGTGCGCGGCAGTTCCCGTGTCGTCCAGGACGGGCCGGGTCGTGATTGCGGCAAATGCTCCATCTGCGGAGTGGGATCAAGAGTCAGGGGGTGAGCCCGCGCAGTGAGGAAGCTTTTTAGCTCGGGCCAGGAAAGATCGCGCGGCATCTGGGTTCCACGGAAGCGGTACAGATCGTAGGTAACCGCTTCGTCTTTCTCGTTCGTGCCTTGCCAGGAAGCCGCGTAATCGGTGGCGGCAGAACGCAAGAGGGCAAGGCGTGAGATCTCTCGCGAGCCGGCGGTTGCCCCTAGAAACTCGCGTACGCCGCGCCGGGTGAGAAATAAGCTGTCCGGCAGAATCAGGTAATCGCCGGAAAGCGGCAAATCACTCGACGAGTCTGCGAATTCGATCTCGACATCGGCCCCGCGCAAGGCGGAGCCTGTTGCCTCGGCCAGGCCCTGCCCGCCGATGAACGCCTGGCCGACATCATCGCCGAAGGGTTCGATCAGCGTACCCGTTTTTACCAGGTAGGCTTTCATTTATTGAGAGTCATGCTTTCCGGTTGCCCGGTTGCCTCGAGAACGCTACGCCACAGGTTGCCCGTTGGATCTACATATTTACGTTGGGCGATGGCGGCCTCGATAGGAACGTGGACATACATATTGTGCCAGCTTCCGACGAGAAGACCGGTCTTGCCGGCCATGCCGGCATGCGCGGCGTTCTGGCCCAAAAAGACACAGAAGACGCAATCGTTGGCGTTTGCCGGGACCGACCTGATCATGTAACTGGGATCGATGTACTTGACGCTGACGCCGACCTGCTTGCCGGCGAAGTGGGCCTTGATGCGTTCCTTGAGCAAAAGGCCGATGTCTCCCAATCGGCGATTGCCCGAAGCATCCTGGCCGAGATCGTCTGTAAAAAGCTTCTGGCCGGCGCCTTCGGCCACGACCACGACCGCGTGATGACGCGACTTGAGTCTTTTCTCAAGGCAGGCCAGGAATCCGCGCGGACCGTCGAGATCGAAGGGCACCTCGGGAACCAGAACGAAGTTGGCGTCACCTTCGGCCAGGGCCGCTTCTATTGCCACGAAACCCGAGTTGCGGCCCATCAGTTTGACTATGCCGATGCCGTTGAGCACCCCCTCGGCCTCGGTGTGTGCGCAGCGGATGGCTTCGACGGCCTCGCCGACGGCCGTGTCGAAGCCGAAGGTGCGCGAGACCAGATCGATGTCGTTGTCGATCGTCTTGGGTACGCCGACCACGGATATGGGCAGATGGCGTTTCGCGATCTGCTTCTGGATGGCTACGGCGCCGCGCAGGGTTCCGTCGCCGCCGATGGTGAAGAGAATGTTGATATGCTCTCTGACGAGCGTATCGACCATCTGTTCGACAGGAATGGGACCACGGCTGCTGCCCAGCACGGTGCCGCCGTCGTCGTGGATATGCCTGACAAAATCGGGAGTCAGGTTGATCATCGGCCAGCCCGAGATGGGACTGAGCCCGGCGTAACCGTAACGCACACCCTTGATTTGCTGGACACCGTAGTTGAAGTGTAACTCGTGTACTATCGAGCGTATGACGTCGTTGAGGCCGGGGCACAAACCGCCGGCGGTAACCACCGCGGCCGTCGTGGCCTCGGGCTCGAAGAAAATCTTCTCGCGCGGTCCGGCTTCCTCGAAGCTCAGTACGTCTTTGTCCGCCTTGATTTTCGCGGCAATGCCGACGGCGCTCTTGTCATACAGCACCCGCTGGTCGTCAGTTGTAAAATTCCGGTAGCGCGTCGGGTTTGCGACCTTACAGGGCCCGAGGCTCTCGATGCCGGTTTCGAATTCGGCGTCAGGGTGGATAGGTTGCAGAGTCATTATTTCTTCTCCAGTTACTCGTCCGGATGGCCGATGAAGGTTCGTCTTGCATAAGGATCGGCCCTGGTGACAATCTCGTAGTTGATGGTCTGCGCCCATGAGGCCATCTGCTCCGCGCCGATCACTTCTGCGCCCTGCCGGCCGAGCAGCACAACCTCGTCCTCGAGAGAAACACCGGGAATGTCGGTCACGTCCACCATGGTCAGGTTCATGCAAACCCGGCCGCGTATCGGGGCCCTGAGGCCGCGGATCAACACGTGTCCGCGATTGGACAGCAGGCGATCGTATCCGTTGGCATAGCCAATCGGCAGCACCGCCAGCTTCGTCTCGCGGGTCGTGCGATAGCTGCAACCGTAGCCGACATAGGCTCCGACGGGCACGTTCTTGACCTGAGCCACCAGAGTCTTCCAGGTCAAGGCCGGACGCAACTCGAGCGGATCCTTGCCTTTCTGAAGCGCGGACAGATATGTCTCCTTCGAGGGCCACATACCGTACATCCCGATACCTACCCGGACCATGGCGAAGTAGGTGTCGGGGAACAGGATCGCCGCGGCGCTGCAGGCTGTGTGCGGCACGGGCACGTCGAAACCCGCTTCGCGGATCGCCGCCAAATGGTTTTCGAAGCGCTCCAGCTGGTCCTTGGCGTAGCCATGCTCGGTGGTGTCTTCAATATTGGCGAAGTGCGTATGTATGCCCTGCAAAACCAGAAGATCGTCGCCGCGCAACATTCTGAGCGCGCTCTTGATGCCGGCCTCGTCGAGACCCAGTCGCTGTGTGCCGGTCTCGACCTTCAGGTGCAGCCGGGCCTTCTTGCCGGTCTTTTTAGCGGCCTCCTTGGCGGCCGAGATCGTCTCGAGGCTGGAGACGGTAAGGCGTACGTCGAGCGCCAGCGCCTGCTCGAGATCGGCAAGCGGCACATAGCCCAGGACGAGCAGCGGAGCCATCACACCTTCCTGCCTGAGTTCGAGCGCTTCGTCCAGGTTGAAGACTCCAAGCCAATCGGCCCCGGCGCGTAAAGCACACAAGGCCGTCGGTACCATGCCGTGTCCGTAGGCCTCGCCCTTGACCACGGCCATCA
>CAZENH010000037.1:56177-60225 GCA_964513625.1 uncultured Myxococcales bacterium | reverse complement strand
GCCACCTCAAGTGGTCTAGCACCGCATACTGCGCGGCACAAGACGTGCCAGGAGATGAGAATATGACTTCGAGATTACTTGATTCAACTGTAAAGATGTTGCCACCTCAAGTGGTCTAGCGGAGGATTTGCTGTGATTACCAGATCGCAAAGGATTCGTTTGGGTATTTTTGTTGTGGTGTCGTTGGGCATTCTGGTTGGCTTGTTCGTTGCAATTGTCGGCTCATCGCTGCTTGCCGATCGCGATCGCTACCAGGTGCGCTACAAGATCTCGGTTTCCGGTCTGGAGATCGGCGCGCCGGTAAAGTATAACGGTGTGCGCGTTGGCAGGGTCGAGAACATCAGGATCGACCCGGAGAAGGTCAGCAACTCGCTGGTTACCATCTCGTTGCAAGCCGGGACACCGGTCAAGAGGAACGCCAAGGCAGTGCTCAACATTCAGGGCATTACGGGCCTTAAGTTCATCGAGCTGGTTGGTGGAACCTCTGACGCGGAGCGGCTGAGCCCGGACAGCGAGATCGAGGCCGGCACATCGGTGGTCGACAAGTTGACCGGCCAGGCGGAGACAATCGCCATCAAGGCCGAGTTGCTGATCAATCAGTTGCTGGATCTTTCCGGGCCCAGCAATCGCGCCCTGGTGGCAGACGTACTCGACAGGGCCGGCAGCATGATGAACACGATGGACACCATCCTGCAGAACAACTCCGGTGAGATCGGCAAGATCCTGCACAACCTGGCCAGCTCGTCATCCAGGTTGAGCGCCGTCCTCGACGAGGTTCGTCTGACCGTCAAGGAGACCCGCGAGGCGGTCGGCGGCATACGCCGGTCGGCCGAAAGGGTGCTGGATGGAAAACGTGTGGCCGGAGTGCTGGATGAGGCTCGCGGCACGCTTTCGGAGATCCACAAGCGGGTGGGTGACCAGGAGTTGGGCAAGACGACAAGACTGTTGGAAAGGCTGGTCGATCACACATCCAGTCTGGTCGATAAAGTCGATCTGATCGTCTCGCGCTCGCGCGAAGATTTGCGAGCCTCGATGCACTTTCTGGCCGAGACGACCGAGAATCTCAGGGACTTCAGCCGCATGATCAGGGAAGATCCGTCCCGCCTGCTGCGCCAGAAGGAGCGTAGTCAGCGGGTGTTGCCGTAGCATAGAAAAATGACGATCGCGGCGGCCCGAAGGCAACCCGGAAGCCGCCCACGGAGAGCCATCATGGGCAAGCGCTGTTTGAAATTATCGTGTTTGTTGTTTTCGACCATACCGCTATGGGCCTGTAGCGCCGTGCCGGAGAACCACTACTTCACAATGTCCTACACGTTGCTTCCAGTGAAATGGGTAGCAGGCACGTCCGAGGGCAAGACGTTGCGCGTGCGCGACCTGGAGATCGGGCCGGCCTACGACACCGAGCGCATCGTCTACCGCTACTCGCCCTATGAGTTTCAGTATTACAACTTCATGCTATGGGCAACGAAGCCACAGAAGATGTTGACCGACATGATCGTCAAGCACCTAAGGCACGAGAGAATCTTCAATGATGTCGCCCGTGAGTTTCAAGAACGCGAGCCCGACTACGAGCTGTCCGGGGTGGTATTGGCCGTCGAGGAACTGGACAGCGGCGATAAGTGGTTTGCGCATCTTGCTTTCAGCCTGCGGATGACACGCTACAGGGGCGAGCAGGAGGTCTGGTCGTACGATGCCAACGTCAAGAAACAAGTCTACAACAAAGCCCCCGTTTACGTAGTCAAGGCTCTGAGCGAGCTGATGGAGGATCAAATGCAAAAAATCTCCGCGCAACTCGTAAAATTTCTGCGCGGCGCGGACAAACGGGAGGCCGTCAAATGATCAGGATGGCCTGTAGTTGGTTGCTTGTCTGCCTGAGTGTAGTCGCGCAAGCAGCCGCCCCGCCCGTGAACGGGGTGGAGACTCACGAAAAGGAGACTGCCTTTCCGCTCGGGTGGCAGCTCCCGGCGCCGAAGGAGCAAGTGGAGATGGACCCCGATCTGATACCAGTCGGAAAGGGTGCCATCTTCGTACCGGCAATGACCGATCCTGCCGCCGAGCCGCCTTACGTGGTCCTGTCCGACACGGGAGAGGTAATCGCGCGTACGCCGACCGGTAAGAAGACCATGCTTGGAGCGGGAAAATACCAGGTAATGGTTGGTTCCGGCGTTGAATCACAGATGATCGCCCACACCGTCGAAGTGTTCGAAGGGCACTGCAGCCTGGTGCAGCCGGACTGGGCTGGAATGGTTGTGCGGGTAGTCGATCGCCATGGAATGCAGTTTCGGGGTGTTTACGAGATGTTCGCCCTGCCGGGCGGCGAGGATTACGGTCTGGGTCTGGGGGCGGACGAAACCCGCGGGGAGACCCTGCGCACCTGGCTGGTTCCCGCCGGGCGCTACATGATTGTCCGTTCGGGAGAGACCCCCCGCGCGCGCACCGACTTCCTGACCGTCGCCTTGAAAGCCGGTGAGCTTGTCAGCTTTACACTGGTACAGGACGAGGACGGTAATTTTCTGGGTGGCGGCGTGATCGATCGCGGCGAAGGAAAAACCGAGTTCAAGAACTGGCGACTGGGGCTGATTGTCGGCGGTGACCTTTCGTGGAACCGCGCAGACAACGTCGTCGGCCGCGAGTTCGGCAACACGATCACGGTCAACGCCTTCGTAGACTGGGTAATGCGCTACATCGATCCGGATCACTCGGTCTATGTCCGATTGCAGATCGATGAAGGGCAAACCGTTCAGCCGGGACAGGATTTTTTGGCCTGGCGACAGAAGACGAACGACGAGGTCGACCTGGATGCGATCTATACATACCGTTTGCTCTCATGGCTGGGACCGTATGTTCGTTTCGGCCTGGACACCAGTCTCTTTCCGGGCTGGAAGACTTTCGAGCGACTGTCTCCCGGGGAAGAAAAGGACATCGTCATACTCGATAGCCACGGAAGGGAGATAGAACGACAGGCCCCGCCGCCGCCCTTGGAGAACTGGGAATTACGCCTGGCAGATCCTCTGGATCCGCTCGAACTGAAAGAAGGCGTCGGAGTGTCATTCGATCTCAGCCCCTGGCAGGTGCTCGATTTCCACCTGCGATTGGGCTGCGGGGCTCGCCACTACTTGGTGCGTTCGCTGCTCAGGGCCAGGGAGTATCGCCAGGATGATCCAGACCAGACCTGCCGGGATGCCAACTGCTTCGAGCAGCTGGAGTCCAGCAACCTGCTGGGCCTCGAAGTGACTTTAGTCGGATCGGCGCGTATTTCGCGCTGGTTCATGATCGACACCGAGTTGGACAGCCTGACACCCTTCCTGTCTACCGAGGACAGCAAGTACCCCGCCATAAATTTGAAGAACACAATCAGCCTGAGGCTGGTATCGTTCGCCTCGGTGGTCTACGTGGTGCGACTCGACTATGACCGTCAACTGAGCGACCACCTGCAGTTCGAGCAACGCGTCATGCTGCGCTTCACTTTTGACATTCTGTAGACGGGATCTCTATTTCCCCGGGCGGGTTTCTTCTTTTTGAGGTTCATTCGGCTGTTTTTGGAGCAGATTTTCAAACCTCTGCCCTGAGATGACGCGGATGTCACGGCGCAGGCGCGCGATCTCACTCCTGAGCTCCTCGGTCTGACTGCTGATGCGGGCGTTTGTCTCATCCGCCCTGAGGTTCATGGCCACTCCTGTCATCCAGAATCCCGCAGCCATGAAGCCCAGGAAAAAGATCGCCAACACAACCACCCAGATGTTCTGAATCTTGCTCTTCTTTGCCTCTGCCGTCATGGTCTTGGTCCCTTCCCGGCGGGCGCCCGCCAGACATCATCTCCTATCATGATGCGGCGGCCCTCTCCGGATGGGTTGGGCGCCACAATAACGCAGGGAGACTGGTTTTCGTCCAAGAGTGTGATTGTGTCAATCCCTTTTTCAGCAAGGACTGCGGCAGTCTGATCGATAATCTCATGTTTTTGCGCCGCGGTCATCTCTTCCCATCGTTGATCGGCAATGGTTGCAGCGAGCGAGGAGCCATGCAGACTACCGGATTTCAACACGATGAT
>CAZENH010000037.1:0-56077 GCA_964513625.1 uncultured Myxococcales bacterium | reverse complement strand
TGCGGATCCTGGATACTGTTCCAGCATCTCGGGAAAACGGACCCCCACGCCATGGTAGGATCGCGCCAGGTTGAAGATTTCCAGAGGCAAGGCGGCTTCTTCCAGCTCGATGCTTTCCTCGGCAATCAGCGCATTGAACAATGTGGTTAGATCGACGTTGCTGCCATCGAAGTACCACTGGTACCAACTGCCCAGCAGAGAGCGTAATGTGTCGATGTCTAAAAACTCAGGAATGCGCGAAAGCCGTAGCGAAGCCACCAGGGCACTTACCACACGCCGCTTCAAGGCAGAGCCCGCGAGTTTGGGATGTATGGGGTGTTCTGCAGTCGTCGCCCCTTGCTCGGCTTCGGGCTGATCTTTACCGACATCCTCTTCTTGCGATTGCAAAGTTGCGGGAGATTCTTCTGGTTGAGGTTCGGCCCTGGACGCGGAATTGCTCTCGACAAGAATACGCTCGACCAGGTCTTGTGACACGTCGTCCAGTTCGCTGAACTTGATTCCCATGCCTGGTACTCTGGGACGCTCTCCCGGGCCGGCGGGATGCTGGACCCATGTGACGAGACCTGCGCCTTGAAGCAGGGTCTGTCCGTCCTGAAGCTGGATCTCGAAACGAAGTCTGGTACCCACCGCTTGAGGCTTGCTGCTGCGGATGAATATGCCGCCACGGCTGATGTTCAGGGCATAGCCCTGGATGAAGTCTTCGACATCCCGGTAGCCAACCTGGACGATCAGACCGACGGTCGCACGTGGGAATGCTCTGCGCTCACGACCGGAAGCCTGCTTTTTATTTGCTTCGGACTTGTGCTCGGGCTCTGGTTCTTCATCAAGGTCGAACTGCTCCGCGACGATTTGACGCACCAGTTCGAGCGATGACTCGTCCAGCGCCAGAAACTTCATGCCCATCCCGGGCGTCTGCTGCTCACTCGCTTGTCGCGTCCAGGCCACTTCTCCCCGGCCCTTCAGAATACGCTGTCCGTCCTTCAGGTGAATCTCGAAATCGAGCAGCGTGCCGGAAGGCTTGGGCTGCGGCGTCTTGATGAACATGCCCCCGTGGCTCAGGTTGGTAGCCTGAGCCTCGGAGAAGGCTTGCAAGTCTTCCTGTGGAAAGCGCACCCGCAACTGTACGGGAACGCGGTTATGTTGTCTTTTTTCGGCGCCTTCTTCAGACAATGGAACCTCCCCCTGCTGGGCATACAAGTTGCCAGAGCCGGCCGAATGTGTCAAGATTCCCGGTGACTGGTGATGATGTTGTAAATACGAAAACCAGGGGGAAGTACCATGAGAACAGCATTTCGGCGTGGTTTCACGTTGATCGAGTTGATGATCGTAGTCGCCATTATCGGCATCCTTGCGGCGGTTGCCTTGCCTTCGTTTGTCGGCTACGTCCGCCAATCCAAGGTCGTCGAGGTGCACATTAACCTGGACCGTTGTGTCAAAAGCGTTCTCGCCTACTACAACGACGTCCATGTCGATCAACAGGGGCTGGTTACCGGTAGTACCTTGCCCAAGAAGATGAGAAAGTGGGTATGCCCCGGCAAGGGATTCGGCAATATTGCCGATCTTTCCGGCGGATCAGCGTTCATAGATCCCAAGGTCTGGTCGAAGGCGGGCGCCCGGGCATTTAGTGACGTTGGTTTCGTTGTCAGCGATGCGACCTATGCCTGTTACATGTACGACACCAACACAAAGCCTGCGAAGGTACTCAAGAACGGCGACTGGTTTCGTTGCCAGGCCGCTACCGACGTGGACAACGACGACAGCTATGCCTACTGGTACAAGACCGGCACCTACGTCAAGTCTCTGGGAGCCTTCCAGACTGGTGCGGCCTACAAACTCGAGAACCAGGACGACTGGTGAACGGCCGGACCTTCCTTGTTAAGACCGGCCAGTTCCGGCTCGTTTCTCTCTTGCCCTTGCCGCGGCTTACCAGAAAGTGCAAGGCATGATAGGAAAATCTTCCTTGAGAGTCATGGTTGCCGTGGTCTGTCTGGTCGTACTGTCAAACGGTTTGGCCCATGCCCGGCGCGGGCCTACCGTAAAGATTCGCGGCAATTATGCCATCATCGACGAGGTCTATTTCGCGATTCTCGATTTGCCCCCCGGAGCGAAAGCGGATAAATCCACCGCCCGGCTGGTCGGGAGGCAGATCCTGGATTTTCTGCGCCGCTCCGGATACCTGCTGGCAACGGTGAATGCCGGTGTAGTCAAGAACCATATCGAAGTGCTTGTGGATGAGGGTCGGCTCGATAAAGTCGTATTTCTGGGAATGGGCACGCTGCGTACGCTGCAGATGAAGATCGGCCTGAGTCTGCCGCATCATATCTTCAATAAACCGTATCTGGTTCGGCAGCTTCGCTCTCTGTCTCAGCGCTACGGCTTCGAAAAAGTTACTTACAAGCTCGTGCCGTGCAGGAAGATCAGGCATGCCGGCCCGCAGATTGGCGTCGATGCCCTGTGGGGCCACGAGGTCGTGCCTCCGCCGGGAAGCTATGAACTACGCATCCAGTTGGGACGCAAGGGTTGGGGAGCGGGTCTGGATCTAGGCCTCGACTTTGATTTCCCGGACGGGCTCGCCATCGGGGTTGCTTATCTGGGTGAGGACGCTTTATTTGAAAGTGATCGCTGGATGGTGGGAGGCTTGCTGGGCGCCAAGCTGCGTAATCATCTAGACAGCGGCGATCCCTTCATTTCTCTTTCGCGAGCGGTGGTCGAGGCGCGCTGGTACAGCCCGGCACTGATCGGCCAGCTCAGGCCGTATATCTGGTTGCGAGCCGAACTCGGAAGCCGCCAGCGTGCCGATCTGGACATCGATCTCTACTACAGCGCCCGAACCGAGGCCTCGCTGGATTTGGCCTACGAGTTCAGGGAAGGCTTGATGATCTCTGCCGGTGGCGGAGCCAGCGAGAGGTTCATATTTGGTATCGATCAACTTGCTTCGGCCGCCTTGCCGGAGAATTCAAGTTCACAATTCGAGCCCTTCGTCCTGGGGAGGATTGAGTTCGTCTTCAACCCTGAGAACCTGCGGCGCGATCGCCGACACCGCCTGATTCTAGACACCAGGTATTACTGGTCCAACCGGGAAGTTGGTTTTGGTCGCGGCAGTCTGCAGTATATCAAGGTGTTCGAGATGGGCTGGCACGATCTGTGGGTAAAATCGAGATGGGCTTTTCTGTGGGGCGACTACCTGTTCGACGATGAGGAGCCGATCGGGGGGCGCTATCTCCGGGGTGTTTTCGGGGACAAGTGGTTTACCGACAAGGCCGCGAACCTGGTGCTGGAGTTCAGATTGTCGTTGGCTCGCGACATTTTCAAATTGAGCCTGTTTCATGATCTGGCCGCTTTCCCAGAGATCGATCGTGAGACAGGTGTAGAGACATGGCGGGTGGCGGACAGTTTCGGTCTCGGATTTCACGCACTGGTTCTTGACGCAATCCAGTTCGACATCTACTACTCGGTAGGCTTCGCTTCTGATGGTGACTTCGATCACGGCTTCAGCGCAAGTCTGAAGAAAGTCTTCTGACGGTTGCGGGGGCATGACAGATTAAGTTATCCTGCCGCTGTTTGGGAGAAAGAGATCTCATGGGCAACCTGCTGCTGGTAGTCATATTCTTACCCTTCATCGTCTCGGCGGCTTTTACTCCGATCACGTTTCTGCTGGCTTGGTGGGTGTTTCCCGGAGGAGGTTCACGCGGTCCCCATGACACGCTGGCCAGCCGGACAGTGGGCATTATCCTGGTCGTCATCGCCGAATGGCTGGCCAATGCCTGGGTGCTTTACCTGTTGCCTTTCGGGCGTATGCGCTCGCTGGGCGGGCGGAGCAAGCTGCAGCCGGGGAGGGTGCCCGTGGTTCTGTTGCCGGGCTTTTTCGAGAACGCCCTGACGATGGAAATTCTGAGGAGGCGCATGGAGCGCGCTCTCGGGGTCCCCGTGTTCGCCATGCGTCCAGAGGGATATTTCTCCAGACTCGAAAACCAGGCCCAGGGATTCGCGCGACGCATTGCGTCCGTTGTCAAACAGACTGGCGCCGGGCAGGTAGATCTCGTGGGGCACAGCATGGGGGGATTACTGGCCCGCTTTCTGGCCGAGAGCGGAGGGCTGAAAAAAGACATCAGGAATGTGGTGACAATCGCCGCCCCGCATCTCGGCAGTGCTTTATCGCGAATGGCGCCCGGGCACTCGTTGCGCCAAATGCGCCGCGGGAGCGCCTTTCTCGAGAGGCTGAATGCCGGTTCCACTCCCAGTGGAGTTCGCATTGTGGGCATTACCAGCACTCACGACAATCTGGTTATCCCCTGGAATTGCTCGCTCTCTCCTCGCGGAGACAACTTCATCATCCGCTACCGCGGACACGTGACTCTGATCTTCTCACGGGAGGTGGCGCGCCTGATCGTTCGAGAGCTCGAATAGGGACCGTGCAACCGGTAACTTCAGAAAATGACCACCTTCTCACCTTTATCCGACAGCACGCGTACCGAGGGGAGTTTCATGACATTCATGAAAATCTTGAGGTAAAGCGGATCAAACTTGTGCTTGAGCTCAGTCCACATCAAGGTCAAGGCAATATCCGAACTGTAGGCTTCCCTGAAAGGGCGCCGCGATGTCAAGGCGTCGTAGCAGTCGGCGATGGCGACGATCTTCGAAAAGACGCCAAGATCCGAGCGTGGCACCACGAATGAGACGTTGCCTTTCAGGTCTTTTACCGGGGTGCCGAAGTCGGTCTTGTGCTCGTAGGCCGTGACGATACGGTGAACGGTGAGCGCATTCAGCCGCCTGGCCCTGAGAATCTTCTTTACCGAGTATATCGGCGACTTGCGTACCTTTTTCAGCTCTTCCGGCAAGAGCTTTCCTCGCTTTTCCAGAAGTTCGTCGTCGACGTCCACCTTGCCGATGTCATGGAACATGGCTACCATTCCCAGGTCGCGAAGCTGCGCCTTGCTGAGCCCCAGTTCGGAGCCGAAGACGATTGACATCAAAACAACGTTGACCGAGTGGAAACAGAGATACTCATCGTCGCTCTTGAGCGTGGTCAAACCCAGAAAATGTGTTCGGTGCCCGTGGCAGACGTCTACCAGATCCTGGATGAAACGCCCGCCTTTGCCGATGGCGATCTTCGGGCCGTCACCGCGCAGCCCGGCCAGGTACTTGCGCATGAAGTAGATCGAGCGGGCATATACCGTCAGCGCGTAGCGCTTGCGGTCCACCGCGCGCTCCAGGTTGTCGGAAAGATGCTGGTCCTTGAGGATTTCCTGGATCTTCTCGTACCTACGCAGCTTCAAGGCCTGTAGCTTGCGGGCCGAAACGCCTTTCTCGCCGACGCTCTCGTCGCTTTCGCGACTGAAGATGTAGATGAAGTCGCGTAACTCCGGAATGGTAATCGGCTGACTGAGGACGAAACCGCCTACGTTGCGCCGTGCAAACTCGTTGAGCAGGTAGCGCACGTTGTCGAGCGAGTTGATGTCTATCTTGACCAGCATGTTGTTGAGGTAGAACGATTCACCGGCCCCCTGCAGGTTCAGGTTCTCGTCCATGGCTATGACGGTGTTGATACAATCCTTGATCTGCTCGAGAGGCTTGTTGAAGATTTCGTTTTCGGGATCATATAGCTTGACGTTCCTGACCAGCATGTACAGCGAACCAATCAGCGTCCTGCCCAGCGCCTGCAGCTTCTCCTCGTAAGAACGGGCCAGTTCGACCTTGGTCGGATCATCGTAAAGTAACCCCTGGAATTTGATCTTTTCGGCCACGACTTTTCTCCGTTCAGTTGCCCAGCAGCTTTTCCTTCAGCTTGGCGCAGGCTCGTTCGGCGGCGGCGGCGACGTCCTCTTCCTTGAAACCACGTTCAAGCTCGGCCTTGAGCAGCTTGTATGCCGAGATGGATCCGGACATGGCCAGGCCGGACACCACGTTGCGCTTGTGCTCGCTCAACTTTTTCTTCGAGATCAGGCTGGCCGATCGCAGTTCCTGCCTGAAGTGGGCCATCGCGTCGGGCATGTTCGTCATGGCAAGGGCTGCGTAAATGGCGGCCTGTTCCTGGGGAGACTTCTTGGAAAAGCCGGCGTCCTGGACGATGGTCATCAGAGTGCGGGTAGCCTTGGCGATGTCAAAATTGGCGAGCAGCCGAGCAGCGCTGATGCGCATTTGCGCTTCGGCATCGTTGAGGGCCTTGAGCACATAACCACGGCAATTCTCGTCGCCCCCGGATCCAATGGTGTTCAAAGCCTCGATACGAATAGCCAAGTTGGGATGGTCCAGCAGCTTGGCAATCATCTTGAGCCTGTCGGGCGGGTTGAGTTTATCGATTACGTAGAGCATGTCCCTGACCAGGTTGGCCTTGGTGCTTTCCAGGCGTCGCACGAAAGTGTCGATCTGATCCCTGCCCAGGGTGGCCAGCGAATCGCAGATTATACGTCGGGCTTCCTGGCGTTCCATTCGCTCAAGGGACTGGAGCAGCGGCATGATGGCCTGTTCTTCGAGACGCGTAAGGTAGCGGTAGACTTCCTGAGGCTCTTTGATCTCGGCTGCCATGTCGAGGACATCCGCCACGCGCCCTATTCTCTCGGCCTCGCCCATCTTGGCGGCGAAGGTGCTCTCAATCTGCTGGATGCGAGCCAGGTTACCGGCGGGAAGCTGTTTGCGCGCCATTCCCTTGAACTTTCGCAAGATCTGGTTGATGCCGCGGAAATCCTCGTGAATCAGGAAAGAATCGAGCAACTGGATGAAAACGTCCTCGATCGCCTGGCCCAGGTCCTGGTCGAGCTCTTCCTCGAGTACCTTGAAGAGGATGACCACCAGCTTGGGCAGCGCCCGGTTGCCGTCTTCCTCCTCCAGCTGCGAGAGAATGCTGGCCTTCTCCTCGGATGTGGCCGGGTTACCCTTGATAACCAGGCCCTTGGCCTGTTCGACATCGTCCAGCTCGATCTCGAGATCTTCGAGCGATATACGGGCAAACTGGAAACGGTCATCGGTGTTTGCTGTCAGGCGCTTGTACAAGAAGTTTACGATCTTGTCCACCTCGGCCTTGGCTTCCTCCTGGGTCTCGGTACCCACCGCAAAAGTCTCAACCACTACGTATTCGATCGACTTGAACTCCGCCTTCCACATCAAGCTGACCATATCGTCATAGACGAATTCGGAGTGGTGAAAGTTGGTCAGGCAAATCAGCACGAAATTCAGAAGCTCTTCAGATGACAGGCCGTTGCGGAATATTAGTATTCGCACGCCGTCGCGGTAGAACTTGTGGGCTATGTTCTGTTCGGTGGCGTCTTCTTCGTAGATGGTTTCGTCGTAGTACTTGAATCCGAGTTGGTCCACTTTTAAAGTGACCGAATCGTAGCGATCGAGCAAGGCGGCAAGCATTTTGTAGGAACGGTCGAGGTACTCACCGTAGTGCGAGGTATTGTGGCGGTAGATACCAATGGTCTTGATAGAGCGCTGGAGTTGGTCAAAAAACTCGCGCATCTCATCAATGCGCTGTCTGGCCTCTTCCTCGTTGAGTTGTTGGGCCGCCGATTTTGGGCTCGATTTGAGGCTAGACGTTCCCGAGATATAGACGTTTCTTGGATCGACCTTTTGCCCGGTCATTGAATCCTCCCGCATCGGGGCGAGCGTATCGTAATAATACGATCCAGGCCCTGTCGAGCGCAAGTATCGCTGCCAAAACCCCTGTCAAGGGTCGGGTGCGCGACGTGCGCCGGCAGGTCTTCTTCTCTTGGTCGGCAGTTTCCCGAAATGCTGGACGATTCTGAACTGCAACAGAAAGGTCTTGACACTACAATATCTGGTGTCATAATCTGCCGCACGCTACAAGATGTGGTTTTTACTCCGATTCCTGGGCCGGACCTGGATCCGGGCCAGAAGGCAGGGTGGGCACAATCGTGGAAACCGTAAATCGTTTGGATCACCCGCTGCCACTGGTTCTTTTCGAAGATCAGGCGGCGGATGAAAGCACCAGCTTCGACTCCAACCTGGTCGTGGATGCCCTGGTTCGGCAACGGGCCATCGAGCCCGATGCGGCTCGGCGCATCAGCCAGGAGGTGGAAAACGAGCTTAAGCGAAAAGAGATTTCCAGCGTTACGCCCCGGGCGATTATCTCGCTGGTCGATGAACAATTGATCAAACACGGTTTCGAACAGCTGCTCGATCTTTCAGAAAATGCGGTAAAAGTTCTGGAGCGCAGATACCTGAGGCGAGGCCTGGACGGAAAAGCAATCGAGCGGCCCAAGGACATGTTCGCCCGCGTGGCGCGCACGATAGCAAACGCAGATAAAGTGTTCGATCAGAATGCCGATTGCGAGGCGACGGCGGTCACCTTTTACGAGCTGATGACCTCGCGGAAGTTCATGCCCAATTCACCGACACTGATGAATGCCGGCCGCGAACTAGGCCAGCTCTCGGCCTGCTTCGTCCTGCCGGTCGACGATTCCATGGAGAGTATCTTCGAGGCCGTCAAACACACCGCAATGATTCATAAGTCGGGAGGAGGAACCGGGTTTTCGTTCTCACGGGTGCGTCCTAAGAACGACGTAGTGCTATCGACCAAGGGGGTTTCGTCGGGACCGGTGAGCTTCATGCGCGTTTTCGACACCGCGACCGAAACCATCAAGCAGGGCGGCACGCGGCGCGGGGCCAATATGGGCATCTTGCGCGTGGACCACCCGGACATCCTGGAATTCATTGGCTGCAAGAGCGAACAGAAGGTGTTGACCAACTTCAATATCTCGGTGGCCTTGACCGAGAAGTTCATGAACGCCGTAGAGGATAACTCGACATACGATCTCGTCAATCCGCACACAAACAAAGTGGTCAAGACTCTCGAGGCTCGCAAGGTATTCGAGAAAATCATCGCACTGGCCTGGCGCAACGGCGAGCCGGGAATCGTCTTCATCGATCGCTTGAACAAGGAGAATCCAACTCCCCACCTGGGAGAGATCGAGAGTACGAATCCGTGCGGGGAACAGCCGCTATTGCCGTACGAATCATGCAACCTGGGATCAATCAATCTGGCCAGGATTGTGCGCGACGGTAAGGTTGACTGGGACTGTTTGCGCAAAACGGTCCACGATGCCGTCCATTTCCTGGATAACGTGATCGAGGTAAACCGCTACCCGCTGCCCGAGATAGAGCGCGTGACCAAGGGCAATCGCAAGATCGGCATGGGTGTGATGGGTTATGCAGACATGCTGATCCAGCTCGGGATCCAGTATAACTCCGAGGCTTCTCTGAAGAAGGCCGAGGAAATCATGGGCTTCATCCAGAAAGAGGCGCGTGTAGCCAGCGCGGATCTGGCTGAAAAGAGGGGCCCTTTCCCGAATTTCAAAGGCAGTGTCTTCGACGTGCCCGGGGCGCGCAAGCTCAGAAACGCCACCACGACTACGATCGCACCTACCGGCACGATAAGCATCATCGCCGGCGCATCCTCGGGCGTTGAGCCGCTGTTTGCAGTCAGCTTCGTTCGCAACGTCATGGACAATGACGAACTCGTCGAGGTTAATCCGCTGTTTGCCAAGATTGCACAACGGGAAGGGTTCTACTCGCAGGAACTGATGCGCAAGATAGCCGAGCACGGCAGCCTGGCCAGTGTTCCCGAGGTACCCGAGCGTTACCGGCGCTTGTTTGTTACCGCCCACGATGTCTCTCCCGAGTGGCACGTGCGCACTCAGGCGGCCTTCCAGAAATACACCGACAACGCGGTCAGCAAGACGGTCAACCTCAGCAAGGATGCAACCGAGACCGATGTCGCCGAAGTTTATCGCCTGGCCTACATTCTGGGCTGTAAGGGTGTGACCGTCTATCGCGACGGCAGCCGCGACGAACAGGTGCTGAATATTGAGAAGGTCAACCGTGCGCAGAGTCAAGAAATCACGCAAGTACCCGGCAGGCTCAAGCCACGTGAGCGTCCTGAAGTCGTCCGGGGCAGTACACAGAAAATGACAACCGGTTGTGGCAACCTGTACGTGACTATTAATGAGGATGACGAGGGCATATTTGAGCTGTTTACCGCCATGGGCAAGGCAGGTGGATGTGCATCTTCCCAGGCAGAGGCCATCAGCCGCCTGATCTCATTGTCCCTGCGAGCAGGTATTGACGCCGATGACGTCATCCGCCAGCTGTCTGGTGTGCGTTGCCCCTCGCCGGTCTGGAAAGACGGTGAAATGATTCTCTCTTGTGCCGACGCGATCGCGCGGGCCTTGAAGAAGTATAGTGAAGTGACGGCCGAACGAGCTGCCAAAAATGAACAGCAGGCTAAAACGCGAGCGACTCACAAGGCAGCTGAAACCGAGAAAGCGGTCGGCGTTGCCAAGCCGACCCGGACGTTGTCCGCCAGCAGGCCCAAAGCCATGCTTTCATGCCCCGAGTGTGGAGGCACCGTCGAGCATAGCGAGGGATGTATGTTGTGCAGGAACTGCGGTTATTCCAAGTGTTCCTAGTTTTTTCCTGGATCTGATTGCGAAACAGCCTTTTCGAAAGCCGAGAAAGTCGCACTATCAAACAGACTGAAGATTGTTCTCGTAAGATGTGCAGGCCCGGACGTCATGAAACGTCCACACGTTTGAACTGCGATCTGCGCCGCAGAATTCAACGGGAATCCGTAGATACCGGTGCTAATCGACGGAAAGGCAATTGAGAGACATCTATGTTGATCAGCCAGCTCGAGGCTTGCCTGATATGCTCCTGCGAGAAGATCGCTCTCGTGTGCGCCGCCTCCTTTCCAGATCGGCCCGACTGCGTGAACCACATAGCGCACGCCGGATCCCGAGAGATCGAACGCCGGTGTGATTACGGCGGAACCGGTCGGGCACCCACCTAGTGCCCTGCAGGCATCAAGCAGACGCGGTCCGGCGGCGCGATGCACTGCCCCATCTACGCCACCGCCGCCGCGCAGGCCCGAGTTGGCTGCAGTGACGATGACCTCGGCTCGTACACGAGTGATGTCGCCTCTGAGAAGCTCGATCGTGCCCTCGCCGAAGCGCTTTTCCATAATGCTAGAACGAGTAGGAGAGATCCAGAATTGCCGCGATGTGGTGCCTTGCGATTATGGCCGAGTCGTAACGGCCGATCATCTTGTCGTCGTCGGGAGGCTTGTTGTCTACACCTATAGGAAGCTGGACACCGATCCCGGCGCTGAACCCGCCGACGGTATAACGTGGCCCCAGAGTGAATGCAAAGCCCGTCCCGAGTAGACCATCCAGGGCCACTGCGGCATTGAACTCGGCAACAATGGAAAGCTCTTTGGTGATGGCCACCGGGGCGGCCAGATCAAAGAACAAAATAAAACCATAGCGTCGATCGGTTCCGTAGATTTCCTCGTCGACGTTGTCCATCAGAAGAATAAGGCAGCCGAAATCGGTTTGCAGGCTTACCCGTCCGATATTCTGACCGAAAGCTATGTAAGGAGTGAGACCGACATTGAGTTTCGGGATAAGACCCATGTCGAGCATCGGCTTCTGGGCAAGCAGGTAGCGCTTTCCAAAGTTGCTGTCATCGGCGATCTGGCCGCGCTGGACTCCTGCCAGATCCTTCTCCTCGCCCACGCGAGACAGCGGGGCTATGAAACTCAGGCCGACTGCCAGGTGTTTCTGTGATTTCTCTTCATGGGTGATAAGCCACTTTACGCCGAATTCCATGTCGCCGAAATTGAACGAGTTGCCCATCTCGTCGTTCATCGCAAGGCCCATGGGCATCTTGAGATAAACGGACATATCCCAGAAGGCGAAAGAACCACCTATGCTGAAGGACAGCGAGTTCAGATCTGGGTTATTGGCAAAACCCAGCCCGACACGTACACGACTTTGCGTCACGGCGCTTAGCGCGAAAAGGGGCTCCTGATAGGGCCAGCTTTCCTCGGGTTCGGAGCTCACGTCGACAGTCACGAAATCGGTTTCACCGCTGCCCTCGACGGTGTTCTCGTCAGTGTTCTCGTCGGTGTCTTCGCCGGTGTTCTCGTTGGTCTTGTCGTCGATAGCCTGCTTGTCTTCGTTTTTTTCGTCTTGCCGCGCTGTTGCAAATGTGGGCGAACCGACGGTTGCGAGGCAGACTATACAGATAGCGAAGTATCGCCGTATCATGAAATGCTCCTACGGGTAGTTTCCCATTGCGCTAAAACGACTTGACCCGAAGTTTATGCCGTCTTCCCGGAAATTGTCAACCTTCCATGATCTAATACCCGGGCCTTGGCGCATGCTTGTTTTCAGCGCTCGGACAGTATGCCCTCGATCAGGACTTCGGCGATGTCCGGGTCTTGTCGCGGAAGCTCCTCTTTCATCTTGAGAAGTTCATTGATGATCGCGTAACGCTTTTTCCCAAGCTTCAGAACCGGTCCGATTACTACCTTCAGCATCTCACCGACTGACTGTCCGGCTGAGGCGGCCCGTCGCACACGGCCGATGAGTTGACCTCGCTGCTGACCGGAGAATTCCCTTCCCAAAAACTGGGCAATCTTCAGAAGGGCACTTTGAAGCTGCGGATCGAGAGGAAACTCAGAACCTCCAAGTTGCACGTAACCACCGTGCAAATCCACCCTCGGCCGCTTGTCGTGGGCGTCTCTGGGGGTGGGTGTGGCTTCGTCACGGCCGAACGATATCTCTCGTTCGCCTAGCGGCTTCTGTGCAGGCGAAAGTGGAACAAGCGGGGTCACGGCAGGTTGTTCCGGAGTGGCTCGCTGCGGGCGAGGTCGTCGAGGCCGAGGGGTTTTCTTCCTGGCTCGTGAAGTTTCCCTGATGGAATCCACTCGCCGCATGGCCTCAATGTCCGCCTGGGCGGTAATATCGGTTTTGGCCGCGATGTCTTCGATAGGAGCCATGCCTGTATCCTGGATCTTGGCTCCCTGAGGTACCCTGAACTTGATCTTGGGAACCTGGATGGCGTCTTCGCTGACCGGATGGATGAAGGCGGGTTTTGGAGATGCGGCAAAGGCGTCGGGCATCTTCGCCAAGTCTGAAAACGATACCGGGCCACTGCCCTCGACAACCCTTGCCTGTGAAGAACTCTCTGCGGTGGGCTGCGATTCAACGGTCTCCTGTGTCAGGGCATCAAAGTCGAACGTCGGTATTTCCGGCAGAGAGATTTCGGGCAAATCGGGTAGAGCTATCTGGGGAATGTCGGTGCTGCCGGTCTCTGCATCCTTTGATAGCTGCTTCGGCTTGCTTGTGCCCGGGTCGTTTTGCATGATTCTAAGGGCCCCTGTCTCCATGTCCAGCAAACATCCGTATATTGGAATGTCGCCTGCGACCATGGATTTACGAAGGACCGAAACGGTCTCGCGCACGGCTATTTCCACACTGCCCGGGCCACGCAGACTGGCCAGCAGGTTTTCCCCGTCGTCGGGCAGTTCTGCAAGCAACCCCGCCCGGGCCATGTTCCGGCGCAGCGTGCTGCGCGGAGCGGGACAGCACTTGCATCTGCTTTGTCCGACGACCAGCACTTCCCGGCAGTCATACATGTACAAGGCAATCGCCACCGAACGGAAAATCTCGTCCCCGCCGCGGGTTCCCCAGGCGCCGGCTATGCGAATCAGACTGGCCGTGCCCGGGGTCAGACCCAGTGCAGGTTCGATCAGGCCGGTTAGTTCGGGGTCACTGTCCGTGATGATCAACGTGCGGCCCAACGCAGGGCGCGAGCCCCCGGCTCCTCCCCCCCGGCGCACGAACTCGGCGTTGTTCTTCAAGATATCTGCAAGCGGCATCGCTAGACCCCTTTAGACGGCATTATCTTTACAGTTGACTCAAGAATGTTCGAAGTCATTTACACATCCCTTGGCACGTCTGGACCCGCGTCTTTTGCGGGGTTATTTATTATCCTTTCCGGCTCCGGTTTCTGGCTCGTGGCCTGCTGGTTGCGCTTCGGCTATCATCTTCTTGAGCTGCTCGGCCTCGGGGTGGTTCGGCATAATCTCGAGCACTCGCTTGAAAAGAAGGGCGGCCTTTTTCTTGTTGCCGGCATAGTAGTAAGTCGAGCCGAGGTTCACTAAAGCGACTACGAAATTTGGATCCAGCTCGATGGCTTTCTTGAAGGCCGCAATCTCGTTGGCTCTGAGATCCTGCTTTCCTTCGGTGTTGAACTGGAATCTGTAAGCCATCCCGATCAGGTTGTAGATCTGTGCCGATTTGGGCTGCTTTGCAAGTGCCTCGCGGTAGTGCTGGATGGCCTCGGAATAGTGGCCCTTCTTGAAGGCTTCCAGTCCCATGGGAAGCGGATCTTGCGCTTTCGCCGCCGGTGTCGCGGATTGCTTGCCGCTCGACTTACAGGCAGCGGTTGAAAACGCAAGGCAGACGCATACTGCGCATAGCGTGAATTTTGTTGCTGTAAGCGTCATCGCCCGTCTCAATCTGTCTTCAAGGCTGCTTTTTTCTTGCCCAGCCCGGGGATCTGCTTGAGCATGTCATTGATGTTGACTCCGGAAATCGCCTCGATCACCGGCGGGAGCTGGGCCATGATGTTGGCAACATCGCCGGTTATCTTGCTGGCGCCGGCGGACTCGCCGCCCGAGTTGATTACAACGATCTTTTCGGTCTTGGAAAGAGGCTCGGCGATGTTCTTGGCCAGTTCCGGCAAGACCTCGATGAACATCTGGGTTATTGCGGCCTCGTTGTATTGCTTCCAGCTTTCGGCCTTCTTGGCCATGGCATTCGCCTCGGCCAGGCCCTGGGCCTGGATGACTTCCGCCTTGGCCAAACCCTTTGCCTTGGTGGCGGTGGCCTCGGCGTTACCGGTGGCCTGGATGACCTCGGCCTCCGCGAAACCCTGGGCCTTGTTGGCCTCGGCGCGGCCCTTGGCTTCGGCCTCGATCTTGTACTTCTCGGCCTCGGCCTGCACCTGTACGGCGTAGCGCCGCGCATCGGCCGGCTTGTTTACCGTGGCGTCCAGCTCTTTCGCCTTGCGGGCTATCTCGCGCTCCTGGACGATGACCTGCTGCTCTTTCTCGACGATCACGACCTGGACCTCTTCCTTTTTGACCCCCTGGGCCTTGCGGTATTTGGAGAGATCGTAGGCCAGATCGGCTTCGGCCTTCTTGTCGTTGACCATCACCTGGTACTCGGCCACCTTGACATTGTAGTCGCGGTTGGCCTCTGCGATCTGGGTTTCCTGCTTGAAGCGCTCGCTCTCGCCGGCCTGCTTGGCCTGGGAGCTGCGGATTACGGCGTCCCTGTCGGCCTCGGCCTGGGCAACAATGGCATCCCGCTTGACCTGTGCCAGCCTCGGCTTGCCCAGGGCATCGAGGTAGCCTTCGTTGTCCTTGATATCGCGCAGGGTCAAGGAGATGATCTCCAGTCCCATCTTGGCCAAGTCTGTGGCTGACGTCTCCTGCACTTTCTGAGCGAACATGTCACGGTTCTTGTAGATGTCCTCTATCACCATCTGGCCCAGGATGGCGCGCAGGTGACCTTCGAGGGTCTGCTTGGCGACGTTCATGATCTCGTTGCGCCCGCGGCCCAGAAACTGCTCGGCGGCCGTGCGAATCGAGTCGTCCGTGGCGTGCACCTTTATCTGGGCTATGCCGTCGACGATGACCGGCACACCCAGCTCCGTGTAAACCTCAGGAGTGCGGATGTCGATGGTGATCACTTCCAGGCTGAGTATGTCCGCCTTCTGGGCTAGTGGAACCACGAAGGCGCCTCCGCCCTTGACCACCTTGGGAATGCCGCGTTTTGTCCAACCGGAGACTATCAGTGCCTCGTTGGGTCCCACCTTGCGGTAGCGTTTGAAAAGCGCGATCAACAACAGCAACAACGCGAATACTACCGCCAGTGCCGCGACAACGGTTACCGTGCTAACATTCTCGAGCATTTCAATTCCTCCTTGGAGATGGAGACTATCAGTTCCCGCCTTCGAAAAATGGCCGTTGAGACGGCCACGGGTTATTCAGCCGACTCGGTATTGACGTCGCGAAGCTTCTCGTCGACGTGTTCCCGCACGTAGTAAAGTCCGCCAACCACCCTGGTGATTGTTACCATGGCGTGCCTTTTGATGTCCTTCTTTTCTTCGCCCCGCGCCGGACCGCTGATACTGCATCCCTTGCCGGCGAATGAGATCGACCCCACGCCTTCGGCCGGGATTGCCTCGGTCACTTCGGCGATGGAACCGGCAATATCCTTGACAGAGGTCACCTGGTTGGCGGAGGCCGACTTGTAGATCTTCATTACCAAAAGGCCGGCCAACAGCCCCACCATAAGCCCCGTGCCCAGCGCAATTGGCAGGCTGAGAATGGCCATGAAGGGGAACAGCTCCAGGCCGATTATTCCGCCGCCGCCGAAGGCCGTCACGAAGCAGGCGATCACTATCGGGCTAAAGAGAGGAAAGTGCACTTCGCCGATGCCGACATCATGACCAGAGATGTCGTGACCGAAATCCGCGCCGACATCGACGTCCGCGCCGAGGTCGACTCCGGCATCGACACTGGCCTCGTAGCCTCCCGAGAAAATGAACGAAAGGATGGCGAAGATTATTCCGACCAGCAGACAGATGAAATAGAAGGTCATCATGGCTAAAAGCCTCCTTCGACCGCCGTAAGCGGCGGTGTTTTTTTCAGACTCCCAGCGCTCCCTTGACCAGTTCCGCCGTCTTAGCGAAAGCGTCACCCGTCAGCCGGACAGCCCGCAAACAGCCCGCCAGGCCGCCCAATCGGAAGACCAGCCCGACACGGGCGTGTCTCTCGCGAGCCGACGTCTGCCGGGGATCGACAAGCAGGCCGAATCCCACCCAGGCGGCATTTTTGGCCTTCTGGGCAAGCAGACTGTCCGTCAACATTCCAACGGCTCTTGCCGCCCTGCGCTTGTATGTTATACGTGAAAAAATTCCATTGTCGGAAACAATTCGAGCGAGTGCAGATGAAGCAACGGCGGACCCGTCCAGGCTCTCTCCCAGTTTCTTGGCGTCGAGCGGGATAGGCGTTCTCGTGAAACTCTCGCGGCAGAGTGCCGCTGCCGAGGCGAGAGCCCCAGCCAGCTCGTAAAAGTCCGTGCCGCTCGCCGTCTCGCCCCGGAAGAGCGTAGCACCAAAAAAAGCGCTATCCATTATCTCAAACAGATGCGCAGCGAAAGCCAACAGGCCGCTCTCTCCCAGAATCAGGCGCAAGGCAGAGTCGAGGCGGTCGAGCTCGAGAGCCTCGTCGCCGCTGCGATGTCCCTTGCCGGCCAGCACCATGTAGCGGTCGGCGGCGGCGTCATAGGCTGCGCTCAGGTCTGCCTGATTGACGGCGTCGATCAATCCGAGCACCCGGTCGAACGGCATGCCGGCAGCGCGGGTCACCAGATCTTCTTCACCGACCGTATCGAGCATCATCAGCCCCGCTTTTTCCTGGTGGCTTTTTTAGGTCGGGACCTGTCAGGGCCCGCCTTGTGCTGCAGTTGGTGTCTCTCTGTGAGTTTTCGCCGTAAAGACGCAAGCTCATCATCCACCACCTGACGGCGCATGCGCTTTCGCTCGGCCACCTCCATACGCAACACCCGATCGTCCAGATTATCCTTGCGCAGTGATTCCTCAGCCTCCAGGCGGCCTTCGAGCTCGGAAAGATCGTCCCGCGCCTGGGAGAGCATCGGCTCGTCCTGATCGTGACCCGCTCGGTTCATGGTTTGTTGCAACTCCGTGCGAGCCTGCAGGATCTGTTGTCTGAAGCGCATCTCGCGCAGCCGGCGGTTGACCTCGGTGATTCTGGCCTTGAGCCCATGGACGCTTTCTTCGAGGATCTCGAGGCTGTCGGTGCGCTGATCGAGCTCTTTTTGCAACTCGGCCGCGTCTTCCTGGAGATCGAGCTTGCGCTCGAGGGCGGTGCGGGCCAGTTCCTCGTCGTTGTTTCTCAGGCAGACCTTGGCCTTTTTCTCCATGGTTTCCATGACGGCTAGTATGTCCCGTTGCCTTGCGGCATACATATCTCGTTCGGTCTCCTCGGTGTTCCGGATGCTTATTGCCTCGTCCAGGATCATCTCCAGGTCATCCAGATATGCGTCCAGAATCGCCCGGGGATTACTGGCTTTCTTGAGCAAATCGTTCAAGTCGGCCCGAATGACATGCCTGGTTCGTTCGAGGATACCCATGTCCGATAACTCCCGGCCGTCTGTCGGTCGCGCCTGCGCGGATGACCGAAGATACGGCCTTGTGTGCCGTGGTGTCAATGAGTTTTGTCTTTCAACCCGAGGCCTATTCTTTCTTGTCCGAAGCGACTTTTTTCTTCAGCTCGCTGAGTTGATTTTCGATTTCCTTGTCATTTTCGATCGAGGCGAATTGGGTCTCGAGCTTGATTTCTTCCTTGTCGAAGGCGCCCGAGCCGGCCATTTCGGTGTAGGCCTCCACCTGCGCTTCGATGGCCAGCACCTTGTCCTCCATGCGCTCGAAGGTGTCAAAGGCCCGCGACCCGGCTACCGCACCCGGAACCTTGTCGGGCGAGACGGCCTTGGCACTGTGCTTGCGTGCCTTGGCTGCGCGCGCGCGTGCTACCAGGGCCTGCTTGCGGTTGCGCGCGTCACGGTAGCGCTCATCAAGCGAGACCAGGCCTTGCTTCAGCGCCCCGACGTACTCGCGCTGCACTCTAATCTGTTCCTCTAGCGAGGCGGCATGTGCTTCGAATTCGTTCTTGCGCACGATCGCCTGGCGGGCCAGTTCCTCGTCGCCGCCTCTAAGCGCCATGGCAGCCCGGCGCTCCCAGCGCGAGGCCGATTCGACCACGCTCAGGCGCTTTTTCTCCATGGTCTTCTCGGCCGCGATGGTGTTGATGACCTGCGTGCGGGCCTTGCGCAGATGTTTCTCCATGTCCAGGATGGCCTGGCTGAGCAGTTTCTCTGGGTTTTCGGCCTTGCTGACCAGCTCGTTGAGATTGGAACGGACAATATCATTGATTCTCGATAAAACTCCCATGACCCTTCTCCTTTCGAATGGGGTTCTTAGTTCTCAGTTTGATACCATGCAGCTACCGTGCCCAGGCCGGGCATTTTAGTAAGATCTTGTTTTTACAAGATTCACAGCCAACGATCGTGCAATCCAGGTGGCGGAATTCGCCATCTAAGTGGCGGCGGGAGCCCTTATGTCTTGCGCTTGAAGACGACCTCGAGCTTCTGGCCGGAGGTAACCCTGGAAATCGCGAGCGGCTTGCGCTTGCCCTTCAACTCGGCGGGCGGCAGGGATTCAAGCAGGATCCTGTCGTCGAGCCTCTCCGCCACCGACTTGCTGATGATGATCTCGCGCCCCTTGGCCAAGGCGGTCAGGCGGGCGGCCACATTGACCGGATCGCCTATGGCGGTGTAGTTGGCCCGCATCTGAGCTCCCAGCGGGCCGACCACTACATCTCCCGAGCAAATGCCGATGCCCATGTCTATTTGCTTGTCGGACAGAACGCCGACGTTGCGATCGACTTCCCGCAAGCTCTCGATCATGTCCAGCGCGGCGCATACCGCCCGGGTCTCGTTATCCGTGTAGCTGATCGGGGCGCCGAATAACGCCATCAAACCGTCACCCAAAAACTTGTCCAGCGTGCCCCCGTAGCGCAACACGCAACGCACCAGTTCTTCGAAGAGCGCGTTGAGCAGGCCGGCGGTCTGCTCGGGCGCTAATGTTTCCGCCAGCTTGGTGAACCCGCGCAGATCCGAAAACAGAACGGCCAAATGCGTGCGCCGAAGCTGCATGCTCTGGGCTGGTTGCTTGAAAACCTGGTAGGCAACGCTGGGATCCAGGTGGCGGCGGATGACGTCCTTTAAAGCGTTGAGTTTCTGGTTGCGCCGCAAGGAGAGATCGACGCGGGCTAAGAGTTCTTCCGAGGAGACCGGCTTGAAGAGCACGTCGTCGGCGCCCCGTCTGAGACCGGCCAGCAGGATCTCCTCACTGTGCTCAACCGTCAGGAGCAGAATCGGTACATCCGCCGTTTGCGGGCTTTGCTTCAGAACCTGCAACACTTCCAGGCCGTCCATGCGTGGCATGATGATGTCCAGCAGGATAAGATCCGGCGGCTCCGATTCGGCGCTGGTGATAGCCATTACTCCGTCGGGAACTGCCGTGACCTCGTGGCCGTGACCCTTGAGCATGTCCTCCATCATGGCCAGGAAAAACTCGTCATCGTCGACGATCAAGATCTTTCCCGTCAGCATGCTCATCGCTTTTTATCTCCCGCTACCCGTAGCGAGTGCTTCTTCGCCAAACGGCGCATCTGGTCGTAGCTCAGGCCGAGGTCTGTTGCTGCCCTTCTCATGTTGCCGCCAAAACGCCTGAGTGCCTCTTTCAGCAGGCGGCTCGAAAATGCGTCCAGCCTTTCGTGAAAAGATCCCGCGCCGTCTGTGTCATCGCTCACGGCCAGGTCTATGTTCAGGTCGCCTGGTTCGATGGTCTCGCTTCGGCAGCGGTAAGCGGCTCTCTCGACAAGGTTTTTCAACTCGCGCACGTTTCCGGGAAATGAATAGCCTTCAAGCCTGGAAAGCGCCGCTTTGGAGATGTTTGCGCAGCGGATGCCCGCCACCTCGGCGCGGAAACTGTCGATAAAATAGCTACACAAGGCCGGGATGTCCCCTCGGCGTTCCCGCAGGGGAGGTACCCGGATGGTGTCGAAGGCCAGCCTGTCATACAGATCGGAGCGAAAACGGCCTTCGCGCATGGCCTTGTCGAGATCTGCATTGGTGGCCGCGATCACCCGGACGTCCACCTTGATTTCCTGATTGCCGCGCACGCGCTCGAAGCGCTGGTATTCGATCACCCGCAGGATTTTCTGTTGAGTGCTCTGCGGCATGTTGCCGATTTCGTCGAGGAAAAGAGTGCCGGAGTCTGCCAACTCGAACTTGCCCGGTCTGGCCGAACCGGCATCGGTGAAAGCGCCTTTCTCATGCCCGAATAACTCGGCCTCGGCTAGAGTTTCGGGCAATGCGGCGCAGTTGATGGTGATGAAAGGCCCACGGCGCATTGATCCTGCTTCGTGCAGCGCGGCGGCTACCAGTTCCTTGCCGCTGCCGCGCTCGCCCAGGATTAGTACCGGTCTGGGAATATCGGCCAGCGCCTTTATTTGAGCGGCTATTTTGGCCAGGCCCCCTTCCTGGCCGATCATTACCGAGCGCCTTCCCGCACGTTCTTGCAAGAGTTGGTTCTGTCGTCTCAAGCGTCGGTTGTCCGCCAAAACTTCCAGCATGCGTTCGAGCTTGTCCATCTGTAGCCCGAGCCGCTCTCCCATGCGGGGATCTTTTTCGATGAAGTCGGTTGCTCCCAGGCGCATGGCGCCTACCGCGTCATCGACGGTTCCCTTGCCGGTCAATATAATCACCGGCAGTTCGGAATGTCGCCTGCGCAAATCTGCCAGGATCTCCATCCCCTGGCGTCGGCCGGGTCCCAGGTCGAGATCCAGCAGGATCAGCGCCGCTCCTTCCGGGGACGAATCGAGGGCCAAAAGAGCCTTGTCACCGTCGGCAAAGCCCTGAACCTGCCGACCCCTTTCAGTGAGCAACTCGGACAGCAGCTCGATCACTTCGGGTTGATCGTCGATTACGAATACCTTGCGCTGCATTTCTCAGGCTCCAGTTCCGGATTGTCTCCGGAAGCGCCGTTCGAAGGAGAGCGACGGCCAGGCCGTGGTTCGTTGCTGCATCGGTACCATCGCGACCGGAAGACGAATGGTAAACGTCGTCGGTCCATTGGGGGCGGAGGCCACCGAAATCCTTCCACCGTGCATCATGATCACTCGTCGAGCGATCGAAAGACCCAGGCCGGAGCCGCCTTCGCGGGTGGAGAAACCGGGTTCGAAGATGCGACCCTGGTCCGCGAGCCCTATGCCTGGACCCTCGTTGCTGACGGCAATCTCCAACCAGCCGCTGTCGGGACGGCTGCGGACCGTAACCCGCACCGGTTTGTCGTCCAAAGCTGCCTGGACGGCGTTCCTGATGACGTTGGCCAAGGCGCCTGTCAACCCATCCTGGTCGCCCTTGATCTGCGGGAGGTTGGTCGGCAAAAAAAGACGCACACGATCTGGAACTTCGGCTGCTTCACATATGGCTCGTGTGAGCAGTTCACCCGGAGCGAGCAATGCCGGGGCCGGCACCGGTAACCTGATGCGCCCGAGAAAGTCCGTCCACTCGCGATAGAGACTATCGAACTGCTCTCGTAAGCGGGGATCGCTCCCGGCTTGCAGGCGGTTGGCCAGCACCGCAACCAGGTTCTTCATTCGATGGCCTTCGCGGCGCACGTCCTCGTATGCGTCAGTGCGCCCGGCCTCCTGAACGAAGCGCAGCAAGTGAGCAAGAACCGACGGCGCCCGGGCCGGCAAGGCCGAGGTCAGAATGCCCAGCCAACGCGCCACGGCCTCGTCGTCGGCGATAGCGCAAAGAGCCTTTGCCATGTTCTTGATTGTGTCCGATCTCTCCGGCTCAGTGAGTAGCGAGTTTATCAACCAGGGCACCGCATGACCCGGCCGACCCTCCAAGAGTAAAAGTTCCCCCAACCCGGTGAGGCCCGAAGGGTCGTCGGGTCGCAGCGCAAGCCCTCGGTGATAACAGGCGGCAGCCCGCTCTCTGTCTTCGGGGGTGTCTGACAAAATCTCGGCCAGTAAAAACAACGCCTCGGTCTGCAGTGCGGGCTGAGGCGAGTCGCGGCCTTCGCTGATTTCTTCAAGCAGTGAGATTGCCCTTGATGCAGCTTGCGGATCACGCCCCCGACGTGATGCCAGAGTTCGGGCGAAAGCCAACCGCAGCCTGCCGTCCAGCGGGAAGCGACGAATCCCGGCAAGAAAAGTTCGATCGATCAGCGCCGCCGGTTTTCCGGCCAGAAGTTCGGCCTTGGCCGTCTGCAGGAAATGCCCGGCAGCACGATTTTCCTCGTCAACCGAGGCCAGGGTGCGCAAGGCCTCGTCATGACGACCTGCCTCGATCAGCGCCGTGGCGCGCAGCATCAAGCCATCACTGTTTCCGGGCTGACGGTCCAGAACGGCTTCGATTTCCTGATCGGCCTGATCGAGCCGACCTGAGGCGATCAAGGCCGCCGCCAGGTACAGGCGTGTCTGATGATCGGAGGCTCCCTGTTCAATTGCCAGGCGAAAGGCAGATACGGCATCGGAGGCCCGCCGCAGATCCGATAATATCCGGCCGCGCAGGATGTTTGCACTGGCCGGGCCAAGAACGCGTAGCGGATCGAGCCAGGCAAGTGCCGAGTCGAAAGACCCTCGTCGATAGTATGCCTCTGCCAGCCGGATACGCAGCTCGATGTTGTCGGGATCGATGGCCACGGCGCGGACCAGCACGTCTGTCGCTGCCTCCGGCGCGCCGGCATCGAGATATCCCCCGGCCAACTCGAGCAATCTGGTTGCCCGAACGGGATCCTTGATCTTCCGAGAGCTGGCGTGCATCCTCGGAGACCGATAAGTTAATCTCTTGCGGATCACGGCCGGCAGTGTATCCCGAGCCGCTCAGTGATGCAACTCGACCGGGAGGCAAATGTTACCTGTAGCCAACGCGGATCGAAGACTGACACCCGACAGTGCCCGATGGAACGACTGGCGTTGGCAGATGCGAAAACGGATTCGTTCAGTGGCCGAGCTGATCGCAGCCTGCAATTGGCAGAAAGTTCCGAATGGTGTGCACGAGGCGGCGTCACGATTTCCGCTGGCAATCTCTCCTTACTACGCTTCGCTAATGCAGCGGCTCGATCCGGGCGATCCTGTTTTCGCCATGTCGGTGCCGCAAGGACGCGAGCTAATCGATCCTCCATTTCTGAGCGACGATCCACTTGAAGAGGAGCGCCATACACCCGTTCCCGGATTGGTGCAGCGCTACAGCGATCGAGCGTTATTGATTTCCACTACTATCTGCGCAAGCTATTGTCGGCACTGTACCCGCAAGCGCGTCACCGGCCAACGTGAATCCGTGATCTCGTCCTCACGGCTGAGCCAGGCAGTCGCCTACCTGCGGCAAAATCCGAAGATCCGCGATGTGATCGTATCCGGCGGTGACCCGCTGACTCTCTCTGAGGAAGCTCTGGAGAAGATCCTTGGCGCCATCCGATCGGTTAAAAGCGTGGAAATCATCCGTATCGGCAGCAGAACTCCAGTTACCTTGCCGATGCGGATAACGGACGAGCTGACCTGCATGCTGCGGCGCTACCATCCGCTGTGGATTAACACGCATTTCAATCACCCGCAGGAACTCACCCCGCAGTCTTCTGAGGCCTGTGAACGCCTGGCGGATGCCGGAATTCCGCTGGGCAACCAAACCGTTTTGTTGCGCGAGATCAACGACGATTCGAGAGTGCTGGAGACTCTTTTCCGTGGTCTTTTGCGTATTCGCGTCAGACCCTACTATTTGCACCAGTGCGACCTGGTGCGAGGGGTCGAGCACTTCCGGACGCCTATGGCACGTGGTATCGAGATCATGAATGTCTTGCGAGGTCGCCTGAGTGGCCTGGCTATTCCCACCTTCGTTGTGGATGTTCCCAACGGCGGGGGCAAGATCCCCCTGCTGCCCTGCAACATTGTGTCTTCCGATTCAAGCAGCTACCTGCTTCGCAACTTCGAAGGTGATCACTTCTGCTGTCCCGAGCCACTCCATTTCCTTTGACTTCCGAGGCCCTGTAGACCACAATGGCCGCCTTATGACGGCATACGATGCAATTCTGGGTCACGAGCGGCAAATTGCCCAGCTCGAGCGAGCGCGGTTGGCCGGAAAAGTTGCGCATGCCTATCTGTTCTACGGCCCGGACGGAGTAGGAAAAGAGCTGCTGGCTGTGACCTTCGCCAAGGCTCTGAACTGCACGGACGCTGGACGGGAACCTTGCGATCAGTGCGCAAGCTGCAGGAAGATCTCAAGCGGCAATCACCCCGACGTGCGCCTGGTAGCCTCGGAACAGGGGCTGATTGATCGAGAAGTGGCCGAGAAAAAGGGGCGTGGCGTGCCGTCGCGGCAAATCCGCAACGAACAAATCGACGAGTTGGCAGCCTTGTTTCGGCATCGGCCCTACCTGGGACGCTTCAAGGTCGTCATTGTTGCAGACGCCCAGCAGATGAATGATCATTGCCAGAACCGCTTTCTGAAGACACTTGAAGAGCCCTCCCCGGATTCGGTGATCCTCATGGTTACCGCCCAGCCGGAGGCGTTGCTTTCCACGGTAAGATCCCGGTGCCAGTCGCTTTCATTTGGAGCGCTGGCACGTGGGCGAATCGCTACATTTCTTGTGGAGCGCAACGAGCTTGATGCAAAGAGCGCCAAGGTCTTCGCGGCCATGGCTCAGGGCAGTCTGGGCAGGGCTCAGGCGCTGGTGACCGGCAATATTTTGCCGCTGCGTGACAGCATTGCGGACGTGACGGTAAGAATTTCGGAATGTGACCTGGAAGATCTGCTTTCGGCGGCCGAGATCCACGGGCGTGACCGGAGTACATTGCTGCAGGCCCTCGAATTACTCGAGTTATGGTGCCGTGATATGTTGTTTGTCAGGCTTGGCGCACCGACAGAGATGCTTGTCAATATCGACAGGGCAGACCACCTGCAGGAATCCGTAGGCCGCACGACTCCTCGAAGACTGATGCGTTGGATAGAGTCAATCCGGCGCACTCGGGATTCACAGCGGGTGAACGCCAACCCGCGCCTGGCCATGGAGTCTTTATTGTTGGCGATGAGGGCTGTGTGACTACCGAAAACGAGAAAGAGCCGGTTGCCGTCGATCAAAACGACGCAAAGGAGCCGGTTGCCGTCGATCAAAACGACGCAAAGGAGCCGGTTGCCGTCGATCAAAACGACGCAGAGGATCCGGTTGCAGTCGATCAAAACGACTTACCCGAGGATGACGAAGCCGCCACGGCCACTGACGATGCAAGGAAGTCATTAGAAAAAGTCGATCATGTTGTGGGGGTGGTATTTGCAGATGGGAAAGTCGGTGAGTTCGATCCCCATGGTTTTAAACTGAGCGTCGGCGACCCCGTCCTGGTTGACAACGCCAGGGATCTCAACCTGGGCCGGGTGGTATTTCTTTGTGACAGGCGCAAGGGAGGATCTCTGCCGCGCGTGATCCGCCGGGTCGGCTCGGGCGACCTGATGCTGATTAGGCGCAACAAGAAGAGAGAAGAAGAGGCATTGCAACTGTGTTCCAAGCTGATCGAGCAGCACGGGTTGCCGATGAAGCTTATCCAGGTTGCATATTTGCATGGAGGCAACAAGGCAATTTTCTACTTCTCGGCGGACGGCCGGGTCGATTTCCGCGATCTGGTTCGAGATCTGGCCAAACAGTTGCACGTCAGGATCGAGATGCGCCAGATCGGCGTACGCGATGAGTCGAAGATGCTGGGTGGAATCGGCATTTGCGGTCAACAACTATGTTGTTCACGTTTCTTGCGCAAGTTCTCTCCTGTTTCGATCAAGATGGCCAAGAATCAGAACCTGGCGCTCAACCCGCAGAAGCTTTCGGGCTTGTGCGGCAGGTTGATGTGCTGCTTGCTCTACGAGGACAAAGTCTATCGTGACCAGAGAAAACAGTTACCGCGGGTAGGAAAGGACATTGAAACGCCCCTTGGATCCGGCAGGGTAATCGATCTTGATATTCCTGGTTGCCGAGTGCGCGTACAACTCGAAGATAGACAGGTTGTTTTCAGCTTGGCGGAGTTAAAGGGTGAAAAACAGTTTGACGATAGTGAAAACCGCAAAAAGCAGAGCCAGGAGCCGCGAGGGCGTGACTCCCGGCGAAAGGACGGCGGCAAAGCATCCGCTGGCGGTCAGCCAAAGGCAACTGTGCCCCACAGAAAACCGCGAGCCGAAGCAGGCGGAGAAAAAGACGCGCAGGGCGAGAACGCACCAGATAAAAAGAAGCGTAAGCGCCGATCACGCAAGCGATCAAGGAGGCGCAAGAGCAAGACCAAGTCACAAGTCGATCAGAAGAGCGATACAAAAGGCCCTGCCACGCCAAACGCCAACAAGGAATGACTTCTATGTCCGATACGTTTTACGTGACCACCCCGATCTACTATGTCAACGATGTGCCTCATATCGGGCACGCCTACACCACTATTGCCGCCGATGTACTTGCCAGACATGCTCGTTCTATGGGCAGGCAAGTGCGTTTCTTGACGGGTACCGACGAGCACGGCCAGAAGATCGACAAGGCCGCCCGCTCGCAGGGCCTGCAACCCATCGAACTGGCCGACAGGGTGGTTGAACGTTTTCGCGCGTTGTGGGACAAGCTCGACGTGCGGCCGGACGATTTCATTCGCACGACAGAGGCACGCCACGAGAAAGTCGTCAAGAAGCTCTTCGAGCACGTCCGGGACAAGGGTGACATCTATCTGGGAGAATATGAGGGCTGGTACTGTACGGGTTGCGAGGAGTACTACACTGAGTCGCAGTTTGAAGACGGCCTGTGCCCGATCCACAAGCGTCCGCTCGAGCGCCTGTGTGAGAAGAGTTACTTCTTCCGCATGTCCAAGTATACCCAGCCATTGATCGATTACATCGAGAGTCACCCTGATTTCATCATGCCCGAAATGCGGCGCAACGAAATCCTGAGCTTCGTGCGGGAGGGCCTTCGCGATCTGAGCATATCGCGAACATCGTTCGACTGGGGAATAGGCGTGCCTGGTGACCCGGCGCATGTTGTTTACGTCTGGTTCGATGCCTTGACAAATTACATCTCGGCGCTCGACTGGGATGGTTCGAGCAGGGGAGGCGAACTTTACGCGAAGTACTGGCCGGCCGTCCACCTGATCGGAAAAGACATCCTGCGTTTCCATGCAGTCTATTGGCCGTCATTCCTGCTGAGCGCCGGCTTGCCGCTGCCCAGGACGGTTTTTGCTCATGGCTGGTGGACAGTCGAAGGCGAGAAAATGTCCAAGAGCCTGAGAAACGTGGTGGAACCCAACGCGCTGGTGGATGCCTACGGAGTCGATCCGGTCAGGTATTTTTTATTGCGTGAGGTTCCCTTCGGGCTGGACGGCGACTTTTCCCACAAGGCACTGATCGGACGCATCAACGCCGAGCTGGCCAACGACCTGGGAAACCTGCTCAACCGTTCGATCACCATGGTGGAGAAATACACCCAGGGCCTGGTTCCGCAATCGGGAGAGAGTCAAGCTGTCGAGGAGCGTCTGGTTGAGGTAGCCTTGCGAGTAGCTGGTGAATCCGCCATGTTACTCGATAATTACTCTTTCCACAAGTCACTGGGTTCGATCTGGGAGCTTGTGCGGGCTGCCAACCGTTACGTAGACGAAGCTGCTCCCTGGGCGCTTTTCAAGAAAGGCGAGAAAGAAAGGCTGGGAACGGTAATCTACCATATCATCGAATCGTTGCGATTCATCGGCGTGATGGTTTCGCCCTTCATGCCGACAACTGCGGAAAAGATGTTCGAACAGATTGGCCTGCCTGCGTTACCCGAAGAGTTTTCGCACAAAAAAATCGAAACCTGGGGCGGCCTGCGGGCCGGGACCCGGGTAGTGAAAGACCTTCCTCTCTTTCCGCGTATCGACGAAGAGCAGGCACAGCATATTCGTGATCGCTTTACCGGGAAAGAGACAGGGGAAAACGAGCCTGGAGGAGATATGCTGTCGATCGAAGACTTTCAAAAGGTCGACCTGCGGCTGGGAATCGTCAAGTCGGCAGAGCGCGTACCGAAGAGCAACAAGCTGATCGTGATGCAGATCGACCTCGGAGAAGACGAACCACGCCAGGTCGTGGCCGGCATCGGAAAGGCCTACACCCCCGAAGAACTGGTGGGCAAGAAGCTGCTGGTGGTGGCCAACTTGATGCCAGTCAAGCTCATGGGCGTGGAGTCACGGGGGATGGTTCTGGCTTCCGGGCCCGGAGGTGAGAACGTCGTCCTGGCGGAATTTGCCGGAGATCTTCCAGCCGGCGAATCGGTGCATTGAGCTTTTCTGAAAGCGACTCTTTTACGCTGAGTGCAACTGTATGCCTGCCGACATCAATAAACTAATCGAGCAGATCGGCGCATCGGATTCGGTCGAACGCGGCAGGGCGGCCGACGAGTTGGGGCGCTCAGGAGATCCGCGGGCGCTGGCCGGACTCGCAGGATTGCTGGATGACCAGGATGTGATCGTGCGTTTCAAGGCAGCTTGCGCGCTGGCTTGGCTTGGAGACGACAGCGGAGTGGATGCGCTCTTGTGGGCGCTGGGCCGGATTGAGTTTTGTTTCGCCGCGCTCGAGGCGCTGACCGAACTCGGCGCGCCCAGCTCTCACGAAGCGCTCAAGCGCTTTTTTAGACGCTGGCATCTGCATCCGCTCGAAAGACTCCAGGCGGCGGCCGCGCTTCATAGTTGCGGCGACGAGCAGGGCACGGAATACCTGACGGCTTGTCTCGACTCTCAAAAGGCCGAAGAACGCGGCCTGGCTCTCGAACTTTGGGGTCGGCTGAGAATGCCATCGGCGCTGGATGTGTTACAGGGTGTACTGTCGAATCCGGACGACACCCATCACCTGGACGCCGCCCGCGGGCTGGCCCACCTGGGAGACGCCCGAAGCCTGCCTTTGCTGGAACGCCTGACCCGACAACGAGAGGATCCTCTCCTGGCCGAGGTCGCGGCCAGCGCCGCCGATACAGTCAGGCAGGTCAACCAGGGTACAGAGTCTTGAAGATGGAACTGCTAGACAGCCATGCTCACCTGGATTTCGATTCATTCGAGGGCGACCGCGAGGCCGTCCTCGATCGGGCATGGGAGACCGGTCTGACCCAGATCGTATGTATCGGGCTGGGTGCGGACGGCGCGCGCGAGACGCTGGCTCTGGCGGACACGGATGAGCGTCTCCGGGCGACGGTCGGAGTGCATCCACACGATGCCCACCTGGGAGTATCCTGGGAGGGAGATCCTTGCGACCCGTTGCCCAAAGAGGCGCGAGCCGCGTGGGAGACGGCCCGGGCCGCAACTATCAGTGATTTCGAACTGCTTGCCCGTCGGCCCAAGGTGGTTGCCATAGGCGAGGTCGGTCTCGACTATCACTACGATCATTCCCCCCGCCAACTGCAGAGGGATCTGTTTCGATATTTCATTCGCCTGGCCAAATTGTGCGGAAGGCCGCTGGTGATCCACACGCGCGAGGCCAGCCGGGACACTATTCGTATCCTGCGCGAGGAAGAGGCGAACAGGGTTGGGGGAGTGATTCACTGCTTCGGTGGCGATCCCGAACTGGGACGGACGGCGCTGGAAATGGGTTTTTATCTGGGCCTGGCTGGACCATTGACTTTCAAGAAGGCGGACGAATTGCGGTCGGCCGCAGGGCTTGCGCCACTTGAACGCCTGCTGGTCGAGACCGATTGCCCGTATCTCGCCCCGGTGCCCTACAGGGGCAAGCGCAATGAACCGGCCCATGTGATCGAAGTTGTTCGCAAGCTGGCCGAAATCAGAGATCTATCACCAGAAGAGATTGGCAGAATCACCGCCGCGAACGCCAGGCGCCTGTTCGGTATGTGATAAGCTAACAGGCTACATCAAATCGACAAGGCGGCGATCTGCAGAAGCTTACCGGTGGGCGTCTTGATCACCCTTGACTTCGGGGCTTGCTCCGGATCGAATCGATAGAGGCAGTCTTTCCATGAGGCAAGTTCTAAAAACGCTTCTTCGCCTTGCGACTCGCCGACAATGGCCTGGTAGATGTGGCCGCCCTGGAAGTACATCTCGCCCTTGTGTTCTCCAAGTCTGAGCGAGAGCAAACCCGTGCGACGCTTGGCCGATAAAGCGCGCATCAATGACAGAGCTGATTTGCCATCGAGCGAGCCGGAAATGATGTTGCCCTTGCTCCCACCCACGCCGGAGATGGTTACGGCAGAGGGAGCCGGCAGGTTCTCGTCTTCAGCTGCCACGGCATCGTCTTCGACCTCGATGGTGATGCCCGTTTCTGGATCAACAATTTCGGGGTACGATTCCCGTTCGTCAGCCGGTTCGGCCGGTGGCGGCTGGGTCACCGCCCGCGAAGTGGAAGAAGCTGATCCTGCGGCATCTTCCTGGGATGACAGCTCCTTGTTCAGTTTGGCGATAACGACGTCGGCGACAAATGGTTTTGTAATGAAGTCGACCGCACCGTCTTTGAAAGCTTTGGTAATTACCTCGGGTAGCGGATCGGTCGCCATCAGGAAAGTCGGTATTCTCAGAGATCCTGTTCGTTCGAGGATTTCAAAACCGTCCTGGGGCTCGAGATCCACCTCGACAATCGCAGCAACGATTCGTCCGTTGGACAGGCAATCCATGGCTGTCTGACCGTCTCTGGCCTCACGCACACCGAAGCCGGCTGCGATGAGCTTGGCACGCAGTTCGTCGACGGCGCCCGGATCGGCATCGGCTAAAAGAATGACCTCTTGATCGGCAACCACGGATTCCCCGTTCCTGTCTTCCCGCGTTACCTGCTCCAACGCTTCCAATACATGCGGATCGAACAAGTAACCGCCTTCTTTTTTCATGCGCGCTAAAGCTTGTTCGGGCTCGAGCGTTGCTCCGACCAGGTTGTTGGAGTTGTGAACGAGATCGTCGAAGGCATCCACGGCCGCAATGATGCGTGCACCTAGGGGAATCGACACCGCCGACAACTCCTCGGGCAGGCCGGTTCCGTCGTAGTTTTCATAGAGGTGACTGAGGATGTTGTTGACCGAGCGCGGCAGGTGGACGGAGTCGAATAGCCGGGAAGGCGTCAGGTGGTAGCGCTTGGCATGGTGGCGATGCTCTTTGCTGGCACCGATGCTCAACAGGGTCAGATGCAGGGAAGCACGCTTTCCCAGATCGTGCAGGTAGGCTGAGGTAATGTTGTGGTTGGTCGCCCGCTCGTCGAGTTTCATGCGTTCCGAAACCACCTTAGTCATCCTGGCCACCCTGGCCGAGTGACCCTGCCGGTTGGGCAACTGCATTTCAATCAGGCCGACCAGAATGTTCAGCGTTTCGATGAAATCGTTGTCGGAGACCAGCGAGCTGTCGCGGACCTGTTCAATGGCCTTGGTCCAAGAGGAGGTCACATGAGAGATGCGCGCCTCATGATCATCGAGATCCGCAACGATCGGGCCCTTCTTGCCGGGCCTGGTGTCTTCTTCGATCTGTATCGACGCGGTGGAGATTGCCTTTTCCGCCTCGGAGTCAATCCTGTTCGCGTCCTCGAGCATATCGAAGGCGTTGATATCTCCGCGGTAGTGCTTTCTGATCATCGCTCTTATGGCGTCACGGTGGGCAACGAAAACTTGTATCTCCTCGAAGCCGGAGACAATACGTACTTCGTCGATTGCCTCATCGTTTTGCGGCTCACAGGTTATCACTCCGAGCGTCTTGCCTCCCTTGCCACTCAGAATGGGGAACATCAACCTCTGCTCGGCAAATTTCAGTGGAACGACCTTCAGTAACTCCTGCGCGATCTTGGCCCGCGAGAGCTTGCGGGTGGAAACGTACTGAGTCGAAAACTGCTTGGCCAAGAACTTCAGAAAGTCCGCCTCGCCGATGTAGCCAAGCTCCATGAGAGCCTCGCCCAGCATTTGGCTCGTTTGCGCCTGATGGCTCAATGCGGCGTCGAGTTGTGCGCGGTCAATCAGACCGGCCTGGATGAGTTTCTCGCCGAACTTCAAGGATCAGGGTCCTCTCTTGCGTGGGAGGCGACTGGGCCAAGCGGAAGTTGTGTGCCTCCTGATTTTTTGCCCACGCGACCGGGTTGTGCGGATTGCCCGAGTTGCGTCTCGAATGGGTTGTGTTTCAGGGGTGTATCGCGGCGGGGACTTTTTGGTTCGATTATATCGTCCGGATCTTTGTGTTCGTTTTGCTCGGCCTTGGGTTCTCCAAGATACAGGTAACGATCGAATACTCTCTGGAAAGAAGACCAGCGCTGTCCTTTTTCACGTGCTGCAATTTCTCTGAAGCTTTCTACCTTTGAATCAAGCTCGTCTAGGTAGTTCAGCACCAGAGCCTCTACAAACTTGGGACGTCTCGGGGATCCGAACTCGTAACTCCCGTGGTGGGAAAGAATCATGTGAACGAGTTTCAGAGCAGTTTCCTCATCGAGCCCGGGTTGTACCGCGACCCACTCCTGTACCATGGCGGCACCGATGTAGATGTGACCCAGCAGTCGGCCGGCATCCGTGTATTCAAAGGATGTCTGGCTTCCCAACTCGTGAATCTTGCCTACGTCATGCAGAAAAGCGCCGGCCAGCAACAGGTCACGGTCGAGATCGGTATAGATTGTGGCTGTCCGTTCGGCCAACTCGACGACGGAAAGGGTGTGCTCGAGCAGTCCTCCCAGAAATGCATGGTGGATCGTCTTGGCCGCCGGGGTTCGCTCAAGCTGTTGACGAAATTCCTCATTGTCAAGGCGGGTCATGAGCATATCGCGCAGGGGCCGATTATCGATTGTGCCGAGAAGTTCTTTAAGTCGATCAAGCATCTGATCGCGGTCACGCGAGCTAGCCGGGAGAAACTCGTCCATTGCTACTTCTTCTTGACGCAGTTTCTTGATGGTTTCCACTTTGAGCTGCAGATGACCCTGGTAGGACACGCCCACGGCGCTGACCTCGACGCAGTCGCCGGCCTCGAACAGCGGCGCGAATTTGTCGACATTGTCCCAGACCCGCGCCTGCAGCGAGCCCGTACGATCCATCAACGTCATGGCGATGTAGGGCTTGCCGTTCTTGTTGAGAGGAATCTGCTTCTGCTGGACAAGAAAGCTGCCGGTCAAGCGCTTCTGATCGTTGATGTCCTTAATGAATGTTTTTCCAGCCAACCTGACTCCTGGTTGGACCGCAGGCCGAGGTGAACGGAGAAATATCGTTACCAGCCGGCCGGCGGAACCTCGTCCGAGATGTCGCTGCTTCCGTCGTTTTCTTCTTCCGGTGCGGGAATGCCCAGGGCGTCGAAAGCATAACTGAAATTGATCACGAAGCGGAAACCCTCGCTCTTGCGAAAGGCGGAATCTGAAATTGGTATCATACAGGCGAACCCGAGAGAGGCTGCGCTGCCGGTCGGCAGGAATGTTACCGCGGGTGTGATGAACAACTGCGTTCCCTCGCCCGGGCTGTACACTCCGTTCAATTCCAGCATCGGCACGGTGCCCTCGTAGGCGAAAGCGAACGGAAGCGCCAGGTTGAAAAAGAAATCGGTATTGGTCTCGATTTCCGGGTTACCTGCTTCGTTGCGTATGTAGTTCCCCGTATCGGGATCGACGGATTCGTTGAGCCTGACGTCCGCACCAAGTTGCAACTGGGGCGAGAATCTTCCCAGGGCATAGGCAATGGAAACATAGGGGCTGATAATGAACGGTGAGGTCTGGAATCGGCTTGTCTTCCACTGCGAGAAGTTGGTGGCCCAAGTTTCGAAGATAGGCAGGTTGGCGCTTACCCCGACCGCAAGGAAAAATCTGTCTTCGGGTTTCTTTCCGAGTAATTTACCCTTCAGTCCGATCAGCAGTCCGGGTAGATCGAAATCTGGATTTTCGTCCCAGTTGTCGGGCGGTTTGATATTGCCGTCCATTGCCTTCTTGGCGGCGAATTCGTCCAATTCGCGGTCGCCGGTCTGATCCGGGTTGAGGACCATTGGGAAGCCGACGTTCAACTCGAACATGTCGAGGACTGACCAGGTAAATCCCGGCGTCAGGACGAAACCCACCTGGGCATTGGGACGGGATACGGCGTTGGGAAGATCGAACAGGAAACTCTTGAGATATACGCCGGTCTGGGTCCAGGCCGGCTCGGTGACAAGCGGCTGGGCAATGTAGATTTGTTTCTCTTCATCGACCAGATTGCGCCCGAAGGCCGTCGGAGCCAGCGTTATTCCCAGCAGAGCCAGGCAGGTTATCTTCCAGGCTCGCCGCGCGCGCATCACCATCCTTCCTCCCATATGAATTCCTCCACCTTCTTGCGCGGAGCATACAAACAAACACCCTCAGCGTGCAAGTCTAAAAAACCAGGTGCTTTCGGCATACAGGCTTTCGCCTTGACATACATGTGACTTTGTTTTATCAAGAAAAGCCATGCACTTGGATGGTCCGGAGTTCTTGTGCCCCGGATCAATGCGAAAATGCCGCACTTCTTGTGTGGGAGGTTTTTGTGAGAGCGCTGATCGGTCCGGCGGGGGCGGCTATCCTTGCCGTTGTTATCCTGCCAAGTGTATCCGGGTGTCGTTCGGGGGCTGGCTCTGATTGCATCACCGATTCAAATTGTGAACGGGGGCTTGTTTGCTTGCACCGTGAGGTCGAGGTTGACGGCCGGGCGTATCCCGATAAAACCGGGGCATGCTCTGTCGATCCGGATCAGGACGGGATCGGCAGCGACGGCGATTTCAGCGGCTCGACGGTTGACAACCGTTGTGGAGTACATGTCAATCTGCGTCCCGAGACCGGAACAGAGACGGTATACGAGCAGGTGATCGGCGACTGTGACGACAACTGCGAAGGCGTCAGGAACTCGTTCATCCTGAGTCGTTTCGGGTGCGCTGCAACGGACAAGTGTTGTCCCATTTCGGCCCAAGACAGGGCCAAAGCCCATGACTCTGCGCTCTGCGAGGATGTTACCGACAAACAGGATAGTTGTTTGGCCTGCCTGTCCGGCGACCGTACTGGATCCCCGAGCCCACGGCGTTGTTTTCTGAATTTCGATGACCAGGGCGGCTACGACATCGACGAACAGGGATGTTTGCATTGCCGGCCGATCAGCAACAAAGTAGCATGTGTCGTCGACGAGACGGGCGCCGATTCATGCGAGTCTGATGCGCGCCTTACTGTTCCCGCCTGCTCGGGGAGCTTCCAATGCAATACCAAGCTGGGATTCTGCACTTTCAGGCCGCGTCTCTTCAGCGATCTTGATTCCCGGGGACGTATCGTCATGTATCAGACCGATGCCGACTGGGACGGCGTCGGTGACCAATGTGACAACTGCCCCAACGTGCCCAACGGGATCGAGTGCCGTAACCCGCTGTTTGCTTTTCGCTGCGACATGGATGGAGACGGGAACGCAACGCCTCAGGAGATAGCCGCTTTCGGCGACCAGCGAAATGACGACGGAGACAGGTGGGGCAACGCCTGCGACAAGTGTCCAGAAATTGCAGACAACGATAACAGTGATATCGACGGCGATGGAGCTGGAGCTCCATGCGACGCCGATGACGACGGCGATCGAATATGCGACCCCGGCCAGGATGACTGGACCTGTTCGGGGATCGACAATTGTCCCGAGATTCCCAATTCTAATCAGGCCGACCGTGATCGTGACGGAATAGGCGATGTCTGCGACCCCGATCGGGACGGTGACGGGATTCGCGAAAATGGCGACGGGCAGGATGCTGCCTACAATCCATGCAACCCGGAGTACGGTCCGTGCTGCGACGATCCTCCTTGCAAGGTGGCAGAACCAGATAACTTCCGTTGCCGCGATTGTGATGACAACTGCCCGGATGTTTCCAACCCCGAACAAATCGACAGCGACGGTGACGGGCTGGGTGATGCCTGCGACGACGAATAATCTCTCCTCGGAGAATAGATCATAGCGACGGACGCTCAATACCACGCCTTGCTGCCGTTTCGACCGACGAACGTCATTCATCAACTTGGCGCCGAGAGCCTCTTGCCGCTGCTCAATAGCCGACAAGTGCTGGACGGGCTGAGAGAGTCCGCGAACGTTTTATGGATGCCGAGTATCGCACATCCTTCTCAAGCTGGTGCGATACTGCGGGCGGCGGCTCATTGTAAGGCCGTTGTAGGTTTGAGTTTTTCGCCCGGCACGACTGATCTTGCAAAGCTCAGGAGCGAACATAACCCGAACAATTTCTTTCACCTGATGAGGCAGGCGGCCGGGCAGGTCGATCACCTGGTCCCGTTTGTACTTCACGTAGACGAGGCAGCGGTCGAGCAACCGGCGGGACCGACGTTTGAAGCGGTTAGAGATCACATCTCGCGTTGCCTCGATGCGGGATTTACCTCTTTCGGGATCGATCTGAGCGCCTGCGATATTCAGGCGGCACCGGATATCGCCGCGGGGCTACTGCCGCAGATTTTGGACCTCGAGTTGGGAGTAATTGTCCGTTTACTGCGTGGCAGGCCGACTTCCGTCACCAAGGGAGCGGAGCGGGTATCGCTTTTAGTGGCTTCCATGAAGACTGTCGGTATCAGCGCCGATGTAATCCTGTTGCCGGGAGTTGATGAAATGGGACAGGATGCATTTGCGCTGGCCGAAGCAGTGGCGCCGATGATTGCACCAGGCGCTGTCGGACAAGCAGACTCATCACTGGCCAACCTGAATTCCGAACGGATAGAAAGCGCTCTTGTGCGTACAATCATGGCCGGTAATCGCCTGATCAGGCCCGATATCGATCAAATCGATCCCGATCGGCTCGAGGCCTTGGCATACATGGAAGCAATGAACGTTCTCGCCGGACGCATGACTTCAGGCTCCGCTCCCAGGTTGGCACGGGCGCTGCTCAGCATGTCATGAGAGTCGTCGGAGGAATACTGCGCGGCCGGAGACTTGCAACGCCGGCCGGGCGCGCGATTAGACCCACTTCCGATCGCATCCGCGAGTCGATCTTCGATCTACTGGGCGTGGGATTCTCCTGCTCGGTTGTTTGGGATCTTTTCGCCGGAACGGGGGCTATGGGCATCGAGGCTTTGAGCCGCGGCTGCGAATCGGCCGTATTCGTTGAGCGGGACAAACAGGCGCTCGAGTTGATCCGGATCAACCTCGAAAAATGCGGTTTGGCAGATCATTGCCGGGTCATTGGTCGTGACGTCATGGCCTTTCTAAAAACTTCCGAACGAGAGACCGGAGCCGATCTGGTTCTGGTGGATCCTCCATATCACAAGGGTCTGGCGGCAAAGACCCTGGAGTCGCTCGGCTGCAACGAGCAGATTGAGGCAGGAGGCCGGATCGTGTGCGAGACGGAGTCGTCTGTAGAACTGCCCGAGAAAGCCGGTAATCTTAAGCAGATCAAGCAAAAGGTCTATGGAGACACCACAATAACACTCTATTACAGGGCGAGTTGACAACCTTCCGGCAGTTGGCTAACGTGGCATGCGGTTTGGAGATTTTGCAACGATAAGGAGGCCCTCTTGGAGAAAATGGCCATCTACCCGGGTTCTTTCGATCCCTTCACTAGCGGGCACCTCGACATCGTACAGCGCGCGGTCAAGATCTTCCCGCGCTTGGTCGTGGCCGTGGCCGTCAACGTACGTAAGCTTCCGACTTTTACCGTAGAGGAAAGGGTGGCCATGCTGGAGGAGACATTGTCCGGAATGGACAGAGTCGAGATCGATTCCTTCAGCGGGCTGCTGGTAGACTATGCCCGACACAAGGGCGCACATGTGATCGTGCGCGGGCTCAGGGCGCTGAGTGACTTCGAAAATGAGTTCCAGATGGCGCACATGAATAGACGTCTCCATCCAGAGCTTGAAACTATCTTCATGATGACCAGCCAGGAGCATTTTTACGTAAGTTCGCAAACGGTCAAAGAAGTTGCCTTCTTCAACGGCGATGTGAGCGGCGTTGTGCCGCCGGCAGTCCTCAAGCGCCTGAACTCAAGGCGCCAGGGCGGGGACGGCCAGTAATTTGAGGTGAACATGAGGTTGTCCGGGAGAGTCGAACGACTCGAGCCGTCACCCACACTGGCTATTACGGCTCGTGCCAAGGCGCTTCGGGCGAAAGGCGAGAAAGTACTCTCGCTGGCCGCTGGTGAACCCGACTTCGCGACACCCGCGCACATTTGCAAGGCGGCCTGTGCTGCGATGGAAGCAGGGCACACGGGTTATGCGCCCTCGGCCGGCATCCCGGAGCTTCGCGCGGCCGTGAGGCAGTCTACAGCCCTTGAGATGGGTGTTGATTACGCGGACAACCAGGTGGTTGTCTCCTGCGGGGCCAAGCAATGCCTCTACAACGCCTGCATGTCCCTGCTCGAGCCTGGTTGTGAAGCGCTGATACAGGCGCCATACTGGGTTTCATATCCCGAGCAGGTGCGTCTTTGCGGCGCGCAGCCCGTAATCTTGCCCCCGCCCGGAGGTGCTTTCGGGCTCAACCTGGAAGCAATGGCCGCCGCAATCGGCGAGAGAACCCGCTTGATCGTTCTCAATAGTCCCTGTAATCCGACAGGCCATGTCGACTCGGCCGGCGATCTCGATCGAGTGGCCGAACTGGCAATCGAACACGATTTGGCCGTAATCTCGGACGGCATCTATCGCCGGATAGTCTACGATGGTTGCTCTCCATTGGATATCGTCCAGCGCGTCCCGGAAATGAAAGAACGAACGGTCATGGTCAACGGCGTCAGCAAGGCATACTCGATGACCGGCTGGCGACTGGGTTGGGCTCTGGGTCCACCCGATGTGATAGCCGCGATGCGCAAGATACAGGATCAATCAACATCAAATGCCGTGACCTTCGTGCAACACGCGGCTGTAGCGGCTCTCGAATCACCTCCCGGAATCGTCGATAACATGGTCCAGGCATTTGCTGCCCGCCGCGAAAGAGTGGTCGAACTGCTTATGAAGATCGAGGGAGTCGGCTGTGAGAAGCCGGAAGGAGCTTTTTATGTCCTTCCTTCGTTCGAGGCTCTAATGGGAAGGAAGCTTGGCGGCGTGACGATTGACAGTGGCTTGCGACTGGCAGAAATTCTGCTGGAAGAAGAGCGGGTCGCGGTTGTGCCTGGAGAGGCGTTCGCTGCGCCGGGGCATCTTAGAATTTCGTTTGCCGCATCGATCGAGGTTATCGATGAGGCGATCTCGCGGATAGCGGCGCTGATCGGGCGCATGGAATAACTAAAGAGCAATACGGAATCGGAAATGCGATCGAGATGCCGATGTGCTGCCCTTCTCATCGCCTGCTCTTGCATGTTTTGGGCAATTGCGGCCGGGGCGGTTTCGTCCGAGATGGATTTTGCGAAGGGCGTTGTGGCATTCAGCCGGGGAGACCTGGTTGAGGCAGAGAGCCGCTTTCTGGATGTGCTGGCCCAGAATCCGGACAACGCCCAGGCCGTCTACTACCTGGGGCAGGCCCAACTGGGACTGGGGAAGATCAAAGCCGCGACCGGCTCGTTTCGCCGGGCCATTGAATTGAGCCCGACTAACTCTGCAATTCGCCTGGATCTGGCTTTGTCTTTAACGAAGACCGGCGACTTTTCCGGGGCCGAAGAAGTTCTGCTTTCGGCGAAGGGCGCTCTGGATACAAGGGCATCATTACACTACTACCTCGGATTGTGTCGCTATCGGTTGGGAAAATACCGCGAAGCCGTTGAAGCGCTCGAGCGGGCCAGAGATCTCGACCAGGGTTTCACGGCTGCGGCCGGATACTACCTGGGAATGGCTCAGTTCAAGCTGGGACGCCAGAACGAGGCCCTGCGGTCTTTTCGACGAGCGGCGGAATTTGAAAGCACGGATCGCCGCCTGTCGGCCCTTGCCCGTCGGAATGTTTACATCCTGGCAGGGGAGCAAGCCGGTTCATCACGGCGCGCCTGGGGCGCATTCGCCTCGGTCGGCGGGGGATACGATTCCAATGTTACGCTCGATCCGCAACAACCGGGCGATGCATCATCGGCCACCGCCTTCGTGTCGGCGGGAGGTTACTTTCGGCCGGCTTTGGGAACTCGTGACAGGTTGGATATGAACCTGCGCCTGTTCAGGAGTTTCCACGCCGCCGAGAAGGCCCGCGGATATGATCTGACCGAGATAGCGGCAGGGCTCGGCTGGGATCATCGAATAGGAGACGAACACTTGCTCTCTTTGGCATATCGTTTCGGGCTCGATATGCTCGATGGTCCGGAGCAACTCAGGATGAACGACTTCGGGATATACATGCAAGGGCATACCGCTCGTGCCCGCATCCGTATTGGCGAGGGCGAAGGCATGGCCACGACGCTGGACTATTCGTTCGAGGCTTCGATATTTCACGAGCGCTTGTACGAGCGCGACAATTTCCATCACCAGTTCACGGCCGCGGAGGATGTTTCGCTGGCCGGCGATCGTCTCTGGTTGCGGGTTTCAGCGGGCATGGCAGCCGAGGATGCCCGCGGCTCGTTCTACGATCTGTGGGGGCCACTGGTGGAGTTGAATATACGCTTCAGGGTGTTCGATACGCTTGGATTACGCGCAGGCGGCGGCTGGCATCGCGAGAAGCACTGGAACGCCAACCGTGCCGATGATTGCTGGAGTGCCGGCGCCGGAGCGGATTGGCGCCTGGGTGGGCACGTGACGCTTGGTGTGAGCTATAACTTCATCAATAATGATTCCAGTTTAGCGGGCTATTCCTACCAAAGGCACATGGTGTCGGTTGCCGTGTTGGGCTTGATTTGAGGGTGTGCTCGAATGTGTGACAAGGAAAAAAGAGGTTTTTTTCAAATTTCTGACGTTCCAGCTGTCTGTTTTTTCATGCCTGGACCTAATAACTTGCCATATTTACAGTCATATTCAAATTTTTGCTCCGGTACCGGTGTTGGCACGCGGTGTGCTTGTAACTTAGAAACCGAGGTGATGCCATGATATTTCGGAGAACATGTCTGCTTAGCGCGCTGATTCTGGTAATGGAGCTTTGGAACCTTGCGCAGGCCGGCGAGGCTGCAGGATTCGTGGCCGCTGTTAGAGGCCGGGCTCGGGTCATTCGCGCTGGAGAACAGTTGGATGCCGTCACGGGAATGGAAATCCGCGAAGGGGACAGTCTGCAGACCTACAAGAAGTCGCGCCTGAAAGTGCTGTTTTCCGATGATGCCTTGATCGCCCTGGGATCGAACAGTAAGGTCGTGGTAACGAAACATTTGTTTTCCGCCAAGGCCGCTCAGCGAGTCACGCGCCTGCGTCTCGTAGGCGGCAAACTACGGGCGCTGGTTCAGAAACTGGTGAGTGGAAACCGGGCCGATTTCCAAGTGCGGACCTCGAACGCCGTGGCGGGCGTCAGGGGCACCGAGTTTGCCCTTGCGGCCGGAGACAAGGACACCCAGATATTTACTTTCAGCGGAACGGTGGAGTTCAGCGGATCTCACGGCGAGAAAGTGCTGGTTGCCGCCGGGCAGGGAAGCCGCCTTGAACCGGACGGAAAGCCTTCAAGCGCCGAGGCGCTGGCAGAGGCCGAACTGAAGCAGGTGCGCCGGGAGACAGACACCGGGCAAGAGCCGACCACTTTGGCCTGGAACGTTGATCCGGCCCCGACAGATCATCTGGTCTCGACCGGTAGAGGTGCCCGTAGCGCATCTGGTCCGACAGCCGACCAGGAGAACCTGCGCGGGCAGGTCGATCTTGGCGGAGAACGGGCGCCCAATCTGGGCCTCGGGGATGACGGTGGTATTGGAGGAAGTCCTGCCGGCAGCCGATCGTCTTTTGGTGGTGACGTAGTTGAGGGGAGCGGAGATGTCGGTGTTGTCAACTTCGGCGGCAGTTGGTCGAATCCGGACGTCGTCATCGATGCGCAGGACGTGGGCACCGTAGACCTACGGATAGTTCTTCACCGGAGATGAAAGGATACGGCCATGATTGGTAAACGGCATGCGATAATACTCGGTCTTGTTGCTTGCCTGGCGGCGACGGGTTGCTTTCCGGGCAGCGACGAGGGCAGCAATCTCACGATGCGCCTGGCCCTCGGAGGCTTAGGCATCAGCCCTGACGGCGGAGACATCAACGCCTGGACGGGTTACCTGGGCCGGCTGGAGCAGGGCCTCGAAGGCGTCTTCGAACTCGGTCTGGATAACCAGGATTTCTTCCTGGGGCTGCACCTGACGTGCCAGGAGGCCAATGTCTCCATCCAGGGCCTGGGCACTTTTGCGCAACTGGTCAGCGGGGATAATGGCGATGTCCTTCAGATGTCCTTAAATGTACAAACCTGCACCCAGGGCGTATTTCAACTGGCGATTTTCTGGGACGAGGACGGTGTGGTCAGCACATTCACCGGAACCAGCGATCCGCGCGAGCTTCCTCCTGCCGACCAGCAGGCAGTTGATCTGGATGCCTACCAGCATCCGGTGGGGAAGGTATCTTGCAGCTATGACACTAGTGGCAAGCAGGGACAGCTGACATTCTCGGCGGTCGACTCGCAGGAGAACGTGCGTTTCACGCGCAAGAACATGTCTGCGACCGGAGGCGAGGTCGGGTTTACGCTGGACAATGTTCCGGTCGGCCGGCCGGTGGATTTGTACGTCACCGACGAGAGCGGGGCCGAGGTGCGCCTGGGATTCAGTTCGGTGATCGTCACTTATGCCGGAGAGACCCTGGAACTTCTGTCATCGGATTGCCAACCACAGTTCTGAAACTAACGACAGGCGCTGCGTGAGTCGAAGACAACGGAATCGTTGTTGGCCCACTGGATGTTGCCGTAGGGAATGTACTCTTTGATGGTCGGCAGCGAGAAAACATCGTTTAAACCGTAGTTGGCTCCTTGTCTGCTCTGCCACAGGCGCACGACTTCTCCAGTTGGCCGCCGCACGTCGATGAAGAAGGCGAAGTCTTCAACCACGTAGCTGTAGCTTCCCATCATCATCCCCGAAGTCATGTAAACGAAACCGGTTTTCCATATTCCGTCCGCAACCTGGATGCCCAGTGAAAAGCGCTGACCAGCGGCACCCGTCTCCGAGTCATGATAGCGGGTGAACATTCCCACACCGACGACCTCGCCCTCTTGCTGCCCGACTTGCAGGTAGGCTACCAGCCAGTAGTAGGGAATGCCGTAGTGACCCATCATTCCGTTTCCGAAGCCCTGTACGTAGAATTCACAATAGTTGGCGTCGTACTGGCCGGCCAGATCATAGTCCAGGCAGTAGTCCTGGTTGTGGACCATGCGCTCGTCCTCGGTGTGGATGCCGCTTTCAAGCTCAACGTCCAGGCAGTTTGCGGGCAGAGGCTCGCACGCGCCCCCGTCGTTGTCCTGGTATGCATTCCCGGCATCCAGCATCGTGTTTTCGAAGTCGCTGGAATAGTGATTGTGGTCGAACAGCCTGCCGCCGTCGGGCAGTTGCAGGAAAGCGACCAACTCGATGGCTTGCTCTTCGGGACGCATCTCTTCCGGGCCGAAAAGGTGCTCGCTGATGGTCGCCTCGAACAAACGATATCCGGGCGCTCCGCCTTCCTGATATGTCGCTTGTACTTCCCACCATTCGGGATCCGAGGTCAGGTGATAAAGGACATGCACGCTGGCGCCGGGATCCGCGGAAGCGGCGACCTCGATCCTTGCCCGCCAGACGAATAAGCACTCACCCGTGCTGCAATCGGTCTTGTAACCGTCCCCGGCCTGGTCGCGCACTACCGAACGCAGCACCAACTGACAGTCTCTGTCGGCTGAATCGGTACTGTCTGCCTTGGCCAGCATCGGTGCGTTGGAGGCAATCGACACATCGGGCCCGAGGCCCGTGCAGGCGGGAAAAAATAACAACCACAACAGAAATGCATTCGCAGACGAGCAGCGAGGCATATGACTATCCTCCGCTTAAGTTGTGCGTATAGTAACTCACCAAAGAGTTACTAATCAAGAAAAAAATACTGTTTTGCGCCGGCAGGCCCGAGACAGTTCCTTGACAGATTAGCTGTTATATATCAGTCAGTTGCGGCGACAACTTGCCAGCTGTGCGGTTTCAAGGGGGCCAGAATCAACATCAAGCCGTTGCGCTTGGCGAAGGTCACTACCGCGAACTTGCAGCGTCCAAGCGGCAGGTGAGAGAACTTCTTGGGTGCTTTCCCGAACCTTTTCAGTGCTTCTGGGTAACCGATCACGTTGATCTCACCGGAAACCAACATCTCGAGACTGTCATGATTACGTTTCATGAATCGCTTCCAGGAGGCTTCGATCTCGTTACGGCCTCGCATCAACTCTCCGTCGAAGTCGAATGGGTCAGCGCCAAGTGTAACCAGCTTGTCGATCTCGGCATTGGCCAAAGCCTGCAGAAAGTCATTTGCCACTTCGGATACGGTTTTTACCGCCGTGGTTTGTACGCTGCCCTTGGATGTGCCCCCGGGTACGCCGGCTGGTGCGGCTGGTTGCGCGATGAGTACCACAAGTGCAAAAGCGGCAACAAAAAACGGCTTGTTCACTTAATAAGCCCCTGGCGGCGCAAGTTGGCCGCGATTCGATCTGCCGGTGCTTCGACCGGCAGCTTTGGTCGAAGGCCGGTCAGTCTTTCCTGGAGATCGAGGTAGGTGCGGGCCAAGAAGACGCGCACTTCATCAGTCAATGCCGGGGGAGTACCGTTCCCGGAAAATCCTCTTTCCAGCAGCCACTGGCGGATGTTTTCCTTGTCGAGCATCACCTGCGGCTGCTTTTTCTGAAAGCGCTCGGCGTAGTCCTTGCTTTCCCAGTAGCGGCTGGAGTCGGGAGTGTGGATCTCGTCCATTACCATCAATCGGTCACCGTCCAGGCCAAACTCGTACTTGGTGTCCACCAGGATCAGATTGCGCTCAAGCGCCTCCTCTTCGCCCCTGGAAAACAGGTCACGGGCGGCCTTTTCCACTTGGTTCCAGAGGCCTTCTTCGATCAGTTCGCGAGAGACGACTTCTTTGGGCGAAAGAGGTTCATCGTGTTCGCCCAACTCGGCCTTGGTTGTCGGAGTGATCAACGGTTCTTCGAAACGCTGGTCGCGTTCGAGCCCGTCCGGCAACTTACGGCCGTAGATCTCGCGGACACCTTTTTCGTATTCACGCCACAGGCTTCCCGTCAGGTAGCGGCGCATGACGACTTCAACGGGCAGCGGTGAGAGTTTCATGACCAGCATGGCCGCCGGATCGGGTACCTCGATCACGTGGTTGGGAACGACGTCCGCAGTGTGCTCGAACCAGTGGGCGGCTATGGCGTTGAGCGTCTGACCCTTGCACGGCACGGTGCCGAGTACGACGTCGAAGGCGCTGATCCGATCGGTGGTTACGATCAACAGCCGGTCGCCCAGGTCGTAGATGTCGCGCACCTTGCCGCGGGTCGGCTCCGGCAGGCCGTCGAATCTGGTTTCGGACAGTGTACGTCCGAGAAGCTCTTGAAGTGTCTTTTCGTCAGTCATTCAACCTGTATATCACCAGTAGCAAGTCTCGATCAAGGTGCCGCTGTTGTGAAACAGCGCTGGCAACCTGCGGATTGACGCTCTTGCGTTTCTGTCATGCGTGGAGTAAATTCGCGGCTCTGGTGAGGGAAGTCGATGCGGATTCTTCTGGCTGACGATGATGAATTTTTCCTGAAAACAACGGAAGATACGCTTGTCTCGGCGGGTCATCGGGTCTTTACCGCCACAACCGGCGAAGAAGCTCTGGAGTACGCCATCTCGAAGGTGCCGGATCTCGCCATCATCGACATCATCCTGCCCGGATTGCTGGGCACCGAAGTCAGCCGCAAGTTACGCAACTACAGCCGCACCGCGCCGATCCCGATCATTCTGGTGAGCATCGGCGTTGCCGAGATCGAGGAAGCCGACGGCGATCCAGGACAGTTTCTGGCGGACGATTTTCTGCACAAGCCGATCGAACCCAAGTTGTTGCTCGATCGCGTCCAGCGCCTCGGTAGTCAGCGGGAGAAATTCGCCGCAAGAGGTCGGGAGATGCCTCCCCGTCCGGCCCCGAACTCTGAACGCCGCGGCGCACCGCGCCTGCCGATTGATGTCGAGGTGACTTCCAAGACGGCCGAGGCGCTCCTGCATCACCCGATGATCAACATCTCAACCGGAGGAATTTACGTCGAGGTTGACCGTTATTCTCCGAAGGGAGCCATGGTCGATCTGCGGTTTTCGATTCCCGGCGGGATCGGGGACATAGAGGCGGTGGGTGAAGTGGCCTGGAGTCTGGAGATCGAAGACGGCCTGCGCTGGGGCATCGGGATCCGTTTTTCAGATATCGATGAGCCGAGCCTGCGAAAGATAGAGCGCTACACGTGTGCTTTGCTCGGGTTCGTCAAGCCCAATGGGGGATTTGGGCCATAGAGTCTTGAGTGTTGGGCGAAAGGGCCATGTCGTGAACGGGACGAAGATTCTGATGGGCAACCATGCCTGTGCCGAGGGCGCGTTGCAGGCCGGGTGTACTTTCTACGCCGGCTACCCTATTACCCCCTCGTCGGAAATCATGGAGATCCTTGCCAGGCGGCTGCCGGCTTCTGGCGGGGCCTTCATCCAGATGGAGGACGAGTTGGCCTCCATCGCGGCCGTGGTGGGAGCGGCCTGGTCCGGGGCCAAGGCCATGACCGCCACCAGCGGACCGGGACTGAGCCTGATGATGGAGGGGCTGGGTTACGCGGCCATTACCGAGACACCCTGTGTAATCGTCGATATCCAGCGGGCCGGTCCGGCCACCGGGCAGGCCACCCGGGTCGGATCCGGCGATGTGATCCAGGCGCGCTACGGTTCGCATGGAGACATAATGCCGATTGCGCTGAGTCCCTGGTCGGTGCAGGAGATGTACGACATGACCATCCGGGCCTTCAACCTAGCCGAGCGCTTCAGGGTGCCGGTTTTTTTGCTGGCCGACGAGGCCGTCGGCCACCTGCGTGAAAGCGCCGTCTTGCACGACGAGATCGAGATCGTCGAGCGCAACATGAGCCAGGAAAGCCCGCCTTTCGGCAGTGAAAAGCCTGACGGTGTTCCGCCCATGCCGGCTTTCGGGCAGGGCGCCAACCTGATGGTGACAGGTTCGACCCATGACGAGTGGGGATACCGGCGCGTAGACGATCCGCTGCAGCACGCTACCCTGGTCGAGCGCATCAACCGCAAGGTGCTCGATCATGCAGCCGAGATCGCAACGGTCGACGAACGCTATCTGGATGATGCCGAAATGGTCGTGATTGCCTATGGTATCAGCGCCCGCAGCGCGCTGGCTGCGGTCAAGAACCTGAGAAGTGAAGGAACGCGGGTTGGCCTGCTGCGGCTGGAGACGATCTGGCCCTTTCCCGAAGACGCCCTCAGGAGGCTCGGGAACTCGGTGCGCCGAATTTTGGTGCCGGAGATGAATTTGGGTCAGGTAGCCGGTCTGGTTCGCCAGTACGTGTGTTGCGAAGTAATCCAGTTGAACCAGGTCAATGGCGAGGTAATAGTCCCGGGGGCGATCGCCGAGAAGATCAGGGAGATAATGGCATGACCCGGGCGCTGGAACACTGGCTGCGTGTGGAGCACACCGCTTTTTGCCCGGGTTGCGGGCATGGCATCCTGCTTGGTTCGGTTATTCGCGCCGCCGAAGAACTTGGATTGGATCGCCGCCGGCTGCTTTTCGTCTCTGGCATCGGTTGTGCGGCCTGGATCCCAAGCCCGAACATCAAGGCCGACACGCTGCATACGATTCACGGGCGGGCGATTGCATATGCCACCGGGGCCAAGCTAGCGCAACCAGAACTGACCGTGATTGTGGTCAGCGGTGACGGAGACATCAGCTCCATCGGCGGTAATCACATGATTCACGCTGCGCGGCGCAACATCGACATGACGGTAGTCTGTGCCAACAACGAGATATACGGAATGACCGGCGGCCAGACGGCATCCACTACTCCGCTCGGTGCCAAGACCGCCACCGATCCCGAAGGCAGTAAATACCCTCCATTCGATCTGTGCGCCTTGACACGTGCGGCCGGCGCAAGGTACGCCGCACGCTGGCCGGTCACGCGGCCCAGGAAGCTTACCGATTCCATCAAGAAAGCGGTCGAAACCAAGGGCTTTACCTTTATCGAAGCCATTTCTCCATGCCCGACTCAGTTCGGGCGGCGCAACCGCTTCGATGATTTGAACGCGTTGTATGACCATATCAATAATCTGTGTATAGCCAGGGAGGCTGCCGGCGACTTGACGCGGGAGCAACTCGCCAAGCGCTTTGTCATCGGGGAGTACGAAGATGTCTGAGAAGTGGCCGGTCAGAGTCAGGTTCGGAGGTTTGGGAGGACAGGGGCTGGTTACCCTTGGGGCAGTGCTTGCACAGGCGGGCGCATCCGCCGGGCTGCGAGTGGCTGCTTCGCAATCATATGGATCCCAGGCACGCGGCGGCACGACTCATGCCGACGTGATTCTATCTGCAGAGGAAATCGATTTCCCCCATGTGATCGAGCCCGACCTGCTTGTGGTGATGGCAAAGGAAGCCTATCACGACTACCTGCCCGAGATGGCTCCGGGCGGCCTGGTGCTGGTCGATGACTTTTTCGTCCAAATCGACGAGCGTGACGGCTTGCGGCAACTGAGCGTTCCGGCCACTGCCACCGCGGTGGAAAAGGCGGGCAACAAGCTGGCCGCCAACTTCGTCATCCTGGGCGCCTTGGTGGGATTTACTAGATTGGTCGAAAGCGAACTGATCGAGTCGGCCGTCTTGCAAATTGTTCGTGAGCGCTTCCACGCCGTGAATCTCAAGGCCTTTGGCTTGGGACTCAATCTCGGTGAGCATTTGAAAAACGGAGGCGGGCCGTGGAGGTGATGCGCACACATCGGCCCATCTGGGAGAAGAGCGCCTGCCGCTCATGCGGCGCCTGCAAAAGGCGCTGCCCGGCGAGCTTGTTTTCCGAACAGGCCCAAGAACGAGAAAGCCTGCGCGGCAAAGTGGCGCGGCTTTCGACCTTACCGCGGGGCCTGGCCGACGAGCCGCCGTGCCTGCGAGCCTGCCCTCTGGGACAGGACGTCCCGGCTTATATCCTGGCGCTGGCCCGCGGCGACGCCGAGCTGGCCGTGGAAATTATCCTGCAAACCAATCCCCTGCCGACGGTGCTGGGCTGGATCTGCGCACATCCCTGCATGCAAGCCTGCGTACGCGGAAAGCTGGATCAGCCGGTGGAGATCAACAGGCTCAAGCTCTCGGCCTGCATGCACGGCAAGCGACCCGCGAAGATCGCGCCGAGCGCGGATGACGGCAGAAAAGTAATAGTGGTCGGGGCAGGACCGGCGGGCCTGAGCAGCGCGTTTTTTCTGAGGCGATTTGGCTTGCGGGTCGTGGTGCTCGAAGCCTCTGAACAACCCGGTGGATTGTTACGCGACTGCCTGCCGGTTTTTGACTTGCCCCCGGAAGCGCTCGATCGCGACCTCGACTATCTCGGGCAGCTTGGAATCGAGATCGAGTGTGGGCGGCGGCTGAGTTCGATAGCAGAAATCGATGCGCTTTTCGAAGGCGCTGCGGCGGCGCTAGTGTTGGCGCTGGGCGCGGGCCGCGGAGTGCCGCTCGAAATCGACCGCGGCGATCTACCCGGTTGCACCGACGGAATCTCGTTCGCGCGCGCCCACAGTCGCGCGGGCGGAGATCCCGTAGACGGGCCGGTAGTTGTCGCAGGCGGCGGGCGAATGGCGGCGGCCTGCGCTCGGATGGCGCTGCGTTCGGGAGCCTCCGGCGTCAAGCTGCTTCTTCCGCAGAAGAAACGGATGCCGGGGGCGGAACCGGACGGCATCGGTTTCGCCGAAGAAGAGGGCGTAGAGCTGATCTTGGGCGCAAGGCCGACCGCGGCCGTGGGCGGCGGTCGACTCGAGGGCGTTCGCTGCGCGACGGAGAACGGCGAGAGTGAGTATCCTGCCCGGATTCTGGTGGGCGCCGAGCAACGGGGCGCGGCTTTCGATTGGCTGGGAAAAGACTTTGAGGTCAATGCCCGGGGCTTTTTGAAAACCGACGCTAAGACCGGCTTCGCGACACGCCCAGGTGTATTTGTCGCCGGCGAGGCGCAGACGGGTCAGCGGGACGCGGTTCGGGCTATGGCTTCGGGCTTGAAAGCAGCGGCGGCCGTCAGGCGATTTCTCGGAATTGGAGACGGATCATGAGTCGGAAAGTTTGTTATCCGCTCGTCGGTGCCGGTCCACAGCCGTCGAGACGCAGCGCCACGGAACGCATAGGCGATTTCGATCCCGTCTGGAATCTGCTCGATCCTGCACAGGCCAAGGCGAGTGCGCTACGCTGCCTGGCCGCCAACGATTGCGTCGACTGCGAGGTATGCGAGTTGCTCTGCCCCGATCAGTGCATCACAAGAGATCCCGAAAGCGGGGACATCGTGATCGATCTGAAATACTGCAAGGGTTGCGGTCTGTGCGCCCACTTCTGTCCGCGGAATGCAATAGAAATGGTGATAGAGAAGAGCGAACTTGGTGGTTGACAGCGATGCCTCAGACTGACGTGGGAGGGCGTCGGTCCCGCCAAGGCCGGGCACTCTCCAGCTGGGTGGCCAGCTGAAATAGCCGGCCTTCGGCGCCCAGGGGCGCTATGAAATGCGACCCAATCGGCAGACCCTCAGGACTCCAGTGCAGCGGGACCGACATGGCCGGGAAGCCGCTAGAGTTGGCGATGGGCGTAAAGGCCACGTAGCGCAGAAGCTCCTGTTGCAGGCGGGGAATGGACCAGTTCTGTTTCAAGTAGCCGATCGGCCAGGGCGGCTCAGCCATTACCGGGGAAAGCAGCATATCGAAACCCGAAAGAAAGTTCCTCAACTCCGCCTCGGCCCGGCGCATCTCGAGCCAGGCTCGAATAAGATCGGCCGGTGTGTGCTGCCGGTCGACCTTGGCTAGCTTGCGGGTGAAAGGCTCGACCATCGGAGTGCCGGAAAGGTTGGTGGGCAGGCTGGTCAACAACTTCAACACATGGCGCTGGCCCAGCAGCCTGCGGACAGGGGCCGGTATGCGTTCTTGCTTGTCCAGTTCGCGCCGAACCTCCTGGTAGAAAAAGCCGGCGGATGCGCACCATAAGACCTGGAACCCGTGGAAGTACTCTTCTGCGTCGATCGCCGGAGCCGACTCCTCCACTACGTGTCCCAACTCCGTGAGCAGGCCGGCCGTAGCCAGCACCGCCTCGCGGCAATCAGGGTGCACCGGGTTTCCGAAGAAATCTGAAAGTGTGTAGCCGATTTTCAGCTTTCCAGGCGGCTCGGCGGCGATCGTAAGGTAGGGTCTGGCGGGGGCTTGTAAGTGGTAACGCTCGAAAACGCGGGCTCCTTGGATGGCGTCGAGCATGGCTGCCGAGTCACGCACCGTTCGCGAGATTACATGGTGGCTGACGAACTCGTCGGTGGGATCGTCGAGATCGACCGGGTTGCGGCCCCGGGAGGGTTTGAGCCCGAACAACCCGCAGGCCGAGGCGGGGATGCGGATCGAGCCCCCGCCGTCGGCGGCGTGGGCCATCGGGACGATGCCCGCGGCAACCGCCGCGGCGGTGCCTCCGCTAGAGCCCCCGGGGGAACGATCCGCAGCCCAGGGATTGCGGGTGGGCCCGTGGAAGCTGGGTTCGCTGTGGGGCAACATGCCCAGTTCGCTCATATTGGTCCTGCCCAGGAACGAAAGGCCGCTGGCCTCCATTCTCTGGAGTATCACATGCGTGTGGGTGGATACGTTATCGCGAAGCAAGCGGGATCCCCAGGTGACCCGGCAGCCCTCCAGATCGAGCATGTCCTTGAGCAGGAAGGGTACACCGGTAAACGGACCCGTAGGCAAACCTGCGGCGATGCGTTCACGGGCCCGGTCGTACAGCCGGGTGACGACCGCGTTCAGCCGTGGGTTGGTCTGTTCGATGGCACCAATAGCCACCTCGAGCAGCTCTTCGGGCCGTACCTCACCACGGCGAACCAGCTCCGCCAGCCCGAGCGCATCGTACCGGGTGTATTCGTCAATGTTCATAAGACCCTCAATCCGTGCCAAATGTATCGACGGCGCAACTGTCAACAATTTCGAGAACGGGACAGAGTTACTAAGACCTTACTTAGAGCGCTTGCCGCCTTTCTCCGAGCCGCAAAACAGGGCGGCTTTCAGGAAATCACGGTTCAGGCGGGCGATGAAATTGATGCTGATGTTTTTGGGACAGACCGCTTCACACTCGCGGTAGTTGGTGCAGGCGCCGAAACCTTCGGCCTGCATTTTCTTGACCATCTGGATGGCTCTGGCGTCGCGCTCCGGCTGACCCTGGGGCAATAGGCCCAGGTGGGAGACCTTGGCCGAGACGAACAGCATCGCCGCGCCGTTGGGACAGGCGGCCACGCAGGCGCCGCAACCGATGCACTCGGCGGCGTCCATGGCCAATTCGGCTTTTTCCTTGGGAATCGGGATCGCGTTGGCATCGGCGCCGGAACCGGTGCGCACCGAGATATAGCCGCCCTTCTGCATCAGCCGGTCGTATGCGCTGCGATCGACAACCAGGTCTTTGATGACCGGGAAGGCCTTCGAACGCCAGGGTTCAATGGTGATCTCCTGGCCGTCTTTGAAGTGCCGCATGTGCAGCTGGCAGGTCGTAGTGCCTTCTTGCGGTCCGTGCGGGTATCCGTTTATCACCAGCCCGCAGGCGCCGCAGATGCCTTCACGGCAATCATGTTCGAAAGCGACAGGATCCTTGCCCTGTTCGATCAGCTGTTGATTGAGTACGTCGAGCATCTCGAGAAAGGACATGTGGGGAGAGCTGTCATCGAGCCTGTAGGTTACGAAACCACCCTTGTCTTCCCGGCTCTTCTGGCGCCATATGTGCAGTGTGAGCTTCATTACTTGTAGCTCCTCTGGGTGAGTTCTACGTTCTCGAATTCGAGCGGCTCGATGTTGCGGATGGGCTCTTTGTCTTCGCCGTTGTATTCCCATACCGCGGCGTGGCGGAAATTCTCGTCGTCACGCAAAGCCTCGCCCTCGGGGGTCTTGAACTCTTCGCGGAAGTGTCCTCCGCAAGACTCACGGCGCGCCAAGGCATCGCGAGCCAGAAGCTCGGCCAGCTCGAAGAAGTCCGCTACCCGGCCCGCTTTCTCGAGTTCCTGGTTTAGCTGGCCGCCGTCTCCCGGAATCCGCAAGGCTGACCAGAATTCGTCTCTCAAAGCCTTGATTTTGTCGATTGCCTCGGACAGCCCCTTCTCCTCACGCGACATGCCGCAATTGTTCCACAAGATCTCTCCCAGGCGGCGATGGAAGGTATCAACCGTTTGTTTGCCGCCTATTCCAAGCAGCTTGCCCTGGTATTCGATTACTTCCTTTTCGGCCTGGGTGAAGGCCGCGTGCCGGGTGTCTATCTCGTCGCCGGCCACGCCTGCCAGGTACTGGCCCAGGGTGTAAGGGATGACGAAGTAGCCGTCGGCCAGGCCCTGCATCAAAGCGCTGGCGCCGAGGCGGTTGGCGCCGTGGTCGGAGAAATTGGCCTCGCCCAGCACGAACAGGCCGTCGATAGTGCTCATCAGGTTGTAATCGACCCACAGTCCGCCCATTACATAGTGTATAGCGGGGTAGATGCGCATCGGCACCTGGTAAGGATCTTCACCGGTGATACGCTCGTACATCTCGAACAGGTTGCCGTAGCGTTCGCGCACCGTCTGTTCACCAAGGCGATCAATGGCATCGTCGAAGTCGAGATATACGCCCAGGCCGGTCATGCCGACCCCGTGACCCTCGTCGCACATGCGCTTGGCGGCCCGCGAGGCAACGTCACGCGGTACCAGGTTGCCGAAGCTGGGATAGAGCCGCTCGAGGTAGTAGTCGCGCTCCGCCTCGGGGATGTCGTTGGCCGGGCGCTTGTCGTTCTTTTTCTTGGGTACCCAGATGCGGCCGTCATTGCGCAGCGACTCGCTCATCAAGGTGAGCTTAGACTGGTAGTCGCCGGTCTTGGGTATACAGGTTGGGTGAATCTGGACGAAACTGGGGTTGGCGAAGCCGGCGCCCTTCTTGTAGGCGCGCCAGATGGCGGTCGTGTTGCAGCCCTTGGCGTTGGTCGACAGGTAGTAGACGTTTCCATAGCCGCCGCTGGCCAAGATGACGGCGTCGGCGGCGTGAGATTCAATTTTTCCCGTCTCCAGGTTGCGGGTGACGATGCCGCGTGCCCGGCCGTCTACCAGCACCAGCTCCAGCATCTCGGTCTTGGGGTACATTTCAACCTGGCCGAGCGCCACCTGCCGGGTCAGCGCCGAGTAGGCGCCCAGCAAGAGCTGCTGGCCGGTCTGGCCGCGGGCATAGAAGGTGCGCGACACCTGGGCGCCGCCGAATGAGCGGTTGGCCAGCACGCCGCCGTACTCGCGGGCGAAGGGCACTCCCTGGGCGACGCATTGGTCGATGATCTGGTTGCTGATCTCTGCCAGACGGTAGACATTGGCCTCACGGGCGCGGAAGTCACCGCCCTTGATGGTGTCGTAGAACAGCCGCCAGACGCTGTCGCCGTCATTCTGATAGTTCTTGGCGGCGTTGATTCCGCCCTGGGCGGCGATCGAGTGAGCCCGGCGGGCGCTGTCCTGGTAGCAGAATGCGAGCACCTTGTAGCCCAACTCGCCCAAAGTGGCTGCCGCCGAGGCGCCGGCCAAACCGGTGCCGACCACGATGATCTTGCGTTTGCGCTTGTTGGCCGGGCTGACCAGAGCGATATGATCGAGATAGCTTTCCCATTTTCCGGTCAGAGGACCGGCTGGGATCTTGGCGTCGAGTTTCATACAGGCCTCCTAGACCGCTCGAGACGGCACTACCTTTACAGTTGAGTCGAGAAAGCTCGAAGTCATCAAACAACCCATGGCATGTCTCGTCCCGCGCTTTTTGCGGGGCTACTTTATCCAGCCGGCCAGCACGGCTAGCGGCATCGACACGTTGCCGGCGATGATCAGGTAAGCGAAGAATGTGGCAAATCCGCTGCGCCAGTGGTTGTACTTCGGATGTGCCAGTCCGAGAGTCTGGAACCACGACCACAGGCCGTGTTTGAAATGGATTCCAAGAAGAATATTGGCGACCATGTAGATGCCGGAAACCCACCAAATCGAGAAGCCGGACACCACGTTGTGGTAAACGTCACCGTGGACGAAATCAGGATGCACGCTTCCGAAGGTGAAGTGCAACAGGTGGTAGGCGACGAAGGCCAGGATGATCGGGCCGGTGTAGATCATGGTCCTGGCCGAGTAGTCCATTTCGCGCGTGTGCTTGACCCTGTAACGCACCGGTCTGGCACCCATGTTCTGGAAGAAGAGCTGGGTGACGGCGACCATGTGCAGCAAAAAGGCCACGAGCAACACGGTCCGTACAGCAAACAATATCTCACCGGTGCTCTGCAGGAAGGCGGCGTAGGCGTTGAGACGCTCGGCCCCGACAAAAATCTGCAGGTTGCCGAGCATGTGACCAAGTACGAACAGGAAGAGGATCACGCCCGTTACGGCGACCACGAATTTCTTGCCGATCGTTGTTCGGTAGGCCTCGAAGAGTCTGTTCATGAATTCGCTCCACGTGCTTCGGGATGTATGCTGTAAGTTGTACGGGGCAAGACTGTATCGCTTACGTATTTTTTTTCAACGTGAAAAATGCAGAATGTATTCGGGGTGCTACGTCAATGTCCGATTACACGCCGAGCGCCTGCGTAGCGGGCGTTGTAATACCGCGATTTCAAGTCCGAGATTACCA
>CAZENH010000036.1:0-61024 GCA_964513625.1 uncultured Myxococcales bacterium | reverse complement strand
GTTGCGCACGCGCACGTTGCGTTTTTTGGGCGCCGCCGGACCGGCCCCGGCGCCTCCCGGCGCCTCGCCCTCTTGTTCTTCCTTGGCCATTTCCATGGGCTCCGGTACGGCGGCCGCGGTTGGCACGGCCATGGCGCGCTCTTCTCGGGCCATTTTATTGAATACTCGGTCTCGTCTCGGCGGCGGCGGGGGCAGCCCTTTCAATGCCGGGGTTTCACGCAGGTTGCAGTAGGCCTGCCCGCCGAAGGCCAACGCCAGGCTTTCGCAGCCGACGTCACCCGACGGGTATTCGAATGCGACGTCATCGCTGGTGTCGATCTTGCCGTCCGGCCCCGCCGAGATCAGCTCGTAAAAGCGCAGCCGGTAATCGAAATAGGCGCGAGAACGGGGAGCCTTCATCTTCTTAAGTACAAAGCTGTGTCCCCAGATGTCCCGGGTATCCTTTTCTCTGGCAAGTACGAGTACGATCAACCTCTTGAGAACATTGTCCGGCAGTTCGAAAGCGTTTGTTTTCTTGTCGAGTCGTCCCCGCATCCAGCCCGACCAGGGGCGAGACTGTTCTGCATAGCTGCTCAAAGCCTGGTAGATTCGCCTGGCCCGGTACTGATTGACCTCGGCAGCCAGATCGGCCATGCGAAAAGTCGGCAGGTTCTCGACATCCGCAAGGCGGAACTTGCTGCCGCTGACATCGGTCGCCGGCGAATGCCCGCCCGCCAGAACATCATCGAAAGCCTTCTTGAACCAATCTGCGAGATTATCGCTGGAAAGATCCGCAAACTGATGTGATTGCTCGAGCAAGCGGCGATAGACCGCGATGCGCAAGGATCGCAGGCGCTCGAGCTGCTGGGGTGGTAGAAGCGCGCCTGCCGCCAGGTCGGGCCACAAGGCCTCGATCTCCTCGGCGGTGTAAGGATCGCCGAAAGGACCGCGTGAATTCTTGGCCGGGAGCATTTTCAGATCGACCATGCGCTTGACGAGATTGCTCTTGTAAGCCCAGCCGCCGTCGGGAGTACGACGGCCGGCCGAACGGTTGCGCACGAACCGGTAAAGCGCAATCTGGATGGCGCCGCGATCACGCTGGGCTTTCTGCCTGGAGGTCGTCAGCCAGTCGGATAGCGGGTTTGGCCAGGCTGCTGGTTTGCCGAGCGGTTGGGCCTTGGCCAGCAGCACCTTGGCCACTCGCTGCTTCTGTCTCTGTAGCTGTTCTGTCTTGATCAACGTGGCCAGCGAGGCCGACGGTCCGAATTCGATCTGGTATTTCGGTTTGGTAAGCTCGTGCTCCAGAGTGAAGTAGACCTTCTCGAGTCCGGGCTTGATCTCCTGCAGGGCATAGACCGCCTCGTCAACAATAATGATGCCCATGCCGGCCGTGACGGCCCGCCCGTGGGTGTCTTGCACCTTGAACTTGATTAAAGCTACTTCTCCGGGCCGGTAGATCTTCTTGTCCTGTGTTACATTAATGCGCAGTTGCCTGCGGGGTTGCACATACAACACGCGTGTGTCGCGCATGATCTCGCCGTTTTCGAGAATCTTGTAGGCCGAAAGCTCCAGCGAGCCGAAAATGTCGTTGCCTAACGGCAGTCTTAAAGAACCCTTGCCCTTGGAGACCGCAACTGAGCGGGTCAGCAGCGTCTGGCGGTTCTTGATCAGGTCCAGAAAACAGCTGCCGACGGCGTCGCTTGTCAGCAGCGTAACCTGGATGGCATCGCCGCTCTTGTAGATCGCCTTGTCTGTACGCAAAAGCACCCGGTCCTTAGCCGAGCGAGTCGAGAAGCTCCTGGTGATATCGCAATGAGCGCCCTTGGAGTCTTGAGCCGAGAATGAAAGTGCCAGCGCCCGAGCGGGCCTGGCTACCGGCCCCCTCTGGCGGCCGAAGCGACGCCGATCGCGCCCGAAGGATCCGTGCGGTACTGCTGCATCGAAGCCAAGTTCATCCGCGCGGGGCGTTATCGGCAATGCGCCAAGGCCCGTGGAATCGGTCTTGATCTTGCCGAGTTGCTTGCCGTCGCGCAGCATGACCACTTCTGCCTCGGCCGGGCTGCCGTCGGGGTAGCTGGCCACGACGTAGATCATGTTTTGCACACCGGTGACTATGCGACCGCCCTCGGGCACGGCATCCAGCCTGATGGGTGCTTCCGAGACCGGAACGCTCTTGACTCCCTTCTCGGTGTGCTTGGCGCTGTCCGTCACCTTGACGTCGAGCTTGACCACGGCGTCGCCTTTCTGCACGGGCTGGCCGACGAAGTAGTCGGGAAGCTTGAGCTCGAACTCCCAGTGGCCGTTCTCGTCGGTCCGGCCCTTTAGCGCCGCGAACTCCTTGAATTCGACATCGAAGGTCGAGGCCTTGACTTCAACCTGGGCGCCGGCCACCGGTTTGCCGAAGAAGTAGTCCGACTGGATCTTGCCCTTGATGGTCTGACGCGGAAGGTAAAAGGCCCGGTCGGTGTCGGTTTGCACCTTGAACTTGGGCAAGACGTATTTTTTGACCACCAGGGTTTTCTGCGCGGGTTCGGCGAGTTGCTCGTTTTCGCAGGCGGCGCTGACCTGGTAGTTGCCCATGTTAATCTCTGAAGCCAGCTGGAAGTCACAGGCGGCGACGCCGTAGGCGCTGGTTATGAGGCGCTTCTTGAAGACCTTGTTGCCCTTGGGATCTTGAACCTCGAAAAGGACCTTCTCGCGGGCAAGGGGTAATAAATCGTAGCCGTTGAGTGCCAGCAAGCGCATATGAACCAGCTGACCGGGCTGGTAGATGGGTTTGTCGGTGACCAGCAGGATACGCCCGGTGCGTTTCAAGGTTACGCTGTGCGTAACGCGATTGGATCCCTCCCGGGCACGCGTGTTCACCACCATCTGGTAACGGCCCTCCGGCCAGTCGGGCACGTCGAAGATTGCCTTGGTCACACCATCGCGATCTGATTTTCCGCTGAAGAGCGTACGCTTGCGCTTGCCCGCTTGCAGGCTGACCATGACCCGCGCGCCGGCCAACGGGCGCGAGGAAAGCAGACCGGTCAGACCGTGGCTGACGATGCGCAACGAGGCGCGCGTGCCGGGCACGAACTGTTCGTCGGCGATCACGTGGCTCAGCACGCGACGCACCTTGGCCGGTCGTTGTGTCGCGGCGTTGACGCCAAGACCGCAGGCGAACAGCAAAATCGCGGCAATTGTGTATTTCTCGATTCGCTTCATGCTTCCCTCCCGAAAGGAAGTGAGTGGTCAGACGCATGCTGCTTATTGAACTTCACCGAGCATACCTCAGACCGCCCGGTTTGCAAACCGGACCGAATGCAATCATAGACGATCGGTTTTGACTACTCGATCTGCGCAGGATCAGGAGAAGACGCGTTCGGCTCCTCGAACAGTAGCGCGTGGAATAGGAATGAAAACTTGGGTTGATTCTGGAGCCGATTCCTGGTACAAACAAATACTGGTAGCAAGGAAAGAGTGCTTTGAATTTCCTATACCTATGTCTCATCTACCCATTTGAATTTTGTTTCAATGAGTTATTCAAGGTCATCTCAAAAAGGAAGACATGTAAAATGACATTTAATTCAAGTAGATATGCTGTAGTTCTGGCTTGTTCAATCATTGGTTCTCTGGCTTTCAATGCGTGCGATCCATCAAACAATTCGGTGAACGAAATACCAGGATTCGATGATCAGGATCAGGCAATCGAGCAGTATTGTGACAGTCAAGCCGTAGCGAAGCTGAGCATTCCTACTGGAGCAACCGTACGGGAAGTTCCGACAGACTATACAACTATACAAGAAGCGGTAGATGCAGCGGATCCCGGTGACTACATTTATGTTTTAAATGGCAACTACAACGAACAGGTTAATACCACGTATGCGGGCGGCATACACATCATTGGTCAGAATCAATACAATGTGATCATCGATGCAAACGGATTGGGATCTTCGACCACTGCTGTCACGCTTGCAACCGGGTCTTCCTTGAAGAACGTCACGGTAACGAATGCTACGGTCGGCGTTGATATTCTGGACTACGGAGATATCTTCCGAGTTCGGTCAGTTGGTAACGGTTCGGGTTTTTCTCTGAATGCGGAAAACCGCAACTATCTGACAATCGATGATTATGCTTCAGAAATCGTCTGCAATACCGTTTACAGCAATTCGTATTCGGGAATGTTCGTTAAAGAAGCGACATCTGTTCTCAATCCATATCTGACTGTTCTCATTAGCTACAACTATATCAACAAGAATACGGGCAAAGGAGTCGATATCGGATGCGGCGTGATACATATTACTAACAATATTGTCTATCAAAACGGCAAAAACCGCGGACCAGCATACGGCATTATAATTTCAAATGACTACAGGAATAAAAACTCGCTAGCCATCATTGAAGGTAATTTTATTGCAGAAAACTATTCTGGAATTCATATCAACAACACACAGGCATTCTCCGTGCGTGACAATATAATCAGCAAACATCATATAGGCGTAAACGTTGTGTACGATCACACTTTCGAGCCAAATGCGAGCATTACCCGTAACAAGATTTACGATTCGGATGGTGCGGGAATCGACCTGGCTTATGTAAATACGATTAGAGTAGAAGATAACCTGATCGCAAACACCAAAGATCCCGGTTCCGCGATTATTTCCCTATACAGCAGAAATGTCAGTATGACGAATAACACTCTCGTTTCAGGCAAGTCCGGAATTAATATCGATATTACCAATGCGGAAGCCGAAGAAACCGATATCTTTATTTACAACAATATCATCACCGGTATGTCGTCCCATGGAATCACTAAAAATAGCAATGGAAGTCCAAATTACAACTGGGACGGCATTATCTATTCGAGAAACAATACCTTCTGGAACAATGGTGACATGAACTCCAGCAATGGAACGCTTGTTGATGGAAATCGCAACGTGGATCCAAAATACAATGATCCCGCCAACGATGATTTTACTCTTCAAGGCACGTCATCCGCGTTGGATACCGGGTACTCGTACAGCCCAATGTTTCTAACTGACCTGGACGGAAACGCCAGGATAAGTGGACCACAAATTGATCGCGGCGCCTATGAGGCGGCATCAAATGTTGCACTATGTGCAAGCGGACAAGGACAGCTCCAAATATCAAACAATAGATCCGAAACCATTGACGTGCATATTTACTATGCTGATTATAACTGGGCTGACCAGGCGGCACTTACGGTTTCCGTGGATTCCATGGCTACGCTTGTAGAAACCATTCCTGTTGGGTTTTATTTTGTAATCGCTGATTATCAATCACAAGAGGACGGTGTTACCTTGAACATCAGTTGTGATGCGCATGAAGAAATCAACTATCGATAATTAGTCTTTATGTTTATTAATAGCGATTAGACAGAATGAATATCGAGTGATTTAGTTGGCCTAGATATTGGTTGTGAAAAATTCGCCACGGTAGTAATACTATGCATTATGATGAAAACAAGCCGTGTTTCTGCTAGTGTTCCAGTATTGATATGTCTGCTTTTTGCTTTTGGTGTCTTGGGAACCTCGTGCACTCTCAATGGCTCGGGCGATCCGAAATCCCAGGAGCGTCAGGATGTCGAAGACCTCATCACAGCGGAATGCAACAACCGCATGGCCAGTGAGACCGCTCTTCCGGCCGACCCTGCTACCATACTGGAAGTCCCAACGGATTATGCAACCATTCAAGAGGCCGTAGACGCGGCAGGTGACGGGGATACAGTGTACCTGAGGAACGGGTACTACACGGAAACGGTTTCCATGACCGGCCTGGGGAAAGTTCATCTTCTAGGTGAGAGCCGCAGCAACGTGATCATCGACGGAACAGGGTTTGACGAAGGCGTTGTCTGGGGCAGCGGCGGATCGGTGAAGAATCTCACGGTCACCGGCTCCTCGATAGGAATCCGGATCCGTGATTTTGCCAAGATTTTCAATGTCAACGTGTACGGAAGCAGCGAAGGCCTGCATCTCGGATTCCTTTTTAATCGGGACCAGTTTCCTGCCGGAGAGCAGTACGCCACGGAAGTACTTTGCAGCAAACTGAACGCAAACGGGGATAGCGGTGTGTCTTTTGCCAACAGCTTCTCTATGCTACCTATCCGGGTCGCCTACAGCAAAATCCAGAACAACGGATTCACAGGAGTCCGATCAAACGGTGGAGTATTGTACTTTGATCACAATCTGATCACAGGTAATACCAATTTTGGAATGTGGCTCTTTGTAAGCATGTTTGGACCGGAGTTGATGTATACAACGGCTTACATTGATCATAATGTGTTCGAAGACCAGAGCGAGGGGATCGCACTGACGAAATTTGGCCAGACAATTATTAAGTACAATTCCCTAAATAATCATGAACTCTATCCCATCAGCTATTATGGATTTGAGCCATGGGACAGAAGAGAACAAACTCAGATTAGCATAATCAGCAATAAGATCCGTCAGGCAGCACAGAAAGGAATTTGGGTGACCTGGGGTTGGAACATGCGTATCGAGAACAATCTGATTGAGGATGCGTCCATCGCCGGTATGGAGATAGAAGGAATGAACGTATCCGTGCACAACAACACGATACTTGCCAATCGGTATGGCCTGTATTTGCACACCGATGGGCGGGCTTTTATGGCCGACAAGACCAATATCCGCGTTTTCAACAACATTTTCAAAGGCGGAAGCGATGCAGCCATGGCACTGGAGTGCAATAATGATATCAACTTTACATGTGCCGACTTTCCATTGGATGTCCGTGCCAATACTGTCTGGAATGCGGCTGTTACAACAATCGGATTCCCGTTTCCGACGAATTCGGTATCAGCCAATACCTTGGCTAATCCGCTTTTCACGAATGCGGCGTCTGGGGATTACAGTCTGACTGCCGGTTCTCCATCCGTAGACACTGGTGTCACGTATTCACCGATGGATGCGTTGGATGCGGACGGTACGTCGCGGATCAAGGGAGCGTGGATCGACCGCGGCGCATTTGAGCGCGGAACGGCCAGGACGAGATCGACAGACCTGACGCAATAAATCCGATCCTTGCCAGTATGGAGCCAGTATGGGACTGCCCACGGAGGGAGCCGGTTCCTGGTATATCCAGAGACTGGCAGCAAGGAGAGAATGCTTTGAATTTCCTATACCTCGCCTTTAGGAGGGTGGCTCGACGCTTCTCAGCGGCCTGAAGGTGGTATTGACTACTCGATCTGCCCCGGGTCTGGCGGCGCGGCGTTCGGTTCCTCGAACAGTTCGTCGAGCGAGAAGCCGACGAATGAACGCGGCGGCACCGGTTGTTCGCCCATGGCAACGTACAGCGCGCGCCGCGCGGGCAGGAAAACCATCGCATGCACGGTGCCGTTGTTGCCGATGCTGCCGCCACCGTCGATCAGGTCGGGCGGATTGGTCACGCCGGTGTGGGGATTGTAGGTGTCGCGCAGCACGCCGACCGCTGCCGGAAGATCTATCTGCCCGTTGATGCTGTCCTGGCCGTCGGGCTCGAGCAGTTGTGTAAAGCGGGTATAGCGCGTCAGCGAGTCGTCGTCTTCTGCGCGCTCGACATCGATGCCGTCCATCTCGGGCTGGACGAAGTGGTTGGTGGCGTAAACGACGCCGTCCGCCGACAGGCGCCGGATGCCCATGTGACTAGCCGACAACTCGAACACGGCCGCCTCGCCCGCGCTGGCGTCCGAGATCACCAGCGTCTCGGCCGAGGCGTGATCTTCCGCCTCGATCATGGCCTGGGCCGCGGCGATCGAAGTCGCCCGTTCGAGGATCCGGCGCGCCATCTGCGGATGGCTGCGGCCCTGTTCATCCTTGTCTTCGCTGGCGTAAGCTTCGTTCAGGGCGACGACCAGCCCGTTTTCGTTGATGCCCGATAGCGAGAAGACTTCGCCGGGAAAGCCGACCTCGACGTAAGGGATTTCGCCTTGCGGCCGGCGGACGATCAAGGTCGGGTTGTGCACCAGCGGCGGCAGCGGCGGCCAATCTAGGTTACGCGCATGGATCAGCGCGCCGTCCTTGGTGGCCTTGCCTGCGGCCACGAACTGCGAGCAGCCGCCCTGGGTCCAGCCGACGGTGTTTTCGAGCACTACCAACAGGTAGGCGGCCGTCACGCATTTGCGCTGGCTCCAGTTCTGAACTCCCGCCTTCTCGACGGCGTCGACCATGCCCTGGCATTCATCGATAACCTCCGGGTAAGAGTATTCGAGCGCCGCGTCGGTCAGCCCGCTGGTCTCGGCCACCGCCAGCAGCAGCGAGTAGCCCTGGTCTTGATCGGTGAAATCGGCCAGTTCCTGGATCTCTGCGGTCATCAGTTCGCCCTGCTGACGGCCCATGTCATAGGGCGTGCCCACCAGGCGAAGGATATGCAATCCGCGTAGTTCTGTGCGCGAGGGAGAGTAACCGGCCGCGTCTCCGCCAGAGCCGCAGGCGGAAAAGAAGATCGCGATCAATCCGGCAAGGGCGGTCTTTGGGTATCGAGGCATGCCGATCCTCCGCTTGGGACTATAGCAAATGTACTGCGACCTTGCCAATGGGTTACAAGTCGGCGATGATGCGCTGACTGGTTTGGAAATCTGACTTATTCTTGTGGAGGTCCCATGTATAGATCAGTGTTGCGCGGCGTACGGCTGGTGCCGTTGTTCGTGCTCTTGTCACTTACGGCCAACGCCGGCCCGGATCGAAAAATAGATTTTCCACGGCCGGACATCAAGGAGTGGCAACTCGCCAACGGGCTGGATGTGGTTTATCTCGGGGTTCACAAGACCCCGCTGGTGACGGTTCAGGTCTGGTATCATGCGGGCTCCAAGGACGAGCCGCGCGACCGGCGCGGCTCGGCTCACATGTTCGAGCACATCATGTTCAAGGGCACCCGGCACGTGCCGCCCGAAGAGCACGCCAGGATGCTCGATAAACTGGGCGGATCGGTCAACGCCTTTACCACCGAGGACATGACGACATTTCACGACACCCTGCCTCGACAGTACATGGATTTCGCCATGCAACTGGAAGCCGAGCGCATGCAGAACCTGTTATTTCTGAAGTCAACTATCGATAGTGAGCGCGAGGTTGTCAAAGAAGAGATTCGCCAGCGCGAGAATCATCCCATCGCCCGGGCGCTCGAGCGCTTTCGCGAGTTGGCCTTCATCAAGCACCCTTACGCTTGGGACGCCGGCGGGCGCATCGGCGATCTCGACAAGACAATGCCGGCCGATCTCGAGCGTTTTTACAAGAGCTACTATCATCCCAACAACGCGACTTTGATAGTAGTCGGTGACGTCAGTGAGGATGCCGCTCGCAAGAGCGCCGAGCGCTGGTTCGGCCATATCGCCAAGGGGCCGACTCCCCCGCGGCCGGCCAAAGACTCGCCCGAGCCCGTGCAGACAAAGCTGCGCGAGGAAAGTAGTGATCCGGCTCAGCTGGGCGTCGTCATCGGTGGTTACAAGATCCCGGCCGCCAAGGACGCCGATATTGTTCCGCTGCAGGTTTTGGAGAGTGTCCTCAGTCAGGGCGACTCTTCACGTCTGCACCGGCGTATCGTCCGTGACGACAAGGTGGGCGTGTTCGCCGGAACATATCTGCAGCAGCTCGAAGATCCCGGACTGATGCTGATCTTCGGGGCCTATCTCAAGCCCGAACAGGGTAAGAAGCTGCGGGAAGATCTCCTGGACGAGGCGGCCAAGCTACAAAATTCCCCACTCAAGGCTCACGAGCTCGAAAAGGCCAAGAATCAGTTGGCCGCCCAGTTCGTCTACGCACTGCAGCATGTCAGCGGGCTTGCCTTCCAGATCGGTGTGTCACGCATCATGACCGGCGACGCCCGGGCCTGGCTGGATGACTACGACAAGATCATGGCCGTCTCCGCGGACGACGTCATGCGTGTGGCCAAGACCTACCTGACCCCCGAGAGATTGACACTGGTGACGGTTCCACCTCTTGGGCCCGATGCGAAAGGAGGCGCGCGATGAGTCTCCATAAGATCTATGCCTGTGCAATAGGGCTTGCGTTACTGGCTGCGTGCGCAAGTGGTGTTCACAAGGAGACTCGCGAGACCCTGGCCCCTGAGAGTGACCCCTGGACGGGGCGCAGCGACTTGATCAAGCCGCCCGCGCCTGGCGCGCCTGCCGCGGTAAAGCTGCCGGCCGTCGAGCGCTTCGAACTGTCGAACGGCATGCAGGTACGCCTGGTGAGTGATCATGCCTGGCCGCTGATCAATATGCACCTGGTCGTGGTGCCTGCCGCCAGCGACCAGGAGCCTTTCGAAAAGCGCGGGCTATCGAATTTCGTCTCCGATATGCTGGACAAGGGCACAAAGACCAGGAGCGCCGAGCAGATAGCCGAGACGATCGATTTCGTGGGCGGCTCGTTGAGCGCCTGGGCCGACCGGGACGGAACGCACGTGGTTTGCCAGTCGCTTTCCAAGGACACAGACACCTGCCTGGATTTGCTGGCAGATGTGGTGATGAATCCGAGCTTTCCCGAGACGGAGATAGGGACCATTCGCGACCGGCTGGTGGCCTCTGTGCGGAGTGTGCGAGACAGCGATAGCGCTCTGATGAACGAGCACTTCAACAACCTCTTGTGGGGAGACAATAACATACGTGGCCGGCCGCGTACCATCAAGAGCATCAATGCCATTACGCGAGCCGACCTGGTTGCCTGGCACGCGCAGCGCTTCGGGCCGAACGGTTCTTTTCTGGCAGTGGCCGGAGACCTGGATGCGACCGACATGCACAAGCGCATACAAAAGCGCCTAGATGCCTGGAAAAAAATCCCGGCTCCGAAGATGGCAAGCTACCCCGAGCCGAAGCTTACGGGAGTCAAGATCCGCCTGGTAGACAAGCCTGACCAGACTCAGACCCGGATTCGCGTGGGCCACCTGGGCATCGCCCATGCCGACAAAGATTTCTTGCCGTTACTGCTTGCCAACTACTCTCTCGGCGGCGGCGCCTTCTCCTCGCGCCTGATGAAAGTAGTGCGCGCCAAAGGCGGCAAGACCTACGGGGCTCGCTCTGGCTTCGATCGCGAACGTCTCCGGGGCGACTGGACCGCGAGCACTTTTACCCGCAACGCAGAAACATTAGCAACGCTAAAACTGGTGCTTTCGGAAATTCGCAAGATGCACGACTCGGGACCGACAGAGGAAGAGCTTGCCGATGCCAAGTCGAACCTGGCCGGTAGCTACCCGATGCACTTCGAAACGGCAGCGGATGTGGCCAACATGGTGCTGGTGAGCGAGTTGCATGGCCTGGATGCCGGTTTTGTCAGCGACTACCCGCTGCGCCTGTCCGCCGTGACCATGGAACAGACCAGGCAGGCCGCGGCCGACCATCTGCAGCCCGATGATCTGGCAATCGTCCTGGTAGGCAAAGCCGCCGACATTGAACCGCAGCTTACAACAGCAGGTTTCAAATACGAGAAAGTCGGTTATCTCGAACCGACCATGGCCTGTGAGCGCAAGGCCGGCCACGAGAAGGACCTGGCCAAGATAGATCCCAAGCTGACCGAGGCAGGGCTGAAACTGATCGGACAGGCACTCGATGCCAAGGGCGGGCTCAAGCGTCTCTCGGGCATCCGTGACATCCAGGTCGAGGGCAAGGGCTGGATGAAGATGCAGGGCAAGAAGATCGACATCGAGCTGCATGGCTATTTCGTCGTGCCCGATCGCAGGCGGGTGGAGATCAAGACTCCCATGGGCACCATCATAACGGTCATCACTCCCGAGTCGGTCTGGGGCGGGATGGGCGCCTTCACCCGCGAGGCCCCGGCCGCCCGGGCCAAGACCGCGCGCGAGTCCGTGTGGCGCAACAAGGATCTGATCCTGCTCAGACCTTCCCAGGATAAGAAAACGATCGTCCAGGCCGGAAAACCGCAGGAAGAAGGCGGCAAGCATTACCAGGTAGTAGAACTACGCCGACCGGACGGATCTTTGCCGACCAGCGTGTGGATGGATGAAAAGACGCACCTGATGGCTCGCTTGATCTATGAGCGCGAGGGCGAGCAGGTTGTCGAGCGTTACGATGATTATCGCCCGGTGAACAAGGTGTTGATGCCTTTTCACCAGGTCCAAAAAGGTGGCGGCCTCGACCTGGATCTCACGCTAAGCGAAATCAAGCTCAACGCGGGAGTTCCAAAGGCTAAGTTCGAACGTCCCAAGGCCCCGCCGGGCAAATGAGTAGCCCATGAGCGCGGAATCCGGGTCGAACCCGCGTGGGCGGCTCAAGATCGGTGACACCAGTACGGTAGATGTGAGTCCGGGTCTCAAGCCGCATCGCGTCTTGCTCGAGCGCGATCCCATACTCGGGCTGCTTTCTCTCGAGGATCGCTTCATCGACCAGGGCGAGATCGCTCGCGGCGGGATGGGGGCAATTCACCGGGTGATGGAACGAACCCTGAACCGCACCGTTGCCATGAAGGTACTGCAGTCAGAGAGGGCTCATGAGCGGCTGGTACGCCAGCGCTTTCTGGCCGAGGCTCAGGTGACAGGACAGCTCGATCATCCGAACATAGTCCCGGTATACGAATTGGGTAGTGACGATGACGGTAAGATGTTCTTTACCATGCAGTTGATCGAGGGCCGGACTTTCTCGGAGTTTCTCGACGCCAACCCGCCCGACAACGACGAGCGCGTGGAACAGGCGCTCGAAATTTTCTTTCGTGTTTGCGACGCCATTTCTTTCGCCCATAGCCGGGGCGTAGTGCATCGCGACGTAAAGCCGTCGAATATAATGGTCGGCGAGTTCGGCCAGGTTTACCTGATGGATTGGGGGATCGCGCGCGTGCTTCCCGAGGCCGATGGAAAGCTTGCCTCCGGCGAACGGCACAGGACCACGACCTTGACCATCCCGGCCGTTGACGAGCGCGGTCAGGTGCTGGGCACCTATGCATATATGGCGCCCGAACAAGCTCGCGGCGCGCTGGATGAGATCGACGCGCGCACCGACGTCTTCGGACTGGGGGCCGTGCTTTTTCGCATCGCCGCAGGGCGACCGCCGATCGGCGGAAAGACGACCGGCGATCAAATCGACAATGCATCCGAGGCGCGTTTGGTTGACGTAAGCGACGAGGTCAAAGACCCGCTGCGCATGGCGCTGCTCGAGGTGGCCGGTCAGGCTATGCAGAAGGACCGTTTGCGCCGTTTCCAGAATGCGGCCGGGTTGAAACGCGCGGCCCAGAACGTGTTGCGCGGCAGGTTTCGTTTTGCTTCGATGCATCTCGAAGCCGGGAGCCTGATCTTGCGTGAGGGTAGCGCGGGAGACGATGCCTACTACATCCGTTCGGGTTCCTGCAGGGTCTTCTCGACCAGGGACGGAGTGGAAGTCGAACTCACTACCCTGGGTCCCGGCGAGGTGTTCGGCGAGACGGCTGTCTTCACCGGCCAACCTCGTAACGCTTCCGTGCAGGCGCAGAGCGAGGTCGAACTGATTGTAGTGCCGGGGCGTTTCTTGGCCGGCACGGTCGGACTCGACTCCTGGATGGGATCTTTCGTGCGCGCCCTTGGCGAGCGTTTTACCGAGGGCAGCCACAAGCTGGCCGAGTCGGAGACCGGTCGACTGGGGGCCGAACTGGCTATTGCGGCCTGCCGCTTACTGGCGCTGGAGGGAGAGCGCGGCCAGGACGGATCCGTTAGCGTCGACTACGAAAGAGTGCGCGAGCTTTCGGCCGCCTTCGTGGGACTCGATGAAGAATATGTCGCAGATCTGCTCGGCCGGCATGGACTTATGATCGAGGCCAAGGACGGACGGCGGCTCATTGTTCTGCGGTTGAGATCATCTTGACGAGTTGATCGAGAGCTTCCGGTTTTCCCCAGGGCTTGGGTCCGATGAACTTGGCACGAAGCTTGCCGCCAGGATCAATCAGATAGGTCTCGGGGTACTTGCGCGTACCGTAACGATGGGCGGCTTTCTCGCCACTGTCAGTAAGCAGCAGAACGTGCTCGGCTCCGCCCCGAAGCAGGTGCACGGTACGTAAAAACAGCTTACGATTCTCATCATCCGGGACCGCGCGAGCGAAGCGCGTAGCCAGTGCGGCGACGTCTTCGGGATGTTCGTCCACCGAGGCCAGCACCAGGGTCAACGGCTTGTCGGCCATGGCCTTGGACAGCAAAGCCAGGTGCGGAAGCTCCTCGATGCAGGGCTCACACCAGCTAGCCCAGAAATTGAGCAGCACCCAGCGCCCGCGCAGGCTAGCGAGCGTTACCTGCCGTCCGGACGAGTCGTCGAGCGCAAACTCCGGAGCCGCCCCGGACAAGGGCAGGAGTTCCAGAGGGCCCTGCCCGCTGGGCCGCAGGGGTTGCCCCGGATCGGGCTGAAACAACAGCATGGCGCCAAGCAGGCCGACAGCGGCCGATAAAAAAATGAGATGCAGGATGCGGTTCATTTTCAGAAGCCTGCTGACTCAGTCTGGCAGGCGTTTCTGTCCCTTGATGGACTGGATCCAGCCAATGTTCTGGGTGACCTCGAGCACACCCATGTACTCTCCTGCCGGGCCGCGTACCGGGAAGTAGCGAATCAACACCTTGTCACCCTTGAAGTCGATCCAGAAATCTGCGTTTTTCAGGCTACCGTCCTTGAAGCCTGAGACGATTTTAGAAACCTTGTCGACGCTATGGGACGGGTGACACATCTGTACTTTACGCCCGATCACCGAGCGGGTGCGCACAAAGATTTTTTTCTTATCCAGGCGGTTGAAGTAGGCGACGCTGTCATCGGCGTCCACGAAGGTTACCTCCATGGGCAGGGTTTCCATGATGGCATCGAGCTGATCGTAGCTCAGGTTCTTAATCAGGCTGGTAGTCGCCGCGCGACCTTGCTCGGCCTCCGTGAGCATCTTCATAAAGAGCCGATCCGCCTCGGGGCCGTAGCTGTCAAGGTCGATGCCCCGGAAGGATTCGATCAAGTTCGTGTTGTCGGCCTCGGCAAAGACCTTGCGGCCCATGGCGTAGAGGACGTCGTTCTCTTTCCAGATGTGGTTGGCGCGCACTTCGAGGTATTTCAGCCCATCGGCGACGAATTTGTCGATGTCCGGGCCAGGCGTTTTTTCGAGATCCGGCATGGCCAGTTGCATGCGTCCCAGTAATTCGCGCTCGGCCGCGTGCTCGGCCAGCATTACGGCTATCGGCCCGCCCTCTTTGGGAATGCCTCTTTGTTCGAGCAGCGGGAACAGGAAGCGCTCTTCCTTGGTGTTGTGCATCTTGTCGCCGAACTGCAGCAGGAAATCAACCGCTCGCTGCAGCCTTAGAGAGGCCTCCTTCCCGGCCACAAGTCCGCCCAGTTCGGTTTTCAAAACGTCCATGGCCCGCTCGATCATCTCGTGTTCGGCTACCAGGTATTCATCCCAGCGTTCCTGTCGCATGCATTTCTCCTTTTCATCTGTGTTCGAATATAAGTGCCATCAGCATTGCCCGTGCCAACAAACGGCATAATTGAACGCCGAGTAAATTCAGATTCCCAGCCGCAGGCGCATGTGGTTGAACAACCAGATGGCCAGGCTGCGCCGGGTCGTGGTGCCTGCCGGGTCGAAAACATTTCCACCCGGGTCTCCATCGAGTAAGCCCCCTGCCAGGGCCGCCTCTATGAATCTGTAGAAAGGATGATCCAGGGACACGTCGCTGAAGCTGGGAACCGCCGGCGGAGCAGGAGGACAGCTGGGGTTACCCACGCAGTCGGTCTTGACTAGAAAGGTGATGAACTGGCCGCGTGTAATCGTGTCATCCACGCAGTACAGCCCGCCTCCGCAGCCGGCGGTCACACCCAGGCGTGCCAGGGCCTCGATGGCACCATAGAATGGATGATCACAAGGCACATCGTTGAAAGTCGGGTTGCAGTCGCTGACCAGCGCGAGCCCCGCCTCGTGGTGAATGATCGCCCCTGCCTGGCCGCGGGTCAACGTTCCATCTGGATAGAATGCGGGAGTTTCATCGCCGATCAGCAGGCCGGCCACCGCCACCATCTGAGCCGCCACCCAGGCCGGATCGTCTCGCGCAATTGCTTTTCCGGCAACCAGGGCACTGCCCGGATCGTTCCACCAGTATATTGGCCCAGCTCGACCTTCGACCAGCAAAAGCTGAAGCTTGCGCAGCAGGCGCTCATCATCTCGTATCTGGCGTGGCTGTACTCCGGCCTCGACGGCCAGTGCGGCGGCGGCTCCGGCAGCCTGCCCAATACTCCACTCAGTGGGGTGCAGGCGGTAACCTCCGTTGGCGATATGGGTGACGCCGATGTTCTTGTCCCCGGCCAGTAATCCGTCCAGCCCGACCGGGATCAAGGCCCCCAGCGGGACCTGGGCGGCGCCCATCTTCAACTGGGGATGAAATACCGGGCCCGTGGCGCAGTGATGCAGGTCGAATCCATAGCGGGCAATGGCAATGCTGTCCGGGTAACGTGTTACAGCCCGGTACTGCCCCGGGCCAAATGGGGGCTGCGGTGACTGGACCATCGAGGCTGCATCCTGTTCGCGCACCATGCTCAGCGCCTCTAGCCTGCGGCTCTCCCTGATGTAGGGGAACTTCGAAATACCGTCCACGGTTCCCATTATGTCTGTACGCAGTAATAGGTTGGGGTAACCGAACCCCGAGCCGTCGTCACGCGGGACGTCGTTCTGCAGGTAGTAGGCGAAGCCGAGGGTATACTCGCGTGCCCGCTGCAGGATTCGTTCTGCGACCTCGGCCGGCTTGTCGATGATGTTGCAGCCGTCGGAGCCGCAGGCCTGGTTGAAGTCGTTTCCTCCGGGTATGTCCTCGTGAGGATTGCCGCCCCAGTTAATCATGGCCACATCGTGGTCCACGCCCGAAAGGAATGTATCGGCTGACAGGATGCGACGGTAGTCCCAGAAAGAGTAAGCGAAGCCGTAGTTGGTCTCGAATCCGGGCCACTTGCGTGAATCGAAAACACCCCAGTTATTGCCCTGCTCCACCGAGTAATAGGACGAATCGTATCCCGGCGGTTCAGCAATACGGTTGTCCTCGCCTTCGGGCCGTAGCTCGAGCGCGAATGTATAGGTGAAGGGCTGTACACATTCAGGTGCTGCCTGTTCTGGAGCGTCCGGCTCGGCGGTCTGGGCGCGGGCCTCGGCGCCGACACGATAAGCCGCCCCGGCCAACGGCAACAGGTCGCCAAGTTCTGTGGCATCTATGATCTGTTGGGCCTCGAAGCGCAGGCGCAGGCCGGCCTCACTTTCGAAGTCGACCGCCACGACCGTGTCGGCGATGCGCTCAACCGTCAGCGGTCGATAGCCTCGGAAGATATGCAGGCCGGTTTGTCCAACACCGACCACCAGTGGCTGGAGCAGTTGGTTTACCAGCTGCGCTCCAACCGCCGGCTCGAAGCACAGGTGGCTGACCCAACACATACCCGGCGCATTGTAAGGCTCGTCTCCTTGCCAGGAAAAGGCGGGATCGATGTCGTGGGTCCGGACGTAGTAGTTCCAGATGGAACTGCGCAGCTCGGCGTACGGCTTCGAGAACATGCTGTAGCCCTCGTCCAGCGCCGAGGTGCCCTGACTCGAGATCTGGCCGCCCAACCAATCGAAGAGCGACACCAGGCAGGTGTCGGCCCCGGCGCTGGCCGCCTCATGGGCCGCCGCCACGCCACCAAGGCTGCCGCCGACCACCAGCACCTCGCAGGTAACCGTCGGCGTTCCCCCGTCGCCATCTGAATCCTGGCCGTCATCGATCATGCCGTCGGCCCCAGCGTCCCGGCCCGCGTCGGTTGCCCCATCGACACCGGCGTCCCGGCCCGAACCCGAGGCGGAGCAACCCACCATGAGAAAAAGCACAGCCAGCAGCGAACCGGCCGACAGCAGTCTTCTGCAAGCCAGCCGCTTCGCGTGATACAAATACGATGTCATCGCCGTCTCCGGTTTGACGTGCCCTTGCGTATTGTAGCACATGGGCTCCAACCAACAAACGTGCCATACATTGTTGACAGGCTGGAGGTGGCGTCTTTAGAATGGCGCCGAATCGATCCAAGGAGGAACCTCGATGAGAATACTCAAGCTGCTGCTGGCTCTTGCGGGATTGCTCGGCATGTCCTCGTCTGCCTTGGCCGGCGGGGTTGTGCTGCAAGATCCTGCCGGTGACGACGACGGCCCGGGAACCTACGTCTATCCCAGCGCGTCCGAGTACAAGCCGGGCTCGTTCGACATTACCAAGGTCGAGATCAAGGACAAGGGCGACAAGTTGCAGATCAAGCTGCAACTGAGAGCCAAGATCGAAGATCCCTGGCACTCGCGCGACTGGCCGGTGCGCGGCAACGGGTTTTCGCTGCAGATGGCGTTTGTGTTTGTCGACAAGGACCACAAGGCCGGCTCCGGGCATGTCGAGGGCGTCCCCGGGCTGAACGTCAAGTTCGCGCCTGATGCCGCCTGGGAGAAGGTCGTGATCATCAGTCCCCAGGGCAATACTCGCATCAAGAGCGAAATCAACACCAAGGCCCGGGCGCTCAAAGCCGACATCGTCCTGCCCGTCAAGGTCAAGGCCTCGGGCAAGAAGATCATCGCCACGGTCTCAAAGAAAGATCTCGGAGATCCGGCGCCCGGCTGGGGCTACCAACTCGTCATGCAGTCGAACGAGGGCTACCCGGCCAAGACCGATCTGCTGACCCGCAAGGTCAACGAAAGTCGTGGCGAGCACCGCTTCGGCGGCGGCCGCGACGACGACTGCGATCCGCAGGTGATCGACATGTTGGTGCCACCCGCAAAGGGCGACAAGGCCGAGGTCGAGGCGCAGCATGTGATCCTGAAGAAATACGCTTGCGGTAAGCCGGCCGAGTTGCCGATGGTCTATCCCTGAACGTAGCGCCCGCAGGCGCGAGGCACATTCTTCATGAAAAAGACCCCGATAGTCTTACTGGTTTTTTTTATTTTCAGCGACACGGCATCGGCCGAGTCGTCCAATTTCGACCTGGCCGGCAAGATCTACACCAAGTGGCTCTACCGCAACAACGCTTCCCAGGGTGTGCTTTCCTACGGCAACCCGTTCTGGACGGAGGATTTCTCGGGTGACAACGGCGTCGGCACGGAGTTCGAGCTGACCATAAAGGGCAACGTCTCGGACGTGGTCGACGCCGGCGTGCGTATCAAGAGCCGTTTCGGATCTACCTGGCACGACTTCTGGGAGAACGGTAACCTGCGCTACACCAGCGCCAACACCTCGGGCGAGAGCCTGGGGATGGATCACGCTGAGTATTTGAAGCTGCGCGGCTACTGGGTCAAGATCAACGATCCGTTTCCGGGAGTTTCATACATCCAAGTCGGCTCTTCCGACCTGGGCATGTTTAACGCCTGGACGATAGGCAAGATCCGCTACATCGATCGCGACAACGCCAAGGGCATTTTTCTACATGGCCAGCCGCTGGGAGACAAACTCAAGTACGATCTGGGAGTGATTGCCTTGCCCAAGCTGTGGGTCGGACCTTCATGGTCCACCGGCCTGGGCGAGGATACTTACCCGGACGCCATAGTTGTCGATCCCTTCTGGACCGAAGACTGGGCCTATGCTCTGAAGCTCGAATCGCATCCATTCGAGTGGCTTAGCCTGCAGCTGACCGGCATGCTGAGTCTCGACTACGAGGCCGATCTTTACGATCCTGACGCCAGCGGCACTTTAAACCCATCCGATCCGGACTACTGCAAGACGCACCCCGACGATGCGACCCGTTGCCCGGATCACACGGTTGACCTGGCCAATCGCTACACCAACGCCGTCGTCACCCTGAGCGGCGAGGCCGAGCCGGTCGAAGGCTGGTTGATAGACTTCATCGGCGGTTTCAGCCTGAGCCGGATCAATGAGAAATACGCAGCCAACGGAGTGGCTCTCAACCAGGGCGTGTTTCCGATGGTCTACGGTGACGTTCACGACTACGCCGCCGTAGTGCGAATGTCCTTGCTGGACGCTTTCGGTGCCGAGGATCTGAGCGTCAAGATGGAAGGCTTCTACATCGGCCAGAACTGGACATCTACTTTCGGTGCCCGCCGCGAGGACGACGTGCTGTTGACAGACGGCCTGGTCGAGGGCGGCCAGTTGCCGACACTTAACCTGGCCAACGAGTTCATGGATTTCGACGAGAAGTTCTACGAATCATGCATTGGCTGGCAAGGCGGTACGCTATTGCTCGAGTACTTGCTTGGGGAACTGACGCTCAAAATCGAGGGCACCTTCATCGGCTACAACACCAACGCCCAAAACCGGCGAGTGTACGACTGCGACAACTGCCAGGGCGAGCCGATCTACCCGTCGTTCCTTTACTCGGACGGCTATACGGATGTCGACCTGTGGGACTACGCCAATCCAAAGAGCATCGACCGCGGGCGCGACCCGCGCTCTGTGTTTCGCGAGGACCAGGACCGCTACACGATCGTCGCCGCGCTCTGGGCGAGTTATTTATTGGACGTCGGCGCCGGGCTGGAGATCGCAGCCAAGCTGAAACAGATCTTCGATCGCGATCGGCGCGACGTGAAAGTCCCCGGAGACGACTATAGCGGCAACATCACCATCGGCAGATTGTCTCTTGCTTATCCCATAAGCGATTCGCTGAAAGTGCGCCTGGGAACCCAGGTTGACTGGTGGGACGAGCAGAACCGCGACGGCAGTCCGGCGAGAGGCTATGCATGGTACCAGACCACGAAGATCAAGCCTTTTCTGCTCGTAAGTTTCAGCTACGGCGGTGCCACTTTACGTTACTACCTCGAATACGTTTACAAGGACCAGTGGCGAGGCGAACGTGATCCAGAACAGTTCTGGGGCGTGCTGCGTTCCAAGGCAACTTTGGAAGTGGCCTGGTGAGGAGGTTGGTCATGCGCGCGCGAAGAATAAAAAGATTTGCAATAGTTCTGGCAGTGCCCGGGCTGCTTTTGCTTGGCGCCTGTGGCTTCGAAAGCGTCATGGGTCTGGCCACGGCTTCCGATCATCCCGTTCCCGACGGCGGAACGAACGTCGAGCCGAAACCGGCGATCGTCACCGGCAGCGTGCCGGCGGCCAGCCTGCCCTCCCTCGACCCGCGTGATCTGGTCTTTTTAGCCGGTGACGGCACGCCCTTGTCACCGTCAATCTCGATTGATGGCGAAAACTTCACGGCCGGCTTCCCGGCCGGTGCGCGTTACAGCGGCATGGTCGTGGCAGTGCGCCGCGGCACTACCGCCCTGCGGGACCTGGTACCGCTGGCCGAACCCGGAGAGACGGTCAGCGCCGGAGATTTCGACGGGATCGACAACCGCGAGACGGCCGCCTGCCTTCTGATCGAGGCCAAGGCATCCATGGCCGGGCGCACTCCGGGCAGCTACCCGGCCGACACACTGAGCCAGGCCCTGCTTGACATCGACGGCCTGAGTTCCTCCGGGGACGTCGCTGCCTTCTATGCCATGGTCCAGGCGATAGTGGCCTGCAGCGACTGTGTCAGGGGAACCGCCGCACGCTTTCGCTCTCCGGTTCTGACGTCATCGGGCCTGGCCATTGAAAGCGCCCTGCATCCGGACTTCATACTGGCAAACCCCATAGACTATGACAACGACGGCAACGCCGAGGATACCACCGAAAAATTCGATGCGGCCCTGGCCGCCGCTGCCTCTGCCTTCGCATTCAAGGCATGCTATTGTGACGAGCAAGATTACTTTGCAGCCTGCGGCTACACGCAGCCCATGTTGCAGGTGGTCATAGCGGCAGACATGAATGCCGGCAGCATGGACGGCAACTGCGATGCGATAGATCGTTTTTTATGGGCCGAGGACAGTGCGGGCGCCGGCATGTTTATCGCCGCGGGCATCCATCCCGACAGCCCGATACAGGATAACGCCATCGAGCAGGAGCTCGGAGCCTGGGTGCCGAACAGCGTGCCGATGTACGACGACGGCACGCACGCCGACGAACGAGCAGGAGACGGGATCTGGACGGCATCATTCGTCCTGCCAGTCGGCCTGCGTATCGGCTACAAGTTCACCTGGGGTCGGCAAGGTGAAAACTGGGGCGGCACCGAGGAATGGCCGGGCAACAGGCGCCTCTTGGAGATCGTCGATGTCAACGACGATCATATTGTTGCCCGGCGTGATAACTTTGCCGACGAGACATCCAACAAGGACATCATGAACCGGCTGCTGCCCGCCAACGGCGGCAATGGAACGGTGACCTGGGACACCGACGCCAACGGAGACGGAGTGCCGGACGCCCGCGAGAGAATGATAGACAGCGATGGTGATTGCACGCTCGACAGCTGGTGGACGCCGGCCAATGCCCAGCCGTTGACTACAGCTTGTCAGTAGAGAAAGGGAGGCTCAAAGTGACACGCGTTTTCACTTTTTCGATCGTGCTCTCGGTGACGGGCGCACTGGCGTCCTGGCAGACCGTGGCTGATGCAAAGCGGCCCCGGGCCGGCGGCGCTCCGATTGGCCTCTGGCAATGCAGCCTGCAGCGCAAGATTGTGCACCTGGCGGTGCTGCCGGGAGGCGTGCTGAGCTTCGATGGGGCAGGCGCAAAATACAAGATATCGGGCTCCAGGCTGCAAGTGGCCGATGGCGGCAGCTGGGTCAACTACCCCTTCCAGCTGAGCGGACGCGGGGCCAAGCAGCGCCTGACAATCAAGATGCCCGGAGGACAGCAGCTCGGCTGCAAACCTCTGGGCAACGGCAAAGAAAATCAGCTTAAAGGCATGCTCTGCTCCTATTCCGGATCGAGCAGCTCCTACTCCGGTACCTCCAGCTCCTCCAGCAACCGGGTCTTCTTCGACGGTAAAGGCCAATTCAGCACCCGCCACGAGGGCTCCTTCTCCGGGCCGTCCGGTCAGTTCTACAGCGGCGGTTCCAAGGAGCACGGGTTCTACAGGGTGGTCGGCAATCGCATCTTCCTTGTCTTCGCAGACGGCAGCGGCGCAATCGCCAAGGTACACATGCGCCAAAATAACGGCCGGATCACCGAGGCTAACTACCAGGGCACCCTGTTTGCCGCAGGCCTTTGCCAGTAACAAAAAGAGCCAAGCCTCAGTCGGGTTCCTTCCATTTGCCTCCCGTGGCCCTGGCAATCGCCTGGCGCACCTCGGGGCCGCCCTCGAACACCTGCAACACCGGAACCGACTTGCTCTCGAAGGCTTCGATGAGTTTCTCCTGCACTCGGTCGGCCCCGGGGCCCTGTGTGCCTATACATATCGTGTGCTGCTGGTCTTGAGGCGATTTGCCCTCGTAGACCAGGCAGCCCTCAAAGCCCGCTTCGAGCCGTACCCCGGACAGCATGGCCAGTACCAGCCGCTGCATGCCTATCTTTGGAAATTCCTGTTCCGCTGCCTTGACATCGTAGACGAAGCTGTAGGTTTTCTCGTCCATCGGCTCGACTCCCTGCGGGTTATTTGATCTTCAAGATCTTGAAAAGGAAGGTGTACAGGTCGGCGGCTTCCTCGATGCGCTTGGATGTCGGTTTGCCGCCCCCGTGACCTGCTTTGGTTTCCACTCTAAGCAGAATGGGATTTTGACCACTGTCAGCTGCCTGCAGGCTGGCGGCGAATTTCTTGCCATGCATGGGCACCACCCGGTTGTCGGTGTCGGCGGTGGTGATCAGCGTGGGCGGGTAGCTGGTGCCCTTCTTGATATTGTGAAGCGGAGAGTAGGCGTAGAGGAACTTGAACTGCTCTTGGTTCTTGTCGGCGTTGCCGTAGTCCGATACCCAGTAGCGTCCGACCGAGAACTTGTGATAACGCAGCATGTCTATCACCGGCACCAGCGAAAGCACCGCGCCGAACAGCTGAGGGCGCTGCACCATGCAGGCGGCCGTCAGCAGGCCGCCGTTGGATCCCCCGATTATGGCCAGGCGCGGAGTGCTGGTGTAGCGCCTGGCTATCAGCCACTCGGCCGCGGCGATGAAATCGTCGAATACATTCTGCTTGTTGCCCAACACTCCGGCCTGATGCCACTTCTCGCCGTACTCGCCTCCGCCGCGCAGGTTAGCCTGGGCGAACACACCGCCCTTTTCGAGCCACACCAGCCTGGTGACCGAAAAGTACGGGGTCAGGCTGATGTCGAAGCCGCCGTAGCCGTACAGCAAGGTCGGGTTGTCCCCGTTCAGTTTCAAGCCCTTCTTGGATGTGATGAACATCGGCACGCGTGTGCCGTCCTTCGACTCGTAAAACACCTGCCTGGTTTCATAGCCGGAAGTGTCGAAATCGAACTTTGGTCCGCGGAATAGCTTTGTCTCACCCGTCTTAAAATCGTGGCGATAAATTGTCAGGGGGCGCAGGAAGGAAGTAAAGCCGAAAAACATCTCGGAATCGTCCTGCCGACCGGACAGGCCGAAAACCGAGCCTATCTCCGGCAGCGGGATCTGTTTTACTTTCTTTCCCCCAAGGTCGTAGATCGTAAGCTCGTGGTGGGCGTCTTTCATGCAGGCTAACACCAGGTGATTGCTTACTATGGCCGCGCCGGAAATCACGGCATCCTGCTGCGGGATGATTTCTTTCCAGTTCTCGCGCCCCGGCTTCTCGACGTCGATAGTGATGATCCTGCCGCGGGGCGCATCGAGATCCGTGTTGAGGAAGAAGGTTGCGCCGACGTTGCCTATAAAATCGTAGCGTGCATCGGCCGCGTCCAGCAGCTTGATAAATTTTTCCGCGCTTGAGACTTTTTTGTAATAAACGCGGTTTTTAGGGTCGGTACCGTGCCAGACGTGCAGCAACAAGTAGTTGCCGTCCTCGGTCATGAACGGTGAGAAGCCCAGTTCCTTGTTGTCGGGTTGCTCGTAGACCAGTTTGTCGTCCTTCTGCGGCGTGCCCAGGGCATGCCAGTACACCCGCGAGTAGTTGTTCCAGTCCTCGGGCGCCACGGTGTCGGGATCGGGGAAGCGATTGTAGAAGAAGCCCGAGCCGTCATGCTTCCAGGCCACCGAGCTGAACTTGCAGCGCTCGAGGACTTCGGGAAAATCCTGGCCGCTATCTATCTTGCGGATTTTCAACTTCTGCCAGTCGCTGCCCTTGTCGGAGACCAGGTAGGCGATAAGCTTTCCGTCCTGGCTGACTTCCATACCGCTCAAGGCGCTGGTGCCGTCTGTAGAAAGCTTGTTGGGATCGATCAACACCCGCGGCTCGGCCGTCAGCGAATCCTGGACGTAGAGCACGTCCTGGTTCTGCAGGCCGTCGTTCTTGAAAAAGAAGTATCGCCCGGCCTTCTTTGCGGGCACCGAGTAGCGCGGAAAGTTCCAAAGTTTGGTAAAGCGGGCCTTGAGTTGTTCATGCAATTCGCCTTCGAGGAACTTTTTGGTCAGGGCATTTTCAGCCTCGACCCAGGCGACGGTCTCGGGCGAGTCGGGATTCTCGAGCCAGCGATAAGGATCGGCAACTTTCGTTCCGAAGTGGTCGTCGATGACATCCGACCTTCGCGCCTCCGGGTAGGAATAGCTGCGCTCCGGTTGTGTCGTCGGCGCCGGCTCGTTGCCGGCGCAGGCGCTCAGGCCGATTATAGCCAACACAAGGAAAAATTGATTCATGATTCGTTTTTTCATTTGCGCATTCTCCTTTCATGGCCGTGTCCAATCATGCCAGGGCAGTCATGGGTGCGCAACACAACATATGACTTGCGCATATCTGGCGAATCTGGCAACGTATCGGCCCATGAAAACGACAAAGAAAATTGTGTGTCTTGGTTGTGCCCTGGGCCTGTTGATCGTCGCGAGTTGCAAGGGCGGTGAGAATGCACCTGGAAACTCCGCCAAAAAGACCGCGCCGCTGACCGCACAGGCAAAGCCAAAGTCTATTCCGGCGCCCGCGGATGTGGCCGCCCCGCCCAAGGATGCCAAGATAACCGAATCGGGCCTGGCCTGGAAAGAGATCGAGCCCGGCAGCGGCAAGACTCATCCAAGTGCCACCAGCCGCGTCAGGGTGCACTACAGCGGCTGGACGACGGACGGGAAGATGTTCGACAGCTCGGTGGTGCGCGGCCAACCCGCCACTTTTCCTCTCAACCGCGTTATCGCCGGCTGGACCGAGGGCTTGCAACTCATGCTGGAAGGCCAGAAATGCCGCTTCTGGATTCCCGAAAACCTGGCCTACCAAGGCCGGCCCGGCCGGCCCGCGGGCATGCTGGTCTTCGACGTCGAATTGCTGAAGATTCTCAACTAGGGCACAAGGCGACATTGGAAGAACTGTCCGCCCCTTAGCCGGGTAGTATCCTTTAATAGTGTCCCGCATCAAGTCTATCAGGCTTCGAGATCATCGGTTACTCCCGAGGGGAAACCGATCTTGACTGTAGCCGTTGTTCACACAAGGTGGGTTCCATTTTGGAAACTTAGACATTCAGGGTTACCTGAATGGGGTATTCGGCAAAACCGGTTGAGGAGGTATATCCCGCCGATCCGGGGGGTTGTGCAGTAAGACGATGGATGGCACGTCTCTTGCGAAAATGAAAGTCATCGTTGCATGATCTAAAAGTGTTATTGTTACTTGCGAGGTGCGACATGTCTGGTTATGGAAGAAACTTTCTGGTTGTGGCGCTTGTTGGCATGTGCTCATTGTCACTTTCGACTCCCGTGAGGGCAGGCGGCACGCATTTTTTGGTGGAACCCTACAGCGGCATGGTCTTCAACCAGGGGCTCGACCGTGAAAATGCCGTGGGTCTCGAGTCCGGGGCCGTACTGGCGGTGGGCGGAAAGCTCAAGGGCTTTCCGCCTCGCTTCTACCTTTACTTCCGGGCATCACAGACTTATTTCGGCAAGGACGATGTCAGGGTCGAATCACACGCGACAAATGGATGTGTGCAACGAGCATACACCGCGGTGCTGGGCGGATTGCGGGTGATTATCCCGATCTGGGCTGATCTGAGACTGAACCTCGAAGTGGGCGGCGGCAGTTTCTTCTCGCGCAACAGTTACTACGAGACCGGTTTCAGAAGGGAATACGACGAAGACATGATCGTCATGGAACTGGGCGCCGGCCTGAACTGGCGCCTGTTCAGCTGGTTGTCTGTGGGCCTGATGTACGACTACAGTTTCGTCGCAGAGAACGAACACGGCGACATGATCGCCACCATTCTCGGCGAAGCCGATAATGGCGCGAATCTCGGCTGGAGCCGCCTGGTGGCAACGGTCGGATTCCATTTCTGATTAGCGGGGACGGTGGAGCATGAAACCCGGTCGACTTACATTGCTGACCATGCTGGTGCTCGCGGCGACCTCCGCTACTGCATGGGCCGGAGTCGATGCACCCGGGAGCATGACGTTTGATTTCATCGCCGATGATTCCAGCGTCATCGAAGACTGGTCGGAGCTCCCCGACGAGACTGTCCAACTTAGCGCCACGGCCTATTTTTCATCTGATGCATCGAGCTTCGGAGAGGACGGCGTCTTCATCTGGGCGGGCTTCGAATTTATCATGAACGATCAGCAGCGATACGGCATATTACTGATCGATCTCGACATGAGCATGGCTCCGCTGGACGGTGTGACGCCGATGCCACCCGAGGCGATCCGGGCCGAGTACCTGGAAAAATGGGGTGATCAGATCTATTTCGACGGCCAGGTCGCCATCGGTGACGTTTGGCTGGTGGATATCTTCTTCAACCAGGACGATGACGGTGCCGTCGAGGGAGACCTGGCACTGGTATTTGACGATCCGTCGGGGCATTTCCCGGGTTGCCGGGCGCTGGTCAGGGGGGCATTCGCATCCAGGCCCTCTCCCTCAAGCATGCGCCGTGACATGGGGATTAGCGAGGGCAACCAGGGAGGGACGACCTACGTCGACACGAGCTGCAACGGTGATATCTATCTGGCGGACGACAGCGGAGAGGGATGCGACTGCGGGGGGAATGATCCCGAAACGAGCGGCTGCGAGGGCGATACGGGCGGTGGATCGGGCTGCGAGGGCGACTCGGGCGGATCCGGCTGCGAGGGCGATTCGGGCGGCTCAGGCTGCAGCGGCTCCGGAAGCTCCGGCGGTTGCGGGGGCGACGTCGGCGGCGGTTCGTGCAGCGGCGGGGGCGGCTCGACCTGCGCCATCGCTGGTGTGCACAGGCGATACCACGGTCCCTTGCGAAGGGTCTTACGCTTCTTTCCCCAGATATTTGCCCTTGCGTTTATCGTTCTGCTGAAGAAGAGATCTTGTAAAAAAAGATGACGGGCGTGATTCCGTTATTTTTCTTCTAGAACCTGAATTCCTTCTGCGGGAATGGACTTTCCGCGCCACAGGCTGCAAACATCTCCTAGTTGCTCGATTGCCAGGCAGCGGCCATCGGGGCCTTCATAGAAAGCAATTTTCCAGCCCTCTGAAAGTTCGGCCGGTTCCTCTTTGCGTCTGTAGACTCGCCGCTCGCGTTCGATGGATTCTGGAAATGTCACAGACTCGTTCCATTCACTGTGGCCTGGAAAATAGAAAGCTTCTTGTGCAGATGACGGTATGCTGAGCAAAGCCGGGCCGTCTTCAGCTTCAAGACGACACCAGCTAATGGGCGAAGAGCCCCCGGACGCGTCCGCGACCCGGGCGCTTATGAGTGTCTTACCCAGGACAGTGATCACGTCATCGGCCTGTATGCGCACGGGACCAATCCACTTGCTTTTGCGGCTTGCCGTATGCGAGGCGTGCTTCAAGCGCACGCGCAGCACGATGATCACGACGATCAAGGTGCCGAAGATAACAGCCAGCAGTAACAACAAGGGAACTAGTTTCGAAGCCGCATCTAAGACCTGTTCTCCCATGCCGTGAGCATACTCCTCGCCAGGGATGGCGGCAATACACAAGCTGAAATTTGTCTTCGAAAACTGCTTGCCCTTTCATCGGGGTAGAGCTAGTATCCGCCTGCCGGCGACACATGTCGAGTGCGAGGATTTCATGGCGTCCAGCAACCCCTGCGCCACCTATCAGATCCTGCAAAGAAACCTGGTTCATGGCAACCTGCGACCCGGGGAGGAGATAGGTGTCCGGGCCGATCAGTTCCTGGTGCAGGACGGCACCGGAACAATGGTGTTTCTGCATCTAGACAAACTGGGACGGGCGAGGTTGAAGGGCAAGACCGCCGTCTGCTACGTCGATCACAACACCCTGGGAGATGGCGGCCCCGAGAACGCCGATGATCATCGCTTTCTCGAGACATCGTGCATGACCAGCGGTGTCGCGTTTTCTCGTCCCGGCAACGGCATCGGGCACCAGGTTCACCTGGAGCGCTTCGCGCAACCCGGCCGGCTGCTGCTGGGAGCGGACAGCCACGTTACGACCATGGGCGGGATCGGCATGCTGGCGATCGGAACCGGCGGGCTTGAACTGGCCGTGGCGTTAACCGGATCTCCCCACTACTTTATCTGTCCGGCCGTCACCCGGGTGTGGCTGACTGGCAAGCTAAAGCCATGGTGCTCGACCAAGGATCTGGCTTTGCACATAATGCGAAGCCTTGCGAGCCGCAGAAATGTCGAGACCTCTCTCGAATATGACGGGCCAGGTGTCAAGACGCTCAGTGTTCCACAGCGTGCCACGGTCACAAATATGGGAGCCGAACTCGGAGTTACTACCTCACTGTTTCCAGCCGATGCGACTACCCGCGCTTACCTCGCTGCCCAGCATCGCCCGGGAGGTTTCAGGCGCCTGGAGGCCGGTGCCCGGGCCGAATTCGTTGACGAGATTGAAGTCGATCTGGGTCAGATCGTGCCTATGGTGGCCCTGCCGCACAGGCCGGACAAGGTAGTACCGGTGCGTGATATTAGCGGCCTGCCGGTCGACCAGGTTGCGATAGGAAGTTGCATAAACGGTTTCTTCGAGGACATCTCCAGGGTGGCCTTGATGCTCAAGGGACGCAAGATCTCTTCTCATTTAAATCTGGTTGTCGCTCCGGCTACGCGACAGGTCATGCAGTCTTTGATGGAAAGGGGTTACCTGAAAATATTACTGGATGCCGGGGCCAGGTTGGCTGAGCCTGCCTGCGGGTTCTGTATAGGACATGGATATGCTCCCGCCAGTCGGGCGGTCAGCGTGCGCACCAACAATCGAAACTATGAAGGGCGCTGCGGTACACAAGACGCATCCGTCTACCTGGTAGGAGCCGAGACCGCGGCGGCAACAGCTCTGCGTGGAACCCTGTGTGATCCTCGCGATCTCAGACGCAAGACAGTGCGTCCGCTGCCGCCGACCAAATTGCCTATTGATGACAGCCTTATTGTTAAACCGCAGAAGGGCAAGAAGACCGTCGTCGTGCGTGGACCGAACATCGTCGACCCACCGATCAACAAGCGGCTTCCGGCTTCATTGAACGGTGTGGTAGCCATCAAGCTGGGCGATCACATTTCAACCGATCACATCCTGCCAGCCGGGCGTCATCTCAAGTATCGATCGAACATCCAGGAGTACGCTTGGCGTACCTTCAAGGGCGTCGACCCGAAGTTCGTGCGCCGGGCAAAGGACAACCAGCAGGCCGGGCTGGCCAATATAATAGTGGCCGGAAGCGATTACGGGGAAGGTTCGAGCCGCGAGCACGCCGCCATGTGCCCGATGGTTCTCGGTGTGCAGGTGGTAATCGCCCGGAACTTCGAGCGCATCCATGCCTCTAACCTGATAAACCACGGAATTGTTCCGCTGGTGTTTCTGGATCCGCGAGACTACGACCGCATCCGACTGGGCGATGATCTCGAAATGCCCTGGGTCGCGGCGGAGTTAAAACGCTCGTCGCTGGTGACCGTGCGCAGTCACGACAAGGACTACGAACTGAAGGTCAAACACGGGTTGAGTCGCAGGCGGGTAGAGATTCTTCTGGCCGGCGGCCTTCGCAACTACGTGGCCGGTTGATCGTACCGGAAAACATCGCTCTCAGATTAACCGGCCTTTTTCCAGGCAGCGATCCCAATATAGATTTGCCCCATCTATGAAGATCTCCCGCGGGAAACACTCCTGAGCCGCGAGTTCGAGCGTATTGCTGTTGAAGGCGCGCCTTTCCACCAGTTCACAGCCCGCCTGCATGATGGCTCGCTTGACTTGTCCCACTTTGTCCGGCAGTTGCTCATCCATCGAAAGCACATGGCTTGCCGGGCGCAGCAGGGCGCCTATGAAACGGGTTTGAATGTTCTTACAAATGCGTGAAACGTGATCTACGACTCCGTCGAAGTTGTCGGTTTCGCTGAAGCCGCAGACTCCCAGCAGAACCACCTCAGGAAGCTTTTTATGGCGCTTTACGTGCCGGCAATGTTCATCGACCAACTCGAAGTGCGGATCGGTCAGAGGAACCAGGCGATCGATGAAGGTCTTGGCCTGGGCCGTCATACCGTCGACGTACACCGGTGTGGCCAGCACGAAGACGTCGGCCTCGATGAACTTGCGTCGCAACTCGGTCATGTCGTCGTCCTGGACGCAGACGCCCGGCGTCTTGACCCAGCATTTCAAGCAACCCACGCAGTAGCCGATCTTCTTTTGTTGAAGAAAAATCGATTCGGTCTGGGCACCCGCCTGCCGGGCGCCTTGGAGAAACAGATCACACAGCAGATGCGTCTTGCCGCGAGTCATTGAGGGGCTTCCGTTGACTGCGAATATTTTCATCGTGCAGCTTCCGCTTTTGAAGAACGCACTATTCTACCGCCAAGCGGCGGCGTTCCTTGCGCAGGCGCCGGGTTCTGGGATCTTTAGACCAGCGTACCAGAAACACGCGTCCGATCAGATCGGCGCGCTTGAAAATGCTTGCCTTGAGTGCCCCGTCCTCCAGGCGGTTGTCGCCCAGCAGCAGGATTTGATTCGCTCCAAGCTTCCAACTGCCGGTGTGGCGATTTTGCGGTTCTGGATCTACCAGTGCCGTGAACTCAAGGTCTCCAAGAGTTTGCACTACCTTGAGGGTGTGGCGCTCTATCCACTCTCCCGCGGGAGACTTGTGTTCATAGCTTTCTTCGCCGGACGGGCGACGATCGATCTGCCGACCGTTTATTTTCAGGCCATCGGCGGAAAGCTCGATGGTCTCCCCTTCCAGCCCGGTCAGGCGCAGGAAGCGCACAGTGCCCTCACCCTTGGGATCCCTGATGGCCACTAGCGCGCCGCGCTTCAGATCGGCAAGCGCCTTGCCGCGCCGGTCAACCATCACGCCGTCACCCGGCAGCAGCGTGGGACGCATGTTGTCCGAGGCCAGCACGTAGGTTGCCAGAAGGTTGTGCCTGACGTAACGAACCAGGCCCCAGTTGGGCAGCGACATGCACACGATCCAAAGCAACAGGTAGAGATACCAGATGTTGTAGGCTCGCAGGCGATATCCGGTTCGGGTCCGAAGCGCCAGTCGACCGGCATCTACTGCGGCAGCGATCCAGACCAACAGACTTGCGACAACGAAGGCAGGGTAGACAACCGCCAGCGTGAGCCCTCCCGATCCCCAGCCAATCAGGAAGATGGCCCAGCCCAGGAATGCTAGAGGCCAGAATATCAGGGCCCTGACCAGCCGGCCACAGTAGACCTGACCCAGTCCGGGCATGAAGATGCTCAACAACACGGCCCATACCACCGAGCGGCGCTTTTCCATGCTAGCCTCCCATGAACCGGGCTCAACCTAATGTAGCCCGAATCGAATGTCAAACCGGCCGCTGGTTATCTTGTGCCCGTCCTGAAAAACTCACTTTTCTCTGACGGGCACTACGAACTCATTGGTTTTTCTTTGGTGTTCGATCAGTTTTGAGATGGACTCCTATCTTGCCAATGTTATTTTGGTTTGTTACACTCCATTTCTGCGGAATTTTATTAGCTGACAGCGGTACTAACGTGAGGCAACGGTTTTGAGCGGGCAGAAAAAATCCCAGATGATGGTGGGATTCAACCACAACATCAAGCACAAGGGCCGAATCTTCCACGTACAGACGGAGGACAGCGGTACTCTGAATCCTCACATCATTACCCACCTGTTTGTCGGCGGTAACATCCTGGCCACCAAGAAGACCAGCTACGCGGATATAGTCAAGGCCGAGAATCTTGGCGATATTGTCAGAGAGTTGATGGAAGAGCAGCACAAGGCCATGCTTCGCAACCTGATCAACGGCGTCTATGACGAGATTGACAACGCTGCGACCGGGGCGGCCCCGGCGCTATCCCCGGAGCCGAAACCTGTTATGGCGCCGCCGGCGCCGGCGCTGAAACCGGCGCCGGCGCTGAAACCCGCGCCGGCTGCCAAGTTTCCGGTTCCGCTGCAGCCTTCTCGAACTCAGACAGCCATTCCGAGGCACGAAGCCAAGACCGTGCAAGCCATGCCGGCGGCCGGCGCTGGTTTCGGCGCCGCTGCGGGCGTCCTCGGAACCCAGATCCACAAACCTCCTCCGCCGGAGGAGATCGTTCCTCGAAAAAAAGCGGCTGCGGCTCGCGTGACAATTCGTCCCGTGGAAAGTCAGCCGACCGAACAGGCAGCCGCGGCTGGCACGCAACCAGTCGGGCAACCACCGAAACCGCCCGCTGCAAAAGCGCGGCCTTTGCCTCCAGAGGTGCTGGCCGCGCGTCGCCTGGCGGAACACCCTGTTCCCAGGAGCGCGCCGGGGCCCACAATCTTCGGGGAGGATCTCATTTCGGAGAAAAGTCTGGACGAGGTCATTCTCGGCTACCTCTCGGGAGAAGGAGACGAAGGTGTCTGAGCGCCGGGTCCGCCGATGATTCAGATGTACCACGTGCACATGTCTTACGGGCAAGACAGCCCGGCCCTTACAGATGTCACCATGCGCGTGGAAAAGGCCGAGTTCGCATTCTTGATGGGTCCCTCGGGTGCCGGTAAGACCAGCCTGCTGCGACTGCTTTTTTTGGCCGAACGCTGCGATTCCGGGCAAGTACTTCTGTTCGGGAAAAACGTGGCTCGCATCCGCGAGTCTGAAGTGCCGTTTCTGCGCCGGCGTATCGGAATAGTCTTTCAGGACTTCAAGCTGCTTCCGTCAAGAACCGTCAGGGAAAACGTCGGCATGGTCTTCGAAGTAATGGGCAAGCCGCGACGCGAGGCGATTCGCAAGACGAATGAATCGCTAAGGTTGGTCGGCCTGGAGCATAAAGCTTCGTCATATCCTTTGAAACTCTCGGGTGGCGAACAGCAGCGAGTGGCCATCGCCAGGGCGATTGTCAACGATCCGCCGATATTACTGGCCGACGAGCCCACCGGGAACCTGGATCCGGATTTGAGTCGCGAAATCTTCGACCTGCTCTCCGAGGTCAATGCGCGGGGAGTGACCGTCATGGTGGCCACTCACGATACTGACACTGTGGGACGCAGCCAGAAAAGAGTCATCCAATTGGAACACGGCCGGATCGTCGCCGGCGGCTTGCGCGAACAATGACGGCGGGGGACGATGACCAGGATTGCATATTTTCTGAAGAGAGCGTTTCTTCACCTGGCGCGCAGCCTGACCGTGACCGGAGTGACTGTCGGCACCGTGGCCGTGGTATTTCTTCTGCTGAGCGTATTTGCGCTGGTTGGTTACAATTTATCGCTGCTTGCAGACAGGCTGGGCGAGGGTCTGCGCCTGAACGTTTTCCTGGCAGACGACTGTGATGCGAGCGCACGCGATGCAATTCGAAAGCGTCTCGAAGAATCGAGTAAGGTAAGCTCGGTAGTATATATAAGCCGTGCTGAGGCGCTTGAAAAATTCAAGAAACGCCTTGGCGCTCGGGCCGTCGTTCTTGACGGCCTACAAAACCCGGTTCCGGCCTCCCTACAGGCGACATTCATATCCACTGAGCGTAACCCGGCGTCCATCGGCGAGTTGGCTCAGAAAGTCGTGAATCTTCCCGGCGTCGAAGACGTTCAGTACGGGCAAGCCTGGCTGGATAAATTTTTCCGCTTTGTCGGGACGTCCAGGATGTTGGGGTTGGTGATCGGAATACTGGTCGTCCTGGCAGCTGGAGTGATCATCTCCAATACCATCCGACTCTCGGTTTTTGCACGGCGCGAAGAGATTCAGATTCTCAAACTTGTGGGTGCTACCGACGGATTCATCAAGGCTCCCTTTTACATTGAGGGAATATTGCTCGGACTGCTGGGTGCGGCGATCGGCACACTGATCGCATGGGCCGCTTTTATTTTCCTGGTTTCGAATGTGTTCGTATCGGCAGGTTTGGCGACAGTGCGGATGGGGATCTCTTTCTTGCCCCTCCCTGCCGTCGGGGCAATTGTACTGACGGGTGGATTTCTAGGTGCGCTGGGGACGGTGAGCAGCCTGTGGAGGTACATGAAAGTATGAAACGATCTGATGACGCCATGATGGTCGGGGTGGTGATCGCTTGCCTCGCGATGCCAATCGGCTTGCAGGCGGGGAACGACTCCTCCAATCCAGTGCTGAAAGACCTGAAGAGCGTCGGACATAATTTGCAGCGCCAGAAGAAGCTGCTCGAAAAGCTGCAGCAACGCTCGACATCGTTGTTGCAAACAGTGGCGGAGATTGACGACAAGATACAGGCCACCGAGAAAGAGCGTCGCCAAACAGAGCTGCATCTCGAGAATCTAAGAGCGCGCCTGGCCGAGCAGCATGGGCTGCATTCGCAGGCCGAAAAGTCGTTCGAAGAATGCCGGACTCGCTTGCGAAAGCGACTGCGGGAGATCTACAAACTTGGCGACTTCGGGTGGATGAATGTTGTCTTTGGATCAGAAAGCGTTGCCGATGCATTACAAGGGTTCTTATGGATGCAGCGCCGGGCACGAGCCGACGGCGAACTCGTGTCCGAGGCGGCTCTATTTCGCGATACGCTGGAGGTTTCTCGTAGACGGATCGAAGAGCAAATGGCACGCGAGAAAGCACTCATTGCGCAGGTCGAAAAGAAAAGGTTGGCGGCCCAGGAGGCTCGCTTAGAGAAATCCGGCGCACTCGGTATGTTGCATAGAAAAGAAACACTGCGCAAACGCACCATCCGCGAGTTGGAACACGCCCGCCGGCAACTCGGCATGGTCATGTCCAGCATCGAGGGCAAGAAGTCGGTTGCCCGAGGTTTTGCAAGCTGGCGCGGCAGGTTGGGTCCACCGGTTGCCGGGGCCAGGATCGAGGTGGCTTTCGGCAAGCGTATAGATCCGCGCTTCAATACGGCAACGAAACACCAGGGCGTCGATTTGAGGGCGGCATCGGGAAAAAAGATTGCCTGTATCTACCCGGGAAAAGTGGTATTCGCGCAATCCTTCAGGGGTTACGGCCTGATGGCGATTGTTGATCATGGCGGAGGTTACTATAGCCTGTACGCACACATGGGCAGCTTGGCAGTCAAGAAGGGTGAGCGTGTTGGCCGGGGTGATAAGCTCGGGACGCTTGGGGATACTGGTTCATTGAAGGGGCCTTATCTGTATTTCGAGGTACGCAAGGGTGGCCGGGCGGTAGATCCGGAAAAATGGGTGCGCTTCAGGTGAACAACAAGTCTTTTTTTCGGGAGGCGTGATGGCACGCTCTTTCGACCGCTACGAGCTGAAGTACATCATTTCAATTGAAAAGGCGAAGCGCATCATGTCCGAGCTGGATCAGGTCACACAGCCGGACGAGCATTGCCTGAACGGCGCCTACCGTGTGGATAGCCTTTACTACGACAGCCCGGACCTCTCCTGCTTCTGGGACAAGGTCGACGGGATTCGCCTGCGGCGTAAGCTCAGGATCCGCGTCTATCCCGTGGCCGGAGAATGTGTGCGCGAAGCGGTTGTCGAGATCAAGCAGCGCATAAACAAGAGGGTCCAAAAACGACGTATCCGCCTGCCTCTGCCGGAGGCCGAAGACCTGTGCGACGGCCCGCATGGGCCCGCCAACCTGAACGAGCAAGATCAGCAGGTTGCGGCGGAGGTGGAATACATGGTGCGCACGATGCAACTGCGCCCGAGCTGCATGACGTCCTATCTCAGGCGAGCCTTCATTGGCGGGCGTTACGACACCGGTCTGCGCATGACATTTGACACCGATCTGCGTTGCCGGGTGTGCATGCTGAAGGCCGGTGAGGATGCCATCAACCGCCTGTTTGCCCCGCCCGATAAGTGCATCATGGAGGTCAAAGTGGACGAGAGCGTGCCCGGCTGGGTCACCGGGCTGCTTTCTCGGCACGATTGCCACTTGCAGAGGATTAGCAAATACTGTTCCGGGCTGGTCAGCGCTCGCGGGTTTGCCATGCTGCCGCTGGTGGCATGGTCGGCGGAGACGGAAAAAACGAACGAGTTGCACGGCTAAGTACAGCGGGAAGGAGCTGACAGATGGATAACCTGATCAAGGAATGGGAGCGGCTTGGCGATCTGTCCGGAGCCTTTACCCTGCTGGACATCGCCCTGGTATTGTTCCTGAGCTTCGTGCTGTCGTTGCTGATCGCAACCGTTTACCGAGGCACACACAAGGGCACCTCGTATTCCCAGGCCTATGTGCATACTCTGGTGATAATGGGCACAACGGTAGCCTTGATCATGCTGATCATCGGATCCAACATCGCCCGGGCCTTTGCCCTGGTGGGAGCGCTGTCTATCATTCGTTTCAGAAACGCCATGAAGGAGACCCGCGACGTTGGATTTATCTTCCTGGTCATGGCCATTGGTATGGCGGTCGGGACACGCTTCTACTTGCTGGCCATATTCTCGGCCGTTGTGATGTCGGCCATGATTTTTTTGTTGTATCGTTTCGATATGTTCAAGAAGGTAGTGCGCGAACGCATCCTGCGTATCCAGTTGCCCGTGGACAGTGATCACGAGAAGGTTGTCGAGGAGGTCTTTCCGGAGTTTCTCGAACAACATCGCTTGATTTCGCTCGAGACTGTCAGGGCAGGAGTACTGCAGGAGGCAGCCTATACGGTAGTGTTGAAGAAAAAAGCTAGCCCGAAAGAGCTGTTGCAGGCTATCCGGCAGCGCAACGGCAACCTCAAAGTAAGCCTGATCCTCGGCCAGCGGGAGATCGATATCTGATCCCTGACGTCTGACCTTTCCCTCGACCGCCGGCAGTGGCTATGCTATTGTCTGCACCGAAAGGAGAACGGCAAATGAGGCATGCATTGCGTGCAGGAGCCACCTTCGCGACAGGGCTGAGCCTGTTTCTGATCGCCGTCGCGCCGCGGGCTGTTGCTTCAGACGATACCTACAAAAATATCGACGTATTTGCCCAGGTGTTGCACTACATCCAGGGAAGCTACGTGGAAAAAGTAGATTCCAAGAAGCTGCTCTACGGTGCTATCCGCGGCATGCTCAAGACCCTCGACCCGCACACTGCCTTCATGACTCCCAGGGAGTTCAAGTCGATGCAGGAGGACACTTCCGGTAATTTCGGCGGAGTGGGCATCGAGCTCGGAGTTCGTGACGGCGGGCTGGTTGTCGTGGCTCCCATCGACGGCACCCCTGCCGCCCAGGCGGGAATCCAGGCTGGCGACCGGATTGTCAAAATAGACGGTTCGTCGACCGAGAACATGGATGTCAGTCAGGCCTCGCGGATCATTCGCGGTGTGCCCGGGACCAAGATCGTTCTGACCATTGATCGCGACGATTTCGAGAAGCCCAAGGACTTTGTTTTGATCAGGTTGCGGATTCGCCTCAATCCGGTTGAAAAGAGCATGCCCTTGCCTGGATACGGAGTGATCAAGATCCGCGCTTTCCAGGAACGCACTGAGCGGAACATGATGCAGGCCCTGCATGAGCTCAAGAAACTCAGCGGCGGCAAGTTGCGGGGCCTGGTGCTCGATCTGCGCAACAATCCAGGGGGCCTGCTGGAGCAGGCGGTGCGGGTTGTGGATCGTTTCGTCGCTTCGGGAACCATTGTCGAGACCAAGGGGCGTGCCAAGAAAGTTGACAAGGAGTTCGCCCACAAGATCGGCACCCAGCCATTCTATCCGATGATTTGCCTGGTGAACGGCGGCAGCGCCTCGGCCTCAGAGATCGTGGCCGGCGCTCTTCAGGATCACGGACGTGCGGTGATCATGGGCACCCGTTCGTTCGGCAAGGGATCGGTTCAGACGGTGGTCGGGCTAAAGGACGGTTCGGGTCTCAAGATGACGATTGCCCGTTACTACACACCCAATCACCGCTCGATCCAGGAAAAAGGCATCGTGCCCGACGTGGAAGTCCCGCGCAAGGAGCCCGAGAATCCTGGCGAGATCCACATCACTCGCGAAGCCGATCTGGCCGGTCACTTGCACAAGGAGGGCATGCCGGATCCGACACGGGTGCTGCTTGACAGAATGGAAGACTTCCAGCTGCGAACCGCCTTGAATTACCTCAAGGTATGGGAACGTTTTACGCACGATGGTGACACTGCGCAACTTTCCAGGGGCCGCCGGCACGGAGACCAGGCCATCAAGCCATGAGTGCGGGTGTTTCAAGGCCTCGCCTGTTGTTGCATTCTTGTTGTGCGCCCTGCTCCACAGTTGCCTTGCGGCGCCTGGCTGAGGAATACGCAGTGACCGTCTTTTTCTATGGTCCCAATATTCATCCTCGCTCAGAGTTCCTGCTGCGCCTCGAAGACCAGCGCAGTCTGTGCCGACGGCTCGGGTTCGAGTTGATCGAAGGCGACTACCGTCCGGCCGACTGGGGCCGGGCGATCCTCGCCTACCGCGACTCGCCCGAGGGAGGCCTGCGCTGCCAGGCCTGCTATCGCCAGCGAATGCTTGAAACAGCTCGACAGGCACGTTTACGCGGGTGTGACTACTTCGGCGTGACCCTGACTGTCAGCCGGCACAAGAATTCCAAGCTGCTTTGTAAAATTGGCCGCGAAGTAGCTGAATCTATCGGCCTGCCCTACCTGGAAGTAGACTTGAAAAAAAAAGACGGCTTCAATATCTCGGTCGATCTCTCCCGCAAGTTCGGTCTCAGAAGGCAGGACTACTGCGGTTGCTCGTTTAGTTTATCCGAGGCCAGGGCCAGGCGCATGCGAAGTGAGGTTGCACAGTGAGCCTGCCCGATCCCCATCAGGAATTGCTCCTGCTGCGCCACATTCTGGGCCCATTGGTCGAGAGCTTCGAGCTGGACGATCCCGGGCGTGGTATCGTGGGACTGGTCAAGGTTTCCGGCGGCGTTTTCCTGCATCCGCTCAGCCGGGAGGCGCTGACCAGCATCGTGGTTTACGGAGCCGGTCGTGACAGGGTTAAAGTCCTCGAACCTCTTTTCCTGCGCTCGCTCGAGCCGATCATTGTTTCCGGGCTGACACACCCGTCACAGTTTTGTGCCCGGGTTGCCGAAAAGCTGAGCGCGGGTCTCAGGGTTCTTGGGGAGATTCGCGATTCTTTGATCGCGCTTGGAATTCATCTGAATCTCGAGCACGACGTATTGAGGTTGAGCGGCAGCCTCGAGCTCGATGGAATAACAGTCCAGCTATCCGCCTGGGAGCCGCGCAAGCTGGTCATTTGCGGCCTTGGCGAGCACAATCTGACAGGTTCAATACCGCGCGCCGAGAGGACCATCGAACTCGGCGGCAATGCTCCTGCAGACCTGGATGAACTGACCAGACTGATAAGGCGTATCGACGAGCGCTTTCGGCGCGAGACGGTCGAGGCCGTCGAGCGCAGCCTGGGCAATATGGTGGAAACCGAAGAGGCACCAGCGGATCCGGACAAACCTGCTCCTGATGAGCTTGTTTCTGAAGCGCCTTTGCAAAAGACGCAGGATGCGGGCGAGCCTGCGACCGGCCGGTTTGCTGCCGGCAAGTCAGACGTTCTTGAGTTGACCGACACTGTTGATGAGGAGCTCGCGCCGCAACCCGAGCGGTCGCTGGGTTCTTTTCGAGTCGCCCAGATCATCGACAAGCTGGGCTCGGAGACCAGCATCTCGGCCTTCGGGGGCAGACTGCGAATGGAGGTGCCGCTGAAGGTGCTCCAGGGAACTTACCGCTTCTACCTGGAACAGCGCGGCCCAACCTTGCTTCGGGGCTACTTGAATACGCCCGGTGGCCAGCGCTACGACGTCGAGTTCGATTTGCGCAACGTCATGGATCTGAAGGAAGTACTCGACCGCGTACTGATGAACAACTGAATTCGGATTGGCAAGAAGCTGGATGGAGGACATATGAGAAAGGGAAGCAAGCTCGACCTTTTTCTGCCGCTCGTCATGATCGGCATTTTGTTGCCGAATGCGGTTCCGGCCGCCGGGGCCGCCGAGGCTATCGAACTGCGCTTCAAGTTTAGTCCGGGGGCGATTTCCACCTATCGCATGCATGCCGAACAAGAAACAGAGGCCCAAAGCGACCTTTCTCCGGGAACAGTTCAAAAAACATCGATCGACACAAAAGCTGTTTTGAGGGAAAAAATTACTTCCGTCTCCTCCGGCAGCGCCTCTGTAGAACTCAGCTTCGACTCTTTTTCGGCCCGGCAACTGATCGCCGGCAAAGCCTACCCCGTCGATGGCGGTGATGAGTTTCGCAAGATTCGCATAGGTCTGACAATGTCTGGTCTGGGGGAGCTTTCGGGAGTTCATGTGTTGAATCCGGATGAGATCAAGCATGCTGCTCGCCGAGCGGCGGAATCGATTTGTCTGTCACTGTCCCGGCAGGTGTTGATGCTTCCCGAACGGCCCGTTGTCCCCGGAGACAGCTGGCAGGTCGAGAAGAAGATACCGTCGATCCTGCCTGGGGTTCATGGCCTGGATATGCGGCTTACCAGTAGCTATAAGTTCATCGGCACCAAGAAGGTGCGCGGCAGAAATTGCGCGCGGATCGAGGCACGTGTTTCGCTTTCACTGCAGGGTAAAGCCGAGAGAGCCGGTGTGCCGATAGCGGCCGAGCTTACGGGCGAGGGCAAGGGCGAAAGCCTGGTGGCGATTGAAGCGGGACTATTATTGTCGAGTCAATCGCGGATGGTAATATCCGGTGACCTGACGGCCGGGACGAAGGGGCAAATAGTGAAAACAAACATCAAGGTTGCTCTGAAGACTGGGCTGGATCTCAAATGAACGGGGGTCCTAGGGTCGCTATTAAAAGCGTGGCCGGAGGCCCGCTACGCAGGGTTTGGCTGGCGGCCTCGGATCAGGGGCTATTGCGAGTCTCTCTGAACAAGAGCCGGGATGAATTCCTGGCTTCATTGTTCGAGGATGGCCTGATTACGGGTGGTAACGACGCCTGGGTCTTGCCTGCTGCGCGTCAGATGGCTGAATACCTGAATGGCGCAAGGAAGCAATTCTCTCTGAGGTTGGCGATCGACAGCCTGCCGAGTTTCACAAGAGCGGTGCTCAATAAACTGCGTCAGGTGCCCTACGGGAAAACCATCAGCTACGCTGAACTGGCTCGCAGGGCCGGAAGTGCCGGTGCGTGCCGGGCAGTGGGGAACATAATGGCCAAGAATCAGTTGCCGCTGGTCATTCCCTGCCACCGGGTGGTGGCGAAATCTGGCCTGGGTGGGTTTGGGGGCGGTCTTGATTTGAAGCGCCGTCTGCTGCGTCACGAGTGTGCTTTATTTTAGAATATTGAATCTGGACAATTACACGCACAATTCCGTCACTATCCGGCGCAGGAGATATTTCTGGCAGGCCGTGATTGCCCCGGATGCGGCCGATGCTCTCGCGGAAGGCGTCCCATGAGCTTGGCGGGATAAACAGATCCAACTCCGAAAACCCGCCCAACGGGCTGCCGGCCGGCACCTCATGCCCCAGCATGAGTACCCGGCCTCCCGCATCCCAGGCCGCGCGGGCCATCTGGTTGACCTCGATCACACTCTCTGCCAACAGTACGGTGGGCTCACGCTGGACGATCAGCGTCTGCAGCCGGCCGTGAAACAGGAGCAGGGTGAAGACCAGGGCGCCGACAGTTGCCAGCAGCACGACCAGCGTGGATTCGAAAGGGACCATCGTGCGCTGAAGATGTCGGCTGCGGCGTGTGCTGAACAGGCCGGCCTTACGGGCGCGCCGCCTGACCCGATCGGAGAATTCCGCCGGCGCCTCGACCGGCGCAAGCTGTCGAACCAGCTTCAGAGAGGTCTTGAGAAGATCGAGATCGCGCCGGCATCGGGGACAGGCCGACAGGTGCTCCTCGAGAATGCGCCTGGTGTCAGGCGCTAGTTCTCCTTCAACGTAATCTGAAAACAAAGTTTGTGCCTGATCATGTTCCATGCCGCTATCCACCATTCTCACAAAGAAAAGGAGCCATCAAACAAGCCAATTCCATCCTGGCCCTGTGCAGGCGGCTCTTTATAGTCCCGGAAGCCAGACCGGTAATCTGCTGGATCTCATCGTAGCTGAGTTGCTCTACGTCCCTGAGCACGATGAGTTCACGGTGATCGGGAGACAGCCTGGAGATCTGTTCCTGGATGATGGCCTCCATCTGCCGACCCTCGGCCAGGCGATCGGGGCGCGCCACTCGGCTGCCCATGGATGAATGCAGGGCGTCGCCGGAAAGATCGGCCTCGCGCAGATCATCGAGAGGCCGCCTTTTATCGTGGGCCCGGCGCCTGAGAAACTTGATGCGGTTCAGGCAATGGTTGCGCGTGATGCGGTAGATCCAGGTCGACAAGAGGCTCTCTCCCCGGAAACGGCCGATGGCGTTGAAGACCGTCAGAAAGACCTCCTGGGCCAGGTCCTCGGCTTCGGCGGGGTTGCCCAGCATGCGCAGGCACAATCCATAAACCCGGTTCTGATGCAGACGCACCATCCGCTCAAAGGCGCCGGGATCGCCCTTTTGCAGGGCGTTGACCAGGCGCTTCTCGAGATGCGATGCCGTGGGGCTCAATTCGTCATGCAGCATATGCGTACCCGCCGCGAGCGTCAAACCGCGCAACTTGTGACCACGCAGGTATCACCCAGGTTCCCCGGCAGACATCGGAGGTTGGCCAACCAAGTCCTGTTTATTGCCCCAAAGCGTGGAAGTATGTTCAGCTCAGAGTGCCGACATGGCGTTTGTCGAGATTATGCTTGTCCCCGGCCTACAGGGAGGCTAGCATCCCGTTGAGTCATCCTGGGGTGATTGCGAGGAGAGAGGAATGAGATATTTCGGCTTTTCCAACCGTATCTTTGGGTTATGTGCGTTGGTGGTGTTTGGTTGCTTCCCTGCCGTTCGGGCAGAGATGCAGCCCGAAAAGCCGGTGCGTGAACTGGCCGAGATACAGCCCAAGGAGCCTGCGTACGATCTGGCAAAGATGGAAGGCCTGAGCTGGGTGCTGATCCAGATTAAGCAGGACTACGTCGATCCGGCCCGGGTTCATCCGGCGGCGATGCTGCAGAGCGCTTTAGAGTTCATAGAGCGGCGCCTGCCCGAGGTGGAGATCAAGATGGCGAAAGGTGAGGTCAGTGTGCAGGTCGGCGCCCGCGAGAAAAATTTTTCTGTCGGCGTTCCGGGCACTGTATGGGAAATGAACTACGACCTGCAGCCGATCTTCGAATTCATTGGAAAGAACATCGAGAAAACCTCAGACCCGAAGAAAGTCGAGTTCGCCGCCATCGACGGCGTTCTTTCGACGCTCGATCCACATTCTAACCTGCTTCCGCCCGAGCTTTTCAGGGAAATGCAGCTCAAGACGACGGGAGAGTTCGGCGGTCTGGGAATCCGGATCACAATTCGCAAGGGAGTGTTGACAATAATTTCTCCACTGCCTGACACACCGGCTGCGCGCCTGGGCCTGAGAGCCCTGGATCAGATCGTGCGCATTGGAGACCAGTCAACGGTCAATATGCCGCTCGACGAGGCGGTTAGTCTACTGCGGGGCAAACCCAGAACCAAAGTAGCCATCTGGGTCTTGCGTGACGGCTGGAGCGAACCGCACAAATACCTCATTACCCGAGAGACAATCCGCGTCCACTCGATCGAATCTCACATGCTCGAAAAGCGCATCGGCTACATACAGATCCAGGATTTTGGGCGCCATACCGATGGAGATCTCTTGCGTAACCTGTCGCGGCTGAAACGCGAGGCCAAGGGACTGAAGGGGTTGATACTCGATTTGCGAAACAATGCCGGCGGACTGATGAGCGCGGCCGTGAAAATCGCCGATCTTTTCCTGGACCATGGTGTAATTGTGGCCACCGTTTCATACAGCGAGGACAGCACTCAGGACAACAAGGAGCAGAAAAGTCGCGAGGAGAAACGCGCAACCGTGGAAGGTACCGACAAGGATCTGCCGATAGTCGTGCTGACCAACAGTGGAAGCGCTTCGGCCTCGGAGATTTTGGCCGGCGCCTTGAAAAACCTGGATCGAGCCGTGCTGATGGGAGACCAGACCTTCGGAAAAGGAACCGTGCAGATCCTGAACCCGCGGGTGCCGGAATCCATCATTGGTGCATGCCTCAAGTTGACGGTAGCCGAGTATCTGACCCCCGGGGACGTTTCGATCCAGGAAGTTGGCGTCACTCCTGACGTCCGGCTGATACCCATGGTACTCGAACGAGATAACGTACAGGCTTTTGCTCAGCGTCTGCTCTTCAGAGAAGAGGACATTCCGGCTCACTTGAAGAAGCACGTTTCCCAGGCATTAAAACCCGCCGAAGTGATCAGTTACGTTTACGACGAGGGCAAGAACGATAATAAGAAAAAGAAGGCAGGGGATGCGACCGATGACGAGCCGCCGATCGAGGATCCGGTATTCAAGGAAGATTTCGAGATCCGACTGGCTCGGGATTTTTTGCTTCAAGTGCACACCCCCCGCGGCTCAGCCATGCTCGACGAGGCCGGCGCCTTTTTGAAAAAGATCCGGGAGAACGAGCAAAAGAAGCTGGTGCGCAGAATGGACAAACTGGGAGTCGACTGGTCTGCCGGTCCGGGAGGAGAGACCGTCGGCCAGGCTTCCTTCGAGATTTCGGGCAATGGTGCCGATGGCCAGGAAAAGGCCATGGCCGACTCGAAGGTCAACATGCACCTGCAGGTGAAAAACACGGGCAGCCTGCCGTTTTTCCGACTGCGGGCAGAGTCGGAGAGCAAGTTCAGCCTGTATGATCGCAGGGAGTTTCTTCTGGGCCGTGTGGATCCGGGCGAGAGCAAGTCCTGGGACGTGCCGGTCAAGGTGCCGCGGGGCGTCCTCTCCAGGGCGGACGACGTGCGCTTTTCATTTCACTGCGAGAACTGCAAGCCGCTGCCGGCCCTGGAGAAGGTCATCACGACCAGGGGGCTCGATCGCCCTGCCTTCGGGTTCAGCTGGCAGGTCGAGGATTCGGCCGGTAACGGCGACGGCCTGATAGAGCCGGGTGAAAATGTAGAACTCGGAATAACACTTTACAACAAGGGAACCGGAAAGGCGTTTACCGCAAAGGCACTTCTGGGAAACAAAGCCGGCAAGGACTTGTTTCTGAAAGCCGGCAAAGGCCGTCTGGTGTTCGGTGAACTGGCGCCCGGTAAAAGCGCACACAAGGCTTTTCAGTTCCACGTGCGTAAAGACACGCAGCTCGACAAGTTGCCGGTCGAGCTGACCATCTGGGATTCTGATCTGGGATCTACCCAACTCGCAAAGTTCGAATTGCCGGTCTACCACAAGAAGAGCAAGCATCCTGTGAAGGTGAGAGTTGGCCTGCAAGTCACCGCTCGGCGCGCCAAGGTATACTCGGGGGCGGACAAGAAATCCCCGATCGTTGCGTTTGTCCCCAAGGGCGTGGTTGTCGGGGCCGATCGCCGACTCGGCAAGTGGTATCGCCTGGCCGGGCACAAGGACGCGCCCGGCTGGGTTCACGCCGATTCAGTAAAGAGAACATCCTCAGGCAAGGTGGACAACAAAAAAGACCCGCTTCTGCCGTACTGCCAGTATACGCCGCCCATCATACGCCTCGACGAAGTGCCGCTCTATTCGAAGGATAAAGATCGAGTCACAATCTCGGGCGTTGCCAGCGATGCTGATGCCGATCTGCGCGACGTAACGGTATGGGCTCTCGACGACAAGGTTTACCTTAAATCGGGCACGGCCGGATCTGGCCTGCGTTCGCTGGCTTTCTCGGTGGACGTCAAGCTCAAGCCTGGTCCGAATGTGTTGACCGTTATGGCCCGCGAAGGCCCCAGGTTTTCCATTCAGAAAACCATGATTGTCACTCGGCCGGGCGGTCTGGACTGGAAAGAAGACAAGACCAAGGTTGCCGATGGTCACGCCGGGGCACTGATTCTGGAATAAATCAGACTGCAGACTCTTGCATTACCTGCTTGAAAATCGGCAGGGCTTGCTCGATCACTCGCCGCTTGACGCAGAAGCTCAAGCGCATGTGCCCCGAGCGTCCGAAGCCGGATCCCGGCACTGCCAGAAGGTTGTACTTCTGCAGGGCGTGCACGAAAGCCAGGTCGTCTGAGGTGGGAGTTTCGGGAAACAAGTAGAAGGCGCCCTGTGGACGTATGTAACGTATGCCGGCCTCGGATAGCCCTGCGCACAAGATGTCTCTTAATTCTTGATATTTTTCGATAGGGACCGACATGCGCTGCGCATCGGCAACGCTGAGTTGGAAAAGGGCCGGGGCGTTGACAAATCCCAGTGTGCGATTGGCAAAAGTCATAGCGCCCCTGAGAGCGTCACGGTCTGCGTGCGCAGGACCAATGGCCGCGAAGCCGATGCGCTCGCCGGCCAGTCCCAGATCCTTTGAGTGGGATGCTATCAGTATCGTGTTCTGGTATGCCGCAAAGATGGAAGGCGCCTTGTTTCCATCGAAGACTATCTTGCGGTAAGGCTCGTCGCTGAGTATGGAGACTACGCGGCCTGTACTCTTGCCCTTGTGCAGAAGCATTTCTCCAAACTCGCGGAGCCTTTCTGGAGAGTACATCCTGCCGGTCGGGTTATTTGGTGAGTTCAGGATGACCGCCTTGGTACGTTCGCCTATCGCTCGATCCAGACTGTCGAGATCGAGATCGAAATCCGGGCCCGATTCAGCGACGACAAGTCGGCCGCCTTGGTTGTCCACGTAAAAGCGGTACTCTGGAAAGAAAGGCGCTACCACTACGACTTCATCCCCTGGATCCAATAGGGCGTTGAGGGCCACGTTGAGAGCCCCTCCCGCCCCGCAGGTCATGATCACATCAGCGCTCTCGACAGAAGCGCCGGTATCCTCGGCCAGGTAGGCGGCCACCTTGGAGCGCACTTCCGGATAGCCGGCATTCGGCATGTAGCGATGCAGACCCTGGGGCGGTTTGTTGACCAAGCTGCGCAGGATTTCGAGATATGCCTCGGGTGGTTCGAAAATCGGGTTGCCCAGGCTGAAGTCGAAGACCCTGTCGGCACCAACCTCTTCTTTCAAACGCTGGCCCTCTTCGAACATCTTGCGGATCCAGGATGCCTTTGTCATGAAGTGTTCGATTTTCCTCGAGATGGCCATTGGGCGATCCTCCGCTCCCCCGCGGGATGAGGCCATAAGATACTGCACGCGAGGTTTATAATTGCTCCCTATGGCCGGGAAGTCAATCGATCTTGCTTGCGCGGATCTTTTTGCTAAGCTATTATATCCGCATGTCCATCAAACGCTCAAAACATGTTTCTCGTGGCCCCAGATCCCGAGACGTAGAAGCCAGGCCTTTTTCCCTCTCGGCTACTAAGCCCGTCGAACCTCCCAAAAGCTGGAGCGAGTCCGTAGGCGGACAGCCCGAAGACACATTCGTCGCTTATTCGCTGAAGACATCTCTGACACAAGGTGAACTCATCCAGCACGTAAAGTTCGGCAAGGGAGTCGTTGTCAAAATCGAAGGAAAGCGTGCCGTGGTGCTTTTTGAGGACGGGGAAAAAAAGCTGGGCCACGCGGGCTGAACGACCGGACGGGTCTGGATCAATCGGTATAGCCGAAGGTCGCGCCCGGCACCTGGTCTGAGAAACTCATAGGAATGGCGGGCAGCCTTTCGAGCGGGTCTACAGGCTTGCCGTCAATGTAGACTCCGAAGTGCAGATGGTAGCCGGTAGTGCGGCCCGATTTGCCGAGCAGGCCGATGACCTCCCCTCGTGTAATACGTTGGTCTTCCTTGACCAGTATGGTTGCCAGGTGGGCATAGAGCGTCTCGACGCCGGCGCTATGGCGAATACGCACAACCCGCCCCCAGTTGCCGGATCGGCGAGCTTCTGTGACTATTCCGCCCAGGGTAGCGTGGACCGGTTCGTTGGGCGCGGCCGCCAGATCAAGTCCGGCGTGGAAACGGGTTATGGATCCATTGATGGGATCCTTGCGTTCTCCGAATCCCGAGGTAATCATGCCATATGAAAGCGGCCAGCATGGACCGTTTCCGTCAGGCAATGGATCGTACTCTTGTACACGCCTCAATGCGTGGATTTCTCTCATTCGGGAGTCAATGGATTCAAGTAAGCGGACAACCGTTTTTTTGATCTCGGGATTGGCGCCGCCCGGAGAGCGTCTATCCGCGTCCAGTTCGAACTCAGCCGCCACCCTGGCCCGGATCAAGGGAGAGAAGGCAGTCTTTTTGGCCGGCAAGTCGAGATAAGCGAAGAGGGTTTCAAGAAAAGGATACCAGGCCGTATCCCGGGCCGGGCCCTGCTTGCTGCGGTTGAGTTGGAAGATCCTGATGGCCTGTTCAACCTCAGAAGGAAGAGGATCGCTGAAAACGCCCACAATGCCATCAGCCCGGTCGACTTCGGGTTTTCCCACGCCTCCGATTTTTTTTTGAACTAGCGCTGGAGGTGTTTTGCGGTGTAGCTGCGGCACGGGAGCGTTGTCGACCTTCAAAGCAGGCTTACAGCCGGTAAAAAGAAGCGCTGCAGCAAGAAAGCGATATGCGAAGTTAATTTTCATGTCGTAACGCTCAATTCTAGTTAGTTTGGCGTGACGTGACAAGCTTAGTAGCTGCCGCAAATGCCGAGACAGATTGTCACACCGGTTTTTACTTGCAGGATCTTGATTCGGCGTGCTAGAAAAAAATGAACTCGGACATCTGTGCAAAACTGTCTCAGGTCTTTTGGCTATTTTTGGCTATCAGAGGTTTCAAGGAGATATCGATGAGCAGGATCAGGAACAGGTTTGCCCTAGTAATATTTTTCGGACTGCTTCCCGTGGCTCTCTCGTGCGAGTGCGATCAGGGTCCGACCGTGAATCCCGACGAGGCCCTGGTCGATCGCAATTATGTGGGAAACAGCGATAGTTCACCCGGGCTCGATTCGTATGCCCAGACACAACCGGGCGCCGACCCCTCCCAGGCGGAGATCAACGTGGATTTCGGCATGGTCGATGTTTCAACCGTCGCCAATCGTTATCTGTTCATCCGCAACACCGGCACGGCCCAACTGAATGTTGCCGGAATTGACTGGGTACAGGAGAACAACTCCTTCGTGCTGGCATGCTTCGACTCCGGCATCTTCAAGTCCGGCTGCAGCTATTCTGCTGGCAACTATCTGATAGTTGGCCCCGGCAACGACTTGATTGTTCAGATATCCTATGCGCCCACCGAGGTCGGCGCTGAAACGGGATCTTTCACGATAACGTCAAACGCGAGCGACTTTCCTACCATCCTGGTAAATCTCGCGGGCCAGGGCGTCACTCCCGAGATCCAGGTATGCATCAGCGATTGCGAGGGAGACCAGACGGGCGCGGCCTGCCAGGCTGCCGATTTAATCTGCAACGATGACGTCGACCCGGACAAGCTGGTTGTCTTGTTCGGGGACGCGACCACCGATCAGGTAATCAGCCGTCAGGTAATCATCAACAATCTGGGCAGCCAGGATCTGGCAGTAACGGGCATACAGCTACAGACAGGGGAAAGTCTCCAGTTCCATTTCCAGGTAAGCGAGGGAACGCTGCCCGGAGTGATTGCCGCGGGTTCCCAGGCCAAGCTGGCAGTCAGTTACAAACCAATCGTCGGCGGAGAGCACGCCACCGATCTTCAGATTCTCTCCGACGACGTCAACGAGGGAGAACTGAGCGTGCGCCTGCAGGGACGCGGCCTGGCGCCAAGGGTGTGTCCCGACCCGCTCAGTGTCGATTTCGGCAACGTCGCCGTGGGCGAGCCCGAAGAGAAATTCTTTACCATTACCAACTGCGGGTTGCTCGATCTGCAGATCGACAACCTGGCTCTCAACCCGAATTCGAGCGCTGACTTCTCGCTTCTGAACCTGCCGGCCTTGCCAAAGACACTGGCGCCGGAAGAAAGCGTCGAAGTCCACGTACAATACGCTCCGTCCGACCGCGGCACTGACGCCGGCGGCGTGGACATCTTCTCAAACGACCCATCCTCGGATCCCGGAAGCGGACTGACCGGCACAGTGGCGCTGGCCGGCAACGGGATCGTGCGCGAATGCGATATTCAGCCGATTCCGTTCGCGCTTTCCTTCGGCGGAGTGGTGCAGAACACTACCGAGAGCATGATCCTGACTCTCAGCAACCAGGGCAACGACACTTGCCACATAGATGCGGTCGAGATAAGCCAAAACACGGCCGCTAATGAGTTTTCGATCATCTCGGCACCGCCAGCAGGCACGACCTTCGAGCCCGGAGACGTGATTATGCCCGAGGTCGAGATCCAGTACGCGCCCGACGGACTGGGCACGGACAGCGGCAAGCTCAAGATCACCTGTAACGACAAGGACGGCGCGGAGATGTTCGTCGACCTGCTCGGCGAGGGCGTCGCGACGGCCGAGTGCGACCTGTCGGTTCAGCCGACCTCGCTTCGTTTCGGAACAGTCAAACTCAACAATACCCTCAGCCAAATCCTGACGCTGGTAAACAACGGCAACGCCCCCTGCAACATCAGCGCCCCCGAGTTTATACCAAGCACTTTGTTTCCCGCCGACTTCGCCATAACCCAGGGACCGGTGGCGCCCTTCGTGCTTGCCAAGAAAGGGCAGCCCGGCGACCGCCAGGAGATCGAGGTGACTTTCGCTCCTTCAAAGCTCGATTTGCACGCCGGCCGGATCTGGTTTCACACCGATGACGATCCAAATTTCATCGTCGGGGAGGGCATATGTTTCAAGCCCGGCTTGCCGCCGCAGTACCCGGCCGCGGGCGACGCCTGTATCAACCTGAGCGGTATGTCTGCCGAGTCGGACATCGAGGTGGTGCCGGCCGAGCTGGATTTCGGCGTGGTGACTGTGGGCTGCAACTCGCCCGAGTTGCACGTCAGGGTCTACAACCTGGGCACAATCGGCCTGAACATCACAGCCATCTACCTGGAGGATCCGGCCGACTTGAACTTCGAGATCATGTCCGCGCCGGGATTGCCCTACACGCTCTCGGGCGGCGGCAGCTTCGAGGTCCGGCTGCGATTCCACCCCCAGGATACGAATCCTCATCGATCGACTTTGTACATCGAGTCGGACGCTTCCAACGTAGATCTGCTGGCGGTGCCGCTTTTCGGCCAGGGCACCAACGTCTCCGACCAGACCGATGTTTTTCACCAGCCGAGCCAGGTCAAGTCGGATGTATTGTTCGTGGTCGATAACTCCGGCTCCATGGGCTGGGTGCAAAACGCCTTGGCCAACAACTTCTCGTCATTCATCAACTGGGCCGTGACGCTCGACGTCGACTTTCATATCGGCGTGATCGCAACAGAGGTCAACGATCCCGAAACGGACCAGGGAGATCCGCCACGTGATATCATTCCCGGCGTGCTTATCCAGACCGACCAGAGCCCCAAGATAATCACCAACACAACGCCCGACGTAAGCGGTGCATTCGAGAAGAACGTCAAGATCGGTACCTGCTGCTCGGACGAGCAAGAGGCCGGTCTGCAGGCGGCCTGGATGGCGCTCAGCCCTCCCTTGATCGACGATCCGGGCGCCAACCTCGGATTCATACGCGAGGACGCCAAGCTGTACATAGTCTGTGTCAGCGATGAGCAGGATCAGTCGAAGGGCAATCCCGACTTCTATATTGATTTCTTTTCGGCCATCAAGGGCTACCGCAACACCGAGATGATGAAAGTAAGCGCCATTGTCATGCCCGATCCGATCCCGTCCGGCTGCGGCGCCGACTCGTCGACGCCGGGAACGCGCTACGTCGAGGTGGCCGACCAGACCGGCGGAATCTTCGAATCGCTGTGCGCCGGGGATTGGGCGGGCGCGCTGGGCAACCTTGGCATAGACGCCTTCGCTGCCATCAGGGAGTTCCCGCTCTCGCGACCGGCGGATCCGGGCACGATCGTGGTGACTTTGAATGACCAGCCGGTACCAAAGGCTTCCTGCAACGATTGCGATGCCTGTGCCGACGGCTGGGTCTACTATCCCGACACCAACAGCGTTTGCTTCGGGGCCGACTACGTGCCGGACAAAGGTGATAAGATCGAGGTTTCTTATACGGCCGCGTGCTTGTAAAGTTAGAGGTATGGGTAAGGAGGTTAATCCCATGAATACCAAGCGGGCGATACTATTTCTCGGGCTTCTCGCGGTTTTCATCGTGGCCGCCAACTGCGAATGCGACAGCGGCGGCGGGCTGACCACCGCAGCACCGCTGGCCGACCGGGTCTTTGTAGGCGACAGCGACAGTCCCGTTCCCGACGATCAGTTTTCTGAGACCCCGGAGTCGGGCGAGATCGCAATCGACTTCGGGCTGGTCGACGTGGATACCGTAAAACACCAGTATCTCTTCGTGCACAACGGCGGCAAGTCGCCGCTGCAGGTCAGCAAGGTGCTCCTCGATCCCGCTTCCAGCCAGGAACTCTCGGTGGCTTGCCGTTCGGGCGGGATCTTCGTCGAATGCCCGTCATCGAGCGGCTCGCTGGCGGTTGATTCGGGTCAAAGCCTGGTGCTGCAGGTGTCTTACGCGCCGGTTGACGTCGGCAAGGATGCCGGCAGCTTCACCATAGAGACCAACGCCTCCGACTACAAGTTACTCACGGTGACGCTGGCCGGCGAGGGCGTGACGCCCGAGATCAAGGTCTGTATCTCCGACTGCCAGGGGGACCAGGACGGGGCCGACTGTGCCGCGGCCGCTGTGATTTGCAATGACGAGGTGGCGCCGGCCGACTTCGAGATTCCTTTCGGCGAGGTCGATATGCAGACATCGCTGCGGCGCCGGGTGACAATCTACAACCAGGGCGATCGCCAGCTGCAGATCACCGGGTTGAATTTCGGCACCGGCGACTTCAACCAGTTCCAGCTCGACAAGAACGGCAACGATTTACCGGGAGTGCTGGATGCAGGAAGCCAGGCGGAGATCTTCGTGATCTACGATCCCGGCACGGGCGGCGAGCACCACAGCAGCCTGCAAGTCATTTCCAACGACGTCAACGAGCGTCTGACAAATGTGCTGCTTAGCGGCAAGGCTCTGGCGCCGCGGGTATGCCCCGAACCGCTGTTCGTCGATTTCGGCAACGTGGCCTCCGGCGAGAGCCTGACCAAGAGTTTCAAGATCACCAACTGCGGTCTGCTAGATCTCAACCTGATCAACGTGGCCCTGAACGTCGACTCGAGCCCGGACTTCTCGCTGGTCAACCCGGCCGCATATCCCATGACACTTACGCCCGGCCAGGCGATCGATGTGGATGTCAAGTACGCGCCCCCCGCCGACGGCTCCGACGCGGGCGGTGTCGACATCTTCTCCGACGATCCGGCCTCCAACCCGACCAGCCACCTGACCGGCACCGTGGCGTTGCAGGGAAGGTCGATTCCGCGTGCCTGCGACATCCAGGCCACTCCATTCGCGGTTTCATTCGGCGGAGTGGTCGTCGGCGGCAGCCAGACAGTCGACCTGATCGTCTCCAACCAGGGCAGCGACTCCTGCCTTCTGAACGACGTCGCCATTACCCAGAACTCGGCCTCCAACGAGTTCTCGTTAGACGAAAAGCCGCCTGCCAACACGACCTTCGATCCCGGCGACACGCTGCTGGTCAAGTTGAGCTACTCGCCGACCGACCTGGGCAGCGATATCGGGACGCTTACGCTCTACGGAAACGACAAGGACGCCGCCGAGATCCCGGTGGACTTGAACGGCCAGGGAGTCGATTCCGCCGTCTGCGATTTGCGCATCACGCCCACCAGCCAGAACTTCGGCATGGTCAAGGTTAACAACACCCAGACAGCCGCGGTCGTATTGCAAAACCGGGGCCAGGAGGTTTGCACCGTCAACCATCTGGAGCTGAAGCAAAGCTTCACAACGCCCGGAGATCTGTCGATCACCTCGAACCCGCCGGTGCCGTTCACTGTCAACAAGGCGGGCCAGGCCGGTTCGCAGGTCGACCTCGAGGTCACCTTTGCACCAGGGCACGCGGGCACTCACAAGAGCTACCTGTGGTTGAACACCAACGACCCCGACCTGCAGCTGGGCGGCTTTGACTGCGTGGCCAACAATAACATGCAGCCAATCGCTCTGGGGCAGGCCTGCATTCCGGTCAAGGGCAGCGCCGACGAGGGAACCATCGCGGCGGTCCCGGCCGAGCTCGATTTCGGGGTTGTGACGATTGGCTGCGCCTCGCCCGAGCTGCACGTGACGATCTACAACCTGGGCGGCATCTCCCTCAACATTGGCGACATCTACCTCGATACTCCGGGCGGGCCGTTCCAGATTCGCTCGGCTCCCGGTACTCCTTACACGCTCGGCGCCGGCGCCTCTGTCGAGATCCGCCTGCGCTATGTCCCCACCGGCAACAACACAGATCGCGCTACTTTGTACATCGAGTCGGATGCCTCGAACACCCAGCTTCTGGCGATACCCTTGTACGGTCGCGGCACCAATATCACCGATCAGACCGATGTCTTTTACCAGCCCGACCAGGTCCGCTCCGACGTGCTGTTCGTGGTCGACAACTCGGGCTCGATGAGTGAAGAGCAATCCGCGCTGGCCACCAACTTCGACTCGTTCATCAACTACGCCATCACTTTGAATGTCGATTTCCATATCGGTGTAGTCAGCACCGAGGTCAACGATCCCGAGACCGGGCAGGGCAGCCCGGCTCGCGACGTCTTCCCCGGCGTGCTGGTGCAGGCTCCCGGTCGGCCCAAGGTCATCACCAACTCGACGCCCAATCTGACCGCCGCCTTTCGCGACAACGTCAGCGTGGGCACCTGCTGCTCCGACGAGCAGGAGGCCGGCCTGGAAGCGGCCTGGATGGCGCTCAGCCCGGGCTACATCGACGACCCCTCGAGAAACGGCGGCTTCCTGCGCGAGGACGCCAAGCTGTACATCATCTGTATCAGCGACGAGCAGGACCAGTCGGCCGGCGACCCCGACTTCTATGTCGACTTCTTCTCCTCGATTAAGGGCCCCCGCAACACCGAGCGCATGGACGTCTCGGCCATCGTCGGCGACGAGCCCAACGGCTGCGCCACGGCCGACAGCGGCAGCCGTTACATCGAGGTGGCCAATCAGACCGGCGGGCTGTTCGTCTCGATCTGCACCAGCAACTGGGCCCAGGCGTTGCAGAGCCTCGGCCTCGACGCTTTCGCCGCCATCCGCGAGTTTCCTCTCTCGCGTCCGGCGGATTCGACCTCGATCGGCGTTACGGTCAACGGCAACCCGGTGCCCAAGGCCTCCTGCAACGACTGCGACGCCTGCTCGGACGGATGGGTGTACTATTCCGACACAAACAGCATTTGCTTCGGCGCAGGTTACGTGCCCGACATGGGTGACGTGATAGAAGTCAGCTACACGGCCGTGTGCATCACTCCCTGACGGTACGCACAGATTAGGCCCGACCTGTTCTTCGGGTTCCAACACAATCAATTCGCCGGCGGGTGTTCGCCTGTAATATGACGCTGTGTGCAGACGCCTGTGTGAAATGTTTGGTAGACACATTTTTGATCGGGTGGTAATTTCGGGTGGCTTTGAAAATGTGGGAGGGGTGTTTAATGCAGCTGAGAAAAATCCTCTACGTTACACTCATGGCGCTGACCTCGGTTGGACCGGCCGGCGCAGGTACTGCAACCAAGTGCAGGGTTCACGAATCGATGAGCGCCTGGTCCTTTTTAGAGGGGGGCTGCAAGGACGGGCTGGCCGAGGGCAAGGGAAAGGCGAAGGGGCCAAAGGGCGCAGTTTACGAGGGCGAGTTCAAGTTTGGACTACCCAACGGGAGCGGCAAGCTCACCGCCGGAGACGGGTCGACATATTCGGGCCAGTGGAAAAACGGCGTCAGGGAAGGCGCGGGAAGCTCGGTCTCCGCGACCGGCACCAGCTACCAGGGCGACTGGAAGGCCGACCTGCGTGACGGCCAAGGGACGATGAAGACCTCTTACGGGCTTACGTACACGGGTGACTGGAAGGCCGACCTGCGCGACGGTCGAGGCACGGAGACGCTCCCCAACGGCAGTCGCTACGAGGGCGACTGGAAGCAAGGAAAGCGGCAAGGGCATGGTACCGAGACGCTCAAGGACGGATCCAGCTATACCGGCGAGTGGAAAGACGGAAAACGCTCTGGGCAGGGCATCGAGAAACTCGCGAACGGCAAGACCTTCAGTGGTTCTTTCGAGAATGGAAAGAGAAATGGCCGCGGGACCGAGACTTCGCCCAACGGCGGCAGCTTCGAAGGGACCTGGAAGGACGGCCGGCGCGTCGGCTGGGGCGTCGAGAAATTTGCGAACGGCAGCCGCTACGAAGGTCCATACAAGAACGGAATGCCGAACGGCAGGGGCAGCTTGATGCTGCCGGACGGCGGAAAATACATCGGCAATTTCAAAGACGGCAAGCGGAACGGGCAGGGGACGGAGACTCTCGCCGACGGCACGATTTACACAGGCGGTTGGAAGGACGGTAAGCGTGACGGCCATGGCAAGGAAGCCTGCAAGGGCAAATTCAGCTATGACGGCGGCTGGAAAAACGGCTTGCGGGACGGCAAGGGAACCTTGAGGGTCACAGACGGCACGAGTTACAAAGGGCAGTGGAAGGCCGGCAAGGCCGATGGAAAGGGAACGCTCGAGAACTCGAAAATACGCTACAAGGGCGGATGGAAGGCGGGCAAGTTCGAGGGCAAAGGCACGCTTGTAAACAAGACAAACGGTTCAAAATACTCTGGTCATTTCAAGGACGGACAGAAAGAGGGACATGGGCTGGAAACTCGCCGGGATGGGTACCGATACGAGGGCGGCTTCAGCCGCGGAAAGCGTCATGGACAGGGAAATTGCCGGTTTCCCAACGGCGCCAGATACAAAGGCCAGTGGAAGTACGGCTTGGCGCATGGCTCGGGAGAAATGATCCTGAAGGGCGGCAAGCGCTACAAGGGGGAATTCCGCGGCGGCAAGTACCAGCAAAAAGGCGCGGCTGAACCCGAGTCACCCGATGTCGACTGGCAGACCCTCGATGGCCCCGGAGAGCCGCCCTGACTGGCGCAAGCAGGAGTGTCATCATGAAAAAAAAGGCGGCACGATTCAATTTTTCCGGCAGGTTGGCTTTAGCGGGAGTTGTCATGGCTTGCACTGGATTGCTGATGGCGGCAAGTTGCCAGGAGCAAAAAACCACAACGACTCCGAGGGCTGGCGACAAAACAGTGAACGCCAAAGACAGTAGACAGCCCGATCGGCCAGTTGGCCGGATCTTCGAAGCGCAGGTGGCCGGCTCGTTCTATCCCTCCGACGCGAAAAGCCTGCGCGCCATGATCGACGAGTTTTTGGGCAAGGCGCAGAAGGAAAAGAAAATCGACGGCGATATCCTGGGGGTGATCGTTCCCCACGCGGGATATCCGTATTCCGGTCCGGTGGCGGCCTTTGCCTTCCAGGCATTGCGTGGACGCGACTATAAGCGGGTGGTGGTGCTCGGACCGGCCCACCATCGCTGGTACCCTGTTCCCGCACTGCTGGACGCGGCGGCCTACCGGACGCCCTTGGGTGACGTGCCAATCGATCGCGAGGCAGTCAGAGATTTGGCCGCGACCGGCGCCGCCCGCCTGGACGAAGAAAAGTTCACCCGCGAACACGCTCTCGAGGTTGAACTTCCTTTTCTGCAGGTGGTCGTGCCGGGCTTCAAGCTGGTGCCGCTGATGATCTCGCAGGCCGATCCCCAGACGATGAAGAAACTTGCGGCCGCGCTCAAGAAAACTTTTCCCGGCAATGACACTCTTTTCGTGGCCAGTTCCGACATGTCTCACGATTTTTCATACGATGTCGCCGTGGCCATGGACAAGAACGCGTTGCGCTACGTCAGCGCTCTCGACACTGCCGGGCTTTTCAAAGCCTATCAGGCTTTTCGCGGGGCGAACATGAACGTCAAGCTGTTGACCGACGGCCGCCCACAGCCGGACTGTGCCCAGTTTTGCGGCATGGGCCCGGTGCTGACCCTGATGGAGATTGCGCGACTGTATGGAGATGCCAAGGTTACTGTTTTAGACCGGCGCAACTCGGGAGACGTTGTGGGAGACAAAAACAGCAGGATCGTCGGCTACAGCGCCGTGGCGCTGAGTTTGGCGCAAGCCCGAAAAGAACCGCCCCCGCAGCACGCCGGTTCCACGGGTGATTACCTGAACGATCTAGAGAAACAAGCTCTGTTGAAGATTGCCCGCGAAACTCTCGAGGCCTACGTGCGCGACGGCGAGACCAAGGACTTCGAGCCCGAGATCGAGGGGCTCAAAAAGCCCGGAGCCGCCTTCGTGACGCTCAAGAAGAACGGCCAACTTCGGGGCTGCATCGGCTACATGGAACCCGCAGACCCCCTCTGGAAGATGGTTCGCGATCGCACCATAGACGCCGCCGTGCATGACTCGCGCTTTCGGCCGGTAGTGCCGGCCGAGCTTGCCGAGATAGAAATCGAGATCTCGGTATTGACACCGAGGGTGCCGGTAAAAGACCCGCTCAAGGAAATAGTCATCGGGCGTGACGGCGTCTGGCTTCAGTTGGGCTTCAATCGAGGTGTTTTCCTGCCCCAGGTGCCGGTGGAACAGCACTGGGACACGGTCGAAGAGTACCTGGACAACCTGTGCCGCAAGGCGCATGTCTTCGAGAAGGGTTGCTGGAAATCGCCCAAGGCCAGCATCCAGCGCTTCAGCGCCCTGGTGTTCGCCGAGCCCGAGAAGTAAATTCTGCTCAGAACTGCGCGCCCAGCGAAATCGCTATCAGGTGGGTAATGGTATTGTAGTCGCCGTTGGCCTTGCCGTTGGGGGCGCCGCTGGCGTCCCAGCCGCCGATGTCGTTGTTCTTGGTGCCGCCCCACATGGCCAGCATGTAGCCAAAGTCGATCTTCCACCAGTCCTTGGCGTAGCCGGCCCCGAAGCAGATCAGATCGCGCCGTCCGTCCGGCAACGAGGGATCGTAGGTGCTTGCCGGGACCGGGTTGGAAACGGTGCCGTAGCCGGCCCGGACCCTCAAGCCGTCGAGAATCTCATATTCGGCCCCGACCGAGAGCTGCCAGGAACTGGACCAGTTCTTTGGAATCGGGTCGGATACGGCGTTGCAGGGCGGGTCGGCGTCGGCGCAGTCGAAGTGCAGATCGATCTCCTTGAAAGACGAGAAGAAGGCGATGTAGAAATCGACGGCGATTATCAGACGCTTGATTCCCAAAAAGGCCACCCCGAAGTTCATGTTGCGCGGCAGGTCGATCGATACGCTGCCGCCGGTTTCCTCGGGCAGCACCAGCGACAGGGTCTTGATGGCCTGTTGGCCTGCGGCGTTGAACCAGAACTTGGCCGTGCCGCTGAAGGGCAGATTGACGTGGCTGCGGAATGAAGCGCCGATCGAGAACCAGCCCGGCAGCTCGGCGTGCAGGGCGACGTTGTAGCCGTGGCCAATGGCGCTGCCGGTCATCTTCATCACGCCCCAAGGGTCGCGAATTATCTCGGCTGCCGGCAACATTTCCGCCAGGCGCAGGTCGATGTGTTTCGAGAGCCGCGCCGTGCCGTAGACGAAATCGTAGCCGACCGCAATAGACAGCTTGACGATGTCCTTGATGCCCATGAGTTCGGCCAGATCGAGCGCTACCACCGGCTGGGTGAAAAAAGTCTGCATCTCGCTTTCTGTGCCGATGAAGCGGCCGTCGAAGTCTCCCGGCCAGTAAGTCCCCATGCCGAAGGGGTTGAAGACGCCGAGACCCAGCGACAGGCCGATATCCGGAATCTTGTAGCTGGCGTAGACGTGAATCGGCGTATAAGCCCGGATCTTGGCCTTGGCGTCGTTCATCCCGTCGTTGATCTGCACCGGGTTCTCGTTGTTAGGGTCTATGAAACGATTATAGGTCCGATCGGGATCAACGATCTTGGCCGCCGTGTAGCTGACGTGCGGAATGATGCCGGTCAAACCCAACTCCAACTGCAGGCCGTCGAGCTCGGTGATGGCGGCCGGGTTGAAGAACAGGGCGTTGACGTCGTCGGCCAGCGCGGTACGCGCATCGGCCATTCCGGTGGCCCGGGCGCTATGCTCGTAGATCAGAAAGCCGCCGGCCCGAGTAAGCGGCGCACACAGCAGGAAAATACCAGCCACTACAAGACACGCTCGTCTCATGGAAAAACTCCTCGAAGAAAGTCCGGC
>CAZENH010000035.1:33558-62623 GCA_964513625.1 uncultured Myxococcales bacterium | reverse complement strand
GGCACCCGGCCATTATCACGCAGCAGCTCGGCCAGGGAAAAATGTATGAAAGGCTGGCGCGGCACCGGCAGGCCTCCGCCGTCGGCCAGGTAGAACTCTCCCCGGCCGGGCAGGAAGACCATCGAGTAGACGGTGGCCGAGTTGCCGATCGTGCCGCAACCGTCGAACTGATCGGGCGGGCAGGTCTCCTGGCTGCGCGGATTGTAGTTATCAGACAGCACCGAGATCATCCCGCCGACATCGAGCTTGCCGTACAGGCTGTCGCCGGCGCCGGGTTCGATCAATTGCTCGAGCCGCTCGTAGCGCGCCCAGGAATCGCTCCCGGAGCTTTCCTCCTCGCTCAGGCACAGATCGACCATCTCGGGCGACACGAAGTGGTTGGTAAGCCCCACTACCCCGTTCTGATCGAGGTAGCGCACGCCCAGGTGGTTGGCCGTCATCTCGAACACCGCCGCCCGGCCGCTGTTGCCGTCTGAGATGGTAATGGCCTCGGCGGTCATGTGATCCTGCCCGCGCAGGAAAGCCTCGGCCTGGTCGAGAGTAGAGCATTCCTGAAGCATGCGAAACATCATCTGCTGGTGGGAGCGCCCCTGTCGATCGATGTCGTCGCGCGCGTCGATCTCGTCCGAGGCGATTGCCAGTCCGGCCGCGTTCATGCCGGAATATGGAACCACGCTGCCGGGAAAGCCGACCACCATGAAGGGGATCTTGCCCTGCGGGCGCCTTATGATGATGGTCGGATGATCGAGCAGGAAGCTGAGCTCGCTCCAATCCATGTTGCGCCCGTGCACCAGCTCGCCGTCCGGTCCGGCCGGCCCGGACGCCAGCGCCTGGGTGCAGGCCCCGCCCGAACCGTGGGCCAGGTGCTCGATGATCACCTCGCCCCAGGCCAGGCCCATGCAAAGATCCATGGTCCATTCCTCGACTCCCGCCTGCGCCGCGGCCTCGACCATGCCGCGGCACTCGTCCAGCACCTCGGGAAACGACTGGGCCATGGCCTCGTCCAGAAATCCCATGCTGCGAGCCAGCGGCACCAGCAGCGAGAAAGTCGGGTCGTTGTTGAGCCACTCCACTCCCTCCTCGAGCTCGTCCGCCATCAGATCTCCGTACTGCAAACCCATCTCGTAAGGTGTCCCGACCAGCCGCAGGATCTCCAGGTGCCCCACCCGCTCGAACGAAGCCTGCTGGTACTGCGTTACGGCCTCCGGCCCGCAGCCGAAACAACAAAGCTGTCCGGCAAGCGCCAACACCAACGGCCACAACATCCACCTGCTGGACTGTTTCAACTTTTTAACTTTTCTATGATCCACGACAATTCCAGTCCCGATCATTTGTACTCGTAGCTCACGGCCCCGCTGGCGACGTCGGCATCCATCTTGTCTCCCCACAGGTAGCTCGTCACCCCCGAGCGCTGGCGCAGGAATCTCTCCAGCCAGGCCGTCAGGTAGCGCCGCGAGAGCCTGCGCACCTCGGCGTGATCCGCTTCGGGATTGTCGACGCAGGCCAGGCAGGCCATGCCGCAAACGAGGTCGTCCACCCACGACATGTGCTGGGCCTGGCTGAAGGTCACCTCCAGCGCCGGCAGACCGGCCGGGGCGTGCAGGTAGAACTGGTGGTAGTTGAGCTCGAGCGGGGCGCAGTACTGCACCCCGATTCCGTGCTCGCCGCTGAAGGTTTCTCCGAGAAGCAGCAAGGGCGCCTGCATCTCGCCGATCCTGTCCGGCAACAGGTACGGCAACGGCGAATCGACCGGATCCAGGCCGACCACCGCCCCGACCAGGCCGGGGTGGTCGAGGCTGGCCAGCAGGCTGACCTTGCCTCCCAGGGAATGTCCCACCAGCGCGACACGCTCGGCGTCCACCTGACCGTTAAGGTCGGGATGTCCTTCCGACTTCAACCAGTCGACCACTGCCACGAGATCGTCGGCCACCAGGTCGTTGGTCGCCGGCGGGATGGTGTTGGTCTGGTAGTCGCAAAGGACGCTCAGGTAGCACCACGAAGCCAGGTGCTCGGCGGTGCTTTGATAAAAGGAAGCCGGCACCTCGAAACCGTGGCTTATTACCACCGCCGGGTAGGGAGCGGGACGGCCGAAGGGCAGGAAGAATGTCACAGGAACTTTGCGTCCATCGGCCGTGTTTTGCACCTCGGTCGTGAAAGACGAGTATGCGCAGGGACCAGCGGAGCCCGGATCCTCCGGCCATTCATTGTCATTATCGGTACCGGTGTCACCTTCGTCGTCGATAGCGGATCCGTCTCCCGCATCCAGGATGTCCCCGTCACTGGCCGAACCATCGTCATCGCCCTCTCCCGCATCGTAACCGTCCGCAACCTGCCGGTCGGGTCCGGAGTTGGTTTCCGAGGAGCAGGCGCTCAGGACAAGCACCAGGCTCAATGAAACACACCACGCCATAAACTCAGCGTTCGAATTCATGATCGCTTCACGATCTTTTCTTACAGGCGATGTTGGCCGCCACCAGGACGGGATCCCAGACGGGAGCGAAGGGCGGGGCATAGGACATGTCCAGGGCGGCCAGGTCTTCGACCGTCCAGCCGGCCTGCAGCGCGGCGACTATCACGTCCAGGCGCTTGGCCACTCCCTCGCCGCCAGCCATCTGGGCGCCCAGCAGCTTGCCGCTGCCCTTGTCCAGCACCAGGCGTACGGCGATGTCCTTGGCGCCGGGGTAAGCGTGAGCGCGGGTGCGCGCCTTGATCATGGCGGCTGCCGGATCGAAGCCCGCCTGCCGGGTCTGGTCCTCCATCAACCCGGTGTGCCCGACCGCCAGCCCGAAGACCTTGGTCACCGAGGTGCCCATGACTCCTCGGAAAGACTGGCCCGCACCGGCCACGTTGGCCCCGGCGATCTTGCCCTGCTTGTTGGCCGTTGTCCCGCGCGGAATAAAAGCGCTCTTACCCAGCAGGGCGTGATATGCCTCGGCGCAGTCTCCTGCGGCAAAGACGCCCTCAGCCGATGTCGCCATGCTCGCATCCACCGCGATGGTGCCGCCCGCGCCGAGCTTGATCCCGGCTTGCTCGGCAAGCGTAACCTCCGGCCGCACTCCGGTCGCAACAAGCACGAAGTCGGCATCTAAAGAACCGCGATCGGTCTTCACCTTGCGCACCCGGGTATCACCCTCGAAACCCAGGACTTTGACACCGGTCTCGAGTTGCACACCGTAGCGCGTAAGCTCCTCGCGCACTATGGCCGAGATCTCCTCGGGATATCCCGGCGGCAGCGAAGCCGATCGCTTGAGCAGGCTCACCGACAGTCCTCGCGCCGTCAACACATCGGCCATCTCGAGCCCGATGTGCCCGCCGCCGACGACGACCGCCCGCCGAATAGAAGAATCGTTCAGGTAGCGCTTGATGCGCTCGGCGTCCATCAGCGTGTGCAAACTGAATACGCCTTCGAGTTCGACTCCGCTGAAAGCCGGAATCTGCGGCCGGCAGCCGGTGGCGATCACCAGCTTGTCGAACTCGACCCGGCTCTCTCCGTCGGTCCGGCGCACGACTACGATGCGTTTTGCAAGATCCAGCTCGAGCACCTCGGTGCGGGTGCGCACGTCGATGCCGCGCTCGGAACGAAAGCGCTCGGGCGTGATCACAACAAGATCATCGATTGCCCGCTTGGGATCCTGGATATTATAAGGCATGCCGCAGGCGCCGTATGAAACCCAGGGTCCCTTCTCGAAGACGATCACCTCGGTTTCGGGGCTGCGCCTTTTCACTTGCGAAGCCGCGCTCATTCCCGCGGCCACCCCGCCCACCACGACCAATCTCTCGCTACTCATCGTCAACCACTCCCGTTCGTACTCCCCTCTTTACGAAAGTGATCGTACCCCTTTTGACGGGCCTCGGTCCAGGTTCCATTTCGCCGCAGCCTGATCGCCGGGCCGGAAGTGATCTCGCCCACCTGGTGGATCTCGATTCCCAGCTCCAGGCGACAGAGCCGCCCGGCCTCGTCCTGCTTGCCGGCCGGGACGCAAAAGAGCAGCACGAAATCCTCACCGCCCGAAAGACCCCATTCGATCACATCATCTCCAGACGCCGCAGCCAGCCGCCGGGCGGCGTCAGAAATCGGCAGATGATCGGCATCCAACTCGGCCCCGGTTCCGCTGCGTTCGCAGATGTGACCCAGATCCTGCAGCACCCCGTCGCTCACGTCTATCATGGCGCTTGCCAGCCCGTGTTCTGCAAGCAGGCGTCCCAGCGCTATCTGCGGCCGCGGCTCGAAGTGAGCCGCGAGCAACAAGCGCCTGTCCGTCTCTGAAACGTCGCCCCGCCCACCCAGCAAGATCTCCAATCCCGCCTTGCTGTCGCCCACCGTCCCGCCCAGCATAATCCGGTCGCCGGGCCGGGCGCCCGCGCGAGTGACGACCCGGCCGGCCCTCGCCCGGCCCAGCACGGTCAGGCAGGCGACGATGTCGGTACGCGTCGCGATCGTGTCGCCGCCGAGCAGATCTACTCCGTACTCCCTAGCGCAATCAGAAAGCCCGTCACGAAAGCCGCACACGAAATCCGGTTCGAGATCTGCCGTCAGGCCCAGCGCTAAAAAGGCCGCGGTCGGCTCGCCTCCCATGGCGGCAATATCCGAAAGGTTGACAGCCAGCGACTTCCTGCCGAGTTGCCAAGGAGAGATTCCTTCGCGCAAAAAGTGCACGCGCTCCACCAGCATGTCGATCGTAACCAGCAAGCGCTCACCGTCCCCGATTTTCACGACGGCGCAATCGTCCCCGATGCCCTGCTCCACCCAGCCGTGCTTCGGCCGAGTAGCCGCCTCGAAAAGCCCGATGATACCGAATTCTCCCAGCGCCGATAGATCGTTATCCATGACGTTGCGCTCTTCCCTTGCGTACTGCGGCAAGCAACTCATCGCAGGCGGCCCCGACATCGGCAGCCGCCATGACCGCCGAAACTACGGCGACACCGTCCGCGCCGGCCGCGATCACTTCGGCCGCATTGTCCGCCTTGATGCCTCCGATGGCCACCAGCGGCAGGTCGCTCGCGGCCCTGATCTCTCTTATGCCCTCGAGGCCGATGTGATTGTCCAGATCTGTCTTGGTTTGCGTCGCGAAGACCATGTTGGCCGCCAGATAGTCGGCCCCGGCCCGCTCGGCCGCGCGGGCTTGCCCGGGCGTCTGCACCGAGGCCCCGATTATCGCCCCGGATCCCAGAAGTGCGCGGGCCTCGGCCAGCGGCGCATCATCCAGACCGACATGCACGCCGTGCGCGCCGCAGGCTTTGGCGACGTCCGGCCGGTCGTTTACGATGCAGACGGCCCGGTAACGATCGGCAAGCGCCCGCAACTCGCTACCCTGTTTTACGAGCTCGGCAAAAGACGCGTCCTTGTCCCGCAGTTGGATGATCGTAACGCCCGCTTCGAGGGCCTGTTTGCAAACCGTGAAAATTCCGCGGGTCCCGGCAAAGTACGGATCGCTAACGATATACAGCGATAGATCGAGTTCCCTCACTCCGTCTCCTCGATGCGCACACCTTTCCTGATAGTCTCGGCGTCGAGATTGGCAAGCTCGTCCAGCAGAAGCGGCACAAATGTCCCGGGCCCCCCGGCCCGACTCGCGGCCCGTTCGGCGGCCAGGCCGAAAACTGCAAGCGCACAGGCTGTCGCCCGGCAGGGCTCATCGGGGGCACCCGCCAGAAAGGCCGCCACGGCCGTAGTCGCCGAACAGCCGGTGCCGGTCACCCGCCCCAGTATGGCATGCCCGTTCTCGATCTTGATTATCCGTCGCCCGTTGGTGACCAGGTCGACCGGACCGGTGACGGCAACCGTAAAGCCATGTTTAGAAGCGAAATCGGCCACCAGAGAATCTCTCTCGCCGACCGCATCCTGTGAATCGACGCCGCGCACCTTGCCGCCCGCGCCTGCCAGGGTGAGCACCTCGCCGGCGTTGCCGCGCAGCACTGAAAGACGAATTTCATCCACGATCTTTTTGGCCGCATCCGTCCTGAGCGATGTCGCGCCCGCGCCGACCGGGTCGAGCACCACCGGCACACCCAGATCGTTTGCCTTGCGCCCGGCAGTCAGCATGCTTTGCACCAGTGCGTCGTCCAGCGTGCCGATGTTGAGCAGCAGGGCGCCGGCAAAAGTGACCATCTCTTCGACCTCGCGCCGGCATGGCGCCATGACCGGCGCCGCTCCCAGGCACAGGGTCACGTTGGCCGTCAGGTTGGTGACCACGTCGTTGGTCAGGTGATGAATCATGGGTCTTTTCTCGCGCACCAGTCCGGCGAGCGCGGCTGCCTTTTCCGGCCAGTCCGTCATCTGAAACCTCCGCTGGGCAGTGCGCGAAAGGCGAATGTGGAAGTAAGGCAATCGCGGCCATGGATTTCCTTCCGCCGGCACTACCCGGATCAAGTTCCTGGGGTTTTCTCTCAGGCCCGTCGGGGCCACCCCCAATCCATGACTGGATTGTTTCTACATTTCCCGCCCAGAAGTGTCAACCGACAATCAAGGCTTGACTTCTATCGGGCTTCCGAGAATGATCGGCCTTGCGCGGACCGGGATGTCTCCGGTTGCAGCGGGGCGGGTGGGCGAGATTAAACCCGCGCTGGAAAATTTCTTCCGGTGCCGCTGCCAGGAGGTGTCTCGTGACCATCGTCCTAGATGGGCAATCCCTGAGTGTAGAGAAACTGACCGCCATAGCCCGCGATCGCCAAACGGTTGAAGTGGCCGAGCAATGCTGGGAGAAGATCGCCAACTGTCGCGCCATGCTGCAGAAGAAGATCGACGCCCACGAGATCATGTACGGCGTCAACACCGGCATCGGCGAGTTTTCGGAAGTCGTGCTTGACGACGATCAGGTGCAGAAGTACCAGCGCTTTTTGGTCTACAGCCACGCTGCCGGGATCGGCAAGCCCATGCCGGAAGAGGTCGTGCGCGGCGCCATGGCCTCGCGCATCAATGTTCACTGCCACGGGCACTCGGGCCAGCGTCCAATCGTCACCAAGACTTTCGTCGAAATGCTCAACAAGGGCGTCACCCCGGTGGTCTGCGAGAAAGGTTCGGTCGGAGCCTGCGGCGACCTGGCGCCCATGGCCCAGTTGGCCCTGGTTTTGATCGGCGAGGGCCAGGCCTTCTACAAGGGAAAACGCATGCCGGGCCATGAAGCCATGCAGCAGGCCGGCATCCAGACCATCACCTTCGAGGCCCGTGACGGATTGGCATCGATCAACGGCTCCAACATGCTCACGGCCATAGCCGCCATGGTCGCCTACGATGTCGAACGTTTTCTGAAAATCAGCGAGATCGGCGCGGCCACAACACTCGAGTGTCTCAAGGCCAACATGAAACCCTACGACTCGCGCCTGCATACCGAGCGCGGATTCCAAGGAGCGGTCGCCTCCGCCCGCAACATCCTCAAGCTGACCGAGGGTTCCGAGATCCTGGCCCAGAAGGGCAAAAAGGTCCAGGACGCCTACTCGATGCGCTCGACTCCCCAGGTAACCGGAGCCGCCCGCGACGCGCTGGCCTATGCCCGCTCGCAGATCGAGATCGAATTGAACGGCGTGGGCGACAATCCCGTTTTCATCTGGGAGGACGACACGGTTCTTACCGGCGCCAATTTCCAGGGTACTCCGGTAAGCTTGCCGACCGAGATGGTCGGTACGGCTGTCTCGATGATCTCGGTCCTTTCCGAAAGAAGACTCAACCGGCTGATGAACCCGGCCCTGTCGATCGGCCTGCCTCCCTTCTTGACCGAAGGTGCCGGAATGCACTCGGGTCTGATGCTCAGCCAGTACACCGCCGGCATGTTGTGCGTCGAGAGCCGCATACTGAGCCAGCCCGCCGCCAACCAGTCGATCCCGGCCGCCGCCGATCAGGAAGACTTCGTCTCGATGGGCATGAATACCTCGCTCAAAACGCGCCAGATACACGAAAACGGCCTGGGCGTGCTGGCCATAGAACTGATCGCCGGCGCCCAGGCCCTCGACTTGCGCGCGCCGCTGAAGCCCGGTCGGGGCGTAGCCGCTGCGCATCGAGTAGTCCGCCGGCATGTAAAGCATCTCGACGACGATCGCCCGCTGTTCGACGATCACAACGCCATGGTCGAAGTGCTGCGCTCGGGCGAGTTGCTTTCCGAAGTGGAGGAGGCGGCGGGCCGGCTGGAATGAGAGCCCGAAGCGTACTCTCTGGAGAATCATTGAACGCGGAAACCGGCATTTTAGGCGTCGATGTCGGCGCGGTCAGCATGGCGCTTGCCAAGGTCGACGAACGCGGTCGTATCTTGCGCTCTGTAAGCCGGACTCATTCTGGAAACATCGCCGCAGTATTTGCCGATTGCCTGTCCGAAATATCCGATTCACAAGCGGGATTGATTGCCGCAACGACCTCGACGCCCTCGTTGATCCGATCGACGCGGCAAGTCGACAATCTGGTGGCCGCAATCCGCGCAGCCCAAGCTCTTCATCCAGGGCTGGGGGCCTTACTACTGGTGGGCGGTGAGAAGTTCAGCCTGTCGCTGTTCAGGCCCGACGGCAGCTACCGCGAGAGTCGTTTCAACAGTCTTTGCGCCGCGGGAACCGGTAGCTTTCTCGACCAGCAGGCCAGGCGACTGGGCCTGGCCGATAGCTCCGAGTTAGCCGCTACCGCCATGCGCAGCTACGGCGACAGTCCGCGCATCGCCACTCGCTGCGCCGTTTTCGCAAAGACCGACCTGGTCCACGCGCAGCAGGAAGGCTTTTCCATCGAGGCCATCTGCGACGGGTTGTGCCGCGGCTTGGCGGCCAACGTGCACGATGCCCTGTTTGCAAGTGTTCCTCCCCCCGGATCCATTGTGTTTGCCGGCGGTGTGGCCAAAAACCCGGCCGTCGCCAAGCACATGCAGCAACTGCTGGATCGTCCGCTGTTGGTCGACGAGCAGGCTTCTGTCTACGGAGCTTACGGGGCCGCCCTCGATCTGCTTGCCGCCCAGAGGCGTGGCGAGTTGGAAACAACCGACGGCGCGCAACTGCCTTTAAAAGAAATCGTTTGCCGGGAACGCGAGCTGAATAAGACCTACTATCCGCCCCTCGATACGACACGCGGCGCCTACCCCGATTTTTCCAGCCTGGAGACCCGCATCTATCAGCCGCGCCGGGCGAAGTCTTCGGCGGGAGTGGAAGTCGACATCTATCATCCCGTAGAAGCAGGCGCTAGTTACGAGCTTTTCCTTGGAGTGGATATCGGCTCCACCTCCACCAAGGCGGCCCTGTTGCGGGTCGACGGGACAGATCAGCCCGGCCCTGGCGACGAGAACATTGGCGTGCTGGCCGGCTTCTACACTCGAACCGCGGGACGACCGCTGGCGGCGGTGCTGGCCATTTTCGAGGCAATCAGCGACTGGTCGCAGCGGGCCGGGATCGGCCTGAATGTAGCCGGCGCCGGAGTCACCGGCTCGGGGCGAAAGTTCATCGGCGCCTTAATAGGCGCGGATTTGATTCTCGATGAGATTACCGCTCACGCCCGCGCGGCGGTGCTGCTCGATCCGCAAGTGGATACGATCATCGAGATTGGCGGGCAGGACGCCAAGTTCACGACCCTGCAGAACGGCAGCGTCACGCAGTCGATTATGAACCATGTTTGCGCGGCCGGGACGGGAAGCTTCATCGAAGAGCAGGCGGCGCGCCTGGAGTGCTCGCTTGAAGAGATTTCCGAGCGCACAGCCGGAAGCCGGGCTCCTTTGGCCAGCGACCGCTGCACGGTTTTCATGGAACGCGACATCAACCAGTTCTTGTCCGACGGTTATGGGCTCGACGAAGTGCTGTGCTCGGTGCTGCACGCGGTGCGCGACAACTACCTGCTCAAGGTGGCTCGGGTGGGAAGCATCGGCAAGCACATTTGCTTCCAGGGCGCCACCGCCAAGAATCGCTCACTGGTTGCCGCCTTCGAGCAGAAACTCGGCAAACCGATCCGGGTTTCGCGTTACTGTCACCTGACGGGCGCGCTGGGCGCGGCAATCGAGCTGCGCTCGCAGGCCGGGAACTCACTCGGCACGAGTTTATTCCGGGGCCTCGATCTCTACACCGAGGACATCCCGGTACGCGGAGAGATATGTGATCTGTGCCAGAACCATTGCAAGCTGCGCATCGCCGAGGTGCGCGGGCAGCAAGTGGGCTACGGCTACCTGTGCGGGCGCGATCCCGAAGACGAGCATTTCGTATCAGCCAACTGCTCGGGATTCGATCTGCAAAAAGCCCGCGCGCGCCACTTCCGGTTTTCAGGCAGATCCGGGAGACACAAAGTACGCATCGGTCTTCCGGCCGCTCTCTACATGCTCGAAGAGTTGCCCTTCTGGAAGAAGTTCTTCGATGAACTCGGCGTGCGCACGCTTACCAGCGAAAAACTCGACGACCCGGTCGGCCGCGGCAAGCAGCTCGCCCAGGCTGAATTTTGCGCCCCGATATCCGCCTGGCACGCGAACGTTGTGAATCTGGCCGAGCGCGCAGATTTCGTCTTCACGCCTTTTTATCTCGAGTCCGAACGTTCCAGGGGCGAGCGATGTCAGTACTGTTACTACACCCAGTATGCGCCCTCGCTGACAGCCAACCTGCAGATTGAGGGATTGGCCGAAAAGTGCCTGACGCCCGCATTGCACGTCGGCGCAAAAACCTTCGGTTCATGGTCCGAGTTGCACCGCTCGCTTGTGCGCGCACTCGGACCGGGCCTGAAAAGATCGCAGGTGGTCCGGGCCTATAAAAAGGCACGGGCCTTTTTCGACGGGCGCCTGAAAAGCTGGCCGCTGGTCATGCAAGAACAGTTGGCCGGGCGGGAAGAACTGGCCGTGGTGCTGCTGGGCAGGCCTTATACCGTCAACGATCCGCGGATGAACAAGGGTATTCCCGACATCCTGTCCCGGATGGGCATCAAGGTTTTCTACCAGGACATGCTGGCGCCTTCCGCGGCGGACGACACGCGCGAGATAGCCGATCTGCTGCGAGCGGCCAAGTGGCACAACGTCCGCAAGATGCTGGCCGCGGCCGACAGAGTGGCCCGCACGCCCGGGCTCTACCCGATAATGCTGACTTCCTTCAAGTGCACGCCGGATGCCTGCATAATCGAGTACTTCCGGCGCCTGATGAACGCGCGCGGAAAGCCCCATTTGATTCTGCAACTCGACGAGCACGATTCACATGTTGGCTACGAGACACGCATTGAGGCGGCCTTGCAATCTTTCCGCAACCACTACAACGGCGCCAGGCCTGCGGCCGACCGCACTCGCCTGCCGCGCGTGCCGAAAATGACGCGCGATCTGGACGGCCAAACCTTGCTGGTGCCGCCTTGGGACACGCTGGCCAGTCCGCTTTTTATAGCCGGCCTGCGCGAGGTGGGCATCGACGCCCAACTGATAGACGAGAGCCACGATCTGATCCAGCAGAGCCTGTCTCACAACACCGGCCAATGCATACCGATCAGCATCATCGTTCATGAGTTTACCCAGACGGTTCGCGCCCGAGATCTCGACCCGGCCCGCTGCGCCCTGTGGCTGCCGTGCTCCTCGATCGGCTGTAACATCTGCTTCTACCCGCAGTATGCCAAGGGTTTACTCGAGACCATCGGCGGCGGCTTCGAAAGAGCAGCAATCTACGAAGGCGAGACCAGCGCAATAGACGTCTCGCCGCGGGCCACGTTGAACGCCTTCTTCGCCTATCTTTTCGGCGGCATGTTGCGGCGGATGCAGTGCCGTCTCAGGCCCTACGAGGTGCGGGCCGGGGAAACCGATCGCGCCACAAGATACGGACTAGAGGTATTTCGCAGTGCGATCCTGGGCCGGACGCCAAAAATGAAGGCCGTCCGCCGGGTCGTGGATAATTTTCTGGCGATCGAAACGGCAGGCGAGCGGCGGCCGAAAGTGGCCATCTTCGGCGATCTTTACTCGCGCGACAACGACGTGCTGAACCAGGACCTGATCCGGGTCATCGAGGCGCACGGCGGCGAGGTTGTCACCACCCCGTATTCCGATTACATCCGCATCATCGCCAAGCCGTACCTGCGAAAATGGCTGCGCGAGGGCCTTTACAAGGACGTGTTGCTGTCGGCTCCGTTCGCCTTTGGCATGGACCTGCTCGAGCTTCCATTCCGCCGGGAGTTCGCCCGGGTGCTTGGAGACTTGAAGCCCTCCGCTCAAGGCCTAAAGAGCGAGGAAATCCTGGCGCGCTTTCATGTCAGCGGTTACCACACCGGCGAGAGTTTCGATAACTTGCTGAAAATCTTCCACCTGGTGGAGCGTTACCCGGATTTGGCACTCTTCGTCCAGAGCAATCCGGCCTTCTGTTGCCCCTCGCTGGTGACCGAGGCCATGTCGCGTGAGATCGAGCGCCAGACCGGTGTGCCGGTAGTCACCGTGACCTACGACGGAACCGCGGCTTCAAAGAACAAAGTTGTCGCGCCCTACCTCGAGTTAGCCGCGCGCCGCGAATCGCGTCGCGACAGCGTAAGGAATAGCGCCCGGGTTTGACATGTTGTATCCTCGGGCGTGTGCAGTTTTCAGAGGGGTCGGTGATGTGTGTCAGAGGGGTCGGAGGTGCGTGTGATGATGGATCAAAGAGAGGAAGACAAAGTCTGGCTCGATGATAAGCAAAGGCTGTGGTCGATACTCGATGGTGTCTACGAGTTCGACCTGCAGGGCAGGCTGACCTACGCCAACGCGGCCTGCCGCCGCTTGTTCGGATACGCCGAGGATGAGTCGCTCGATGACCTCAATATCAGGGATTTGATTTCCGAAGAAGACCGCGAACCCTCGCGCCGCGATATTCAGCTGATTCTCGAGGGCCAGACGCTGGTTGCCGAAAGGAAATTCTTCAGCCGAAACGGTTCTTGTTTCTATGGAGAAGTTCATTCGGGTCCGTTGTTGAAGGACGGGAAGATCATAGGCATCAGGGGCGTCCTGCGGGATATCAGTCGCCGCAAAGAAGCCGAAGCCGCCTTGAGAGAAAGCGAGCAGCGCTTCAAGACGGTTTTCGATCTGTCTCCAAATGCGGTTGCACTGACGGAAGAGTCTTCGGGTAAAATCGTGGACATAAATGCCTGTTTCGAGCAAATCACCGGTTTTTCAAGAAGCGAGCTGATTGGACGAAAGACGACCGAGATGGGCTTCTACTCGGGCGACGACCGCAAAAGATTCCTCGATCAATTGTTGGAACACGACCAGGTCAACGGGCTGCCGATGATTTTTCGAGCCAAGGACGGCTCTGATATCCATGCCCACATGTTCGCCAGGCGCATACACATCGGAGACGAAAACCTGGTCATGACAATCTTTCAAGATGAAACGCACAAGAAGCGTCTCGAGGCCCAATTCTACCAGGCGCAGAAAATGGAGGCCGTGGGCACGCTGGCTGCCGGTGTCGCCCACGATTTCAACAATCTATTGATGGGTATTCAGGGTTACGTCTCTCTCCTGCTTTCCGAAATCGATTCGGACAGCGTGTTGTTTTCGAGATTGACGGAAATCGAAAAGCAGATCGGCAAGGGCGCCAATCTGACCCGGCTGCTTTTGGGCTTCGCAAGGCGCGGAAGCTATGACGCCATGCCGACCAACCTGAACATCCTGGCCAAGAACAACATCGAGATGTTCGGGCGCGCCAAGAAGCGGCTTACGATACACGAAAAGCTGCAGAAAGATGTCTGGCCCGTGGAGGTCGACAGCGGCCAGATGGACCAGGTTTTGATCAACCTTTTCGTCAACTCCTGGCATGCCATGCCTCAAGGCGGCGACCTGACCATCGAGACCAGCAATCAGCTGCTGGACGCTCAAGCCGCGGAACTTTATTCGGCAGAACCCGGCAAGTATGTGCGCGTCAGGGTGCAAGACAACGGCTGCGGCATGGATCTTCTGACCAAGAACAAGATATTCGAACCGTTTTTCACCACCAAGGAACGCGGCGTCGGCACCGGCCTCGGACTGGCTTCGGCCTACGGGATCATCAACCGGCACGGCGGATTCATCACCGTCGAGAGCGAACCGGGTCGCGGTACAATCTTCGACATCTTTCTTCCCGCTTGCGAAGAACCTTCCTGCCACGAGCCGGCCAGATCGTTCGAGGTGCAGCGCGGCAGCGGCACCATCCTGACAGTCGACGATGACGAGGTGGTCCGGGATGCCAGCAGGGCCATGCTTGAAAAATTGGGATATCGAGTCCTGACTGCCGCCGGCGGGGCGCAGGCAATCGAGATCTACGAAAAAATCGGCCCGGAAATAGATCTGCTGATTCTGGACTTGGTCATGCCCCATATCGATGGACGTGCGGTTTTCAGGCGCATTACCAGTATCGACGCGCACCAGAAGATTCTTTTCTCGACAGGCTGCGACATCCAAGCGGAGTTTCCCGAACTCGGTCAAAGCGCTTGCCAGGGGATAATCCAGAAACCGTATACGATCCAGTCGCTATCCGCCAAAGTCAGGTCAATTCTCGGGGCTTGAGAAGTATTCGCGGCTCATTGGGCTTGCCTCGCGCTCCGGCTGCTAATAACATGTGCCCATGCTGAAGAGCGAAAGCCCATCGGTGCTGCATTCCGTAGCCTCCATGCTTTCGAAACAAGTCACCAAAGATCGCCTGCTCCGGGCAATGGTCGACCGCGTGGTTGCCGAGCTTGCCGCCGAGCGCGGGACTCTTTATCTGGTCGACGCCGTCACCGGCGAGTTGCACAGCCGGGTGGCCCACTTACCTGAACTCGATGAGATTCGCCTGCCCGCCGGCCAGGGCCTGGCCGGACACGTGGCCGAATCAGGCCGGTCTGTGATCGTCCCCGACGCCGCTAGCGACGCCCGCTTTTTCCCGGGTGTCGACAAGGCAACCGGTTTCAAAACCCGCAACATGTTAGTGGTGCCGATCCGCGACAACGAGGGTGCTATCCGCGGCGTGCTTCAGGTTCTGAACCGCAAGCGTGGAAACTTCGGGGCAGCAGACAAAGAACTGCTCGAGGATCTTGCAGAGCAGGTTGCGCAGGCCCTCGAACAGACATCCTTCAGACCCATAGGCGACCGCGCCCGGGGTGTCCTGGTGGATGGCCCTTTCAACAATATCATCGGCGAGAGCCCGCCGATGAAGGAGCTTTATACGCGCATACTTGCGGCCGCAGGCGCCGATGTCACGGTTCTCGTTCGCGGCGACAGCGGAACCGGCAAAAGCCTTGTTGCCCGGGCCATCCACGACAACTCCGAACGCTGCGAAGGACCGCTGGTGCACGTTGACTGCACTACGCTGCCGGCCGGGCTAATCGAGAGTGAGCTGTTCGGTCACGAGCGAGGCGCCTTCACCGGAGCAGAGCGACGGGTGGAGGGCAAGTTCGAACTGGCCAACGGCGGCACCCTCTTCCTCGACGAGATCGGCGACTTGCCGTTGCAGTTGCAAGGCAAGCTGCTTCGTTTTCTGCAAGAGCACGCCTTCGAGCGCCTGGGCGGCCGGCAAACACTGCGGGCCGACGTTCGCGTAATCTCGGCCACCAATGCCGAGTTGGAAGGCAAGGTAGAGCAAGGCTCGTTCCGCCGAGACCTCTACTATCGCCTGCGAGTGCTCGAACTGCGTGTACCTTCCTTGTACGAACGTGGTCCCAAGGATATCGAGCGCCTGGCGGGGCATTTTCTCGATCTGTACTCCCGCCGCCACCGTCGGCAGGCGCGAACCTTGAGCGAGGCGGCCCTGCTACGACTTTGCGCCTACGATTGGCCGGGCAACGTACGCGAGCTCGAACACTGTATCGAGAGCGCAGTGATCCTTGCGACGGGCGAGTCGATCACCGAAGACTTGCTGTCGTTGCCCGCTGCGGCAACGCCCGTGCCCCAGGCGACCGGGTATCCACCCGGTACGCCGCTTTTCGAAGTCGAGCGCGATCATATTCTTCGCACGCTCGATGCCTGCGGTGGCAATCGCACCGAGGCCGCCCGGCGTTTAGGCATCGGCCGCAACACACTTTCGCGCAAGCTGAAGTAGTTGTCTACTGAGCCGTCTGGGAGGAAGACATGATACAAATTGACGCGCCCGGCTGGGGTCGGCGGTCCATCGAGCACGTGGTGCTCGATTTCAACGGCACCCTGGCGATGGACGGCCGCCTGCTCGATGGAGTCGAAGAGCGGCTGATGAAATTATCAATCAAAGCCCGCCTCTACATTTGCACGGCGGATTTTCACGGCACAGTGGCGGATGAGACCAGGCGTTTCGACCTGGCGCTCAAGGTGCTGAAATCGGCCGACCAGTCTTTAGAGAAGGCCGAATTCGTGAGGCGTCTGGGACCCCTGAATGTCGCGGCCATCGGCAACGGCAGCGCCGACGTCCAGATGCTAGCGGAGTCTGCCCTGGGCATCGCGGTCATCGGGCCGGAAGGCGCGTGTCCGAAAGCAATCAATGCCGCCGATATCGTTTGCGGAGATGTCCTTGAAGCCCTCGACCTGCTGCTGGCCACCAAGCGCCTGGCCGCGACGCTGCAGCACTGAAGACGAGACAACAAAACAATGGACAATTCCCGGCCCGAAAGATATTCTCTGCAAAACTGTGCAAGGACCTGAAAATGAGTGCTTCCCGAGAAAATCATCATCTTTCTGAACTGCGTTTTCAACTGACGGTAACGCGCGCCATGTTGGGCACTTTGAACCTGGATCAGGTTCTTTACATCATCCTCTCCGGAATAACCCACGGAGATGGACTCAACTTCAATCGAGCCTTTCTCTTTTTAGCCGACCAGGACAGCAAGGAGGTCCGGGCATCCACGGCCGTTGGTCCCAGCGATGAGGAAGATGCGCACCGTATCTGGGAGGAGATGGAAAAACACGAGCTCGATTTGCCGACGCTGCTTGACGCATTCCAGGCTGCCAGCATCGATCCACGAACGCAAAACCTGGCCAAGAAACTGGCCGGTTTCTCAATGCCGTTGTCCGCCTCGGCACCGCCCACTCCCGAAGAGGGCGAGGATGTCCCCGTACAGGCCCTGGTGGCCCGCTGCGCCGCCTCGAAGAAGGCATTTTTCTCCAACACACTGCGCGCCGTCTTTGCGCCGCCACCCGCTTCGGGCGGCAAGGTGATGCACTTTGCCAAGGTCGCGGCCGTACCATTGCTGCTGGCCGACTCGGTCATCGGAATAATTTTGGCGGATAATATCTACAACAAGCGGGACATTCATGAAGAGGAACTGCGCGGACTGACCACCGTCGGCAACCTGGCGGCAATAGCCATCGAGCGTGCGCGCCTCCATCAACGCATCAAGGACATGGCGGCCCTGGACGGGTTGACCGGCGTCTTCAACCGGCGTCACTACGAGCAGCGACTTGAACAGGAAGTGGCCCGCGCACGGCGTATCGGACGCTCTTTGGCCCTTCTGATGTTCGACATCGATTATTTCAAGCGCTGCAACGACAGTCACGGCCACGAATGCGGTGACATGGTTCTCCGTGACCTGGCCGCCTTTCTGAAAGACCGCGTGCGCACCGAAGACCTGGTTGCCCGATACGGCGGCGAAGAGTTCGTTGTGCTGCTCACCGGCGGGGCTACCGCTGAGGAGAGTCTCCTGGTGGCCGAGAAGCTCCGGGCATACATTGAGTCGCACAGCCTCGGGGGCCGGCCGGCGGGGGAAATCACCGTCAGCGTGGGTGTGGCCACCCAGACGTCGGATGAACTGGACGGTGCCGAGATCTTCCGTCGGGCGGACAAGGCGCTCTACCGCGCCAAGGACCAAGGCCGCAATCGCGTGGTCGGGGCAACGGGTGACTGAAGCGGGGCCATAACTCTTGTCGGTACTACAACCAATCTCCAAGATCGGCTCGGGGCGTTCTGGTGGCCATCGGGCGGCGGGCATTTGCCTGATTGTCGGTATCGCACTGGGTGGAGCCGGAGGATTTTTCATAGGGCAGTCTAGCGAGCCTCGAGAAGTTGCCAGGACCGTGCCCTGCACGAATGCAACGGCGGCGGGCGATCGTGAGGCTGACTCGCATGCCGTAACACCTTTAACCGCAGAACCATCCGGAAACAGGGACGCTTCAAAGGACACTCCCAAGACTGAAGACAAACTGCGGAAGCTGGACGTGTCGGTCAAGGGCTCGCTCTATTCCACTCTGGCCCGCGAGATCAAGGGACATGAAGCGGACGTCCTGAACGCCCATATGGGACGCATCATGGTGTGGTGGCTAGATCTGCGCCGCGATGTCATGCACGGCGATCGGGCGCAGGTCCTCTACCAACCCGCCGAGAACCCGGAGAACATGCAAGTGCTGGCCCTGCATTACACTAGCTCGAAGCTGGCGAAGACACTCGCCGCATACTTCTACAAAGCCCGGGGATCGGACTATGGACGTTATTACGATCGTGACGGCGTCGAGATCGAGCTGCACTTGAAGCATTCGCCAATCGAAGACTACGAGCAGATCACCGAGCGCATGAATATGGCCGGCCGCAAGCATCATGGCGTAGATTTCAAGACCGATGAGGGCACCCAGGTTGTCAGTCCATACCGGGCCCGTATTGAACGGCGGAATTTCAACATTCATCGAAATGGCAACTGCCTTCAACTGCTCTACATGAAATCGGGGATCCGGGCATATTTCCTGCACCTGAGCGAAATCCTGCCGATCGCCAGACCCGGACGGGTAGTCGAGGCCGGCACGCTCATCGCCCGCTCGGGAAATACTGGTCACTCCACTGCGCCCCACCTGCACTACGAGTTGCACGGGAGGGACAACCGCCTGCTTGATCCTTTCGAAGTGGACGAAACCGAACACAGGCGGCTTACGGGCAACGCTTTGGCCGAATTCAAGGTCCAGCGCGACAAGCTCGACAAGGCTCTTGGCGGTGCGGCACAAGTTCGTGAATCATCTGAAGCGCTTTCCGGTTCCAGCGCTGCGAAGGCGACAGGAGAATAAAACGCTCCAGGTTTCGCACGGCGGTGTTCCAGTTGCCGCGTCTGGAGTTAATCAGCGCTAGAAGCAGATGTGGTCCGGGTTCGGTCGAATCCTCATTGGCAAGCCCCCCGAGCTTCTTCCAGACCTGCGGTAGTTCGTCCCCGTCGATATCATGATCGAGTGCGTCGTTCATGCTTTCGGCCGCGCGATCGAAATCTCCCGATTGTGCCAGACACAGGGCAATATCGAAGCGCGCTGAAACCAGCTCCGGGTTGCGTTCGACGATCTTCTTCCCTACAACGGCACAACCGCTGAAATCCCTCGTCCTGCGCAGCAGATCCATGAGAACCAGTTGAGTATCCTCGTCCGCCGGGTCCAGAGAAGCCGATTTTTTCATCTCGAGCACTGCGCCGGCCAGGTTGCCGTCATGCACCAAGGCAACACTCAACGCAAAATGAGCCGCGGCGGACTCAGGGCTCAGGCCAACCGCCAAAGACAGGGAGCGAATCGCGGACTTCGTCTGGCCGGCCTGGAGCAACGCCTGGCCCAGAGCGAAGAAAGAGTCCGGCTCGCGGCGACCCATTGCAATTGCACGCATAAAGTGTTGTGCGGCCAACTGAGGTTGCTCGCACAGAAACAATTTCAGACCCTGGGTGAAATGCGCATCGGGATCCTTTGCAGCCTTGGTAAACCCTCTTTCGAGAACATCTGCGGCCTCGGCCAATTTGCCCAGGCGCACAAGACTTACGGAAAGAACCTGGTAAGCCTTGGGTTCTGCCGGATCTTGTTCGATTGCGCGCCTTAGTCTCAGCGCCGCCTCCTCGTTCAGCCCGAGTTGCTGGCAGGTAAGCCCCAGCGCCAGATTCAGCGCCCGATCAGCTACGCCCAGTTCCGAGGCCCTGAAGAGGGCCACTGCAGCCAGAACTGGATTCTCGTCTCCCATATGAGCCAACCCTTCGAACAGGTATGCCCGTCCGACCGCCGGAGCCAAATGTGCAGCATGCCTGAAAAGAGACGCGGCCTGATGATACTCGTTTCTGGCCAGCAGGGTCCCGGCACCATTGTACGCTGCCGCGAACAATCCGGGTTCTGCATGCGAAGCCTTTGCATACTCGATCAGTGCCTCTTGCATTTTCCCGGCGGCGGCTAAAGCCCGCCCCATGTTATTGTGAGCCACCGCCAGGTAACCCGGCTTCTTGGCCAGATCCCGGAATTCACGGATTGCATCCTGGGGCTGTTGCAACTCGACGAAGATATTGCCGATGCCGTTCATCACATCGGGATTTTTCGGAAAGGCCGCTGCTGCCCAGGTGTAGGCACGCGCGGCTCCAAGCTGATCACCTTGCATGAAGAGTACGTTAGCCAGGCCCACTCGCAGCACTACGCTATCCTCTCCGGCAGCGATCCGCGCCCGAATCGACACGGTCGCCTCCTCAATCCGCCCGGCCTTTATTTGATCGCAAGCTGCCCTGAGCTTCAGACAGTCCATTCCGCTGACCACTGCAACCGACCCGGCCTTGCTACCCGACGAGAGAAGCACCTGGAACCTTTCCGCTCCACTGGCTACGATCTGCCTAATCGTGTTCTCTTCTCCTGGTTCGCTTGGACCTGACAGATTGTCCACGCTGTCGCCCTCCGATGCCAAGACACCGCTCCCCTGCACCATCGAACCCGCCACGATCAGAAAGATGCCCATCAAAACCAGGCGTCTTACGGCACGCACGGTTTTCGTTAGCCTTGCGCCTAGCGAAGCTACGCATGCTGAAAACATCGTAATCACCTCCAGTCCCTTCAACTACTCAAGACGGAAGGTGATAGCAGATCTGTATGTGGAAATACGGGCGGTTTGCCAGGCTATGAATTGTTGTCGCTGATTCGCCCTCGCAGTGGATTCGGCGCTGAAACAGTCTTGCCCAGCTTCGGGACACTACGTTTTTCCATAGCTTGTGAGACAATTTCTTTTGGAACTTGTCCTGAGAAAGCACGCGGCAAGGGTTGTTTCTGCATGTCGACAAGCAGGCTAAACTCGTGGCAGCAGCGTTGGCACATGGCCAAGTGGTTGCGTAATCGCAAAGCTTTTTCGGCAAAGAAAATACCGTCATACAGGCCGGCTAACTCTTCGACTGAAAGGCAACTCACATACCACCTCCTGACTTGACACGCTCTCTTCCGCTTTTTGTCACGACGGAAGTCCCGAAAGGATCTGGAGCAAATTTCTAACTTTTTTCTTGCAAACAGTCATCCAGCCAACCCTCGACGCGTCGCACCTGTTCCTGTCCGATTCCGGCTCGAGCGAGACGTGTTTTCACGTGTCGCCTGGCCTTGCTCAACTCGTCGTATACTCGCTGCCGTTTTCGAAAGCCCATGACCTTTTTCGTCTCTGCCCCCGAAAGCCCTCGCAGCATCCGAAACATCAGCACGTTACGAGTCACAGCAGGCAGGCAGTTCACGGCTGCGACCAGTTCGCAGGCGACCTTCTCTGCCAGGATTCCGTCCCGGGCCATTTGCAGCAGGAGATCCGGTCTGCCATATGGACTCAGGTCGGCCACTTCGATCGGTCGCGGATCCTCTCCCGGGCGCGGGCGGTCCAGACTCAAGGGAGGTACGCGACGCAAGAGATCCTGGTAAATATTCCAAAGGTTTCTGTCCGAGAGCTTGTTCGCCAACAGATCGAGTTGCCGGTCGAAATCAGGACGGGTGAGATCCGCGTGCGAGCCCTTGAGCGTTTCGAATGCCTCGTCCTCTGTAAGACCCTCCCAAAACAAGCGACTAAACACCTCTTGCCCTAGTACACTCAATCCCTTGACTTCCTTGGGCAGCGTCCGGCGTCCCTCTCGCCCCCGGTACCAGTCTCTGTACAGGTTCTTCACCACCAGTGCCAGCCAGCTGCTGAACTTGCTCCGTCTTCCGAAATCGCCGATAGAATCCAGATAGTTGCGCAAGCGGTAGAACTCTTTGCCGTCTGCTCCGGGCTTACGTAGTCCCTCTAAGGCCCATAGCACTAGCTCAGAGGCGGTGTCACGATCGCCACGGGCGTAGCGCCAGGCCAGAGAGTAAAAGAATCCTGAGTATTCGGTAATAAAACGTTTCCAGGCCTCCAAGTCGCCCGCTACTACGGCACCAAGCAGTCGAACTGGCCGCTCGCTCCTCGCTGGACCTGTCTGTTTACGAGACATATCGCCGATTCTACTCCATTTCGTACAAGGGACACAAACATCCAACCAGTGAACAGTGAAGTCAGGAACGCACCTGCCACCACCTTTTCGCACATTGACACCTATCTGAACAAACGCTGGCCGTGTCTCGAAAATATGCTTATTCGCTGATTATAAAACAGAATATAAGAAACCGGCAGGTCGGATCGAAGTTTTGTAAAAACCATTTCACACCCATAGTAGAAAAACAACTTCCCGGAAGTGTATGACACTGCGTGTAATCCTGTAAAATCAAACCGTTAACAATAAGGCACATTTTTTGCATATAGGCGGTCCAACTCATGACAAACACAAGGCCGGTTTGTAGTTCATAACCGACCTAATTATTTACGGTTTCATGTGAGTAGCGGTCTTTTAAAAAGGGAGTATGAAATGATTCAGCCGGAGATGGATAAAGAAGAACTCGATCTCGTCTTGTCTACCATAAAAAGTTTCGCCAAGAAACGCCTTGATATCGATACCCGCCTGGCTTTCGACCGGGAAGAACGCTGTCCCGAAGAGTTGATCAGGGAACTTCTTGGCCCGGATGTCGGACTGCATCTGGCCTTCATCCCGACCGCCTACGGTGGGCTGGGCGGCGGAGCCATGGAGATTTTCCAGATATCCGAACTGGTCGCCGGAATCGACCTGGGAATCGCCACTTCTTTGTTGGGTGTATCACTGGGAACCGACCCCATCAGAGTAGGCGGTACCGACGAACAAAAGAAACACTGGATGGGCCAGGTGGCAGAGAAGGGCCTGGTTGTGGCCTACGCGGTCACCGAACCTTCGGCGGGTTCCGATCTGGCTCATATAAAAACCAAAGCCACACCAGTCATCGAAGACGGCCGAACCACGGCCTACTTACTGAACGGCAACAAGCAGTTCATCACCAACGGCGGTATCGCCGACTTGTACACCGTTCTGGCCGTGGCCCCGGGCGGGCCGTCCTTCTTCGTGGTCGAGCGGGGAACGAAGGGCTTCGATCCCGGGCCTCCGGAGATTAAGCACGGCATCCGTGCCTCGAACACGACACCAATCAGCCTCGAAGATGTCCGCGTTCCGGCCGCCAATCTGCTCGGCGGCATCGAGGGCCAGGGCCTCAGACAAGCGGCCATGGTTTTCGGCTATACGCGGGTGATGGTGGCCTCCTTCGGACTGGGGGTCGGCGTGATAGCCCTTGAAAGAGCCATCGAATACGGCAAGGAAAGATATCAGGGCGGCTCACTGCTGTGCGAGAAACCAGGCTGGACACACAAGCTTATCGTTCCTCACGCCGTAGCGCTCGAAGCATCGCGGGCGCACATCGAGTATGTCGCCCGACGATTGGATTCGGGCCAGGAAGGTCTCGAAGTCGACGGTGCCGTGGCCAAGATGACAGCCACAGAGTCCGGCAACGCCGCTGCTGAGGCCGCCATCCAGGCTCACGGCGGTTACGGATACATCAACGCCTATGAAGTGGAGAAGCTCAAACGCGACGTGCGTATCACCTGCATCTACGAGGGTACCACTGAGATCTGCCAGCGCAGCATAGCCCAGGACCGCTGGCGCCTGCACATGATGACCAAGGGAGCCAACTACAAAGAGCTGGCCGCCGAACTGGATCGGCTCGAACAGAAAAGCCCGGGTTGCGGGGCGGCCCCGGCAGCGCGTAGCGCACGCGCCTTGGCGGAGATAATGGAAGTTTGCCGTACAAAACGGCTGACACGCAACCAGCACGTCTTGTTCACACTGGGCATGTTATGTGCACACCTGGAAGTCGCCGCGGCCTTCTGCCGCAAGGTATCTGCGAAGGATCCCGGCACATCGAGGTACTCACTACCTGCCTTGGCCGCCATGAGCCGTCTGTGGTCCCGGCAAGTTTCACAGGAAATCACCTCCGAGGGGCTGGGAATCATCGCCGGCTCGGGCGCACTGGCCGGTTCATTCCTGACTTCCTTCGTGCAGTTGATCGAAGTCGACGGCATCTACCAGGACCTTTCGGGCAAGCTCGATGACCTGGGCGAAGTCGCTCGTGAAATCTTTGCGGACTAAGCCGATGCTTATTCGCAGCAACTATTTGGAACCTGCAATCAGGAGAAACACATGAACGCTGCCAGACCCAGCACTCCCATTGCTATCATCGGACTCGGCGCAGTGATGCCCGACGCCAACGATCTGGCCACTTTCTGGAGTAACATCCGTGGTGGTAAATACAGCATCCGCGAAGTTCCCCGCGACCGCTGGCTAACCGAGGATCACTACGATCCAGATCCCAAGGCACCCGACAAGAGCTACGCGAAAATAGGCGCTTTCATACGCGGGTTCGATTTCGATTCACTATCTTACCGGATCCCGCCGCGGGTTGCCGAATCCATGGATGATGTCCAGAAATGGGCCGTCGAGGCATCTCGACAGGCTCTCAGCGATGCCGGATACGACAAGAAAGATTTCGATCGTAACAGCACCGCCGTGGTGATCGGCAATGCCATGGCCGGCGAGCTGCAGTACACTACAAATCTCAGGGTCTACTTTCCACGCTATGCCCGTGCCCTGAGAACGTCTCAAACCTTCGAGGGGCTGCCGGCAGACACCCGCGAACGCATCGTCGACGAGTTTCATGCATTGTTTACCGATGGGTTGCCGCCGATAACCGAAGACAGCATGCCCGGCGAGTTATCCAATGTCATCGCCGGCAGGGTGGCCAACGTCTTCGGCCTGCGCGGGCCAAACTTCACCGCCGACGCAGCCTGCGCTTCGTCCCTTGCCGCTTTGGAGGCAGCCATCAACGGCCTGGCCGAACAGCGTTACGACATGGTTCTCACCGGCGGCACCGACTCGAGCATGGCCCCGCACAGCTTCGTCAAGTTCTCTAAGATTGGAGCGCTGTCGGCCAAGCTGAGCTGTCCGTTCGACAAACGCGCGGACGGATTCGTCATGGGCGAAGGTTGCGGCATGCTGCTGCTCAAACGTCTGGTTGACGCCGAGCGCGACGGCGACAAGATCTACGCCGTTGTGCACGGTCTCGGCAGTTCTTCGGACGGCAAGGGCAAGGGAATCACGGCCCCCAATCCGGCAGGCCAACAACTGGCACTCGAGCGCGCCTACGTAAACAGCGGTCTTTCTCCCGCGGACGTTACCATGCTCGAGGCCCACGGCACCTCCACCATCGCCGGCGACCGGGCCGAAGGCAACCTGGCAGCCGAGTTCTACGGCCGCTCCGGTGCCGCACGGCACTCGATCGCCATGGGATCCGTAAAGAGCCAGATTGGTCATCTCAAGAGTGCCGCCGGGGCGGCCGCGCTGATCAAGACGGCCCTGTCCATTCACCATGGACTGATCCCGGGATCAATAAACTTCGAACAACCCAATCCCGACATCCCTTTCGATAGCGCTCCGGTCTATGTACCCAGAGAGACTGTAAAGTGGAAGGTTGCGGGCGATAAGCCGCGTATTGCCGGCCTGTCGGCATTCGGCTTCGGGGGAACCAATTTCCACGCCGTTCTGGGCGAATACCGCCCCGCACAGAAACCGCGAGCGTTTCCGGCAGGAGGCAACGGGCAAAACGCAAAGGACGAGGCTTCACGCAAGATGCTGGCAGTGGGAGCCACAGACGTGCAAGCTTTACGACACTCGCTGGAAGAAGCTCTTTCCCTGCCTCGCGAAAAAGACACAGCTATGCCGGCTGCGGAAGTGCTTTCGTCCGAGGAGCGTATCGTCATCGAACACGGATGCGAGGAAGAACGTGCCAAGCGTGGCCAACGCGCGCTTTCTGCCCTTGATAGCGACAATCCCGCCGCCTGGCGTGCTTTAGCCGGACAGGGCATCTTTCGTGGCCATGGGCACGAGGCCAAGGTAGCCTTCATCTTTCCGGGGCAGGGTTCGCAGTATATCGGCATGTTCAAGGAACTGCGCGAGCAGGAACCGGTCGTCGAGGAGACCTTCCGCGAGGCCGACCGGATCATGGAGCCCATTCTGGGCAAGCCACTGAGTACATTCATCAATGCTGAAGACAACACGGCAACCCGCGAGGCGCTCAGAGACACCAACGTCTGCCAACCGGCCATGTTGGCAGGTGATATTGCCATGGCTCGCCTGTTCGAACAGTATGGCATCAGGCCCGACATGGTGGCCGGCCACAGCCTGGGAGAGTACGCCGCCCTGGTGGTATCCGGCATGCTGTCCTACCCTGAGGCGTTGCGGGCTGTGTCATCACGCGCGCGTGAGATGTCGAGCGTCAGGGTCGACGACCCCGGAAAGATGGCCGCGGCCCTGGCATCATTCGATGAGATCCTCGCGGTTTTGGATGGTCTCGAGGGAATCGTCCCGGCCAATATGAATAGCCGCCGGCAGACGGTAATAGCCGGTGCCAGTGCTCCTTTCGACGAAGCCATGCGCCGCTTGAAGCAGGCCGAGATCAGGGCCATCCAGCTTCCGGTGTCGCATGCCTTCCATTCATACATCGTGGCACCGGCAATGAAACCGTTGCGGGCGATGCTGGCCAAGTTCGATTTTCATCCCCCGCGTATCCCGCTGGTGGCCAACGTCGACGCGCAACCATACGATCCCGATCCGGCGGCCATGAGCAACAACCTCGACAGGCTGGCGCAACAAATCGCTTCACCGGTGCGCTGGGTCGAGAGCATCGAAAAGATGTACGAGTTGGGCGCCCGGGTATTCATCGAAGTCGGCGCCAAGCGTGTCCTGGCCAATTTGACCTTTGATATCCTGAGCGATCCCGAGGTCGTCTCGACATCCTCGAACAATCCCAAGCTGGGCGACCGGACATCCTTCAACCTGGCAATGGCGGCGCTGGCCGCAGCCGGCCTGCCGCAGCCCGAGATCGAACAGAAATTTGTTCAAACGGCAACCACGGAGAATGTGATGCCGACCGTCGGCACCCAGGACACGGCGTTGCCCGAGGCCGGTCCGGAGATCATCATCAGCGGGGCCAGTCTGGGATTACCGGGAGTAGGCCATCCCGTCTTCGATGAAAACAACACCGAGCGTATCCTCGAGGGACAGGCGTGTATCGATCCTATTCCCTTGGACGATCGCCGCAAGATGGCCGGGCAAAGAATAGTGCGCCTGATAAAAAACGCCCCCGGAGGTCCGGCCTTCGAAGTGATTGAGAGCCCGGACGAAGTCGCCCGGTTGACGGGACGCAAGGGACCGTTCGACCTGGCCGAGGAGTTCGGCCTCGATCCCAAGCGGGTCGAATCTTACGATATCACTACCCGACTGGCGATCGCCGCCGGGTTGCTGGCCTTGCGCGACGCGGGCATCCCACTGGTGATGCACCATCGCAAGACGAGCACCGGCTCCAGGTTACCTGTTGGCTACCGCCTGCCCGACGAGTTGGCCCCGGAGACGGGCATCATCTTCGCCTCGGCCTTCCCCGGCTACGATCAGCTCGTGCAACAGATGAATAGCCGCCAGCGAGACGAACTGTATGAGGCGCGCATCGCGGAGCTTCGGCTGCTTTCGGAAGATGTCGGTCCGCTGCACGCCGTCACCAGGCGAATCGAACAGCTCGAGCAGGAGCGCGGTGAACGATACGGGCTCGATCGCAAGTTCATTTTCCGGGCGCTGGCATTCGGACACGCCCAGATGGCCGAATTGATAGGAGCCCGCGGCCCTAATATCCAGGTTAACGGCGCCTGTTCCTCGACCACCCAGGCCGTGGCAATAGCGTCCGACTGGATTCGCCTTGGCCGTTGCCGGCGAGTGCTGGTCGTCGGCGCGGATGACATTACCAATCCGAACTTGGCGCCCTGGCTGGTCGGCGGGCTTCTGGCGACCGGCGCGGTTACCAACGAGGAACGCCTGGAAAAGGCCGCGCTGCCTTTCGATCGCCGGCGTAACGGCATGATCCCCGGCATGGGCGCGGTCGGCATGCTCGTCGAAGATTCATCAGAAAGCCGTCGGCGGGGGGTCAGCGGAATCACGCGGCTGCTCGGTTCCGTTGTCGTCAACAGCGCTTTCCACGGCACACGCCTTAACGTCGAACACATTGCCGAGACGATGAACTCCTTCATCGAACGCATGGAACACGAGCACGGCTTCGATCGGCACCAGATAGCGCCACAGACGGTCTTCGTATCGCACGAGACTTATACACCCGCCCGCGGCGGGAGCGCCAGCGCCGAAGTGCACGCATTGAGGCACACATTCGGCCCTGATGCCGAGAAGCTGGTAGTCGCCAACACTAAAGGTTTCACAGGACATCCAATGGGAGTGGGCATCGAGGACGCGGTTGCGGTCAGAATGCTCGAGCACCAGATTGTGCCGCCGATACCCAACTACAAGGAAGTCGATCCGGAGCTGGGAACTCTCAACCTCTCGCGCGGCGGCCATCACGACATTCGTTACGCATTGCGATTGGCGGCGGGCTTCGGGTCTCAGCTGGCGATAAGTCTGATGGAACGTGTGCCGGGCAATGGCGAGCGTATCCGCGAAGCCGAGCAGCTTGCCTGGACGCAAGATGTCACGGGCATCGCCGGACCCGAACTGGAGATCGTCAACAAGACTCTGCGCGTCAAAGACACAACCGACTATTCCCGCGCCGCGGCCGCCTCCAAAACCACAGCCGACACCAGCGTCGCCGTAGGGGCGCATAGCGATGCGCCCCTACATGCCGTGCCCGAGCACAAGACGCCGGAACCAACACCGGCGCCGGTCGCCGCAGCGGCCCTCGACGCCGACGCGATCGAGGAGCGCATTCTCGGGATCGTGGCCCAGAAGACCGGTTACCCGGTCGAGATGCTCGAACTCGATCTCGATCTCGAGGCCGACCTGGGCATCGACACCGTCAAGCAGGCCGAGACGTTCTCTGAAGTCCGGGCCGCCTTCGGCATTCCCAAGCAGGAAGACATGAAGCTCTCGGACTACCCCACCCTGGGACACATCATCCGCTTCGCCATGCAGAAAGCCGGTGCGGCTATCGACGCAGAGCCTGTGCCGGAGGCCGTAGGGGCGCATAGCGATGCGCCCCTACATGCCGCGCCGGTGCACAAGATGCCGGAACCAACACCGGCGCCGGTCGCCGCAGCGGCCCTCGACGCCGACGCGATC